>NZ_JBHSIT010000002.1:0-1116860 GCF_042652125.1 Actinomadura gamaensis | reverse complement strand
CGGGCAGTTCGTCCTCTGCCCGCTCTCATGGACTTGTTCGTCGTCGATGGCAGGAACTCTACCCGGCCTCCCCGCGAAAATCTACCTTGATCACAACAGATTTTCGTAGATCCTCAGCCAAGCTCCGTCGAACCGAAGCGGCGGTACCGGGGGCCGCTCCGAACGAGCGCGTTGGCTGCCCGGCCAAGCGCTCCTCAAGGTGGCCCTCCTGCGATTGGGGCAACACGTGAACGCGCTCTCCACCGCACCTCCGCCATCCACCGGACGGCGTAGGCGGCCCGTCGGGCTGGACGAGCCGTACGGGACAGCCGGACGTGGTGGTCCTTGTGTTCGAAATCCGGTTTCCGCTCGTTTGTGACCACGGGCGCCGACGCGTTTCTGCGTCGGCCCCGCGGCGCCGACGGTGCTCGCCGTCGCCCGCCGCGTCCAGCCGACGATCGGACCCCGAGGACGGCACGCGAAGGTGAAGGTGGGCGCGGAGTGCGGGTGGGTCTGCCGTGCGGTGGCGGTGTCGGAACTCGTCACTGAACGGGAGGTCGGCTTTGGCGCCGGTCGGGGATCAGCGGGGTGAGTTGGTGGATGTCGTGGCGGGTGCGGAGTTCGGCGATGGTTTCCGGGGATGGGGAGGTGGTGAGGAGGTCGGCGAGTTCGTCGAGGTAGTGCTCGTGGCCGGGTGGGGAGACCTGGAACAGCATCCGGACGGGGGCGGGACCGGGGTTGTGGAAGGCGTGGGGGCAGCGGGCGGGGACGTGCATGCAGCTGCCGGGACCGCCCCGGGTCACCCGGGCGCCGTCGGCCGAGGTCCAGGTGAGCCAGTCGGGTGAAGGGGTGTGGGGCTGGAAGGCGAGCAGGTCGAGTTCGCCTTCCAGGATGTAGAAGAACTCCTCGGCCTGGTGGTGGAGGTGGGCGCCGACGTCGAAGCCCGCAGGTACGACCGCCTCGAAGATCGACCAGGTGGTCGACGTCCCTTCGCCGATCTTCAACGTCATGCCGGAGTTGCGGACGGCGCGGCCCGCGCCCGGGGCGAGGATCAGTCCATCGGTCATGTCGTGCCACCTTTCAAGGAGAGGACGGCTCGAGGGAGGGTCGGCTCATGGGGAGGTCGGCGGTCGCCAGTCGATCGAGCGCACCCACCGTTCCAGGGTCATCGGCTCGAAGCGGTGAGCCTTCAGGGCCGGGTCGGGTTCGGGGGCGGGGCGTTGCTCAAACCAGGCGAACATCGCCGCCACCTGCGGGTCGAAGGCGCGCAGGCGTTCCAGCGGAAGCGTGGAGAAACGCGCCGGACGTCCGGCGGCGCGGCCGAACACCTCGGCGATCTGCGGACCGGTGCGAAGGTCCCCGCTGATGTGCAGGTGCCGTCCCACCAAGTCACCGGGGTGGGCGAACGCGAGGGCGGCGGCCTGCCCGATGTCGGCGACCGCGATCAGCGCGAGCGGAGTGGTCGGGCCGATCGCCAGGCTGACGGTGAGTTCGCCGTCGATGAGGGCCGGCCGGTTGTAGGAGAGGAAGTTCTCCATGAACGACACCGGCCGCAGCACGGTCGCGGGCAGGTTCCGCGCGTGCAGGTGCCGTTCGATGCGCTCCTTGCCCTCGATGTAGGGGATGCCGGTGCCCTGGCCGGCTCCGGACAGCGAGCTGTAGACCAGGTGGTCGATGCCCGCGCGCGCGGCGAGGTCGGCGACGGCCTTGCCGCGGCGTTCCTCCAGCGCGATGCCCTCGGCGGTGATGACCGGTCCGGTCATCATGGTCAGCGCCATGAACACCCGGCGGACCCCGGCCAGCGCCGATTCCAGCGACTGCCGATCGTCCAGGTCACCGGGCACCAGGACCGCTCCGGCGTCCTGCAGCGCCAGCGCCGGGGCACCGGCGGGATCACGGACGAACGCGTGCACCCTCACCCCTCGGGCGAGCAGCGCGCGAGCCACTGCGCCACCTTGCTGCCCGGTCGCGCCGATCACCAGGACGGCGTCGGTGTCCATGCGCTCCTCCTTCATCCGAGCCCTCGATCGAAAGGCTAGGAAGAATGCGAGGATCGTGGGTGGTAGTGGTGATGACACCCAGCCGACCAGCGTCGGGGGCCCGATGAGCGATCAGCAAGCTGCACGGCGGTCGGAACTCGCGGCCTTCCTGCGCACCAGACGAGCCCGGCTGCGTCCCGCCGACGTCGGCCTGGTCACCGGGAACGCCTCCGGCCGGCGCCGCACCCCGGGCCTGCGGCGCGAGGAGGTCGCCGAACTGTCCGGGGTCGGCCTCACCTGGTACTCCTGGCTGGAGCAGGGCCGCAACATCACCGCGACCTCGCAGGTCATCGACGCGCTCGCCCGGGCGCTGCTGCTCGACCCCGACCAGCACCGCCACCTGCGCCGGCTCGCCGGGCTCGCCCTGCCCGATCCGCCCGAGGACGCCGGCCGCTGCGCCCGCGCCCAGCGGCTGGTCGATCTCGCCGCGCCCAGCCTCGCCGCCCTGTACGACCGCTACTTCTACTACCTCGCCTGGAACCTCCCTTACGCCCGGGTCCGCACCGACCCCGCCACTCTCCCCACCGACCGCAGGAACCTGCTGTGGATGATGTTCACCGACCTCGGGAACCGGGCGATGATGACCCGCTGGGAGGCAGCCGCCCGGGCGGTCCTCAGCCAGTTCCGCGCCGCCATCGCCGACCGTCCGGCCGACCCCCGCGCCACCGAGCTCATCACGGCGCTCACCGCGGCCAGCCCACAGTTCCGCGCCTGGTGGGCCGAGTACCCCGTCCGCCGATTCCGCCCCGCCACCATCACCCTCGACCACCCCGCCGCCGGACGCCTCGACCTCGAACTGTTCCAGCTCGCCCCGACCGACCTCCCCGGCTGCACCCTGGTCCTCCAAGCCCCCGCCACCCAAACCACCGCCACCCGCATCGCCCACCTCATCTCCCTCCCACCTCCGCCCACCTCCACCTGAACTCCGGCGTCATCCGAGAACGAAAGCCGAGCCCGCCAAGGATGTGTTCGATGCAGCCTTGGCGGGCTCGGCCTTTCGCCGTCCGGGCTGCGGGAAGGCAGCCTCCTGATTTGCGGGGGAGGAGCAGCCTCCGGAATGGCGACGAACACGCCCGTCGAAGGCCGCCCTGCGTTGCTCATCCGCCTTACTGCCTGGTCGCGCGCCGACATGGCGAGCAGTTTCTGTTCCTGCTGGTGATTCAAGGCGTCCCAAGGCGCAAGGGTTCCTCCTGTAGCCGCCGCGGCTTGGATGCCGGACGGCAGATGAGGCGGCGGGTCATTAACCTGAAGGCCGATCAGGTGATTTTGGCTTCTTCGACGGGGCACCGGAGCTGGCAGCGGGAACGATGCTCACACTGACGCAGATCGCGGAGGAACCGCACGTCCTGACCTACCGGGTGCACTTGCGCGATGGTGCCAATTTGGTCCTGCGACCGCTCACCCACGCCGACGCCGAGTCGCTGGCCGGTTTCCTGGGTGGGCTGTCGAGCCGGTCGCGTCGGTTCAGCACGTTCGACGGGTACGACCTGGCGACGGCCCGGCAGCTGTGCGAGGCGATCGCCCGCTACGACAAGCTCCGCCTGGTTCTCCAAAAGCCGTCCTCGGGCGTGATCGTCGGCCTGTTCGAGCTGAGCCTGGCCATCACCCCAGAGGACATGGCGCGCTATCGCGCGGCCGGCGTCCACCTCACCGAGGCGACCGACTGCCGCTTCGGCCCCACCCTCGCCGACGCCTACCAAAACCGCGGCGCAGCAACGCGGGCGTTCCCCTTCGTTGCCGAGGTCGTGCGGCTGCTCGGCCGCAGCCGACTCATCCTTTGGGGCGGTGTCCTGGCCGACAACACCCGCGCCATCGGCTTCTATGAGAAAGTCGGCTTCCGTCACGTCGGCTCGTTCACCGGCCAGGACGGCACCCGGTCGCTCGACATGATGCTCGACCTGCCGTGAGCGGGTCCTTTGACCTCCGGAATGGCTCGCTGAGCAGGGCGTGAGCGGCATGCTCAGGCTTGATGCGGAACGGCTGGCGGAGCGGCGGCTTGAACTTTCGCAGCCAGCGGTGTGCCGCTGGAGACGGGCATGCGTGCCGACGGTGCAACCGCTGAGCTGTGCCTTTCCGCGGCGGTGGCGAGGCTGCGGGAGCTCGGTGTGAATGTGCCGGTTTGATGTTGATCAGTTCGGGGGCGATGCCGGCTGCCGGTGTCGCGGTGACGGCCGAGTCCGAGCGCGTCGAACGCCGCCGTGGCCAACGCCGTCCACACCGCGCACGGCTCCTGTTCGTGCCCGGCGTCCCGCAAGTGGTCGACGTCTGGGTTGGGACGTCGCCGGAGCGCCTGTGACGCGGAGTCCGTAGCTGCCGTAGGGGAGTCAGGGCGGCAAACGTGCGTCCCATGCATCGTCAGAGGGTCCGGTGGACGCGTCGCAGGCGGCCTCTCGTCCTGAAGCTGCGTCGGGAGCTACCAGCAGCCGATGCAGGCGGGGCCTCCGTTGGGGCCGGCAGGTGCAGCGGTCGCGGTTCCGGCGAATCCGGTGAGGGACGCCAGGCCGATTCCCAAGGCCAGGGCCGTCCGGATGGCGAGCTTCTTCATCTGCTGTCTCCTGTCACCGCGATGCCGTGCCGACCTTAACGATTCTGCGCCTGAAGCAGCTCGGGTCAAGGGATCGGCACAGTCTCTGAGCACCACGTCGCGGCTTGTGGAGGTGCAGGTACGTCAAGGGCGGAAGGTCGGAGCGTGGCGCCGCCTGTGGGTTGTCGCGGTGGTCCGGGCACGGGGGGCTGGAGATCTGGGCCCGGATTGTGGCGGCGGGGAAGCGTCAATAAGGGTTGTCCAAGGGGCGGGCAAGGCTTCGAGGTGGTGATATGGGTCTCCCGAGAGCGCCTATTGCAGGCGCTACTACATTTGTGGCAGCATAGCCGTTCGGCTGCCCACGTGCGGTGGCCGCCTACCCTCGACTGTAGACGGAACGGATCTTCCCCCTTAATCTCATATCTCTTCCGTGAGAGTAGGCCTGGCTTCGAGCCTTGCGCGCTCATCGTCATGCAAGAGGAGACAGATGTTGGGCGCAAGTAAAAAGATTCTGCTGGCGATGGGACGAACCATCGCTCTTGTCGCTGCGTTCTTCTTTTCCCTCTATGTGGCGGTCCTGCCGACCATGTTCGTGGGAGAGGATGAGACGGGCATCGACCGCCTCAAAAGCGGCTACACGTGGCTTGGTTACGGATGGTCGTTTTTGATCGCTTTCGCCGGTTTCTCGATATTTCGCATGCTCGCGCACCGGCGCACCTTCCACTGGGCCGCGTTAACATGTGCGCTCCCGACCATGACCTCGGTGGTCATGATGCTCACGGTGGTGTAGTCGGCAGCTGAAGCCCGATCGCTCGAAACCTTGCCCCCGGCCCGGCGCTACCGATAGGCCCTGGCCCTGGAACCAGAAAGACGGTATTCGGATTTGGGAACCCCGAGTTCTCTCGATTTGTTGATTCTTGCTTTTATTCTGGTGCCGATCTATCTACTGCCTCCTGTCATCGCATTCTATCGTCGGGCTGAGCTGCGCTGGGTCGTTCTTCCGCTCACCTTGTTCTTCGGTGCCACATTCATCGGCTGGATGATAGCAATGTTCCTGGCCTTCAGAAATCCTGGCGCCGGGAGAAGGCGGAGTACCGGTGGCGCGACGTTTCGGTGAGAGATGACTCTGGGGTTTGGAGTGGCGTTTGCGTCACCTGCCCGTACGCTCATCCCTGTCGCCCATCGTGCCGCGACAGCCGTGAGGGCAATGAAATGCGGGCGACGGTATGATACGGTCAAGCAGGGGCTGGGCTCTGTGGCACCTTGCGGCGCTTCTAATCTGAATCGCCGAGTTCTGCGCGTTCATCCAGGTAATGCCGCACGTGAATGAACACGGCCTGTCCGGGTTCTACCACCTGCTCGAGGTCTTCCTCGCGGCTCTCGCGGGCTGGGGCATCAGCGCCCTGAGCACCGCTTTCCTTGCCCAGGACGACCCGTGGAGGACGGCCTACAAGGTCGCGCTCCCGGTCGTGCTCGCCGTCCCGGCAGCACTGCTCACGATCAACGTCTTCTCTGCGCTCTCTTGACAGCAGCCCGGGGAGCGCAGTATTCCACGATCGGCGGGGCGGGCTCTCTTGAGCCCCCTCCGACAAACCCAGCTATCGGGTACGGATGCAGACTCGCCAATGGCTGGTCATCGACGCCCCCCTGGACAACGGGGTCAGCGTGGAGGCCAGCAGAGGCGACCCCCGAAACGTGGTCGAGCTCGGCTCCGGCATTCGGCAGGCGGGCTGGGTCCAGAACCCCGGCTGGCCGCATGAGGTGAAGGGATTCGACACCCGGCCGGCGCCCGGCCAGGTGTCGACGATGACCCTGAACCAAAACCAGTGGGAACTGGTCGTCCTCGCGCTGGACTGCTGGGCGGCAGTAGACGACAGGCGCGGCTAGGGCGTATTTCGAAGGCAGGTCAGCCAGTTGTTGATGCAGGCGATGCGGAGGACGCCGAGGGACCGACCGGCGAAGAGCTGTGATGGCCCCTGGCGCCGCAGACCGAGTTTCCGAGAAGGGGATAGCTCCTTTTGAGGGATTGGGTGAGCTGGGTGCTTACCAGGCGCGCGTGCGCGGGTACGTGACGCCCTCTCCGCGAAGCCGCATGTCCGCGCAGGCGACAGTGTCGCTCAGCAGGAACTACACCCGAACAAGAAACGGCCGAGGCGCCCGGTCCGCACTTCTGGCGGGTGTTGTCATCGGCCACCGGAAGCCGGGCGCGGTCAGCGGCCTGTCGGTGGCGCCGCTGAACGCGTGGCCTTCGCGCTTCAAGACAACTGGTCGATTGCGGCGCCTTGAATTGGATCGTGCGCCAGACTGCCCACTACCTCAGCGAAAGCGTCGAGTAGTGGTGTTCGAGTGCCGTCCCGATGGACCAAGCCCCACTCCAGTGGCGGGCAGTCGCTCACCGGCGTGGTCGCGAGCGTGGGATGGCGGTGATAGGACATGGTTCGGTCGCCGAAGATGAAGGCCCCGTGGCCGAGGGAGATGACAGCGAGTGCCTGATGCACCGAGGTCACTGCCGGCCCTCTCGGAATCGGGTCGCCGCTCGGGGTGGTGCTGGGGCAGCGGGACAGCGTCCAGTCGGCCGGCATGGTGGGCGTGCTCAGCAGCGGGACGGTCGCCAGATCCGCCAGCGAGATGCTGGCGCGGGCGGCGAACGGGTGGTCGACGCTGGTGACCAGCATCGGATCCTCCCGCAGCAGGACCGGTCCCGCAGTGACGCCTGGTTCGTGGGCAGGGTAACTCGCGCACATGACGTCGACATCGCCGCTGTGCAGCGGCTGCAGCGCGTCCCCGCCCCTGAGCTCCACCACGACGATCCGGACGCCGGGCTGCGTCGTGTGCAGTGCGTCTGCGGCCTCGACGAAGAGCCGCCCCCACAACGCGTTGACATAGCCCGCTCGTAGCGCACCGCTGAGACCGCGTGCGGTGGCGGCAGCACGTTGGAGCGCGTCGCGGACCCCCTGGTAGTGCGGCTGTTGGTCGGCGTACAACTGCCTGCCGAGATCGGTGAGCTCGACTCGGCGGCTGCTGCGTTCGATCAGCGCACCCCCGAGGCGCCGTTCGAGCGTCCGGATGAGCTGGCTGATCCGCTGCGGCGTGACGTGACGGCGCTGAGCCGTCCGCCCGAAGTGCAGCTCGTCGGCCAGGACCAGGAACGTCTCCAGCTCCCCGACTTCAACAAGCGACATTTGACGATCATAAAGTCAGCAGCTGTCGATGAACTGGATGAATCTTGTCATCCTCGACTAGTCCGGCCCTGTGGGGCTACGAACGGGAAGGAAGGTTTCGCATGAGGAGACCGCTTCTCGCCACGACAGCGGCTGCACCGGTCATCGCCTCTGCGCTCGCGCGATCGGCGGTCCGCGCCAATGCGGCCTCCGGTACGTCGGCCGGCGCGCCGGTCGTGACCAACCTCCGCGCCAGCGCCGAGTGGTGATCCCACTTCGTACCGCTGGAGGTCGTCGGTACTCACGCGGGAGAGGAGAAAAGGTCCAAGGCGCGTCCTTACGGGACGGCCACCAAGATCTGGCAGCTCGAATACGGTCAGCACTACGCCTCGAACTTCTACTGCAGCAAGTAGTTCGGCAACACCTGGTACCACCTCGAACTCGGCTCTCTGTGGGCGGGGTCTCGATCGGCTACGCCTACTCCCCGGATATGGGGTCGCAGACCGACTCGTGCTACCTGCACGGGACCGACGACCACTGCTGACCTGGAATGCCGACCGCCCGAGCGAGTTCGGGCGGCGACTGATCATCTGCTGTGCGGTGTCGGGGCGTGGCGCCTCCAACAGGGGCCAGCGCCCGTGCACCGATGAAGCCCTAGTCGGACATGAGAACCCTCGATGAGGTGATCTCACCGAGTTTCGGCGGGTTGCCGCGCTCGAGGTGCCCGGCGACGCGGCGCACGATGCCGGGCTCCGGCTATTGATCTCTGACCCATGAACGTCTCACCGTGATCCGATCCGCTCGTTGGTCTTCGAAATGTTCGGAGGCGCCGAGCAGAACGAAGGAGGCCTCACCCCCATGCTTTTCGCTTCCTCGCCCTCGGGTGCCACGTCCCCGCGCCGCTTCCTCGCGCGCCGCGCCCTGCCGGTCGTCGTCGCCGCGGCCACCGTGCCCCTGGCGCTGGCCGCACCGGCCGCGTACGCCGCCACGAGCACGTGGCACGTCACCACCACCGCCGACACCGCCTTCAAGACCACCGCCGACGTGGCGCTGCGCACGGCAGCCGGCACGACCTTGTTCACCTGTGCCGGGGCGGGGCAGTACGGCTGGGTTCCCGCCCTGACGTCCACCGCCGCCACCCCGGTCGTCGTCAAGACCAACAACGTGGTCGGCACATGCGCGGACTCCCAAGGCACGCGGAGCAGCTTCTTCGGCGGCACGCCCGCTTTCGGGACCATCGGCTACACCGCGACCGGCTACAACGCCACCACCGGCACCACCGCCCTCACCGCCGCCAACACCGACGGCATTCCGATCACAGTGGCGTTCAGCACCCCCGGCTGCCAGATCAACCTCAACAAGCTCGCCGCGACCTACACCAACAGCTCCCACACCCTCAAGCTCACCAGCGGCACCGTCTCCAGCGTCACCGCCGGCTGCTTCGGAGGCACCGTGAAGGCCGGCGACACCCTCACCCTCACCGGCGACTTCAAGCTGGACCCAGCCGTCACCATCACCCGCACCACCACCTGATGGGACGGGTGTGGCTCCTGCTCGCGCCGGGCCTGTGAGCTGACGGTGGACGGCAGGCTTGCGGCTACCGCGGCGTCCGAGGCCACCCGGGCGGCACGATGTCGTCCTAGGCCGGCCGACGTCGCGGCGCCTTCCATGGAGACAAACGCCGCTCAGTCGATTCCGCCAAGCGAGATGGCGGATGCGTCCAGCGCGCTCCGACGCCGCCCGTCTCTTCGCCGCGTCGGGGTCTGGCTTGAAGTAGCGCAGACCTGCCACTCGGCGGGAGCGGGTCGCCGGGGTCGGCGCGGTGATCCTGGTGTGCGTCGCGGGGACCGAGGTGCCACGCCGCTGTACGTCGGCTACCGGGAGCGCCTCGGGTTCTCCACCTGGATGCTCACGCTGGTCTTCGCCGTGTACGCGCTCGCGCTCGTTCGGTCCGCTGCTGGCCGGGCTGCTCGCCCAGTACGCACCCGCTCCGCTGCGACTCAGCTACCTGGTCGAGGCCGGTCTGCTCACCGTGCTGGCCGTGACAATGGCGGCCGTCCCGAAGACTCGTCCGGCCTTTGCTGCGGGAGCGCGCCGGCGGCCGCAATGGCCGGCGGTGCCGCCGGGGGCGCGCCGCCGGGGGCGCGCCGCCCGGGACGCGCCGCCCGGGACGCACCGCCGGTTCGCCCGAGCGGGACTGACGGTGTTCGCCGCCTGGTCGGTCGGCGGCCTCTACAGTTCTGTTGTCCCGGCCTACGCGGGGCGGCTGCTGGGCACCCGCAACCTCGCACTCCTCGGCGGGCCAGGGTTCCTCATGCTCGGCACCGCCGACGCCACCCACGTCGTGTTCCGCGCTCTCTGCGCGGCGCGGGTCCTCCTCTACTCGCCTGGCTGGAGGGGACTCGAGGGGGACGCCGCGGCCAGCGCGAAGCGGGCGCCGAGATCGGCGACGGTGGCCTGGAAGAGGTCGACAGGAAGCAGCTGGCTGGGGCGCAGCCCAGCCGGAAGCGCATCGGGGGGAAAGTAGGTCCCGTGGCAGCGAAGGCAGATCATGGCGCTCTGCCATATGCGCATCATCGCCGGCCAGCGGGCGGCATAGACCTGATGGCGTTGTTTGAGCCTCTGCCCCCGAACCAGGACCAGAAGGACGACGACCGGTACGGCGCACAGGACCGCGACGAAGACGGCCAGAGCCATGGGGTCATGCTCGACCAGCCAGCCGAGCAGAGGGATGAGGCTGAAGCCGACGATGGAGGCGAGTAGTGCGAAGATGCCGCAGTTCCAGGGCGATTGACGCACGGGCTGCGGCGGCGGAGCCAGACGCAAAGCCAGATTGCTGGCATGAACCCCGTGGGATGACGTACTCATGGCCATTGGTCCCGCACCGATGACCGCGCCGAACGCCATCCCCTGGGAATGCGTGGTACCGCTCTGAGCGCCATAGACGCTCTGCACGCTCTGCACTTGGTCGATCTGAGCGCAACGAGGGCATGCCAAAGCACTCACACCGCGCCCCTGTCTCATTTCGGGACCGCTGGAACCCTACATCGCTCCGATCAAAGCACCTCCATCGGAAGTTGACCAGTCCGCGTTCATGCGGTTCGCATTGCCCGCTCGGATCCGCGGCACCGACCTTGGACGCCGATCCCGAAACATCAACGGCCGGCCTTTGCGCTGGTCGGGCGCGGCCTGCGCGCGGCGGCGAAACCGGCCTCATGTGTGGCCCAGGGCTTCGGGTCGATGTCACCGGCCCCGAACTAGGTCGGCTGCGCAGGCCAGAACTCGGTCAGCCATCTGCGCTGCCTCAGCCGCTTGAGCCTGCCGCGCAGACCTCGACCCTGGCCGCCGACTCACCCCGCCCCAACGCCACCGAGATCCGCAACGCCCGCATCGCCTCGCCCGCACAGTCGGCATTCACATCAGCGTCGCCGTCCAGTGGCCACGCGCCTCCTCCGGCGACTGGGTGACTTACGCTGCCGACCTCAGCCGCCGACACCATCCCAACCTTGACGACCACTCGGAGCCCCATTGCTGACCACTTACGATCAGGCCGCTTGCGCCCGTACCGAGCACGTCACCGGCTCCGAATCCTGTTTCAAGCCGTGAGGTCATGCCCTGTGGGTGCGCTGAGCGGTTTACGCCGGCTCGTTATCATCGTCCGCCATGCGAGCCATGCGAATCGCACACCTGGAACTCTTGATCGCCCCTGATTGCGCTCACCTGGTAATCGCGCCTGCGGGCAGCGGCGGCCCGGACTACAGCCAGGTGGCCGCCGACCGGGACGTGGTTTTCCAGTTCCCGGAGCCGGGCCACTACGTGTTCATCAACACCGTCAGTGAAGGGGAGGTGGACGTCCTGATGACGGTGCAGTTCTGGGACGCCCCGCCCAATGCCGACCCACCGGGCTGGGACACCTGCCAGCACGACGCGATCGCCACCACGAACTTCGACGGCGACCAGATCCTCATCGCCTCTCCGACAGATTCCGATCACAAGTGCTGGACCGGCTTCTGGCCACCGTCGCTCGGGCCTCACCGCGTGCGCTGTCGATCCCGAGGCCGCGACTGGGCCCGCGGCCTGGAAACCGCACCGGGCGAAGAACAGTATCTGATCCAGTCCTGGCCCGACCAAGCCGATCCGCTCTGACCCGCACATCTCGATCAGGTCAGTGATTTCACGCCCTCCACAGCACGGCAAGGCAAGGCATTGAGAGAATTCTGATATCCGACTGTGCCGTCAGCCGTCCACTCCGAAGAAGCCATCAACGGGCACCGCGCGTTCCTGGCCCGCCGCCGCGACGAACGGTCCTCGACCGAGTACCGAGCCCCCACCGAAACGAGGAGTGGGAAGACTTCTTCGGCAACTTCGGACATCGCAAGGTCTTCCTGGGCACCTGCGGCCGCGCCTACGGCACCGGCTGCATCCATGAGCACGCCTGCGTCCGCTGCCCCTTCCTGCGCCCGGACCCCGCTCAACTGCCCCGTCTCACCACCATCCGTGACGAGCTCCTCGCCCGCATCGACGAAGCACACCAGCAAGGTTGGCTCGGCGACGTCGCTCCACACACCTTCACTTCGACAGACCAGCAGTTCAGATAATGGTCAGCGCATGATCGGAGCCGCCCCGCGGGCGGCCGGTTCGTGGCAGAGTGGCGGGATGCGTGGCGCGCGGTATGGGATGGATGCGCCCTACGGGTTCGGCTTCGTGGGCTTGGTCGTGTTGGGGTTCTGGGTGACCGGGCTGGTGATGGCGGTTACCGCCGATGTGGCCGCCGCGCTGCCGGCGCTGGTCTCCGGCACTCTGCTGGCGGGGTGCCTGGCCTTGAGCCTGCACGCCACGCTGCGCGGCAAGTTCCTGGTGTGGCGGGACGTGCTGGACGAGCTGGAGCTGCGTGGCGACGAACGGCTGCTCGACCTCGGCTGCGGACGCGGCGCCGTCCTGTTGGCCGCCGCACAGCGCCTCCCGCAGGGCCAGGCGGTCGGTGTGGATCTGTGGCGCGGACGGGACCAGTCCGGCAACACCCCGGCGGCGACCCTGCGCAATGCCCGTGCCGAAGGCGTCGCCGATCGCGTCCACGTGCACGGGGGTGATCTGCGCAGACTGCCGTACGCGGAGGCGAGCTTCGACCTGGTCGTGTCCAGCCTGACGGTGCACACCATCTTCGGCGCGGACGCCCGCGCTCAAGCGATCGCCGAGGCGTATCGGGTCCTGCGGCCGGGTGGCCGGCTGTTGATCGCCGACCTGGCGCGGACTCCCCGCCAGTACGCTGCGGTGCTGGCGCGGCTGAACGCCCAGGACATCAGCGTGCGCAACCTCGGCTGGCGTGCGTGGTGGGGCAGTCCGTGGGTTCCGACCCGCCTGCTCACCGCCCGCAAACCGGCCGGCTCCTGAATACCCCTACCGGCACGGTCCAGGCCCCCTGGTCACCTGGCGTCCGATGAGTGACCTCGGCTGCCGTAAGTAGCCGGACGTGAGTTTTCCGCGGTTTCCCGGGAGGTCATCCTCCGTCTCATCGGCAGGGCCACCGTCGCTGTCTTCGCCGTGTCGGCCGCGCTGTAGCGGGTGGGCGTCAAGGGGATTCGGGCGCCTTGGCCGGACGTGCGTGGAAGCATGATCGTTCATGGGACTGGAGCACCGCACGCTTTGCCGGCTCGGCGAGTACTTCTATGTCAGTGCCGTGGCGTGCCCCGACGACCTTGGGGTGGTGTTGGCCGGGTCGGGAGCGACTGGCAACAATGACCTCGGGCAGGTGCTGCTGCTCAGGCCCGGCCCTGACGCGCCCGACCCCGAGAGCGATCTGCTGATCGCGACCCTGGCCACTGACGCCACGGCCGTTGACGCGATGTTCGGCCCGGACGGCTCGCAGGTGGCCGTCGGCTTCGCTGACCTGGGGGAAGGTGTCGGCCCGGTCGTCTATGGCGCGGACGGTGCGCTCCGGTACGCGCTCGATCTGGACGCCGCCGGTGAGGTCGCCGACGACATCGGCTTCGGACGGGTCGGTCACAGCGCCGACGGACGGCTCCTCGCCTGCGGCAACACCGAGACCGGGTCGGTGCTGGTGGCCGAGGCGTCCACTGGTGATGCGGTGCTGCGCGCCGAGGGAGCGGCCGGAGCGGTCGCGCTGGACGACGCCGGCGAGTTGCTCGCCCATGCCTGTCCGGAGGGGCGCGTCGCGTTGCGCGATGTCGGTTCCGGTGCGCTGCTGTCCACGTGGGAGACGGGGCTGACCAGCGTCAATACGCTGGCGTTCGCGCCTGGTGCGTCCGGGCTGGTGGCGGCGGGGGACGATCGTCCGACCGCATGCGTGATGACGGTGCGGGCAGGGAAGGTGACGGGCGCTTCGCTGGTCCCGGTCGCCGACTCCGCGCTCACGATGGACGCCACGGCCCCGGTCGCGACGTACTCGGCCAAGGCGTCCTGGACGGAACGCGGGCCGCTGGTGTTCGTGGCCGACGACGAGTTGGCCGTGCTGTTCGACGCGTCCGACGGCCGGATCAGGTGGACGTCCACGGCGGGGCCGGTCGCGGCGTCTTTCACCCCGGACGGCCGCACGCTGGTCACCTCGGGGATGAGCGACGGCGTGGTCGAGGCGTGGTTCCTCGGCTGACGGACGTGAAGGGGCCGGTCACCGCCACCGTCACCCGGCCGCCGTGGGCAGCCCAGAGCACGCGTTGGCGGTGAGCTGTTCACCGGCCGCGCTTCGCTGTCATCATGTACCGGCGGTGGGGGCCTTTGTGGTGGAGGGGGTCGGTTGGGGGGTGGTGGGCGAGCGGTGGCGTGTGGTCGTCAGGTGGTAGAGCAGTGCCAGGGTTGTGACAGTGGCGGCCGGCAGGCCCAGCGCGGCGGGGCCCGGGGCAAGCCACTCCTGGGCGAGTCCGCCCAGGCCACCGCCTAGGGCGATCCCGACGTAGATGGCCGAGGAGTTGAGGCCGAGGAGAACCGGTGCGGCGGCTGGGCTGAGGGCGATGAGCCGGTGCTGTTGGGGCACGACGACGGCGCCGAGGGCGACGCCCCAGATCGCGGCCCAGGCCAGGGTGGACACGAGCGTGGCGGTCGCCACCGAAGTGAGGGCCAGGGCGATGGCGGCGATGATGAGTGGGCCGGTCAGCACGTGGGCGGGGTCGTGTCGGTCGATCAGCCGTCCGGCGATGAGGTTTCCGGTCAGGACGCCGGTTCCCCAGGCCAGCAGGATGACGGTGAGCCGCGAGGGGGAGCCGCCGGTCGCGTCCTGGAGGGCCGGGCCGATGTAGGTGTAGAGGGTGTAGGCGCCGAGGAAGACCAGTGTGGTGACGGCCAGCAGCGCGAGGACGCGGCCCTGCTTGAGCGGACGCAGCCGGTCGCCCAGGGAGGCGGCGGGGAGCGTCACCTCGGGCAGGCCGGCGGCGATGCCCACGAGTGCGGCCAGGCCGATCCCGGCGACGGCCCACAGGGTGAGGTGCCAGTCGGTACGGCCGATCAGCGTGCCGAGGGGGAGGCCCAACGCCGTCGCCAACGTGAGGCCGCCCAACACGAAGGCCAGGGCCGTGCCTCGGCGTTCCGGGGGTGCGATGGCCCCCGCGGTGCTGGAGGCGGCGGAGTTGATCATTCCGGCCCCGGCCGCGGTGACGACGCGAGCGATCATCACTGCCTCGTAGCCGGTGCCCAGGGCGGTGACGGCGTTGCCGGCCACGAAGATGCTCAACGCGATCAGCAGCGCGGACCGCCGGTCCAGCCCGCTGGTGAGCGCGCCCATGACGGGTGCCGACAGGGCCATCACCAAGGCGAACACCGTCACGAGCTGTCCGGCGGCGGGCGTGGAGACCCGCAGGTCGGTGGCGATGGCCGGGAGCAGGCCGGCGATGACGTAGCTGTCGGTGCCGACGGCGAAGGTCGCCAGGGCCAGCGGAAGAAGTCGTTTCAACACTGGGTGGTGCCGCCTTTCCAGAGGAACCTCTCGGACGTGTCGATCGGAACCCTAAGCAATACATGGATGCTTGTCCATATATCCATGGATTGGTAGCATGGGGGTGTGCGGATCACAGGGGACGGCGATGCGTGAGGTGTCGCAGCCGGCGACCGAGGCCATCCGGCTGGTGGAGGTGCTGCGGGCTCTGGCCGATCCGGTGCGGCTGGACCTCGTCCGGCGGCTCGACCGGATGGGCGAGGATTCCTGCAACGCGATCGGCGCCGAGATCGACGTGCACCAGACGACGCTGTCGCACCACTACCGGGTGCTGCGCGAGGCCGGCGTGACGTGGACGACGGTGCAAGGCCGATCCCGGCTGGTACGGCTGCGCCGAGAGGACCTCGACGCACTGTTCCCGGGCCTGCTCGACTCGGTACTGAATGCGCACCGCCGAACCCTCGACGCCGGAACCCCCAGCACTGCCAAGGCGCCGTAGGCGCGGGCTCGCCGGTACTCGGCACTCGACATTGAAGGCGTTCAGCTCGGGTGACCGCGTCCGGTCCGCGAGCGGCTCAAGCCGCGCCGAGTGCTGACTCTCTGCTTCGGTTGGAACGCTTGGCTCGTTCGCGCTGTCACGGCTTCACGTTGCCGGGCCTGCCCATGTGGTCAGGTTCATCGATGGTGAGGCAACGCGCCGCCTGACAGTGGCTGGCCCCCTCGCCGCCTGTTCAGGTGTTCGAGCACGGTAGGCATGTTCTCCTTGGCGGACCCCGGCGTCACCTCGAACCTCAGATCGCTGTGGAGGCCCGCTCCGCTGGCTTGCGTCCGGCGATCGTCTCGGCGAGCGTGCGCGCGGCTGCCTGTTGATCGCCATGGTGCTGGTGCGTTTCGAGGTCGCGTTCGCCTGGGTGGTGGTCGGGCAGTGGCGTGGGAACGGGGACGGCGGCGGGTCACGGGGTGAGTTGCCAGATGCGGGCGGTGTCGTCGTAGGAGCCGGTGGCGAGGAGCGTGCCGTCGGGGCTGAAGGCCAGGCTGGTGATGCCGCCGGTGTGGCCGGTGAGGGTGGGGCCGGACTGCTTCCGGTCCGCCGTGGTCAGCAGGCGGGCGTCCGGGCCGTCGGAGTAGGCGAGCCGCTTGCCGTCCGGGCTGAAGGCGACCGACCGGCAGGACGCCCGGCAGCGGATCGGAGCGCCGACCGGCTGGTGGCCGGTCACGTCCCACAGCCGCACCATGTCACCGCCGACGGCGGCGAGCAGGTGGCCGTCGGGGCTGAACGCCACGCCCTCGATCCAGCCGTTGTAGCCGGTGAGGTCCGGGGTCACGTGCCGTTTCGCGACCAGGTCCCACAGTTCGACCACGCCCTTGGTGTTGCCGCTGTCGAGGTCCCTGTCGGTGCCGGTGGTGCCGACGGCCAGGATTCGGCTGTCCGGGCTGAAGGCCAGCTCGGTGACGTTGCCCGACGGGACCCGCGCGGCCTCGGGCGGCTTGTCCTTGCCGGCGAGCGGGAAGAGCTGGAGCCTGCCGCCGGTCTCCATGGCCAGCAGGTTGCCGTGCTTGGGCGCGAGCGCCATCGCCCCGACCGAGCCGTTGTCGAGGTTCAGGCCGCTGGATTCCCCCTTGCCGGACATCGGGAAGATGCGCAGATAGCCGTCGTCGCCGCCGGTGAACAGCGCGGTGCCGTCGCGGGAGATCGCCAGCGAGGCGACGCCGTCGGGGTGCCGGTCCGGCGCGCCGATCTGGGAGTGGGTGGCCACGTCCCATCGGCGGGCCGTCGCGTCGTCGCTCGCGGTGACCAGGGTCTTGCCGTCCGGGCTGAACGCCACCGCCATCACCCAGGAGGTGTGCCCGCGCAGCGTCCAGCTGGGCGGCGGGGACGGCGTGGCGGAGGCGGCGGAGGCGGCGGGTTTCGGCGTGGACGTGCGCGCCTGCCCCGGCCAGGGCGCCCACACCGCCAGCCCGAGGAGCGCCGCCGCGGTCAGCGCCGCACCGGCGGCCGGGAGCCGGCGGCGCCGCGGTGCCCGCGCCGGCTCGACCACGGTGGGCCGGGTGCCCGAGAGCAGCCGGGCGAGGTCGGCCTGCCGGTCGTCGATCAGCCGGTGGACGGCGGGCGACCAGGGCCTGGCGGTGGCGGTGACCTGGCCGATCAGCGCCAGCAGACGGTCCGGCGACGGCCGGTCGCCCGGCTCCTTGGCCAGGCACGCGGTGACGATCGGACGGAGCGCGGCCGGCACCCCGTCCAGTCTCGGCTCGGCGTGGACGACGTTGTAGAGCGTCTGCATGGCGCCCGGCCCGTCGAACGGGCCGTGGCCCGTGCAGGCCAGCACCAGCACCGACCCGAGCGCGAAGACGTCGCCGGCCGCGGTCGGCGGGCCGCCCTCGGCCTGCTCGGGCGCCATGAAGGCGGGCGTGCCGGTCGCCTCGGCGGACGAGCCGCCGGCCGAGGCGATCCCGAAGTCGATGACCTTCGGGCCGTCCGCGGCCAGCAGCACGTTCCGCGGCGTGAGGTCGCGATGTGCCAGCCCGGCGCGGTGGATGTCGCGCAGCGCCGCGGCCAGCCCCGCGGCCAGCCGCCGGACGGCGGCCTCGGGCAGGGGACCGGTGGCGCTCACCGCCTCGCCCAGCGACGGCGCCGGGACGTAGACCGACGCGAGCCACGGCATCGGCGCGTCCGGGTCGGCGCCGATCACCGGCGCCGTGTAGGCGCCCGACACGGCCCTGGTCGCCGCCACCTCGGCGCGGAACCGGTCCCGGTAGCCGGGGGCGCCGAGGAGCCGCGCGTGCACGAGCTTGACCGCGACGAGCCGGCCGTCCGGGCCCGAGCAGAGCAGCACCCGGCCCATCCCGCCGCGCCCGAGCTCGGCCAGCGGCCGGTACGGCCCGATCACCGGAGGATCGGCGGGGGACAGGGGACGCATCGCGGTCATGCCCGGGTGAGGGCGGTGAGATCCCACAGCTGGATCGTCCGCTTGCTCACGGTGGCCAGCGTGCGTCCCTCGCCGCCGAACGCGACACCGGTGACCTCGCCGCCGAGGCCGATGGGCTTGCCGATCGCCCGCTGGGACGCCACGTCCCACAGGCGCACGGTCCCGTCCTGGGTGCCGCCGGCGAGGATGCGGCCGTCGGGGCTGAAGTCGATGAACTCGACCATCACCTCCGAGCCGACCGTGATGGGCGCGCCGACCGCGCGGCCGGTCTGCAGGTCCCAGAACCGGACGGTGGAGTCGTAGGCCGCCGTCGCGAGGGTGTGGCCGTCCGGGCTGACCTGCGCGGCGATGACGGCCGCGGTGTGGCCGAGGAGCGACTGCCCGGACTGCTTGCCCGAAGCGACGTCGTAGACCTTCACCGCCGACTCGTCCGGGACGGCCAGGAGCTTGCCGTCGCCGCTGAAGGCCACCTTGGACATGATGTCGGCGTGGCCGAACTCGACCTTGCCGACCGGCGCGCGCGAGTGGGCGTCCCAGATCTGGACGAGCTCCATGCCCGCGCCGCCCAGCAGCCGGCCGTCGGGGCTGTAACCGACGTCGTGCGCCGGGCCGGGGGCGTCCATGCTCGCCATCAGCGGGACGGTCAGGGCGGCGAGCTGCCGGCGGGTCCGGACGTCCCAGAGCTTGACGCCGTCGCCCGCCGTGGCCAGCGTGTCGCCGGTCCGGTCGAAGGAGAAGGCGGCGATCCTGGCCCTGTCGCCGGTCCCGCCCTTGATCGGGTCCCCGGACGGCTGGCGCGAGGCGACATCGAAGAACCGCAGCGTGGCGTCGCCGCCGATCGCCGCCAGGAGCGAACCGTCCGGGCTGAACGCGAGCCTGTCCAGCGGTACGTCGCTGGTCAGCGTGGCCACCGGACGCTGTGCCGCGGTCCCGGCCCGCTTGCCGCCGGTGGGGTGCCGCTTGGTGGAACCGCCGCCGCTCACCGACGCCCACGCGCCGGCCCCCACCGCCGCGACGCCGAGGGCCGCCCCGCCCGCGACCAGGAACCGGCGGCGGCTGGGCCCGCCGGACGGCGCCGCCGGGTCCACCGCGGTCGGAGCCGGAACCGGAGCCGGAGGGTAGAACGGCGGACCGGCCGGCGAGTGAGCGTGCAGCAGCCGGTCGACCTCGTCCTGCTGCGCGGCGATCAGGGCGTGCACCGCCGGGGGCCAGGGGCGGGCGGCCGGCACCACGCCGCCGATCCGGCCCAGCAGCTGCTCGGGTGTCGGCCGGTCGGCGGGGTTCTTGGCCAGGCACGCCTCCGCCAGCTCCCGGACCCGTGCGGGCAGGCCGTCCAGCGCGGGCGCGGCGGTGAGGACGTTGTGCAGGACCTGCGGCACGCTGCCGGCCGTGAACGGGCCCTGGCCGGTGCAGGCGTACACCAGCACCGAGCCGAGCGAGAACACGTCGCTCGCCTGCCCGGGCGACTCGCCGCGGGCCTGCTCGGGGGACATGTAGCTCGCGGTGCCGACGAGCATCCCGGTCCGGGTGACGCGGGTGCCGTCGCCTTCGGCGGCCCGGGCGATGCCGAAGTCGATGACGCGCAGGCCGTCGCCGGTGAGCAGCACGTTGGAGGGCTTGAGGTCGCGGTGCACCAGGCCCGACCGATGCACCTCCACCAGCGCGGCGGCCAGTCCCGCGGCCAGCCGCGACGCCGCCTCGCCGTCCAGGACTCCCGTCCGGGCGACGGCGGTCTGCAGCGCGGGACCGGGCACGTACACCGAGGCCAGCCAGGGAGTCGGCGCCTCCGGATCGGCGTCGATCACCGCCGCCGTGTAGGCCCCGGCGACCTGCCGCGACGCCCGCACCTCGCGGCGGAACCGCGCGCGGAAGCCGTCGTCCTCGACGAACTGCTCGTCCACGAGCTTGACCGCGACCAGCCGCCCGTCCGGACCGCCGGCCAGCAGCACCCGGCCCATCCCGCCCCTGCCGAGCTCGGCCAGCGTCCGGTAGGGGCCGACCTGCCGGGGATCGGATGCCTCCAGAGGTTTCACGCACACCCCTCTCCTCAAAGGAACAATCTTGTCTTAGAGAGAGGTGCTCGGCAACACGCGGTCCGGGCGGCGGCACCACGCCCGGTCGCCCCGCCACCGGAAAAGCCTGCAACCGAGGGGACGATCGGAAGGAATGCCGTCCAACTTCCCTTCTGCTAGAGTGACTAGTCAGTCAAATTGAAGCCGAGGGGGGATGCCGGTGGCCAGGCCACGGGTTCCGGAGAAGCGAGCCATGATCATGGCGGCGGCCGTCCGCGTCATCGCCGAGCAAGGGCTCAGCGCGCCGACGGCGGCGATCGCCAAGGAGGCGGGCGTGTCCAACGGCACGCTGTTCAACGTCTTCCCGACCAAGACCGACCTGATCAACCACCTTTTCGTGGATCTCAAGTCGGAGCTGGGTGCCACTGTCACGGCCGACCTGCCCGCAGACGCCGACCTGCGCGAACAGGGGTGGCATGTCTGGTGCCGGTGGACGGCGTGGGGCACGTCCGATCCGCGCAAGAAGCGCGCGCTCGCTCAGTTGAGCGTCTCCCGGGACGTCACCCCGGACAGTCACGCCGCCGCCTACGGGTCCATGGCCGAGGTGGCGGCACTCCTCGACCGGGCGCGGGCCACCGGCGCGCTGCGCGACGCGCCCATGGCCTTCGTCGTGCGAACCGTCGAGGCCCTCGCGGACACCACGATCGCCTTCATGATCCAGGACCCGCGGGGAGCCGACCGGCACCGCGCCACCGGCTTCGAGGCGCTGTGGCGCGCCGTCACCTGATCCAGCCGGACAAGCCAATCGGGAGCTGAAATGAACACTGAACAAGTGCTGGTGACCGGCGGGTCGGGGTTCCTCGGCGCGCACTGCGTCCTGACGCTGCTGGAGCGCGGCTACCGGGTACGCACCACCGTCCGCACGCCGAGCCGCGCGAGCGAGGTCCGCGAGATGCTGCGGCGCGGCGGGATCGACGCGATGGACGCGCTCTCGTTCGCCACCGCCGACCTCACCGCCGACGCGGGGTGGGCGGACGCGGTCTCCGGCTGCGATTACGTGCTGCACGTCGCCTCGCCCTTCCCCGCCACCCTGCCCGACCACGAGGACGAACTCATCGTCCCGGCCCGCGAGGGAACCCTGCGGGTGCTGCGGGCGGCGCGCGCAGCGGGCGTCCGACGGGTCGTCCTGACCTCCTCCTTCGCGGCGATCGGCCATGGCCACACCGGCCTCGACCGGACGTTCACCGAACAGGACTGGACCGACCTCGACGGGCCCGACGTGAGCCCCTACGCCAAGTCCAAGGTGCTCGCCGAGCGCGCGGCGTGGGACTTCGCCGACCGCGGCGGCTCTCCCGAACTCGCGGTCGTCAACCCCGTGGGCCTGCTCGGACCGGTCCTCGGGCCCGACCTTTCGACCTCCCTCATCCTCATCCAGCGCCTGCTGGACCGCGGCATGCCGGCGTTGCCCCGCCTGTGCTTCAACCTCGTCGACGTGCGCGACGTGGCCGACCTCCACGTCCGCGCGATGACCGACCCCGCCGCCCCCGGACAGCGCTTCATCGCCGCGGCGGGCGCGCCGATGTGGGCCGCGCAGGTCGCGCGCGTGCTCAAGGACCGCCTCGGCCCCGCCGGCGCCCGGGTTCCCACCCGCCAACTGCCGAACCTGCTGGTGCGCCTGGCATCGCGCGCGGATCCGACACTGCGGGCGTTCACCCCCGACCTGGGCATCGTCTATCGGACCAGCGCCGAGAAGGCGCGTCGCGTGCTCGGCTGGCATCCCAGAACCACCGAAGAATCGATCGTCGCCAGCGCCCGCAGCCTGATCGAACTCCGCGCGGCCGGACGGGCCTGACCGCGCCGCCCGGCCCGGTCGGCCTGCCGGCGACGCGTCCCGGCTCGATCTACCGGGTCGTAGAGCGCGTCTTCGTCCGGGCTCCGGGCCCCGTGGTCAGGGGCGCACGCCGTCGAGGGCCGGCCGGAGCAGGCGGCGGGCGGTCGTTGGATCGTCCGGTTCGCCGTCTGCTTCGGCGGCCAGCCATGCGCCCAGGCCGCGGGTTTCGGCGGCGCACACGGTCAGCTCTTCCAGCCATGTGTCGAGGCAGGTTCGGGGGTCGCCGTCGGCCAGCTCGCCGGCTCGCCGGCGAAGGCGCTCGACGATGTCCTGGAAGACCTCCTGGAGCAGGGCGCGCCGGGAGGGGAAATGCCGGTGCAGGGTCGCAGAGCCGACCTCGGCCTGGCGGGCGATCTTCTCCAGGGACACCCGGGTCCCGTCACGGGTGACCAGGGCCGAGGCTACCTGGAGGAGCCGTTGGTGGTGCGTTCGTACGCGAACGTCTTCAACACCACCTACCCCGTCGAGGGGAAGGCGTTCGCCAACGTGATGTTCACCCCGGGACAACTGCGCGAGAAGCTCGACGTGCTGTGCGCGCAGGTGACCCGGAGGATCGACCGCGCCGCCCGTGGCCGCCGTGCCTGAACCCGCCGTGCCGCCGGTGGAGCACGCGCGCGGCCGGCTGCTGGGCTCCGGCCGGTACGAGTACCGCGAGCACGGATTCGTCGTCACCTCGCCCGACGGCCGTGGCCGCCGCCTGGTGCGGCACGTCCTCCATCGCGGCGACAGCGCCTACGTCCTGCCGGTGGACTGGAGCTCGCGCCGCGTCGCGCTGTGCCGCCAGTTCCGGGCGGGCAAGTACCTCGCGGGCGCCGCGGACGGCCACCGGGCCGCGGACGACCGCACGGCCGCGGACGGGTGGACTCTCGAAATACCGGGCGGCCTGATCGAGCCGGACGCCGACCCGGTGGAGACCGCGCGCCGGGAGTGCGTCTGTCTGCACTCGGCCTTCGCGCAGGCCTACAGTTCTGTCGCATGACTTCGCCGCACTCGTACGGTTTCAGCGGCAGGCGACCGGCCGCGGTCGAGATCGCGTTCTGGATCGCGGTCATGGTGCCGCCGCTTGCGACCGTGCTTAACGTGGCCGCCTTCGTGGTCGTGAAGCGGGCCGTGGACGACGTGTTCGGCACGACCGGCGGGGACGTTCAGGCGTCGATGCATGAACTCCATGACAAGGTGAACGGGCTCCTGCTCGGCCTGTTCGTCTTTTTCACGGCCTTCTACCTGCTCCTGAGCGGCTTGTGGATCCTGCTCGGCCTCAAGATGCGCAACGGTCGGCACTGGGCCCGGATCACCCTGACCGTGCTCGCCTCCGTGTGGGCCCTGACCAGCCTCGTCGCGCTGATCCAGGGCGACACCCAGGGCTTCACGACCGCGAACGTACCCCCCTTCTTCGAGGTCCCGAGCTCGTACCTCGTCCTGGACTACGCGCGCAGCACCCTGGACCTGCTCGCGATGGCCGCATTCATCCCGTTGGTCTTCCTGAGGCGGTCCAACCGGTACTTCACGGCCCGGCGCCCACCTGCCTAAGCTGACCGGCACCCTCCGTTAGGACGGCATCAGCGGACGACACGGCTGTCCCCGCCCACCCCGAAGCCCTGGGCCCAGGCCCGCGCTGGACAGGACGGCGGCGACAAAGCGCAGCGTCCATCCCCGTTGATCGTTCGCACCGGCCGGAGAGAGGAGAACGCCCGAGGAGCGGGCCGTCACCCGCAGGCGCAGTGGTAGGGATCGGCCGACGTGCTCGGCGTCGCCGGAAGTGCGGTGGTCACGGGAATGGGGTCACGCTCCCGTGGAGGAACCGGGGCGGACGATCATCAGGATGGTGACTGTGGCCCACAGCAGGTTGAAGATGCCGGTCAGCATGGCCAGCCGCCGGATCTGGGCGGCCTCGAGACCCGCCGCGCCCGTCGTGGCATCGCCATCGTCGGTGGCGCTGCCGTTCAGGTCGGCGATGGCGGCCGCCTGGCCAGGAAGGACGAGCAGCGCGAGCACGAGCGCGGCGGCGCCGGTCAACGCGATGGAGACGATCAACCAGGGGCTGCCCAGGACGCCCATACTGCTCGCGGTCGCGAACCCGAGGACGGGTACGGCCAGGCCGACGAAGGCGTAGACCTGGCAGATCCGGTGCAGCAACCGCACGGCGGCGACCGAATCGGGCCGGTCGGGGCCCGCTGCGGCTTTGCGGGCCGCAGCGGGGAACATGCTGCCCGCCACCGTGACCGGGCCTACGGCGATGACCGCCGCGAGGACGTGGAGAATGAGGAAAATCTTGGCCATAACCGGTTGTGCGCTTTCGTCGCAGGGACAGGGGATAGGTCAGGCGTTCACCCGGGGCAAGCCCGAGGTCGCAGCAGGCGACGCCGCGGCACTCACGTTCGAACAGCCTCGAAGCACTCGTGATGGGCGACGGAATTGCGGCCGTCGATGAGCCCGGCCATCGGCAGGCCGTCGCCCGCGACAGCTCGACGCTCACCCGCTCGGTGAATGGTCTCGCCGCGTACTGACGGTAGGGGGCGCGGCCGACGCGGGCCATTGGCTGGATCGACACTTTCCAACGGATTCTCGCCAACCTCACTGGCCCGGCCGATCACACCTGGCGCCGATGCCGCGCACAGCAACACCTTGGGGGGTCGGCAGCCCGCCGGGCAGCGGTCAGCTCATCTCGCCCTCGCGAAGATCGACCCAGCAGTGGAGCGGTGCTACTGCGGCCCCTTTTCTGATTGCGGCCGCTCATCATCGTGGGATGGTGCTCGTCCGGAAGTGGTCGGCACGTCAAGGTCGGTGACGGTAGTGCGCGGCTTGTGGTGGAATGCCTCGCTGGCTGATCTTGGAGGAACCGTGCGACGGGTGTTGGTGGGGCTTACCGCTTGCTTGGTGGGGGCGGCTTCAGCGGTGGTGGGCCTGGCGGAGAGTGCCGACGCCTCGGCCTGCCGTCAGGCGGTGGGTGTGGTGGTTTCGCCGAATCCGGTCGTCGGTGGGGCGAAGGCGACTGCGAAGGTCCACCTGAAGTGCGCGGCCGGCGTCCATGGCCTGGCGCTGAAGGTGTCGTCGGCCGGGTTGGGCACACCGCGCTCGATCCGGGTACCGCGCCGCGCCCACTGGGCGACCTTCAAGGTCACCACTCCCGGGGTGCGCAAGGCGGAGTCCCGCTGGCTTCAGGTCGGCTCGGGCCGCCTGCACGCGCGGACCACGCTGCGGGTGCTGCCCGCCGCCAAGCCTCCGGCGCCGGTGCGGCTGTCGGCCCTCACCATCGCTCCCAACCCGGTGGAAGGCGGCAACAGCGCCACCGGGACCGTCACGCTGACCGGTGCCGCTCCCAGCGCGGGGCTGCCGGTCCATCTGGTCAGCGGCAATCCCGCCCTGGCCCGGGTGCCGTCCCAGATCACGGTTGCGGCGCACCGCACCTCGGCTGAGTTCACGATCGCCACCAGCGTGGTGAAACCGCTCGGCGTCAGGGCCAAGAACGTGCAGGCGTCCGACGTTGTGGTGGGCATTTCCGCGTCCACCTCCGACGGGCGGAAGCTGGGACCGGTCAGCTTGACGGTGCAGTCCCGGATGGGCTTCACCGTGACCACCAACCGCGGCTACGTGCGGCCGGGCCACCCGCTGACCGGCACCGTCGTCCTCTCGCGGGCGGCGCCGGCGGGCGGCACCGTCGTCTCGCTGGGGAGCAATGACCGCGAGGTCACCCTCAGCACCACGTCTCTGACCATCCCCGCCGGGGCCACCTCGGGGACGTTCCAGGCGATCGCGGCCGCCCAGGCCGCCCCGCGCCAGTTCGTGATCACCGCCTCGATTCCGGACGTGGTCAGCCAGAGCATTCTCCAGGTGCGGGGGCCCGGCAACCTCGACGCGCTGTCCGGCACCCGCGAGCAGCTGCCCAACGGGACGTCGGTCACCGAGACCGTGTCGCTCACCGATCCGGTGGACCACGACTCGGTCGTCGCCCTGGCCAGCGACGACCCCGACGTGACGGTCCCGGACCGGGTCATCGTCCCCGCCGGGAAGACCTCCGCGCCCTTCGTCCTGAAGGTCGGCACACTCGCGACGGGAAAGCGGGTCTGGGTGACCGCCTCGCTCGACGGCGACAGCGTTCGAGGACTGTTCCGCGTCGGCCCCGAGGGGTTGTCGTCGTTCACCGTTCCCGACCAGGTGACCGCGGGCCAGGGGTTCACCGGTGAGATTCGGCCGGTCGCGGAGGTGAGCCGGGACTCGGTCGTCACGCTGACCAGCAGCGACCCGCACCTGGTGGTTCCCGCCACCGTGACCATCTCGAAGGGCTATGAGTACGTGACCTTCACCGGCACCACGACCGGGCCGATCACCTCGCCCATCCAGGTGACCGTCACCGCCTCCTGGAACGCAAGCACCCTCACCCGAACCATCACCCTCAACCCCTGACGAGGGACCCGGCCAACCCACCACTGACGTACGGCATTCGGACACGTCGACACGCTGCGAGCGGGCGCGCTTAAAAAGCTCTTATGCCGGGGCGGCACCTTGTGGGGCATGGCCAAGACAACCAAGACAACGATGTTCGGCCTCGGTGCGATCACCGTGGGGGCGGTTGCGGCGGTTACCGCCTGTGGCGCGCCCGTCGCGGCGGTGCCGGCGGCTGCGTCGGCGCCGGTCAAGGTCGAGGGCGGGCAGGTCGTCGTCCCGATCCAGGGCGGCTCGGCGCGGGTGGACGCCGCGAACCTGGGCGTGACGGCGAGAACCGCCGACGGTGCGCGGTTGACGCTGTCCGCGCCTGCGCAGGGGCTCGGCGCACCGGGCAGGATCACGCACAAGGGCGGCGCCGCGAGCTGGTCGTACCCGTCGCGCGGCATCACCGTCACCGCTAAGGCACACGCCGGACGGCTGGTGATGCGTCTGCACTCCGACCGGGCCGGTGATCTCCGCTGGCCGCTGACGGGCACGGACCGCTCGACGGCGCGGCTGTCGGTGCCGACGGGCGAGGGCCTGGGCATTCCGGTGGACGACCCGTTCTGGAACTCGGCGAAGGCGAGGTTCGCCGGCTCCGACATCGCGATGGCGGGCGGTATGACCATGCCGTTCTGGGGATTCCAGGACGGCGCGCACTCCGCGAACTACATCGTCCCGACCGACATCGGCACCTCGCTGAAGTTCGTCTCCTCCGGCGGGCGCCTGCACGGCGAGACGACGCACGGCTTCGGCGAGGCCAAGGACTACGACGTGGAGTTCTCGCTCGGCGGCGCCTCGCCGGTGGCGTCCGCGCAGGACTACCGGGCGTGGCTCGCCCAGCACCACCGGCTCGGCTCGCTGCGCGAGAAGATCGCCCGCAACCCGGCCGCCGGCAAGCTGGTCGGCGCCTACCACGCCTACCTGTGGGGTCCGGCGCGGTCGGCCGCGTCCGTCCAGAAGATGAAGCGGCTGGGGCTGGACCGCATGTGGCTCGGCTACGACTCCGGCGCCGACCCCATGAAGCGCGACGCCGTGGACGCCGCGAAGAAGGACGGCTACCTGGTCGGGCCGTACGACTCGTTCGCCAACGCCCAGGATCCGAAGACCGCCGACAACCCGTCCTCCAAGTGGCCCGGCGGCGTGTACCCGGACGGGTGCGTGCGCGACGCGCAGGGGAAGCCCGAGACCGGGTTCGGCGGTCGGGGCTGCTACCTCAGCTCCCAGTACCTCAAGCAGCAGGAACCGTCCAAGCACTACATGGCGCAGCGGACCAAGCAGATGACCGCGAACGGCGCGGACAGCTACTTCCTGGACGTGGACGCCGCCGGTGAGTTGTACGACGACCACAGCCCGTCCCACCCGATGACGCAGGCGCAGGACCGCGCCAACCGCATCGACCGGATGCAGCGGCTGTCCGGCGGCGACAAGCTGGTGCTGGGGTCGGAGAACGCGGCGGGCTGGGCGAACCAGGCCATCGCCTTCGACCACGGCGCCGCCGCCGACGGGCTCAACGTCCTGTGGCCCCTGCAGAAGGACAAGGCGACGTGGGGCGGCTACTACCCGGCCGACGACCCGAAATTCTTCTTCAAGCCGGTCGACCTGCCCGCCGACGCCGTCAAGAGCATGTACGACCCGGCCTACCGGCTGCCGCTCTACGAGACGGTGCTGCACGACTCGGTCGTCAACCTGGACCGGTGGGAGATGTCGCTGTACAAGCTGCCCAACGTCAAGACGACGCGGATCCTGATGAGCATGCTCTACAACATCCCGCTGAACTTCACGGTCGACGCCACGACGCTGGACGAGCACGGCAAGGAGATGGCGAACCTGCAGCACTTCTTCCAACCGCTGCACCAGGTCGCCGCCACGAAGCCCATGACGGACTTCCGGTGGCTGACGTCCGACCACCAGGTCCAGCGGACGGTGTTCGGCGACGGCGCCCTCACCATGACCGCCAACTTCGGGACGAAGCCCTACCAGGGGCTCAAGCCCGGCTGCGTGCAGGCGACCGTGCACGGCCAGGCGCCGCGGACCCTCTGCCCGTGACCCCTATCCCCGACGGGATCGGTCAGGTGAGTTCGCCCGTTGCGGGGGCGACCGGACGCCCGGACGCGCAACGCCTGCTGCCGTCCGGAGGCTTCAGCCGAAGGTGAAGCGGATGAGCGTGCCGCCTCCGGGAGCGGGCTCCGCCGCCACCCGCGCGCCGTGTTCGCGGGCGACCTGGGCGACGATCGCCAGGCCGAGACCGGAGCCGGGCAGGCCGCGAGCGGTGGACGCCCGGTAGAAGCGGTCGAACACGTGGGGGAGGTCGGCGGGGTCGATGCCCGGTCCGTGATCGCGCACGGCGACCTCGCCGCCCGTTCCCTGTTCTCCCTCCACCTGCGGTGCGCCACCAGGCCGCTCGGCACGGTCCTTCACAGCCGTGCCGGGCGGCCTGATGCCGTCCGCAGGCCGGACGGTGACCTCCACGGGCCGTCCGCCTCCGAACTTGGCGGCGTTGTCCAGCAGGTTCGCCAGCGCGCGGGCCAGCCGCCGCGGGTCGCCGGCGACCAGCGCGGGCCGGGCGTCCACGGTGAACTCCGTCTCCGGCCACCGCGTCCGCGCCTGGGTGGCGCAGTGCTCGACGAGGTGGTCCAGCCGGACGTCCTCCCTCTCCCCGGCGGGTTCGTCGCCGCGCGCCAGCTCGATGAGGTCGCCGACCAGGTCGCCGAGCCCCGCGAGCTGCGCCCGCAGCCGCTCCCGGACCCGCTCGCGGCGCGGCGGCGGCAGCGCGTCCAGCAGCTCGATGTCGGCGCGCAGGCTGGTCAGCGGCGTGCGCAGCTCGTGCGAGGCGTCCGCGACCAGCCGCCGCTGCGCGGTGACCGACTCCTCCAGCGCGGCGAGCATGGCGTTGAAGCTGGCGGCCAGCCGCCCCAGCTCGTCCGATCCGCCCGGGGTGATCCGCAGGCCCGGATCGCCGGTCGCCGCGATCCGCTCGGCTGCGCTCGTCAGCCGCGACACCGGACGCAGCGCCCCGCCCGCGACCAGGTAACCCAGCAACCCCGCCCCGGCCACGCCGGCGGCGACGGTGGCGAGCAACGCCAGCCGCACCCGCTCCAGAGTGCGGCTCATGTTGTCCGTGCGGGCCCCGACCTGCAGCGCGCGGTGCGAACCGTCCGATTCGATCGCCGCGGTGTAGACGCGCACCGGCAGGCCGCGCGCCGCGGCGTCGGAGAAGTACGGCCTGCTCAAGCCGTTCGCGACCCGCACGACGCGCGGTGTCACCGGCAGGTTCGCCTCGTCCGGCTCGGTGGTGCCGTCGCCGCGGACGATCTGCGCGCACGGCGTCGTCATCCACGCGCACGTCCCGGTCCGCGTCGTCCAGCCGCGCGCCCGCACGTCGCGCGCCACCTGCGCGGACTGCCGCTCCAGCGAGCGGTCCAACTCGACGTGCAGCGCCTGCCGGACCGCGGCGTAGGCGACGACCGCCGCGCCCGCCACCGCGACCGCCATGGCGAGCGCGGCCAGCACCGCCATCCGGGTGCGCAGCGGCACCCGCCGCCACCACGGCACCCGCTCGTCGTCCACCCGGCCGCTCATCCCGCCCTCAGGACGTAGCCGACGCCCCGGACGGTGTGCACGAGCCGCGGTTCGCCGCCGGCCTCCAGCTTGCGTCGCAGGTAGCCGACATAGACGCCCAGCGAGTTGGACTCCGGCCCGAAGTCGTAGCCCCACACCCGGTCCATGATCACCTCGCGGGGGAGGACCTGCCCGGCGTTGCGGACCAGCAGCTCCAGCAGCGCGAACTCGGTCTCGCTGAACTGGACGAGCCGGTCGCCCAGTCGTCCCTGCCGCGCCTCCGGATACAAGCTGAGGTCGCCGTACCCGAGGGGCTCGCCGGACGGCACCGCCCGGATGCGGCGCAGCAGCGCCCGCACCCGCGCCCGCAGCTCCTCCGGCGCGAACGGCTTGACGAGGTAGTCGTCGGCGCCCGCGTCCAGGCCGTCGACCCGGTCGCTCACCGCGTCCCGCGCCGTCAGCATCAGGATCGGCGTGCGATCGCCCTTCTCCCGCAGGGACCGGCAGACGGCCAGGCCGTCCAGGCCCGGCATCATGACGTCCAGGACGATCGCGTCCGGTGCCGCCGCGGCGGCCTCGCGCAGGGCCGACTCCCCGTCCGGCGCCGACCGGATCTCGTAGCCGTCCAGCCCGAGCGTGTCGCCCACGGACTCGCGCACCGCCGGCTCGTCGTCGACCACCAGCACACGAACATCGTCTTCCACGCCCCGAACCTATCCATCCGGCCGCGCCCACCAGCCAAGACGCACCCGGCCTCGACCCCCGGGATCAGTTCGGGCGCCAAGTATGGAATGCCGTCTGGGCTGTGCCTGGGCCGGACTTGCCTAGAATGCCGCAGCGTGACCGGATTCGCGGAGGTTCTCGAGCGGTGGAGCGAAGCCGCTGATGTCGCGGTGGCGGACGAGATGACGGCTCGGCGAATCGCGGAGGTCTTCATCGAGCGGGGCTACACCCAGGTCTCGCTCACCCCTTGCACGTACCGCGGTCGGTGGGGTGACGAACCGGGCTGGCGTGTCCTGGCGTGGGACGACGGGCCCTATCCCGACGACGACATCGAGTGGTGGACGGCCGAGGAGCGCCGGTTCGTCGCGCGACTGAAGGACGCCTATGGCGTCCGCCATCCGAGTCCGCCGCAACTCGGCTCCCTCGACGGGCTGCTCGTCGACCGGACGGTGGAGGACGTGCGGGAACTTCGTCTGGCGTCCTTCGCTCACACCCCGCCCCGCGCCCCGAGCGCCGTGGTCCCGCGGCGGCTGGACCACGGACCTTCATCGCTGTCAGGCGAGGGAGGACCGATCGCGCTCACCGGACTGGACGACGTCGACTGGTCCTCCCTCGACCACGCATACGGCTCTGCGGACGACACGCCCGACCTCCTTCGAGCGCTGGCGGCCAACGACGAGGGCTGGTCAGACGCCCTGCACGAGTACTTCAGTGCCATCGTGCACCAGGGCACCGTGTATTCGGCGACGGCGCGCACCATTCCGTTCCTGGTGCAGATCGCAATCGCGCCGAGGATTCTTTCCGAACGCCGTCTCGAACTCCTTTGGCACCTGCTCCATATCGCCGCTCAGAACGCCTGGGCACTCTGCGAGCCCGATGGCGACAGCCCGGAGGCTCTGACGACCCGGGCCGTCGCCGATGCCGTCCCCGACCTGCTGGCGTTGTGGCGGCCATCGCCGCAAGCCCACAAAGCCTGGCTAATCGTTCTGGCCGCGCTCAATCCGTCGGCAGCCACGCCCTACCTCAGGCAGTTCACCGATTTCCGAGCCACCTTGGACGGGCCGAGCCCCACTCTGGACCTCGCCCTGGCGCTCATCACCCAGGACGAGCCCCGCGCTCAGGACATCACCCTCCAGAGCACTACCTGGGACGTCCGGACCCCGGATCACCTCGCCGAGGATCTGCCCCTCGATGCGCGCCTGATCAACGTCCTGGTCCACCTCGCCGGAGAGGAACTGGGCTGAGCGAAATCGTGCTCCTCAGCTGTGCGTGAAGCTCCTCGTCGTCCCGGGTGGTGTTTTCTGATTCGGACATGCCGTCGGCCATGTCAGAGCCCGAACAGCGGGAACAGATCTGAGCCGTGGAACGCGACGATCCGGCAGACGCCCTCGGTGGTGAATGTCAGCACGTGCAGCGCATGTGGGTGGAGTGCGCCGTCGTGGTCGCGCGCGTACATCGTGTGGATCCGATTCCACCGGTCCATGCCACCGTGCGCGGCGGGCATCCACCACGGCGGTCTCGGCCGCACCACCCGCGGCGGAGGTCTCCTTCCGGCTCAACGACTCTCAGGGCTGCCCGTGTACCGGATGAGCTCATACCTATACAGAGGCGGACTCCCCGCGAAAGTCATCGCTGCGCTCGGTACGAGTTGCCGACACGGCTTCGCCGGACCGTCCAGCGCGAAGGGACCAGGGGTGCCGCAGGTCGTCGATGGCGTGAAGTCGAGAACCGGGGATGAGGAGGGTGCGTGCGACCTCTAGGCATCGTCCGGCCCGGCGTCGCCGGGCCGGACGCTTGCCGGCCGGCTCTCAGGAAACGGCTCGCTGCTTCTGGGACGTCGCGAAGGCGCCCAGCCAGCTCGCGCTGGGTTTGGGAGTGCGGGCGAAGGTGGTGCGGTCGACGGCGACCAGGCCGAAGGTCGCGTGGTAGCTGCCCCACTCGTAGTTGTCGAGCAGCGACCAGTGCAGGTAGCCGCGGACGTCGATGCCGGAGGCGATCGCGTCGGCGAGGCCTGTGAGCGCGTCCCTGGTGTAGGCGATGCGCTCGGTGTCGTCGCTGGTGGCGATGCCGTTCTCGGTGACCAGGATCGGGGTGCCGGGGAGCCGGGCGGCGGTGTGGCGGACGGCGTTGCCGAGCGCGGCCGGATAGTACTCCCAGCCGGTGAGCGTCGTCCGGGCCCCCTCGGGGACGGGCAGGGCGCCGTCGCGGCCGATCCGCACGCGCGTGTACGCCTGGACGCCGATGAAGTCGTCGCCGTCGGCGGCGTCGAGGAACTGGTCCTCGCGCGTCCAGGCCCAGCGGTCGCATTCGGCGTCGGCCCCGTCGACCGGTTCGAAGTTCTGGTTGGCGACCGTCCAGCCCGACCGGACGCCGGGGAGCGCGGACAGCTCCTCGCGGGCGGCGCGGTGGGCGGCCATGAGCGCCTCGGCGACGGCCTGGTCCGGCGGGGGCATCGCGCCGGCGACGTTCTCGCTGCGCTTCTCCTTCCGGATCATGCTGGCCATCATGGCGAGCATGTTCGGCTCGTTGACGGTGCAGACCCAGGTGACGCCGTCCAGGATCGGCAGGACGGCCCGCACGTAGCTCCGGAAGGACGCGATCGCGTCGGGGGCCGTCCAGCCTCCGGCGGCCTGGAACCACAGCGGGCTGGTGAAGTGGTGCAGGGTGACGACGGGGGTGAGCCCGCGCTCCAGGCAGCCTTCGATGATCCGCCGGTAGTGGGCCAGCGCCGCGCGGGAGATCCGGCCCCGGACGGGTTCGATCCGCGCCCATTCGATGCCGAACCGGTAGGCGTCGAGGCCGAGCCCGCGCACGATGTCGAGGTCCTCGGGCCAGCGGTGGTAGGAGTCGCAGGCGTCGCCGCTGCGCTCGGGCAGGAAACCGCCGGGCCGGTTCTCCAGCTCCCAGAGGTCGCTGGCGAGGTTGTTGCCCTCGGTCTGGTGGGGCGATCCGGCCGCGCCCCAGAGGAATCCTTCGGGGAACATGCGCTTCTCCTCTTCCACTTTTCCAGCAGGTCCGGGTCGGGACGGCGACGGCGAGTCCCGGTCGTTCACCGGGCGTCCTGCTCTTCGCGCGCCGACTGCTTTCCGCATGCTGGCTGCTCTTCGCGCGCGGAGTGGTCGCGGACGGCGGCGACGAGCCGGTCCACGACGTCGGTGCTGAGACCGATGCCGAAGGTCTGGAACTTCTTCAGCGGGATGCCGAGCGCGAGCCGCACCAGCGCCGAGTCGCCCTGCCCGAGCCGGGGAGTGGGGGAGGTGCTGAGGGCGTCGCGCAGCAGCTTCGAGCCGACGGGATGGTCGAGCCATTCGCGCAGCGTGGACATCGGGCCGAGCTCGTCCACGTGCCCGTCGCCGTCGCAGGTCACGGTCGTGGCGAGCCGGACGTCGGCGGCCGAGGCGCCGATCTCGACGCGGAACGTCCCGGCGGGAACGCTCCACCGGCCGCGGGACACCGACCATTCCGCGAAGTCCCGCGGCCGGAGCTCGAAGGTCACCCGCGCGGACGCCCCCGGCTCCAGCCCCACCTTGCGGAAGCCGCGCAGCTCGCGGCGCGGCCGGTCGGCGTGCGGGCCGTCCGGCCCGACGTAAAGCTGGACGACCTCGTGCGCGAACCGGTCGCCCTCGTTGGTGACGGTGACGCCGACCTCCCAGCCGTCGCCCGCGCGGACGGCGTCGAGGGCGCTGTGGCCGAAGCGGCTGTAGGTGAGGCCGTGCCCGAACGGGTAGGCGACGGGCACGTCGAGCGTCTGGTGGTACCGGTAGCCGACGTAGCGGCCCTCGCCGTACACCACGCGGCCGTCCGAGCCGGGGAAGTGCAGGTAGGACGGGGTGTCGGCGAGCCGGAGCGGGATCGTCTCGGTGAGCCGCCCGGACGGGCTCGTCACGCCGAGCAGCAGGTCCGCGGTCGCCGAGCCGCCGGCCTGCCCGGGCAGCCAGGTCTCCAGGATCGCCGCGACCCCGTCCCGCCACGGCGCGACGGACACGACGCCGCCGTTGGCCAGCACGACGACCACGGGCGTCCCGGTCGCGGCGACGGCGTCGAGCAGCCCGAGCTGGACGGCGGGCAGGTCGAGGTGGGTGCGGTCGAACCCCTCCGACTCCTCCTCGGCGGGCAGCCCCAGGAAGAGCAGCGCGACGTCGGCGCCGGCCGCGGCGTCCACGGCCTCCCGCAGGAGTCCGGGATCGTCGGTGCCGTCGAGGCGGTACCCGGCGGCGAAGGCGGCTCGTCCGCCAAGCCGCTCGGCGAGGACGCTCCACGCGTCGTCCAACCGCGTCGGCACGACGTGCGAGCTGCCGTGCCCCTGGTACCGCGGGGTCCGCGCCAGCTCCCCGAGGACGGCCACCCGGACGCCGGGCGCCAGAGGCAGGACGCCGTCGTTCTTCAGCAGCACGGCCGAGGCGGCCGCGGCCTCCCGGGCGAGGGCGTGGTGCTCGTCGGGGCTCCACGGGGGAGGCGGCGCGGTGCGCTCGGTCCGGCGGGCCAGGTCGAGGACGCGCTGGGCGGCGGCGGTGACGGCGTCCTCGGCGAGCCGCCCGTCGGCGACGGCCGCGACGATCTGGTCGTCGGTGCCGGTCGGCGGCATCTCCAGGTCCAGGCCGGCGGCCACGGCGGCGACCCGGTCGTTGACCGCGCCCCAGTCCGACATCACCAGCCCGTCGAAGCCCCACTCGCCGCGCAGCAGGTCGGTGAGCAGCCACCGGTTCTCGCTCGCGTACACCCCGTTGATCCGGTTGTAGGACGTCATCACCGTCCACGGCCGCGCCGTCCGCACGATGTGCTCGAACGCGGCGAGGTAGATCTCGCGCAGCGTCCGCTCGTCGACCTCGGCGTTCACGCGCATGCGGTCGGTCTCCTGGTTGTTGACCGCGAAGTGCTTCACGCAGGCGCCGACGCCCCCCGACTGGACGCCCTCCACCAGCGCGGCGCCCATGACGCCCGTCAGGTGCGGGTCCTCGGAGAAGTACTCGAAGTTGCGGCCGCACAGCGGGGAGCGCTTGATGTTCACCCCCGGCCCGAGCACGACGTCCACGCCGAGGGACGCCGCCTCGGCGGCCAGCGCCGCGCCGATCCGGCGGGCCAGGTCCGGGTCCCAGGACGACCCGAGCGTGACCGCGGGCGGGAAGCAGGTCGCCGGGAGGCTGTGCAGCAGCCCGAGGGCGTCCCCGCTCGCGGCGTCCTGGCGGCGGATGCCGTGCGGCCCGTCGGAGACGGTGATCTCGCGGACCGCGCTGGGCACGGCCGTGGTCGTCCAGGTCCCGCTCCCGGACGTCAGGGACGCGCGCTCGGGCAGTGAGAGCCCGGCGGCGGACGCGCCGGGGGAGATCGCCTCGGCTGCGGACGCGTCGGCGGCGGGGGACTGGTCCATCAGGTCACCTCAGGATCGGTCGAGGGCGAAGACGAGGGTGAAGACGAGGGCGAAGACGTGGGCGAAGACGTGGGCGAAGAGAGGGGCGGAGCGGCGGTGCGGGCCGCGGTGGTGTCGAGGCCGAGGCGGTCGAGGAAGGAGATCACCTCGGCCCGCATGTCGACCGAGTCGGGATCGAGCAGCCACTGGGTCTGCAGGCCGTCCATCAGGGCGATGAGCTGGCGCGCGGCGGAGTCGGCGGCCAGCGGCAGGCCCGCCTCGGCGGCCAGCGCGGCGAGGATCTCGGTGATGCGTTTGCGGATCACCCGGTACCGCTTGGTGAAGTAGGCGTGCGCGGGATGCTCGGGGTCGGTGGCCTCGGCCGAGACCTTCACGTACAGCGCGACCATCGCCGGCGTCCCGGTGTTGCGCTCGACGAACCCGACGATGACCTGGAGGAGGGACGCGGCTCCGCCGTCGGGGTCCTCGGCGAACAGCAGCCTGGCGTCCACGGCGTCGCGGTGGCTGAGGATCTGCAGCAGCAGGTCCTCCTTGCCGCTGAAGTGGTGCAGCAGGCCCGCGTGGGTGAGACCCGCGTGCGCGGCGATGTCGCGCAGCGACACCACCCGGAAGCCCGACTGGGAGAACAGCTCGGTCGCCGCCTCCAGGATGCGCGAGCGGGTGCGCTCGCCTTTGGGGATCCGGTCCTGCTTGGGCGACGTCACGTCTGTCTCCTGTGCCTCGGGTGCTTGCGGCTCCACCGCTCGGACGGTGCTGGGAGAACCGTATGAGCACGCGGGGCGGCCCCGCAGCGCAGCGAACCTACCACGTGGTCAGTTTTCCGGCCACAAAACCTACCACCTGGTAAATTTTGTGGTTATGCTCACCGTCACCTCCCGTCCGGGACGGTCCTCACCCCCATCGGAAGTGGCGATCATGAAGCACCCCCTCCGCGCCGCCGCGGCCCTGATCGCGGCGGCGACCCTGCTCACCGGCTGCACCGGCGGCAAGGGCTCCGGGACGGCCAAGGACGCGTCGCTCGACATCGCGACGATGACGCTCCCGCAGAGCCTCGACCCGGTGGCCGCGGTCGGCAGCGCCCTGCCGTACTTCCAGGCCGTCTACGACACGCTCATCAAGCGCAACGCCGACGGCTCCTACGCGCCGATGCTCGCCACCGCGTGGACCTACGACGCCACCCGGACGCAGCTGACGCTGACCCTGCGCCAGGGCGTCACGTTCGACGGCGGGACGCCGTTCGACGCGAAAGCGGTCAAGGCCAACCTGGAGCGCTTCCAGAAGGGCGGCGGCGCCGACGCCAAGACCCTCGCCGCGCTGAAGTCCGTCACCGTCGTCGACCCCACGCACGTGAAGCTCACCCTGACCCGGCCGGACCCGGCGATGATCTTCTACCTGAGCGACTCGGCGGGACTGATGGCCGACCCGGCCGCCTTCGCCAAGGGCGACGCGCTGAAGACCCGGCCGGACGGCACCGGTCCCTACGAGCTCGACCAGGCGCGCAGCGCGATCGGCACCCGCTGGGTCTTCACCCGCGCCAAGCACTACTGGGGCGAGCACCTGCCCTACGACACCATCACCATCAGCTACTTCGACAACGAGACCGCCATCGTCAACGGCCTCAAGACCGGGCAGATCAACGCCGCCCTCCTCCAGGACGCCGGCCAGCAGATCAGCGCCGAGGCCGACCGCCGGCTGAAGACCACGCCGCAGCGCTTCGACTTCCAGGGCATCCTGCTGTTCGACCGGGGCGGCGTCATCACGCCCGCGCTGAAGGACGTCCGGGTCCGGCAGGCGATCAACTACGCCATCGACCGGCCGACCATGCTCAAGCAGATCCGCCACGACCGCGGCGAGATCACCGACCAGGTCTTCGGCACCGCCTCGGCCGCCTATGACCCGAGCCTCGACCGGGCCTACCCCTTCGACCAGGCCAAGGCCCGGACGCTGCTGGCCCAGGCGGGCTACGGCGGCGGGTTCACCCTGAAGCTGCCGCGCATCCCCGCGATCGTCTCCGACGCCCTCGCCACCTCGCTGCAGACCGACCTCAAGGCCGTCGGCATCACCCTCCAGTGGGACCAGGTGGACGCCTCGGCGGTGCGGAAGATCTTCACCGACCGGGCCTACTCCGGCATGGTGATGAACATCGGCCAGCCCGCCGAGGACTGGCTGACGATCAAGGATCTCGTGCTGCCCGGCACCTTCAACCTGTTCGGGACCACCGACGACACCGTCAAGGGCCTGCTGGCGAAGATCGAGCCCAGGTCGGCGGCCGACGCCAAGGCCGACCTCCGCGCGCTCAACGACCACCTGGTCAAGGACGCCTGGTTCGTCCCCTTCTACCGGATGACCTACCTGCACGTCTCGGACGGCACCGTGAAGATCACGCCGCAGACCGGCATGGCCGTCCCCTCCATCTACGGATACGCGCCCGCGAAGTGAGACCCGCGGGGCCGGGGCGAACCGCCCGCCGGGACGAGCCGCCCGCCGGATGGGCCGCCTGCCGGGGCGAACCGCCCGCCGGGGCGAACCGCCCGCCCGTCCGGCCGCCTCGGCCCCGCGGCCTACCGAAAGCCGGAAACGATGCTGCGCCTCCTTCTGCGCAGGGCCGCCGCGGGAGTGCTGCTCCTGCTGGTCATCTCCCTGCTCACCTACCTGCTGCTGTCGGCGGCCGGCACCGACGTCGGACGCCAGCTGCTCGGCCAGAGTGCCGACCAGCGGCTCGTCGACGCCAAGAACGCCGCCCTCGGCCTCGACCGGCCCGTCCTGGTCCAGTACCTGGACTGGCTCGGCCACCTGCTCCGCGGCGACCTCGGCACCTCGTGGTTCACCGGCGAGGACGTCGGCCGGGCCGTCGCCAACCGGCTGCCCGTCACCGTCAGCCTGCTGCTCGGGGTCACCGCCGTCACCGCGGTGGTGTCCTTCCTGCTCGGCGCCTGGGCCGGGCTGCGGCGCGGACCGGTCGACAAGGCCGTCCAGATCCTCGCCGTGCTCGGGTACGCCCTGCCCGGGTTCCTGGTCACCCTGGTGATCGTCCTGGTGTTCGCGGTGCGGCTCGGCTGGTTCCCCGCGATCGGCTACACGCCGTTCACCGAGTCGCCGTCCGGGTGGCTGTCGACCATCACCCTGCCGGTGCTGTCGCTGTCGGTCGGCGCGATCGCCGGGGTCGCCCAGCAGGTGCGCGGCTCGGTCATCGACCAGCTGCGCCGCGACTACGTCCGCACCCTGCGCGCCCGCGGCCTGCCCGGGCACGTCGTGGCCCGGCACGTGCTGCGCAACGCGGCGGCGCCCGCCGTGTCGGTGCTCGGCACCCAGTTCGTCGGGCTGCTCGGCGGAGCGGTCATCGTCGAGCAGATCTTCGGGCTGCCGGGCATCGGCAGCATGACCGTCACCTACACCACCCGCGGCGACATCCCGGTCATCATGGCGCTGGTGCTGTTCAGCGTGACCGGCGTCGTCATCGTCAACCTGCTGGTCGACCTGCTCATCGGCTGGCTCGACCCGAAGGCGAGGACGGCATGAGCACCCCCGGTGCACCCACCCCGCCCGGCGCCGCACCGAGCGCCGCACCGAGCGCCGCGCCGGTCGCCTCGCCCGTCGCCGTCCCCGTGGACGCGGACGGCCCGCGCCGGGGCGTGCTGCGCAGGCTCGCCCGCGACCCGCTCGGACTCGGCGCGGCGGTCGTGCTGCTGGTCATCGTGGCGGCGGTGCTGCTCGCGCCGCTGCTCGCCCCCCAGAGCCCGGGCGCCGCCAGCCTGCGGGAGGCGTTCGGCGGACCGTCCGCGGGGCACCCGCTCGGGTTCGACTCCGCCGGGCGGGACATCCTGTCCCGGCTGCTGTACGGCGGACGCGCCACCCTCGCCGGCGCCGCGCTCTCGCTGGCCGTCGCGCTGCTGCTGGGCGTCCCCGCCGGGCTCGTCGCCGGATACCGGCGGGGCCTCCCGGACGCCGTCGCCGGACGCGTCGCCGACCTGGTCATGGCGCTGCCCGCGATGGTCGTGCTGCTCGCCTCGCGCGCCATCCTCGGCTCCACCGTGTGGACGCTCATGATCGTCCTCGGGGTGCTCGTCGCGCCGGTGTTCTTCCGGCTGGTGCGGGGCATCGTCGTCGGCGTCGGCGGCGAGCTGTACGTGGACGCCGCGAAGGTGTCCGGGCTGAGCGACGCCCGCATCATCGCCCGGCACGTCCTCATCGTCGTGCGGGCGCCCATCATCATCCAGACCGCGCTGGTCGCCGGGCTCGCCATCGGCCTCCAGGCGGGCCTGGAGTTCCTCGGCATCGGCAGCGGCGACGCCCCGACCTGGGGCGCGATGCTGAACGAGGCCTTCACCAACATCCAGACCGCGCCGATGCTGCTGGTCTGGCCGGGCCTGGCCCTCGGCCTCACCAACGGCGCGCTCGTCCTGTTCGCCGCCGCCCTGCGCGACGCCCTGGAGGACCGCAGCGCCTCCCCGGTGCGCAGGCGCCGCACCGCCGCCCGCCCTGCGGCCCGCACCGGCATCTCCGCCGCGGACGCCGCAGGTGCCGCAGATTCCAGGGACGCCGCGGACGGCGAGGACCGGGCCGATCTCCTGTCGGTGCGCGGCCTGGCGGTCGCCTACGACCTCGCCGGCGGCGGGGTCCGGACGGTCGTCCACCACGTCGACCTCGACGTGCGCCCCGGGGAGATCGTCGGGCTGGTCGGCGAATCCGGCTCGGGCAAGACCCAGACCGCGTTCGCGATCCTCGGACTGCTGCCCGAGGGCGGACGCGTCGCCGCGGGCAGCGTCATCGTCTCGTCCGTCGAGACCGTCGGGCTCCCCGAGCGGGAGCACCGCGCGCTGCGCGGCGGGCGCGTCGCCTACGTCCCGCAGGAGCCGATGAGCAACCTCGACCCGGCCGTCACCATCGGCGCCCAGCTGACCGAGCCGATGCGGCACGTGCTGGGACTGTCGCGCGCCGAGGCCCGGGCCAAGGCGCTGGACCTGCTGCGGCAGGTCGAGATCGCCGATCCCGAGCGCGTCTACCGCTCCCACCCGCACGAGATCTCCGGCGGAATGGCGCAGCGGGTCCTCATCGCGGGCGCGATGGCCTGCGACCCCGTGCTGCTCATCGCCGACGAACCGACCACCGCGCTGGACGTCCGCGTCCAGGCCGAGGTGCTCGGCCTGCTGCGGCGGCTGCGGGACGAGCGCGGGCTCGGCGTCCTGCTGGTCACGCACGACCTCGGCGTCGTCGCCGACCTGTGCGACCGGGTCGCGGTCATGCGGAGCGGACGGATCGTCGAGACCGGCGACACCGCGCGCACGCTCACCGACCCGAGCGACCCCTACACCCGCACCCTGCTGGACGCGGTGCTGGACGACGCGCCGCCCCGCCCGCCCTGGACGCCCCGCCCGACCTCCGAGACGAGGCCCGCATGACCGACCTGCTCACCATCGACGACCTGCGGGTCTCCTATCCGGTCAGGGGACTGCGGGCCAGGCCCGTCCCGGTCCTGCGGGAGATCTCGCTGACCGTGCGCCGGGGCGAGACGCTCGGCCTGGTCGGCGAGTCCGGGTCGGGCAAGACGACGCTCGGGCGCGCCGTCCTGGGGCTCGTCCCGGTCGAGTCCGGGCGGATCGTGTTCGCGGGGGAGCGCATCGACAACGCCTCCCGGCGCCGCCGCCGCAGGCTCGGCGCCGACCTCCAGGTCGTGTTCCAGGACCCCTACAGTTCGCTCAACCCCGCCCGGACGATCGGCGACACCCTCACCGAACCGCTCCTGGCCGGCGGGACCGACGCGCGCGCCGCGCGCCGCCGGGTCGGCGAGCTGCTGGACGGCGTCGGACTGCCGGCCGACGCGGCCCACCGCCTGCCGCGCGAGTTCTCCGGCGGGCAGCGCCAGCGCGTCGCGATCGCCCGCGCCCTGGCCCTGGAACCGGCGCTGGTCGTCTGCGACGAGGCGGTCTCCGCGCTCGACCTCACCACGCGCAAGACCGTCCTGGACCTCCTGCTGGAGATCCAGGAGCGGACGGGCGTCGCCTACCTGTTCATCACCCACGACCTGTCGGTCGTCCGGTACACCTGCCACCGGATCGCGGTGCTGCGCGACGGCCGCATCGTGGAGACCGGCGACGCCGCCGCGGTCACCGCCGAACCGTCCCATCCCTACACGCGCAGCCTGCTGCTCGCGGCCCCCGTCGCCGACGTCCGGCGGCAGCGGGAGCGGCGGACGGCGTTCGAGGCCGACCGCCGCTCCCGGACGCCTCAGCCGAAGACCTCGGCCGAACGGTAGTAGCCGCCCCACCCGAGCCGCTCCCACCAGACGGCATGGGACGCCAGGCGACCGCGGTGGTCCTCCCACCCGGTCGCCTGCCGCGTCCACGCCTTCTCCGCCACGCCGGGCAGGCGGGGGAGCAGCAGGAAGGCCAGGTCCTCGAAGCCGGAGACGGTCTCGCACCAGATCGCCGCCTCGATCCCCGCCAACCGCGCGTCCCGCGGGATCTCCGGCAGGCTGTGCGGCGTCCAGTCGAACTGTTCCCGGCAGGTGCGCGCCGAATAAGAGGCGAAACCGACCTCGCCGCGCCGCGCGGACTGCTCGGCTCGCAGCGACTCCTCGGCATAGGGCCGGTCCAAATACAGGACGCTGGACGGAGAGACCAGGACGGCCGCGCCCGCCCGGACCGCCCGCGCGGCGTCGCCGCCCGCCTCGGCGAAGGCCGCCGCGACGGTCTCCAGCAGCGGGTGATGTTCCTCCGGAGTGTCCTTGCGGGCCTTCTCCAGATCGAACTCGTCGCCGATGCCCGTCCAGGCCTGCACCACGTCGTCAGGTTCGACCGCGCCCGAACGCGTGACCTCCTGCCAGGCCACCGCCCGCTTCCCGGTGGCGCGCAGCACTCGCAGCGCCTCGTCGACGAAACGCGCGTACAGCTCGCCGGGCATGCCGAACGCCTCGTCCCCGCCCAGATGCAGGAACGGCCCGGGGGACAGCCGGGCCAACTCGGCCAGGACGTCGGCGGTGAAGCGCCGCGCCTCCGCCGCTCGCGGATCGAGATAGGCCAGCCACCGATGCGCCGGGGCGTCCGCGCCCTGCAACTCCGGATAAGCCCGTACCGCGGCAAGGACATGGCCGGGCATGTCCAGCTCGGGCACCACGGTGACGAACCGGGCGGCGGCGTAGGCCACGAGGTGTTCGAAGTCCTCGTGGCTGTAGAACTCTTCGGCGGTCAGCCCCGGCCAGCCGGTGATCGGCAGCCGCCACGCCTGGGAGTCCGACAGATGCAGGTGGAGGACGTTGAACTTGTAGAGCGCCAGCAGGTCGATGAGCCGCTCCAACTCGTCCACCGTGAAGAAGCGGCGCGCCACGTCCATCGACAGCCCCCGCCAGGCGAAGCCGGGCGAATCGGTGACCTCCACCGGCGCGACCACGCCGTCGGCGTCGATGAGCTGCGCGAACGTCGTCGCCCCGCGGAACAGCCCCTCCTCGGACCGAGCGGTCACCGTGGCACGACCGTCCCGGACGACGAGCCGATAGGCCTCAAGCCCGCCCTCGCTCCGTCCCAGCGGGTCGATCCCCTCGACCGGGGTCGGCTCCACCTCCGGATCACCCAGCTCCAGCGCCAGATGGGCGCCGCGATCGACCGCGACGGCCCCCGGCGCATGCAACCGGCCCACCAGGGCGGCCACGGTCTCGGCAGGTCCGCCCGCCACCCGCAACGCCCCGGTCACGCGCAGCGCCTCGCCCGAGCCCGGACGCACCGACTCCGGAAGCGGAACGACAGCAACGACCACGAGAACCTCCGAAGCCCGGAGAGCGCAGAACCGGCGCCACGCTCCATTCCGGATTTTCTACCACGTGGTAAGTAATCCGGTCGAGACGGCCGGGCCCGGTGGCTCGGGGCCAGGGCTAGAGCCAGCGGGAGGGGTACTGCACGACGTCGGCGAGACGGAGGAGAGCCGCACCCGTCGCTCCGGGGGCCGGACCGCCGGCGTGCGCCTCGACGCGCGGGGTCACCCAGCGCGCGGACAGCACGCGGCGTTCCAGCACCGGACGCAGCCGCGGGACGATCAGCTCGGCGATCTCCGCCAGATGCCCGCCGAGCAGCACGACCGGGACGTCCAGCAGGTTGATCGCGCCGGACAAAGCCACGCCCAGCGCCCGGACGGCCGCGTCCACGGCACGCCGCGCCGCGGGATCACCTGCGCGCACCCGGTCGGCCAGGGCGGACAGGGGCGCGTCGAGGGGGAGTCCGGCGGTGCCGAGCAGGGCGTCGCGGCCCGCGTACCGTTCCAGGCAGCCGGTGGAGCCGCAGGGGCAGGGCGGACCGTCCGGGTCCACGCAGACGTGCCCGATCTCGCCCGCCCACCCGTGCCGTCCGGGGACGACCGCTCCGCCGAGCACCGTCGCTCCGCCGAGCCCGATCTCGCCGGACAGGTAGAGGAAGTCGCGGACCGGGCCGGGGCGTCCGGGGGCGCTCTCGGCGGCGGAGCGGGCCGCCATCTCGGCCTCGTTGCCGACGTGCGCGCCGGGCACACCGAGGTGCCCGCCGGGCACGCCGGGGTGGTCGCCGGGCGGGCCGAGGTGGTCGGCGGGGCGGACGTCCGACCAGCCCAGGTTCGGTGCGACCAGCAGCGTCCCGGTGTCGGCGGAGACGATTCCGGGCAGGGCGACGCCCGTCCCGACCAGGCGGGTGCCGTCCGGCAGGCTCGCGACGAGGCTCCGGGCGAGGTCGCCGAGGCGCGCCAGCACGGCGGCCGGGTCGCTCGCCCGGAAGTCGCCCGGCTCGCGGAACTCGGCGAGCACGCCGCCGGAGAGGTCGAGCACGCGCCCGGCGAGGAAGGTCACGTTCACCTGGAGGCCGAGCGCGGCGATGCGGCGTCCGCCGGCGAGCGGGCGGGCCGGACGGCCCCGGCCGGCGGCCTCGGGCGGGTCGCGCTCGTCCAGCACGCCGCCCTCGACCAGCTCGTCCACCAGCCGGGCGGCGGTCGCGCGGGTCATCCCGGTCGCCGCCGCGACGGCCGCGCGGGTCGGCGGCGCCGGCGCGGCCAGCACCGTCCGGACGACCAGTGCGAGGTTCGCCTCGCGCAGCGACGACTGGCGCGCGCCGGTCGCGGGCGTGTGCGGCGCGGGACGGGCGGCGGGCGCGGGCGGCTGGATCATCCGTTGACTCTAACCGGCTCCCGAATTAAGTTCATCCATGAAACAAAATCAGGAGGTGCTCGCGATGATCCGACGGCCCACCCCCGGCGACCGGTTCTCCTTCGGCCTGTGGACGGTCGGCTGGCTCGGCGTCGACCCGTTCGGCACGGCCACCCGGCCCGCGCTCGACCCCTGGGAGTACGCCGGGCGGCTGGCCGAACTGGGCGCCTGGGGGATCACCTTCCACGACGACGACGTGTTCCCCCTCGACGCGCCCGAGGCCGTGAAGGACGAGCGCGTCACCCGGCTGAAGCGGGCCGCCGACAAGGCCGGGCTGGTGATCGAGATGGTGACCACCAACACCTTCACCCACCCGGTGTTCAAGGACGGCGCGCTCACCGCCAACGACCGCTCCGTCCGCCGGTTCGCGCTGCGCAAGGTGCTGCGCAACGTGGACCTCGCCGCGGCGATGGGCGCGTCCACGTTCGTGATGTGGGGCGGACGCGAGGGCAGCGAGTACGACGGCTCCAAGGACGTCCACGCCGCGATGGAGCGCTACCGGGAGGGCCTGGACACCGTCGCGGGCTACATCAAGGACCAGGGCTACGACCTGCGCATCGCCCTGGAGCCCAAGCCGAACGAGCCGCGCGGCGACATCTTCCTGCCGACGGTCGGGCACGCCCTCGCGCTGATCGCCGAGCTGGAGCACGGCGACATCGTGGGCCTCAACCCCGAGACCGGGCACGAGCAGATGGCCGGGCTCAACTACACCCACGCGCTCGGCCAGGCGCTGTGGAGCGGCAAGCTGTTCCACATCGACCTGAACGGCCAGCGCGGCCCGAAGTACGACCAGGACCTGGTCTTCGGCCACGGCGACCTCATGTCCGCGTTCTTCACCGTCGACCTGCTGGAGAACGGCTTCCCCGGCTACCCCGACGGCCCGCGCTACACCGGCGCGCGCCACTTCGACTACAAGCCGTCCCGCACCGAGCACATGGACGGCGTGTGGGAGTCGGCCGAGGCGTGCATGGCCTCCTACCTCATGCTCGCCGAAAAGGCCCGCGCCTTCCGCGCCGACCCGCGCGTCCAGGAGGCGATGGACCGCGCCGGGGTGACCGAGCTGGCGAAGCCGACGCTGGACGAGGGCGAGACCGCGGCCGACCTGCTCGCGGGCGACGACGGCTTCGACCTGGACCGCGCCGCGACCCGCCACCCCGGCTTCGTCCGGCTCCAGCAGCTCGCCCTCGAGCACCTGATCGGCCTCGGATGAGCGTGCTGGTCGCGGGCGTCGACTCGTCCACGCAGTCGTGCAAGGTCGTGGTGCGGGACGCTGAAACGGGGCGGCTCGTCCGGCACGGCGAGGCCCCGCACCCGCCCGGCACCGAGATCGACCCCGAGCACTGGTGGACGGCCCTCCAGACCGCGATCGGGCGGGCGGGCGGCCTGCACGACGTCGCCGCCCTCTCGGTCGCCGGGCAGCAGCACGGCATGGTCTGCCTGGACGCGTCCGGACGGGTCGTCCGTCCGGCGCTGCTGTGGAACGACACCCGCTCGGCCCGCGCCGCCGAGGACCTGCTCGCCGAGCTGGGCGACGGCGACCGGGACGCGGGCGCGCGGCGCTGGGCGGACGCGGTCGGCTCGGTCCCGGTCGCCTCGTTCACCGTCACCAAGCTGCGCTGGCTCGCCGACCACGAGCCGGACGCGGCGGCGCGGGTCGCCGCCGTCGCGCTGCCGCACGACTGGCTGACCTGGCGGCTCGCGGGCGCCACCGGCCTGGACGCCCTGGTGACCGACCGTTCGGACGCCTCCGGCACCGGCTACCTCCAGGCGTCCACCGGCGAGTACCGGCGGGACCTGCTCGCCCTCGCGCTGCGCGACGAGGCGCGGGCTGAGTCCCTGCGGCTGCCGCGCGTCCTCGCGCCCGCCGAGCGGGCGGGCACCTCGCCCTCGGGACTGGTGCTCGGACCGGGCTGCGGCGACAACGCCGGCGCGGCGCTCGGGCTCGGGCTGCGGACCGGGCAGGTGTTCCTGTCGCTCGGGACGTCCGGGGTCGTCGCGGCGGTCGCCGACCGGCCGACGGCCGACCCGTCCGGACTGGTCGCCGGGTTCGCCGACGCGACCGGACGGCACCTCCCGCTCGCCTGCACGCTGAACGCCGCGCGCGTCCTGGACGCCGCGGCCCGCCTGCTCGGCGTCGGCCCGGACGAGCTGAGCGCCCTCGCGATGCGCGCCGAGCCTGGAGCGGGCGGGCTCGTGCACGTCCCCTACCTGGAGGGCGAGCGGACGCCGAACCTGCCCGGCGCGACCGGCTCCCTGCACGGCATGACGCTCGCCTCCCTCACCCGCGAGAACCTCGCGCGGGCGGCGGTCGAGGGCCTGCTGTGCCTGATGGCCGAGGCGACGCGCACGGTCCGGGACCAGGGCATCGCGGTCGAGCGGATCACGCTGGTGGGCGGCGCGGCGCGGTCCGAGGCCGTCCGGCGCGTCGCGCCGGCTCTGCTCGGCGTCCCGGTGGAGGTCCCCACGCCGGGCGAGTACGTGGCGGACGGCGCGGCCCGCCAGGCGGCCTGGGTGCTGTCCGGCGCGTCCGAGCCGCCTGCGTGGGACATCGGCGAGAGCCGCACCTACACGGCCCCACCGACCCCCGAAGTCCTCGCCGCCTACCGTAAGGCCGCCCGCCACGCCGCCGCATCGGTCTAGCCCGCCGTCCGAAGCTGGGCAAGGTCGGCGTTCGCCCACCCCGATCGTCACCGGGGTGGGGCGGGTCACGTCGTGGACGTGAGGTCGGTGACCGCCCGGCGCAGGAGGTGGCGCAGCCGGTCGTCCTGCCAGACCAGGTCGTCGTAGCCGCCCGCCGTGACGATGCGCTCGTCGCGGTCGGCCAGCTCCGCGAGGCCCGGCGCGGCGGCGACGGCGCGCATCTCCACCAGCGCGGCCACGGCGTCGGCGCCGCGGCCACCCGTCGGGTCGGCGGCGGCGGCGAGCAGCGGGGCGATCACGTCGGCGGGGTCGGCGCCGAGCCGCCCCAGGGCGCGCGCGGCCTCGACGCGGCACCCTTCGTCGTCGAGCGTCCGGCGCAGGGCGGGGACCAGGGGGCTTGCGGCCGGGCCCATCTCGGCCGCCAGCGCGGCGGCGGCGCGGGCCGGAACGTCCCCGGCGTCGAGCACCGCCGCGACCGTCGGCAGTACCGGGTCAGGGTCCGCGGTGGCCAGCCACACCAGGCGGGCGGCGCTGATCTGCGCTCCGCGGTCGGGGTAAGTCTCCGCCGCCGCGCCGGTCAGCAGGGGCAGGGCCCGGGGGGCGAGCGGGGCGGTGGCCGGTCCGGCGTCGGCGACCAGGTTCAGGTCCCAGTCCAGGCCCCGTTTCGACCAGAAGGACGGCCGGGTGGCCGCGGCGACCAGCGGTTCGGGATCACGGGAGATCCGCCAGACCGCATGAGCGGCCCGGACGCTTCCGGCGTCCGCGGTCCGGCGCAGGGCGTCCAGCGCCGGACGCGCCGCGGGACCCATCCCGCCCAGCACCGCGGGCACCGCCCAGGGCGCCGCCTCCAGCGCGTCCACCAGTTCGGGGACGGCGCCGGCGGCCGCGGGTCCCCAGGCGCCCAGCAGGTTCACCACGGCGATCACCGGATTCCCGGACAGGCCCTCGGCGAGCTGCGCGGCCAGGCGGCGCCGCGCCGCGGCGAGCAGGCCGGCGTCGAACGCCGGCGGGTAGGTGTACAGCAGCCGGAGCTCCGCCACGTCCCGGCCCGCGGCCCACTCCCTCAGCACGGGTTGGTGCCAGCGCGGATCGTCGAGCCGCATGAGGGTGGCCAGCGCCGTCCCGGTCGTCCGGGAGTCGGGGTCGCCGAGGGCGATGCGGGTCAGCTCGTCGGCGACGGCCGCGGCCGGGCGCCCGGCGTGCGCCGCCGCGCGCACCGCCGCCTCCCGAGCTTCGGGATCGGGGTCGTTCAGCAGCTCGCGGAGCAGCGGCATGGCCTCCAGAGGGGCCGATCTGCGGTGCAGGAACCGCGTCACCAGCGCGTCGGCGACGCGAGCGCGGTCCTTGGCGTGCGAGGCGGTCGCGTCCGGCCGCCCTGCGGTCGCCGCCGCCGTCAGCGCGCGGGCGGTGGGACCGTCGAGGTGGTCGAGCACTTCCGGAAGTACCGCTCTCGACCCTCCCCACCAGGGCCCCTGCGGCACGTCGTCGCGGACGAGGGCCGCCGCGACCGAGGGGAGGATCTCCGGAGGGAACGGCTGGCGGGCGCGCGCCAGCGCGAGCGCCGCCGCCACCGGGACCGGGAACGCTTCCGACACCGCGGCGTGCAGGAATTCGGCGTCGGGCTCGTGCAGGGCCAGCCCGAGCACCAGCGACGTGCGCACTTGCGGTTCGCGCTCGACGTCCCAACGTCGGCGCAGCGCCGGACGGGTGTGCGGGCCGCAGTGGGCGACCGTGTAAGCGGCGTGTTCACGCACCAGCGGGTCCGGGTCGGCCAGCAGCGGGACAAGCGCGTCGCTGCGCGCCGCGACCGCCGCCCGCACCGCCGCGTGCTCCGCGCCGTAACTGTGCGCGGGATCGCACAACGCGCCCAGGACGAAGAGCAGTTCGGCGCGTTCGTGCACGTCCGGGGCGACGGCCAGCTCGACGAGGAACGGCACCGCCGCCGTGGTCGCCGGGTAGACGCTTCCCTGGTGCCACAGCGAGGAGTAGAAGCCGTCACGCCCCTCGGCCGCGGTCTCCTCGTCCTTGGAGGCCATCGCCCGCAGGATGTCGGGCGCCTCCACCGCCGGGCCGTAGGCGCCGGTCCGGGACGCCCAGTCAATGTCGTCGATCTCCGCCAGCATCGGGACATCCTAGACGCCGAAGATCACTTTCCCGGCCGTCCGGGCCTGCAGCGCACTGACCGGGCGTTAGTGCCGGCCAAGCCCGGGTGACCTCATCGCCTCGGTCAAACCGCCCAAGAGGGCGAGCATCCGGCGGGCCTGCTCCCGGTCGTCGGGGTCGCCGACCTCGGCGGCGAGCCGGTAGGCGGCGCGCTCGCCTTCGGTGTCCATCCGCCTGCTCAGCAGCAGCGCGAGGTTCACCGCGGCCTTGCCGCTGAACATCGGCTGGCGCAGTTCCGCCGCGTCCCGGTACGCCTGCTCGGCTCCGGCCCGGTCCCCGTTCTCCTCCAGAAGCGTCGCCAGGTTGAACAGCCCACCCGCGGCGATCAGCGGGGCGTCGTCCCGCGCCGCGGCGCGCAGCGCGGCGACACCGCCGTCCAGGTCGCCGAGGAACCGCGCGAGCACGATCCCGAGGTTCACCGCCGCCATCGTTCCGGCCAGGTCACCGTCCCGCGCCCGGCCGAGCAGGGCGGCAGTACGGTCACGCTCTCCGCGTTCGGCGAGGATCATGGCCAGATCGACCGCCGCCATCGCACCGAACCTGCGGTGCCCGGACGCCGCGGCCCGTTCGAGCACCTCCACGGCCGCGTCCCGGTCGCCGCCCATCATCAGCGCCGAGCCCAGAAGCGCCAGGCCCTCGGCGGCGACGTCGGCGACCGGCGACCCGGCCGCGAACTCGAACGCCACGACGGCCTCCCGCAGATCGTTCGCCGCCGTCCACAGCTTGCCCCGCCCGAGCGCCGCGAGCCCGACGACCTCCTCCACGGTGGCGGACGCCGTCCGGGAGGCGACGCCGCGCTCGGCCAGCACCCGGAGGTTGCGTGACGCCGTCTCCGCCACCTGGCCCGTGCCGTGCTCGGCCGCGTAGCGCATCGCCGTCAGGGACGCCTCGATGTCGTCGTCCACCAGCGCCACGCCGATCTGCAGCGCCGCGTGCGGGCCGGACTCCGGCGCACCGCCCTCGACGATCCGCGAGTACCAGTCGACGGCCTCCGCGACGTCGCCCGCGGCGAACATCTCGTCGGCGTACGTGGCGATGATCTCGGTGTTCTCCCGGGTCTCCGGCCTGCCGGCCGCGAGGGTGAGCATGAACGGGAAGAGCCCGCTGTCCGCGCTGGACGTGGGAACCCTACTGACACTGCGTGGCACCACTGCTTCCCAGCTCCTCAGTCCTCGACCGTGATCATGATCTTTCTAGCAGCCGTCGCAGCGAGCAGCCCGCAGAGTTGTCACAGGCGGTCGTAACAATTATCGTTACGATCAGGATCGAGGGACGGGTGAGGTGGAGTCCGGCGTGAGCGCCAACAGCAGGTTGACCATCGCGGCGCACGCCCTGACATGGATCGGGCTGTACCAGCGGCGCGGTCACGAGGTCGCCACGTCCGAGCAGATCGCGACGAGCGTCAACACCAACCCGGTGGTGATCCGCCGCCTGCTGGCCAAGCTGCGCGAGGCCGGCCTGGCCGAATCGCGGCGCGGGGCGGGGGCGGGTTGGATGCTCGCGCGGGACCTGGCGGCGATCACCCTGCTCGACGTCTACCAGGCGATCGAGCCGGGACCGGTCTTCGCCCTGCATCCCGCGCCACCGGACCCCGAGTGCGTGGTGGGCCACGGCATCGGGCCGGCGATGACCGCCGTGTATGACCAGGTGGAGGCCGCCCTGCGCAGGGAACTGGCCAAGACCACGCTTGAGGACGTTCTGAGGGACGTCCTCAAGGCCGCCTGACCCTCGAACCGTCGAGTTCCCCGATGGAAAAGGACCGCCTCCTCACATGTCACCAATGTAACCAAGTTTGTTACATCAGCGGAGACCGGACCGGCACACGTGAACGACAAGACAAAGGACAAGGACGATGGCAACAGATGCTCAGACTTCGCGGACCCTGGCCGAGAAGTTCGTGGAGCGCCTCGGCAAGCAGGACCCGGACGGCATCCAGGAGCTGTTCGCCGACGAGATCGACTGGTATGTCCCCGGAAGTGACGCGCTGCCCTGGACCGGCCGCCGTACCCGCCGGGAGGACGTCGCGCCGTACTTCACCACGATGTGGCCGCACTTCGCGCCCGGCAGGAGCAAGGTCGCGCTGGAGCGCATCATCGTGGACGGCGGTGACGTGGTGCTGCTGGCGGTCTGGACGCACACCGTCGCGGCCACCGGAAAGGAGTTCACCACCCCGGCGGCCATTCACCTGAAGGTCGAGGACGGCCGGATCGTCCGCATGCACCTGTACGAGGACACGCTGACCGTCGAAAAAGCATTCAGCCCCGCCTGAGTGACGAGTCCTCGTGTTCTCCATGGCAGCACCTGGCTGAACGCCTACGCCAGGTCGGTGCACATGCCGCCCTCGGTCAGGACGTTGAGGAGTTCGGTGAAGAGATCGTAGGGCCGGCCGTCCGGTGTGAGCATGTGGGACAGGTTCTGGCGTGCGGTTGCGGCGTCTCGCCAGAGCAGCGTCGCGGGACGGGTGTAGCCGAACGTGCCGCCCAGGCAGTCGTCGACCGCGTCCAGGTTGCTGCCGAAGTAGCCGCCGGGCCCGTTCACCGCTTCGCCGAGCGCCAGGTACAGGCTTGGTTCGTCGGTGATGTGACGACCGTCGAGTTCATAGGCGTGGCCGGCCGGCCGGTCGTGGTGAGCGCGGCGGCAGGCCCGCTCCCGGACGAGATCGAGCCAGACTCCGCGGCGCCGAGTGTCCAGGTCGGCCCAGGCGCCCACGGTGTCCGGGGAACCGGTCAGCCATTTCCCCCAAACGGGCCGGGCGTAGTCAGGGACGGGCCTGAAGCCCGCTGCGTCGAGTTTCAGGTCGATCAGGCCCGTCCCATGGTCAGAGGCGCGCCAGGAAAGGACCGTGGCCCACAACAATCTTTCGGCAACCGGCTCGCCCCGGTCGTCGCGTATCTCGAGAACGGCCTCTTCCAGGTTCAGCGCACGTCGGGTGCCCTTGGCCAGTGCCGCCTGCAGTCGGTCGCTCGGGGCGAGCCCTTTCAGGACGATCGGAGGCACCGCTCGTTCGGCCGGCTGGATGCGGGCGAATTCCTGGCAAGAGCCCAGCCATTGCCGCCCATCATGGACTCGGACGCGGTCTCGGTACCCCTCAGGCGGACCCTGGTAGTCATCCCGGGCAGTGAGCACCAGGCTTTCCGCTCCCGGGCGAAGTTTCGGGCTGTCCACGTCCTCGAGAAGCCAGGGACCAAGTTCTTCGCCGTCCGGGACGAGCCATACCCGGCTGCCTACCCAATCCCGTACCTCAGCGCCTTCCGGCACCCAGCCGAAAAGCTCGTACATCTCGTGCTGAGGCTCCCCGAAGAAGCCGTCCACCACCGCGCACTCGCCCCAAAGACGATACTGATCCGTCTCCCGGAGCGCGTATCGCGCGCGCCCTGGATGGTTTCCGTTCTCCGCCATGGACGCATCATGCCTGGTTCGAGGCGCTGGCATCTGCGCCATGTCCGTCCCGGATAGGGCGAGCGCCGCGGCGGTGCGCCCGGAAGCTGCTCAGAGGGGTGGGAGTAGGTCGCTTTCGCTGATGGTGTAGGTCAGCGGCGGGTAGGTGAAGTCCGGGTCGTTGTTCTCGCGGCGCCGTAGTTGGTAGAACTCGCGTTGCTGCTCGTCGGTGGCCGGTGTGAGGGGAGCGCCTTGCGGGAGGTACGGCGCTCCATCGCGGAATCGGACGACGGTCTTCGACGTTCGGAAGGTCACGCCGAGCCACTGGTTGTCCGCGTCGGGCGCGTCCAGCACGATCCTGTGCTTGAGACGCCGGTTCGAGTCGACGGAGAACACGACCGCGCTGTGGTGGGTGAGGGGGACCTCGAACTCGTCGTCGGCGGACGTCTTCGATTCGACGATCAGTTTTCGGGGCGGGTCCGCTTCGGGACGCAGGTAGCAGGAGAAGACCGCGATGAACGAACCGTCGGCCAGGTCCAGGGCCTGGTCGGAGTGGGCGCCCATCTTTCTGTAGGCGTTCGTGTAGTTCTCGATGAGGGCGTTGTTGAAGCCGACCGGGAGCGCTGCGCGTTCTTGGATCTGTTGAGCGAGCCGTTCGTGGACGGGCCGGAAACGCTGTGCCGGATTGGCGTATCGGGTCGTGGTACGCACGAGAGGCACGCCGCCCGACTCGTCGACCCTGGTCAGGACGCCGCCGCGCCGGCCTTTCCCCACGTCTTCCCAGTTGACCGAGTCGGAGAGTTCTGCGAACAGGTTCTCCTCGGTTGGCAGGGTGTAGGAGAGAATCTGGTCCGAGATTCTAGGCTCGGGGGGCAAGGTAGTCTCCGGCGTTCATGCTGAAAAGGAACTCGTCACCGTAGTCGATGAAAGATGAGGTCCTGTTCTCCTCGGCGTAGAGCCTGCGCAGTTCGTCCATGCCCGCCGGGGTGGGCGGCTCCAGCTTCACCAGACCGCCGTCGAGCTTGAGAAAGGTCTGGCCGTCCTTGTGGACGGCTTCGGCGTTCGAACAGCGCACCACATATCCCAGGCGGGTCGGGAGCTGTTCGGCGTCCAGCATCGAAGGGCGGATCTCGTGCGTGTACAGCCGGTTGGTGGACAGCGGCATGAAGAACACCGAGCCCGGATAGAGCGTGATGGTGAACTGCGGAGGCAGTCCGGCGCCTTCCTCGGCCGGGTCTTTGTGGCGGAAGCGGAGTCTGGTCAGCCCGCTGACCTTCCTCACCCCGTAGTCGAAGGCGTCTTCGGCCAACGGACGCAGCTTGCCGAGACCGTCGTAGAAGGTGCAGAAGGCCATGACACCGTTGACGGGCATGTCCTTGGTCTTGTCGGCATGGGCCGAGATCTTGGCCTTGGACTGCTTGCGCTCGGCCGTGGCCAGCGTGTTGTGGTAGGTCTGCGCGAGGACGTGATTCAGCGGCGCATGGCCCTCAAAGACGGCCGCGGCCTCGCGGTTCAGCGCCTCGACGATCTCCGTGTCGGTCGGCCCGAAACCCTCGGTCGGCCCCGAAAGGTTCGTCGAGCACCGGAGCAGGCGGAAATGCAGCTCATCGCCCTCTCGCGTGACGGGCGTCAGATAGATCCCGCTGCGATGGGCCGTTCCAGGCTTGGTCGACTCCGTCAAGGACTGGAACTCGTGCTCCGCGCGAATCCGGTCGAAGTGATCGGCGCCGGGGTCGAAAAAGCGGCGGTAGTACACGCCGGCGCCGTGCACGCGAACGGGAACCTGACCGAGACCGACGAGAGTCCACGGCTTGCCGGCGTCCTCCCGGTACCCCCGGGACAGCTCGCGGACGACGGACACGCGGGCCGCTTCTCGCAGCGTGCGGCGGCTGATCTCGGACACATCGCCACACAGGTAGACGGTCTTCTGCGCGAGGTCGAGCGAGCTGGAAGCGAGGTCCTCCGGCGAGATCACGGACCCGAAGAAATCCCTGATGAGGTCGTGGTCTCGCGACGAGGAAGATGCGACCAGAAGGTTGTTCGCGTCCTGAAGGCGGGCCTCTGTCAGCTCTGGTGTGCGCATCAATCCGTACCTGCTATTCGGCCCATTCCATGAACTCTCGGACGGAGAGGACGCAAGATTAGCATCCGGTTCCCGGACCGGCACGGCCGCCGCGACCTGCGCCGGGACGCGCCGTGTGGCCTAGGATGCGGCGAATGCGAAGGTTTCCTGGGCCCGTGGTCGGGGCGTTGATCGGTGCGGTGTTCGGGACGGTCTTCGTCCTCGTGAACGCGCACGCGCCACTGGCCCCCGCCGCGGGGATCGCGCTGCGGATCGCGGCCGTCGTCGCGCTGGGCGCGGTCATCCTGCTCGGCGTCGTGGTCAGCCGCAAGACGGAATCGGCCGGTGCGGCGGATCGGCGTCCCGGCGAGGGCATGTTCGGGCCGCGGTACCGGTGGGTGGTGCTAGCCGAAGCGGTCGCCCTGTTCGGAGGCTTTCCGGTGCTGCGGCAACTGGGCGCGCCCACCGAGGCCAACGTCGCTTGGATCGCGATCGTCGTCGGCGTGCACTTCCTGGTCCTGGCGCGCGTGTGGAGTGAGTCGACCATCCTGATCCCCGGTGCCGGGCTCACCCTGCTCGGCATCACCGGGTTCGCGCTGGCCGCGGCGTCGTCCGAAAACTGGATTCCGGCCGTGAGCGGAGTCGGTTCGGGCCTCGTCCTGCTCGCGGGCTCGCTCGGCTTCGTCCTGCGAGAGCACTTCGCCGGCGACGCGTCCGGCCTCGTCGAAAACCGCTGATCAACCCGCTCGCCGTCGCCCGCCCCCAAAGCGGCCACGTTCCGGAAGGGACGGGAGTGACGCGCTGCCGGGTGCGGTCGCGGTCGGAAAGATGAAACGCGCCGACGATCACGCGTGTCTAAGCTGCGACACCGAACGGCTACCGATGAGGAGACACGATGGGATCGGACGGCGGGACCGGCACGCCCACGCTTCTGGTCAGGATGACGGCCAAGCTGAAGGGTGAGGTGCGCGCGGACACGCTGGAGTCGTTCCGTCGTGCGGGCGGGGTCGCCTACGCGGAGGTACAGAACGCCGAGACCCTGCGCCGCAAGCTCGCCGCCGACGGCGCGAACCTGTGGCACGTGGACCCCGGCGTCTCGTCGCAGCTGCTGTGCGCGTGGAACGCGTTCGTGCTCCAGTCGATCGGCGAGCACCTGCTGGACGCCGACTACGCCGCCGACCCGCGCACGGTCGGGTTCGTGCCGCCCGTCACCCACACGCAGGTGACGGCCTGCTTCGACCAGGTCGAGGCGTGGACGTCGCGGGCCCGGCAGGCCGCGGGGAACGGGTCCTACGCGGTCGCCGAGGCCGTCCGGGTGCCCGCCGACCTGCCCGAATGGGCGGAGGCCGACCCCTGCCCGCTGCCGCACCTGCACGGCATGCTCGCCGCGTCGCGCGCGATCCGGCAGCACGCCGAGGTCGCCCTCGGCGTCTTCGAGGAGACCGTCCGGGACGGGCACGGGCACGACGCCGACCTCCAGCGGCTGCGCCAGCTCGCCGCCGAGGCGGCCACCGCGTCCGACTACGCCGAGGGGCTGCTGGAGGCCGTCCCCGACGCCGCGCTGCACGAGGCCATCGAGCAGCGCCTCCAGCGCGCGCTGGAGATCTACTACCACCTCGGCCAGCTCATCGCGATGCCGACGCTGATCGCCGAGTACCAGTCCGGCGATCTCGGCGGGAGCGTCGGGAAGCTCGCCGCGCCCGGCTCGTCCGCGTTCGACCCGTGGTGCCTGACCTCGCCCCGCGAGCGGGCGAAGTGGCGCCGGGACCCGCGGGCGCAGCAGTCCATCAAGGAGCTGTGGGAGTTCGACCCGGCGCCCGAGGCGACGCTGCGCATCCAGGCGCAGATCGACGCCGCCAAGCAGCAGGGCGCGATCGACTACGCCAAGGACGGCCGGGGAGAGCCGCTCGGCAGCTACTACTGCTGCCCGTGGGGCGCGGTGTACGTCGTGCGGAGGCCGGTGACGATCGACCACCGGCGGCTCCGTCCCGGCCAGCAGTTCACCTACGAGGTCGACGCGGACGAGGTGCCCGGCGGCGGGAAGTTCGTCCGCCGCCTGGTCGTCGGCAACTTCTCGCCCACCGACGAGATCCAGTACTGCGACCCGGACGGCGAGCACGAGGGCTGATCCGAGGGTCACCGGGAACGGAACCGCCGACCGGGCCGCGAGGCCGGTCGGCGGTTCCGTTGCAAGGGCCGGCGGCGCGGTCGGCGGTTCCGTTGGCAAGGGCCCGCGGGGTGGTCGGGCCTACTCCGGGTCGGGGCGGTGGACCGGCCCGTGCGGGTCGTCGCAGTGCGCCTCGGGACGGCTGCTGATCTGGAGCAGCGGATCGGGCGCGTGGTCGACCTGGAGCGTGGTGTGGCTGATGCCGAAGTCGGCGGCCAGCACCTTCTCCAGGTCGGCGCGGACGGCGTGGCAGTCCTCGCCCGCGCTGACCAGCACGTGCGCGGACGCCGCGGGCATGCCCGAGGTGATCTGCCAGACGTGCAGGTCGTGCACCTCGGCGACGTGCGGGCGGGCCGCCAGCGTCCGGCCGACCCGGGCGGGGGAGATCCCGGCCGGGGCCGCCTCCAGGAAGATCCGCCCGGACTCGCGGACGAGCCCGTACCCGGCGCGCAGCATGAGGGCGACCACGATCAGCGAGGCGATCGCGTCCGCGCGGGCGAACCCGGTGAACACCATCACGGCCCCGGCGACCGCGGTGGCGATGAAGGCGTACAGGTCGGTGAGGATGTGCTGGAATGCGCCCTCGACGTTGAGGCTGGACCGGTTCGCCTTCGAGATCATCCAGGACGCGCCGATGTTGACCACGACGCCGACCAGGGCGGTGCCCAGCACCAGCCCGCCGGTGACCGCCGGCGGCTCGAACAGCCGGCGGACCGCCTCGTAGCCCAGCCACACCGACAGCAGCAGCAGCGTCAGGCCGTTGGCCTGCGCGGACAGGATCTCCGCCCGCTTCAGCCCGTAGGTGTAGCCGCCCGCCGGCGGCTTGGCGGCCAGCCGCATCGCGACCAGCGCCAGCACGATGGACGCGGCGTCGGTGAGCATGTGCGCCGCGTCCGAGATCAGCGCCAGCGAGCCCGCCAGCACGCCGACGACCACCTCGCCGGCCATGAACAGCGTGATCAGGGCCAGCGCGCCCGACAGCCAGCGGGTGTCGGCGTCCGCGCTCACCCCGTGGCCGTGCCCGTGCCCATGGCCGTGCCCGTGCCCGCCGCCGGGCCCGTCGTCGTGATCGTGTTCGTGTTCGTGGTCCGCGTGCTCGCCGTGCTCGTTCTCGTGCCGGTGCTCGCTGCTCATGGTTCTCCGCGCGTCAGGGAGTGGTACTTCACGCCGCCTCCGGCCGTGCCTAGTGCGGGGCGTGCTCGGGGTGGGCGGTGGCGGGCGCGTGCCCGATGTGGGTGAGCGCGACGTCCAGGAGCATCCGGACGTGCGCGTCCGCGAGCCGGTAGTAGGCCATGCGCCCGGCCCGGCGGGCCTGCACCACCCGGTGGGCGCGCAGCAGCCGCAGGTGATGCGACACCGCCGACTCGCTCGCCCCCGCCACCGCGGCGAGATCGCACACGCACATCTCGCCCTCGAGCAGCGCGACCAGCACCTTCAGGCGCCCCGGGTCGGCCAGCAGGCCGAACACGTCCGCCAGCTCCGCCACGTCCTGCGGGGCGGGCATCGCCTCGCACACGACCGCGACCCGCTCGGCGTCCACGACCCGGACCGCGCAGCCGTCCATCCCGACGGCCTGTGCATCTGAACCACTGCTCATATGACGAGACGATACCCACCCTCCCCGATCACTCGCGACCCCGGCGCCTCGGACGCGCCGCGCCGGGCCCGCGGTTCCGGAGGCTCAGGGCGACGGCGAGACCCCGGCGTCCTTCCGGAGCAGGCCGCGCGCCTCGAAGGCGCGGCGCGCGACGGCCATGGCGCCGAAGACGCGGGGAAAGCCCGCGTACGGGACGGCCTGCATGATCGCTTCGACCAGCTCGTCCGGGGTGAGCCCGGCGGCCAGCGCCGCCCCGAGATGCGCCTCCAACTGCGGCTCGACGCCGCCCTGCGCGATGAGCACGCCCAGGATGACCAGCTCCCGGCGCGCGGCGTCCAGGCCCGGACGCGCGTGGATGTCGCCGTAGGCGAACTCGACCGCCAGGCGGGGGAGATCGGGCGCGAGATCGGAGATCGAACGATAGGCCCGGTCCCGCGGCCCGTGGGGATCGCTCAACTCCGCCTGCCGCGCGAGCCCGCGTTCGTAACGGCTCAAGCCGGGCGCGGACGTCATGACTCGGCTCCGGTGAAGGCCAGGAGGCGGTGCCAGGCGTCGGTGCAGGCGTCCTGCCATTCGGCGAAGGCGCGGTCGAAGAAGCTGTGCGGCGCGCCCTCGTACACGTGCATCCGGACGTCCTTGCCCGCCTCGTCCAGGGTGGCGGCGAAGGCGTCGAAGTCGCGTTGCGGCGTCGCCACGTCGTCCCCGGCGAGCAGCATGAGGATGGGGGAGCTGATGTCGGCGGTGCGGTCGCCGACGAAGACCGGCGAGCCGTAGAAGCCGACGGATCCGGCCAGCCTGAGCCCGGCCCCGGCCAGCCGCCAGGAGTAGCCGCCGCCCAGGCAGAACCCCACCGAGTACACCGGGCCGGCGTCGCGCAGGGCGTCCAGCGCGGCGGCGGCGTCGGTCTCGACGTGCGCGGGTTCGAGCAGGTCCAGGTGGGCGAGGCCGTCGAAGTCGTCGTCGCGCGGTCCCGTCCCCGCCGACCGGCCGTAGTAGTCCATGACCAGCGTGTGGAAGCCGGCCTCGGCGAACCGCAGCGCCAGTTCGCGGTAGAAGGGGTGCAGGCCGCGCACGTCCGGCAGGAGCAGGACGGCACGCCCGTTCGGGACGGACGGCGTGGCCCGGAAGGCGGAGAACCGGTTGCCGTCCGCGGCGGTGATCTCCAGGGGACCGTGCCCGGCGACCTCGCCGGTGACGGTCGGGGACGCGGGCGGACGGCTGTCGGTGCTGTGGCACATGGGATTTCCTTTCGCTCGCCCCACAGCCTGGGACGGCGCGCATCGGTTACCCAGGCCTCCGCGTATACGGGTACTCGCAGGGCCAGCCTCGACCCGGACGAGCCCGGCATACTGGCCGCATGCGCGACCATCACGACCTGGGTGTCTTCCTCCAGACGCGGCGGGCGCGGATCGCCCCCGAGAGCGTCGGCCTCCCCGCCGGGACGCGGCGGCGGGTCCCCGGCCTGCGGCGCGAGGAGCTCGCCCAGCTCGCGGGCATCAGCGTCGAGTACTACCAGCGGCTGGAGCAGGGCCGGACGGGCCGCCCGTCGGACGAGGTCCTCGACGCCCTCGCCCGCGTCCTCGACCTGTCGGACGTGGAGCGCGACCACCTGCGCACGCTGGTCCGGCGCCGGAGTCCCGGCGCGGCCGTCGAGGACGGCCCGGAGCGCGCCCGCCCCGAGCTGCGCCGGATGCTGGACCTGCTGCCCACGCCCGGCATGGTGATCAACGACCGGTTCGACGTGCTCGCCTACAACCCGATCGCGCGGCGGCTGTTCGTCGGCGCGCTCGAAGGCGGCAACCTCGCCCGCTTCCTGTTCCTGGACCCGGCCGGGCGCGCCTTCTACGTGGACTGGGACGAGGTCGCCGCGTCCACGGTGGGGCAGTTGCGCGTCGTCGCGGCGCGCCATCCCGGCGACGCGCGGCTGGCCCGGCTGGTCGCCGAGCTGGCGGGCGGCAGCGCCGAGTTCGCCCGCCTCTGGGCCGCGGGCGACGTGGACGTCCGCACGCACGGCGCCAAGAACCTGCGGCACCCGGCCCTCGGCGTCCTGACGTTCAGCTACGAGAACCTCCAGCCCGCGGGCGAGCACCGGCAGCGCCTCGTCGTCCTCACCCCGGTCCCGGACGGCCCGACCGAGGCGGCGCTGCACCTCCTCGCCTCCTGGGCGGACGGCGACCGCGCCCCGGCGCGTCCCGAAGGCTCCCTCCGAAGTCGCTGAGCGCTCGCCGACAAGCGGCGGCACCTCTGCTTCCGATCAGCGGCACATCCGCTTCCGATCAGTGGCACATCCGCTTCCTATCGGCGGCGGACGCTCTGACGCATGGCCTGTCCGGCTGTCACGAGGCGCACAAAGCGACCATTGATCTGGGGAAACGCGGCCGGTCCGTCGCCCGGACGGGGTAGTTGATCACTAAAACGTCGCCGATCCATTGCGGCCGGGGGGCCTTTGGGTGATCATGGACGCGCGTCCGCGGCACCGGTGCCCCGGGCTCGGGAGAGGACCCTGTCATGATCTTCGCTGTGGTGGCCCTGGTCCTGGTCGGCGTCGTCGGCGTGCTGAACCTGGCACTCCTTCTGGTCATGCTCCGCCGGTGGCGGGAGCTGGAGGGCGCGGAACTCCCGTCCGCCGGAGCCGCCGGCGTCCGGATCATCGACCGGATCCCCAGCTTCTCCGCGCCGGCCCTCGACGGCGGCACGGTGACGGAGCGGTCCCTGCTCGGCAGGGAGAGCCTCGTCGGGTTCTTCTCGCTGACCTGCAAGGCGTGCGTCACGGCCGTCCCGGTCTTCGCCGAGCACGCCGAGCGGCTGCGCGCCACCGGCGGGACCTCCCTCGCGATCGTCCACGGGGACGGCGCGGCCAAGACGGATCTGGCCGCGAAGCTCCGCGACGCGATGGACATCGTGATCGCCGAAGACGCGAAGGCCGAGCTCTCCCAGCGCTTCGGCGCCAAGCACTACCCGACCTACGCCTGGTACGACGCGACCGGGACCGTCACCTCGGCCGGAGTCGGGGTCGCGGCCCTGCGCACCGAACTCGTCCCCACCTGACGACCTCCCGCATCCCCTTACCACCTTCCGGTCGCCGCCGAACGGGCGCCGGTCGACCCGCAAGGCGCCAAGGCGCTGCCTTTCCGCAAGGCCCTGTGCTTCTTGCAAGGCTTCGTCCTGCCCGCAAGGTGCCGTCGCGTCCGCAGAACGTGACCGCGCCGCCCCCCCCGAGCCCCACGGGCTCCGTCCGCCGCGCTCGACCCTTGCGCGTCGGCGTCCGGCCCGTGCGTGGAACCAGTTCACCCCCCACCCCAAGGAGGAACCATGCTCCAGAGCGTGACCCGGCGCGTCACCCGCGCCGTCGAGGTGCTGCTTCCCAAGACCACCGCCGACGCCGGCTGCCCGCCGGACTCCTACATGCAGTACAAGTACATCAACGGTGTCTGCTTCGGCCGGACCTGCACCGTCAGCGGCAGCTGCACCACGCACTGCGGAACCTGGTACAGCTACAGCAGCAACTACTGCTCCTGACCGCGTGAAGCCGGTGCGGCCGTCCTCCGCGAGGACGGCCGCACCCGGCCCGGCCGCGGGTTCCGGCAACGCGCCGCGCGCTGCGCGCTGCGCACATCCCGTCCTCCAGGAGCTTCCGTGCTGTTCGTACTGCTCGCCTGCCGCCTCACCCTGGCGGCGGTGATGACGCTGGCGGCGGTCGCCAAGCTGCGGTCGCCCGGCGCCTTCGCCGCCTCGCTGGAAGGCTTCGGCTTCGTCCCGGAGCGGCTGCGCCGTCCGCTGGCCTTCGGCGTCCCGGCCGCCGAGCTGCTCATCGTGCTGCTGCTGGCCGTGCCCGCCACCGTCACCGCCGGTCTCGTCGCCGCCGCGCTGTTCTGCTGCGGCCTGACGGCCGTCCCGGCCCTGGTCGTGGCGCGCGGGACGACCGTGACGTGCGCCTGCTTCGGCGCCGCGAAGGCGCCCATGGGCGGATGGCACATCGCCCGCAACGCCGTGCTGCTGGCCGCGGCCGTCCTCGGCTCGGCCGTGGCGTTCGCGGTCGGTGACGGGATCCCCGGCGAGGTTCCGGGGATCGCGCTGGCCGTGGTCGCGGCGGGCCTCCTCACCACATTGACCGTCTTCGTCGACGACATCGCCGCGCTCTTCCGCTCCCCGGTCGCGGCCGGGGGCTCGGGCCGGTGAGCCGCCGGGGCCGGAAAGGACATCCGTGGAATACCTCGTCGCAGGGATCGTGCTGGCCGCGCTGGTCACCGCGCTGAACCTGGCGCTGACCGCGGCCGTGACGCGCCGCTGGCGCGCCCGCGTGAACGCCTTGCCGGGCGCCGCGCGCCACGGCGGCGGAGATCATCACGACCACGCTCCGGGCGACCACGCCCCGGGCGACCACGCTCCGGGCGACCACGCTCCGGGCGACCACGCTCCGGGCGACCACGTCCAGGCGGCCGACCTGGGAGTCGCGGCCGGGCACCGGATGCCCGAGTTCACCGCGACCACCGCCGGCGGCGCGACGCTCACCCGGGACGACCTGGCCGGACGCCCCGTCCTGATCGGTTTCCTGTCGCTGGACTGCGAGAGCTGCGACGAGGCCGTCCCGGCGTTCGCCGAGCACGCGCGCCGGATGCGGGACGCGGGAGGACGCGTCCTCGCCACGGTCGTCGGCGTGGACGCCGCCGAGAGCGAGATGGCCGCCCGCCTCGCCGGCATCGCGGACTTCGTGGTGCCGGAGTTCCTCGACGCGCCCTTCGGGTCGGCGTTCGGCGTCCGGCTCTATCCCGGCTTCGTCCAGTACGGGCCGGACGGCGTCGCCACCGCCGCCGTCCTCGACCTCGCCGACCTCCCCGAATCGCCCGACCTCGCCGAACTCGCCGAGCCCGGCGCGCCTGCCGAGCCCGCGGAACCCGCCGACTCCGCGGAACCCGCCGAGCCCGCGGAACCCGCCGAGCCCGCCCGTCCGATGGTGCCGTGAGCAGCGACGACGTGACCGATTCCGGCACCTCCCCGCAGCCGGACGCTCCGGCTCCGGAAGCCGAAACGCCCGAAGAACCGCGCGTCTCCGTCCTGCGCGGGATGCGCGCCGCCTACGCGCTCGCCTGGCAGGCGTGTCCGGGGATGCTCGTCCTCCAGGTCGCCATGGCGGTGACCGGCGGGGTCGCGCCCGTCGCGACCGCATGGCTGACCAAGGGCGCGCTGGACGAGCTCACCGCCGCCCACCCCGGCATGGGCTCGCTCACGGGGATGGCGGCCGGGATCGGCCTCCTCGGCGTCGTGATGGCCGCCACCTCGGCCGTCACCACCTACGCGCAGGGACGCGCCCGCCGCGCGGTCGGCCTGCTCTCCCAGGACAGGCTCTTCACCGCCGTCAACCGGATGAGCGGCCTCGCGCGCCTGGAGCAGCCGCAGTTCCACGACCGCCTGCGGTTGGCGCAGCAGTCCGCCGAGCACGCCCCGGACCAGCTCGTCCAGATGGGCCTGTCCACCTTGCAGGGGACGCTCGGCATCGCCGGTTTCCTGGGCACGCTGGTGGCGATCAGCCCGGTCATGGCCGGGCTCGCGCTGGCCGCCGCCGCGCCCGCGCTGGTCGCCCACCTGACGCTCGGCCGCAGGCGGGCCGGGCTGCTGTGGCGGACGAGCCCGCTCCTGCGGCGCAAGCTCTTCTACCAGATGCTGCTGACCGACCTCCAGGCGTCCAAGGAGGTCCGGCTGTTCGGGCTGGGCGGCTTCCTGCACGACCGGATGCTCACCGAGCTGCGCGCGTCGAACGCCGCCGAGGACCGGCTGGAGCGCGGCGTCGTCCGCGTCCAGGTGCTGCTCGCCGCGCTCGGCGCGCTGCTCGCGGGCGGCGGGCTGCTGTGGGCCGTGCACGCCGCCGCGCAGAGGTCGATCAGCATCGGCGACGTGTCGGTGTTCATCGGCGCGCTCGCCGGCGTCCAGACCGGCCTCACCTCGCTGGTGCAGGGCATCGCGATGGGCCACCAGAACGCGCTGGTCTTCCACCACTACCTGACGGTGGTCGGCGCGCAGGACGATCTCGCCGAGCCGGCGGAGCCGAAGGCGATCGCGCCGCTGGCGCGCGGGATCGAGCTGCGCGACGTGTGGTTCCGCTACGGCGAGGACGCCCCGTGGGTGCTGCGCGGCCTGGACCTGACCATCCCGCACGGCACGAGCCTCGCGGTCGTCGGGCTGAACGGAGCGGGCAAGAGCACGCTGGTCAAGCTGCTGTGCCGGTTCTACGACCCGCAGCGCGGGGCCGTCCTGTGGGACGGCGTGGACATCCGCGACATCCCTGTCGCCGACCTGCGGCAGCGCATCGGCGCGGTGTTCCAGGACTACATGGACTACGACCTCACCGCCGCCGAGAACATCGGCCTCGGCGACCTCGACGCGATCGCCGACCGGGACCGGATCCGGACCGCCGCCGAACGCGCCGGCATCCACGAGACCATCGAGCGGCTCCCCGCCGGGTACCGGACGATGCTCAGCCGCGTCTTCCACGCCGGTGACGAGGACGAGGACGAGGAGGAGGCCGCCCGGACGAGCGGCGTCCACCTGTCCGGCGGCCAGTGGCAGCGCCTCGCGCTCGCCCGCGGGCTGATGCGCCAGGGCCGCGACCTGATGATCCTGGACGAGCCGAGCTCCGGCCTCGACGCGATGGCCGAGGCCGCCGTCCACGACCGGCTCCGGAAACTGCGCGCGGGCTCCACCAGCATCCTGGTGTCGCACCGGCTCAGCGCCGTCCGCCGCGCCGACCGCATCGTCGTCGTGCAGGACGGCCGGATCCTGGAGAGCGGCGACCACGCGTCCCTCATGGCGGTTCCGGACGGCGTCTACGCCGAGCTGTTCCGCAGCCAGGCGGAGGGGTACCAGGAGGAGCGCGAGGCGGTGGCCGCCGAGTGAACCGGGTCCTGATGGCCGGCGCGGCGGCGGTGGCGCTGCCGGCCGGGCTCGCGGTCGTGGCCCGGTCCCTTCTGGCGACCGTCACCGTCCGGGGCGGCAGCATGACCCCGACGCTGAACGACGGTGACGTACTCCTCGTGCTCCGCCATCCCCGCCTGCTCGTGCTCCGCCACCCCCGCCTGCTCGTGCTGCGCCATCGCCGCCGGGTGCGCGCCGGACGGATCGTGGTCGTCCAGCGGCCGGACCGCGAGCTGGGCTGGACGAACCCGCTCGACCTGTCCGGAAGAGCCGGGTGGTACGTCAAGCGGGTCGCCGCCGCGCCCGGCGATCCCGTGCCGTCCTGGGTGGCGGGGGAGCGGCCCGACCGCGTCCCGCCGGGCATGCTGGCCCTGCGCGGCGACCACCCGGGTTCGGAGGATTCCAAGCAGTGGGGCCTGTGCCCGGCGGAACGGATGTACGGAGTCGTGCTCGTCCGGCTGCGCGCGGCCTGATCGGCGGCGACCCGGGACCTGCGTGCGCAAGGGCGGTGTCAGCTCATGTCGATGTACTGGTGGTCGCTGCGGATGCGGCCGTCGGCGTCCAGGGCGAGGACGTCCAGCCCTCCGGCGACGGCCTTCCCCGTGCTCTTCTCCACCATCGACCACCGGACGCCGAGAACCCCCGGCAGCAGCACGGACGGTTCGGCGGCCAGCGCGAAGACGTGCTCGCCCGGCTCGATGAACATCTCGTAGGCGCGGTTCACTCGCGCGACGAGCGCCTGGTGGCCGCGCACCTCCAGCGTCGGCACGGCGAAGTCGAGTGCGCGCGCCGCGTCGCGGATCTCCTGCGGGGGATCGACGAGAACCTGGACGGCGTCGTCCGCCCACAGTTCGCCGATGAGCGCCTTCCGGCGCGCCGGGTCGGATTCGTTCCACATGGCCACGTATCGGTCCGCCCACTTCCGGGCGTCGAGGTGATCGCTCATGCCGGTAGTCTCCGGCCCGGCGCGCGAAGACGCGATTCCCCGGAGGGAATGGCGGCGCGGTTCCGGCGCCGGATCAGAAACGGTCGCCGTGGCGGGTGGGAAGGCCGATTCCGAGCAGATCCGGGTCGCGGGAGATGCGTTCGTACCAGAGGTCCTCGAAGGGGAAGCCGTAGGACTTGAGCGCGCCCACCAGCATCCGCGCGGCGATGTTCGCCTCGTCCGTGCCGGGCTCGGAGAAATCGTCGGCCACGCAGAACTCGCCCTCGGGCGTGTCGTCCAGCGGCCAGCCGAGTCCGGTCATCGTCTCCCGCCACGCGGGATCGTGGTCGGGGGGAATGGCCGCCTCGATGTGCAGTCCCCAGTCCCGGTCGGTGGTCCACTGCACGAATCCGTGTTCGCCGGGTGTGCGCACGACGACGGTGAAGTCGTCGCGCTTTTCCAGCAGTGAGAAATCGTTGAGGATCGACGAGAACGTCGTCGCGAGCCGGTTCTCGAACTCCGCCCAGTCCTCGGCGTAGTAGCCGCCCGGAAGGAACAGGCCCGCGAGTTCCGGGCCCCGGCCGACGATCTGCCAGTAGCCGAGCTGCTCGAGGCCGTCCTCGGGCTCGGCCCACTTCGCCGTCCGGTACTCGTCGTTCTCGACGGCCTCGGTCGGGACGATCCGCAGGTACGCGTCGTCCCCGAGCCGCTCGAGTTCCAGCAGGCGGACGGGGCCGCGCCAGCGCAGCAGCGGCCCGGGCCCCCGCATGATCGACGGAGCGCCGAGCGCGTCCTCCAGCGCGGCGCGCAGGCGGGGGAAGAACTCGCCGGCCTCGCCGACGCGCACGGAGATCCCGGTCCGCTCGTCGTCGGAGCCGTGCCGGGCGAGGAGGCCCGGACCGGTGCCGAGGCCGGTCTCGTACTCCTCGCGGTCGGTCCGGAGCGGCGTCCCGCCCTCGGAACCGTCCTGCGTCCGCCGCCAGCCGAGATGCGTCACGGCACGGTCGAACGCGGCGTCGTCCCATCCGGTCATGTCGAGGGCGGCGAAGCGCCGGGCGAGTTCGGGAAGCTGGTCACTGGTGGGGGCCATGACCGGAGATCATAAGGTGATCAGCCCCGTCCGGGGCCCGGACTCCGGGACGGGGGCAGTACGATCGGGGGCCATTGTCGCCCGGTGCGGAAGGGAATCATGTCCGAGCAGTTTGAGACGGTGTTCGCCCAGTACGACACCGACGGGGACGGGCAGCTCACGGTGGACGAGGTGACCGCCGCGATCGCCGGGATGTTCCCGGCCGCCGAGGTGAACGACCTGTCCGGCCTGGTCGGGGCGCTGTTCGCCGAGTACGACACCGACCGGAACGGCCTGCTCTCGGTCGCCGAGTTCGTCCCGCTGGCCGAGAACCTGCCCGAACTGGGCGCCGGCTGACGACCGGCCGCGCCGCCGTCCAGCGCCCGCCGTCCAGAGCCCGCCGTCCAGAGCCCGCCGGTCACAGGCCGCCCGCCAGAGCCCGCCGCCCACAGGCCGCCCGTCAGAGGTGGTCGAGGAGCGCCCGCGGACGGTCCAGCGGAACGATGTGGCCGCAGTCCTCGATCAGATGGCCGGTGAGGTCGTCGGCGTGCGGGCGGAGCTGCCGTTCGAGCGCGTCGCCCACCGGGTACGCGCCGATGGCCGTGGTCGGCACGGTGAGCCGGGCGGACGCGACCGCCTCCCGGATCTGCCGCGCGCTCGTGGGCATCGCCCGGTAGTGGGAGAACGCGCAGCGTAGCGAGTCGCGTCCGGTGTAGGCGGCGACGAAGGCGTCCCGGATCTCGGGCGGGACGCCCCGGCCGAGCGTGCCCCCGTCCAGGAACCAGTCGACGTACGGCGCCTCGTTCCCGAGCAGCACCGTCTCGGCGAGGCCCGGGACGGCGTGGAACCCGAACCACCAGCGCTGCCCGCCCGCCGTGAAGTCCTCCGCGCCGGGCAGGTCGCCGAGAACCGCCTCCATGAGGACGAGCCGCCGGACGCGTTCGGGCCGCCGCATGGCCAGCAGGAAGGCGGGCGGGGCCCCGGCGTCGATGCCGACGACCGTCGCGGACGGCTCGCCGAGCGCGTCGAGGACTCCTTCCGCGTCGAGCGCGAGGTTCGCCGCGTCGTAACCGGTCTCGGCGCGGGTCGTTCCGCCGAGTCCGCGCAGGTCGGGGGCGATGACGCGGTGGCGCGCGGCGAGGTGGGGGATGACCTCGCTCCACACCCGCCAGGTGTGCGGGAAGCCGTGGAGCAGCAGCACGGCGGGGCCGTGCCCGGCGATGGCGACGTTGGCCTCGATGCCGTTGGTCGCGACCGTGCGCAGGGTGATGTCCGACATCATGCTTCCTCAAATGTGGTTACCATTGGTGACCACAGAACCTTAGGTAACCGCGACGGCCGCGCCAAGACGGCACTTTCCCGACAGGTGGTGAGCTCCAGGTGACCTCCCCGAGGCCCCAGTCCAAAGGCGACCTGTTCGACCCGGCGTGCCCGACCCGGCGGCTGCTGGACCGCATCGGCACCAAGTGGACGTCGATGGCCGTCAAGGTGCTGGCCGAGGCGTCCCCGCAGGAGGTGCGGTTCGCCGACCTGCGCCGGCGGATGCCGGGAATCTCACAGAAGATGCTGTCCACGACCCTCCAGAGCCTGGTGCGGGACGGCCTCGTCGCGCGGCGCGTCGAGCCGACCGTCCCGCCGCGCGTCCACTACCGGCTCACCGACCTCGGGCGGTCGCTCGAAGTCCCGCTCGCGGCCGTCCGCGCGTGGGCCGAGGCGCACATGGCCGAGGTGGACCGCGCCAACGCGCGGCACGACGCGGAGGCCTGAGGCGTCAGGACGGCGGCCGGCCCCGCCGGGGGAGCGGCGGACGGCGCGGCGGACGGTCAGGCGTCGGGGGCGGGGGTGAGCTGGCGGGCCTTGCTGCGCAGGCCGTCCAGGACGAACTTCAGCAGCGGATGGTCCTGGCTGCCGCGCCGGATCGCCGTGAAGACCGGACGCGTCGGGGCGTCCAGGACCGGCCGGACGATCGCCCTGGTCCGTCCGATCCCGGAGAGGGCCGACCGGGGGACGAGCGCGACGCCCGCGCCCACCTCCACCAGCGCGCACACCGCGCGGAAGTCGTCCGAGACGCACTGGACGCGCGGCTGGAAGCCGGCGCTCTCGCACGCCCGCAGCACCACCTCGCGCACCGGGTTGCCCGGCCACGGCGTGATCCACCGCGCGGACGCGAGCGCCGCCAGCTTCACGCCCTCGTGGCCCGTGCCGAGCGGGTGCCCCGGGGGCAGGACGGCGTCGAACGGCTCGGTGTAGAGCGGCTCCCTGAGCAGGGAGTCCTCGCCCGAGCCGAGGGTGTCGCGGTTGGCGACGGCCACGGTCACGTCGACCTCGCCGTCCAGGAGCAGGCCGAGCGCGGCGCGGCCCTCGGCGTCCTTGACGCTGATCCGCACCCGCGGCGGCGAGTCGGCCACCAGCGGCGCGACGACCTCGGTGATCGCGGTGGAGAACGCCGCGATGGCGACCTCCCCGGCGACGCCCGCCGACACCGCCGCCAGGTCGGCCTCGGCCTGCTCGAGCTGGATCGCGATCCGGCCGGCGTGCTCGGCCAGCACGACGCCGGGGGCCGTCAGCCGCACCGCCCGGCCGCGCCGCTCCAGCAGCGCGTGCCCGACCTCCGCCTCCAGCGCGGCCAGCTGCTGCGACACCGCCGACGGGGACAGGTAGAGCGCCCGCGCCGCGGCCGTCACCGTCCCGTGCTCGGCCAGCGCCCGCAGCACCCGCAGCCTGCGCGGATCGATCATGCTCGGACCTCGGCTTTGAAGAAGTTCTTCACAACGATCCACGGATAATACCGATGGACTTCACAAGCTTCGGCCCAGCACAGTGAGGGTCATGAGAGCGCTGGCGAAGACCACCTCCGCGCCCGGTCTCGAACTCGTCGACGTGCCGGTCCCCGCGGCCGACGGCGACCGGGTCCTGATCCGGGTGCTGCGCACCGGCGTGTGCGGCACCGACCTGCACATCGAGGCCTGGGACGACTGGGCCGCCCGCGTCGTCCGGCCGCCGCTCGTGCTCGGCCACGAGTTCGCCGGCGAGGTCGCCGCGGTCGGCCCCGACGTCAGCACGGTCAAGGTCGGCGACCTGGTCAGCGGCGAGGGCCACCTGGTGTGCGGCACCTGCCGCAACTGCATGGCGGGCCGCCGCCACCTGTGCATCCGCACCGTCGGCCTCGGCGTCCACACCGACGGGGCGTTCGCCGAGTACGTCGCGCTGCCCGAGGCGAACGTCTGGGTGCACCGGCACGAGGTCGACCTCGACGTGGCCGCGATCTTCGACCCGTTCGGCAACGCCGTGCACACCGCGCTGGCCTTCCCGGTCCTGGGCGAGGACGTGTTGATCACCGGCGCCGGCCCGATCGGCATGATGGCCGCCGCGATCGCCGCGCACGCGGGCGCCCGCAACGTGGTGATCACCGACGTCAGCGAGCCGCGCCTGGAGCTGGCCCGCAAGCTCGGCGCGACCGTCGCGCTCGACGTCGCCGAGTCGAAGATCGCCGACGTGCTGCCCGAGCTCGCCATGACCGAGGGCTTCGACGTCGGGATGGAGATGTCCGGCCGCCCGGACGCCCTCCAGGACATGGTGGCCACGATGAGCCCCGGCGGCCGGATCGCCGTCCTCGGCCTGCCCGCCGGGGACGTCCCGGTGGACATGGCCACCGTCGTCACCCGCATGCTCACCCTGCGCGGCATCTACGGCCGCGAGATGTTCGAGACCTGGTACGCCATGTCGGTGCTGCTGCAGGGCGGCCTGGACATCAGCCCGGTGATCACCCACCGCTTCGGCTACGGCGAGCACGCCGAGGCCTTCGCCACCGCCCGCTCCGGGCGCTGCGGCAAGGTCGTCATCGACTGGACCCGCGAGACCCTCTAGGAGACCCCGTGTACGACACCCTGCGCGACGACCTGCGCGGTCGCCTGGCCGAGATCCGAGAGGCCGGGCTGTACAAGTCCGAACGCGTCCTCACCACCCCGCAGTCGGCCGCGATCGGCGTCGCGTCCGGCGAGGTCGTGAACTTCTGCGCCAACAACTACCTCGACCTCGCCGACCACCCCGAGGTCATCGCCGCCGCCAAGAAGGCCCTGGACGACTGGGGCTTCGGCATGGCGTCGGTCCGCTTCATCTGCGGCACCCAGGAGCCGCACAAGGAGCTGGAGGCCAAGCTCAGCGCGTTCCTCGGCACCGACGACACGATCCTCTACAGCTCGTGCTTCGACGCCAACGGCGGGGTCTTCGAGACCCTGCTCACCGACGCCGACGCGGTGATCTCCGACGAGCTGAACCACGCCAGCATCATCGACGGGATCCGGCTGTCCAAGGCGGCCCGGTACCGCTACCGCAACCGCGACATGGACGACCTGGAGCGCTGCCTCAAGGAGGCCGCCGGGGCCCGGCACAAGCTGATCGTCACCGACGGCGTGTTCTCGATGGACGGCTACATCGCCCCGCTCGACCGCATCTGCGACCTGGCCGACGAGCACGGCGCGCTGGTCATGGTGGACGACTCCCACGCGGTCGGCTTCACCGGCCCGACCGGACGCGGCACGCCCGAGCTGTTCGGCGTCACCGACCGGGTGGACGTCGTCACCGGCACCCTCGGCAAGGCGCTGGGCGGCGCGAGCGGCGGCTACGTCTCCGGCCGCGCCGAGATCGTGGAGATCCTCCGCCAGCGCTCGCGGCCCTACCTGTTCTCGAACTCGCTGGCGCCGTCCATCGTCGGCGCGTCCCTGCGGGTGCTGGAGCTCCTGGAGGCCTCGGGCGATCGCCGCGAGCGCCTGGCGGCGAACACCGCGCTGTTCCGCGCCGAGATGACCGCCGCCGGGTTCGACATCCTGCCCGGCGAGCACCCCATCACCCCGGTCATGATCGGGGACGCGGCGAAGGCCGGGGAGATGGCCGCCGCGCTGCTGGAGCGCGGGATCTACGTGATCGCGTTCTCCTACCCGGTCGTGCCGAAGGGCAAGGCCCGCATCCGCGTCCAGCTTTCGGCGGCGCACTCCACCGAGGACATCCACCGGGCGGTGGAGGCCTTCCGGGCCGTCCGCGACGCCTGACGGTCGCTCCGCTTCCGGCCGTTTCCAATCCGGGGTCCGCTGTCTCGCGTCGTTCGGACGGGACGGCGGACCCGGTCGTCTACCAGCCCTCGTCGCCGCCGTCGCCGCCGTCGCCGCCGTCCGCGTCGGAGAAGTCGTTGTTGGTCACGTACTCGTTGTTGGTGATCTCGTAGACGACCTGCTGCGGCTCGTCGTCGTCCAGCATCTCGTTGATCAGCGCGCCGCCGACGAGCCCGGCCGCGCCCGCCGCCGCGACGCCGCCCCAGCCCGGACCGCGCCGCTGCCGCTCGGGGTGATGGTGGTGGTCGTCGTGGACCGGCTGGCCGTGACCCGGTTGCGGGTGTCCGGCGGCGGGGTAGCCGGGCTGCACGGCGGGATAGCCGGGCTGCGTGGCGGGGTAGCCGGGCTGCGCGACCGGGTGGCCGGGCTGTCCGGAGGCCATCTGCTGCTGGTGGACGGCCCACTGCTGCGCGCAGGCCGGGCAGGCCGTCACGGTGCGCGCCGCGCCCCACTGCGGCGTCCACAGGATGGTCTGGACGCCCGGGCCGTGGGCGGCGTCGAAGAAACACGTCATCGCAGGACTCCCGTTCCGAGGTCAACTACGACAAGTGTCGTAGATCGTCGGGAGTTGATCAAGTCGGCCGGGAGAGCGCCGGCCGGGTCAGAGGAACGGCAGCCCCAGCGCCTGGTCGAGTTGGAGGGCCGCCGCGGCGAGCGGACCGGTCGTGAGGCCGCTGCCCAGCAACGCGACCGGACCGGTCACCGCGGTCGCCGGAGGCGGCGCGCCGAGCAGCGCCCGTACCCGCTCGACGGTCTGCGACTCGGTGAACCCCGGCAGGACGCCCGGACCGCGTCCGCCGCCCGGAGCGGACGCCAGCGCCACCTTCGCGATCGTCCGCGCGACCAGGACGCGGTCGCCGGTGGCCGTGGCGGTGTCCTCGTCCGCCCAGCGCTCCAGCGCCAGGCGCAGCCGCGCGCCGAGCGGGCGCAGCGGCGGGACGATCCCGCCGATCAGGGCTCCGACCAGCAGGTACCGGTGATGGGCGTGCCGGAGGTGGGACTCCTCGTGCCGGAAGACGACCGCCAGCTCGCGGCCGTCCAGCAGCCCGAGCAGACCGCGCGACACCAGGACGCCGCCGTCGCGCCGTCCGGGGACGGCGAACGCCACCGGCACGTCGCTGTCGAGCACGCCCCGGCTGAGACGCCGCGCCCGCCGCGTGGTGACGGCGCTCCGCAGGACGACCCACGACGCGGCGGCGCAGGCATAGCCGAACGCCAGCAGCGCCGGGACGCCCGCCACGGCCGGGACGGGCTCGTCGTCGCCGAACAGCATCCACTCGGGCAGCCGGTCCGCCGCGTCCGGCGCGAGCGTCGCGGCGTAGTTGACCGCGACGAACAGGGCCGTCCCGACGGCCGAGACGGTGGCGGTCGCGGCGACCGTCGCGAGGATCCGCGCCGTCCACGCCGGATGCAGCGGCAGGCGCGCCCGGCCGAGCGCGAACGCCAGCGGCAGCGTCGCCGCCACCGGCAGGAACGTGAACGGGTTCACGACGGTTCCCCGCCCGCGTCGGGCCCGGCGGCGGCGTGACCCTCCAGGACGGCGCGGAGCATGTCGGTCTGCTCGCTGTTCAGCGTCTCGACGAAGCGGCTCAGCGCGTGCCGCTGGTCGCTGGCGAACCGCAGGTGCTCGTGCATGCGTCCGGCGACGACCTCGGCCTCGTCCACCGCGAGGCGGTACTCGTACTGCCGTCCGGCCCGCTCCCGCCGCACCATGCCCTTGCGGTGCAGCCGGGTCAGGATCGTGTTCAGCGTCGTGTGCGCGGGCGGCGTCCCGCTCAGCCGTTCCCGCAGGTCGGCGGTGCTGATCGAGGCCTCGGCGGACGCCAGCACGGCCAGCACCTCCGCCTCCAGCCGTCCCAGCGGACGTCGCCCCACGCCCCACCCCCAGCGCTCGATGATCACCCGTACCCAAGCCTAGAACGTTCCCACCCCCTTCAGCCCACGACGGCGGCCCGCGCTGCGGCGGCGGCGTGTGCCGTGGTGTGTCGGTCGGCGAGCGGCAACAGGCCGCAAGCGGACATGCGGCCTCCATTGACGGTCCGGCCGAAGGGGCGCACGTTTGGCCTGTTTTGTCCGTGATGGGAGATTCTCATGTCCCTGCGATTCCCCGCCCGCCGTCTCCTGCCCCTGCCCGCCGCCGCACTCGCCAGTGCGGCGGCGCTGGTGCTGGGCGGCGGTCCGGTCCTGGCCAACGTGGCCCTCACCCAGGTGAGCAGCGACCCGTTCACCAACACCACCAGCCAGCACCGCACCCAGGTCGAGCCCGACACCTTCACCTACGGGACGACGATCGTGTCGGCGTTCCAGACCGGCCGGTTCTTCGACGGCGGTTCGTCCGACATCTGCTTCGCGACGTCGTCCGACAGCGGCTCCACCTGGACGAACGGCTGCCTGCCCGGCGTCACCAAGTTCCTGGGCGGCGGCCCCTACGACCGCGTCAGCGACGCGGCGGTCGGCTACGACGCCCGGCACGGCGCCTGGCTGATCTCCGGCCTGGCCATCACCGACAGCGGTGGCGTGCTGGGCAAGGCCGTGGTCACCAGCCGCTCCACCGACGGCGGCCACACCTGGGCCAATCCCGTGGTCACCGCCAACGCGACCGGCTCGGCCAACCTGGACAAGAACTGGATCGTCTGCGACAACACGGCGTCCAGCCCGTCCTACGGACACTGCTACACCGAGTACGACGACAACGGCGCCGGCAACCGCATCCACATGGCGACCTCCACCGATGGCGGCCTGACCTGGACGAACGCCACCACGAGCTCCACCGGCCTCGGCGGCCAGCCGGTCGTGCGGCCGAACGGGACGGTCCTCGTGCCCTACCAGAGCAACAACGGGCAGATCCGGTCGTTCCGCTCCACCGACGGCGGCGCGACCTGGCGGTCGTCCGTCCTCGTCTCCGCGATCCAGTCGCACACCGTGGCGGGGAACCTGCGCACCAGCCCGCTGCCGTCCGCCGAGATCGACTCCGCGGGGACGGCCTACGTCGTCTGGCAGGACTGCCGCTTCCAGTCCGGCTGCGCCGCCAACGACATCGTGATGAGCAAGTCCACCAGCGAGACGACCTGGGGGCCGGTCACCCGCGTGACCGCCGACGGGGGCGACCACTTCATCCCCGGCATCGGCGTCGACCCGGCGTCCTCGGGCGGCTCGGCCCGGCTCGCGGTCACCTACTACCGGTATCCGGCCGCGAGCTGCACGGCGTCCACCTGCCAGCTGACCGTCGGCTACACGTCCTCGGTCAACGGCGGCTCGTCCTGGAGCGCGCCGACCCAGCTCGCCGGGCCGATGACGCTGTCGTGGCTCGCCAACACGAGCCAGGGCGTGATGGTCGGCGACTACATCTCCACGTCCATCGCGGGCGGACGCGCCTGGCCGGTCATCGCCGTCGCCAACGCGCCCGCCGGCGGCACCTTCGACGAGGCGATGTACGTCCCGGCGGGCGGCCTGGCCGTCACCGGCGGGGCCCGCGCCTCCGCCGTCACCCCACTGGTCACCAGCGGCCACCAGCCCCCGACCACCGTCACCACCCGCCGCTAGGACGGGCCGCAGGTCGCGGTCAGGGCGTGAGAGCGCCCTGACCGCGCGGCGCTCGTCCAAGGCCCGGTAGTCCCCGGCCGCCTGCTCCAGCGGCAGCGTCAGGTCGAAGACCCGGCCGGGGACACGGCCGCCGACCGGCCGTAGCCGGCCCGCGCCGGGCTCAGGCCATCGCGAGTTCCGCCAGCGGGACGTTCGGATCGGCGAGATCCGCGTCGGCGAAGGGCCGCTGGGCGCGGATGATGGCCCGCGTGTGGTCGGCGACGTCCCAGATGTCGACGTTCATCGCCGCGGTGACCAGGTCGTCCTGCACCCAGAACGCGATGAACTCGCGCGCCCCCAGGTCGCCCCGGACGACCACCCGCGTGTCGCGCGCCGGATGGGGCAGACCGACGTACTCCATGCCCAGGTCGTACTGGTCGGTGAAGAAGTACGGCAGGTCGTCGTAGGCGGCGGGGCGGCCGAGCATCGCGCGGGCGGCCACCGCGGGCTGGTTGAGCGCGTTGGCCCAGTGCTCCACCCGGACGTGGCGTCCCAGCACCGGGTGGAAGGCGTTGGCGATGTCGCCGACGGCGAAGATGCGGGGATCGGAGGTGCGCAGGTCCGCGCCGACGGTGACGCCGTCCTTCACGGCCAGGCCCGCGTCCCTGGCCAGGTCCACGTTCGGGGTGGCGCCGATCCCGACGACGACCGCGTCCGCGCGGACGTGGACGCCGTCGTCGAACAGGACGCCGCCCTCGGTGATCGCGTCCACGCGCGCGTTGAAGGTGAACTCGACGCCGTGCTCGCGGTGCAGCGCGGTGAAGACCTCGGAGACCGGCGACCCGAGGGCGGCCTCCAGCGGCGCCGCCCGCGACTCGATCACCGCGACCTGCGCGCCCGCGTTCCGGGCGGCGGCCGCGGTCTCCGGCCCGATCCAGCCCGCGCCGACGACCGCGACCCGCTCGGCCGCGGCGAACGCGGCGCGCAGCCGGTCGCTGTCCTCGACCGTCCGCAGGGTGTGCACGTTGCCGCCGTCCGCGCCGGGGACGGGCAGGCGGCGCGCCGAGGAACCGGTGGCGAGCAGCAGCCGGTCGTAGCAGAGCACGTCGTGGCCGCGGCGAGACCGCCACCGGCGATCACGATCGGCGCTGGATCCGTCACGCGCCGTAATCTAGCCTCCTCCCTTCGGCCGGGCCGGAGGACACGCCCTGTCCGCCGCCACTCACGGACACGGGTAGATGAGGAAGCGGCGCTTCGTCCGGGTCATGTGGAGCAGGCGCTGGACGCGCGGCGCCGGGGTGAGGAGCAGGAGGTTCCGCCGGTGGACGCGGGTCAGGTGGTCGGCGTACAGCAGGACGGCCAGGCCGCTGCCGTCGATGAACTCGATCTCCGACAGGTCCAGCGTGAGGTGCCCGCCCGGCGTCGCCACGATGTGCTGGAGGCACTCGCGCAGGACCGGCGCCGTGGCGAGGTCGAGCTCCCCGGCGACGGTGACGAGGTGGCCGTCCCGCTGCCGCCTGACGTCCAGGCGAAGCTGCTCCATGCGTTCCCTTCCGGCGCGGGCAGGAGGCGAGCCGTTCGCCACGAGGGCGCGGGCGGGTACCGGGTGGGCCGGACACGCGCCGCCGGGCACGTGCCGCCGGGGTCGCGGAACGGCCATGGCGGCCCCCGCGACGCGGAGGTCGCCATGGTCTGGAACGGGGTCCAGGATGCTGCGTTCCGTAGTTTAACGACCACGGACGGAGATCATCCGGCATATGCCGTCGCTCGACGCGCCGTCCCCGATGTCAGGCGATCCGCTCGTGCCCGGCGCCGGTGATGTCAGGCGATCGGCTCGCGCCCGGCCCCCCGGCGATGTCAGGCGATCGGCTCGCGCCCGGCCCCCGGCGACGTCAGGCGCTCCGGTCCTGCGGGCCGTCCGCGGACAGCCAGGAGGACAGCCGCTGGAGGAACGTGTCGCTGACCGGGGGCCGCGGGTCCGCGATGGCGGTCAGGTGGAAGGCGTGCGGCATGCCCTCGTACACGTCCAGCGTGACGTCGACGCCCGCCTTGGCCGCCGCCTCCGCGTAGCGCCGGGAGTCGTCCAGCAGAGCCTCGTCGCCGCCGGCCATCATCAGCATGCGCGGCAGCCCCGACAGGTCGCCGTGGAGGGGCGACTGCGGAGCCCGGTCGTTCGGCAGCCCGTTCAGGTACTGGCCCAGGATGTGGTCGAGCATCGGACGGGTGACCGGGTCGCGCCCCGCCGGGGAGTCGATCGAAGGGCTCGCCAGCGTGAAGTCGGTGATCGCGGAGACCGGCACCACCGCGCCCGGGAGCGGCACGCCCTCCGCGCGCAGCGTGTGCAGGACCTCCAGGATGATCGTCGCCCCGGCCGACTCGCCGAACAGGACCGTCCGCTCGGCGGGGACGCCCTGGTCGAGCAGCGCGCGGTAGGTGGCGACGACCTCGTCGTGCGCGGCCGGGAAGGGATGCGCGGGAGCGAGCGAGTAGTCCAGGTTGAAGGCCGGACGGCCGGCCGCCCTGGACAACCGGTACGCCATCCGCTGCTCCATCTCGGCGTGGCTCTGCTCGAAACCGCCGCCGTGCACGTAGAGGACGACGCCCGCCTCCCGCGGCCGGCACTTGGACGCGTCCACCCACCGGCCGGGTGCGGGGAGGCTGAACAGCTCGGTCGTGTCGGCGTCCTCCGGCAGTGGGGGCATTTTCTCGAACATGCCGACCACCGAGGCCTGCACGGTCTCGTACGTGTCGGGACTCGCGATGCGATGGGTCGTCAAGTGAACCTCCGGATCTCCGCCGCCGGACGCGACGGCAGCTCGCGACTCATACCCGTCGAGGACGGACACCAGATCGGGTCGGTGGGCGCGCAGGTACGCGAACAGGTCGCTTTCGGGCGGGTCGGCGTGGACGATCCGCACCGGCCGCAGCGCGACGACCGGGATCACCCGCGAGGTCTTGCGCTGGTAGTCGGCCCAGCCGGGATCGGACTCGACGGCCCGCGCCCAGATCTCGGCGCGCTCGTCGCCGTCCAGCACTGACGCCTCGGCCTCCAGCGTGACCGGACCGGTCTCGACGGTGACGCGCGGGTGCGCCACCAGGTTGTGGAACCAGGCCGGGTGCCGGTCCGCGCCGCCCGCCGACGCGATGACCAGCAGCCGTCCGGAATCGGGCAGGAAGCCGACCGGAACCGTGTGCGGACGGCCCGTGCGCGCGCCCGCCGTCGTGAGCAGGACCAGCCGGGCTCCCTCGAACATGCCGCCGACGCGCCCGCAATGGGCGCGGAACTCCGCGATGACCTGCTGTTGGAAATCCACGAACGGGTTGGACAAAACGCTCCTCAACGATTTTTCCGCATGGCGGAGAGAAGGAATGACGAATGGTGTGCCCGCGCGCCTTGATAGGGCACGTCAAAAGACGGACGCCTCCGGAGGCGACGGGTATGAGTGATACGACGCGGTCAGTTCACGGGCGTCTGGAAAGGGCGCTCATGCGAGAGCGCCGCGCGCGGGCGGACCGGCCCGCGGCGCCGCGAACGGCGTCGGCGCGGTGCGGCTACGCGAGATCCATGCGGTAGGCGGCCACCTGCATCATCCCCTTCGGGCTATCGCGGTGCTCGCCCACTCGTACGCGGCCTGGCCCACCGTCCTCGGTCGGGGCTCCTCTGCGCACGCCACGCGGCACCGGCGCCCATTCAACTGAAGATCGCCGCCATTCGTCAAGTGCTTCGCCCGCCAAAGCCGTTGCAGTAAGTTCCGTAAGCCAAAGCGGATTTTCGGGCTGCGACCGGTTTCATGGAGGCCGTGAGGTCAGGCGGTCGGCGGTCCCTGCTCGATGCGGGCCAGGACGGGCGCGAGCCGGTCGAGGCCGTCGCCGTCCATGGGCTGCCGCTCGTCCCACCAGGTGGCGCCCGCGTCCCGCAGCGGCCCGAGCAGATCGGACGCGCGGCCGGGATCGGCGGGGGAGGCGCCGCCGACGACGATCTCGAACGGACGGCCGGCGAGGCCGTCCGGCAGGCCCGCCCGCTGCTCGCGCACGTACCCGACCAGGTCGCGCACCTCGCCGACCGGCGGCGCCACGCCGTGCGAGGCGGAGACGAACAGCGGGACGGCGCCGTCGAACCGCGCCGCGCGCCGCATGGGCGGACGCCGCGGCCAGAACCCGGCGACCCAGACCGGCGGCCGGGGCCGCTGCACGGTCGCCGGGAGCAGCGCCGCGCCCTCCGCGTGGAAGTGGCGGCCATGGAAGGTCACCGGCTCGCCGGTCCAGTACCGCTGCACGAGGGTCAGCCCGAGCGTCAGGTGTCGAGGCGGGCGGGGGTGTCAGGCGTCGATGCGGGCGCGGCGGGAGGCGTCGAGGATGCCGCCCAGCGTCGTCCGCGCGCGGGTGAGGTCGGCGATGCGGGTGTCGAGCTCGGCCAGCTGGGCTGTCAGGTGGTCGAACACGCAGTCCTGGAGTTCGACGCCCTCGCCGACGAAGCAGGGCATGAGGTCGCGGATGACCCGCGTGGGCAGCCCGGCGGCGAGCAGCGTCCGGATGCGGGCGACGACGAGCGGGGCGTCGGCGTCGTAGTGCCGGTGGCCGCCCTCGCTGCGGTGGGAGACGAGCAGCCCCTGGTCCTCGTAGTAGCGGAGCAGGCGGACGGCCACGCCGGTCTCGCGCGACAGCTCCCCGATCTTCATGTGATCCACCTCATGACCGCGCCACTTGAATCTCACATCGGTGTCACCTTCTAGCTTGGCCGCATGACGACGACACCGAACGTTCAAGCGCCCGTTTCCCTCTACGGATTCCTCACCCCCAGGCCCGGGCACGCCGACCGGCTCAGGGAGATGCTCCTCGATCTGGTCGAACCGTCCCGCGGGCACGACGGCAACCTGCAGTATCACCTGCACGAACAGGAGGACGGACGGTTCTTCCTCTACGAGGTCTGGCGCTCGCGCGAGGACCTCGACCGGCACAACGCGACCGCTCTGCTCGCCGACTTCATGGCCGAGGTGCCCGAGCACCTGGAAGGCGCTCCCGAGGCGTACTCCGGCGAGATGAAGAGCCCCTACCCCGCCTGACCGAAGCTCCCGGCCAGGCCGTGTTCCAGCAGGTCGGAAGTCGCGGTGGGTGTTCCCGGCCTGGCGATCGCTCAGTCGCGGGGCGGGCGCCGGGCGTCGCGGATCATCGCGAGGGCGAGCGCGCTCGCCGCGATGACCAGGCCCGCCAGGACGTAGAGGGCCGTCCGGTAGCCGTCGGCCAGCGCCGCCGCGCGGGGGCCGTGCAGCGCGGCGGCGCGTCCGGCGGCCAGCGAGACCAGCGCGGCGACGCCGATCGCGATGCCGAGCTGGAACGAGGTCTGCCGGACGCCGCCGGCGAGCCCCTGCTCGTCCGGCGCGACCCCGGACGTGGCCGCCAGCGTGGAGGTGACCGTGGTCGCGAGCATCGCCATCCCGAACGGCAGCAGGACGAGCCCGAACAGCAGGACGTTCCGTCCGGGCGTCATCTGCGAGGCGACGAGCGCGAGCAGCGCGCCCGCGCAGGCCGTCGCGCCGCTCACCGCCGCTCGCAGGCCGAGGCGCGTGACCGTCCGCCCGAGGACGGTCCCGAGCGCCAGGTTCAGCAGCCCGACCGGCGCGACCACCAGCCCCGCGCGCACCGGCCCGAGGTTCCTGACCTCCTGCAGGTAGAGGGTGACCAGCAGGTATGCGGCTCCGGACATCATCCCGGACGCGAACGACACCGCGTTGGCGGCCCGCAGCGTCCGCGACCGGAACAGGCCCAGCCGCACCAGCGGCTCCGGATGCCTGCGTTCGACGAGCAGAAACGCCACCAAAAGGACGATTCCCACCGCGATCGGCACCAGGCACCGCGCCGAAGTCCACCCGGCGGCACCGCCCTGCGCGGGCGCGACGACCAGGGCCGCGACGCCCAGCGTGATGAGCAGCGCGCCCGGAACGTCCAGCCGCCGCGCCTTGCGCGGCGAGGACGCGACCAGGCGCGGCGTGAGCACCGCCATCGCCGCCCCGACCGGGACGGTCACGAAGAAGACGCCCCGCCACCCGAACGCCTCCAGCAGCGGTCCGCTCGCGACGAGCCCGCCGACGAACCCCAGCACGGTGGCGATGCCGAACCGGCTCATCGCCCGCGCCCGTTCCGGCCCTTCCGGAAAGGACGTGGTGAGCAGCGCGAGCGCGGTCGGCGCGATCAGCGCGGCGCAGAGCCCCTGGAGGACCCGCCCGCCGACGAGCAGGACCGCGCTCTGCGCCAGCCCGCACAGCAGCGAGGCCGCCGCGAACCCGGCCATTCCGACGAGCAGCACGCGCCGCCTGCCGCACAGATCGCCGATCCGTCCGCCGAGGATCAGCCCGCCGCCGAGCGCGGTGTTGTACGCGGTGACGACCGCCTGCACCCCGGACGGCGAGAACCCCAGCTCCCGCTGCACGCTCGGCAGCGCGACCGTGACGATCGATCCGTCCAGCATGATCATGAACTGCGCCGACAGGACGAGCACCAGCCCGAGCGTCCGCCCCGTCCTCGCCGCGTTCTCCGCTCTCATCGAAACGACCATGCGTCCACCCTGGCCGTCCGCCCCCACGGTGAGCTGGCAGAAAACCGACCTCGCGCCCGACGTTGCGGGGGCGGGGGAGGAGCGTGATCACCAGGGCGCCGAGACAGCACGCGCCGGCGTTCAGGGCGTTCTGTCGTTGCCGGCCGTTACGGTCGGGCCCGTGAGAGTCGAGGTGTTCGCGCTGACCGTGGACGGCGGTCGGCGCCTGCGCGTCTATGACACGGGGAAGGACGAGCGGACCGGAAGCCCGGTGCTCTTCTGGTTCCACGGTACCCCGAACATCGGCGCGCCGCCGCGTCCCCTGTTCGCGGACGCGGCCAGGCTGGGGCCGAGGCGAACGCGCCGGAAGACCCGGAGATGTTCACCGCCGCCGACCTGACCGCGCTCGCCGGTGCCTGGTCCTGGTTCGAGGAGGTCGTCGGCCCGGCCGTCGCCGGCGGCCCGGGCGGGCTGGTCGACGACGACCTGGCCTACGTCGCACCGTGGGGCTTCGACGTGGCCCGCATCGCCGCTCCCGTGCTTCTTCTGCACGGGGAGGAGGACCGCGTGGTCCCCTGCTCCCACGCCCGCTGGCTGGCCGAGCGGTGCCCGGGCGCGGAACTGCGGTCGTCCGCGCGCGACGGGCACATCTCGGTCCTCAACGCGGCGCCGGACGCCCTGGAGTGGCTCGTCGGGCGCCGCTGACCGTCCGGCTCAGCGCTGTTCGGCGAGCCAGGCTTCGAAGGTGGTCGGCATGATCCGGGCGTCGTCGCCGGGGAGCAGGACGTTGCCGGCCATCTCCGGGCCGAACAGCCCGGACCACGTCGGGACGAGCTTGACGTCCCGCCCCAGAGCCCGGTGGGTGCGGCGGGCCATGTCCACGAGGTCCTGCGGGTCGGGGCCGGCGATGTCGCGGTGCCGGCCCTGCGGCGCGCCGGTCGCGACCTCGGCGAGGACGGCGGCGACGTCGGCGGGCGCGATCGGCTGGACCAGCAGCGGCGCGATCGTCGCGACGCCGTCCTGCTCGGTCCAGGCGGCGACCATCGCGGCGAAGTCGTGGAACTGGGTGGCCGGGACGATCGTCCACGGCACGGTCCCGGCGGAGACCAGCCGCTCCTGCTCGCGCTTCCCGGCGTAGTGGGCGTTGCCGTCGACGCGGCCGACGCCCGCGATCGACAGCAGCACGTGGTGCCGGACGCCCGCGCGCTCCTCGGCGGCCAGCAGGTTCCGGGTCGCGGCGCCGAAGGACGCCACCGCCTCGTCCCGGTCGGTCGCGGTCAGGTTGGTGGCGTCGACGACGGCCTCGACACCGGCGAGCGCGGCGTCGAGGCCCTCGCCCGTCGAGAGGTCCACGCCGAGGGAGCGGCTGATGGAGACGACGTCGTGCCCGTCCTTCTGGAGGAGCGCGACGGTCAGTGCTCCGATGTTCCCGGTCGCCCCGGCGACGGCGATGCGCATGATGGCTCTCCTTGCTCGTGCGGTGCTGCGATCGTTGTGGTGCTGCGATCGTGTGGTGCTGCCGTCCGACCGTATCTCGGACTAAATGGATCTGCAATATCCAGGACCGGACCGGTCCGGGTAAGCTCACGCTCCATGAAGCTGCCCGCGAGCACCGAATGGCTGTTGCACTGCGCCGCGTCCCTGGCGCAGCTCGAACCGGGCGAGACGGCCTCGGCCGCGCAGCTCGCGCGGTACTTCGACCTGCCCGCGCCCTACCTCGCCAAGCAGCTCCAGTCCCTGGTCAGGGCGGGTGTGCTGGCCGCGACGACCGGTCCGCGCGGCGGGTTCCGGCTGGGCCGTCCGGCCGCCGAGATCACCCTCCTCCAGATCGTCGAGGCCGTGGACGGCGCCGCCCCGCCCTACGAGTGCCGCGAGATCCGCCGGCAGGGGGAGGGGGCGCTGCCTCCCGAGGACTGCCGGGACACCTGCGTGCTCGCCGCGAAGATGGCCGAGGCGCACCGGGCGTGGCGCGAGACCCTCGCCGCCAGCTCGCTCGCCGACATCCTCGCCACCCTTCCCGCGACGGCACCCGCCCGCACGCGGAACCGCCTCCTCGGCACGGCCGGGCCCGCGCGCGGATGACCGTCCCGGAAAACCAGTCGAGGCGCGACGTCCCGGCGGGCTAGTCTCGCGGCAGGAACCCACGGGAGGTGAGCCGTATGGCCGTCAGCTCGGTCGCCGCCGCGCGCGGCACCTCGGCCTCTCACCTTCCCCCGACCCGCCGCTGACCTCGTCCGAACGGACCGGAGCACCGGCGGCGGGCCCCTGACGACAAGGGTTTCCTCCAGTGTCCTCTGGATCTTTCACGTCCCTGTCCGCCTACGGCTGGGACGACCGTCTCGACGCCGCGTTCGCGCCGCACCGCGAAGCGGGCCTCGTCCCCGGACGCGTCATCGCCGTCGACCGCGGTCTCGCCGACGTGGCGACCGGCGACGGCGTGCTGCGCGCCGACGTCCGTTCCCTCTCCCGTCCGGACGCCGGGCCCGCCGGGTCCGACAGGTCCGCCATGGCGCCGGTGACCGGTGACTGGGCGGCCGTCCGGCCCGGTGAGCCGCCGGTCGTGGCGGAGCTGCTGCCGCGCCGCACGGCGATCGTCCGGGCCTCGGCGTCGGGCGACTCGCGCGGGCAGGTGCTCGCCGCGAACGTCGACACCGTGGCCGTCGTGTGCCCGCTGACCGGCGGCCCCGACCTCGCCCGCGTCGAGCGGCTCCTCGCCCTCGCCTGGGACAGCGGCGCGGTGCCCGTGGTCGTCCTCACCAAGGCCGACCTCGTGGACGACCCCGAACGGCTGCGCGCCGAGGTCGCCTCGGCCGCGCCCGGCGCGACGGTGCTGGCCGTCAGCGCGGCCGACGGCACCGGCGTGGACGCCGCGACCGCCGAACTCGCCGGGACGGTCGTCCTGGTCGGGCCGTCCGGCGCGGGCAAGTCCACGCTCGGCAACGCCCTGCTCGGCGAGGAACGGCTCGCCACCGGCGCCGTCCGGGCGGTCGACGGCAAGGGGCGGCACACCACCGTCCGGCGCGAACTGCTGCCGCTGCCCGGCGGCGGCGTGCTGATCGACACTCCCGGCCTGCGCGGCATCGGCCTGTTCGACGCCGGACGCGGCGTCGAGCGGACCTTCGCCGACGTCGAGGAGCTCGCCGCCCGGTGCCGGTTCGCCGACTGCGCCCACGACACCGAACCCGGCTGCGCCGTCCAGGAGGCGATCGGCGCCGGCGACCTGCCGCGCCGCCGCCTCGACAGCTACCGCAAGCTGCTGCGCGAGAACGACTGGATCGCCGCCCGCACCGACGCCCGGCTCCGCGCCGAACGGGCCGGCCGCTGGAAGGCGATCACCCGCGCGCAGCGCCAGGCGTACCGGCTGAAGGGCCGCAAGGAGCGCTGACCGGTCAGCGCCGACCCGCCCGCACGGAGTTCGCCGTGCGGGCGGGTCCGGCTGGACGCGCTTCCCGGTGTGCGTCCCATAGGCACCGGCGCCCTACGGCCCGTTCCACGAGACCATGACACGACCGAGCCGGTCGCGGCCGCGCGGGGAACCGCGGAACGGGACCGCGCGTTTTCATGATCGAATAGGGGCGGGGGCGCGAGGCGGCGCGGGCGTGAACGGGTGACCAGGGTGCGGCCGATACATGATGGCGGCCCCTTGCCGTCGTGGATGGACAGAGTCATGACAGGGGGGGCCGCGATGGGCTTCATGAAGCAGTACTCGCTCGTGCTGCTCCACGCGCTGCGCGAGCAGCGGAGCGAAGAACGAGACAAGGAGCGGAGCGGGCGTCCGACCGGGGATTCGACCGAGCGGGAGCACGCTCGGCGGACGAGCGAGCCGGTGCACGAGCCGGTGCACGAGCCGGTGCACGAGGTGGCGAGCGAGGCGCGGCGCTCCGAGGTCGTGGAAGAGCCATTCCGCCGGCGTCCGGACGCGGACTCCGCGTGCGGGGTGGTCCAGGGCTGAGCGCCGTCAGAGGTTGGGACCGTAGCCGGTGCAGGCGGGCGTGAAGCCCGGAGTGTTCGGTCCCAGGGCGTTGAGGATGATCTGCTTGACCGGGCCGTCGAACGACATGCCGGTGTGGCCCGCCGGATCGTCCGGGCAGAGGTCCTGGACGGTGATGTTGGCCGTGTCGCCGCCGTAGAGGAACGAGTTCGCCATCGGAGTGACGGTCGTGTCGTGCGTGGTCGCCAGGGTCAGGTAACGGACGCCCGGAACGGTGTCGCCATCGGCGAACAGCGCCTGCTGGAAGTCCGAGCCGTCCTCCTGCTGGACGTAGGCGGGCGAGTCGACGAGCTCGTAGAAGTCGTTGACCAGCCCGAGGACGTGCAGGGTGCGGCCGAGGTTGACCAGGCCCTGCATGGTCGTGCCGTGGTTGGTCGGCGACAGCCCGATCATCGTGCGGACCCTCGCCGCGCCGCCGAGCCGCTTGATGTAGTAGTTCGGCATCATGCCGCCCTGCGAGCCGCCGATCACGTCCACCTTGGACGCGCCGGTCGAGGCGAGCACCCGCTCGACGAACGCGCTCATCGTCCGCGCCGACTGCGCGACGTCGCCGAGCCCGTACAGGTGGCCGAGCGTGAAGGCGTTCGCGCCGTAGTTGAAGCCGTAGACGCAGTACCCGGCGTTGGCGAGGGCCGGGCCCAGCATCGCGCCGGACGAGCCGAAGTTGGACGTCGTCCCGTGCACGATCACGACCGGGTACGGATGGGCGGCGGACGGTTTGCAGGTCCAGATGTTCGCGCCGGGGACGGTGTCCGGGCTGAGGAAGAAGTTGCTGACCGCCGTGGACAGGTCGCCCACCGGGTAGTCGTCCTCCGCCGCCGCCGGCCCCGCATGCCCCTGGACGGCGAGCACCGCCGCGCAGGCCGTCGCGGCGGCGACGGCGAGTCGGCGAAGCCGGCGCTTCGACGAGGTCCGGGTGACGCGTGCTCGTGCGCTCATCTGGTTCACCTTCCGCTGCGGAGCCCGGCCCGTCCGCTCGGGCGAGTCTCATGCAGACGCTAATGTCTATATGAGATCCGGAACCAGGCCCGGGCCGGAGCTCGCGCAGCGGATGACAAATTCCGCCGCCGTATGTCAGCTCATCGCACGACGTCCTCGACGAAGGACGAGATCTGCGCGGCGGTGCTCGGTGGGTCCTCCAGCATCGGCGAATGTCCGATGCCCGGCAGCATCACGATTCTGGCGTCCGGAACGATCCCGTACTCGGCGGCGGACGACGGACGCCACCGCCGATCGTCCTCGCCGAAGATGACGAGCAGCGGCTTGCCAAGGCACGCCAAGCGATCCGGAAGCGCCTTCTCGGTCAGGTACTCGCTCGTCCCCTGCATCGTGCTCACGAGCGAATGGAAGGTCATTTCGCGGACCTCGTCGAGCAGCTCGCGAGGGATCGTGTACCCCGCGCGGCTGAACGCGGAGCTCGCGAACTCACGAAGCTGCTCGTCGGTCAGATCAGGCCACTGCGACGGCTCGATGGCCATCGGCGGCGCGATGTAGGCGTGCAGGCCGGGCCCGCTGTTGACGAGCACGAGCGCCCTGACCAGGTCGGGACGCCTTTCGGCCAGCGCTGTGGCGGTCGCGCCGCCGCTGGAGTGGCCCACCACGACCGCGCTCCGGACTCCGAGCCGGTCGAGCGTCTCGCCGACGCGGCGCGCCTGTTCCGGAACCGCGTAACTCAGGTCGTCGGGTTTCGGGGACCGTCCGTGGCCGAGCAGATCGACCCGGATGACGCGGTAGGACGCGGCCAGCAGCGGGACCAGCGCGTCCCACGAGCGGACCGAGGACGCGGAGCCGTGGATGAGCAGCAGGACGGGCGCTTCGCGCGGACCGTCCTGGCGCACGTGGAGGCCGTCACCGTCCAGGTGCGGCTTGCTGTCGGAAGGACTCATGCACCGACTGTCCCGCCGCGGCGGACCAAAGGATTGAACGAATGTTCCACCGCGTCCGTCCCGCGGAGGCCGCGGCCGGGCGCACCGGCGGACGGCGGCGGACGGCGGCGGACGGCGGCGGCAAAAGAAGTGACGGCGGGCGGCGGGGAGAACGTAAAGGCCGCGGTTCCGCGGGGCGTCCGCCGGGCCGCAGGGGAGATGCTGCGTGCCGTGGGTGCGGGATCGGCGCGAGCGCCGGTCTTGACGGGCGGACGGGGGAGCGGGCTTCGGATGCGGAACGACGACGAACACCGCGGCGGCGAGCCGGTCGCCGTCCGGGTGATCGGTCCGCCCGTCCTGCACTACGTGAAGGTGACCGGGGCGATCCTCGCGCTGTTCGCCGTCCTCGCCCTGCTCTGGACGGCGCGGACGGTCTGCGTCACCGTCTTCCTCGGCCTGTTCCTCGCCGCCGGGCTCGATCCGGTCGTGCGCCGGATCCAGCGGGTCGTGCCGCGACGCGGCCTCGCCGTGCTCCTGCTGGTGACGGCGCTGCTCGTCGTGCTGGCGTTGCTGCTGGCCATCGTGCTGCGTCCCGCCGTGACCGAGCTCCGCCAGCTCGCGGGCGAGCTGCCCGGCCTGTTCGACCGGATCTCCGCCAAGGGCGGCCCGCTCGGTTCCGCCCTCGACCAGAGGGAGCTGCGCCAGCACCTCCAGGACGCCGTGAAGGAGCTGCCGAAGGTGATCGGCGGCTCGGCGAAGGCCGTGTTCGGGATCGTCAAGGGGGTCGCGTCCGCGGCGGCGATGACGGCGACGACGTTCATCCTGATGATCTATTTCCTGCTGGCCTGGCCGCGAATGCTCGCCCGGCTGGAACGCGCCCTGCGCGACCCCGAGCGGATCGCGGTCGCGCACGAGTCGCTGGGGAAGGTCGGCGGCTACGTCACCGGGCAGGCGTGCATCTCGATCCTCGCCGGGGCCGCCGCCTACGCCTTCCTCAAGATCGCCGGAGTGCCGTACCCGTCCCTGCTGGCGGTCGTGGTCGGGATCTGCGACTTCATCCCGCAGATCGGGGCGACGCTCGGCGCGGTGATCTGCACGCTGACCGCGCTGGGCGAGTCGCTCGGCGTCGCGGTCGCCACGCTGGTGTTCTTCCTCGTCTACCAGCACGTGGAGAACTACCTGATCGCGCCGAGGGTGTTCTCGAAGGCGGTCGAGCTGTCCCCGGTCGCGGTGTTCGTCAGCGCCCTGTTCGGCGTCAGCGTCGGGGGCTTCGTCGGCGCGGTCATCGCGCTGCCGCTCACGGCTGCGCTCAAGGTCGTGGCGACGTACCTGCTGCGCACGTACCGTCCCGCGACCGACTGACCGGTCGGCGTCGCCCCCGGACCCGGGGCGTCAGGGCTTGCGTCCCACCCCGCCGTACATCCAGATGTTCTCGTGCTCGGACGGCGCGGGCGTGTCGGGACGCCACTCCGGGACGGGCACCAGACCCGGCTCGACCAGCGCGAAGTCGCCGAAGAAGGCGGCGATCTGCTCGACCGTGCGGAGCGTCGCCGGATTGCGGGTGTTCCGGTACGCGGCGGCGGCTCCCGCCGACGACTGCGGCCGCGTGTCGCCGGTGACGTGCGAGAGGAGCAGATGGCTGCCGGAGGGCAGCACGTCGCGGTAGCGGGCGACGAGCTCGTGCGGGCGGTCCTCGTCCGGGACGAAGTGCAGGACGGCCGCCATCAGCAGCGCGAACGGGCGCGACAGGTCGAGCAGCCCGGCCGCCGCGTCCAGCACCTCGTCCGGGTCGCGCAGGTCGGCGGTGACGACCCGGGTCGCCGAGTCGGTGCTCAGCAGCGCCCGCGCGTGCACGAGGACGATCGGATCGTTGTCCACATAGACGACACGCGCCGTCGGGTCGTGCTCCTGCGCGATCTGGTGCACGTTGCCCTGCGTGGGCAGCCCGGTGCCGATGTCGAGGAACTGCGTGACGCCCTGCTCGGCCAGGTAACGGACGCCGCGCTGCAGGAACCGCCGGTTCTCCACGGCGATCGGCCGCACCTCGGGCGCGGCGGCCAGGACGCGCTCGGCGGCCTCCCGGTCCACGGCGAAGTTGTCCTTGCCGCCCAGGTAGTAGTCGTACATCCGCGCGGCCGTGGCGACGCTGGTGTCGATCCCCGGGGGTGCCTGCTCCGGCATGGGCCGTCCTTCAACGGTCGAGGGCGTGCTGGAACCAAGATCTCCAACGCCGACCATGCCGTAATCGTTCCGCCCGGTCGGCATTTTCGGTCAGGCCCGCGATGTCCGTCCGCCGTCGGTGATGATCACTAGGGTCGGTCCGCATGCGCCTCTGACAGCCGGTCTGCGCTGGTCCACGACCTACACGGGACACCTGCCCGGATAGTGCCGCTCCCGGCCGCGGCCGCAAGCTCGTCCTCCGGTGAAATGCCACGCGCCGTCCGGACACGTTCAGGGGGACAAGGGCGGACACGCCCGGCCGGCGCGACGCGCGCCCGCCGGGCGAACGACCGGGAGGAGAGGGCTTGCGGCCCCCTGACGACAGAAGACGGCGGTTCGAGGAGATCTACGCCGCCTGCCACGATCCGGTGCTCGGGTACGTCCTGCGCCGGACGGGCGACGGCCATGACGCCGCCGACGTCCTCGCCGAGACGTTCCTGGTCGCCTGGCGGCGGCTGGACGAGGTGCCGCCGGGCGACCGGGCGCGGCCCTGGCTGTACGGGGTGGCGAGGCGGGTGCTGGCCAACCACCACCGCGGCGAGCGGCGGCGCACGGCGCTCGGCGACCGGCTGCGCGCCGAGCTGCGCGCGGCCGTCGCGCCGCCCGACCCGCACCGGGAGGACGGGGCCGTCGCGGACGCGTTCCGCGCGCTGTCCGACGACGACCGGGAGCTGCTGGCCCTCGTCGGCTGGGAGGGGCTGGACGCCGGGCAGATCGCCGTCGTCCTCGGCTGCTCCCGCAACGCCGCGCGGCTCCGGCTCCACCGCGCGCGCAAACGGTTCGCCCGCGAACTGCAGGCCCGCGAGATCCGTGACCCCCGCGAGGTCCGTGACCCCCGCGAGGTCCGTGACCCCCGCGAGGTCAGGGACGCCCGCGGGGTCAGGGACGCCCGCGGGGTCAGGGACGCCCGCGGGGTCAGGGACGCCCGCGGGGTCAGGGACGCCCGCGGGGTCAGGGACGCCCGCGGGGTCAGGGACGCCCGCGAGATCCGGGACGCCCACGAGGTCCGGGACGCCCGCGAGGTCCGAGACGTCCGCGGGGTTCGAGACGCCCGCGAGGTTCGGGATGCCCGCACGAGGACGGCCCCGGGCCGGACGCCGATCACTAAGGAAGAGCACGCATGAACCATGACGAGCTGATCGAGCGGCTCGCGCCGGTGACCGACGAGCAGGCGGGCCGCATGGTGAGTCCGCAGACCAGGGCGGACCTCGCCGACCGCATCACGGCGACCGCCGTCGCGGACGCCCCGGCCCGACGTCCCCGGCGCCGCCGGACGCTGCTTTTCGGCGGCCTTCCCCTCGCGGTCGCGACGGCAGGCGCCGCAGTGACCGCGCTCGCGCTCTCCGGGACGTCGGGCGGATCCGGCACGCCCGCGCCGCTGGACTCGTCCCGCGCCCAGCCGGCCGCGCTGTCGTTCTCCACCGAGGGCCGGTACCTGGTCGTCCGGGTCAAGGACCCGCTCGCCGACCCCGCCCGGTACGCCAGGGAGTTCGCCGCGCGCGGCATGGACATCAAGCTGAGGCTGGTCCCGGCGTCCCCGACCATGGTCGGCACGGTGGTGTCGGACGACATGCCGGCGAGCGTCAAGGCCATCGCGGCGAAAGGCAAGTGCTACAGCGGCGGCGGCGCGTGCCCGGTCGGGATGCGGATCCCCGTGGACTTCCACGGGACGGGGGCGATCGTGTTCGGACGAGCGGCGCGTCCCGGCGAGCGCTATTCGAGCACCGCCAGCGTCTTCGCGCCCGGTGAGGCCCTGCACTGCGCGAACATCCGCGGGCTCACCGTCGACCAGGCCATGCCCGTCCTGCGGCGGTTCGGCGTGAACGTCGGCCAATGGCACTACACGGAGAAGCGCGCGGGAACCGACTACGGCCTGACGACGGCGGACCGCGGCCGGATCCCCGGCACCTGGTACGTCACCACCGCCGACCCGTGGGCGCCCGGGCAGGTCATGCTCTGGGTGCAGCCGGACGCGCCGGGCCCGCAGGACGGCGAGTCGGCGGCCTACCACCGGCACCTCAGCGAGGGATGCCCCAAGCGCTGACCCGCGTCGCCGCAGGCGGCTCTTAACGCGTCGCACAGCTTCCTGTGACCCGGAGGCGGGGAGGCTCTCGATCGTTCCAGCCGCCGCGCGAGGGTCGGCGGCTCGTCCATCGGGAAGGCTCACGTGCCGCACACCTTCAGGGTCCTGACCGCGCTCGGCGCGGCGACGCTCATCGCGACGGCCTGGACCGCACCGGTCCAGGCCGCCTCGGTCCAGGCCGCCTCGGCTTCAATCGCCTCGGCTTCAACCGCCCCGGCTTCAACCGCATCGACCTCGTCCGTGCCGGCCCGGGCCGGCACGGACGGCGCCTCCGTCGTCGCACCGAAGCGGGGCAAGTGCCACGCGTCCAGCCTCGATCCCGCGACGACGCGCCCCGACCCGCACTGCACGCCGGGCGCGGTCAATCCGGGTGTCACCCAGGCCGACGTCCGTACGACGGTCTGCAAAGCGGGCTACACGAAGAAGATCCGTCCACCTGCGAGTTACACCAGCGCGCTGAAGAGGAGGCAGATCGTCGAGTACGGCTACCGCGATACCAGGCCGTCCGCCTACGAGGAGGACCACTTCATTCCGCTGAGCCTCGGCGGCGCGCCCCGCGACCCCAAGAACCTGTGGCCCGAGCGAGGCGCGTCACCCAACCCGAAGGACGCCGTCGAGTTCAAGCTGTACAAAGCGCTCTGCGCAGGACAGATCACCCTCGCCGCCGCGCAGCACGCCATCACCACCGACTGGACGACCGCCGGCCGCATCGTGCCGTGAACCGGCGGCTCCGGTCAGGACTCGACCAGCGCGGCGAGGTTGTCCAGGGCCATGCGCGTGCCGGTTTTGTTGTCGGCGGGGGAGACCGCGTCCGGAACTCCCTCGTGGACGATGACGACCTCGGTGCCGCCGTCCACGTCGGACAGCGTGGTGGTCATCGTCATCGCCCCGCGCAGCGCCGGGTCGTCGGTCTCGAACTCCAGCACCTCGACGACGCGCTCGTCCGGGACGAGCTCGGCGAAACGGCCGTGGTAGGTGTCCGTCCGCGAGGAGGACTTGCCCGCAACGCCCGGCGCGTCGTAGGTGAGCGAGACGCGGAACTCGCCGCCCTCGCGCGGCTCGAAGCGGTGGACGCGGGCGCTCATGCCCGCCGGCACCCGCCACCTGGCGACCGCTTCGGCGTCCAGAAGCGCGCGGTACACGACCGCGCGCGGCGCCTTCACCCGCCGGGAGATCCGCGTGGAGTGCATGCGCCGACCCTACCGACCGGGTCCGACGAAACTCTTACCACTCTTACCGCGCAACTCTTACCGCGCACCCGGGCGTGTGTCGGTGGGCGAGCGGAGGCGGCGGAGACGGCAAGATCGAATGGGACGGTCCGGGGTGTGAGAGGTGGCGGATGAACGAGGCGACGCTCGGGTTGCTGCTGGACGTCGTCGGGCGCCTCGAACGCAACGTCACCGCGCGGCGGTGCCCGGCGATCTGCGGGCTGGAGGGGGAGCGGCGGCTCACCCTGTCGGACCACGGGTACCTGCGGGACGACGCGGCGGCCGAGGCGTTCGAGCGGCGGGCCGCGGCGCAGGCGGAGCGGATCCGCGCCCGGCGGTGGGTCATCGCGGTGCCCATGATCATCGACATGGGGCCCGGCGCGTCGCTGCGGGGACGGCCCGTGTCGAACCGTCCGCTCCGGGACGGGGAGCAGGAGGCGATCGTCTGGACGGCCTTCGACGCGTCCGACGGGCTCGACTTCGGGATCGTGGCCTACACGCGCAGGCCCGGCGGGCAGCCGGTCTACCACGATCCCGAGATCTTCACCGCGCCGCTCGCCAGCACGGCCATCGCGCCCGGTTCGACGCTGCGGGCCGTCCTGCTCGGCTGAGCGCGGTCAGACTTCGAGCAGCAGCGCGCGGTGGTCGGACACCTCCGGCTCGGCGAGGACCTCGAACCGCCGGACCGCGGACGGGTCGGAGACCAGCAGATAACTGGCGTGGCGCAGCGGCTTGGGGTAGCGGGACGTCCTGGTGTCGGCGTCGCGGACGAGGTCGACCAGGCCGATCCCCGCGAGGATGTCGAACGTCTCGCTGTCGGGCAGCAGGTTGAGGTCGCCGCAGACGACGGTCAGGTCGCCGTCCTCCCGAGCGCCGGTGACCAGGTCGGCGAGCCGCTTCGCCTGCGCCCGGCGGGCCGGGGTGTCGCCCTTGCCGCTCGGGTCGCGGAGCCCGTGCACCTGGACGACCGTGACGAACCGCCCGGATCCGCGGTCGAACAGGCGCACCGCCTGGGCCGCGCGCGGACGGTCGCCGGGAGGCCATTCGTCGCGGTACTCGACGTACTCGCCGTGCACGAAGGCCGTCCGCAGGCCGACGATCGGCAGCGTCTCGCCGACGAAGGTCGCCAGCCCGAAGTCCTGCTGGTGGGAGGCGCCGCCGTCGGCGCGGACGGGTCCCGCGTCGCTGGCGGTGAACAGCGCGTGGTGGCGGGGCAGCAGGGCGCGGACGTCGGCGAGCAGGTCGGCCCGCTGCGGCAGGGACCGCTCGGCGTCGTCGAACCGCGTCCACCCGCCGAGGGCCGCGGTATGGGTCACTTCCTGGAGGCAGAGGACGTCCGCGCCGCGGTCCGCGAGCCAGGGCGCGAGGTCGTCGAACATCGCGCCGCCCCAGGCGTTCAGAGAGATGATCCGCACGGACCCGAATCTAGGGTCTCGCCGCGGCCCCGCGCGCCGGTCAGGTGAACCGGGCGATCAGGTCGTGCAGGTAGGCGCGGAAGCGGGCCACGGTGGCCGGGTCGGCGGTGCCGTGGACGTGGCCCTCCCGGTCGATGAGACCGACCTGGACGAAGCCGTGGACGCTCCAGATCATGTTCCAGATCGCCACCTCCAGATCGACGCCCGGCTGCACGGCCGGGGCCATGACCTCGTACATCGCCGCCAGGATCGGCTTGGCGAACGGCGTCTCGACGTCCAGGTCGGCGGCGTCGCCCTGCCAGCGGTGCATCCACATCCCGACGAACGCGGGGTGGTTCAGGCAGTAGTCGAGGAAGGCGTCGGAGATGCCCTGGATCCCGGCCGTGTCGGGGGTGAAGTCCTGGAGCGCGCCCGCCAGGTCGCGCTGCTGCAACTGGTGCAGCCAGGTGAAGACGTCGAGGTAGAGGGAGGTCTTGTCGCCCACCAGCTCGACCAGCTCGGCGGCCGGGAGGCCGGCGGCGTCTGCGATCAGCTTGAGGTCGACGGCGTCGTAGCCGAGGTCGGCGAACAGCCGGGCGGCGGTCTCACGGATCTGTTCTCGGCTCGCGCTCGCGCTGGGCTGCTCCACCATGACTCCAAGTAACGCAGATCGGCGCCGCGGTGGGAACGAGCCGCGCCGCGTCGCCCGCCGACGTCGCCGCCGGTGATCGCGGCGTCCCCGCCCTCGTTCCGGAAGCTGACGGAAAACTGAAGAACGAATCGTGCCAAGACGGTTGAAATCCCGGCCACGGGTAGGGCCACGGCCGACGAGGCGTCCAACCGGGACGCCGAGAGGAGAGGAAGGAACCATGACGCAGAAGGTGCGCGACCTCATGACGGGCCCCGCGACCACGGTCGCCCCGGACACCGACCTCGGCACCGTCGCCCGGCTCATGCGGGACCAGGCGATCGGCAGCGTGCTGGTCACCTCCGGCGGCGGGACGATCGGCCTGGTCACCGACCGCGACCTGGTGGTGCGCGGGCTGAGCCGCACCGGCCACCCCGAGACCCTGCCGGTCAAGGAGATCTGCAGCGCCGACCCGGTCTGCGTGGGCCCGGACGACGACGCGTCGGCCGCGATCCGGCTGATGAGCGAGAAGAAGATCCGCCGGCTGCCGGTCGTCCAGGACGGCAGGCCCGTGGGCGTGGTCTCCCTCGGCGACCTGGCCGCCGAGCGGGACGAGGACTCGGTCCTCGGGCAGATCAGCGCGTCCGCGCCGAGCTGACCCGGCCGCGCCGGCGACGGGAACGCCGCCGGCGCCGGGAACCGCGCCGGCGGGGCGGACCGCGCCGGCGCCCGACGGATCACACGGGCGGCCTGATCGAGGAGAGGACCAGGTGGAACGCAGGGACGCCATCGCCGACCCGTGGGGTGCGCGCACGCCCTACGGCCCGGGGGAGCAGTGGCCGGTCCGCGTCGACTCGCGTCTGGCGGACGGCGTCGGGGAGCGCGACGTGGAGCGGTGGGTGCGCGCGGTGTCGCTGCTGCACTCCAACGGCGACGCGATGGACATCGCCGTCCGCGACGGGCGCGTCGTGGGCGTGCGGGGCAGGGCCGACGACCGGGTGAACCGGGGACGGCTCGACCCGAAAGACCTGTTCGGCTGGCAGGCGGGCGCGGCCGACGACCGGCTCACCCGCCCGCTGGTGCGGGTGAACGGCGAGCTGGTGGAGACCGACTGGGACACCGCGATGTCCCGGATCGCCGGCCGGACCCGCGAGCTCCTCGACGAGCAGGGCCCCTCGGCCCTCGGCTTCTACACGACCGGCCAGCTCATGCTCGAGGAGTACTACACGCTCGCCGTGATCGCCCACGGCGGCCTCAGCACCAACCACCTGGACGGCAACACCCGGATGTGCACGGCGACCGCCGCGGCGGCGCTGAAGGAGTCGTTCGCCAGCGACGGCCAGCCGGGTTCCTACGCCGATCTCGACCACGCCGACGTGATCGCGCTGTTCGGCCACAACATGGCCGAGACGCAGGCGGTGCTGTGGACGCGGGTCCTCGACCGGCTCGCCGGGCCGAACCCGCCCGCGCTGCTGTGCGTGGACCCGCGTCCCAGCCCCGTCGCCCGCGCCGCCACGCTGCACCTGGCACCGCGTCCGGGCACGAACGTGGCGCTCATGAACGGCCTGCTGCACGAGATCATCTCCGCCGGGCACATCGACCGCGGGTACATCGACGCGCACACGGTCGGGTTCGACGAGCTGGAGAAGCGCGTCAAGGAGTACCCGCCGGAACGCGCGGCCGAGATCTGCGGCGTCCCCGCCGAGCGGATCCGGGAGGCGGCGCGCCTGCTCGGCACGGCCGAGCGGCTGACCTCGACGGTGCTGCAGGGCTTCTACCAGTCGCACCAGGCGACGGCGGCGGCCGTCCAGGTCAACAACCTGCACCTGGTGCGCGGGATGCTCGGCCGGCCGGGCTGCGGCGTGCTCCAGATGAACGGCCAGCCCACCGCGCAGAACACGCGCGAGTGCGGCGCGGACGGCGACCTGCCCGCCTTCCGCAACTGGGCCAACGACGAGCACATCGCCGAACTGGCGAGGATCTGGAACATCGAGCCGGACCGCATCCCGCACTACGCGCCGCCGACGCACGCGATGCAGATCTTCCGGTACGCCGAGCAGGGCTCGATCCGGATGCTCTGGATCAGCGGCACCAATCCGGCGGTGTCGCTGCCCGAGCTGGCGCGGATCCGGTCGATCCTGGCCCGCGAGGGCCTGTTCGTGGTCGTCCAGGACCTGTTCCTGACCGAGACGGCGCAGCTCGCCGACGTCGTGCTGCCCGCCGCGGCGTGGGGTGAGAAGACCGGAACGTGCACCAACGCCGACCGGACCGTCCACCTGTGCGAGCAGGCCGTCGAGCCGCCCGGCGAGGCGCGCTCCGACCTGGACATCTTCCTGGACTTCGCGGCCCGCATGGAGCTGAAGGACAAGGACGGCGGCCCGCTGGTGCACTGGACCGACCCCGAGTCGGCCTTCGAGGCGTGGAAGGAGTGCAGCCGCGGCCGTCCCTGCGACTACTCCGGGATCACCTACGCCAAGCTGCGGGAACGCGGCGGGATCCAGTGGCCCTGCGACGACCGGCGGCCGGACGGCACCGAGCGCCTCTACGCGGGCGGCGAGTTCTTCGCCGACCCCGGCTACTGCGAGAGCTACGGCCGCGACCTGGTCACCGGCGCCCCCGTCGAACCGGTCGAGTACCGCGCGATGAACCCGGCCGGGAAGGCGATCATCAAGGCGGCGGCCTACCTCACGCCGCACGAGCAGACCAGCGAGGACCACCCGCTCCACCTCATCACCGGCCGGACGCTCTACCACTTCCACACCCGCACCAGGACGGGCCGCGCGCCGCAGCTCCAGCGGGCCGCGCCCGACGTCTGGGTCGAGCTGTCGGCGGCCGACGCGGCGGAGATCGGCGCGTCCGAGGGCGACCTCGTCGAGGTGGCCACCCCGCGCGGGAAGGTCCGCGCGAAGGCCCGCGTCACGGAGATCCGCGACGGCGTGGCGTTCCTGCCGTTCCACTACGGCTACTGGGACGAGGACGACGGCACGCACCGGCGGGCGGCGAACGAGCTGACGATCACCGACTGGGACCCGGCGTCCAAGCAGCCGATCTTCAAGACGGCCGCCGCGCGGGTCACGCTCGTCCGGTCCGAGGACACCCCCGCCCCCGCGCCGACCACCACCGCCTCGGCTCCTCTCGACGCCGACGTCGCGCCCACCGAGGGCGGCGCGTCCGCCCTCGCCGACCAGCGCCCCGGCCCTCCCACCGACCAGCCCCCCGGAGAGCGTGGATGAAGCTTGGCATTCTGCTGCACGACCTGCACGACCGCGAGAACGAGATGGCGCGCCACCTGCTCCGCATCGCCGAACGGAACGCCGCCGACCACGAGATCCACCACCTCGCCCGCGACCTGGCCACCTGGTCGCAGGCGCACGTGAGGAGCCTCGCCGAGATCGCCAAGCGGTACGAGGTCGAACTCGATCCCGAACCGGACTCCGACACCGCCGTCACGCAGCGGCTGCTGGAGAAGACCGGCGAACTGCTCGGCCGCCGGAGCGAGGCGTCCCTGGCCCTACTGCACGACCTGCGCAAGGTCTACGTGGACGCCGCCGGACTCTCCCTGGACTGGGAGACCGCCGGGCAGATCGCCCAGGCGACCAGGGACGGCGACCTGCTCGACCTCGTGAGCCACTGCCACCCCGACACGCTCCGCCAGATGCGCTGGGCCAACGCCAAGGTCAAGGAGACGAGCCCGCAGATCTTCACCTCCTGAGCGACGACCGCGCGCCCTCAACTCGGCGGGATCGCCAGCGCGGCTTCAGCCGGATGAGGCCGACAGCGCTATCTCGGCGAACTCCGCGAGCAGCGGGTTGCGGCGCGCGGAGTCCCAGGCGAGCTGCACCGGTGACGGCGCGAGGTCCTCGACGGCGAGGTAGGTGATGTCCGGACGCGTGTAGAACGTCGCGACCGACAGCGGCAGCACGATCAGGCCGTGACCCGCGGCGACGTGTTCGAGCTTCTCCTCGACGCTGCGGAAGACCGGCGTCGGCGGACGCGTCCGCGCGCGCATCTCGACGGCGATGTCACGCCATTCGGGCACGGCGTCCGGGTCCTGGATCAGATGCTCGTGCGCGAGATCGGCGAGGGCCACGCTCCCCTTGCCCGCGAGCCGGTGATCGGACGGGACGACCGCGACGCGCGGCTCGGCGAACAGCGGACGGATCGTCAGGCCCGTCTGGTCCACCGGCGGGCGGATGTAGCTGACGTCCACGCGGCCGTCGCGGACGACGTCGGCCTGGTCGTCCCAGCTCGTCCGGACGAGTTCGACGGTCAGCTCGGGATGCCGCGCGGTCAGGGCGCGCACGGCGGCGGTGACGATCAGGCCGGGCATGAACCCGATGGTGAAGGTGCGCGGGCCGCGCGCGGCGCGCCGGACGCGGCGGCGCAGCGCCTCGGCGTTCGACAGCAGCGCCGGCGCGTCGGCGAGCAGCTGCCGTCCGGCGGGGGTGAGGGAGGTCGAGCGGCGGTCCCGGTCGAACAGGGTCACCTTCAGCTCGTCCTCCAGCGCCCGGATCTGCCGGGACAGCACGGGCTGGGCGATGTGCAGCTTCTGCGCGGCCCGGCCGAAGTGGAGCTGCTCGGCGACCGCGACGAAGTACCGCAGCTTGCGCAGGTCGACGTCGTCCATGATGCCCTGAGGGTATTACAGCGGCGGCGAAGGGTCTTGGACGCCGACCGTCCGCCGGCCGCATCGTGGAGGGGTCACTGATCGGAAGGAAACGGCATGACCTCCTCTAACGACCTCGTGGGCCAGCGCGTCGCGGTGCTCGGCGGGACGTCCGGGATCGGGCTCGCGGTCGCGGAAGCCGCCGCCGGCGCGGGCGCGGCCGTGACCGTGGCGTCCAGCCGGAAGGAGAACGTCGAGCGGGCGCTGGACCGGCTGCCCGCCGGTGCGGACGGCCAGGTCGCCGACCTGACGGACGCGGCCAACGTGCGGGAGCTGTTCGACCGGCTCGGCGAGATCGACCACCTGGTGTACACGGCGGGCGACCCGCTCCTGCTCGCGCCGGTGGCCGAGATCGACCTCGCGGCGGCCCGCGACTTCTTCGCCGTGCGCTACTTCGGCGCGCTCGCGGCCGTCCAGGCGGCCGTGCCGAAGCTGCGCGCCGGCGGGTCGATCACGCTGACGTCGGGGACGGCCGGCGCGCGTCCCATGCCGGGGACGGCGGTGACCTCCAGCCTCTGCACGGCGATGGAGGGGCTGACGCGGGCGCTCGCCGTCGAGCTCGCGCCGATCCGGGTGAACGCGGTGATGCCCGGCGTCGTGCGGTCGAACCTGTGGGCGCCGCTGCCCGGCGAGGCGCGCGAGCAGCTCTACGAGGCCACCGCCGCTGCGGCCCCGCTGAAGCGCGTCGGCGAGGTCGAGGACATCGCGGACGCCTACCTGTTCTACATGACGCAGCGGCACGCGACCGGCACCGTCCTGATGCTCGACGGAGGCTCCGTCCTGGTCTGACGAGCGCCTTCCCGGCACCGTCCCCGGCGCCGTTCGCGGTGCCACGCCGCAGCGGCGCCGGGAGACCCTCCGCCTGTCAGGACGGGGTCAGTCGGTGTACTTCTTGCTGTACAGGGTGATCGTCGAGGAGGTGGAGACGCGGGTGCCGGCCATGGGGGACTGGCGGACGACGACCCAGTTCCGGTCGAACAGGAGCTTTCGGCCGCGGCCGGTGGCGTCGCGTTCGGCGAGGTTGCGCAGGCCGGTGGACTGCAGGAGGTTCTGGGCCTTCTGGTGGTTCATCCCCACGACGTTCGGCACCGTGACCGTGTGGGAGGCGCGCCGGTAGGTGGTGTGGTGGCGGCGTCCGACATGGGTTCCGCATCCCGCGACCGCGACGGCCGTGGCGAGGGCGATGGGGGCGACGAGCAGGCGAGAGGACAACGCTTTCTCCGGAAGGCGATCGGGGGATCGGGACGGGATCTGTGACGCGACAGGGCGGTCCCGGGTTCCGCGCGCGGTCAGTTTTCCGCCGAGGCCGGACGCCACGGCGAGTCCGCCCTGGTCGGACGCGCGTCGGCGGCGACTCGCAGCGCGTAGGCGCCGTCCCGGGGGAGGGGCCCCAGGTAGTGGTGGCCGGTCAGGTGGCACCAGGCGGGGAGGTCGATCGGCGCGGCCGGGTCGGACGCCAGCAGGTGCACCAGCGTGCCCGGCGGCAGGTCGGCCAGGTGGGCGCGCAGTTCGAGCAGGAGCCGCACGCAGGCCTTGTCGCCGCCGTCGATGACGACCGGTTCTTCCATGGTCACAGGACCGCTTTCGTGACGGGGCAGGGACGCTCCTTACTATCGCGTCGCGGCCGTCCGGGCCAACGGGGCGCTCGTAGTCCCCGGGAGTGGGGGCGCGGGCTTCTCGATCATCCTGCGGGGTGACGTCCGGTGATCGCGGACGCTCCTACGCTGGCGGCCATGCTCGCGTGCGACCCGGCCACCGAAGGCGACGACCGTGCCCGTTCCGCGCGCCGCCGGACGGCCCCGGCCTTCCTGGCCGCCGCGCTCGTGGGAATGGCCGCCGGCGTCTTCACCTTCGGGATGAAACGCCTGGACGACGCTCCGCCCTGGCTGGGCTTCTGGCACGGCGTGGCCCCTTGGGGCGTGGCCGCGGCGCTCGCCGGGGCGGCCTTCGCGGGACGCTGGCGCGCGGCGGCCGTCGCCGGAGCCATCACCCAGCTCGGCCTCGTCGCCGGGTACTACACGATCGAATCGGTCGCGCTGGGAACGGTCTCCACGGACCTTTCCGTCCACACGGCGGTCGGGCTGGTCGCCGGGGCGCTCTACGGCGCGTCCGGTGCGCTCGTGCGCGGGCCGCGTCACGGGGCTCGTGTGCCGGCTTCAGGCTTCCTTGCCGCGCCCTGGCTCGCGGACGGCAGCCGTACGCTGCTCGACGACGTGACCGACAGCGGGTCCGGGCTCGCGGTCGCGGTGGGCGTCCTGCTGTTCGGCGCGGTCCTTCCGTTCGCCCTGAACCACTCGCCGCGCACTCGGGTGGCCGGGTTCGCCCTCGCGATCGCGCTCGCCGTCCTGATCCTTTGGACGAAGCACGTCCCGCTCGGTTGAGATTCCCCCCGGCGCGTTCGCCCGGCACGCGCACCGCCGCGACCCCGAGTTGTTTCAGACCTGGATGACGGCCACGCCCGCGGCTTCCAGCCTGTCCAGCTCGTCGCGGGGGGCGGAGGCGTCGGTGACCACGGCGTCCAGGTCGGTGACGGGGCAGACGAAGCCCAGGCCGGTGCGGCCGAACTTGGAGCCGTCGCACACCGCGATCTTGCGCTGGGCGGCGGCGAGCGCGGCGCGCTTCACCGGGACCTCGGCCAGGTCGTGCGCGGTCAGCCCGTGCTCGGCGGACAGCCCGCAGACGGCGATGACCGCGGTGTCCACGCGCAGCGCCGCCAGGGACGCCTCGGTCAGGTGGCCCGCCAGGCACCAGGTGCCGGGGATCATCTGGCCGCCGGGGACGAGCAGCCGGACGTCCGGCGCGGTGCTGAGCGCGTTGAGCGAGTAGAGGTCCAGCGGGACCGCGGTGACGCGGCGGGACGCCAGGACGCGCGCGACGGCGAGCGTCGTCGTGCCGCTGTCGAGGATGACCGACTCGCCGTCGGCGATCATCGCGTCGAGCTTCTCGGCGATGGCGCGCTTGGCGTCCACGGCCTCGTGCTCGCGCAGCGCGAACGGAGGGTTCTCACCGCGCAGCAGCAGGCTCACCGCGCCGCCCCGGACCCGCCGCAGGACGCCCTGATCGGCGAGCTGGTCCAGGTCGCGGCGGATCGTCATCTCCGAGCAGCCGGTCTCGGCGGCCAGCTCCGCCACGGTCACGTGCTCGCTCGTCCGCAACCGCTCGATGATCTCAAGATGCCGGTTCAAACCTTCCATATGTTCAATCGAACGTGATACGTGTTTGTTAGTCAAGTTCCGACACGCGAGTGGAGAGCGGGAGACACGGTGGACTGGATCGTCTTCGACTACGCGGGTGTGCTCTGCGGACCGCCGTCCCCCGCCGCCGCGGCGCGGCTGGCGGCCGAGGCGGGCGTCGGGCCCGCCGAGTTCTGGCCCGCCTTCTGGCGGCGCCGCGTGGACTACGACCTCGGCGCGGTGGACGCCGCCGCCTACTGGCGGGACGTGTACGCCCAGCTCGGAAGCGGTTCCCGCGAGCCGGACGTCGAGCGGCTCGTCGCGCTCGACCTCGGCGCCTGGCTGGACATGAACGAGGAGACACTGCGGATCGTCGACATGCTGGCCACGCGCGGCGCGCGCCTCGCGCTGCTGTCGAACGCACCCGTGGAGATGGCCCGGCTCATCGACGGGGAGGGCTGGTCGGGGGCGTTCGCGCACCGGCTCTTCAGCGCCGACCTGCGGCTGGCCAAACCCGACCCGCGGATCTACCACGAGATGTGTGCGATTCTCGGCACCACGCCCGACCGGGTCCTGTTCATCGACGACCGGCAGGAGAACGTGGACGCCGCCGAGGCCGTCGGCATCCGGGCGCTGCTGTTCCAGAACGCCGCGAAACTCTGGTCCGACCTGGCCTTCCTGCTTCCCGCGTCGCTGGTCGAGGCCGGATGACCGGGTTCCCCCGCGGACGAGCCCGCGACTCCGCCGCTCGGACCCGCGACTCTGGCGGCCGGACGCGCGACTCTGGCGGCCGGACGCGCGACCTCGAAGGCCGGACGCGCGGCTCCGATGGCCGGACGCGCGACTCCGGCGGCCGGACGCGCGGCCTCGGCGGACGGGTGCGGGACCTCGGGCCGACCAGGCTGGACCGGACGGCCGTCGCGGGCATGTGCGTGTCGTTCACGGTCATCGGGGTGCTCCAGGCGCTGTACGGTCCGGCGGCCCCGGCGATGCGCGAACGCTTCGGCATCTCGTCCGGGGCGGTCGGGCTCGCGCTGTCGGTGCACTTCGTCGGCGGGCTGCTCGGCGTGCTGTGCACCCCGCGCCTCCGCCGCGCCGGCAACCGCCTCTTCCTCGGGACGGCCCTGACCACGATCGCGGTCGGCTGCTCCGGGTTCGCGCTCGCCCCCACCTGGCCCACCGCGCTCGTCGCGGCGTTCGTCGCCGGGGTCGGGTTCGGCTGGATCGACGTCGGCGTGAACGAGCTGTTCATCGAGTATTACGGCACCGGCGGACGGAACAGCACCGGCATGCTGAACCTTCTGCACGGCAACTTCGGCGTCGGGGCCGTCCTCGCGCCGCTGCTGGTCGGCGCCCTGCCCGGACGGATGTACCCGTGGGCGTTCGCTGCCTGCGCCGCGCTGTCGCTCGCGGTCCTCGGCACCGTGAAGGGCGTGGCGGGCGGGCCGGTCCACGTGCCGTCCGAGGGGGTGCGGTGGGCCGCCGCCGGACGCCTGACCGCGCTGTTCATGGTGGCCTTCGTGCTGCACGTCGGCGTCGAGTCGGGCATCGGCGGCTGGGAGACCTCGCACCTGACCGGCCTCGGGTGGACGCACGGCCCCGCGGCGATGGCGACGTCCACGTTCTGGCTGGCGATGACCGGCGTCCGGTTCGCGATCAGCCCGGTCGCGCGGCACTTCACCGCCCAGCGGCTCCTGCTCGCCTGCCTCGTGGCCATGCTGGCCGGGCTGCTGCTGGCGCATGTCGGACCGGTCGCGCCGGCCGGGTACTTCCTGGCCGGGCTCGGCGTCGGGCCGCTGTTCCCGACCGGCCTGGTCTGGCTGACCGAGAAGATGCCGGGCGTCGGCGGCGTCACGTCCTACGTGATCGCGGCGTCCATGCTCGGCGGCGTCCTGCCGAGCGCCATCGGCGCCGCGGCCGAGCGGTGGGGGACGACCGCGATCCCCACCGCTCTCGCCCTCATGGCCGCCGGAGCACTCGCGACCGCCCTGGCCATCCGAGCCCTCCCCGCGACCGCCCGCAGCAAGGCGCCGATCGACGCCGACCACCGCCGCACGGACGACCGCCGCACGGACGACCGCCGCACGAACGACCGCCGCGCGGACGATCACCAAAGCGCGCAATGAACGTCCGTCTGACGGCCGCGCGCGGGAACCCGGTGCGCAGCGAGCGGCCCGCCGCTGAACGCGGCAGTGTCCGGAAGCCGTTGGCGGAGGACGTGGTCAGCGGCTGGGGAGGCGGGGGACGGAGGTCAGCGGCGCGCGATGAGGGGCCGGGGCGGCGGAGCGGGACGGGACGCGGATGGAGCCGCGGAACGCGAGCAGCAAGCGGTTGCGCGAGCGTTCGGAGATACCGTCCGCGCGCAGTTGCCCGAGCGGCCCGCCCGGCGGCGGAACCGAGCCGTAGCGCGCCCGGAGAGCGTGGTGCAGCGACGCGCGTCCCCAGCGCAGCAGGACCCGCTGCTCCTCCGGGGTGATGTCCAGCAGCCACGCGGCCTCGGCTTCGGTGCAGCCCTCGCCGTCGCTGAGCAGCACCGGAAGCCGATGTCGCAGCGGCAGCGCCGACAGCGCGTCCCGCAGCACGTCCTGTGCGGGGCCGTCCAGCGGGACGGGCGGGACGTCCTCCGTCGCCGCGGCGTCCTCCGGCCGGACGGCCACCTCCAGCGGCCAGCGCGTCCGGGCCGCCTCGATCACCAGGCGGAGCAGCCACAGGCGGGCGGACGGGCGGCCCGGCGGCGGAGCGTCCCGCACCACGCCGAGCAGCGCCTCGCGCGCCAGCGTCTCGGCGCGGCCCGGCGCGGAGTCGACGATCTCCCGGGCGAGCCGGGACAGGCGGCCACCGAAGGTGTCCACCAGCAGCAGGAACGAGGCCTCGTCACCGGCGCGGGCCAGTTCGAGCGCGTTGTCCGAAGACCGGTCGGATGTGGGAGCCACCGGTCCTCCTTCCGTTTTCGACCGATGCGAACGCTACATCACCTCACCACGGTGAGCATCCGAGACCCTCCGCTCTGTCAGACCCGTCCGATACGGTCGGCATGATCACCATTGAACGTTCGATCGGGAGGCGAACCGATATGACAGAGACCGAACCCCCGGCGTCCGCATCCGCCGAGACGCCGGGCACGGCGCCGGCCGAGACGCCGGGCGCACCATCGGCCGACGCGCTGCACGGGGTCTACGCGCAGACCTTCGTGCCGCGCTTCTACGAGATCGACGGCCAGGGCGTCATGTTCAACATGTGGTACCTGGGCTACGTCGACGCGGCGGTCGACGGCTTCTTCGAGGCTCGCGGCCTGCCGCACGCCGACTGGCACGAACTGCTCGGCGCCTACGCGCACGTGGCGCACGCCGAGATCGACTGGAAGGCGTCGGTCCGCTACACCGACCGTCCCGAGGTGCTGATCAGCCCCTCGCGCATCGGCGGCAAGAGCTTCACGCTCGACTTCGCCTTCCGGCGGGACGGCGAGGTCATCGCGACCGGCTGCGCGGTCTACGTGACGGTCGCCGCGGACGGTTCGGGCACCACACCCCTGCCGGAACGCCTCGTGAAGGCGCTGGGGGAGGTGCGTCCGCTCCGTCCGGAGAAGGCGGCCCCCTGACCCCCGCGGCCGGTCTGGCCAAGCTCTTCCCGGCGCCTCCCGCACGATCACGGCGCGGGAGAGGCCGGGAGCGCAAGTACAGGGCGGTGAGCATCGCTCAGGAAAAAACCGCCCCGCCCAGCCCGATGTGCCCGCGAACGCGGTCCGTCCGGTACCGGCGTGCCCGCAGGCGCGGCCCGCCCGCCTCGACGTGCCCGTGGGCGTGCTCCGCCCGGCCCGACGTGTCCGCGGGCGTGCTTCGCCCGGCCCGACGTGTCCGCGGGGGCGGTTTGTCCGGGCCGAGCACTCCGGGCGAGGTCGGCCGCCGGGGCCGCAATATCTCAGGACAGATGGATCGACGGGTCCAGGAATTCGTTGGTGACCAGGTCGTTCGCGTTCAGTCCGGCCGGGACGGGCTTGCCGGCGCGGGCCTGGATCGGGCGCAGCAGCCCGATCACCTTCGCCACGCGGGACGGGTCGAACGAGCCGAGCACGCCGTTCGCGCCGTCCCGGACGATCCCGTACTTGACCAGTTGGTCGTGCGCGAACTTCGCGTGCTCGGCGGTGTAGGCGGCGGTCGTGTTGAACCGCCTGACCGCGTCCACGATCACCTTGTTCGTCGCGGCCGGGTCGTGCATGTACTCGGCCGTCGCGCGCTGGAAGATCGGCACCAGCCGCTTCAGGCACGGCGCGAGCCTGGTCTGGTCGCCGGGCCGGATCGCGACCGCTTCCGGGTACACGGCGTACCCGGTGTCGTTGATGAGCTGGAACGCGACGGGTCTGCGCCAGGCCGTCACCTCGTGCTCGTAGCTGTACGGCTCGTTGGTGACGTACCCCTGCTGGGCGATCTTGCCGCCGGACGCCGCGAACCGCGCGGGCGAACCGTCGTACGAGCCGTCCAGCTGGGACTTCTTCAGCTGGCCCGTGCTGGTCAGGTAGTCCATGAACGGCACGCCGTTCGCGTACAGGACGGTCGCGCCGCTGCGTCCGATGTCGGCGATCGTCTTCCACTCCGGGTGCGCCTGCGGCGACCACATGATGATCTGCGGGTTGACGTCCATGGGCGCGAAGACGGCGCGCAGGCGCTGCGTCCCCGCCTGCGCGACCTGCTCGTCCGTGGCGACCACGCCCAGCGTGAGGGACGGGTCGGACGCCATCAGCGTCGAGACCGGCTGGAACCCCGTGACCGGTCCGCCCGACCGGATCTGGAACCGCACGCCCGCGTCATGTCCGTCCACCGTGAGCGGCGCGGTGAGCGTCTTGCGGTTCGCGTCCACCTTCGGCGACGACCCGAGCAGGTGGTACAGCCCGCCGTGCTCGGCCTGCGGATACCAGTTCATCTGGAGCGTGATCGTCGACGGGCACACGCCGCGCAGGTCGTCCCGTCCGGTCGCCGAAGGCAGCGACTTCACCGCCCTGCCGCCGTCGGTGCCGTCCGAGCACGCCGCGAGCGCGGCCAGCAGCACGGCCGCCAGTCCCGCCGCGACCGGCCCGGTCAGCGGCCGCCGCCGTCGCGTCCGCCGCGTCGGTCGCTCAGTTCGCATGTCCCCCACCTCGTTCGTCCTCGGCCTCCGCCGTCCTCACCGGCGGTCCCCGTTCCTGCCGTGCAGGCGGGCCGCCCAGTGCTCCAGCAGCCCGAAAATCCAGAAGACGGCCAGCCCGAGCAGGCTCGCGAGCAGCACGGCCGCGAACATCCGCTCCGACTCCAGCCGCGCCCGGTAGACGTTGATGAGGATGCCGAGCCCCGGCTGCCCCTGCTGGTAGAAGTAGTCGCCGACGACCGCCCCGACCACGCTCAGCCCGGCCGAGACGCGCAGCTCGGTCAGCATCGCCGGGACGGCGGCGGGCAGCCGCAGCTTCAGCAGCCGCCGCAGCCGTCCGGCGCGGGCGAGGCGGAACACGTCCTCCAGCGTCCCGTCCGTCGAGCGCAGCCCGAACAGCGTGTTCGCGATGATCGGGAAGACCGCGACCAGCACGCACACCAGCACGCGGCTGGCCATGCCGAACCCGAACCAGAACCCGAGCAGCGGCACCAGCGCCAGCACCGGGACGGTCTGCAGCACCACCGCGTACGGGTACAGCGACCGCTCGATCCAGCGCGCCTGGCTCATCAGGACGGCGAGCCCGACCCCGATCACCGTCGCCAGCAGCAGCCCGAGCCCGGCGACCTCCGCCGTGCGGCCCAGCGCCGCGAACAGCTCCGCGCGGTTGGTCCCGTCGAGGAACCCGATGCGGACTACTGCGTTCGGCGGCGGCAACAGGAACCTCCGCTGCGGGCTGAGCAACCGGTCACTCACGCCGTACCACGCGCCGATCGCCACCACGAACACGACCAGCGGCGGCACCCACCCGCGCCCGAGAACCCGCCCCCAACGACGCGTCCCGCTCCCGCTCCGGCCCCCGCTCCGGCTCCGGCTCCGCGAAGCCGCATCACCGCGGCCTGGCGACAGCGCGCCGCCACGGTCATGAGCGCCCGCGTCGCGCCGCTCTCGGGACACGGCGCCCGAAAGGTCTTTTCGGCCCTCTCCACGCTGGCTCCGGGACGGCGCGTCGGGGACGTTCGGAGAATTGACGGCAGGGCGATCGCGAGAAGAGGTCGCGTTGGCAGCCGGCTGTTCGTCCTGGGGGAGCGGCATGTCAGGCGGCCTCCGCCATGCCGCGGTACAGGCGTCCGGTCACGTCGGCGACGAGTTCGGCGAACTCCGGGGTCGCGCGCAGCGATCGTTCGCGCGGGTACGGAAACGGGACCTCGACGCGGGCGACCACGCGGCCCGGACGCGCCGACATCACCAGCACCGTGGACGACAGGAAGACCGCCTCGGCCACCGAGTGCGTCACCAGCACCGCCGGCCGCGGCCGGGCGGCGAGCAGCGCGGCCAGCTCGTCCCCGAGCCCGGCCCGGGTGATCTCGTCCAGGGCGCCGAACGGCTCGTCCAGCAGCAGCGCGTCGGGGTCGTCGGCGAGCGTGCGCGCGAGCGACACGCGCATCCGCATCCCGCCCGACAGCGCGCCGGGACGGTGCCGTGCGAACGCGGTCAGCCCGACGAGGTCCAGTGCCCGCTCGGCCCGCTCCCGGCGCTCGGCGCGCGGGACGCCGCGAAGCTCCATGAGCAGCTCGACGTTGGCGCGGACGCTCCGCCACGGCAGCAGCGCGGCGTCCTGGAAGACGTAGCCGACGCGTCCGGCCGTGTTCCGGACGGTCCCGGACGACGGCGAGTCGAGCCCGGCCGCGATCCGCAGCAGCGTGCTCTTGCCGCACCCGGACGGCCCCACGATCCCGACCAGCTCCCCGTCCCCGACATCGACGCCGACCCCGGCGAGCGCCTCGGTGCCGTCGCCGTACACCTTGGTCACGCCGGTCAGTTCGAGCCGCGGCCCGCCGCTTCCGGTCGGCGCGCTTCGTTCGGTCATATCTGGACGTAGGGGAGGAACCGCTGCACAGGTGGGAGCGTACCGCCTCGTCCGGGCCCGTCCTCTCCGAGGCCGTTCCCCACCGTCTCCGCGACCGTCCCCCCACGAACTCCGCGAGCCGGGACGGAGCGAAGGGCGCCAGTCCGGACGAGGTGAAAGGCGCGGGCCGGATGGAGCGAAGGAAGCGGGCCGGACGAAGTGAGAGTGCGGCGCGGAGGTCAGTGGGCGGGGTCGCGGTCGTCCACGTCCAGGACGTAGCCGCGTCCCCAGGCGGTGCGGATGGTGAGGCCCAGGGGGCGCAGACGTCGCCGGATGCGCTTGATGTGCAGGTCGAGGGCGTTGCGGCTGGCTTCGCGGCCGTCCTCCGACAGGTACGCGCGCAGCTCCTCGCGTGCCGCGATGCGGCCGAAGCGTTTGATCAGCAGTTGCAGCAGGCGCGCTTCGCTGGGGGACACCGCCACGCTGCGGCGGCCGTGCCGCAGGATGCCGTCCTGGTCGAGCTGCGGACGCGTCCCGGACCCGCCGCGCGCCCGCAGCGCCGCGATCCGGGCCTGGAAGTCCCGGTTCGTGGCGGGCATCCGGATCCAGTCCTCCCGGATGTCGGCGCAGATCGGCGGTTCGTGGTCGCGCTCGACGACGAGCAGCCGCAGCAGCCCGTGCGCCCGGCACAGTTCGCGCCGATCCGACTCGGCGGGCCAGCGCAGAATGTTGACATCGCGTTTCAGAGAGAACTGCTGCATTTTCAACTGTCACCGGGGGGAGCGAGCGGTCAGGGAGTAAAGGGCCGATTCTCTCGGGGGCGAGCGTGGCGGAGGGAGCACTGGTCCGCGCCGACCTCCCTCCCTGAACAGCGATCACAGTGACCAGTCGTTATGGAAACCCATGATCGCGTAGCTCGCAAGGCGCGTCCAGATGTGATGTGGATCACGTGGCCATGACACGGCGGCGCTGCCATTTTGACGATTCTGTCAACCGGGTCACACGGTCGCCGCCGTCGCTTTGGCGGCGCTCGCGGACCGGAAACGACGGACCGGGCGCACCGGCCTTCTCGGTCGGCACGCCCGGTCTGCCGTCGGCGCGTTCGGTCGGCGATTAGCGGGCGCCGGTCAGCGCGCCCGGTCCGCGGTTGCCGAGCGCCGGTCAGCGCATCCGCTGCCGTCAGGAGACAGCGGCCAGCGCGTCAGGTTCCGGTTAGCGGGGCGGCGGTCGGCGCGTTCGGTTGGCGATTAGCGGGCGCCGGTCAGTGCCTCCGGTCCGCCGTCAGGGGACAGCGGCCAGCGCGTCCGGTCTGCGGTGGCGGGGCGGCGGTCGGCGCGTCCGGTCTGCGGGCGGGCGCGCTCGGAGGGCGTCTTCGGTCGCCTGCGTGTCCGGCCCGGGGGCGGGGCCGGGCTTGCGTCAGGACGCGGCCAGCGCGTTGAGGAGGCGGTTCACCGGGCTCGCCAGGTTCCAGGTGTCCGAGAGCTCCAGCAGCGCTTCGGGGTCGCGCGCCGCCGCGGGCAGGCGGTCGTCCAGCTTCGTCAGGACGGGCGAGTCGATGTCGGTGACGACCCGAACCACCGCCGGCGCGGCGGCCAGGTACTCGCGCGCGGCCTCCAGCCTGCGCCGCGATCCGGCCGGGAAGCCCTCCTCGGAGCCGGAGTCGAGCGCGGCGAGGATGCCGTCCACCGAACCGAACCGGGTGACCAGCGCGGCGGCCGTCTTGTCGCCGACGCCCGGCACGCCCGGCAGCCCGTCGCTCGGGTCGCCGCGCAGGGTCGCGTACTCGCCGTAGCCGCGGCCCGGGATGCCGTACTTCGCCGCCACCGCCGCCTCGTCCATCACCTGGAGGTTGCGGATGCCGCGCGCGGTGTACAGCACCTCGACCGGCGCGCGGTCGTCCACGAGCTGGAACAGGTCGCGGTCGCCGGTGACGATGTCGACCGGGCCGTCCTTCGCGCCGCGCACGGCCAGCGTGCCGATCACGTCGTCCGCCTCGTAGCCGGGCACCCCGGCGCGCGCCAGCCCGACCGCGTCGAGCACCGCGTCGATGATCGGAAGCTGCGCGGACAGCGCGTCCGGCACCTGGTCGCCGCCGTCCTCGGACACGCGGTGCGCCTTGTAGGACGGCAGCGCCGCGACCCGGAACTCCGGCCGCCAGTCGGCATCGAACGTGCACACCAGCCGCTCGGGCGACCGGTCCCGGACGAGCGTGGCGATCATGTCGATGAGGCCGCGCACCGCGTTCACGGGGGTGCCGTCCGGCGCCTTCACGCTCTCCGGCACGCCGAAGAAGGCGCGGAAGTACAACGACGGTGTGTCCAGCAGCATCAGCCCGCTCATGCCCGCCATCGTGCCACGCCGGTCGGACGGTTCAGGTGACCCGCATCGCGAGCACGCAGGTGTCGTCGTTCGGGTTGGCCGCGCCGAGCGCCGTCAGGACGTGCTCGATCAGCTCGTCCGGGCCCGCGTCCGGACGCTCCGCGACGGCGTCCCGCAGCAGGGCGAACCCCTCCGACAGGTCCCGGTCGCGGCGCTCCACCAGCCCGTCGGTGTAGAAGAGCAGCAGGTCGCCGCGCTCAAGCTTCAGCGTCGCCAGCTCCAGCGGCGGATCCTCCAGCGCGCCGAGCAGCACGCCGTCCGGGCCGTCCAGCAGCTCGGCGTTGCCGCCGCGCAGCAGCACCGGCGGCGGATGCCCGGCCCGCGCCCACTCCAGCTCCCGCGTCTCCGGCCGGAACCGGCCCGCGATCACGCTCGCCGTCAGCGACCGGCGGCGGTGCATCACCAGCCGGTTCAGCCAGGTCAGCAGCTCGTCCGGCGGGGCTCCGGTGCAGGCCAGCCCGGACAGCGCGTTCCGCAGCCGCGCCATCGCCGCGGCGGCAGCCAGCCCGTGCCCCGACACGTCCCCGACCGCGAGGAACACCTCCTCGTCCGACAGCGCCGTCGCCTCGTACCAGTCGCCGCCGACCCGCGTCTGCGACTGCGCGGGCAGGTACCGGACGGCCACCCGCAGGCCCGGCAGCGTGCGCGGGCCGCGCGGCAGCGGCAGGATCGCCCGCTGCAACTCGACCGCGATGTGCCGCTCTTCGGCGATCCGCTGCCGCTCGCGCTGCAACTGCTGCCGCGTCGCCGCGAGCATCTCGTCCGAGCGGCGGCGCTGCGACACGTCCTGGAAGACCGTGTGCAGCGCGACCGGGCCGCCGAGCGGGTCCAGCAGCGGCTCGGCCATCACCCGCAGGTGCCGGACGTCCGCGCCGACCCGCACCCGCAGCTCCACGTCGGCGGGTTCGCGGCGGCCCAGCAGCGTGCGCATCAGATGCTCGGCGCGCGGCAGGTCCTCCGGGACGACGTACTCGGCGAGCCGCGCGGGCGGCAGCGGACCGGCCGTCCGGGACCGTCCGAAGATCGTGTACAGCTGGTCCGACCAGGTCACCTCGCCGGTCGTCAGGTCCCACCGCGACCAGCCGAGGTTGCCCAGCCGCTGCGCCTGCGCGAGCTGCCCGACCAGATCGGTCGAGTCGCCGTGGAACTGCCAGGACGCCAGCACCCCGCCGCCGACCCGGCACGCCCGCACCGTCAGCGTCGTCGGCACCCGCCGTCCGCCGCCGTTCAACGCCGTGTACGGACGCGGCCCGACGCGCAGCGGCACCCCGCTCTCCAGAACCCGGACATAGTCGGCGAAAAGCCCTGCCACGGCCAGTCCCGGATACGTCTCCAGCAACCGCGACCCGACGATCTCCGCCGGACGGCGGCCGGGCAGGTCGGTCGCCTCCGAGTTCACCGCGTCCACCTGGAAGTCCACCACCCGGCCGGACCCGTCCCGCACCGGCGACATCAGCGCGGACGGCGTCTGGATCGCGTCCAGCACCGCCCGCAGCCACGGCGCCGCGGCCGCGGCACCCGACTGCGGCGCCAGCTCGGCCAGCCGCCGCGCGCACGCCGCCAGCACCGACCGGACGTACCGGCGCGCGCCGTCGTCCAGGGCTGTCCCCGGCGTCCAGGCGACCTCGGCCGCGCCGACGACGCGTCCGCCCACCGACAGCGGCAGACACGAATGCGGACCGGGCAGGTGCGCCGCCGCACCGACCAGCGCGATCAGCGCCGGATCGGCCGCCCACAACGGCACCCCGCCGCGGACGGCCCGCACCAGGCCGACATTGCCGTGCGGCGGGATCCGCGCCCACTCGCTCACCACGTGCGGCGGCAGGTCGTGCGCCCCGGCCACGCGCAACGCGCCGTCCGGCTCCAGGCAGGTGAGCAGCGCCGCTTCAGCGCCCAGCCAGCCGAGCGCCTCCTCGGCCAGCCGCCGCGCCAGCTCGTCCCCGGTGCGCGCCTCCGCGAACGCCGCCGCCGCCAGATGCCGCGCCGCCGCCAGCGGCGCCGGCAACAACTCCGCAGCAGCCGCCCGATCCTCCGTCCCTTCACCACCCCCAACCCCGTCCGCACGATCCGCCCGAACTCCATCGCCCACTCCGTCCGCGGCCCCCGCCCGCGCCCCGCCATCCGTCCCAACCCCAGCGCCCGTCCCGCCCGCAGCGCCCGCCCCAACCTCGGCGCCCGCCGGCTCCCCGGCGTCCGCCCGCGCCCCAGCGTCCGCCCGAGCCACGGCGTCCGCCCGAGCCCCAGTGTCCGCCCGAGCCGCGGCCTCCGTCCGTGCCCCAGCGTCCGCCCGAGCCACGGCGTCCGCCCGAGCCCCAGTGTCCGCCCGAGCCGCGGCCTCCGTCCGTGCCCCAGCGTCCGCCCGAGCCCCAGCGCCCGCCCGCGTCTTGGCGTCCGCCCGAGCGCTAGCGCCCGTTCCGGGCGCGGTCTCCGTCCGGGCCCGAGCGCTCGTTTGGGCCGCGGCGTCCGCCGGCTCCCCGGCATCCGTCCCAGCTTCGGTGCCCGTCCCGGACGCGCCCTCCGTCCGTGTCCCGGCGCTCGTCCTGGGCGCGGCGTCCGTCCGTGCTCCGGCATCTGTCTGTGCGCCGGGATCCGTCCGAGGCTCGGCGTCCTCACGGCGGCCGCCGTCCATCCAAGGCCCGGTATCCGTTCGTGCCGCGAAGTCCACCCGGGACACGACATCTGGCCCGGACACGGCGTCCGGCCCAGAGATGGTGTCCGGCCCGAACTCGTCCGGGCCGAGCGCGGCATCTACCCCGGGCACGTCCGGCCCGGACGCATATGGCTCGGAGGTGGCGTCGGGTCGGGAGGCGGCGCTCGGACGGCGCGGCACGGGGTCCGGCCCGCGCGTGGCATTTGGCCCGAGCGCGGCACCTGGCTCGGAGGGGGCGTCCTGGTGTGAAACGGCGTGCTGCTGGGAGGCGGCGTCTGGTCCGAACGTGGCGCCCGGTTGGCGCGGCACGGTGGCCTGGCCGGATGTGATGTCCGGCTGGCGCGGCGCGGGTGCCATGGCTGTAGCCGCCTGGTCGTCCGCGAGGACCGGTCCCTCAGCGGGCCGCGCGAGGTAAGTCACTGGGTCGAAGACCGCCGCCGCCGGACGGTCCGGTTCCTCGGTGGGCATGTCAACATCCGTGCCGAGCAGCAACGCGGCGGCCACCGGCGGCTCGACTCCGCTTTCGGCCGCCAACCGCAGCAACCGCTCGTAGGCGACCTCCACCCCGCAACCGAGCCGCTCCGCCAACAGCCCCTTCGCTTGCTCGATGACCGTCCGAGCCCGCTGCTCGCGCCGTTGCGCATCCAACTCCGCCCGCAACCGCTCGACGACGACGATGAGCTCCGCCCCCGACACCCCACCCTCTCCCGCCACTTCTGCGAACCCCCTCAAATCAGCCCCATCCATCTCGGACACCGGCCCGAACACCCCCGCCCGAAACTCGAAATCCCCGGACGCCCCACTCCCGGCCAACCGACTCCCGCCGTTCTCGGTCACAGCAACTTCGGAAACGTGCGCTTCGGCCCCGGCGGGGACGTCCAGGTCCGCGTGGCACACGTCCGCATCGGAGGCGCCGAGCTCCTGCACGTTCGTTCCAGCCACGGCAGGCCCGCGCACGTTCGTTCCGTCCGCGGCGGGCTCGCGCTCGTTCGTGCCAACCGCGGTGGGTTCGCGCCTATTCGTCTCAGCCTCATCGCGTTCGAACGTGTTCGCTTCGGGCACGGCAGGCACGTCCGTGCTCGTTTTGATCGGAACAGGTCCGCGCTCGCTCGTTTCGGCTGTTGTAAGCGCGTTCGTGTTCGCATCGAGCGCCCCAGGCTCGTTGGAGTTCGTTTCGACCACGGGAAGTTCGTGTGTGCTGGCATCGAGCACGCCGGGCTCATACGTGTTCGCTTCGGCCACAGCAGCTTCGTCCGCGTTCGCTTCGTGCGAGGCACGCTCGTTGGCGTTGAGCGCTTGGGGCGCACACCCGTTCGCCTCGGACGTAGCGACTTCGTTCGTGGCCGTTACGGCCACGGTCGGCTCGTGTGCGTTCGTTCGCAGCGGGGTGGGTTCGAAGGTGTTCGTTTCCACCGCGGTCGGTCCGATCCCGTTCGCTCGGGATGGGGCAGGCTCGCTCACGTCCGTATCGGTCGGAGCGAGTTCGGTCGTGTTCGTATCGAGCGCGTCAGGCTCGTGCACGTCCGTTTCGGACGCGTCGAGCTCGTGCCCGTTCGTTTCGGGTGTGGCGGGTTCGGTTGTGTTCGGCTTGAGTGGGGCGGGCTCGCCTGTGTTCGCGTGGAGTGGGAGGCGCTCGGACGTGTTCGTTTGCGGCGTGGCGGGGTCGAGTGGGTTCGCTTGCGAGGCGAGAGGTTCAGGTGTGTTCGTTTCGAGCGCGTTTGTTGCAGGCGCGGGTGGGGCGGGCGCGGGTCGGGTGGACGCGGCTGCGGCGGGCGCGGTTGGCGCGGGTGGGGTGGGGCGGGGCGGCTCGGGTGGGTCCGCGCGTCGAGGTTCGGGCGTCACCGGGTCTCCCGTCGCGGTCAGGCCCCGCGGCGCGGGTGCGGCGAGGGCAGCCCGGCGGGACGGCGCGCCGGGATCCCTGCGATCCTGGAGCGGTATCCGGACAAGGCATGCCTGTGTCGGAGCATGTACAGAATGTAACAGGGGCCGGTTTAGCGGGAGGGAGGAAGCGGGTTTTACGTGCCGCCATCGCGCGCGCACGAGAGCCCGCTACCAGCATGAACACGGATGTGACAAGGGCGTTGTATCCGCGCGAGCGTGTCGGGGCGGTGCAGGAGGCGACCGCCAAGGCGGGCCTGGCGGCGCTGCTGCTGACGCCCGGGCCGGACCTGCGGTACGTGAGCGGCTACGACGCCCTGCCGCTGGAGCGGCTCACCTGCCTGGCGGTGCCGGCGCAGGGCGAGCCCTTCCTGGTGGTGCCGCGGCTCGAGCTGCCCGCCGCGCAGGAGTCCCCGGCGGGGGACCTCGGCGTGGAGCTGGTGCCGTGGGACGAGACCGACGACCCGTACGCGCTGGTCGCGCGGCGGCTCGGCGCGTCCGGCGGCAGGGTCGGGCTGGCGGACCGGATGTGGGCGATGATGACGCTGCGGTTCCGCGAGGCGATGCCGGGCGTGGAGCAGGTCCTCGCCGGAACGGTCCTGCGCGAGCTGCGGATGCGCAAGAGCGCCGCCGAGATCGCCGCGCTGCGCGAGGCGGGCGAGGCGATCGACCGCGTCCACCGCAGGGTGCCGGAGTTCCTGCGGCCGGGACGCACCGAGCGGGAGGTCGGCCGCGACATCCACGACGCGATCCTGGCGGAGGGGCACGCGACGGTCGACTTCATCATCGTCGGGTCCGGCCCGAACGGCGCGAACCCGCACGCCGAGCTGTCCGACCGGGTCATCTCGGCGGGGGAGCCGGTCGTGGTGGACATCGGCGGGCAGATGCCGAGCGGGTACTGCTCCGACTCGACGCGGGTGTACTGCATCGGCGAGGCGCCCGCGGAGTTCCGCGCGTACTACGGGGTGCTGGAGGAGGCGCAGCGCGCGGCGTGCGAGGCGGTCCGTCCGGGCGTGACGCCCGAGGCCGTGGACGCCGCGGCGCGCGACCGGATCGCCGCCGCCGGGTACGGCGAGTACTTCGTGCACCGCACCGGGCACGGCATCGGCCTGGAGACGCACGAGGAGCCGTACATCGTGGCGGGCAACACCGAGCCGCTGGAGCCGGGCATGGCGTTCTCGGTCGAGCCGGGCATCTACCCGGGCGCGCACGGCGCGCGCATCGAGGACATCGTCGTGTGCACCGAGGACGGTCATGTGTCGATGAACAACACCGACCACGGGCTGGTCGTCGTCGGCTGACGCACTTCCGGTCGAGCAAGGGCGGGTCCGCGTCGCGGACCCGCCCTTGTCGGTTAAAAGCCTTATAACGATCTCCATACCAAAGCGGAACGCGTGCCGCCCGAGTGTTGCGCTGCCGTGGCGTCCCCATGTACCTCTCTGGAGCATCCGGCGGGGTTTACAGCGGAGTAACACGAAACGCCGGGCCGTGTCCGGCCCGCAGAGGGAGGAGAGACCGTGGCAGAGGTCGCCCTGCGCGGGGTCGGGAAGGTCTATCCGGACGGGACCCGTGCGGTGACCGACCTGAACCTCGACATCGCCGACGGCGAGTTCCTGGTGCTGGTCGGGCCGTCCGGCTGCGGCAAGACGACCGCGCTGCGGATGCTCGCGGGCCTGGAGGAGATCTCCGAGGGCGAGATCGCGATCGGCGAGCGCGTCGTCAACCGGGTGCCCGCCCGCGACCGCGACGTGGCGATGGTGTTCCAGAGCTACGCGCTCTACCCGCACCTGTCGGTGCGCGACAACATCGGTTTCGGGCTCTCGCTGCGCAAGGTGCCGAAGGCGGAGATCCGGCGCGAGGTGGACCGCGCCGCGGAGATCCTCGGGCTGACCGAGTACCTCGACAAGAAGCCGCGCAACCTGTCCGGCGGGCAGCGGCAGCGGGTGGCGATGGGACGCGCGATCGTCCGGCAGCCGCAGGCGTTCCTGATGGACGAGCCGCTGTCGAACCTCGACGCCAAGCTGCGCGTCCAGATGCGCGCGGAGATCGCCCGCATCCAGCGCGACCTGGGCGTCACGACCGTCTACGTCACCCACGACCAGACCGAGGCCATGACGCTCGGCGACCGGGTCGCGGTGATGAAGAAGGGCGTGCTCCAGCAGGTCGCGCCGCCGCAGGAGCTGTACGACCGGCCCGCGAACCTGTTCGTGGCGGGGTTCATCGGCTCGCCGGCGATGAACCTGCTCCAGGGTTCGCTGGCGGGCGACGAGGGCGCCGCGCGGCTGACGGTCGGCGGGCAGACCCTCGAACTCCCCGCGTCGGTGCTGGCCGACCGTCCGGCGCTGCGCGGGTACTTCGGCAAGGACCTCGTGGTCGGGATCCGTCCCGAGGACATGGAGGACGCCGACCTCGCCGCGGCCGACGGCGGCGGCACGCTGACCTCCACCGCGGACCTGGTGGAGGCGATGGGCTCCGACGTGCTCGTCCACTTCAACGTCCAGGCGGCCCAGGTGGTCACCGACGACACGCGGGAGCTGGCGCGCGACGCGGGCACCGACGTGCTCGGCGCGCTGGAGGGGGCGCACACCGACCTCGTCGCGCGGTTCAGCCCGCGCACCACGGTCAAGGCCGGCGACCCGGTGACGGTCCACGTCGACACCGGACGCCTGCACTTCTTCGATATCGAGTCCGGCTCCGCGATCTGGGGCGGGGACGCCGGTTCGTCCAGGGAGGATGAGGAATGAGGACTGGCAGGCGCGTCATCGGCGCCGCCGTCGCCGTGGGGCTGGCGCTCTCGGCGGCCGCGTGCGGCGGCAGCGACAAGAAGAAGGACGACGGCGGCTCCTCGCAGGGCACCGCGCTCAAGGGCGTGAAGATCGAGGTCGCGGCCAAGTGGACGGGCACGGAGGAGCAGAACTTCCGGCAGGTCCTGAAGGCGTTCGAGCAGAAGACCGGCGCGACGGTGACCTACGCGTCCACCGGTGAGAACACCGACGCCTACCTCGGCCCGCGCATCGCGGCCAAGAACCCGCCGGACGTGGCGATCCTGCCGCAGCCGGGACTGCTCCAGCAGTACGCGGCCAAGGGCCAGCTCAAGCCGCTGACGCCGGACGTCGTCAGCGAGATCGACGCGAACTTCTCGCCGTACTGGAAGAACCTCGCCTCGGCGAAGGGCCAGACCTACGGCGTGCTCGCCAAGGCCGCCTACAAGTCGATCATCTGGTACCGGCCGAAGGTGCTGCAGGACGCGGGCGTGAACCCGCCGAAGACCTTCGACGAGCTGGTCAAGGCCGCCGGGACGCTCCAGGACGCGGGCCAGACCCCGTTCACGATCGCGGGCGCCTCGTCCGACTCCTGGACACTGACCGACTGGTTCGAGAACGTCTACCTGTCGCAGGCCGGCCCGGACAACTACGACAAGCTCGCCAAGCACGAGATCAAGTGGACGGACCCGACCGTCGCGACGGCGCTGCAGACCCTCGGCAAGATCTGGGGCAAGCCGGAGTGGATGGCGGGCGGCCTGGCCACCGCGACCAAGACCAAGTTCGACGAGTCGGTGACGCAGGTGTTCGGCCAGCAGAAGGCCGCCATGGTCTACGGCGGCGACTTCGCGGCGGCGAACATCACCACCACCAAGGCGAAGGTCGGCACCGACGCGCAGGTGTTCCCCTTCCCGCAGGCGGGCAACACCGCTCCGGCCGTCCTCGGCGGTGACGTCGCGGTCGCGCTGAAGGACAGCAAGGGCGCGATGGAGTTCATGAAGTTCCTGGCGTCCCCGGAGGCGGGCAAGACCTGGGCGAAGATCGGCGGCTACCTGTCGCCGAACAAGAACGTCGGCCCGGACGCCTACACCGACCCGGTCGCCAAGCAGCTGATCGAGGCCATGCAGAAGGCGGGCGACTCGGCCCGCTACGACATGTCCGACCTGGCCCCGGCCGCGTTCGGCGGCACGCCCGGCTCCGGCGAGTGGGAGGCGCTGCGCGGCTTCCTGCAGAAGCCGTCCGACGTCAAGGGCGCCCAGGACAAGCTGGAGTCCGAGGCCGCGAAGGCCTTCAAGAGCTAGGACGGTTCCCGCATGACGGCTCCGAAGGACACGGCGTCCGGCGACGACGGGACGCCGCCGGGAAAGGGGACGCCGCCCGGAGACGCGACCCCGCCCGAGGACGCGACGCCGCCCGAGGAGGCGATCCCGCCCGGAAACGGGACGCCGCCCGAGGACGCGAACCGGTCCGGAGAGGGGACGCCGCCCGGGGACGGGACGTCGCACGGGCCGCAGCCGTCGCCCGAGGCCGCCGCGGACATCGCGGTGGCCGCGGGCGGCGCGGCCGCCGTCCCCGCCGAAGCCGAGACGGCGGCCTCCGCCCCGAACGACGCGTCCGCCCCGAAGGACGCTCTCGCATCCGGGGACGCCTCCGCGCCGGGGGACGCCTCCGCAGCGGGGGACCCGACCGCGGCAGGGGCGGCGCCCGCTAAGGCGGGGGTGGCGCCCGCGAAGGGCGGGCGGGGGCTGGCGCCGCCGTCGTGGCTGGCGATGGGGTTCCTGCTGCCCGCGCTGCTGCTGCTCGGGTTCCTCGTGGTGTACCCGATCGTCTTCTCGATCGTGCGCAGCTTCTTCGGCGCGGACGGCCACTCGTTCGCCGGGGTGGACAACTACACCGGCATCTTCAAGGGTCACGACAACCTGGTGACCGTCCGGAACACCGCGATCTGGGTGGTGGTCGCGCCGACGCTGGTCACCGCGATCGGGCTGATCTTCGCGGTGCTCACCGAGCGGATCCGCTGGTCCACCGCGTTCAAGCTGGTCGTGTTCATGCCGATGGCGGTGTCGTTCCTGGCGTCCGGCGTCATCTTCCGGCTGGTGTACGAGCAGGACCCGAAGATGGGTGTGGCGAACGCGGCGATGGTCGCGGTGCACGACACGTTCGAGCCCGGCGCGGGCTACCCGGGCGCCGGGCCGCGCACCGGCAAGGACGCCCTGGGCACCCAGCAGGGCGACGGTTCGATCGTCAGCACCAGGCAGTACGCGCCGGGTCAGACGGCCCTGGTGCCGCTGCTGCGGATCAAGCCGGAGGACCTGCCGGACAAGCCCGTCCAGGCCGTCCAGCCGCCCGCGGCGAAGCCGGGCCAGCTCACCGGCGCGGTCTGGTTCGACTTCACCAAGGGCGGCGGCGGGACGCCGAACCAGCCGAACGCGGGCGAGTCGGGCCTGCCGCGCGTGAAGGTCGAGGCCGTCCGCGGCGGGAAGGTGGTCGGCTCGGCCACCACCCGCGACGACGGCACCTTCACGATGAAGAAGGTGAAGGGCGACGGGCCGGTCACGCTGCGGCTGCCGAAGTCGAACTTCACCGCGTCCTACGGCGGCGCGCAGTGGCTGGGCAACACGCTCATCACCCCGGCGATCATCGGGTCGTACCTGTGGGTGTGGTCGGGCTTCGCGATGGTGCTCATCGCGGCCGGGCTCGCCGCGATCCCCCGGGACGCGCTGGAGGCGGCGCGGGTGGACGGCGCGACCGAGTGGCAGGTGTTCCGGCGGGTGACGATCCCGCTGCTCGCGCCGGTCCTCACGGTCGTGCTGGTCACGATGGTCATCAACGTGCTGAAGGTCTTCGACCTGGTCTTCATCATCGGCGGCGGCGACCCGCACGCCAGCGTGCTCGCGCTGCAGATGTGGGTCGAGTCGTTCGGCGGCGGGAACGATCCGGGGAAGGGCAGCGCGATCGCGGTGCTGCTGTTCCTGCTGGTCGTCCCGGCCATGCTGTTCAACATCCGGCGGCTGCGGCAGGAGCGGGCATGAGCACGACCGAAACCGGGACGGCGGCGGCGAACGGCACCGGCACCGGTGGCGGCAAGGGTGCGGGCGGCGGCGACGGGTCCGGCGGCAACGGCGCGGGCGCGCCGCGCCGGAGCGTGGCCGCGCGGATCGTGGGCCGGATCGGCGGCGGCGTCGCGCAGTTCCTGCTGATCGTGGTCGCGCTGGTGTGGCTCGTCCCGACGTTCGGGCTGCTGGTCGCGTCGCTGCGGTCGACCGCCGACAACGGCGCGTCCGGCTGGTGGAAGGTGTTCTCCAAGCCGAGCCAGCTGACGTTCTCGGCCTACTCCGACCTGCTCGGCAAGGGCGACTTCGTCGACTCGTTCTGGAACACGGTGCTGATCGCCGTCCCGGCGACGGTGCTGGTGGTGGTGATCGCGTCGCTGGCCGCGTACGCGTTCGCGTGGATGGAGTTCCCCGGCCGGGACTGGCTGTTCCTGGTCGTGGTGGGGCTGCTCGTGGTGCCCGTCCAGGTGGCGCTGCTGCCGGTCGCCAAGCTGTACGGGACGGTGCGGATCGGGAGCTTCCACCTGTTCGGCTCGATCGCGGGCGTGGTGCTGTTCCACGTCGCGTTCGGCCTGCCGTTCGCGATCTTCCTGCTGCGCAACTTCTTCGCGGGCATCCCGAGGGACCTGCTGGAGGCGGCGCGGATGGACGGCGGCTCGGAGTGGACCATCTTCCGGCGGGTCATCTTCCCGCTGGGCGGACCGGCGATCGCGTCGCTGGCGATCTTCCAGTTCCTGTGGGTGTGGAACGACCTGCTGGTGGCGCTGGTGTTCGCCGACACCGGGAGCCAGCCGATGACCAAGTGGCTCCAGTCGCAGATGCGGCAGTTCACCGGCAACATCGACATCCTCGCGCCGGGCGCGTTCCTGTCGCTGATCGTGCCGCTGGCGGTGTTCTTCGCCTTCCAGCGGTACTTCGTGCAGGGCGTCCTCGCGGGGTCGGTGAAATAGCGCGGAAAGGCGGAACGCCCGCCGCGGCCCCGGTTCTCCGGGGCTTCGCGGCGGGCGTTTCCCTTCCGTTCAGGTTCCGTTCCCGGACGGGTTCCGCTCCCGCTCAGGGCGCCCTTTCCGGCTGAAGTCCGCTTCCGTTCCGGGCGCCCTTTCGGGACGTCAGGGCGAAAGCTGTCAAGACGTCAGGGCGAGCGGCCGGACGTCAGGGCGCGCGCTGCCGCACGCCAGGGCGTGCTGCGCTAGCGACATCAAAACGCTTGCTGCGCCAGCGATGTCAGGGTGCGTGCTGCGCCAGCACCTCGCCGAGCCGTTCGATCGTGAGCGCGGGCGAGGACGTGAGGTAGAAGTGGCCGCCCTCGAACACGCGCAGCTCGAACGCGCCGGTGGTGTGCGCGCGCCAGGCCTCCGCCTCGTCCAGCGTGACGTGCGGGTCGGCGTCGCCGGTGAACACCGTGATCGGGCAGGCGAGCGTCGCGCCGGGCTCGCCCCGGTAGGTCTCGATCGCGGTGTAGTCGGCGCGGACGGCCGGCAGGAACATGCGCAGGAGTTCCTCGTCCTCCAGGAGGCTCGCGTCGGTGCCGCTGAGCGCGCGCAGCTCGGCGATCACGCCCGCGTCGTCGCGCCGGTGCACCGACTCGGCGCGGTGGCGGGACGGGGCGCGCCGTCCGGACGCGACGACCGCGACCGGCCCGGAGCCCTTCGCCTCCAGCCGCCGCGCCGTCTCGAACGCGATCGTCGCGCCCATGCTGTGCCCGAAGAACGCCAGCGGGCGGTCGGCGTACGGGCCGAGCGCCTCGGTGACCCGGTCGGCCAGCTCGCCCAGGTCGGTGATGGGCGGGTCGTTGCGCCGGTCCTGCCGTCCCGGGTACTGGACGGCCAGCACCTCGACGCGTCCGGCGAGCGAGGCCGAGCGGCGCAGCGCGTTCGACACGGGGAAGTAGAAGCTGGCCGAGCCGCCGGCGTGCGGGAAGCAGACCAGCCGCAGCCCGGCCTCCGGGACCCGGTGGAAGCGGCGGATCCAGGTGTCGTTCTCGGGATCCCGACCGGTCGCGATCGTCTCCGTCATGGCGGTCGGCCCCTTCCGCGTCGTGGCCCAGCCGTGTTCCCGGCCATCCTGCTGACGGTGCCCGTGCGTTCCCAACCCCTAAACGCCCCTAGGTACGGGTGTGGTGGCGCTCACACGACGCTGATGACGGGCCGTGGGAGGCGAGGCGACGGCCGGTGATGTGTTCGATGCGGCGCGGACTGTAATTTCCCTGCGGACAGGTGAATGCCAGGGTGACCGGAGGGGAAAATCCGACGGTCTGACGGATCAATGTCCGGACGTTGTCGGAATTACCTTCGCGGCCCGTTCGTCCGGTCCGCTCGCGCTCGGATTCGCGCTTCTCCCGACTGAGGGAGTTTCTCCACGCGCGCGATGCCGACCGCGTGGCGGCCGTGTTAACGGAAACTCTCCGTGATCGCGGTTTCTCGGGGAAATTCTCACTCCGGCCCGCGAGGCCTCCGTCCGCGCAGGTCAGCCGGGACGGCGCCGCGGCGGGCGGCGAGGCGTCCCGGCGGCCGATCGAAGATGTGACTTGACCGTGATGTGGTGTTTGTGCATATCTTCTCTGGGGCTGAGGCACTTCGGCGGGGGCGCGCGAAGTGATCGGCCATAGCGAAGGGCCATCTCCCTATGGGGTACGGGAATGGCCGAATCCGGCCACCAGTGGGCGCGGTGGGACGCTGCCCGGCATTGGCCGACCGGAACCCCACATGCGAACGGGGGAAGTCACGGTGTCATTGATCGAGCGCGAGAGCGTGCAGGATCGCCTGGACGGCCTGCTAGCCGAGGCCGCTCGTGGGGAGGCCGTCGTCGCCGTGCTCGGCGGGCCGACGGCCACGGGGAAGACCGCGCTGCTCAGGGAGCTGGCCGAGCGCGCGGCCGGGGCGGGCGCGGCGGTGCTGAAGGCCACCGCGGCGGGCGGCGAGCGCCTGCGCCCGCTGAGCACGGCCGGCCAGCTGCTCGACCCGGACGGCGCGGCGGCGGGGGCCGCCGAGCCCGCGCGGCGGCTGCACGCCGCCGTCGCCGACCTCGCGACCCGGTCCCCGGTGCTGCTGATCGTCGACGACCTCCAGCACGCCGACGAGGAGTCGCTGCGCTGCCTGCGCTACCTGACGCACCGGCTCGCCGCCGAACGCGTCGCCATCGTCCTGTCCTGGGAGCAGCAGCTCGGCCAGGACCAGTCGCCGACCCTGCGGGAGCTGATCTACCGGCCGAACGTCCGCTGGCTGCACCTGCGTCCGCTGTCGCCGGACGGCACCCGCCGCCTGGTCACCGAGCTGCACGGCCGCGCCGGCGCGGACGCCGAGGCCGCCGTCTACCACGCCCTGACCGGCGGCAACCCGCTGCTCGCCACGGCCCTGCTCACCGACAACCAGCCTCTGAGGACCCGTCTCGCCGACGACGAGCCTTTGACGGGCCGTCCCGCCGGACTCGCCGCGACCGCCGACCGAACACCGGCCTCGGAACCCGCGGACCTCGAGAACGGCAGGGACCTCAAGGGAACGGTGGTCGCCGGGCCCGCGTACGCGCAGGCCCTGCTGGTCTGCCTGCACCGGATGGGCCCGCTCGTCACCCGGGTCGCGCGCGACCTGGCGCTGCTGGACGACCCGGTGGACCCGCACCTGCTCGGCCGGCTCAGCGGCGTCGGCGGCGGCATGGTGCGCCGCGCGCTGCAGTACCTCACCGACGTCGGCGTCCTCGACGGGACGCGGTTCCGGCATCCGGCGGCACGGCAGGCCGTCCTTGACGGACTGCCCGCCGGGCAGGAGGCCGAGCTGCGCCGCCGCGCCGCGTGCCTGCTGCACGACGAGGGCGCGCCCGCGCCGCTGATCGCGCGGCACCTGCTGGTCGCCGGGCCGGTCCGGGAGGACTGGGTGCCGCCCGTCCTGACCGAGGCCGCGGGGACGGCGCTCGCCGGGAACGACGTCGCGCGCGCGATCCGCTGCCTGCAGATCGCCAGCGAGTCCTGCACCTCGGAGACCGAGCGGTACTCGACCAAGGCGCGGCTCGCCACGATCCGGTGGCTGGTGCGCCCGGCCGCGTCCGCCTCGTCCTTCGCGGCGCTGCGGGTGCCGATCGCGGCGGGGAAGGTCCGTCCCGAGTGCGCTCTGGACGTCGCGCAGGCGATGCTCTGGTTCCTGCGGTTCAACGAGGCGGCCGAGGCGATCGAGCGCGTCGCCGCCGACGCCGACGGCGATTCCGGGGGACTCGGCGCGGCGGCGGAGGCGTACCAGGTCACGCGCCTCAGCCTCGACACGATGTTCCCCGGCGTCCTGCCGAGGCTGCGCACCGGCCGCCCCTCACCGGACCGTCCGCCGTCGATGGTCGTCCCCGAGCTGCGGGCCCTGGAGATCCTCTCGGCCGTCCTGCGGCAGTCGGCGGACGACCACACCATCGCGCAGGCCGAGCAGGTGCTCCAGGGCAGCCGGTCCAGCGTCGGCGCGCTGATGGCGATCGGCCCCGCCGTGCTCAGCCTCGTCTACACCGACCGGCTCGAATCGGCCGCCGCCTGGTGCGACCGGTTCCTCGCCGACACCGGCGCCGAGGACGGCTCGGACGGCAAGACCGGCGCGTGGCGGGCGTTCCTCACCGGCTACAGCGCCCTCGTCGCGCTCCGCACCGGCCACCTCGACAGTGCCGTGGAACGCGCCCGGCGCGTCCTGGACCAGATCGGACGCAACGGCTGGAACGCCACCTCGGTCCTCGCGCTCGCGACCGCCGCCGAGGCGCTCACGGCCCTCGGCGACCACGCCGCGGCGGCCGAGCTGTTCGCCGACCCGGTCCCGGCCGAGGTGTTCAAGACCAGCGTCGGCCTGCACTACCTGTACGCGCGCGGACGCCACCACCTCGCCACCGAACGCGAGCACGCGGCGCTCGCCGACTTCATGGCCTGCGGCGAGCACATGCTGCACTGGAACATCGACACCCCCGCGCTCGCGCCCTGGCGCGTCGCCGCCGCCGAGGCGTGGCTGCGCATCGGCGACCGGGACCGCGCCGCCGACCTGGTCACCGAGCAGCTCGGCCAGTTCCGCACCGACCTGCCGCGCTCGTTCGGCATGACGCTCCGCGTCCTCGCCGCCGTCAGCGCGCCCGAGAAGCGTCCGCCGATCCTCGCCCGCTCGCAGAAACTCCTGGAACGCAGCGGCGCCCGCTACGAGCTGGCCCGCGTCCTCACCGACCTCGGCGAGGCCCACCACCGGCTCGGCGACCGCAACCGGGCGCAGACCGCGACCCGCCGCGCCCGCCGCCTGGCGAAGAACTGCAACGCCCACGACCTCTACGAGGAGTCGCCCGCCCTGTACAGCCCCGCGACGCGTCCACCGGCCGGCAGCGTGATCCCGATGCAGTACAGCGACGCCTACGGCAACCTGAGCGACTCCGAACGCCGCGTCGCCCTGCTGGCCGTCCAGGGCCTCACCAACCGCGAGATCGCCGGGAAGCTGTTCATCACGGTCAGCACCGTCGAGCAGCACCTCACCCGCGTCTACCGCAAGATGAACGTCCGCAACCGCGAAGAACTCCCGACCGTCCTCCGCATGGACGGCGTCGAAGCCGTCTGACCCGATCTCGGCCCAGCCCCGCCGAGCCCCTGCCCGCCCACTCCGCCGGGCCAGGGGCTTCGCCATGCCCGCCGCCCCGCTTGTCCCGGAGGTGCGGCGTCCGGCCTCACCAGTGAAGACCGGACGCCGTTCGTCGCTACCGCGAGCGAAGTTCCGCGAGAACGATTCGCCAGCCGCTTGGAGTGAACTCCAGCGGCGGAGCGACAGATGAAGCCATGGTGTCGCGGACGCCGATCGTGCCGTCCGACGTCCGGCCTGCTTCCACGCAGTCGCCGTTGGGTTCGCTGTGACTCGACTTGCGCCAGCCCGTGTAGTTCTCGGTCATGCCTCCGATCCTGTCTGCTCGGACAGCTGATCGGCCACCTCGTCGAGGAAGGTGAGGTTGTCGTCGGGAGGCAGCGCCACCTCGCACGGGCAGTCGTATATCGCGGCATACACGACGGCCTCCCTCCGCTTGCTGTGGACGAGGTCGGTGGTGCCGGTTTCGACGGCAACGAGTGGCGGGTCGCCCGGTTCCGCTGCGGAGTGAACGTGCCACTCCTCGGACGTGGAGCCGAAACGCCGTGCGTTGCTACCTTGCGCGAAGTTCGGTGAGGATGGTTCGCCATTCTGCTGGGGTGAACGCCAGCGGGGGTGCGGTGAGTCGGGCTCTGGTGTCGCGGACGCCGATCGTGCCGTCCGAAGCACGACCGGCCTCGACGCAGTTGCCGTTGGGTTCGCTGTGGCTCGACTTGCGCCAGCCGGTGTAGTACTCGGTCATGGTTCCGATCCTGTCTGCTCGGACAGCTGATCGGCCACCTCGTTGAGGAAGGTGAGGCTGTCGTCGGGAGGCAGCGCCACCTCGCATAGGCGGTCGTATATCCCGGTATACCGGGCGACCTCTCCCCGCTTGCTGTGGACGAGGTCGGTGGTGACGGTGTCCACGACGACGAGCGGTGGGTCGCCGGGTTCGGCGAACGTGTAGAGCGAGTAGGTCGCCTTCGGCAGGAATCCGCCGGGTAGGCGGGCATTCCACCGCAGAACCCGGATGGTGATGCGGTCCGTGGCCGAGACGACGGCCACGAGGTGGCGGAGCTGGGCGGCCATCACGTCCAGCGGAATGCCCAGGCGCCGGATCATGATCTCGTCGAGGACGCCGTCGTAGGTAGGGCCTGAGGAGCTGAGGAGATGCTCCTGGCGCCGGGTGCGAGCCTCGGTCATCCGCTCTGGCTTGTACTTGAGCGGCCCCTGCATCGCGTCCAGCTCGACCATCGCCTGGATGAACTCTGGAGTCTGCAGGGCAGCGGGCATGCCGGTCTGGTTGTACGAGCGGATGCTGCCGGCTGAGTCCTCCAGGTCCGCGTAGATTTTCTGCCGGGGACCCATGGCGTCGCCATAGCGGTCCCACCAGCCGCGCTCTCCGGCCTCGCGGGCGAGCTTGACGAGCCGGTCGTACCTGGCGCCCTCGACATGCAGCAAGTCGAGAATGTTCATGACTTCGCCGAGGTCCGGACGGACCTGGCCGTTCTCGAGACGGGTGATCTTCGTTCGGGAGGCGTAGACGAGACGGCCGACCTCGTCGGCGGTCAGGTCGCGTTCCTCGCGGATCTTGCGGAGCTCCGCGGCCAGCCTTCGGCGGCGGATGTACGGGCTCGGCATGGCCGGTTCTCCCTTGGACGGGCCGATGCTACGCAACGTGCAGAACATTAACGCTCTGCGATCGTCCGCGTTCGGTGCTCAAAACGACTTCACGTCGCCGTCCCGAGGAAATTGCAGGTAGAGGCCATGATCACGAAGGCGAATTCGCACGTGCGGTTGCCGCACGTTCACTTCCGCACGTGCGGAAGCCGCACGTGCGGAAGTGAACGTGCCAATCTCCGGCCCGGGAGACGAAAAGCGTGCGCGGGTGGCGACAGCACGTGACGATGGGCGGCGGACGAGCGGTAAAGCCGCACGTCATCCGCTTCCGCAGGCTTTCGCGAGGTGTTCGATGTCCCTGGAGCTGTTCCCGTCCGCCGAACCGTCAGAGGCGCTGCGCTGGTGCCGCGCGTTCCCCGGGGAGGCCGCGCAGGCGGCGGCCGTCCGCCGCTTCGTCGCCATGCTCCTGGACGGCTGTGCCGTCCTCGATGACGTGCTGCTCTCGGTGGACGAACTGGTCGTCAACGCGCTCCGGCACACCAAGTCCGGCCGTCTCGGCGGCACGTTCACCGTCGAGTTGCGCCGCGAGGCCGGAACCGTCGCCGTGGCCGTCCGCGACCAGGGCGGCCCGACCGAACCGGCCGCCACCGAGGCCGACGAGTTCGCCGAGTCCGGACGCGGCCTGCGCACGGTCTCCGCTCTCGCCGCCCGCTGGGGCTGGTTCGGCAACGACCGGTCCCGCACCGTGGCCGCGTTCTTCGACGAGGCGACGGCCCACTGGCCGGAGGCGGCGTGACCCCGGGTGCCGTCCATCGCCAGACGGCCGAACGCGTCCGTTCAGCGATGGTCGCCGCGATGCGCGCCGACCCCGACCGGCTCAACGCCGGGCTGCTGAGCTGCGGCGGCCTCGACCGACCCGAAACCGACTTCGTCCGCGAGGCGAGGGTGCTCGTCCTGGCGCTCGCAGCCGCGCTGACCACCGTCCTGCGCGGCCGAGGCCCGTACGGTGATGACCTCTGCCTCGGCTGCGGCATCCCGGACTGCCGGACCGTCCGCGCCGTGGGCGAGGCGCTCGCCGCCTACCAGGTGAGTCCGGTCCAGCTCGACCGCACGGAAGCAAGAATCAGGTCACGCGAGTGATGACTTGGCAGAGAGCCCGAAGTCCGTGACCCTGCGGGTCTCCTCGGGGACCCGCGCGGGGGCGGGTCGCGGCTCTGCGCGCCGAAGCCCTCCTCGATCAACAGGCACCGCTCGACAGCGGAGATCAGCTGCCGGATGACGTGACCGAGCATTCCACCGCCGAGCTCCTTCTCCTCGTCTCGCCACTGGACGCTTCGGACCAGGTGACCCGGCACCTCGAAGAGGACTGGCCGGGCCACCTGGTGGTACTGACGACCGCCCGATTCCGAGGGCGCGCGCACCACTTTGGAGAGCCCGTGCGGTTCATGGCGTAACCGACGCGCCCGGCCGTCACAGTGCCGTCACCGTCCATGCCCTGGGGCACGTCCCTGAAGAGTGTCGGTGGGCGCTGCCATGATCCTCGGACACGCCCCCGATTCTCCTGGAGAAGCCGTGCCCGAGGTGACGCTCGACGATGTCCTGTGGATCGACGATGGTGAGCCGCTCGGCGAGATCTTCTGCCTCACCTTCATCAAGGACGTCGACGAGACTGAGGCGCTGTCGCGCCTGGGCGGTCTTCCCGACACGCTGCGTCCGCGCACCTTGGAGGAGGCGAGCGAGGCGTACCTCTCCTACGACGCGGGTTACCCGGAGTTCGCGTTCGCGCTGAGGCTGGGCGCCTGGACGGTCCTGATCGAACCCGACGGCTTTCAGGGCTCCCTCACCGAACCGCTGACGGCCCTCTCCCGGGGCACCGAGGCGGTCGTGGTGCAGCGGCACGACTACGCCGACCACGCCTTCCGATACGCGGTCGACGGCATCCTCGTCACCGGATTCGAGCCCACCTGGCCTGATCAGCGCTGGGGAAGCGACCCCGACCGGCTGCTGGAGCAGATGCGCGTGGCAGGTCTGGTGCCGGATGAGGACGACTACCTGTCGGAAGCCTACGTTCCGGCACTGCTGCTGGCGGGGCTGATCACCGGGACCGTCCCGACGCCGGAGGCTCTGACCGGAGAGCTGCTGTCCGCCGAGATCGACTCCTGGTTCAGCGCTGCTCCGCCCTCACTCGGGCACGGGCCCACCGACCCCGCCATGATCGCGGCCATCGAGAGCGCCCCGCCGCACCTGCTGCGCGCCGTCGCCGCCGGCGAGGCGATGCGCCTGGCGTCCGTCCTGGGGCTGGAAGGCACGCCGGGCCTGGCCGAAGCCGTCGCCGCAGCCGAGCGCGGCGAGCCGGCCGACGTCGTGCCCGACTCCGAACTCGGCCGCCACGTCCGGTCCTGGAACCGGCGGGCCCGCCAGGCGTCGCGGTCGCTGAACGAGGCACCCAGCAGGATGAGCGACGACGAGCGGAACCTCGGCTACATGCTGGGCTGGTTCACGGACGCGCTGCACGCTGCGCTTTGGCCCGACCCGCGCGCCGCCGCCCGCGCCGTTCTTTATCCCCTCACGCAGGGGCCGCCCCTTCTGCGGGACCCGGCCCGGGAAACCGCCGTCCTGGCTCTTCTGCGTGACGGCACCGAGTCGAGATGATCCGTCCGTTGGGGAAAGGGCCAGGTGCGCTGCGCCAGTGCCCTTCTAACGGACGGTGCCCATGGGCGGCGGGGCGGTTTCTGGGGTCGGGGTCGAGACTCCGCTGGTCAGGGCCGTGAGCAGGGCGAGCAAGGCGAGGAAGATGCTCGCGGCCAGGGCGATGATGCCTGACTTCGGCTTGGTCCGGCTCCGGAAAAGAGCCCATCCGAGGAGCAAGGGGAACAGCCCGATTCCGAGGAGCGCGCTGATTCCGAGGATGGCGAACATCTCGCCCAGGCCCTTGCCCCAGGGGTCGTGACCCGAGGTGGACCGCACGAGCAGCGTGACCACCGTGGCGACCGCAGCGGCGAGATAGGTCACGGTCGTCCCGAGCGGCCACACCCACCAACGCCCGGCGGTTCGGGGAGAGTCTGTCGTCTGCCGTGTGCTCATGACGTGTCCTTGCGATCCACCGGGAGGTAGGAGAAGCGACTGCTCGTCGATGCCGCAGGGGGCTGGTGAGAGCGCCGCCGTCCGGGTCGGCCGGACGGCGGCGATCACGGTCGACCACTCGTCCTCGACGGTAACAAGCGTGCGGAACTACTGCTTACGAACGGCGGCGTCGAGGAGAACCGCCGTGGCGTGGTTCCAGATGACGGCGTAGGACGTGTTGTCGCTGGTTCCGCCTTCCTTGTAGCCCCCCAGCGACGCCATGGCCGTGCCGAGGTTCCGCAGCGGTCCGGTGGTGTGGAAGTCGAGCATGAGCAGGCTGCCACTCACACCCTCGTGGTAGTTGTCGCAGCCGAACACCAGCTGCCAGATGTAGTTCTTGGCCTGACGGGTGTGGGTGTAGCACTGGTAAGGCCGGTTCCGGTTGCCGGGGTAGCCGGTGATCTCGACATAGTTCTGGTAGTACTGGTCGCTGGTCTTCCAGCCATTGGCGCCCAGGAGTGGCTGCAGATTCTTGCCGTGGTTCGGCTTCATGACCATGAAGCCGAAGTCGTGGTCGGGGTTGAAATGATTGTGCCACTCGGTGGTGATGTACCGGGATTTCACGGCCCACTTGCCGTAAGGGCTGTGGCCGGAATAGTAGCCGGGTACGAACACCGGATTCGGGTTCGGATGCGGGATTCCCACGTCCTTGCGCCAGATGCAGTGCGCGGCCGTGGCGATGATGTTCCCCTTCGGCGTGTTGACGACCGTCCCGGTGCAGCGCTGGTGGATCGGCCCGACGTTGAAGAACAGCGCGCCCACCGTGGGTATCCCGTTGGTCGGCCAGGAGCGTTCCTTCGCCGTGATCGCCGTCGGGGCCGCGGGCGGGGCGGACGTCCTCACGTTCGTGCGCGTCGACGGCCCTCCGCCTTGCTTCATCCGCCCGGTCGCGGGCGTGGAGGTCTGCTCGGGAAGGTCGGCCGGGACGGCCGAATCCATGCGGGCCTGAGTCCAGTACTTCAGGGCGGCATCGCTTTCCGCGTCACTTACCGGAAGGCGGACCACGCCCGGAAGGCCCGGCACTGGCGCCGGAGAGGGAGACGCACTGGCTGCCGGTGATAGCGCGCCAACGGTAAGACCGATGGCGACGCCGGCGAACGCCGCCCGGTGCCGGAGGGCAAGACGCATGTCGACTCCTTGAGAAGGCGGGGAGTGATAGCGGGGCGCGGACGATCACAACCTAAATGCCGGGGCACTGCGCGGCAATCATGAGTTGATGATTAAATGAGCGACATTTGTCGTTGTTTTTGGGCGGCCGGACTACGTTCGGTGGCTTCGCGCGTTCCAAAGATCGAAAGTGATCACGGGGTGTAGCGGATTCGAGTGGTCGGCTATCACGCCGGTGTCCTCGTGTGCATCGCAGCGATGCACGGCATCGGGAGTTGCGCACGACCGGCTTTGGTCATCACTGAGCCGGATTCACGTTCGGGTGCGGCGAGGGTCGACCGCGGGTTCGCGCCACGACCGGTTGCTCTCTGCTGCCGAGGCGGCGCTGCACCCATCCGCCACCTGCCGGACAGCGTCCACCTCGTCAGTGGGAGCGCCTCCGGCCGACGCTTCGCCGAGCGCCGTCCCGAGCCGCGCCGTCAAGGTCTGCAGCTCCGGGCGGGTGGGGGACGTTAGGGGCGGCTAGGGGCTTGGGGGGCTTTGTCGGTCTTCGTAGCGTGAACCCCGGACACGGCGCCGTGTCGCGATCGGCGATTTCTTCAGACCAGGGTGGCTTTGGTGGGCAACGAGGACCGCAACGAGGAAAAGCTTCTCGATTACCTCAAGCGCGCGACCATGGATCTGCGCGCCGCCCGCAAGCGCATCGCCGAAATGGAGGAGCGCGAACGCGAGCCCATCGCGATCGTCTCGATGGCGTGCCGCTACCCGGGTGGCGTCGCCTCGCCGGAGGATCTGTGGCGGCTGGTCGCCGACGGGGTGGACGCCGTTTCCGAGTTCCCGGCCGATCGGGGCTGGGAGGTGGACGGCGTTTATGACCCGGAGCCCGGTAAGCCCGGCAAGAGCGCGGCACGGGAAGGCGGCTTCCTGTACGACGCTGCCGACTTCGATACGGGGTTCTTCGGGATCAGCCCGCGAGAGGCGGTCGAGACCGACCCCCAGCAGCGGCTTCTGCTGGAGACGTCCTGGGAGGCCGCCGAGCGTGCCGGGATCGACCCGCTGTCGCTGAAGGGAACGCCGACCGGTGTTTTCGCCGGCGTGATGTACCACGACTACGCCAACGGCAGCAATGCGGGCAGTATCGTTTCCGGGCGCGTGGCTTACACGCTCGGACTGGAGGGCCCGGCGGTGTCGGTGGACACCGCGTGTTCGTCCTCGCTCGTCGCCGTGCACATGGCCATGAACGCGCTTCGGAACGGCGAGTGCACGCTCGCATTGGCGGGCGGTGTCACGGTGATGACGACGCCTGACATGTTCGTGTATTTCAGCGAACAGCGTGGGCTCGCGGCGGACGGCCGCTGCAAATCTTTCTCTGCTTCGGCGGATGGCGTGGGCTGCTCGGAAGGTGCGGGCGTGCTGTTGCTTGAGCGTCTTTCGGATGCGCAGCGGAATGGCCATCCGGTGCTCGCCGTCATTCGCGGTTCGGCGTTGAATCAGGACGGCGCGTCGAACGGGCTGACCGCGCCGAACGGTCCCGCGCAGCGGCGCGTGATTCGGCAAGCGCTGGCGAATGCCGGGCTGACCACTGCGGACGTGGACGCCGTCGAGGCGCACGGGACGGGCACGACGCTGGGCGATCCGATCGAGGCGCAGGCGTTGCTGGCGACGTACGGCAAAGAACGAGACAGGCCGCTGTGGCTCGGGTCGATCAAGTCGAACATGGGGCACACGCAGGCGGCGGCCGGTGTCGCGGGGATCATCAAGGTCGTCGAGTCGCTGCGGCATGGCGTCCTGCCCAAGTCGTTGTACGCGGACGAGCCGTCCCCGCAGGTCGATTGGGACGCTGGTCAGGTCGAGCTGCTGACGGAAGCGCGTGAGTGGCCGCGTGCGGAGCGTCCGCGGCGGGCGGGCGTCTCGTCCTTCGGGATCAGCGGCACCAACGCGCACGTGATCATTGAGGAGGCGCCCGAGACCGAGGCGGACGAGGTTGAACGGCGGGAGCTGCCGATCGTGCCGCTCGTCGCGTCCGCTCATTCGCCCGAGGCTGTCCGCGATCAGATCGATCGGCTGACCGCCGTCGAGGGAGACGCGCTGGACATCGCGTTCTCCGCCGCGACCGGACGCGCCGCGCTGGAGCACCGGGCCGTCATCGTCGGCGACGAGACCGCCACGGGCGTCGCGGCCGAGGGCAAGCTCGCCTTCCTGTTCACGGGCCAGGGCAGCCAGCGTGTCGGGATGGGGCGCGAGCTGTATGAGACGTTCCCTGCGTTCGCCGCTGCTTTCGACGAGATCTGCGCTGCGCTCGACCTGCCCCTGAAGGACATCGCCTGGGACGACGAGAAGCGGCTGAGCCAGACACGGTTCACTCAGCCCGCGATCTTCGCCCTGGAAGTCGCGCTGTTCCGGCTGGTCGAGTCGTGGGGGATCCGGCCGGACTTCCTGGTCGGCCACTCGATCGGCGAGATCGCCGCCGCGCACGTCGCGGGAGTCTTCGGCCTGGACGACGCGGCGCGGCTCGTCACCGCGCGCGGAAGCCTGATGCAGTCCCTTCCGCCCGGCGGAGCGATGGTCGCGATCCAGGCGACCGAGGACGAGGTCGTCCCGCTGCTCGGCGGCGACGTGAGCATCGCGGCCGTCAACAGCCCTTCCTCGCTGGTCATCAGTGGCGAGGACGCTGCCGTCAGCAAGATCGCTGAGCAGTTCGGCGACCGGAAGCAGACGCGGCTGATCGTTTCGCACGCGTTCCATTCGCCGCTGATGGATCCGATGCTGGAGGAATTCCGGGCCGTCGCCGAGTCGGTCACGTATCACGAGCCGAAGATCCGCCTGGTCAAGGATGTGACGTCCGCCGACTACTGGGTGCGGCACGTCCGGGAGGCCGTGCGGTTCGCCGACGACGTGCGGAAACTCGCCGATGAGGGCGTCACGCGGTTCCTGGAGATCGGGCCTGACGGGGTGCTCGCCGCGATGGCGCAGCAGACGGCCGACGGCACGATGGCCGCGTCCCTTCGGCGCGATAAGCCTGAAACGGCGAGCCTTTTCGTCGGCGTCGGACGGCTCTGGGCCGCGGGCGTTCCGGTCGACTGGAACGCGGTTTTCGACGGCCGCGGCGCACGCCGCGTCCAGCTGCCGACGTACCCGTTCCAGCGCAAGCGGTACTGGCTGCTCGAACAGCCGAAGGCCGCCGCCGGTGCCGACTCGGTCGAACATCCGCTGCTCAGCGCGCTCGTGGACCTCCCCGACGACGGGGGAGCGGTCCTCACCGGACGCGTCTCGCTCGACACCCAACCCTGGCTCGCCGCGCACGACGCGTTCGGCGCGGTCGTCGTGCCGGGCGAAGCGTTCCTCGAACTCGCCCTGTTCGCCGCCGAGCGCACCGGACGCAGCCGCGTCGAGAAGCTCCAGGTCAGCGCGCCGCTCGTGATCGCGGACGACGAGACGCCGGTCCTTCGGGCCGTGGTCGGCGTGGACGGCGCGCTCAGCGTCCACTCCCGCCGGAACGAGGACGCGCCGTGGAACAGGCACGCCGAAGCCGTCCTGACCGGCGAAGCCATCACGACCGCGTTCAGCCGCGACGACGAAACCTACGCCGCGCTGCTCCAGGCCGCCGGCCTCGGCTCGCACGACACGCAGACCCTCGCGCATGCCTGGCAGGGCGTCGGACTGCGCGCCGACGCGGACGGCCGTCCGGCGCTGTCCATCGAGTCGGCCGAGACCCGTCCGATCACGCCTGACGAGCTGCGCGCCGCGACCGGCGGACGCGAGTCCCTCTTCCACGTGGAGTGGATCACGGCCCCGCCGACCAGCGGGAATCCCGGACCACGCGAGATCTACGAGTGCCCGGAACCGAGCGATGACTCGCCGGAAGCGGCGCGCGCGATCGTCCGAGACGTCCTCGCTACGATCCAGGCGTGGCTGAGTAACGACCAGCCCGGAAACGCCAGGCTCGTCGTCGTCACGCGCGGCGCGACCGATGGTTCGGGGCTCGGGCACGCGGCCGTCTGGGGACTGGTCCGCGCCGCCGAGGCGGAGCACCCGGGCCGGTTCACCCTCCTCGACCTGGACGCCGACGCGCCGCTGCCCGACGAGGCGACGCGACGGGACGATCCCGAGATGGCCGTCCGCGACGGCGAGATCCGCGTGCCGCGCCTGGCCCGCGTCCCCGCCACGGAGGCGGCGTCCTCGATCTGGAGCACCGACGGCACGGTTCTCGTCACCGGCGGGACGAGCGGCCTCGGCGCGCTCGTCGCCCGGCACCTCGTCACCGCCCAGGGAGTCAGAAGCCTCCTGCTGACGAGCCGTCGCGGCCCGGACGCGCCCGGCGCGCGCGAACTCGCCGCCGAACTCACCGGCCTCGGCGCGTCGGTGGAGATCGTCGCCTGCGACGTCGCCGACCGCGCCGCGCTCGCCGCCCTCCTTGAGAACCGGACGCTCACCGGGGTCGTCCACTCGGCAGGCGTCCTGGACGACGCGCTCATCGGCGCGCTCACTCCGCAGCGGCTCGACGACGTCCTTCGCCCCAAGCTGGACGCCGCGCGACACCTGGACGACCTGACCCGCGACCAGAACCTGTCCGCGTTCGTGCTGTTCTCGTCCATCGCCGGGACGCTCGGCGGCGCGGGGCAAGGCAACTACGCCGCCGCGAACGCCTACCTGGACGCCCTCGCCCGCGACCGCGCGGCGCGCGGCCTGCCCGCGCTGTCCCTCGGCTGGGGCCCGTGGACGCGGGTCGGCGGCATGGCCGACCGCATGGACGACGCGGAGGTCCGGCGGCTCGCCCGCTCCGGCATGCCCCCGCTGACCCCCGAGGACGGCCTGGCCCTCCTGGACGCGGCGGCGCAGCGAGGCCGCCCGGCCGCGACCGTCCCCGCCCGATTCGACCCGGCCGCCCTGCGTGACCAGGCCGAACTCGGGATGCTGCCGGCGATGCTCGGCGGGCTCGTGCGGGTCCGCGCGGACGGCGGACCGTCCGGCGCGGCGTCCTGGACGCGCCGCCTGGACGGCCTGACCGAGCCGGAACGGGAACGGCTGCTGCTGGAGACCGTCCGCGACCGGGTCGCGCGGATCCTCGGACACGACGGCCTCGCCGCCGTGGAGCCCGACCGCGCGTTCAACGAGATGGGCTTCACCTCGCTCGCCGCCGTCGAACTGCGGAACGCGCTGAACGCCGAGACCGGCCTGAAGCTGCCCGCGACGCTGGTGTTCGACCATCCGTCCGCGCGGGCCGTCGCCGTCCACCTGAACGCCGAGCTGCGGCCCGCCGAGACCGACCCGGCCGCGCCGCTGCTGGCCGAGCTGGACCGCCTGGAGGCCGTCCTGACCGGTCTCGACGCCGGCGACGACGCGCGCGTCCGGGTGACCGCGCGGCTCGAGGCGGTGCTGCGCCGGACCCGCGACGCCGCGACACCGGGCGCCGAGGCCGCCACCGACTTCACGGCCGCGTCCGACAGCGAGCTGTTCGACGCCCTGGACAAGGAACTCGGGATCTCCTGATCCCCGCCCCGATCTTCGCACCTCACCGGATGGGTTGATGTCGATGTCGAACGACGACCGCCTGCGCGACTACCTGCGCCGGGCCGCCGCCGAGCTGCAGCAGACCCGGCAGCGGCTCCGCGAGGTCGAGGACCGGGACCGCGAGCCGATCGCGGTCGTCGGGATGGCCTGCCGCTTCCCCGGCGGCGTCACCTCCCCGGACGGCCTGTGGCGGCTGGTCGCGGACGGCGGCGACGCCGTCACCGCGTTCCCGGCCGACCGGGGCTGGGACCTCGGCCGCCTCTACGACCCGGACGGCGTCCGCGAGGACGCCAGCTACGTCAATGTCGGCGGGTTCCTGCACGACGCGGGCGACTTCGACCCGGCGTTCTTCGGCATCAGCCCGAACGAGGCGCTCCAGATGGACCCGCAGCAGCGGCTCCTTCTGGAGACGTCCTGGGAGGCCGTCGAGCGCGCCGGGATCGACCCGACGACGCTGAAGGGCAGCGCGACCGGAGTGTTCGCCGGGCTCGTCTACCACGACTATCCGGCGAGCAGCATGATGGGCGCGCTCGTCTCCGGCCGCGTCGCGTACACGCTCGGGTTGGAAGGCCCCGCGGTCACGATCGACACGGCGTGCTCGTCGTCGCTGGTCGCGCTGCACTGGGCGATGCGCGCGCTGCGCGCGGGCGAGTGCTCCCTCGCCTTGGCCGGCGGCGTCACCGTGATGGCGACGCCCCAGACGTTCGTGGAGTTCAGCCGCCAGCGCGGCCTCGCCGCCGACGGCCGCTGCAAGGCGTTCGCCGCGTCCGCCGACGGCACGGGCTGGGGCGAAGGCGTCGGGATGCTCGTCGTCGAGCGCCTCTCGGACGCGCAGCGCCTCGGCCATCCGGTGCTCGCGGTCGTGCGCGGTTCCGCGATCAACCAGGACGGCGCGTCGAACGGGCTGACCGCGCCGAACGGGCCGTCCCAGCGACGCGTGATCGCGCAGGCCTTGGCGTCCGCCGGGCTGGAGCCGTCCGAGATCGACCTCCTGGAAGCCCACGGGACGGGCACGACGCTCGGCGACCCGATCGAGGCCCAAGCCCTCCTCGCCACCTACGGCCGCGACCGCGACCGTCCGCTGTGGCTGGGCTCGATCAAGTCGAACATCGGGCACACGCAGGCCGCGGCGGGCGTCGCCGGCGTCATCAAGGTCATCGAGGCGATGCGGCACGGCGTCCTGCCGAAGACCCTCCACGTGGACGAGCCGACGCCGCAGGTCGACTGGTCGGTGGGGAACGTCCGGCTGCTCACCGAGTCCCGAGAATGGGACACGCCGTCCGGGGGACTGCGCCGGGGCGCGGTGTCGTCCTTCGGGATCAGCGGCACCAACGCCCATGTCGTCCTGGAAGCGCCCCCGGCACCGGAGCCGGTCGCGGACGAACGGCACGAGCTTCCCGCGACGCCGCTCATCGTGTCCGCCCGTTCCCGCGAGGCACTGGAGATCCAGCTCGACCGCCTGACCGCCGTCGAGGACGACGCCCTGGACGTGGCGTTCTCCGCCGCGACGGGCCGCGCGGCGCTGGAACACCGAGCCGTGAAGGTCGGCGCGGAAACCGTCACCGACGTCGTTCGCGACGGCCTGACCGCGTTGCTGTTCACCGGGCAGGGCAGCCAGCGCGTCGGGATGGGCCGGGAGCTGTACGAGACGTTCCCGGTGTTCGCGTCCGCGTTCGACGAGGTCTGCGAGGCGATCGATCTTCCGCTCAAGGACGTCATCTGGGCCGACGAAACGAAACTGAACCAGACCGAGTTCACTCAGCCCGCGATTTTCGCGCTTGAAGTGGCGTTGTTCCGCCTGGTCGAGTCGTGGGGTGTCCGTCCGGACTTGCTGGTCGGGCATTCGATCGGTGAGCTGGCCGCTGCGCATGTCGCCGACATCCTGAGCCTGGAGGACGCGGGTCGCTTGATCACCGCACGCGGTCGCCTGATGCAGGCGCTTCCAGCCGGGGGAGCGATGGTCGCGATCCAGGCGACCGAAGGCGAGATCACGCCTCTGCTCAACGCGGCCGTGAGCATCGCGGCGGTGAACAGCCCGTCCTCGCTGGTCATCAGCGGCGATGAAGCGGCGGTCGCCGAGATCGCCGAGCAGTTCAAGGACCGCAAGCAGACCCGGTTGACCGTCTCGCACGCGTTCCATTCGCCGCTGATGGATCCGATGCTGGACGAGTTCCGGGCCGTCGCCGAGTCGGTCACCTACAACGAGCCGACGATTCGCCTGGTCAAGGACGTGGGGACGCCCGACTACTGGGTCCAGCACGTCCGCGAAACTGTCCGGTTCGCCGATGACGTGCGGTATCTCGCTGAAGAAGGCGTCACACGGTTCCTGGAGATCGGGCCGGACGCCGTGCTGACCGCGATGGCGCAGCAGACGGTCGAAGGCACGGTGGCCGCGACGATGCGCCGCGACCGTGACGAGACAGCAAGCCTGTTCACCGGCGTCGGACGGCTCTTCGCAGCAGGCGTCCCCATCGACTGGAACGCCGTGTTCGACGGACGTGGAGCCCGCCGCGTCGAGCTGCCCACCTATCCCTTCCAGCGGGAGCGGTACTGGCATATCGATGACGCCGCGAACGGCGATCCCACGTCGCTGGGGTTGGGCGCGGCGCGGCACCCGCTGCTCGGCGCGACCGTGATGGTCGCCGGGTCGGACGAGTTCGTCTTCACCGGACGGCTGTCGGTCGGGGCGCAGCCGTGGCTCGCCGACCACGTTGTGGGCGACGCCGTGCTGTTCCCCGGGACCGGGTTCGTGGAGTTGGCCGTCCGCGCGGGCGATGAGGTCGGCTGCGGACGCATCGACGACCTCGTCATCGAAGCACCGCTCGTCCTGCCGGAGCGCGGCGGCGTCGCGGTCCAGGTGGTCGTCGGCCAGGCGGACGCGTCGAACCGCCGGGCCTTCCGGGTCTTCTCGCGCGACGAGGACGCGATCGACCTTCCCTGGACGCAGCACGCGACCGGCGTCCTGGCCGAGGCCACGGCAGCGCGCGCGTCCGAGCCGACGCGCGGGACGGAACTGGCGCAGTGGCCACCGGACGCCGAGCCGCTCGACCTGGACGGCTTCTACGCCGAACTCGCCGACGCCGGGCTCTCCTACGGCCCGGCGTTCCAGGGGCTGAAGGCCGTCTGGCGGCGCGGCGACGAGGTGTTCGCCGAGGTCGAGGCGCCGAGTGGCGCCGAGGCGGGCGCTTTCGGGCTGCATCCGGCCGTACTGGACGCGGCGCTGCACGCAATCGCGCTGTCCGGCGCCGTCGAAGGTGGGGAGGCGGCGCTGCCGTTCTCCTGGTCGGGCGTGGAATTGCACGCGTCCGGGGCGTCCGCGCTCCGGGTGCGCGTCACGCGTGTCCGCGACGGTCAGGTGGCACTTGCCATCGCGGACGCCGCGGGCGACCCGGTGGCCGGCGTCGAGTCGCTGGCGTTGCGTCCGCTCGCCGCCGTCCAGACCGCCGCCCGCGCCGACTCCCTGTACCGGGTGGCGTGGACGCCGATCGCGTCCGGCGGCGACATCCCCGACGACATCGGAGTCCTCCGGATCACCACCACGGACGTGCGCGCCGCGCTCAGCGAGACCCTCGAAGCCCTCCAGTCGGCCTCCGGGCGACTGGCGGTCGTGACGCGCGGCGCGGTCTCGGTGGACGGCGAGGACGTGACCGACCTCGCCGGTGCCGCCGTGTGGGGCCTGGTGCGCAGCGCCCAGTCCGAAGACCCCGGACGGTTCGTCCTGATCGACGTGGACGGCGACGGCACCGCCGATCTCACACCTGCCCTGACCAGCGCGGAACCGCAGGCGGCGCTCCGCGCGGGCGAAGCCTACGCGCCGCGCCTGGTCCGCCTGACGGCCGCCGAAGGCGACGAGCCCGAGCCCGCGTCCTTCGGCGACGCGGTGCTGATCACCGGGGCGTCCGGTGCGCTGGGCGGGCTGTTCGCCAAGCATCTCGTGACCGAGCACGGCGTCCGGAACCTGCTGCTGACGAGCCGCCGCGGCCCGGACGCGCCCGGCGCGGCCGAACTCGCCGCCGAACTGACCGGGCTCGGCGCGACGGTGGAGACCGTCGCGTGCGATGTCGCCGACCGCGCCGCGCTCGCCGCCCTCCTCGAAGGCCGGACGCTGACGGGCGTCGTCCACGCGGCGGGTGTCCTGGACGACGGCGTGATCTCGTCCCTGACGCCCGAGCGGATCGACCGCGTCCTGCGGCCGAAGGTGGACGCCGCCCTGCACCTGCACGAGCTGACGCGCGACATGGACCTGTCCGCGTTCGTGCTGTTCTCCTCGGCCGCCGGGGTGATCGGCGCTCCCGGCCAGGGCAACTACGCCGCCGCCAACGCCGTCCTCGACGCGCTCGCCGCGCACCGCCGCTCGCGCGGCCTCGCGGCGCAGTCGCTCGCGTGGGGGCCGTGGAGCCAGGTCGGCGGCATGGCCGGAACCCTCGCCGATGCCGACCGGTCGCGGATGTCGCGCGGCGGCGTCGTGCCGATCTCGCCCGACGACGGGCTCGCCCTTTTCGACAACGCCCTTCGCGCGGACGAACCCGCCGCGCTCCCGATGAGGCTCGACCTGGCGGCCGTCCGCGCGAGCGGGACGGTGCCGGAGCTGCTGCGCGGACTCGTCCCCGTCGTCTCGCGCGGCACCGCTGGCGCCCGAGCCGACGCGGACGGCCTGCACCGCAGCCTCGCAGGCCGCACCGACGACGAACGCCTCGACGTGCTGCTGACGCTCGTCCGCGCCCGGTCCGCCGCGGCGCTCGGCTACTCCGGCCCGGACGCCGTGGACCCGGACCGCGCCTTCCGCGACCTCGGCGTGGACTCCCTCGCGGCCGTCGAACTGCGTAACGGGCTCGCCGAGGCGACGGGGCTGAGGCTGGCGGCGACGCTGGTGTTCGACTATCCGACGCCCGCCGTCCTGGCCCGGCACCTGCTGGACGAGCTGTCCGGCACGTCCGACGAGGCGGTCCTTCGCCCGGCCACGACCACGGCCTCGCCCGACGCGGACGATCCGATCGCGATCGTCGCGATGAGCTGCCGGTATCCCGGCGGCGTCACCTCGCCGGACGACCTGTGGCGGCTCGTCGCGGACGGCGTGGACGCGATCTCCGCGTTCCCGACCGACCGCGGCTGGGACATCGGCCGGATCCACGACCCGGACGGCGCCCGTCCCCAGACCAGCTACGTCGACCAGGGCGGCTTCCTGCACGACGCGCCGCGCTTCGACGCCGACTTCTTCGGCATCAGCCCGAACGAGGCGCTGGTCATCGACCCACAGCAGCGGCTCCTGCTGGAGGCGTCCTGGGAGGTCCTGGAGCGCGCCGGGATCGACCCGACGACGCTGAAGGGCAGCCCGACCGGCGTGTTCGCCGGGATGATGTACCACGACTACACCTACAACAGCAGCACGGGCGCGATCGCCTCGGGACGCGTCTCCTACACGCTCGGTCTCGAAGGACCGGCCGTCACGGTGGACACGGCCTGCTCGTCTTCGCTGGTCGCCCTGCACATGGCCGCGCAGGCGCTGCGGACCGGTGAATGCTCGCTCGCGCTCGTCGGCGGCGTCGCCGTCATGGCGACGCCCGAGACGTTCGTGGAGTTCAGCGAGCAGCGCGGCCTCTCCCGGGACGCCCGCTGCAAGTCCTTCGCCGCGGCGGCGGACGGCACGATCTGGGCCGAAGGCGTCGGGATGCTGCTCGTCGAGCGCCTCTCGGACGCGCGCCGCAACGGGCATCCGGTGCTGGCGCTCGTCCGCGGGTCGGCGCTCAACCAGGACGGCGCGTCGAACGGGTTGACCGCGCCGAACGGGCCGTCCCAGCGCCGGGTGATCCGGCAGGCCCTCGCCAACGCCGGGCTGACCACCTCGGACGTGGACGCCGTCGAGGCGCACGGGACGGGCACGACGCTCGGCGACCCGATCGAGGCGCAGGCGTTGCTGGCGACGTACGGCCGCGATCGTGATCGTCCGCTCTGGCTGGGTTCGATCAAGTCGAACATCGGGCACACGCAGGCCGCCGCCGGAGTCGCGGGGATCATCAAGATGATCGAGGCGATGCGGCACGGCGTCCTGCCGAAGACTTTGCACGTGGACGAGCCGTCCCCGCAGGTCGATTGGGACGCGGGTCGGGTCGAGCTGCTGACGGAGGCGCGCGAATGGCCGCGTGCGGACCGTCCGCGCCGGGCGGGCGTCTCCTCGTTCGGCATCAGCGGCACCAACGCGCACGTGATCATCGAGGAGGCGCCGGAGCCGGAGCCCGAGGCCGTCCCGGAGGACCGCCGCGACCTGCCGGCGGTGCCGCTCGTCGCGTCCGCGAAGACCGCCGAAGCCCTGGAAGCCCAGATCCAAAGCCTCACCGAGTTCGCCCAGGACCGCAACGAACTGGACGTGGCGTTCTCCGCCGCGACGGGCCGCGCGGCGCTGGAACACCGCGCGGTGATCGTCGGCGACGAGACGGTCTCGGGCGTCGCGTCCGAGGGACGCCTGGCGTTCCTGTTCACGGGCCAGGGCAGCCAGCGCGTCGGGATGGGCCGGGAGCTGTATGAAGTCTTCCCGGTGTTCGCCGCTGCGTTCGACGAGGTCTGCGGTGCGCTCGGCCTGCCTCTGAAGGACGTGATCTGGGCTGACGAGACCCACCTGAACCAGACCGAGTTCACGCAGCCTGCGATTTTCGCGCTCGAAGTGGCACTGTTCCGGTTGGTCGAGTCGTGGGACATCCGCCCGGACTTCCTGGTCGGTCACTCGATCGGCGAGCTGGCCGCCGCGCACGTTGCGGGCGTCCTCAGCCTTGAGGACGCGGCGCGGCTGATCGTGGCGCGAGGTCGCCTGATGCAGGCGCTTCCGGCCGGGGGTGCGATGGTTGCGATTCAGGCGACGGAGGATGAGGTCGCGCCGCTGCTCGATGACCAGCTGGGGATTGCGGCGGTGAATAGCCCGTCCTCGCTGGTCATCAGCGGTGACGAAGCCGCGGTTGCAGCGATTGCCGAGCGGTTCGCCGATCGGAAACAGACGCGGTTGACCGTCTCGCACGCGTTTCATTCGCCGCTGATGGATCCGATGCTGGATGACTTCCGGAAAGTCGCCGAGTCGGTCACCTACCACGAGCCGAAGATCAAACTGACCAAGGACGTCACGACGCCGGACTACTGGGTGCGGCATGTCCGTGAAGCCGTCCGGTTCGCGGATGACGTGCAGCGCCTCGCCGACGAGGGTGTCACCCGCTTCCTGGAGATCGGGCCGGATGCCGTGCTGGCTGCGATGGCGCAGCAGACGGTCGAGGGCACGATGGCCGCGACGATGCGCCGCGACCGAAACGAAACCGCGAGCCTTTTCGTCGGCATTGGACGGCTCTTCGCCGCAGGCGTCGCCATCGACTGGAACGCCGTGTTCGAGGGACGCGGCGCGCAGCGCGTCGAGCTGCCCACCTACCCCTTCCAGCGGCAGTTCTTCTGGATCGAGCAGGGCCGCGGGCTGGACGCGTCCGACCATCCGCTGCTCGACGCGGCGGTGTCCGTCGCCGGGGTGGATCAGGCCGTCCTGACCGGGCGGTTGTCGCCCGCGTCGCAGGCGTGGCTGGCCGAGCACGCGGTCGGCGGCATGACGATCTTCCCGGGGACCGGGTTCGTGGAGCTGGCGGTCCGCGCGGGCGACGAGGTCGGGTGCGGACGCGTCGAAGACCTGACCATCGAGGCTCCGCTGGTCCTGCCCGCGCGCGGAACGGTCGCCGTCCAGGTCGTCGTCGGTTCGCCGGACGAGACCGGGCGGCGAACCGTCGAGATCTACTCGCGCGACGAGGACGAAGTGCTCCGCCCCTGGACGCGGCACGCCGAAGGCGCCCTCGCCGCGGCCAGCACGAAGGCCCCGGCCGCGGGCATCACCCAGTGGCCGCCCGCCGGCGCCGAGCCCGTCGCCATCGACCGGCTGTACGCCGACCTCACGGAGGCCGGGCTGGAGTACGGTCCGCTCTTCCAAGGCCTTCGCGCCGCATGGCGCGGGTCCGGGGACGAGAACGAGGTGTTCGCAGAGGTCGTCCTGAACGGCGACCCCGGCCGCTTCGCGCTGCATCCCGCGCTCCTGGACGCCGCGCTGCACGCGATCCCGCTGCTCTCGACCGACGACCGGGTGGTGTTGCCCTTCGCCTGGTCCGGCGTCGAGCTGCACGCGTCCGGCGCCGAGATGCTGCGCGTCCGGATCGCCTCGCGTGGCCACGACCAGGTGACCCTGGAGGCCGTGGACGGCGCGGGTGAACCCGTCATCTCCGTGGGCTCGCTCGCCCTGCGGCCCCTCGCCGAGCAGCGCGCGACCCGCGTCGACTCGCTGTTCCAGGTGAAGTGGGTTCCGGTCGAGGCCACCGGCGACGCGCCCGCGGACGTGACCGTGCTGGACCTCGGTGGCGACGACTCCCGGACCGCTCTGCACCGCGTCCTCGAAGCCCTCCAGACCGCAACCGGTGCGCTCGCGGTCGTCACGCGCGGCGCGGTCTCGGTGGACGGCGAGGACACGCCCGACCTGTCCGGCGCCGCCGCGTGGGGGCTCGTGCGCAGCGCCCAGTCCGAGGACCCGGGACGGTTCCTTCTCATCGACGCGGCGGACGACGCGGAGGTCGCGCTCGCGCTCGCGACCGGTGAACCGCAGGTCGCCGTCCGGGACGGGAGGGCGTACGCGCCGAGGCTGATCCCGGCCGCCGCGACGCCCGCACCCGAACCTTCGACCGTCTTCGGCGGATCGGTGCTGGTCACGGGCGCGCTCGGCGCGCTCGGCGGGCTGGTCGCGCGGCATCTGGTGACCGAGCACGGCGTCCGGAGGCTGCTGCTGACCAGCCGCCGCGGCCTGGCCGCGCCCGGCGCGTCCGACCTGGTGGAGGAGCTGGCGCGGCTCGGCGCGGACGTCGAGGTCGCCGCCTGCGACGTCGCCGACCGCGACGCCCTCGCCGCGCTCCTGGACGGCCGGGACCTGACCGGCGTCGTCCACGCGGCAGGTGTCCTGGACGACGGCGTGATCGGATCGCTCACTCCTGAACGGCTTGACCATGTGTTCGCGCCGAAGGCTGTGGCTGCGCAGCATCTGCATGAGCTGACGAGCGAGATGAACTTGTCGGCGTTCGTGCTGTTCTCCTCGGCGGCGGGTGTGCTCGGCGCTCCCGGTCAGGGCAACTATGCGGCAGCTAACGCCTACCTCGACGCTCTGGCCGCGCATCGCCGCGCGAACGGGCTCCCGGCGCAGTCGCTCGCCTGGGGACTCTGGGAGAGCGACGCGGGCATGGCGGCCGTGCTGGACGACCGCGACCGGCAGCGCATCGACCGGTCCGGCGTGACCGGCCTCTCCGCCGAACAGGGCCTCGGGCTCCTCGACAGCGCGGGCACTCTCGCGCCGTCCCTGCTGGTGCCGATGAAGCTCGACCCGAAGTCGCTCACCACCGGGGACGTCCCGTACCTGCTGCGCGGACTCGTCCGCGGGCAGGGACGCCGGGTCGTGCGCGGCGAGGCCTCCGCGTTCCAGGAACGCCTCGGGCGGGTCCCGGCGGCCGAGCGTGAAGGGTTCGTGCTGGACCTCGTCCGGCGGCAGACCGCCGCGATCGTCGGCCACTCCGGTCCCGAGGCCGTCGCGCCCGACCGCGCTTTCAAGGACCTCGGCTTCGATTCGCTCGCGGCCGTCGAACTGCGTAACGGGCTCGGCGAGGCGACGGGCCTCCGGTTGGCCGCGACGCTGGTGTTCGACTATCCGACACCCGCCGTCCTGGCCCGGCACCTGCTGGACGAGCTGTCCGGAACCGTCGCGGACGTCCCGGCCCCTCTCGCGCGTGCCAGCGCCGCCGCGCCCGACGACGACCCGATCGCGATCATCGGAATGTCCTGCCGGTACCCGGGCGGCGTCACCTCGCCGGACGACCTGTGGCGGCTCGTCGCGGACGGCGTGGACGCGATCTCCGGCTTCCCGACCGACCGCGGCTGGGACATCGAACGCGTCTACGACCCGACCCGCACCCGGCCCGAGACCAGCTACGTCGACCAGGGCGGATTCCTGTACGACGCGGCCGAGTTCGACCCGGCGTTCTTCGGGATCAGCCCGAACGAGGCGCTCACGATGGACCCGCAGCAGCGGTTGCTGCTGGAGGCGTCCTGGGAGGCGCTCGAACGCGCGGGCATCGACCCGACGGCGCTCAAGGGCAGTCCGACCGGCGTGTTCGCCGGGATGATGTACCACGACTACACCTACAACAGCAGCACGGGCTCGATCGCCTCGGGACGGGTCGCGTACACGCTCGGCCTGGAAGGGCCGGCCGTGACGGTCGATACCGCGTGCTCGTCGTCGCTGGTCGCGCTGCACTGGGCGATCCAGGCGCTGCGGTCGGGCGAGTGCACGTTGGCGCTGGCCGGCGGCGTGACCGTCATGGCGACGCCGCAGACGTTCATCGAGTTCAGCCGCCAGCGCGGCATGGCGTCCGACGGGCGCTGCAAGTCGTTCTCTTCCTCGACGGACGGCACGGGCTGGGGTGAGGGCGTCGGGATGCTGCTGGTCGAGCGCCTGTCGGACGCGCGCCGCCACGGACACCCGGTCCTGGCGGTCGTGCGCGGCACGGCCATCAACCAGGACGGCGCGTCCAACGGGCTGACCGCGCCGAACGGGCCGTCGCAGCGCCGCGTCATCGCCCACGCCCTCGCCGTCGCGGGACTGACCCCGTCCGAGATCGACCTGGTCGAAGCCCACGGGACGGGCACGACGCTCGGCGACCCGATCGAGGCGCAGGCGTTGCTGGCGACCTACGGCAAGGATCGCGAAGAGCCGCTGTGGCTCGGGTCGATCAAGTCGAACATCGGGCACACGCAGGCCGCTGCGGGGGTCGCGGGGATCATCAAGGTCGTCCAGGCGATCCGCAACGGCCGGATGCCGAAGACCCTGCACGTGGACGAGCCGACGCCGCAGGTGGACTGGGACGCCGGTGACGTCCGGCTGCTGACCGAGCCGCGGGACTGGCCGGAGCGCGAGGCTCCGCGCCGGGCCGCCGTGTCGTCCTTCGGGATCAGCGGCACCAACGCGCACGTCATCATCGAGCAGGCCCCGGAACCGGATGCCCCGGCCTCGGACCCGGCCGAACGGCGCGACCTGCCGGCCGTCCCGCTGGTGGTGACGGCGAAGACCGCCGAGGCGCTGCACGTCCAGCTCGACCGCTTCGCGTCCTTCGACCGCGACGACCTGGACGTGGCGTTCTCCGCCGCGACGGGCCGCGCGTCGCTGGAACACCGCGCGGTGATCGTCGGCGACGAGACGGTCTCGGACGTCGCGTCCGAGGGGCGCCTGGCCTTCCTGTTCACGGGCCAGGGCAGCCAGCGCGTCGGGATGGGCCGGGAGCTGTACGAGACGTTCCCGGTGTTCGCGTCCGCGTTCGACGAGGTCTGCGGTGCTCTCGATCTGCCGTTGCAGGACGTCATCTGGGGCGACGAAGCACGCCTGAACCAGACGGAGTTCACCCAGCCTGCGATCTTTGCGCTCGAAGTGGCGTTGTTCCGCCTGGTCGAGTCGTGGGGTGTCCGTCCGGACTTCCTGGTCGGTCACTCGATCGGTGAGCTGGCCGCCGCGCACGTCGCGGGAGTGCTGAGTCTCGAAGACGCGGCTCGGTTGATCACCGCGCGGGGCCGTTTGATGCAGGCGCTCCCAGCCGGGGGAGCGATGGTGGCGATCCAGGCGACCGAAGGCGAGATCACGCCTCTGCTCAACGCTGAGGTGAGTATCGCGGCGGTGAACAGCCCGTCCTCGCTGGTCATCAGCGGGGCCGAGAATGCAGTGGCCGAGATTGCCGAGCAGTTCAAGGACCGCAAGCAGACCCGGTTGACCGTTTCGCACGCGTTCCACTCGCCGCTGATGGATCCGATGCTGGACGAGTTCCGGGCCGTCGCCGAGTCGGTCACCTACCACGAGCCGACGATTCGCCTGGTCAAGGACGTGGGGACGCCCGACTACTGGGTCCAGCACGTCCGCGAAACTGTCCGGTTCGCGGACGACGTGCGGTATCTCGCTGACGAAGGAGTCACCCGCTTCCTGGAGATCGGGCCGGATGCCGTGCTGGCTGCGATGGCGCAGCAGACGGTCGAGGGCACGATGGCCGCGACGATGCGCCGCGACCGAGACGAGACCGCGAGCCTCTTCGTCGGCATTGGACGGCTCTTCGCCGCAGGCGTCGCCATCGACTGGAACGCCGTGTTCGACGGACGCGGAGCCCGCCGTGTCGAGCTGCCCACCTATCCCTTCCAGCGGCAGCGGTTCTGGGCCGAGGCGCCGGAGGCGTCCGGTGACGACACCGGCAGCCCGCTGCTCGCCTCCATGGTCGAACTCCCCGACGACGGCGGGGTCGTGTTCACCGGCCGGTTGTCGGCGGACGCGCATCCCTGGCTGGCCGATCACGCCATCGGCGACGCCCTCGTCTTCCCCGGCACGGGCCTGGTCGAGCTGGCGATCCGGGCCGGGGACGAGGTCGGCTGCGGGCGCCTCGACGACCTGACCGTCGAGGCACCGCTCGTCCTGCCCGAGAGCGGCGGCGTCCGGATCAGGGTGACGGCCGGCGCGGCGGACGGCGACGGGCGGCGTCCCGTGAGCGTCCATTCACACGACGGCGAGGACTGGATCCGGCACGCGGAAGGCGTCCTGGCGGCACCGTCCGCGACCACGGAGCCGTTCGGACAGCAGTGGCCACCCGCCGCCGAGCCCGTCGATCTCGACGGTTTCTATGACGAGATGGCCAAAGCCGGGCTGACCTACGGCCCGATCTTCCAGGGGTTGCGTGCCGCATGGCGCGGTAACGAGAACGAGGTGTTCGCCGAGATCGTCCTGAACGGCGATCCGGATCGGTTCGGGATCCATCCAGCGTTGCTGGACGCCGCGCTGCACGCGATCGCGCTCACCGGTGGCGAGCCTTCGCTTCCGTTCTCCTGGTCGGGCGTGGAGCTACACGCGACGGGCGCGCGGGCCCTGCGGGTCCGGATCGTCCGGGACGAGGACGGCGCGGTGCGGATCGACGCCGCCGACGAGTCGGGCGCGCCCTTCGCGTCGATCGGCGGGCTCGCGCTGCGGCCGTTCGCCGCCGACGCGTTCACCGGCGCGCGGAGCGGTCACCGGTCGCTGTTCGAGATCGCCTGGACGCCCGTCACCGCCAACCCGCGTCCCATCCCCGAGAACGCCGAGATCCTGCACATCCAGGACAAGGACCCGAAAAACGCGCTGCACGAAGTCCTCGCAGCGCTCCAAAGCGGGACGCCCGGACTGGTCATCGTGACCCGGGACGCCGTGTCCGTGGACGGCGAGGACGTCACCGACCTGGCGGGAGCCGCGGTCTGGGGCCTGGTCCGAAGCGCCCAGTCCGAAGATCCGGAACGCGTCGTCATCGTCGATGCGCGTGACGACGCCGAGATCGCGCTGGCCCTCGCGACCGGCGAACCGCAGGTGGCCGTCCGGGACGGCAGGGCGTACGCGCCGAGGCTCGTCCGCGCCGCCACCGACGAGACGACCGAAGCCTCGTTCGGCAGCGGGACGGTCCTGATCACCGGCGCGACCGGCGCGCTGGGCACCCTCATCGCCCGCCACCTGGTCGCAAACCACCAGGTCAGAAGCCTGCTGCTGGCCAGCCGCCGCGGTCCGGAAGCTCCGGGCGCGGAGGAACTCCGCCGCGAGCTGGTCGGACTCGGCGCGGACGTCGAGTTCGCCGCCTGCGACACGTCCGACCGCGACGCCGTGGCCGACCTCCTGAAGGGGCGGAACCTCACGGGTGTCGTCCACGCGGCGGGTGTCCTGGACGACGGCGTGATCGAATCGCTCACTTCCGAGCGGCTTGATCGTGTGTTCGCGCCGAAGGCCGTGGCTGCGCGGCATTTGCATGAGCTGACGAGCGAGATGAACTTGTCGGCGTTCGTGCTGTTCTCCTCGGCGGCGGGTGTGCTCGGCGCTCCCGGTCAGGGCAACTATGCGGCAGCTAACGCCTACCTCGACGCTCTGGCCGCGCATCGCCGCGCGAACGGGCTCCCGGCGCAATCGCTCGCCTGGGGACTCTGGGAGAGCGCGGACGGCATGGCCGCCACCGCCGACGCCGGGCGCCTCTCGCGCGGCGGAGCGGCGGCGCTGCCGGTCGCCGAAGGGCTGGAGCTGTTCGACCTCGCCGGGACGCTGCCCGCGCCCGTGCTCGTCCCGATGAGCCTGGACACGAAGGCGCTCGACCCGGCGGAGGTCCCCGCGATGCTGCGCGGCCTGGCGCGCGGGAGCGGGACGCGGCGGGCCGTCGCGAACGGCGCGGGCGGGGCCGCCGAGCTGCGCAGGCTCGCCGCGCTGCCCGCCGACGAGCGCGACGACGAGCTGCTGCGGATCGTCCGGGAGCACGCGGCGACCGTCCTCGGGCACGCGGGGCCCGAGGCGATCGAGCCGGACCGGGCGTTCGGCGATCTGGGCTTCGACTCGCTCGCGGCCGTCGAGTTCCGGACGGGCCTCGGCGCGGCGATCGGGTTGCGGCTGCCGCCGACGCTGGTGTTCGACCACCCGAACGCGCGCGTCCTCGCCGCGCACCTCGCGGCCGAGATCGTCCCGGAGGACGGCGCCGACCCCGGAGACGAGGACGCCGTCCGGCGCGTGCTCGCCGCGATCCCGCTCACCCGCCTCCGCGACGCGGGCCTCATGGACGCCCTGCTCGAACTGGCCGGCGTCGCGGCCCCGGCCGCCGCGGCGGCGGACGGCGGCGCGGCGGGCGCGAGTGCCGGCGCGATCGACGACCTGGACACCGACAGCCTGATCAGCCTGGCGCTGGACGGCGCCGACGCCGGCCCCGACGCCGGCGATGCGACCTGGGAAGCGTGAGGACGATGGCGGACACCGACGGCAGGATCGTGGCGGCGCTCCGCGCGTCGCTCAAGGAGACCGAGAAGCTGCGCGCGCGGAACCGCGCCCTGGAGGCCGCGTCCCGCGAGCCGGTCGCGATCGTCGCGATGGCGTGCCGCTATCCGGGCGCGGACTCGCCCGAGGCGCTGTGGCGGCTGGTCGCGGACGGCGTGGACGCGGTGTCGGGGTTCCCGTCCGGGCGCGGCTGGGACGAGGCGGGAATCTACGACCCCGAACCCGGACGGCCCGGGAAGACGTACTCGCGCGAGGGCGGCTTCCTGCACGACGCCGCCGAGTTCGATCCCGAGTTCTTCGGCGTCGGCCCGAACGAGGCGCTCACGATGGACCCGCAGCAGCGGTTGCTGCTCGAAGCGTCCTGGGAGGTCCTCGAACGGGCGGGCATCGATCCGACGTCCCTCAAGGGCAGTCCGACCGGCGTGTTCGCCGGGATGATGTACCACGACTACACCTACAACAACAGCACGGGCGCGATCGCGTCCGGCCGCGTCTCCTACACGCTCGGCCTGGAAGGGCCGGCCGTGACGGTCGATACCGCGTGCTCGTCGTCGCTGGTCGCGCTGCACTGGGCGATCCAGGCGCTCCGGACGCGCGAGTGCTCGCTCGCCCTGGTCGGCGGCGTGACCGTGATGGCGACGCCCGAGACGTTCATCGAGTTCAGCCGCCAGCGCGGGCTGTCGCCGGACGGCCGCTGCAAGTCCTACGCGGACGCCGCGAACGGCACCGGCTGGGGCGAGGGCGTCGGGATGCTGCTCGTGGAACGCCTCGCCGACGCGCGCCGCAACGGGCATCCCGTGCTCGCGGTCGTGCGGGGCTCGGCGATCAACCAGGACGGCGCGTCGAACGGCCTGACCGCGCCGAACGGCCCGTCGCAGCGCCGCGTGATCGCGCAGGCGCTCGCCAACGCGCGCGTCTCGTCCGACCAGATCGACATGGTCGAGGGGCACGGCACCGGCACGACGCTCGGCGACCCGATCGAGGCGCAGGCGCTCCTCGCGACCTACGGCAAGGACCGCGAGCAGCCGCTGTGGCTCGGGTCGATCAAGTCGAACATCGGCCACACGCAGGCCGCGGCCGGGGTCGCGGGGATCATCAAGGTCGTCCAGGCGATCCGCAACGGCCGGATGCCGAAGACCCTGCACGTGGACGAGCCGTCGTCGGCCGTGGACTGGGACGCGGGGAACGTCCGGCTGCTCACCGAGCCGCGCGACTGGCCGCGCGGCGAGCACCCGCGCCGGGCCGCCGTGTCGTCCTTCGGGATCAGCGGCACCAACGCGCACGTCATCATCGAGGAAGCCCCGCGCGAGGAAGCCGAGCAGCCGGAGCAGCCGGAGCGGCCGGAGCGGACCGTCGGCGGACCCGTCCTGTGGAACCTTTCGGCGCGCAGCACGACGGCCTTGCGCGCTCAGGCCGACCGCCTGCTCACCCACCTGAACGCGCATTCCGAGCTGGACGCGTCCGACGTCGCCTTCAGCCTCGCGACCGGACGCGCCGCGCTCGAACACCGCGCCGCGATCGTCGCCGACGACCGTCCCGGCCTGCTCGCGGGCCTGGCCGCGCTCGCCGAGGGAGCGTCCGGGCCGTCCACCGTGACCGGCCGCACGCGCGAGGGCAAGACCGCGTTCCTGTTCACCGGCCAGGGCAGCCAGCGCGTCGGCATGGGACGCGAACTCTACGAGGCGTACCCGGCGTTCGCGGCGGCGTTCGACGAGGTCTGCGAGGCGGTCGGCCTCCCGCTCAAGGACGTCGCGTGGGGCGACGAGGCCCGGCTGAACCGGACGGAGTTCACCCAGCCCGCGGTCTTCGCGTTCGAGGTCGCGCTGTTCCGGCTGCTGGAGTCGTGGGGCGTCCGCCCCGACCACCTGGCCGGGCACTCGATCGGCGAGATCGCCGCCGCGCACGTCGCCGGCGTCCTATCGCTGGAGGACGCCGCGCGGCTCGTCGCCGCGCGCGGACGCCTCATGCAGACGCTCCCCGAAGGCGGCGCGATGGTCGCGATCCAGGCGGCCGAGGACGAGATCGTCCCGCTGCTCACCGACGAGGTGGGGATCGCGGCCGTCAACGGCCCGTCCTCGGTGGTCGTGTCCGGCGAGGAGGCGGTCGTGCTGGCCATCGCCGACCGGTTCGGGGACCGCAAGCGGACGCGGCTGGCCGTTTCGCACGCGTTCCACTCGCCGCTGATGGATCCGATGCTCGCCGACTTCCGGAAGATCGCCGAGAGCGTCTCCTACAACCGGCCCACTCTCAGGCTGCCGAAGGACGTCACGACGCCCGAGTACTGGGTCCGCCACGTCCGGGACGCGGTGCGGTTCGCCGACGACATCGCGCTGCTGGAAGGCGCGGGCGTCACGCGGTTCCTGGAGATCGGCCCGGACGGGATCCTCACCGCCCTCGCGCGGCAGACCGCCCCCGACGCCACGGCCGTCGCCGCCGTCCGCCGTGACCGGCCCGAACCCGCCACGCTGCTCGCCGCGCTCGCGAACCTGCACGTCAGCGGTGCCTCACCCGACTGGACGGCGTTCTTCGACGGGCGCGGCGCCCGGCGCGTCGATCTGCCGACCTACCCGTTCCAGCGCAGGCCGTTCTGGCTCAGCGAGCCGTTCACCGGGGGAGCAAGCGGCGACGCGGCGGCCATGGGTTTGACCGCGCTCGACCATCCGCTGCTGACCGCCGAGATCGCCGTGCCCGGCGCGGCGACGACCGTGTTCACCGGGCGGCTCGCCCTGGACACGCATCCCTGGCTCGCCGACCACGCGGTGTTCGGCGCGACGATCCTGCCCGGCACGGCGTTCGTGGAGATGGCAGTCCGGGCGGGCGACCGTGTCGGCTGCGGGACCGTCGAGGAGCTGGCCCTGCGCGCCCCGCTGATCCTTCCCGAGGACGGCGGCGCGCGGCTGCGGCTGACCATCGGCGAGCCCATGGACGACACAGGCCGCCGAACGTTGACCGTCCACTCCCAGCCCGACGACGGCACCGACTGGACGCTCCACGCCGAAGGCGTCCTGGCCTCGGGCAGCGAAGCGCCGTCCGAGCCGTTCGCTTGGCCGCCCTCGGGCGCGACCCCGCTGGACACCGGCGACGCCTACGAGCATCTCGGCGCACTCGGCTTCGCCTACGGACCGGTGTTCCAGGGCCTCCGCGCAGCCTGGCAGGACGGAGACGACACCTTCGCCGAAATCGCGCTGGACGAGACCGCCGCCGCCGACCGCTTCGTCCTGCATCCGGCGCTGCTCGACTCGGCGCTGCACGCGCTGATGCTCGGCGCGAGCGACGACGACGCCGCGCGCCTGCCGTTCGTCTGGAACGGCGTGCGGGTCCATGCGTCCGGGGCGAGCGCGGCGCGCGTGCGCCTGACCCGGAAGGGCGATGGCGGCCTGGAGATCCGCGTCGCCGACGCGCAGGGACGGCCTGTCGCGTCCGTCGACTCGCTGGTCGTGCGGGAGATCGCCGCCGAGCAGCTCGCGACCGCGAGCGGCCCCGGTGACAACCTCTTCCGCGTCGAGTGGACGCCGGTCCAAGGGGCGGTCACGGCCGCTGACACCGTGGTCAGCGCCCTCGCCGAGCTGCCCGAAGTCGTGCCCGCGACCGTCGCGCTGACGCTGCCCGAAACCACCGGCGAGCTGGCCGCGGACGTCCATGCCGTCACGGCGAGCGTGTTGCGGACCGTGCAGGAGTGGCTGACCGGCGAGCAGTACGCGGCGTCGCGGCTGATCGTGGTCACCCGCGCGGGCGAGCTCGCGCACGCGGCCGTGACCGGTCTGGTCCGAGCCGCCGGGGCCGAGGACCAGGACCGCTTCGCGCTCCTCGACACCGACGACCCGACCGCGATACCCGCGCTCCCGGCCGACGAGCCGGAGGCGCGTCTCCGCGACGGCCGTCTGCTCGTCCCGCGCCTGGTCCGAGCCGACACCGCCCCCGAGAACACGACGCCCTGGGACAAGCCGGGCACCGTCCTCATCACCGGCGGGACGGGCGGCCTCGGCGCGCTCGTCGCCCGTCACCTCGTGACCGCGCACGGCGTCCGCGACCTGCTCCTGACCAGTCGCCGCGGCCTCGACGCGCCCGGAGCGGCCGGGCTCAGGGACGAGCTCACCGCGCTCGGCGCGACGGTGGAGGTAGCGGCCTGCGACATCGCCGACCGCGACGCGCTGAGGTCCCTGCTCGACGGCCGGACGCTCGGCGCCGTCGTGCACACGGCGGGCGTCCTCGCGGACGGCATGATCGCGAACCTCACCGCCGACGACCTGGCCCGCGTCCTGCGCCCGAAGGTGGACGGCGCGATCAACCTGCACGACCTCACGCGCGATCACGACCTCGCGGCCTTCGTCCTGTTCTCCTCGGCGGCCGGCGTGTTCGGCTCGCCCGGGCAGGGCAACTACGCCGCCGCCAACACCTTCCTCGACGCGCTCGCCGAGCACCGCCGCGCCGAAGGCCTGCCCGCGCAGTCGCTCGGCTGGGGCCTGTGGGCGGACAGCGGCGGCATGGCCGGCGGCCTGACCGAGACCGACCTGCGCCGCCTGCGCCGCCAGGGGATGCCCGCGCTGCCCGACGAGGACGGCCTCGCCTTGTTCGACCTCGCGTCCGCGCGCTCCGAACCCGTCCTCGTGCCGCTCGCGCTCGACGTGCGCGCACTGCGCTCGGGGACGGGCGGCGGGGAACCGCCCGCGCTGCTCCGCGGCCTGATCCCCGCGTCCAAGCGGCACGCGGCGTCCGGCGGCGGCGACCTCGACCCGGCCGCGCTGCGCCGCGAGCTGGCGGCCCTCCCGCCCGAGCGGCGCGTGGACGAGCTGGGAACGCTCGTCCGGACCATCGCGGCCGTCCTGCTCGGCCACGACGGGCCCGACCACATCGACCCCGAACGCGACTTCCTGGAATCGGGGTTCGACTCGCTCGCCGCGATGGAGCTGCGAACCGCGCTCAACGCCGCGACCGGCCTGAAACTGCCCGCGATGGCGGTCTTCGACAGCAAGACCCCGGCCGGGCTCGCCCGGCTCGTCGCCGCCGAACTCGCGCCCGAACTCGCCGGGACAGGGGCCGTCCCGGCGGCGGAGGAGCAGGACGCGGCCGACGACACCGTGACCGACCTGTTCCGGAAGGCCGTCCAGGCGGGCGACACGTCCGGCGCGATCGCGCTGATGGGCGCGGTCGCGGCGCTGCGGCCCCGGTTCGCGCCCGGCGATCCGGTCGCGCCCCCGCGCGCCGTGCGGCTCGCCGACGGCCCCGGCCGGCTCCGCCTGATCTGCCTCGCGACGCCCATGGCGGGCGGCGGCGTCCACCAGCACGCCCGCCTCGGCGCGGAGTTCCGCGACGTTCGGACGGTCGCGGCGCTGCCGCTGCCCGGCTTCGGACGCGGCGAGCCGCTGCCCGGCTCCGCCCGCGCGCTCGCGCACGTCCTCGGCGACGCCGTGCTGGACGCGGCGGACGGCGAACCGTTCGCGCTGCTCGGCTACTCGTCCGGCGGGATCATCGCGCACGTCCTCGCCCGGCACCTCGCCCGGCACCGGCAGGCGCCGCCCGCCGGGCTCGTCCTCGTCGACACCTTCCGCGTGGACGACGAGGCGATGAACGTCGGGTTCGACCAGCTCATGGGCGCCCTGCTGGGCATGGAGTCCACCTATGGGAGCTACGACTCGGCGCGGCTGTCGGCGATGACGCACTACTTCGACGTGCTGGCCGGGTTCGACCCGTCAGGGCTGGACGTGCCGACGCTGTTCGTTCAGGCGTCCGAGCCGTTCGTCGAGCCGCCCGAAGGCGCGGACGCGGGCGCGATGCTGGCCCGGCCCTGGGACCCCGCGCACGTCCTGCGGACGGTTCCCGGGAACCACTTCACGCTCGGCCAGGAGCACGCGCCCGACACCGCCCGCGCCATCGAGGGCTGGCTGGGATCCCTGGCCTGAGAACCGGCTCCGGCAAAGGGACCAGGAACGCGGGTTAGGGGGTGGCGCGCCGGATTAAGGGTGTCCGGCGCACCATCCCCGGAACTAGCGTCGCGATCGTCGGAATCTTCCCGGAGACCGTCGATTCACGCGCGCGAAAGCGCCGCTGTCCGGCCGCGGGATAACCGGCCGCAATAAGCGACCTTGAGGTGGTTGAGAGAATGTCGCCGACGTCCACGGCAAAAGGGACCGTCCCGTTCCGGGGGCACCGGACCTGGTACCGGGTGACCGGCCGGCCGGAGCCGGACCGCCCCGCGCTCGTCGTCGTGCACGGCGGCCCCGGGGCCACCCACGACTACCTGCTCGGGCTCACCGCGTTCGCCGAGCGCGGCTGGCAGGTCGTCCACTACGACCAGCTCGGCAACGGCGGGTCCACGCACCTGCCCGACCGCGGCGCCGGCTTCTGGACGCCCGAGCTGTTCCTGGACGAGCTGGACAACCTGCTGAACCGGCTCGGCGTCGCCGGCGACTACGCGCTGTTCGGCCAGTCCTGGGGCGGGATGCTCGCCGCCGCGCACGCCGCGGCCCGGCCCGCCGGGCTGCGCGGCCTCGTCGTCGCGAACGCCCCCGCCTCCTACCGGCTGTGGCTGGACGAGATGGCCGTGCTGCGCGCCGCCCTCCCGCCCGGCGTGGACGAGACGCTGCGCCGCCACGAGGCGGCCGGGACGACCGGAAGTGAAGAGTACATCGACGCGATGATGGTCTTCTACAAACGGCACGTCTGCCGCCTCGACCCGTGGCCCGGCGAATACATGGCCACTTTCATGGAAACGCACAGCGATCCGACCGTTTACCGGACGATGAACGGGCCGAGCGAATTCCACGTGATCGGAACGCTGCGCGATTGGTCGGTCGTGGACCTGCTGCCGGACATCGCCGTCCCGACGCTGGTGCTGTCCGGACGGCACGACGAGGCGACGCCCGCCGCCGTCCGGCCGTTCCGCGACCTGATCCCCGGCGCCCGCTGGGAGGTCTTCGAGGAGTCCAGCCACGTCCCGCACCTGGAGGAGCCCGCGCGGTTCACCGAGGTGCTCGGCGGCTTCCTCGACGAGATCCGCGCGGGCGCGGAAGCGGACGCGGGCGCAGGCACGGACGCGGCGGGCGCGGCGTCCGCGACGGCGACGACGGTGAGCGGAGGCTGAGCGACGGTGGAACCGAAGGTCGAGGAGATCGTCGAGGCGCTGCGCGGCTCCCTCGCGGAGAACGAGCGGCTGCGCCGGACCAACGAGGGCCTGCGCGCCGCCGCCGACGCGGCCGCCGAGCCCGTCGCGATCATCGGGACGGCCTGCCGGCTGCCCGGCGGCGTCGCGTCCCCCGAGGACCTCTGGTCGCTCGTCGCGGGCGGCCGGGACGCGATCGGCCCGTTCCCCGCCGACCGCGGCTGGGACCTGTCCGCGCTGTACGACCCGGAGCCGGGCAGGCCCGGCAAGAGCTACGTCCGCGACGGCGGCTTCCTGTACGAGGCGGGGGACTTCGACCCCGGCGCGTTCGGGATCAGCCCGCGCGAGGCGCTCACGATGGACCCGCAGCAGCGCCTGATGCTGGAGGTCGTCTGGGAGGCGATGGAGCGCGCGGGCGTCGATCCTGTCGCGCTGCGCGGCTCCCGCACCGGCGTGTTCGCGGGCGCGATGTACCACGACTACGGCGTGACCAGCAGCGACGGCAGCCTGGTCTCGGGTCGTGTCGCCTACACGCTCGGGCTCGAAGGTCCGGCCGTCACCGTTGACACCGCGTGCTCGTCGTCGCTGGTCGCGCTGCACTGGGCGATCCAGGCGCTGCGCGCGGGGGAGTGCGGCCTCGCGCTCGCGGGCGGCGTCAGCGTCATGGCGACCCCCGAGACGTTCATCGAGTTCAGCGAGCAGCGCGGACTGTCCCCGGACGGCCGCTGCCGCTCGTTCGCCGCGTCCGCCGACGGCACCGGCTGGGGCGAGGGCGCGGGCGTCCTGCTGCTGGAGAAGCTGTCGGACGCGCGCCGCAACGGCCACCGCGTGCTCGCGGTCGTGCGCGGATCGGCGGTCAACCAGGACGGCGCGTCCAACGGGCTGACCGCGCCGAACGGGCCGTCCCAGCGCCGCGTCATCGGCCAGGCCCTCGCCTCGGCCGGGCTGACGCCCGCCGACGTGGACGCCGTCGAAGGCCACGGCACCGGCACGACCCTCGGCGACCCGATCGAGGTCCAGGCGCTGCTCGCCACCTACGGCAAGGACCGCGAGGAGCCGCTGTGGCTCGGCTCGGTCAAGTCGAACATCGGGCACACGCAGGCCGCGGCCGGGGTCGCGGGCATCATCAAGATGGTCGAGGCGATCCGGCACGGCTCGCTCCCGCCGACCCTGCACGTGGACGAGCCGTCCTCGGCCGTGGACTGGGACGCCGGGAACGTCCGGTTGCTCACCGAGGCCCGCGCCTGGCCCGCCGTGGACCGTCCGCGCCGGGCCGCCGTGTCGTCCTTCGGCGTCAGCGGCACCAACGCGCACGTCATCATCGAGCAGGCCGCCGAGGAGACCGGCGAGCCGGTGGCGCCTCGTGTCGTGTCCGATGCGCCCGTTCTGCTGCCGCTCGGCGCCCGCACCGAGGCGGCGGTGCGAGCCCAGGCCCGGCGCGTCGCCGACCGCCTGGGCGCCGACCCGGACCTCGACCCGGTGGACGTCGCGTACTCCCTCGCCACGGGACGCGCCGCGCTCGACCACCGCGCCGCCGTCGTCGGACGCGACCGCGCCGCACTGCTCCACGGCCTGACCGCCCTCGCGGACGGCGCGCCGCTGGACGCCCCCGCCCGGGCGACCGGCCTGACCGCGTTCCTGTTCACCGGCCAGGGCAGCCAGCGGCTCGGCATGGGCCGCGCCCTGCACGCCGCGTTCCCCGCGTTCGCCCGCGCCTTCGACGAGGTCTGCGCGCGGTTCGACGAGGTGAGTGGGCCGGGCGGCGCGTCCGTCCGGGACGCGATGTGGGCCGGCGAGGACGCGCTGAACCGCACCGAGACCACCCAGCCCGCGATCTTCGCGCTGGAGGTCGCGCTGTTCCGGCTGCTGGACTCGTGGGGCGTCCGCCCGGACCTGGTCGCCGGGCACTCGATCGGCGAGCTCGCCGCCGCGCATGTCGCCGGAGTGTTCTCGCTGGACGACGCGGCCCGGCTCGTCGCGGCGCGCGGCCGCCTCATGGGCGCGCTGCCGCCCGGCGGCGCGATGGTCGCGGTGGAGGCGCGCGAGGACGAGGTCCGCCCGCTGCTCGGCTACGGCGTGGACCTCGCCGCCGTCAACGGCCCGACCTCGGTCGTCCTGTCCGGCGAGGACGACGCGGTCGAGGCCGTCGTCGCGCGGTTCGCCGACCGCCGGACGAACCGTCTCACGGTGTCGCACGCCTTCCACTCGCCGCTCATGGACCCGATGCTGGCGGACTTCCGCCGCGTCGCCGCGTCCGTCTCCTACGCCGCGCCGTCCGTCCCGGTGATCGCGGACGGTGACGTCACCGACCCCGAGCACTGGGTCCGCCACGTGCGCGGCACGGTCCGGTTCGCCGACGCCGTGGCGCGGCTGGAACGCGAAGGCGCCACCCGCTACGTCGAGGTCGGCCCGGACGGCGTGCTCACCGCGATGGCCCGCCAATGCCTGACCACGACGGCCGACACCGCCGTCCTCGTGCCGGTGCTGCGCCGCCGCGAGGACGAGCCCGTCGCGGCGCTCACCGCGCTCGGCCGCCTGCACACCGCGGGCCTGCCCGTGGACTGGGACGGCGTGTTCGACGGGCGCGGCGCGCGCCGCGTCGATCTGCCCACCTATCCCTTCCAGCGCGCCCGCTACTGGCTGGACAAGCGCGGCGGCTCCGGCGACGTGTCCGCCGCCGGGCTGGACCGGCCGGACCACCCGCTGCTGGGCGCGATGGTCCCGCTGCCCGGCTCGGACGGCGTGGTGTTCACCGGACGGCTGTCGGCGGGCGCGCACGCCTGGCTCGCCGATCATGTGGTGCTGGGCTCTGTGCTGCTGCCCGGGACGGCGTACGTGGAACTCGCGGTGCGCGCGGCCGACGAGGTCGGCTACAGCGGCGTCGAGGAGCTGACGCTGCACGCGCCGCTCGTCCTGCCCGAGCACGGCGGCGTCCAGGTGCAGGCCGCGGTGGGCGGGGCCGACGCGTCCGGCCGCCGGGCCGTGACGATCTACTCCCGTGCCGACGACGCGCCGCTGGACCGCGAGTGGGTCCTGCACGCCGAAGGCGTCCTGACGCCCGAGCCCGCGTCTGCCGGAGCTGCGCTGGAGGCATGGCCGCCGCGTGACGCGACGCCCCTTCCCGTGGACGGCTTGTACGACCGTCTCTCCTACGGCCCCTCGTTCCACGGGCTGCGCGCCGCATGGCAGCGCGGCGAGGAACTGTTCACCGAGATCGCCCTTCCGGAGGGCGTCGAGGCGGCGGGGTTCGGCCTGCACCCGGCCCTGCTGGACGCCGCCCTGCACGCCCTCGACCTGCTGCACGAGGACGCCTCCGTCCTGCCGTTCACCTGGTCGGACGTGGTTCTGCACGCCTCGGGCGCGACGGCCGCGCGAGTACGGCTGCGGATGCGTGGCGAGGACACCGTTTCGCTGGAGCTCGCCGACGCCGCCGGGCGACCCGTCGCGTCCGTGGGGGCGCTGACGCTGCGTCCGGTCACGGCGGACGCGCTGAACCGCGATCTCGACGCTCTTTTCCGCGTCGAATGGGTTCCGGCTGCGGCCGATTCCTCGGATTCGGACGACGAGGTGCTCGTTCACCGCTGCGCACCGTCCGGTGAGGGACCGGCGGCCGTTCGGGAGGTCGTCGAGGCCGCGCTGGCCGCCGTCCGGGACGCGCTGGAGCGCGAGACCAGGCTGATCGTCGTCACCGACGGCGCGACCGACGGTTCCGACCTCGGCCACGCGGCGGTGTGGGGTCTGGTGCGCGCCGCCGAGGGCGAACATCCCGGACGATTCGTTCTGGCGGACACCGATGCGTCCGTAACGGTCGCCGACGTCCTCCGGTACGGCGCTCCCGAGCTGCGGATTCGCGGGGGAGCCGCGGAAGTTCCGAGGCTCGTCCGGGCGGTCGCGGGTTCGGACGGCGCACCCGTGTGGGACGCGTCCCGGACCGTCCTGATCACCGGCGGGACGGGCGCGCTCGGCGCGGCCGTCGCGCGCCACCTCGTCACCGAGCACGGCGTCTGGCGGCTGCTGCTCGCCGGCCGCCGGGGCACGGCCGCGCCCGGCGCGGTCGAGCTGGTCGAGGACCTGACCCGGCTCGGCGCGGACGTCGAGGTCGTCGCCTGCGACATCGCCGACCGCGACGCCCTCGCCCAGCTGCTCGACGGCCGCTCCCTCGGCGGCGTCGTGCACGCGGCGGGCGTCCTGGACGACGGCGTCGTCACCGCCCTCACGCCCTCGCGCCTGGCCACCGTTTTCCGCCCGAAGGTGGACGCCGCCTGGCACCTGCACGACCTCACCCGCGACCACGACCTGACGGCGTTCGTGACGTTCTCGTCGGTCGCGGGCGTCCTGAACGCGCCCGGCCAGGGCAACTACGCGGCGGCGAACGCCTTCCTCGACGCGCTCGCCCTGCACCGGCACGCCTCCGGGCTGCCCGCGCTCTCGCCGGCGTGGGGCCCGTGGGCCGGGGACGGCATGGCGGACGGCCTCGCCCAGACCGGCATGCGCGCCCTGTCCCGAGACGACGGCCTCGCCCTGCTCGACGCGGCGGCGCGCGCCGGTGATCCCGCGCCCGTCCCCGTCCGGCTCGACCCGGCGTCCTTCGACGCGCCGCCGCCGATGCTGCGCGGGCTGATCAAGGGACGCTCGCGGCGCGCGGTCGACGCGGCTTCCGCGTCCGCGACCGGAGCCCTGCGGCGGCGCCTCGCGGGCCTGACCGACGAGGAACGTGCGGGCGAACTGCTGGACCTCGTCCGCGCCCAGGCCGCGACCGTGCTGCGGCACGCCGGACCCGAGTCCGTCGGGCCCGACCGCGCCTTCCGCGACCTCGGCTTCGACTCGCTCACCGCGATCGAGCTGCGCAACCTGCTCGGCGCCGCCACCGGGCTGCGCCTGCCCGCCACCCTCGTCTTCGACTACCCGACCGCCCACGACCTCGCCGGATACCTGCTGGACGAGCTGTCCGGCACGGACGTCGTGCCGGCCGTCGCGCCCGCGGTTCCGGTCGCCGACGCCCACGCCGCCGACCCGATCGTGATCGTCGGGATGGCGTGCCGGTTCCCCGGCGGTGCGCGCTCGCCGGAGGAGCTGTGGCGGCTCGTCGCCGACGGCGTGGACGCGGTCTCCGGCTTCCCGTCCGACCGGGGCTGGGACATCGCGGGCATCTACGACCCCGAACCCGGCAAACCCGGCAAGAGCTACGTCCGGACGGGTGGTTTCCTGCACGACGCCGCCGAGTTCGACGCGCACTTCTTCGGCATCAGCCCGCGCGAGGCCCGCGACATGGACCCGCAGCAGCGCATCCTGCTGGAGGTCTCCTGGGAGGCCCTGGAGCGCGCCGGAGTCGATCCGCACGCGCTCAAGGGCAGCCCGACCGGCGTGTTCGCGGGAGTCATGTACCACGACTACGGCGGCGGGAACGCGGCCGGAAGCATCGTCTCGGGCCGCGTCGCCTACACCCTCGGCCTCGAAGGCCCGGCGGTCACCGTGGACACGGCCTGCTCGTCGTCCCTGGTCGCGCTGCACTGGGCCATGCAGGCGCTGCGGACGGGCGAGTGCTCGCTCGCGCTCGTCGGCGGCGTGACCGTCATGGCCACCCCCGACACGTTCATCGACTTCAGCGAACAGCGCGGCCTGTCGCCGGACGGCCGGTGCAAGTCGTTCTCGTCCTCGACGGACGGCACCGGCTGGGGCGAGGGCGCGGGCATGCTCGTGGTCGAGCGCCTGTCGGACGCGCGCCGCAACGGGCATCCGGTGCTGGCTGTCGTCCGCGGGTCGGCGATCAACCAGGACGGTGCGTCCAACGGTCTGACCGCGCCGAACGGGCCGTCCCAGCAACGCGTCATCCGGCACGCGCTCGCGAACGCCGGTCTCTCCGCGTCGGACGTGGACGCCGTCGAGGCGCACGGGACGGGCACGACGCTCGGCGACCCGATCGAAGCGCAGGCGCTGCTGGCCACGTACGGGCGGGACCGCGACCGCGCCGAGCCGCTGTGGCTCGGCTCGATCAAGTCGAACTTCGGCCACACGCAGGCCGCCGCCGGCGTCGCCGGTGTGATCAAGATGGTCGAGGCGATGCGGCACGGCGTCCTGCCCCGCACCCTGCACGTGGACGAGCCGACGCCGCAGGTCGACTGGGACGCCGGTGACGTCCGGCTGCTGACCGAGCCGCGGGACTGGCCGGAGCGCGAGGCTCCGCGCCGGGCCGCCGTGTCGTCCTTCGGGATCAGCGGCACCAACGCGCACGTGATCCTTGAGCAGCCGCCGCGGGCTTCCGAACCCGTCGCCGACGCGCGCCGCGAACTGCCGGTCGTCCCGCTGGTGGCGTCGGCGAAGACGCGCGAAGCGCTGGACGTCCAACTGGCTCGCCTTTCCGACCTGACCGGCGACCCTCTCGACGTGGCGTACTCGGCCGCGACCGGCCGCGCCGCACTGGAACACCGCGCCGTGCGCGTGGGACCGGAGACGGTGACCGGTTCGGTCGAGGAAGGTCGCCTGGCGTTCCTGTTCACGGGCCAGGGCAGCCAGCGCGTCGGGATGGGCCGGGAGCTGTACGAGACGTTCCCGGTGTTCGCGTCCGCGTTCGATGAGGTCTGCGGTGCGCTCGGCCTGCCTCTGAAGGACGTGATCTGGAGCGACGAGACCCGCTTGAACCAGACGGAGTTCACTCAGCCTGCGATCTTCGCGCTCGAAGTGGCGTTGTTCCGCCTGGTCGAGTCGTGGGGTGTCCGCCCGGACTTCCTGGTCGGGCATTCGATCGGTGAGCTGGCTGCGGCGCACGTTGCCGGTGTTCTGAGCCTTGAGGACGCGGCGCGGTTGATCGTGGCGCGGGGCCGGCTGATGCAGGCGCTTCTGGCCGGGGGCGCGATGGTCGCGATTCAGGCGACGGAGGATGAGGTCGCGTCGCTGCTTGATGACCAGGTGGGGATTGCGGCGGTGAACAGCTCGTCCTCGCTGGTCATCAGCGGTGGCGAAGCCGCGGTTGCCGCGATCGCCGGGCGGTTCGCCGACCGGAAGCAGACGCGGTTGACCGTTTCGCATGCGTTCCATTCGCCGCTGATGGATCCGATGCTGGACGAGTTCCGGGCCGTCGCCGAGTCGGTCACCTACCACGAGCCGAAGGTTCGCCTGGTCAAGGACGTGGCATCGGCCGAGTACTGGGTGCGGCATGTCCGGGAGGCCGTCCGGTTCGCGGATGACGTGCAGCGCCTGGCTGACGAAGGCGTCACCTGCTTCCTGGAGATCGGGCCGGACGGTGTGCTGGCTGCGATGGCGCAGCAGACGGTCGAGGGCACGATGGCCGCGACGATGCGCCGCGACCGCGACGAGACCGCGAGCCTTTTCGTCGGCATCGGCCGGCTCTTCGCCGCAGGCGTTGCCGTTGACTGGAATGCCGTGTTCGAGGGGCGGGGCGCCCAGCGCGTCGAGCTGCCCACCTATCCCTTCCAGCGGCGCCGGTTCTGGACGGAGCCGAAGGGCGCGGCGGACGTGTCCGGGGCCGGGCAGCAGAGCGTCGATCATCCGCTGTTGAAGGCCGTCGTGGCGCTCCCGGACTCGGACGGGCTCGTCCTCACCGGACGGCTCGGGCTCGACTCGCATCCGTGGCTCGCCGATCACGACGTCCTCGGGACGGTCCTGCTGCCGGGCACCGGCCTGGTCGAAGTCGCGTTGCGCGCGGCGGAGCAGGTCGGGGCCACCGCGCTGGACGAGCTGACCCTTCAGGCCCCGCTCGTCCTGCCCGACCGCGGCGGTGTCGCCGTCCAGGTCGTCCTCGACACGGCCGACTGGACGTTCACCGTCTACTCGCGCGACGAGAGCACCCCGGACGAGCCCTGGACACGCAACGCCACCGGACGCTTCGCCGCCCACGCCGACGCACCCGCGTTCGACCTCGCCGCCTGGCCGCCGCCCGGCGCGTCCCCGATCGACGTGGACGGCGCCTACGAGTCGCTGATCGAACGCGGCTACGGCTACGGGCCGGTGTTCCAGGGGCTCCGGGCCGCCTGGCGGCGCGGCGACGAGACGTTCGCCGAGGTCGTCCTGCCCGAGGGAACGGACGCGGGCGGGTTCGGCGTGCATCCGGCGCTGCTGGACGCCGCCATGCACGCGGGTCTGCTCGATGCCGAGCCCGATGACGCGCTCGATGCCGAGCCCGATGACGGCGAAACGCATCTGCCGTTCGCGTGGAGCGACGTCGTGCTTCACCGGCCCGGCGTGTCCCGGGCGCGGGTCCGGATCGCTCCCGGAAGCGGCGAGGGAACCGGGCTCTGGCTCGCGGACGAGACCGGTCAGCCGGTGTTGCAGGTCGGTGGCCTGGTGTCGCGGCCGGTGTCGTCCGCTCAGCTCCGCGACGCCGACGCGCAGCTGTTCCGCGCGGAGTGGACGCCGACGACCGCAGACCTCGCCTCCCTCGATGGGACGACCGTCCTGCACGTCCCGTCCCACGAGGGGAACGTCCCGGACGCCGCACGCGCGGTCACCGGTGAAGTCCTCGCCGCCGTCCAGAACGTGCCCGACGACGAGAGGCTCATCGTCGTCACGAACGGCGCGCTCGACGGCACGAACCTCGCCCACGCCGCCGTCTGGGGCCTGGTCAGGGCCGCCGAGGCGGAGAGTCCCGGCCGATTCGTCCTCGTGGACGCCGACGCGGGGCTTCCGGCCGAGCTGCCGTCCGGCGAACCCGAGATCGCCGTCCGGGACGGCGAGATCCGGGTGCCGAGGCTGGCGCGCGCCGAGGTCGGCGACGCGGCTCCGGAGTGGGGGACGACCGTCCTCGTCACGGGCGGTCTCAGCGGCCTGGGCGCGCTGACGGCCCGGCACCTGGCCGGGGAGCACGGCGTCCGCCGGCTGGTCCTGACCAGCCGGCGGGGCGCGGACGCCCCCGGCGCCGACGAGCTGCGCGCCGACCTGACCGCCCTCGGCGCGGACGTGGTCATCGAGGCCTGCGACGCCGCCGACCGGGACGCGCTCGCCGCGCTCCTCGACCGGTACGAGATCGACTCCGTGGTGCACGCGGCCGGCGTGCTGGACGACGGCGTCCTCGCGTCCCTCACCGCGGACCGGCTCGACACCGTGTTCCGCCCCAAGGTGGACGCGGCGTGGAACCTGCACGAGCTCACCGCCGGACGCGGCCTGCGCGCTTTCGTCCTGTTCTCCTCGCTCGCCGGGACGGTCGGCTCGGCCGGACAGGCCAACTACGCCGCCGCCAACGCCTGGCTCGACGCGCTCGCCGAGCACCGGCGCGCGCTCGGACTGCCCGTCCGGTCGCTGGCGTGGGGCGCGTGGTCGGACGCGGGCGGCATGGCCGATCGGCTGGACGAGACCGAAATCCGCCGTCTCACGCGCGCGGGCACGCCGCCGCTGACCGTGCCGGAGGGGCTCGCCGCGTTCGACGCGTCCGTCCGGACGGAAGGCCCGGTGCTGCTCCCGCTCCGGCTCGACCTGGCGGCGCTGCGTGCGCAGGCGGTCGCGTCCGGGGTCGTCCCGGCGATGTTGCGCGGGCTGGTCCGCGTCCCGGCCCGGCGCGACGGCGGCGGCGGCGGGTCGGCGCTGCTCGACCGGCTCGCCGACCTCGACCCGGCCGGACGGGACCGGGCGCTGCTCGACCTCGTCCGCGCGCAGGTCGCGAGCGTGCTCGGCCACGACTCCGCGGACGCCGTCGAGCCCGACCGCGCCTTCAAGGACCTCGGCTTCGACTCGCTCACCGCCGTCGAGCTGCGGAACGCGCTGAACGCCGACACGGGGCTCAAGCTGCCCGCCACGCTCGTCTTCGACTTCCCGACCGCGCGGGCCGTCGCCGACCACCTCCGCGACACCCTCGCCGGATCGGTCGCCCGGACGCGCGTCACCGCCTCGGCGCGGCCGGACGACGACGAGCCCATCGCGATCGTCGCGACGGCCTGCCGCTACCCGGGCGGCGTCACCTCACCCGAGGACCTGTGGCGGCTCGTCGCGTCCGGTTCGGACGGGATCGCCGGCTTCCCGACCGGCCGCGGCTGGGAGGTCGAGCCGGGCGCGAGCCTCACCGACCAGGGCGGATTCCTGTATGACGCGGCCGGGTTCGACGCCGCGTTCTTCGGGATCAGCCCGCGCGAGGCCCGCGACATGGACCCGCAGCAGCGCCTGCTGCTGGAGGCGTCCTGGGAGGCGCTGGAGCGCGCGGGCATCGACCCGCACACCCTGAAGGGCAGTCAGACCGGCGTGTTCGCCGGAGTGATGTACCACGACTACGGCGGCGGCAGTAACGGCAGCATCGTCTCCGGACGCGTCGCCTACACGCTCGGCCTGGAAGGCCCGGCCGTCTCGGTGGACACGGCGTGCTCGTCGTCGCTGGTCGCGCTGCACTGGGCGATCCAGGCGCTGCGGTCGGGCGAGTGCACGTTGGCGCTGGCCGGAGGCGTGACCGTGATGGCGACGCCCGAAACGTTCATCGAGTTCACGCGTCAGCGGGGGCTCGCCGCAGACGGGCGCTGCAAGTCGTTCGCCGCGTCCGCGGACGGGACGGGCTGGGGCGAGGGCGTCGGGATGCTCGTGGTCGAGCGCCTGACGGATGCGCGTCGCCTCGGCCATCCCGTGCTCGCGGTCGTGCGCGGGTCGGCGATCAACCAGGACGGCGCGTCCAACGGGTTGACCGCGCCGAACGGGCCGTCCCAGCAGCGTGTCATTCTCCAGGCGCTGGCCAACGCGGGCCTCCGCACCTCGGACGTGGACGCCGTCGAGGCGCACGGCACGGGGACGACGCTCGGCGACCCGATCGAGGCGCAGGCGTTGCTGGCGACATACGGCAACGATCGCGACCGCGGCGAGCCGCTGTGGCTCGGGTCGATCAAGTCGAACATCGGCCACACCCAAGCCGCGGCCGGAGTCGCGGGGATCATCAAGGTCATCGAGGCGATGCGGCATGACGTCCTGCCGAAGACTTTGCACGTGGACGAGCCGTCCCCGCAGGTCGATTGGGACGCGGGACACGTCGAGCTGCTGACGGAAGCCCGCGAATGGCCGCGCGCGGACCGTCCGCGCCGCGCGGGCGTCTCGTCCTTCGGCATCAGCGGCACCAACGCGCACGTGATCATCGAGGAGGCGCCGGAGCCGGAGCCGGTTCCGGCTCCGGAACGGCACGAGCTTCCGGCCGTCCCGCTGGTGACGTCCGCCGCGTCGGCCGAGGCCCTCGATCGCCAGATCGAGCGCTTCGCGGAGGCGGCGCGCGACGGGGACGCGCTCGACGTCGCCTACTCCGCCGCCACCGGACGGGCCGTCCTGGAACACCGCGCCGTCATGGTCGACGGCGAGACCGTCACCGGCGTCGCCCGGCCCGGCCGGCTCGCCTTCCTGTTCACGGGCCAGGGCAGCCAGCGGGTCGGGATGGGCCGCGAACTGTACGAGGTCTTTCCGGTGTTCGCGTCCGCGTTCGACGAGGTCTGCGGCGCTCTCGATCTGCCGTTGAAGGACGTCATCTGGGGCGACGAAGCACGCCTGAACCAGACGGAGTTCACCCAGCCTGCGATCTTCGCTCTCGAAGTGGCGTTGTTCCGCCTGGTGGAGTCGTGGGGTGTTCGTCCGGACTTTTTGGTCGGGCATTCGATCGGTGAGCTGGCCGCTGCGCATGTCGCGGGAGTTCTGAGTCTCGAAGACGCGGCTCGGCTGATCACCGCGCGGGGCCGTTTGATGCAGGCGCTTCCGGCCGGGGGAGCGATGGTCGCGATCCAGGCGACCGAAGACGAGGTAACCCCGTTGCTCACCGGCAAGGTGGGGATCGCGGCCGTCAACAGCCCGTCGTCGCTGGTCATCAGTGGGGCCGAGAACGCAGTGGCCGAAATCGCGGAGCGGTTCGCCGACCGGAAGCAGACTCGGTTGACCGTTTCGCACGCGTTCCATTCGCCGCTGATGGATCCGATGCTGGACGATTTCCGGGCCGTCGCCGAGTCGGTCACCTACAACGAGCCGAAGATCCGGCTCGCCAAGGATGTGGGGACGCCCGAGTACTGGGTGCGGCACGTCCGGGAGGCCGTGCGCTTCGCCGACGACGTGCGGCACGTCGCCGACCAGGGCGTCACCCACTTCCTGGAGATCGGACCGGACGGCGTCCTGACCGCCATGGCGCAGCAGACGGTCGAGGGCACCCTGGCGGCGACGCTCCGCCGCGACCGCCTGGAGACCGCGAGCCTGTTCACCGGCATCGGACGCCTCTTCACCGCGGGCGTTCCCGTCGACTGGGACGCGGTGTTCGCCGGACGCGGCGCGCGGCGCGTCCTGCTGCCGACCTACCCGTTCGAGCACAGGCGGTACTGGACGACCGGCCCCGAGAGCCTCGGCTCCGCCGGGCTGGACGCGGTCGAGCATCCGCTGCTCGGCGCGATGGTCCAGCTTCCGGACACGGGCGGTGCCGTCTTCACCGGACGCCTCTCGCTCGACGCGCAGCCGTGGCTGGCCGACCACGACGTCCTCGGCACGGTCCTGCTGCCCGGGACAGGGCTGGTCGAGCTGGCGCTGCGGGCCGCCCGGCAGGTCGGCTGCGACGCCGTGGACGAACTGACCCTCGAAGCGCCCCTCGTCGTCCCCGAAGCGGGTGGCGCGGTCGCCGTCCGGGTCGTCGTCGGCGGCCCGGACGAGTCCGGGGCCCGCACGATCGAGATTTACTCCAGCGCCGACGACGACGCCTGGGTCCGCAACGCGACCGGAAGCCTCGCCGAGCAGGGCGGACCGGCCGTCGCGTCCGATCTGACGGCGTGGCCGCCGCAGGGCGCGACGCCGCTGCCCGTGGACGGCGCGTACGACCGGCTGCTCGCGCGCGGTTACGACTACGGCCCGGTGTTCCGGGGCCTGCGGGCGGCGTGGCGGCGCGGCGGCGAGGTGTTCGCCGAGGTCGCGCTGCCCGAAGGGGCCGAGCCCGAGCGGTACGGCGTCCACCCGGCGCTCCTCGACGCCGCGATGCACGGCGGCCTGATCGAGGAGGACGGCGAAGCGCCGCACCTCCCCTTCTCCTGGAACGGCGTCACGCTGCACCGGCCGGGCGCGGGCGCGTTGCGCGTCCGCATGGCGCGGGTGGACGGTGAAGGCGTGGAGCTGTCCGTCGCGGACGAGACGGGCGCGCCCGTCCTGTCCGTGGGGACGCTCGTGTCGCGTCCGGTGTCGCCTGCGCAGCTCCAGCCGGAGGACGCCGAGCACCGCGAATCGCTGTTCAGCGTCACATGGACGGCGGCATCCGGCGAACCGCACCGCGAACCCGAGCTGTACGTCGTCCCGCAGGCCGAGGGCGGGACGCCGGAGGCCGTCCGGGCGCTGACGGCACGCGTCCTGGCGAAGCTCCAGGACTGGCTCGCCGAGGACGGCGACGGGCGGCTCGCGGTCGTCACGCGCCGCGCCGTCTCGGTCGGCGGCGAGGACGTCGATCTCGCGCACGCGCCGATCTGGGGCCTGGTCCGGGCGGCCGAGGCCGAGAACCCCGGCCGGTTCGCGCTCGTCGACCTGGACACCGCCGGCGCCGAACCGGTCGTCCTGGCGGGCGAGCCGGAGATCGCCGTCCGCGAGGGCGAGCCGTACCTTCCGCGCCTCACCCGCGTCCCGGCCTCCGCCGTGGTCGCGGAGCGGACGCCCTGGCATCCGGACGCGACCGTCCTGATCACCGGCGGCACGAGCGGCCTCGGCGCGATCGTCGCCCGCCACCTGGTCACCGTCCACGGCGTGCGGCGGCTCGTCCTCACCAGCCGCCGCGGCCCGGACGCCCCGGGCGCGGCCGACCTGCGCGCCGAGCTCACCGAGCACGGCGCGGACGTCGCGGTCGAGGCGTGCGACGTCGCCGACCGGTCCGCGCTGGCCGCCGTCCTGGCCCGCCACCCGGTCGACACGGTCGTCCACGCGGCCGGCGTCGTGGACAACGCCCTGGTCGGCGGCCTGACGCCCGGCAGTGTGGACCGCGTCCTGCGGCCCAAGGTGGACGGCGCGTGGAACCTGCACGAGCTCACCGCCGACCGCGAACTGCGCGCCTTCGTCCTGTTCTCCTCGGTCGGCGGGCTCGTCCTCGCCGCCGGGCAGGGCAACTACGCGGCGGCGAACGTCTTCCTGGACGGCCTCGCCGCGCACCGGCACGGCCTCGGCCTGCCCGTGACGTCGCTGGCGTTCGGACTGTGGGCCGCCGACACCGGCCTCGGCGAGCTGGGCGACGCCGACCTGGAACGGATGCGCCGCCTCGGCCTCCCCGCGCTCGCGCGAGACGAGGGCCTTCTCCTGCTGGACGACGCGCTTCGCACCGACGAACCGTCCCTCGCGCCGTTCCGGCTGGACGCCGCCGCCCTGCGCGCCCGAGCCTCAGCCGAAGACGGCCTCCCCGCGCTGCTCCGCGGCCTGATCCGCATGCCCCGCCGCCGCGCGACCGCGACGGCCGCGAGCGGGGACGGCGGAGCGGAACTGCGCCGGAAGCTGACCGAAACCGCGGATCCGGCCGAACGCGACCGGATCCTGCGCGACCTCGTGCGCACGCACGTCGCGTCCGTCCTCGGACACGACAGCCCGGACGCGATCCGTCCGGACCGTCCGTTCCAAGAGCTCGGCTTCGACTCGCTCACCGCCGTCGAACTCCGCAACGCGCTGCGCGCCGCGACCGGCCTGAAACTGCCCGCGACCCTGGTCTTCGACCACCCGACCCCGGCCGCCATAGCCGCCGAACTGCACGAACAGCTCGGCGAGACCGCCTCCGGGCCGTCCGTCCTGGAAACGGAACTGGCCCGCCTGGAAGCGGCCCTCACGTCGGCGCACCCCGCAGCCGGCGACTACGACCGCGTGGCCGAACGGCTGCGCGCCCTCACCACCGCATGGACCGAAACGCACCGCCCGGCCGCGGCCGACGAGGCCGACCTGGAGTCGGCGTCGGCCGCGGAGCTGTTCGACATCCTCGACGAGGAGCTGGACACGCGCTCGGCGCGGTAGGCGCACGAACCGGGCGCGCGCACCGGGCGCGCGCCCGGACGACGAGACCCTACGACGGGAGCCCACGTTGTCCGTGGAAACGAACACCACTGCGCGGCAGGCAGACGACGCCCTCATCACGTTGTTCACGCCTCCGCAGCCCGCCGATCCTTTCCCGCTCTACGAGACGCTCCAATCGGCGAACCGCGTCCACCACAGCGCCGCGCTCGGCCTGTGGGCCCTGTCCGGCTACGACGAGGTGACGGCGTTCCTGCGCATGCCCGACACCAACAGCGGCCCGCGCGCCGCGACCGTCCTGCGCGAGGACTGGGCGGACCACCCGTCCCTGCGCCTCTACCTCAACTCCATGGTCACCCTCGACAACCCCGACCACGGCCGCATCCGCGGCGTGGCCGGCAAGGTCTTCACCCCGAACAAGATCAAGAAGATGCGACCGGCCGTCGAGCGGCTGATGAAGGGCTACCTCGCGCAGATCGAGGAGCAGGCCGCGGGCGGCGAGCCCGTGGACCTCGTCGCCGTCCTCGCCGAGCCGTTCCCCGTCGCCGTCATCAGCGAGATGCTCGGCCTCCCGCACGCCGACGGCAAGCGCTTCCAGGAGCTCGCCGACGACTGGTCCCGCGTCTGGTCCGGCCTCTACCCCGAGGAGGACCTCGTCCGCGCCGACGCCGCCGTCGAGGAGCTCACCGCCAGGCTCCAGGAGACCATCGACGCCCGCCGCGCCGAACCCCGCGACGACCTCATGACGTCCATCGTCCAGGGCGCCGACGAGGGCCGCCTCGACGAGGACGAGCTGATGGCACTGGCGGCGTTCCTGTTCACCGCCGGTTTCGCCGCCACCACCAACCTCATCGCGACCGGCGTCGTCGCCCTCATCGAGCACCCGGACGAGCTGAGGCGCTGGCGCGAGGACAAGTCCATCACCGCGTCCGCCGTCGACGAGCTCCTCCGCCACACCGCCCACACCGCCGCCACGAGCCGCATCACGACCCGCCCCGTCGAGCTGGGCGGCACCGAGATCCCCGAGGGCGCCCACGTCCTCGCCCTCCTCGGCGCCGCCAACCGCGACCCCCGCAAGTACCCCGACCCCCACCGCCTCGACCTGACCCGCGACGACGGCCCCAACCTCAGCCTCAGCGCCGGCGCCCACTACTGCATGGGCGGCAACCTGGCCCGCATCGAAGGCGCCGAGCTCTTCCCCGCCCTCATCGACACCTTCTCCCACATCGAGATCGCCGGCACCCCCGAACGCCGCGACACCATGGGCCTGACCGGCTTCGCCACCCTCCCCGTAACCCTCGAACACTGACCCCCGCGACGGAGGCCCCGCCCAGCCACGCGCAGGGCCTCCGTCCTTCCCGCCGGCGTTCTCTCCGGTCGGATACCGTCGAGGTCCCCGACCAAGGAGCACCGTGCAGGACGCGTCGCTGCCCCCGCACCTCCGCGAGGACGTCGAGACTCTGTGGGACTATCACGACATGCGGTACGTGCTGCGGCCGTGTGACGTGGGCATCGGTCTCGGCAGCCACGACCTCGGCGTGGCCACCTTCGCCGCCGAGCTGTACCGGCGGGGCATGTTCCCCCGCATCGTCTTCACGGGGGCCAACGCGCCGACGACCGTGGACCGCTTCCCGCGCGGAGAAGCGGTCCACTACCGCGAACACGCCATCGACCTGGGAGTTCCGGCCGAAGCGATCCTGGTCGAACCCGCGGCCACCAACACCGGGCAGAACATCGAGCTGACCGGGAAGCTCCTCGCGGACAAGGGGATCGGAGTCCGCTCTGCGATCCTGATTTCGCGCCCCTACCAGCAGCGCCGCGCCTACTCCACGGCGAAGAAGCTCTGGCCCGACCTGGACGTCGTCTGCGCGTCCCGTCCGCTGCCCCTGGACGACTACATCGAGTCGATCGGCGACGCGAACCGCGTCATCAACATGCTGGTTGGCGACACGCAACGCATCATGCTCTACCCGGAGCGAGGCTTCGCGATCCCGCAGGAAGTCCCCGCCCGAGTAGAAGGTGCCTACCGCCGTCTCGTGGACGCAGGCTTCACCGACCGCCTCCTTCGGTGAGCAGCCGGTCAGTGATCTTCGAGAGCGTGGCCCGCGCCCGCCGTCCTGCCCAGGGGGCGCCGGGTTGCTTCCGCGCCTGAGTCATCCGTTCTGGCGTTGGCGGGCCGGGGCCGGGGCGGTGCGGACGGTCCGGCGGGCGCGTCGGGCGGTGACCATGCTGAGGACGCCGGTGACGACCGCCGAGGCGAGGCCGACGGCCATGATGGCGTTGCCTGCCACGGTGCCGGCGTTGTGCGAGGTCAGGTTCGGGGTCAGCTGTCCGGCGATGGTGCCGACGCCGACGATCCAGAACCCGATGAACGCCCCGAAGACGGCGTGCCACCACCAGCGGGCGGTGAGCAGCGTCAGCAGCGCGGCCCCGACGATGAAGGCGATGCCGGGCGGGAAGGCCTTGCCGAGCGGCGGGACGGCTTCGGAGAACTTGGCCGGGTCGGCGATCCACTGCACGACCAGGCCCACGATGCCGACGAGGAGGCCGGCGAACATGGCGAGGGTGTTGCGGTTCAGTTGAGATGTGCGGAACACGTGCGGATCCCTTCTCGATGGGTCAGCGGGAGGTGCGCCGGGCGTGCGCGACGCAGGCCGCCGCCAGGACGGCGGCGGCGAGGAGGCCGAGCATCTGGAGCCAGCCGGCGGTGAATTCCAGGACGTGCCGCGGCTCGGCCAGCCGGGACGCGAACTCGGACGAGGCGAGCCCTCCGACGAGCAGGAAGACGCTCATGGGGACGACGAGCAGCGGCGTGAACCGCCATCGGACCAGCGCGGTCAGCGCGGCGAACGCCAGGTCGATGAACGGGCCCGGCCCGTCGTAGCCGGTGGCCTCGTCGCTTGCGGCGACCAGGACCAGCGCGAGGCAGGTGGCGATCAGGAGCGTCCGGTGGCGGCCCCGGGCGCCTCCGATGGCGGTCCGGGGCGTGCTGGCAGGGGTCGTCCGCGTTGTCACAGGGCTGTCCTCCTCGTGATGGCGTCGCATCATCGTCGGAGGCCGTCACCGCCGTCGTCGTCGTACGGCGGGAGGCTTGCCGCATACGCCGTTCGGCGTAGGAACGTACAAAGGCCCTGCGCGGGGACGCGCAAGGCCTTCGTAACGGAAGCGGTCAGATCTGATGGACGGTCTCGGCGTCCGGGTCCGCCGCGGGGGCGGTGCGTCCGAGTTCCGGCGCGGCGAAGACCCAGCCGACGCACGTGCCGTTGCCCAAAGAGGTGGTCGTCAGCGGGTTTTCTGCGAGGTGGCGGGGGAGGACCAGGTGACCGGGAGGGCCAGCGGGCGGCGGACGGTCGTTGCCGCGTTCCAGGTGATCTCGGTCGGAGGGGCGGCCAGGCGCAGCGCCGGGAAGCGCGTGGTCAGGCGCTCGACCGCGACGTTGAGTTCCAGAACCGCGAGGTGTTCGCCCAGGCAGACGTGAGGTCCGTGGCCGAAGGTGAGAAGCGGACGCGGGGTGCGGGTGATGTCGTAGCGGTCGGGGTCGTCCCACACGTCCGGGTCGCGGTCGGCCTGGTCGATCGCCGGGACGACGATGTCCCCCGCTCGGACCTGGACGCCGTCCAGTTCGACGTCGCGCATGGCCCGCCGCGGCTGTGCCGTTTCGAGGGTGCCGTTGGGAACGGTACGGAGCGTTTCGTGAATGGTGCCGGGAATGGCGTCCGGGGTCAGGCACAGGTGGCGGTAGAGAAGCGTTCCGTCCCAGGTGGTGGTGAGCAGCTTGTAGAGCAGGCAGGAGAGGGCTCCGGCGGTGGTCTCCCACGCGGCGGTCACCATGCTGCTGACGAGCAGTGCGGCCTCGGCGTGGTCGATGCCTCGCTCGTCGGCCGCCTGCAACGTGCGGGCCAGGGCGCTGTCGTCGCGGTCGCCGAGCCGTTCCATGCGCCGCGCGACGTAGGCGGTCATCTCGCGCAGGGCGGTCTCGGCCTCCCGAGCGCGATCGGGGCCGGTGGAGATGAACATGTCGCCCCACTGCCGGAACCGGCCCCGGTCCTCTTCAGGGGTCTGGAGGACTTCTCCGACGGCGTGGAGCGACAGCGGCATCGCCAGCGCCTCGACGAGGTCGGCGGGTTCGCCGGAAGCGGCCATCGCGTCCAGGAGCCGGTCCGTCAGCGCTTCGAGGACGGGGCGCTGCAGGGCGATCCGGCGCGGGGTGAACTCGCGCGCGACCAGCGAGCGCAGCGCCCGGTGGTGTTCTCCGTCCCAGCCCATGATGAGCGGGCTGAGGCGCAGATAGGGGTGGACGTCATCGCCGTGTTCGCGCGAGAACGTCTCCGTTTCCCGCAGGACGCGGCGCACGAGCTCGTACCCGGTGACGTACCACGCCGCCGAGGACGAGCCGACGAGGTCGGCGGGCCGTCCGTCAGGCCGGTCGGGCAGGGCGATCGGGACGACGCGGGAACTCTCGCCGGACGTCGGGACCGCGGGTGGCGCGGTCGGGTCATCGTCGGGCGGAAAGGGAAACGCGAAGGGACACACGGCCGAGGTGGTACTGGTCGTCACAGAACGCCTCCCGGATGAACGGCGACAGGGACCCTCCGCTACCGGCGCCGACGATCACACGCGGCGGGAGGGCCTGTCAATGCTCCCGTTTCAGCCGGGGGGTGTGCGGGTGGCGTCGGGTTGCCAGAGTTCTATGCGGTTGCCTTCGGGGTCGGTGACCCAGCCGAAGCGGCCGACGCCCGGCATCTCCTGGACCTCGGGGGAGACGGCGGCGCCCTTCGCCCGGAGCTGGGCGAGCATCGCGTCCAGGTCGCGGACGCGGAAGTTGAGCATGGCCTGCTGGGTGGGGGAGCCGAAGTAGTCGGTGTCGGGCTCGAAGGTCGCGAAGACCGTCGGGCCGGGGGCCTGGTGCCAGAGGCCCTGTTCGGCGGTGTCCAGGCCCAGGTGGTCGCGGTACCAGGCGCTCAGGGCCGCAGGGTCGGCGGCGCGCAGGAAGTAGCCGCCGATTCCGAGCACACGTTCCATGGGGCCATCTTGTCAGGTCGCGATGACACCTCGTGGTCATGGGCGGGGGACGGGCTCCGGCTCGGGGGCGGGTTCCGGGGCGCCGGGTTCGGCGGCCGGGGGCTTGACCGTGCGGAGGAACAGGACGGCGGCCAGAGCGCCGGCGAGCATGAGCGCGCCGCCCGCCCAGGCGTTGACGGCCATGCCGTGGGTGAAGGCGTCCTCGGCGGTGGACAGGAGGTGGCCGCCTTCGGCGGCGGGCAGGTGGGCGGCGACCTCCTTGGCTCCGCCGAGGGTGCCCTTCGCGGCGTGGCGGGCTTCGGGGGGCAGGCCGGACGCGGCGTTCGCGACGTCCCGCGTGTAGATGGCGGTGCCGATGCTGCCGAGGATCGCCACGCCCAGCGCGCCGCCGAGCTGGTTGCTGGTCTCGGAGAGGGCGGAGGCGGCGCCGGCGCGCTCCGGGGGCGCGGCGGAGACGATCATGTCGGCGGTGAGGGTGAGCGCCACGCCCGCTCCGGCGGCGAGGACGGTCGCGCCGGTCACGACGAGCGCGAGGCTGGAGTCGGCCTTCGTCTGGGTCATGATGGCGAAGCCCGCGGCGGCGATGACCAGGCCGCCGCCGATGATGTAGGCGGCGCGGATCTTCTTCGCGAGGGCGGCGGCGAGCGAGGTCGCGACGCCGACCGAGACGGGCGCGGGGAGGGACCAGAGGGCGGCCTTCAGCGGGCTCAGGCCGTTGACGAGCTGGAGCCACTGCGTCGAGAAGAGCGCGAACCCGACCATCGCGAACAGCGTGAACAGGTTCACCAGGAGGGACGCGCTGAAGCCGCGGTTGCGGAACAGGGACAGGTCGATGAGCGGGTCCCGGGCCGTCCGCTGCCGGACGACGAAGAGGACGGCCGCGACCGCCCCGGCGACGAGGATCGCGGTGGGGGGCCATGAGAAGCCGTCCGTGGCCAGCTTCTTCATCCCGTAGATGATCGGCAGGACGGCCGCGAGGGAGAGCAGCGCGCCGAGCAGGTCGAAACGGCGCGGTCTCGGGTCCTTGTACTCGGGGAGCAGGATCGGTCCGAGGATCAGCAGGACGGCCATGACCGGCAGGTTGACCAGGAAAACCGAGCCCCACCAGAACTTCTGCAGCAGCAGCCCGGAGACGATCGGGCCCACGGCCGCGCCGCCGGAGAAGCCGGCCGTCCAGACGGCGATGGCCGTGCGGCGCTGGCCCGGGTCGCGGAACATGTTGCGGATCAGCGCCAGCGTGGACGGCGCCAGCACCGCCCCCGCGACGCCCATGACCGCGCGGGCGGTGATGAGCAGTTCCGCGTTGCTCGCGTAGGCGGCGGCGAGGGAGGCGGCGCTGAACGCGACGGCACCGGCGAGCAGGAGCAGGCGGCGTCCGATGCGGTCGCCGAGGGTGCCCATGGTGATGAGCAGGCCCGCGAGCAGGAACGCGTAGACGTCCACGATCCAGAGCTGCTGGGTGGCGCTCGGCTCCAGGGCGGCGCTGAGGAACGGCACCGCGAAGTACAGCACCGTCATGTCCATCGAGATCAGCAGGACCGGGAGGACGAGGACGGCCAGGCCGATCCACTCCCTGCGCCCCGCTCGCGCTTGCGTACCGGTCATGACGCCGACTCTAGATCTGTCTTATAGATTTGTCTATGACAGATTATGTATAGGACGTCCGTCTAAGACAGATCTATGACCGGACGGCTAGAATCCCGCCATGGGACACCGGGAGGACCTGCTGGCCGGGGCGAAGCGCTGCCTGTTCGAGAAGGGCTACGCCCGCACCACCGCGCGGGACATCGTGGAGGCGTCGGGCGCGAACCTGGCGTCCATCGGCTACCACTACGGCTCCAAGGAGGCGCTGCTCAACGCGGCGATCATGGCCGCCGCGGAGGAGTGGGGGCACGAGCTGGAGGCCGCGCTCGCCGACGTCGGGGACCTGCCCGCCGACCCGATCGGACGCTTCGAGCGCACCTGGACCCGCGTGATCGAGCTGTTCGAGCGGCACCGCCCGCTGTGGAGCGCGCAGTTCGACGCGATCACCCAGCTCGACCACGTCCCGGAGGTGCGACGGTTCTTCGCCGAGGCGCAGCAGCGCGCGCAGCGCGGCCTGGTCGTGCTGCTCATGGACGGCGCGGAGCTGCCCGAGCACACCGAGGCGGCGGTCGGGCAGTTCTACCACGCGCTGCTCAGCGGGGCGATGACGCAGTGGCTCATCGACCCCGAGCACGCGCCCACCGGCGCCTCGCTCGCCGAGGCGCTCCGGGCCGTCGTGGAGAGCGTCGGCCGGTCGTCCAGCGCTCCCGGCGGGTCGTCCGGCAGCCCTGACCGGTCGTCCGGCACTCCCGACCGGGCGTCCGGGGCCGCGGCCGGCGGCTCGGCGCTCGCCCGGTGACCTCGGACGGTCAGCTCGCGTCGGACGCGGCCCGGCGGGCGAGGCGTCCACGGTCCACCTTCCGGTTGGAGTTCAGCGGGAACTCGGTGACGTGCCGGAAGACGCGCGGCAGCATCCCCTCGGGGAGGTGCGCGGCCAGCTCCCGGCGCAGCGTGACGGGGGCGACGGGCTCGCCGGTGTAGTAGACGACGAGTTCGAGGCCGCCGTCCGCGTCCGGGCGGGTGACGGTGACCGCGTTGCGCACGCCGGCGCACTGCCGGACGGCGTGGTCGACCTCGGCCAGCTCGACGCGCCAGCCGTGCACCTGCACCTGCGCGTCCAGGCGGCCGAGGTAGAGGAACTCGCCGTCCGGGAGGCGGCGCACGCGGTCGCCCGTCCGGTACCAGCGGCGGCCGTCGCGCTCCAGGAAGCGGCCCTCGTCGTCGGACGGGTCGAGGTAGCCCGGCGTCAGCTGCGGCCCGGCGATGCAGAGTTCGCCCTCGTCCGGTTCGTCGCCGTCCAGGAGCAGGTGCTCGTGCCCCGGGTGGACGGCCCCGATCGGCACCACGCCGTTCACCGCGCGCCGCGGCGACTCGCCGGGGGACCAGCGGTGGCCCGTGACCGTGATCGTCAGCTCGGTCGGCCCGTACAGGTTCTCGATCCGCGCGTTCGGCGCGGCGGCCTGCCAGTCGGCGGCGTCCGCGCACAGCAGCGCCTCGCCCGCGAAGAAGCTCCAGCGCAGCGTGGGCATGGCGCCCGGCGCCAGGCCGCCCATCCTCCGGACGAACGCGATGCCGCTCGGCGTCGAGAACCAGACCGTCATCCGCCGGGAGGCGAGGAACGCGGGCATGTCCCGGTAGGCGGCGGCGGGGATCGCGTGCGCGGACGCGCCGCTGCCCCAGGCGCAGAACAGCTCGAACATCGCGCAGTCGAAGTTCAGGTCCACGGTCTGGGAGAACACGTCGGACGGGCCGAAGTCGTAGCGCTCGTCCATCAGCGCGAAGTAGTGCGCGTTCGCGCCGTGCGTGATCGGCACGCCCTTCGGACGGCCCGTCGAACCGGACGTGAACAGGATGTACGCGACATCGGACGCCTCGACCCGCCGCGGCGCGGACAGCGGCGGGGCGCCGGAGCCGGAGCCGGAGCCGGAATCGGAGCCGGAGCCGGAGCCGGAGTTGGAGTCGGCGAGAACGGGCAGGTCGAGGCCGGTACCGGCCAGCGCCGCGCGCCCCGTGTCGTCGGCGATCACCAGCGACGCCCCCGACGCCTCCAGCATGGAGCGGGTGCGCTCGGCCGGGAAACGCGGGTTCAGCGGGACGACCGTCGCGCCCGCGTACAGCGCCGCGAGCAGCCCGGCGTACGCGGTGAGGTTCTTGTCCGCGAGGACGGCCACCGCGCGCGGCTCGCCGTGCGCGACGATCGCGCCCGCGCGGCGCAGCGCGGCCTCGTGCAGGGCCTCGTAGCTGAGGCTCCCGTCGTCCGCGCGGATCGCGGTGCGGTCCGGCGCGAGCGCCAGCCCGCGCGCGAACCGGTCGTGCAGCCCGATCCCCGCTACGGGTGTCCGGGTCATTGTTCCTCCTCCGAGAAAAGGGGTGTCTAAGGGGTGTCGGCCGCCGAACGGCGACACCTAGGTTGTGGTCGTCGCAGACCATTCGGTGAACGCCGGGAAAACCAGGGGAGCCCGCATGTGGGACGAGCCTTTCGAGCAGTTGCTCCGCACACACATTCCGCTGCTGGGGCCGGACGATGAATTCTCCGCCGACCTCAGCCTGCGCGATTTCGGACTCGATTCCATGGGCATGGTCGCGCTGCTCTCCGGACTGGAGGAGACGTATTCGGTCCGGTTCGTGGACGACGCCCTCGACGTCACCAACTTCGCCACCCCCGCGACGCTCTGGAAGACCCTGACCGCCCTGCGCTGACCCGCGTCGGGGAACGCACGGACTATGCGATCGCGCTGCGCCGGCGCGGTCGCATCGCCGTCTCCGGCTTCGCCGCGACGATCTCGAACGACCTGGTCATGACGTCCACGCGGCCCCACAGCGCGTCCTGGCCCGCGACGACCACGCGCGAGACGCCGAGGCCGCGCAGCGTCGCCACGACGTCCGGCCAGCGGACGGTCCGGACGACCGCGTCCAGCAGCAGCGTCCGCACGCCCTCGGCCGTCCGGACCAGCGAGCCGTCGTGGTCGGACACGATCGGGATCACCGGGTCGGCGAACGGGACGTCCGCGAGCACCTCAGCCGCGATCTCCTCGCGCAGCGCGGCGAACGCGGTGGAGTGCATCGGCGGACGCATCACGTACAGGGGCAGGCCGCCCGCCGAGCGAATCCGTGCTTGCAGCCAGTCCAACGCGTCCTCGCGCACCGACAGCATGTGGAAGTCGTCGTCGACGTGGCAGGCGACCTCGTTCCACTCGCCCTCCGCGTCCAGCTCGGCGCGGATCTCGGCGAGGTGGTCGGGACCGACGCGGGCGAACGACTGGGTCGCGACGTCGCGGTGCTCGCGCTCGAAGTAGGCGTCCACGCGGCGGCCCCACTCGGCGGTCATGGCCACGGCGTCGGCGAACGGCACCGCGCCGGCGTGGACGGCGGCGGCCGTCCCGCCGAAGCTGGCGCCGGCGCAGGCGACCGGCTCCAGGCCGTGCTCGGCGACGGCCCAGTCGGCCAGCGCCAGGCAGGCGACCAGGAAGGAGATCCGCGCCGGCTCGGGGTAGGCGCCCTGCTCGCCGCTCGCCTCGGCCTCCCGGTGGCGGGCCGGCAGCGGGTAGCCGAGCACCTTGTCGGCCTCGGCGACGAGCGGCCGGGCGAAGGGGCTGGCGGCCAGGAAGCGGGCCGCGTCGGCGAACCGCGCGGGACCGATTCCGGGAAAGACGATCGCCGACATGTTTGCAATTCCCTTTTCGTTGCGTAGCATCCGGAAGTCCATTGTTGGCGGTCAGTCTCGCCGCGCCTCCGAGCGGCCGATAACCCCTAGTGCCCCCTAACCCCGGGCGCCCGCCGTCAGGGGTGGTTGTGGGGCCGCGAACAGCCCTGTTAGAAAAACTCCCGTATTCGATGCGAAGGCCGAATCGGAGGGTGGGCATGAGCCCGAATGGAGCGCGTCCGGCCCGGGCGCATGCCGGCACGCGTCCGGCTCGGGCGCACGCCGCGGTGGACAACCTGCGGAGCCATCTGCTGGCCGCCGCCCGGACGGCCCCGGAGCGTCCGGCCGTGGTCCAGCCGGCGCCGGGAGGCGGCGTCGAGACCGTCACCTACGGCGAGCTGGAGCGCCGCGCCGACCTGCTCGCCGCGGATCTCGACGCGCTCGGCCTGGACGTCGGCGACCGGGTGATCCTGGAGGCCGACAACGGCGCGGACGCCGTCGCGGCGCTGCTCGCCTGCGCGACCGTGGGCGTGGCGTTCATTCCGGCGAGCCCCGAGACCCCCGACGAGCGGCTCCAGACGATCATCGAGTCCGCCCGGCCCGCGCTGCACCTCCAGGCGGCGGACGGCGAACGCACCGGCGTCCCCGGCTCCGTCGGAACCGCCCGGTTCGACGCGTCCGGCCTGACCGTCGAGCGCGCGCCCGCCCCGCGGGTGCGCCGGCGCCGCGTCGTGACGCCGGTCGACACCGCGTACATCATCTTCACCTCGGGCACGACGGGCCGTCCCAAGGGCGTGGTGATGAGCCACCGCGGCGTCATCGCGTTCCTGCGCGGCGCCGAGGCCGAGGGGCTGATCACCGCCGGCGACCGGGTGGCGAGCACCTCGCCGCTCCAGTTCGACTTCGCGCTGTTCGACATCGGGTTCGCGCTGAGCCACGGCGCGGCGCTCGTCCCCGTCCCGCGCGACCGGCTGAACTGGCCGCGCCGCTTCGCCGCGTACCTGCGCGAGACGGGAGCGACGCAGGTCAACGGCGTGCCGTCCATCTGGCGGCCGGTGCTCAGGCACGATCCGGGCGTGCTGGCCGAGCTGGGCGGGAACGGGCTGCGCGGCATCCTGTTCTCCGGCGAGGACTTCCCGCTGGACGAGCTGCGCGGCCTCCAGAAGCTGCTCCCCGAGGTCCGCTTCACCAACGCCTACGGCGCGACCGAGACCATGGCCGCGTCGTTCACCCGCGTCCCGAACCCGCTGCCCGCCGGCGTCGACCGCCTGTCGATCGGCCACGCCTTCGCCGGCGCCGAGATGACGCTCGTCGGCGCCGACGGCGGACCCGTGGACGAGCCCGGCGAGGTCGGCGAGATCCACCTGCACACGCCGTCGCTGTTCTCCGGCTACTGGGACGACCCCGACGCCACCCGCCGGGCCGTGGTCCCCGACCCGCTCGACCCCGGGTCGGGACGGCTCGTCTTCAAGTCCGGGGACCTCGCCTCGCGCGGCCCGGACGGCGAGCTGTACTTCCGCGGACGCGCCGACTCGCAGGTGCAGATCCGCGGCAACCGCGTCGAACTCGGCGAGATCGAGCGCCGCATCGGCGAGTTCCCCGGCGTCACCGGGGCCGTGGTGCTGCTCGTGCCGCGCCCGGGCGACGACCCCCGCCTGCACGCCTTCGTCACGCACGGACCGGACGCCGCCCCCGAGACCAGGGAGCTGGTGACGTTCTGCCGCGCCGCGCTGCCCGGCTACATGATCCCGCAGGGGGTGCACGTCGTCCCCGAGTTCCCGCTGACCACCAACGGCAAGGTCGACCGCGCCGCCCTGACCGCCCTCGCGGCGTCCTGACCCGATCACCTCTGACCTGCGGAGTTCACACATGACCGAGCCGGGGACCGCCGCGCTGCTGGACCTCGTGCTGGCACAGGCCGCCGCCGTGCTGCGCGACGCCGATCCGGGCGCCCACGACGGCCGCGGGGCCGCCGAGGGCGCTCCCGCCGCCGACCGCGAGGCGGCCGTGGCCGCCGACCGCCCCTTCCTCGAAGCGGGCCTGGACTCGCTGGGCCTCGTGCAGCTGCACCGGCGGCTCGGCGCGGAGCTGGCCGGACGCCTCGACGCCGAGCTGCCCGTCACGATCGCGTTCGACCATCCGACGCCCGCCGCGCTGGCCCGGCACCTGGCCGCCGTCCTCGGCGGGACCGCGGACGCGCCCGACGAGGCCGCCGCGGCGCGGCCGGTCGCGGCACGGTCCGTCCGCGACGACGAGCCGATCGCGATCGTCGGGATCGGCTGCCGCTTCCCCGGCGGCGTCACCGGCCCGGACGAGCTGTGGCGGCTGCTCGACGACGGCACGCACGTGCTCACCGACTTCCCCGCCGACCGCGGCTGGGACCTCGACCGACTCTACGACCCCGACCCGTCCGCGACCGGGAAGAGCTACGTGCGGCGCGGCGGGTTCATGCCGGACGCCGCCGACTTCGACGCCGGGTTCTTCCAGATCAGCCCCAAAGAGGCGCTGGCCATGGACCCGCAGCAGCGGCTTCTGCTGGAGACCTGCTGGGAGGCGCTGGAGCGGGCCGGGATCGATCCGGGCCGCCTGCGCGGCACGCCGTCCGGCGTGTTCATCGGCGTCGAGCCGCACGAGTACGGCCCGCGCGCGCACGAGGCCCCGGACGGCATCGACGGCTACGTCATGGCGGGCAACCTGCCCAGCGTCGTGTCCGGACGCGTCGCCTACACGCTCGGCCTCGAAGGCCCGACGCTCACCGTGGACACCGCGTGCTCGGGCTCGCTGACCGCGCTGCACCTGGCCGTCCAGTCGCTGCGGCGCGGCGAGTGCGGCCTGGCGCTCGCGGGCGGCGTGACCGTGATCTCCAGCCCGGGGACGTTCACCACGTTCAGCCGCCAGCGCGGGCTGGCGCCGGACGGCCGGATCAAGGCGTTCGCCGCGTCCGCCGACGGGACCTGCTTCGCCGAGGGCGCCGGGGTGTTCGTGCTGGCCCGGCTCTCGGACGCGGTCCGCGAGGGGCGTCCGGTGCTCGCCGTCGTCCGCGGCACCGCGATCAACCAGGACGGCGCGAGCAACGGCCTCACCGCGCCCAACGGCCTCGCCCAGCAGCGCGTCATCCGCTCCGCGCTCGCCGACGCCGGACTCACCCCCGGCGAGGTGGACGCGGTCGAGGCGCACGGCACCGGCACCACGCTCGGCGACCCCATCGAGGGCCGCGCGATCGTCAACGTCTACGGGCGCGCCCACACGCCGGACGCGCCGCTGTGGCTCGGCTCGGTGAAGACCAACATCGGGCACACCGGCGCCGCCGCCGGGGCCGCCGGTGTGATCAAGATGGTCCAGGCGATGCGGCACGGCCGCCTGCCCCGGACCCTGCACGTGGACGAGCCGACCCCGCACGTCGACTGGTCGGCCGGGACCGTCCGGCTGCTCACCGAACCCGCCGCGTGGGAGCCCGGGGACGCGCCGCGCCGCGCGGGCGTCTCGTCGTTCGGCGCGAGCGGCACGAACGCGCACGTCATCATCGAGGAACCGCCCGCGCAGGAACCGTCCGCGCAGGAGCCGTCCGCGCAGGACGCGCCCGCGCAGGAGCCGTCCGCGCAGGTCGCGTCCGCGCAGGACGCGCCCGCGCAGGGAGACGACGGCCGCATCGTCCCGGTCGTCGTCTCGGCCCAGGGCGAGGACGCGCTGCGCGGTCAGGCCGAACGTCTCCTGACCGTCCTGGACGACACGTCCCCGCGAGACCTGGCGTACTCGGCCGCGACCACGCGCGCCGCGCTCCGCGACCGCGCGACGATCACCGCCGCCGACCGGGAGGAGCTGCGCCGCGCGCTCACCGCGCTCGCCGCCGGCGGGACCGCGCCGGGCCTGGTCACCGGCTCGACGCTCGCCGACCGGGGCCGGACCGCGTTCCTGTTCACCGGCCAGGGCAGCCAGCGGCCCGGCATGGGCCGCGAGCTGGTCCGCGCGTTCCCGGCGTTCGCGAAGGCGCTGCAGGACGCCGCCGACCACCTGGACGTCCACCTGGACGAGCCGCTCGGCGACGTGCTGTTCGCCGAGCCCGGCACGCCGCACGCCGGGCTGCTCGACCAGACCCGGTACGCGCAGGCCGCGCTGTTCGCGATCGAGGTCGCGCTGTTCCGGCTGCTGGAGTCGTGGGGCGTCACGCCCGACCACCTGCTCGGCCACTCGATCGGCGAGATCGCCGCCGCGCACTGCGCCGGAGCGCTGAGCCTCGCGGACGCGGCGCTCCTCGTGGGCGCGCGCGGGCAGCTCATGCAGGAGCTCCCGTCCGGCGGGGCGATGGTCGCCGTCCAGGTCACCGAGGACGAGGTCGCCCCCTACCTGACCGACCGGATCGGCATAGCGGCCGTGAACGGCCCGACGTCGGTCGTGCTCTCGGGCGACGAGGACCTCGTGCTCGCCGCCGGCCGGCGCTTCACCGAGCAGGGCCGCAAGACGCGCCGCCTGCGCGTCTCGCACGCCTTCCACTCCGTCCTGATGGACCCGATGCTCGACACCTTCCGGAGCATCGCCGAGACCCTCGACCACGCGCCGCCGCGCATCCCGGTCGTGTCGAACCTGACCGGTGAGCCGGTCGAGGCGTTCGACGCGGAGTACTGGGTGCGGCACGTCCGCGAGGCCGTCCGGTTCGCCGACGGGATGCGCCGCCTGGACGAGGCGGGCGTCACCACCTACCTCGAACTCGGGCCGGACGCCGTCCTGTCCGCGCTCGGCCGCGACTGCATCGACGGCGACGCCGCCTTCGCCGCCCTCCTGCGCGACGGGCACGGCGAGGAGCGGCAGGCCGTCACGGCGCTCGGCCTCGCGCACGCGCGCGGTGTCTCCGTCGACTGGGAGGCCTTCTTCGCCGGACGCGGCGCGCGCCGCGTCGCCCTGCCCACCTACGCCTTCCAGCGCCGCCGGTACTGGCTGGACGCCGGGGACCGTCCCGGCGCGGTCGGGCACCCGCTGCTCGACACGGCCGTGAGCCTCGCGGGCAGCGACGGGCTCGTCCTGACCGGCCGCCTGTCGCCGCGCTCGCAGGGCTGGCTCGCCGACCACGTCATCGGCGGGTCGCTCGTGCTGCCCGGCACCGCGTTCGTCGAGCTGGCGATCCGCGCCGGGGACGAGGCGGGCCATCCCGTCCTGGACGAGCTGACCCTGGAGACGCCGCTGCCGCTCGCCGCCGACGCGACCACCGAGATCCAGGTGGTCGTCGGCGCGCCGGACGCGACCGACCGCCGCCCGGTCGAGATCTTCTCGCGTCCGTCCGGCGGCGACGGGTCGTGGACGCGGCACGCGTCCGGCCTGCTCGCCGAGCAGTCGGAGTCGGTTCCGGTCCCGCTCACCCAGTGGCCGCCCGCCGGCGCCGAGCCGCTCGACGTGGACGGCCTGTACGAACGGCAGGCCGAGCAGGGCTACGCCTACGGGCCCGCGTTCCAGAACGTCCGGGCCGCGTGGCGGCGCGGGGACGAGGTGTTCGCCGAAGTCGTCCTCAACGGCGAGGCCGACCGCTTCGGCCTGCACCCGGCGCTGCTGGACGCGTCGCTGCACGCCGCCGAGGGCCCCGACGACGGCCGGGTGCGGCTGCCGTTCGCGTGGGTGGGCGTGGAGCTGCACGCGTCCGGCGCGTCGTCCGTGCGCGTCCGCGTCGCGCCCGCCGGGCCGTACGCCGTCTCGGTCGATCTCGCCGACGACACGGGCGCGCCGGTCGCCACGGTCCGGTCGCTGGTGCAACGGCCTGTCGATGCGGACGGGCTCCGGTCCTCGGAACGGCGCGGCGGCTCGCTGCTGCGCGTCGAGTGGGCCGACGCGCGCGTCCGCGAAGCGGCCGAAGCCGACGACTTCGAGATCGCGTACGTGCCCGAGCGGTTCGACGGCACGCCCGCCGAAGCCGCGCAGGCGGCGACGCTGCACGTCCTCGACCTGCTTCAGAGTGCGTTGCGCGATGAGACGCGGCTCGCGGTCGTCACCCGGAACGCGTTCGGCGGCATGACGCTCGCGCCGGTGTGGGGGCTCGTCCGCGCGGCGCAGGCGGAGAACCCCGACCGGTTCGTCCTGGTCGACACCGACCGCGACGTTCCCGAGCACGAGCTGCGGGCCTCCCTCGCCTCCGGGGAGCCCCAGCTCGCCCACCGGGACGGCACCGTGCGCGTTCCGCGCCTGGCCCGGACGCCCGCCGCGGACGGCCCGTCCCCGTGGAGCCCGGACGGCACCGTCCTCATCACCGGCGGGACGGGCGGACTCGGCGGACTGGTCGCCCGGCACCTGGCCGCGGAACACGGCGTCCGGCACCTGCTCCTCACCGGACGCCGCGGACCCGACGCCCCCGGCGCGTCCGAACTCGCCGCCGAGCTCACCGCGCTCGGCGCGGCCGTGACGATCGCCGCGTGCGACGTCGCCGACCGCGACGCCCTCGCCGCGCTGATCGGCGCGATCCCCGCCGAGCACCCGCTGACCGGCGTCGTGCACACCGCCGGGGTCGTCGCGGACGGCCTGACCGCTTCGCTCACCCGCGAGCAGGTCGAAACGGTCTTCCACGGCAAGGCGGACGGCGCGTGGCACCTGCACGAGCTGACCCGCGACCTGCCGCTGACGGCGTTCGTGTTGTTCTCCTCCGCCGCCGGAACCCTGGAGTCGGCCGGCCAGGGCAACTACGCCGCCGCCAACGCCTTCCTCGACGCCCTCGCCGCGCACCGCGCGCAAGAGGGTCTGCCCGCGACGTCCCTCGCCTGGAACCTGTGGGCGGGCGACGTCGGCATGGGCGCGCTCCTGGATGAGGTCACCCTCCGTCGCGCCGAGCGTTCGGGGCTGCCCGCGCTCAGCCCGGAAGAGAACCTGGCGCTGTTCGACGAGGCGCTCCGAACCGGCGTGCCCGCGCTCGTCCCGCTGCGCTACGACGCCGCCGCGCTCCGGGCGCGTCCGGACGGGGTGCCGCCGATGCTGCGCGGCCTGGTCCGCGCACCCGCGCGCCGCGCGACGGCCGCCGCCGCTCGGGACACCGGCGGCGGGACGCTCGCCGACCGGCTGAGCGGCGTCGCCGAGGCCGACCGCGACCGGATCGTCCTGGACCTCGTGCGCGGACGGGTCGCCGCCGTCCTCGGCCACGACGGCGCGTCCGCGATCGACCCGCGCCGCGCGTTCAGCGACCTCGGCTTCGACTCGCTCGCCGCCGTCGAGCTGCGCAACGCGCTCGGCACCGCGACCGGCCTCCGGCTCACCTCGACCCTGATCTTCGACCACCCGACGCCGCGCGCCCTGGCCGACCACCTGCTGGAGAAGGTCCGGGGAGCGAGCGCGCCGGCGCGGACCGAGCGGCCCGCACGACCCATCGCGGACGAGCCGATCGCGATCGTCGGGATGGCCTGCCGCTACCCGGGCGGCGTCACGTCCCCCGAGGAGCTGTGGCGGCTCGTCGCGGACGGCGCCGACGCCATCACCGAGTTCCCCGGCGACCGCGGCTGGAACCTGGACGAGATCTACGACCCGGAGCCCGGCCGGTTCGGCACCACCTACGTCCGCGAGGGCGGGTTCCTGCACGACGCCGCCGACTTCGACCCCGGCTTCTTCGGCGTCAGCCCGAAGGAGGCCCTGGCCATGGACCCGCAGCAGCGGCTGCTGCTGGAGATCGGCTGGGAGGCCCTCGAACGCGCGGGGATCGACCCGAGCAGCCTGCGCGGCAGCGCGACCGGCGTGTTCGCCGGGGTGATGTACCACGACTGGGCGCTGCGCCTCGGGAGCATCCCCGAGGACGTCGCGGGCTTCATCGGCAACGGCAGCGCGGGCAGCGTCGCGTCCGGACGCGTCGCCTACACGCTCGGCCTCGAAGGCCCGGCCGTCACCGTTGACACCGCGTGCTCGTCGTCGCTGGTCGCGCTGCACTGGGCGATCCAGGCGCTGCGCGCGGGGGAGTGCGGCCTTGCGCTCGCGGGCGGCGTGACCGTCATGGCGACACCCGAGACGTTCGTCGACATGAGCCTTCAGAGCGGCCTGGCCGCCGACGGACGCTGCAAGGCGTTCGGGGCCGCCGCCGACGGCACCGGCTGGGGCGAGGGCGCGGGCATGCTGCTGCTGGAGCGGCTGTCGGACGCGCGCCGCAACGGCCGTCCGATCCTCGCGGTCGTGCGGGGCAGCGCGGTCAACCAGGACGGCGCGTCCAACGGGCTGACCGCGCCGAACGGGCCGTCCCAGCAGCGCGTGATCAGGCAGGCGCTCGCGGCCGGGGGCCTCGCGCCCGCCGACGTGGACGCCGTCGAGGGCCACGGCACCGGCACCACCCTCGGCGACCCGATCGAGGCGCAGGCGCTCATGGCCACCTACGGGCAGGACCGCGCGGGCGACCCGCTGTGGCTCGGCTCGGTCAAGTCGAACATCGGGCACACGCAGGCCGCCGCCGGCGTCGCGGGCGTGATCAAGATGGTCGAGGCGATGCGGCACGGCACGCTGCCGCGCACGCTCTACGCCGACGACCCGTCCCCGCACATCGACTGGACCGAGGGCGCGGTCGAGACGCTGACCGAGGCCCGCCCCTGGCCCGCGCTGGGCCGTCCGCGCCGCGCCGGCGTCTCGTCGTTCGGCGTGAGCGGCACCAACGCACACGTCGTCCTGGAGGAGGCCCCGCCCGCGGGCGCGCCCGAGCCGCGCGGCACCCGTCCGCCGGTCGTGCCGCTGAACCTCTCGGCCGCCTCGCCGGACGCGCTGCGCGCCCAGGCCGCCCGCATCGCGACGCTCCTCCGCGACGGCGCGGACGGCGACGGCGCGGACGGCGACGGCGCGGACGGCAACGGGATGGACGAGGTGGACGTCGCCGCGTCGCTCGTCCGGGGCCGCGCGGCGCTGGAGCACCGCGCCGTGATCGTGGACGCCGGCCGGGACGGCCTGCTCGCCGGGCTCGACGCGCTCGCGGCGGGCGACGCGTCCGACCGCGTCGTCCGGGGCACGCCGCGCGGCGACGACCGGGCCGTGTTCGTCTTCCCCGGCCAGGGCTCGCAGTGGCAGGGCATGGGCGTCGAGCTCCTGGAGCACTCGCCCGCCTTCGCCGCCCGCCTCGCCGAATGCGCCAAGGCCCTCGAACCGTACGTCGAATGGGACCTGCTCGACGTGCTGCGCGGCGCGGACGGCGCCCCCTCGCTCGACGCCGTGGACGTCGTCCAGCCCGTCCTGTGGGCGGTGATGGTGTCGCTGGCCGAGGCGTGGCGCGCGGCCGGGGTGGAGCCGTCCGCCGTCGTCGGGCACTCGCAGGGCGAGATCGCCGCCGCGTGCGTCGCCGGGGGCCTGTCCCTGGCGGACGGCGCGCGCGTCGTGGCCCTGCGCAGCCGGATCATCCGCCGAGAGCTGGCCGGGAGCGGCGGCATGATGTCGGTCGCGCTGCCCGCCGGCCGCGTCGCCGAGCACCTCGCCGATTTCGGCGGACGCCTCCAGCTCGCCGTCGTCAACGGCCCCGGTTCGGCCGTCGTCGCGGGCGACCCCGATGCCCTGGACGATCTGCGGACCCGCCTCGAAGCCGAGGACGTCCGCGTGCGGCGCATCCCCGTCGACTACGCCTCGCACTCGGCGTTCGTGGAGCGGATCCGCGACAGCATCCTCACCGAGCTGGACGGCCTGGCGCCGGCGACGGCGTCCGTGCCGTTCTACTCGACCGTCACCGCCGCGCCGCTCGACACCGCGGCCCTGGACGCCGAGTACTGGTACACGAACCTGCGGCGGACCGTCCGGTTCGAGGAGACCACGCGCGCGCTGCTCGCGGACGGCTTCGAGATCTTCGTCGAGGCCAGCCCGCACCCGGGCCTCCTGCTCGGCCTGGAGCAGACCGCCGACGACGCCGGGGCCGGCGCCGCGCTCGTCGGCACCCTCCGCCGGGACGAGGGCGGACCGCGCCGCTTCACCACCGCGCTCGCCGAAGCGTACGTGCGCGGCGCGACGGTCGACTGGGAGACGGTGTTCGCCGGGACCGGCGCCCGACGCGTCGATCTCCCCACCTATCCCTTCCAGCGCAGACGCTACTGGCTGGACGTCCCGGCGCGGACCGGCGACGCGTCCGGCGTGGGGCAGGTCGCGGCCGGGCACCCGCTGCTCGGCGCGGCCGTCCCGGTCGCCGGAACCGGGGGAGTGCTGCTCACCGGCCGCCTCTCGCTCGCCGCGCAGCCCTGGCTCGCCGACCACGTCGTCGGCGGAGCCGCGATGTTCCCCGGCACCGGTTTCGTCGAGCTGGCCGTCCGCGCGGGCGATGAGGCAGGACGCGGCCGGATCGCCGACCTGACCCTGGAGGCCCCGCTCGTCCTGCCCGAGCGCGGCGGCGTCGCGATCCAGGTCGCCGTGGACGCCGACCTGCGCACCGTCACGATCCACTCCCGCCCCGAGGACGCGCCCGCGGACCGTCCCTGGACCCGGCACGCCGTCGGCCGCCTCGCCGGCGCGCTGCCCGAACCGCCCGCCGGGGCCGAGGCGTGGCCGCCCGAGAACGCCGAGCAGATCGACCTGACCGGCTTCTACGAGGGGACGGACGGCCTCGCCTACGGCCCCGCGTTCCAGGGGATGCGCTCGGCGTGGCGGCGCGGGGACGAGGTGTTCGCCGACCTCGTCCTCGACGCCGACCCGAGCGGGTTCGGCCTGCATCCCGCGCTGCTGGACGCCGCGCTGCACGCCACCGCCCTGCTCGCCGACGACCCCGGCCGGGTCACCCTCCCGTTCGCCTGGACGGGCATCGACCTGCACGCCGCCGGAGCCGCCGCGCTCCGCCTGCGCATGACCCGGCTCGCCGAGGACGAGGTCGCGCTGCGCCTCACCGACACCTTGGGCCGCGTCGTCGCGTCGGTCGAGTCGCTCGTCCTGCGACCGGCCGCGTCCGCCGCAACCGACACCACGCACGACGCGCTGTTCGAACTCACCTGGACACCCGCCGAGCGAAGCGGCTCCGCGCCCGCCTCGGTCGTCCACCGCACCAACGCCGGGACGGCGGCCGAGGCCGTCCACGCGGAGACCGTCTCCGCGCTGGAGACCGTCCAGGCATGGCTTGCCGGCGACCGGGACGACGCGGTTCTCGCCGTCGTCACGCGCGGCGCGGTCCAGGTCCGCGACGAGGACGTCACCGACCTCGCCGGAGCCGCCGTCTGGGGCCTCGTCCGCAGCGCGCAGACCGAGAACCCCGGCCGGATCGTCCTCATCGACACCGGCTCCAGTGACGAGCAGGCCGACATCGACGCGGCGCTCGCGACCGGCGAACCGCAGATCGCGATCCGCTCCGGCGTTCCGTACCGTCCGCGCCTGACCCGCGTCACCGGCGGGCGGAGCGGCAAGCCCGCGACCGCCTTCGGCGACGGGACGGTCCTGATCACCGGCGGCACCGGCACGCTCGGCGCGCTCGTCGCCCGGCACCTGGTCACCCGGCACGGCGTCACCGACCTGCTGCTGACCAGCCGCCGGGGCTCGGACGCGCCCGGCGCGTCCGAGCTGGCCGCCACGCTCACCGTCCTGGGCGCGCGCGTCGAGATCGCCGCCTGCGACGCCGCCGACCGCGACGCCCTCGCGACCCTGCTCAAGGGCCGCACGCTCACCGGCGTCGTGCACACCGCGGGCGTCCTGGACGACGGCGTCCTCGCCTCGCTGACGCCCGACCGCCTGGCGGCCGTCCTGCGGCCCAAGGTGGACGCCGCGCTCCACCTGCACGACCTCACCGCCGACCAGGATCTGACCGCGTTCGTCCTGTTCTCCTCGGCGGCGGGCGTCACCGGAGGCGCGGGCCAGGCCAACTACGCCGCCGCCAACGCCTTCCTCGACGGACTCGCCGCGCACCGCCGCGCGAACGGCCTGCCCGCGCAGTCCCTCGCCTGGGGCCTCTGGGCCGAGGCCAGCGGCATGACCGGAGCCCTGGACGACGCCGACCTCGCCCGGATGAAGCGCGACGGCGTCCTGCCCATCGCGTCCGGCGACGGCCTGGCCCTCCTGGACGCCGCCGGAGCCCTCGACCACGCGTTCCTCGCGCCCGTCCGGCTGGACCTGACCGGAATGTCGCGTGCTGACGTTCCGTATCCGCTGCGGGACCTGGTGCGCGGCCCGGCCCGGCGCGTCCTCGACGCCGCCGCGCCCGCCGAACCCGCGGACGGCTGGCGCGACCGGCTCGCCGCGATGGCCCCGGCCCGCCGCGAGCAGGCGCTACTGGACGCCGTCCGCGCCCGGGCCGCCGCCACCCTCGGCTACGGCGGCCCGGACGAGGTCGATCCCGAGCGGTCCTTCCGCGACATGGGCTTCGACTCGCTCGCCGCCGTCCAGTTCCGCAACGGCCTCGGCGAGACCGTCGGCGAGCGCCTCCCCGCGACCCTCGTCTTCGACCACCCGACGGCCCTCGCCCTGACCCGCCACCTCCTGGACGAGCTGTTCCCCGAGGTTCCGGAGGCCGCGCCGCCCGGCGCGGACCCCGAGCCCGACCCGACCGAAGAGTTCCAGACCATGAGCGTGGCCGACCTGCTGCGCGCCGCGCAACGATCAGGAGAGACCGCATGACCGAGCTGCTCGACCACACCGGACAGCGCGTCTACCCCACCGACGACGAGCTGCTGCGCCGCGTGCTGACCCCCTACCGGTCCAAGCGCTGCGAGTACCTGACCTCGATCGAGATCACCCTCACCGGGGACCCGCTCGACGGCGGCCGGCTCGTCGGGGCCTGCACGTTCGAGATCCCCGAGTCCTGCTACATCGACGACACCGGGCACTTCAACTCGGTCGAGTTCAACATCTGCTTCAACCAGATGGCCTACTACCTGATGGCCAAGGCGGTGAAGGAGTCGATGATCGAGCCGTTCTCGCGCTGGACGCTGGAGGAGTTCTGGACCCGCCAGCTCGGCGACGTGTTCATCACCGACTTCAAGAGCGCGTTCCGCGCGTCCATGCGCGGGCGGTTCTTCCACGGCGAGATCGAGGTCGCCGACATCGCCGAGTGGGACGGCACGGACCTGCGCGACCCGCTCGTCATCCTGCGCACCAAGTGCCGCTACTGGGACGAGCACGGCGGCGACAGCCACGGCGAGGTCGCCGCCGCCATCACCAACCCGCCCGCCGTCTGATCCGGAGGACGCCACATGAGCACGGCAGCAGGGCCTCCGCAGGGGGCCGGCGAGATCGACGTCGAGGGCCTGTACGGGCGCCTCGCGGACCGCGGGCTGCGCTACGGGCCCGCTTTCCGCGGCCTGCGCTCGGTCTGGACGGACGGCACGGAGGTGCACGCCGACGCGCGCCTCGACGGCGGCGGGGACGGCGGTGACGGCTACCTGCTGCACCCGGCGCTGTTCGACGCCGCGTTGCAGACCGCCCTGGTCCCCGGCCTGGACGGCGACGGCGGCACGGTCCTGCCGTTCGCGCTGCGCGGCGTCCGGGTGCACAAGGCGGGGGCGCGGGCGGTGCGGGTGCGGACCGTCCCCGGCGAGGGCGGCGCGGCGCTGACCCTCACCGGCCCGGACGGCGAGCCCGTCGCCAGCGTGGACGGCCTGGTCCTGCGGCCGGTCACCGCCGGGCAGCTCGACGCCGCCGCGCAGGGCACGCGGCTGCTGCGGCCCGCCTGGCAGGCCGTCCCGCAGCCGGGACCGGCCGCCGAGCGGCGCGCCTGGGCCTTCCTCGGCACCGACCACCTCGGCGTGACCGGCGGGCTGAAGGCGGCCCGGCGCCCCTTCGACGCCTACTCCTCGCTGCGGGCGCTCGACGCCGCGCTGCGCGACGGGCGCCCGGTGCCGGAGATCGTCGTCGTGTCGTGCACCGACGAGGACGCGCCGGTCCGGTCGGCGGCGCAGCGCGCGCTCGGGCTCGTCCAGGACTGGCTCGCCGACGACCGGCTCGCCGGGGCGCGGCTGCTGCTGGTCACCAGCGGCGGGGTCGCGACCCGTCCCGAGGAGGACCTGTCCGACCTGCCCGGCGCGGCCGTCTGGGGCCTGCTGAGGACGGCGCAGTCCGAGCATCCCGGACGGTTCGTCCTGGTGGACGTGGACGACCCGGAGGACTCCGGCCGCGCGCTGGTCGCCGCCGCCGCGACCGGCGAACCGCAGCTCGCCGTCCGGCAGGGCGCGCTGTCGCGGCCCCGGCTCGTCCGCTGCCCGCCCGCCCCGAAGCGGACGACCCTGTCCGGGACGGTCCTGCTGACCGGCGGCACCGGCGCGCTCGGCCGCGTCTTCGCGCGCCACCTGGCGACCCGGCACGACGTGCGGCACCTGGTGCTGCTCAGCCGCCGCGGTCCCGCCGCGCCCGGCGCGGCCGAGCTGGTCGCCGAGCTGGACGCGCTCGGCACCCGCGCCGAGGTGATCGCGTGCGACGCCGCCGACCGGGCCGCGCTGGAACGCGTCCTGGCGGGGATCCCCGCGCCGTCCGCCGTGATCCACTCGGCCGGGGTCGTCGCGGACGCCACCGTCGGCGCGCTCGGCCCGCGCGGCCTGGACCGCGTGCTGCGGCCCAAGGTGGACGCGGCGCTCAACCTGCACGAGCTGATCGGCGACCCGGACTGCGCGTTCGTGCTGTTCTCCTCGGTCGCCGGGCAGATCGGCAACTCGGGGCAGGCGAACTACGCCGCCGCCAACGTCGTCCTGGACGCGCTCGCGCACCGCCGCCGCGCGCTCGGCCTGCACGGCGTCTCGCTCGCCTGGGGCCTGTGGGCCGACGACGGCGGCATGGGCTCGGCCCTCTCGGCCGCCGACCTGAACCGCGTGCGCCGCTCCGGCCTCGCGCCGCTCGCCCACGAGCAGGGCCTCGCGCTGTTCGACGCGGCGCTCGCGCGCGACGAGGCCGTCCTCGCGCCGGTCCGGCTGGACGAGGCGGCGCTCGCCGGGGACGGCGTCCCGGCGGTGCTCGCCGATCTCGCGCCCGCCCGCGCCGAGCACCGCACCGCGACCGCCACCGACGCGCTGCGCCGCCGCCTGGCCGACCTGCCCGAGGCCGAGCGCGACCTGGCCGCGCTGGAGTTCGTCCGCGCCGAGGCCGCCGCCGTCCTCGGCCACGACGGCCTGGACGACGTCGCGCCCGACCGGGAGTTCGGCGCGGCCGGTCTCGACTCGCTCGGCAACCTCGAACTCAGCCGCCGGCTGTCCGCCGCGACCGGGCTGCGGCTCCCGGCGACCCTGACCTTCGACCACCCGACGCCCGCGGGACTGGCCCGCCACCTGCGGCGACTCCTCCAGGACGGATCACGATGAACCGGGACGGAGCATGATGGACATCGTCATCGCCGGGGGCGGCGTGATCGGCCTCGCGACCGCCTGGCGCGCCCAGCAGCGCGGCCTGTCGGTCACCGTGATCGACCCCGCGCCCGCGAGCAAGGCGTCCCACGTGTCGGCCGGGATGCTGCCGCCCGGCAACGAGCAGCTCTACGACCAGCCGGAACTGCTCGCGCTGTACCTGGCGTCCCGCGACCTGTACCCGTCGTTCGCGGCGGAGCTGGAGGAGTTCGCGCCGTCCGGGTACCGCCGCGACGGCGTCCTCGACGCCGCGTTCGACGACGACGCCCTGCACACCCTGGACCACCAGCACGCGTTCCAGAAGTCGCTCGGCATCGCCGTCGAGCGCGTCTCCGCCGAGGAGTGCGCGCGGTTGCAGCCGGCGTTCGCCCCGGCGCTCGGCGGCCTGCTGTCGCCGGACGACGGCGCGATCGACCCGCGCGTCATGACGGCGGCATTGCAGACCGCGCTGAAGAAGCTCGGCGGGACGGTCGTGCACGAGCGCGTGATCCGCGTGGACGGCCACACCGTCCTGCTGGGAGACGGCGGCGTCGTCCCGTTCGACCGGCTGGTGCTGGCGGCGGGCTGCTGGACGCACCGCATCGAGGGCCTGCCCAAGGGCGCGATCCCCGAGATCCGGCCGGTCAAGGGCCAGATCCTGCGGCTGCACTCCGACCCGCCGCTGCTGAACCTGACCGCGCGCGCCCTGTCGGGAGGCTCGTCGCTGTACCTGGTCCCGCGCCTGGACGGCGAGCTCGTCGTTGGCGCGACCTACGAGGAGCGCGGCTACGACGAGACCGTCACCGCCGCCGGGACGAACGAGCTGCTCACGCGGGCCGCCGCCGTCCTGCCGGGCGCCGGCGACCTGCGGTTCGCCGAGATCAGCGCGAGCCTGCGGCCCGGCTCGCCGGACGACCTGCCCGTCATCGGCCCGACCGCCGTCCCCGACGTGTACCTGGCGTCCGGGCACTTCCGGATGGGCGTGCAGCTCAGCCCGGTCACCGCCGAGGCCATGGCCGCCCACCTGACCGGGACGGCCGTGCCCGACCCGGCCGTCCCGTTCTCGCCGCTGCGGTTCGGCGGCTGACGGGACCGCCGCACAGGCGGACGGCGTCCGGGAGCGGGGTGCCCCGGACGCCGTTCTCCGTCTCTACGTCTCTACGCCCTGCCCGCCGAGGTCAGCGGACGTCGAACCGGTCGAGGTCCATGACCTTGGCCCACGCCTTGACGAAGTCGGCCACGAACTTCTCCTGCGCGCCGTCGGTCGCGTACACCTCGGCGACCGCCCGCAGCTCGGCGTTCGCGCCGAACACGAGGTCGACGCGGCTGCCGGTCCAGCGGACCTTGCCGGTCGCGGCGTCGACGCCCTCGAAGAGGTTGTCGTCGCCGGTCGCCCGCCACTCGGTGTCGAGGTCGAGCAGGTTGACGAAGAAGTCGTTGGTCAGCTTCCCGGGCGTGCCGGTGAACACGCCGACCGGCGAGTCCTGGAAGTTCGCGCCCAGCACCCGCAGGCCGCCGACCAGCACGGTCATCTCCGGGGCGCTGAGCGTGAGCAGGTTCGCGCGGTCCAGCAGCAGGTACTCGGCGGGGAGCCGCAGGCCCTTGCCGAGGTAGTTGCGGAAGCCGTCGGCGGCGGGCTCCAGCGCCTCGAACGACTCGACGTCGGTCTGCTCCTGCGAGGCGTCCACGCGGCCCGGCGTGAACGGCACGGTGATCTCGACGCCGGCGTCCCGGGCGGCCTTCTCCACGCCCGCCGCGCCCGCCAGGACGATCAGGTCGGCCAGCGAGACGCGCTTGCCGTCCGTCCGGCCGGAGTTGAACGCCTCCTGGACGCCCTCCAGCGTCCGCAGCACCGCCGCGATCCTGTCGGGCTCGTTGACCTCCCAGCCGATCTGCGGCTGGAGCCGGATGCGGGCGCCGTTCGCGCCGCCGCGCTTGTCGCTGCCGCGGAAGGACGACGCCGCCGCCCACGCCGTGGACACCAGCTGCGACACGGTCAGGCCGGAGCCGAGGACGCGCGCCTTCAGGTCGGCCACGTCCGCGTCGTCGATCAGCTCGTGGGTGCGCTCGGGCAGCGGGTCCTGCCAGATCAGCACCTCGGACGGCACCTCCGGGCCGAGGTAGCGGACGACCGGGCCCATGTCGCGGTGGGTGAGCTTGAACCAGGCGCGCGCGAACGCCTCGGTCAGCTCCTCCGGGTGCTCCAGGAAGCGCCGGGTGATCTGCTCGTACACCGGGTCCACGCGCAGCGCGAGGTCGGTGGTGAGCATCGTCGGCGCGTGCTTCTTCTCCGGATCGAACGGGTCGGGCACGGTGCCCTCGCCCGCGCCGTCCTTCGGCCGCCACTGGTGCGCGCCCGCCGGGCTCTGGAACAGCTCCCACTCGTACCCGTAGAGGATCTCCAGGAAGGAGTTGTCCCACCGCGTCGGCGTGGTCGTCCAGATGCCCTCCAGGCCGCTGGTGATCGCGTCGCCGCCCTTGCCGGTGCCGTGGCTGCTCTTCCAGCCGAGGCCCTGCTGCTCGATCGGCGCGGCCTCGGGGGCCGGGCCGACGCTCTCGGCCGGGCCCGCGCCGTGCGTCTTGCCGAAGGTGTGGCCGCCGACGATCAGCGCGACGGTCTCCTCGTCGTTCATCGCCATCCGGCGGAACGTCTCGCGGATGTCGCGGGCCGCGGCGAGCGGGTCGGGCGTGCCGTTCGGGCCCTCGGGGTTGACGTAGATCAGACCCATCTGGACGGCGCCGAGCGGGCTCTCCAGCTCGCGGTCGCCGGTGTAGCGCTCGTCGCCGAGCCAGGTGGTCTCGGGGCCCCAGTAGACGTCCTCGTCGGCCTCCCAGGCGTCCACGCGGCCGCCGCCGAAGCCGAACGTCGGGAAGCCCATCGTCTCCAGCGCGACGTTCCCGGTGAGGATGAGCAGGTCGGCCCAGGACAGCGCGGCGCCGTACTTCTTCTTCACCGGCCACAGCAGCCGCCGCGCCTTGTCGAGGTTGCCGTTGTCGGGCCAGCTGTTGAGGGGGGCGAACCGCTGCTGGCCCGAGCCGGCGCCGCCGCGCCCGTCGTGGATGCGGTAGGTGCCCGCGCTGTGCCAGGCCATCCGGATCATGAACGGGCCGTAGTGCCCGAAGTCGGCGGGCCACCAGTCCTTGGAGGTGGTCAGCACCTCGGCGATGTCGCGCTTCACCGCGGGCAGGTCGAGCGTCTGGAACGCGGCCGCGTAGTCGAAGTCCGCGCCGAGCGGGTTGGCGACCGCCGGGTCCTTGGCGAGGATCTTCAGGTTGAGCCGCTCCGGCCACCACTGGCGGTTGCCGCCGCCCTGGGTCGGATGGGGGGCGCGGGTGTGCGCCACGGGGCATTCTCCGCTGGTGTTCTGGTTCTCAGACATGGGGGAACCCTTCGGGGTCTAGACCGATGAGGAACTCTGAGCGGCTGAGCAGTCGGGGCACAGGCCCCAGAAGGTGACCTCGGCCTCGTCGATGGTGAAGCCGTGGTCGTCGGAGGCGGTCAGGCAGGGGGCGGCGCCGACGGCGCAGTCGACGTCGGCGACCGCGCCGCAGGAGCGGCAGACGATGTGGTGGTGGTTGTCGCCGACGCGGCCCTCGAACCGCGCCGGGCTGCCCGCGGGCTCGATCCGCCGGACCAGGCCGGCGGCGGTCAGCGCGTGCAGCGCCTCGTAGACGGCTTGCAGGGAGATGTGGCCCACCCGGTCCCGGACCCCGGCGGCGAGGGCCTCGACGCCGAGGTGGTCACCGGCGCGGACGGTCTCGAGCAGCGCGACGCGTGCGGCCGTGACCCGGAGGCCGGCACCGCGCAGCTCCTCGGCGATGGTCAGGGGCTGCGGTGCGCTCATGCCGCCCAACCTACGCCCTCAAACATGAACGGTTCAAGAGACTGAACCGACCAATTCAAGTCGGTGTTCTCGCAGGTCAGAGCCGTGTGATGCGGATCAGGCCAGCTCCGCGACCATGCCGAGGGCGTTGCGCAGGTACCGGCGCAGCACCTCGGGGTCGTCGAAGTCGTAGGGGCCGCGGATCAGCACGATCGACAGCGTGATACGGAACAGCGCGTCGGTCAACATCTCGACGTCCACGGGCGGGATCCGCCCGGCGTCGATGTGCCGCTGGACGATCGGGGCCGCCAGCTCGGAGATCCGCCGGATCGGGCCGTCGGCGTTGAGGGTGAACTCCGGCAGGACGATCTCGGGGACGTCCCGCAGCGCCGCGTTCAGCAGGGCGTGCCCGCGCGCGTAGCCGACCACGAACACCAGCAGGTCGGTGGCGTAGTCGGCCGTCCAGGACATGCCCTCCAGGCGCGGCGCGAGCGCCTCCAGGAACCGGGTGAGCTCGCGCTCGACCAGCGCGTGGCGGATGTCCTCGACCGTCCCGCCGTACTTGTACAGCGTCGGCCGCGAGATGCCCGCCTTGCGGGCGATCGCCGACAGGATCCGTCCGGAGGCGAAGCCGCCCTCGATCAGGCACTCGGCCGCGGCGTCCAAGATCCGCTGCCGCATCCCCCCGGACGCGTCGCCGCGCGGCCCGCCCACCACCCCGACCTCCCCATCGTCTCGCTGGGGCGAGTGTCCCACATCACCGTGGCCGGGCGATCGTCCGGCCTTGACCTGCAAGTGATCAGGTACTTACAGTCGACCCACGAACTGTAAACGAACTCGTGGGCGGAGGCGGTCGTGAAGATCGACCAGGACTACCGGGACACGCTGCGCGTCCTCTCGGAGGGCTCGGTGGCGCGGCGCTTCGACCCCTACCTCGACATCGACTGGGACTCGCCCGAGTTCCAGATCGACCCCGAGGACCCGCGCTGGATCCTGCCCGACTGCGACCCGCTCGGCGCGCACCCCTGGTACAAGGCGCAGCCGGAGAAGCGGAGGATCGAGATCGGGATGTGGCGCGTCGCCAACATCCAGAAGGTCGGGCTCCAGTTCGAGAGCGTCCTCGTCCGCGGCATGATGCAGTACGCGATGCGGCTGCCGAACGGGACGCCCGAGTTCCGCTACTGCCTCCACGAGATGACCGAGGAGTGCAACCACATCCAGATGTTCCAGGAGCTGGTCAACCGGACCGGCCTGGCCGTCCCCGGGATGCGCAGCGACTACCGCGCGACCTCGCACTTCTGGCACCTCGGCGCCTACCTGCCGATCATCTTCTTCATCGGCATCCTGGCCGGGGAGGAGCCGATCGACCACTTCCAGAAGGAGGTGATCCGGGACGGCGAGAACCGGCCCCCGGCGCTGCTGCGCACCATGGAGATCCACATCGCCGAGGAGGCGCGGCACATCTCCTTCGCGCACCGCTTCCTGCACGACAAGGTGAAGCGGCAGGGCAGGCTCGGCCGGGGCGCGACCTCCCTCGCCTACCCGATCATCATGCGCTGGCTCGCCGGCGCGATCATGACGCCGCCGCGCGACCTGCAGTACCGGTTCGACATCCCGGCCTCGGTGATGAAGGAGGCGTTCTGGGACAGCCCCGCCTCCCGCGCCATCATGCGGAGCTACTTCGGCGACGTCCGGATGCTGGCCGAGGAGCTCGGCCTGATGAACCCGGTCTCCACCCGGCTCTGGCGGGCGCTGAAGATCGACGGCCGCCCGTCCCGCCACCGCGGCGAGCCGCACCGCCCCGCCCGCACCACCGCCGCCTGACGCCCCACCGCCGCCTGACGCCCCACCGCCGCCTGACGCCCCACCGCCGCCTGACGCCCCGGCGCCGCCCGACCCGGAAAGATCCCCCATGCCCCACGTCGTCACGCAGTCCTGCTGCAACGACGCCTCGTGCGTCCACGCGTGCCCGGTGAACTGCATCCACCCCACCCCGGACGAGCCCGACTTCGGCACCGCGGAGATGCTCTACATCGACCCCGCGGCCTGCGTGGACTGCGGGGCCTGCGTGAACGCGTGCCCGGTCGGCGCGATCAAGCCGGCGGGGGCGCTCGGCGACGCCCAGCTCCCGTTCCTGGAGATCAACGCCGACTTCTACAAGGACGGGCGGCGGCGCCGCACGATCCTCGCGCCGCACGAGAAGCCGCTCCAGGTCGCGTCCCGCGAGTCCCTGCGCGTGGCGATCGTGGGCTCCGGGCCGTCCGCGATGTACGCGGCGGACGAGCTGCTGACCATTCCGGGCGCGCGCGTGGACGTCTACGAGCGGCTGACCACGCCCTACGGCCTGGCCCGGACGGGCGTCGCCCCCGACCACGCCGAGACCCGCCGGGTCACCGACGTCTTCGACCGCATCTCCCGCCAGGACGGCTTCCACCTCCATCTCGGCGTCGAGATCGGCAAGGACGTCACGCACGCCGACCTCCTGCGCGACCACCACGCCGTCCTCTACGCGACGGGCGCCTCGTCCGACCGCCGCCTGGACGTGCCGGGCGCGTCCGGCACCGCCACGGCGACCGAGTTCGTGGCCTGGTACAACGGCCATCCCGACCACGCCCACCACGAGTACGACCTCTCCCACCCCCGCGCCGTGATCATCGGCAACGGCAACGTGGCCCTCGACGTGGCGCGCATCCTCACGTCCCCGCCGGACTCGCTGGCGTCCACGACGATCTCCCGCACGGCCCTCGAAGCGCTCCGGACGAGCGCGATCGAGGAGGTCGTCGTGGTCGGCCGCCGCGGCCCCGCCCACTCGGCCTTCACCCTGGCCGAACTCGTCGGCCTGACCGCCGCCGCTGATGTCGTCGTCCCGCCCGCCGACCTCGTGGGCCTGGACGAGTCGTCCCTGAAGCACCGCACGATCCGCGCCCTGCCGTCCGAACCCACGGCCGGAAGGCGCGTCATCCTCCGCTACCTCCTCGCCCCGAGCGAGATCACCGACACGGGTGTCACCTTCACCCGCAACGCCCTCGACCCGGAGACCGGCCGCACCGTCCCCACCGGCGAGACCGAGCACCTGAAGGCGGGCCTGATCCTGTCGTCCATCGGCTACCGGGCCCGCCCGCTGCCGGACCTGCCTTTCGACGCCGACCGCGCCGTAGTCCCCAACGACCGCGGCCGAGTCCTGGACGCCACCGGCGAACCCGTGCCCGGCGCCTACGTCACCGGCTGGATCAAGCGCGGCCCGACCGGCTTCATCGGCACCAACAAGACCTGCGCCCGCGAGACCGTCCGGGAACTCGTCGCCGACTACAACACCGGCCGCCTGAAGCTCCCCGCCCTCGCCAGGTAGGCGTCAGCGGCGCGGGACGTGGAAGGCGGCGAGAGTGGGGCCCGACAGGGCACCAGGAACGTTCCGGCGTTCGTGAGGAGCCACTGGTCGTCGCCGGAGGACGAGGCCAGTGGGTGGCTCCAGAGCAGCTTCCCGGTCCGCTCGTCCCAGCAGTAGAGGCCGGGGTCGGCCGTTCCCGAGACGGCGGTGCAGACCAGGCCGTTGAGGGCCAGCAGCGGCGCGTTGTCCGCGGCGGGGGTGTCGGCCGTCCAGAGGCGGCGTCCGGTGCGGGCGTCGAGCGCGACGAGCTTGCGGTTGTCCAGGGTGTAGGCGCGCCTGCCGTTCACGATGAGGGTGCGGTCGCGGTTCCGGGACGCGGACGGCGTGAAGGACCACCGGTGCTCGCCGGTGGTGGCGTCCCAGGCGTCGAGCCTCGTCCCGGCCAGGTAGACCGTGCCGTTCGCCACGGTGACCCAGGGGGCGCCGGTGCTGTAGTCGTCCGGCACTTCGGCTCCCCAGAGCGTCTTGCCGGTGGTGACGGACAGCGCCTCGATCCCGTTGCCGGGGCGTCCGGCCAGGGCGATGTCGCCGCCGTGCAGGCTGAGGTCCGCGGTGACGTAGGGACGGCTCCAGCGGACCGCGCCGGTCGCGATGTCGAGGGCGTAGGCGGTGGATGTCGAGGGCGTAAGCGGTGGCGTAGTGGGTCGTGGCGTCGTCGCGGTCGGCGAGGGCGATGAGGCCGCCGCCCCGGACGCCCTGCAGTTCGGTGTCGGCGGGGTCACCGGCATGCTGGCCAGAGCCGTGGCCTCCTGCTCCCGCGCCGCGACCTCGCGCCGGAGCGCCGCCGACACCAGCGCCGCCGACACCAGCGCCGCCGGATCACCCGGCGCGAGCGACTCCAGGACCACCGCCAGACCGGGCCGCTTCGCCGGATCCTTGTCCAGGCAGGCGGCCACGAGCGCCCGCAGCGACGCCGGCACGCCCTCCAGCTGAGGCTCCTCGTACATCACCCGGTACAGCAGGGACGCCGAATCCCCCTTGCTGAACGGTCCGAACCCGGTGGCCGCGTGGACGAGGACGCCGCCCAGCGCGAACACGTCGGCCGCCGTCCCCACCGTCCCGCCGCTGATCTGCTCGGGCGCCATGAACGCCGGCGTCCCGACCACGCCCCCGGTGCCGGTCAGCCGCGACGCGTCGAGCGCCTTGGTGATCCCGAAGTCGATGACCTTCGGACCGTCCTCGGCCGGCAGGATGTTCGCCGGCTTGAGGTCGCCATGCACCAGCCCCACCGCGTGGACGGCCTGCAACGCCTCGGCGAGCCCAGCGCCCAGAACTCGCAGCGCGGGCTCCGGTAGCGTCCCGAGCCGGGCGACGGCCTCCGAAAAATAACCCCGTCTATAAGGCATCCGTCCGACCCTGATCGCTCGCGCGATCGACGTGCCGAGCGAACCTGCTCGCCACACTTCGCCACAACGCTGGAGTTTGAGGGCGCTGCGAACCTAGCGTGTCGGAAGGAGCGCTGAACGTTACCGTCGCAACCGGAGCGCGCGCCGCGTGGACGGCAGAAAGGGAGCTCGCCGTGGGCAAGCATGATGACGAGAAGGAGAAGGACGGGCAGTGGGACAGGCCGGTGCCGCCCAAGGAGCCCAAGGATCCTCCTGGTGGTGGTCGGCATGAAAAGAGCAAGTAGGTGACCGATCCCGAGGGGTTGTCGGCGCGGCTGGTCGCCGAGCTCACCGCATCGGGAGTGCTCACCCCGGAGTGGCGTGCGGTGTTCGAGGCGGTGCCTCGGCATCGGTTCATCCCCGACACCGTGTGGGTGGAGGACGGCGACCTGCTGGAGCCGGTGGACCGGGCCGACGACGAAGCCGCGTGGCTGGCGTTGTGCTACGGCGACGAGGCGGTGATCACGCAGGTGGACGACGGTGTCCCGGCCGGGCCGGGACGGGCCGGTCACCAGGTCACCAGCTCGGCCAGTCAGCCCGGGGTGGTGGCTCGGATGCTCGTGGCGTTGGAGGTCGAGCCGGGCATGGACGTCCTGGAGATCGGCACGGGCACCGGTTGGAACGCCGCGCTGCTGGCCGAACGGCTGGGGCCGGACAGGGTGACCTCGGTGGAGATCGACCCGGCGCTGGGCGAGCGCGCCCGTCGCGTGCTGCGGCGGGAGGGGTATCGCGTCACGGTCGATGTCGGGGACGGCGCGTCGGGGCACCCGGACCGCGCGCCGTTCGACCGGGTGATCGCCACGGTGGCGGCCGGCCGGGTCCCGCACGCGTGGGCGGAGCAGACGCGGCCGGGCGGCCGGGTGCTGGTGCCGTGGGCCACCGACTTCCACAACGGGGCGCTGGTGTCGTTAACGGTGGGACGGGACGCGGTCATGCGGGGCCGGATCGTGGACAACGTGGCGTTCATGCGGCTGCGGGACCAGCGCGGGAAACGCGCCTCACTGGTCCGCGATGTGCGTGAGGCGGACGGGGCGCGGCACTCGTTCACCCGGACGCACCCCTCGCCGGTGCTCGGGGAGTACGACGCGTCCCTCGCGATCGGGCTGAGGGTGCCGCACTGCAAGTTGGTCGTCGAGTTCCACGACGACAGGGCCTACACGGCCTGGCTGGTCGATCCCTGGTCGGGTTCGTGGGCCGCCCTGGACGTGGAACCGGGCGCGGAGAAGTTTCCGGTCCGCCAGTCGGGCGAGCGCGACTTGTGGCAGGAAGTTGAGGACGCCTGCCGATGGTGGGACCGGCTCGATCGTCCCACCGCGGACCGATGGGGCCTGACCGTCACCGGCGAGGGCCAGTACGTCTGGCTGGACACCGAGGACCATCGCATCGACGCCTAGACCAAGCGCGAGCGACGGACGTCGCGGGGCGCCCCGCCGGTTCGTGCGGCGGGGCGTCCCTTGTCGTGCGCGCTTAGACGAGGGTGGGGGTTGGGGAGCGGGTCAGGGTGCCGGTGGCGTTCTCGGTCCAGGAGTGGTCTTCGGTGGAGCGGGAGCGGATCGTGAGGGTGCGGGCTCCGGTCTCGTCCTCCGGGGTGATGACGAGTTGGAGGAGGGCGGCGCCTTCCGAGCCGAAGGTCACGGGGGCGTTCAGGACCAGCTCCGCCAGTTCGTCGAGGGCTACCGTTTGGGCGGCATGGAGGGCGAGTTCCACCAGGGCCGTTGCGGGGAGGATGACCGTGCCCATGACCACGTGGTCGTTCAGCCAGGGGTGGGCGGTCTGGGTCAGGCGGCCGGTGAACAGGTGGGTGCCGTCGGGGAGTTCCGTCGCCGTGGACAGCATCGGGTGGGCGGCGGGTTCCAGGCCCAGCCCGGACGGGCTGCCCGACGCGTCCGGGGCGTCCAGCCAGTAGCGGCGGCGCTGGAACGCGTAGGTCGGAAGGTCGATGGTCTGGGCGTCGCCAAGGAGCGGCGTCCAGGTGGCGGTGGCGCCGTGCGTTTCGGCTTGGGCGACGGATCTGATGAGGGTCAGGCGCTCGGGGCGGTCGCGGCGTTGGGTCGGGATGACGGCCGCTTCGGGGAGGGCCGATTGCGTGAGGGACGTGAGGATGGCGTCCGGGCCGATCTCGATGAACGTGGTGACGCCCTCGGCGGCCAGGGCGCCGATGCCCTCGTGGAAGCGGACGGTGCCTCGGATGTGGTCCGTCCAGTAGCCGGCGCTCATGGGCTCGGTCTGCGGAAGGCCGGTGAGGTTCGAGATCAGCGGGATCTCGGCGGGGCGGTAGGCGAGGGTGGACGCCTGCTCCCGGAACGGCTCCAGGATCGGGTCCATCAGCGGGGAGTGGAAGGCGTGGCTCACGGTCAGGCGTCGGGTCTTGACGCCCTGGTCGGCGAAGTGGCGGGCTATCTGCTCGGCTTCGGCGGCGTCGCCGGAGATGACGGTCGAGGTCGCGCCGTTGACCGCGGCGATGGAGACGCGGGGGAGGAGCTGCGGGACGACGGCTTCTGGCGCGGCCTGGACGGCGATCATCGCGCCGCCGGACGGGAGGTCCTGCATGAGCCGCGCGCGAGCGGCGACCAGGCGCGCGGCGTCCGGGAGGGAGAGGGCTCCCGCGGTGTGGGCGGCGGCGATCTCGCCGATCGAGTGGCCGATGAGATGCGTCGGCGTGATCCCGAAGGACGCGAGCAGGCGGGTCAGCGCCGCCTGGAAGGCGAACAGGGTCGTCTGCGTGTAGAGGGTGTCGTTGATCTCCGTGCCGGCGGTGTCGAACATGACCTGCTTGACGGGCAGGTCGAAGTGCTCGCAGATCTCGTCCAGCGCCTCGGCGAAGACCGGGAACGTCTCGTACAGTTCACGGCCCATGCCGGGCCGCTGCGAGCCCTGGCCCGTGTAGAGGAACGCGACCTTGCCGTCCGAGGACGCCTCGCCCCGGACGGCGGCGGGTGACGTCGCGCCTTGCGACAGGGCGGCCAGCCCGGCCAGCAGGACGTCCCGGTCGGCGCCGACGACGGCGGCGCGGTGGTCGAACTTCGCGCGGGTCGTGGCGAGGGAGTGGGCGATGTCGGCCGGGTTCAGGTCCGGGTGTTCGGTCACGTGGTCGAGCAGGCGGCGGGCCTGGTCCTGGAGTGCCTCGTCCGACTGGCCTGAGAGAACCCACGGGATGGGGCCGCTGGGCTCGGCGGACGGCGCGGCGTCCAGTGTCGGGGGCTGTTCGATGATGACGTGGGCGTTGGTGCCGCTGATTCCGAAGGACGAGACGGCGGCCCGGCGCGGACGGCCGGTCGCGGGCCACGGCGCCGGGTCGCGGAGGAGTTCGACGCGGCCCGCGTCCCAGTCGATGTGCGGGGACGGCTCGTCCACGTGCAGCGTCCGGGGGAGCAGGCCGTGCCGCATCGACTGGACCATCTTGATGATCCCGGCGACTCCGGCGGCGGCCTGCGTGTGCCCGATGTTGGACTTGATCGAGCCGAGCCGCAGCGGCTCGGAGCGGTCCTGGCCGTAGGTGGCGAGCAGGGCGTGGGCCTCGATCGGGTCGCCGAGGGTGGTGCCGGTGCCGTGGGCCTCGACGGCATCGACGTCCGACGGGGACAGGCCCGCGTTCGCCAGGGCCTGGCGGATGACGCGTTCCTGGGACGGCCCGTTCGGTGCGGTCAGGCCGTTGGACGCGCCGTCCTGGTTGATCGCGGAGCCGCGCACGACCGCGAGCACGCGGTGCCCGTTGCGGCGCGCGTCCGAGAGGCGTTCGAGCAGCAGCAGCCCGGTTCCCTCGGACCAGCCGGTCCCGTCGGCCGCAGAGGAGAACGACTTGCAGCGGCCGTCCGGCGACAGGCCCCGCTGGCGCGAGAACTCGACGAACGTGGCCGGGGTCGCCATCACCGTCGCGCCGCCCGCGAGCGCGAGCGTGCACTCGCCGTTGCGCAGCGCCTGGGACGCCAGGTGCAGCGCGACCAGGGACGACGAGCACGCCGTGTCGATCGTGACCGCGGGGCCTTCCAGCCCGAACGTGTAGGAGACGCGCCCGGACGCGATGCTCGGCATGCTTCCGTTCCCGACATACCCCTCGAAGCCGGTCGGGGCGTTCGGGCGGAGCCGCGCGCCGTAGTCGTCGTACATGATCCCGGTGAACACGCCCGTGCGGCTGCCGCGCAGGCCGGACGGGTCGATCCCGGCGCGCTCGAACGCCTCCCAGGCGACTTCGAGCAGCAGTCGCTGCTGCGGGTCGATCGTGAGGGCCTCGCGGGGCGAGATGCCGAAGAACGCCGGGTCGAAGCCGGCGGCGTCGTGCAGGAAGCCGCCTTCGCGCGCGTACGAGGTTCCGGTGCGTTCCGGGTCGGGGTCGTACAGTTCCTCGACGTTCCAGCCCCGGTCGGCGGGGAAGCCGGAGATCGCGTCCGTGCCGTCCGCGACGAGGCGCCACAGGTCCTCCGGGGACCGCGCGCCGCCGGGGTAGCGGCACGCCATTCCGACGATCACGATCGGGTCGTCGTCCCCGGCGGCGCGGTGCGCGACGACGGCGTCGGCCGTCGGCTGCCGTGTCCCGGACAGTTCGGACTCGATGTGCGAGGCCAGCGCCGCCGGGTTCGGGTAGTCGAAGATCAACGTCGTGGGGAGGCGGAGGCCGGTCGCGCCGTTGAGGTGGTTGCGCAGCTCGACGGCCGTCAGCGAGTCGAAGCCGAGATCGCGGAACGAACGGGCGACGTCCAGGCCGTCCGGCGAACCGTGGCCGAGGACGGCCGCGACCGCCGACCGCACCAGCCCGGGTACGTCCGCGGTGTCGGCCGCGGCCTTCCCGGTCGGGACGCGCACGAGGCCGCGGAACAGCGGCGGCATCGTCCCGGCGCGGGCCTCGGCGCGCAGCGCGGCCACGTCCAGGCGCGTCGCGACGACGCACGGACGGTCGTCCGCCAGCGCGGCGTCCAGCAGCGACAGGCCCAGCTCGGCGGAGATCGGCAGGATGCCCGCGCGGGCCCAGCGGGCGCGTTCGGCGTCGGTGAGACCGGCGGCCATGCCGCCGACCTCGTCCCACAGGCCCCAGGCGATGGACGTGGCGGGCAGTCCTTCCGCGCGCCGCCGTGCCGCGAGCGCGTCGAGCGCGACGTTCGCGGCGGCGTAGTTCGCCTGGCCCGGGCTCCCGACGATCCCGGCGATCGAGGAGAACAGGACGAACGCCGACAGGTCGCGGGTCAGTTCGTGCAGGTTGAGCGCGGCGTCGGCCTTGGCCCGCAGGACCGCGTCCAGCCGCTCGGGCGTGAGGAACGCGAGCAGACCGTCGTCCAGGATCCCGGCCGTGTGCACGACGGCGGTCAGCGGATGCGCCGCCGGAACCGACGCGAGCAGCGCGGCGAGCGCGGGCCGGTCGGCGGCGTCGCAGGCGGCGATCCGGACGGACGCGCCGAGCGCGGTCAGGCCGGCTTCCAGCTCGGCCGCGCCGGCGGCGGCCGGGCCGCGGCGGCTGACGAGCAGCAGGTTCCGGACGCCGCGGGTCTCCACCAGATGCCGCGCGACGAGCGCGCCCAGCGCTCCCGTCCCACCGGTGATCAGGACGGTGCCGTCGAGCGTGCGCCGAGTCGGCGACGCCTCGACGCGCGCCAGGCGCGGTGCGTGGACGCGGCCGTCGCGCAGCGCCAGTTGCGGCTCGTTCCCGGCCAGGACGGCCGGCAGCGCCTCGGCCGAAGCGTCGGTGCCGTCCACGTCGATCAGGACGATCCGGTCCGGGTTCTCCGACTGCGCCGAGCGCAGCAGTCCCCAGACCGGCGCGAGGCCGGTGTCGATGTCGTCGTCGCCGGAGACGGCGACCGCCCGGTGCGTGACGACGGCCAGGCGGCGGTCGGCGAACCGGTCGTCCGCCAGCCAGGTCTGCACGGAGGTCAGCGCGTCGTGCAGCGAGGTCGGCGTCAGGACCATCGCCTCGGGCGCGCCGCTCTCGATCTCGACCTCGGGCCAGGTGACCTCGAACAACGCGTCCGGCTGCTGCTCGGACGCGACGGGCAGCATCGTCAGCGACCCGATCGACATCACGGGCGTGCCGGACGCGTCGAAAGCGCGAAGGGCCACGGAATCGGGGCCGGTCCGGGTGAGCCGCGCCCGCAGCACCGTCGCCCCGGACGTCTCCAAACGGACGTCCCGCCAGGAGAACGGGACGCGCACGGGCGCGTCCGGCTCCTCGTCCAGGAGGAGCGCGTGCAGCGCGGCGTCGAGCAGCGCCGGGTGGAGCCCGAACGCGCCGTCCGCCTGCGATCCGTGCGCTTCGGCGAACAGCTCGTCGCCGCGTCGCCACAAGGCCCGCAGGCCCCGGAACACCGGCCCGTACTCGTAACCGCGATCGGCGAGCAGTTCGTAGGCGTCGGCCAGATCGACCTCGACGGCGTCGGCCGGAGGCCACACGCCGAGCGACTCGCCGGAGACCGTCCGTCGGCGGACCAACGTGCCGGTCGCGTGGTGCGTCCAGCCCTCTTCCGAGCCGTCCGGACGGGAGTGGACGGTCAGCTCGCGACGGCCCGACTCCTCCGCACCGACCGCGACCTGCACCCGGACGCCGCCACGCGCCGGGATCGGCAGCGGCGCGTGGAGCGTCAGCTCGGACACCTCGCCGTCCGCGCCCGCCGCGTGGAGTGCGAGCTCCACGAACGCGGTCCCGGGCAGCAGGGCCTTCCCGAGGACGACGTGATCGCCCAGCCAGCCGTGCGTGGACGCGGCCAGACGGCCGGTGAACAGGCGCCCGCCGTCCGGGAGGTCGTTGACGGCCGCGAGCAGCGGATGCCCGGCGGCGTCCAGGCCCAGGCCCGCCGCCGACGCCGCCGACGACGGCGTGTCCAGCCAGAAGCGCCGCGTCTGGAACGCGTAGGTCGGCAGGTCGACGACGCGCGCGTCCGAGAGGAGCGGCGTCCAGTCGGCCTCGGCCCGGTGCGCGAGCGCGCCGACCAGGGCGAGCCGCTCCGAACGGTCGCGGCGCAGCACGGACACGGCGTCCACCTCGGGCAGCGCCGTCCGCACGAGCGCGGTCAGGACCGCGTCCGGTCCGATCTCGATGAACGAGGTGACGCCGAGCTCGCCGAGCGCCGCCAGGCCGTCGTGGAACCGGACCGTGCCGCGGACGTGGTCCGTCCAGTAGGCCGCGTCGAACGCCCCGTCCTCAACGAGCGTCGAGACGAGCGGGATGCCGGGCGCGCGGTAGTCGAGGTCCTCGATCCGCGAGCGGAAGGCGTCCAGCATCGGGTCCATCAGCGGCGAGTGGAACGCGTGCGAGACCGTCAGGCGGCGGACGCGCCGTCCCTCGGCCGCGAACGAGTCCGCGATCGCGGTGACCTCGTCCTCCGCACCCGACAGGACGACCGAGTCCGGGCCGTTGACCGCCGCGATCGAGACCCGCGCGGTCAGCCGCGGCGCGACCTCCGCCTCGGACGCCCGGACGGCGATCATCGCTCCGCCGGACGGCAGCTCCTGCATGAGCGACGCGCGTGCCGTGATCAGCCGCGCCGCGTCCGGCAGCGTCAGGATCCCGGCGGCGTGCGCGGCGGCGATCTCGCCGATCGAGTGCCCGATCAGGTGCGTCGGCGTGACGCCGAAGCCGGCCAGCAGCCGGGTCAGCGCGGTCTGGAGCGCGAACAGCGTGGTCTGCGTGTAGAGGGTGTCGTTGATCCGCGCGTCGTCCGGGGCGAACATGATCTGCTTGACGGGCAGGTCGATGTGCTCGCACACCTCGTCCAGCGCGGCGGCGAACGCGGGGAACGCCTCGTACAGCTCGCGTCCCATGCCGGACCGCTGCGATCCCTGGCCGGTGTAGACGAAGGCGACATCGCCGGACGAGCTCCCGCGCACGACCGCCGGGGACGGCACGTCCTGGGCCAGCGCCGCGAGGCCGTCGAGCAGCTCTTCACGGGACGCGCCCACCACCGTCGCGCGGTGCTCGAAGGAGGCGCGCGACACGTCCAGAGAATGCGCCACGTCCGCCGCGTGCAGCCCAGGCCGCGACTTCACGTGATCGACGAGCCGCCGCGCCTGATCGCGCAGCGCGTCGGGCGTCTTCGCGGAGAGCGTCCACGGGACGGGCCCGTCCCACCGCGGCTCATCAGGCGTGACCGGCTGGGCGGATTCCTCGATGATGACGTGCGCGTTCGTCCCCGAGATCCCGAAGGACGAGACGGCCGCCCGGCGCGGACGGTCCGTCCCCGTCCCCGTTTCCGTCTCCGGCCAGGGCTCGGCCTCGGCGAGGAGCGTGACGTGCCCGGACGTCCAGTCCACGCGCGGCGACGGCTCGTCGAGGTGCAGGGTGCGCGGCAGGACGCCGTGCCGCATCGCCTCGACCATCTTGATGATCCCCGCGACGCCTGCCGCGGCCTGCGTGTGCCCGATGTTGGACTTGATCGAGCCGAGCCGCAGCGGCTCGGAGCGCTCCTGCCCGTAGGTGGCGAGCAGCGCCTGCGCCTCGATCGGGTCGCCGAGCGTCGTGCCCGTGCCGTGCGCCTCGACCGCATCGACGTCCGTCCCCGAAAGGCCGGCGTTGGCGAGGGCCTGGCGGATGACGCGTTCCTGGGACGGCCCGTTCGGCGCGGTCAGCCCGTTGGAGGCCCCGTCCTGGTTGATCGCGGAGCCGCGCACGACCGCGAGCACGCGGTGGCCGTTGCGCTGCGCGTCCGAGAGGCGTTCGAGCAGCAGCAGGCCCGCGCCCTCGGACCAGCCGGTGCCGTCCGCCGAGGCGGAGAACGACTTGCAGCGGCCGTCCGGCGACAGCCCGCGCTGCTGGGCGAACTCCACGAACATGCCCGGCGTGGACATCACGGTCACACCGCCCGCCAGTGCCAGCGAGCACTCGCCGCTCCGCAGCGCCTGCGCCGCCTGGTGCAGCGCCACCAGCGACGACGAGCAGGCGGTGTCGATCGTGACGGCCGGGCCCTCCAGCCCGAACGCGTACGAGATCCGCCCGGACGCGACGCTGACGGTGTTGCCCGTGAGCAGGTAGCCGCCGAGGCCGTCGCCGCCGTCGGACAGGCGCGGCCCGTACTCCTGCGCCATCGCGCCGACGAACACGCCGGTGGCGCTGCCGCGCAGGCCGGACGGGTCGATCCCGGCGCGCTCGAACGCCTCCCACGCGACTGTCAGCAGCATCCGCTGCTGCGGGTCCATGGCCGCCGCCTCGCGCGGGTTCAGGCCGAAGAACTCCGCGTCGAAGTCGGCGGCGCCGTCCAGGAAGCCGCCGCGGCGCGTGTAGGTGCGGCCGGGGACGCCGGGCTCGGGCGAGTAGAGGGCGTCCAGGTCCCAGCCGCGGTCCTCGGGGAAGCCGCCGACGACGTCCGCGCCGTCGGCGACGAGCCGCCACAGGTCCTCCGGCGAGCGCGCGCCGCCGGGATAGCGGCACGCCATGCCGACGATGACGATCGGATCGGACGCGTCCGCGACGGGGGAGACGGCGGTGGTGGCGCTCGGACCGGACGACACGGCAAGCTCGCACAGCCGGAGGGCCAGCGCCTCGGGGCTCGGGTGGTCGTAGACGAGCGTGTCGGGCAGGTGGAGGCCGGTCGCGTCGGCGAGGCGGTCGCGTAGCTGGACGGCCATCGACGAGTCCATGCCGAGGTCGCGGAACGCCCGGTCGGCGTCCACGGTGTCGGCGCTGAGGTGGCCGAGGACGATCGCCGTCCGCAGCCGCACCAGCTCACGCGCCCCGCGCCGCCGCTCGTCCTCCGGAAGCGCCGCGATCCGTTCGGCCCAAGTGAGGCCGCTGTCCGAGAGGCCGCCGTCCGAGACGGTCTCCTGGACGGTCCCGACCTCGACGCGCGGAGCGACGGACTCGTACTCGGACGACACGTCCGGCCAGTAGCTCTCGCGCTGGAACGCGTACGTCGGCAGCGGCACCCGGCGCGGCGGACGGGCCGTGAACAGCCCCGTCCAGTCCACGTCCACGCCGTTGACGTGCAGGTGCGCGAGGGCGGTGTGCAGCGCGGGCCAGGACTCCTCGCGCCGCCGCAGCGAACCGACGACCAGCGCGTCCGGCAGGGTCTGGCCGAGTCCGAGGGCGAGCACCGGATGCGGGCTCGACTCCACGAACGTGCCGAACCCCGCGTCCGCGAGCGCCCGGACGGTCGGCTCGAACAGCACCGGTTCGCGCAGGTTGGCGTACCAGTACCCGGCGTCCAGGGTCGTCGTGTCCACGGCCGTGCCGGTGACCGTCGAGTAGAACGCCACCTCGGACGGCAGCGGCGTGACGCCGGCGAGCCGGTCGATCAGCTCGTCCCGGACGGCCTCGACGGCGGGCGAGTGCGACGCGAAGTCCACGGCCGGGACGGCCTTGGCGCGGACGCCGTCCGCCTCACACGCGGCGACGAGCGCGGCGATCGCCTCGGGCGTCCCGGCGACGACGGTCGTGGCCGGGCCGTTGACGGCCGCGACGCTCAGCCGCTCGCCGTGCGGCGCGATCAGCTCCGCCACCCGGCCGGCGGGCAGCGGCACCGAGGCCATCGCGCCGGTCCCCGCCAGCGCCATGATCGTCCGGCTGCGGAGCGCGACGATGCGCGCCGCGTCCGCCAGGCCGAGCGCGCCCGCGACGTGCGCGGCGGCGATCTCGCCCTGCGAGTGCCCGACCACCGCGTCCGGGCGGACGCCCAGCGACTCCCAGACCCGCGCCAGCGACACCATCATCGCGAACAGCGCGGGCTGGACGACGTCCGCGCGGTCCGGCGACGGTGCGTCCGGGCCGCCTTCGAGCAGCGCGGTCAGCGACCAGCCGGTGTGCGGGACGAGCGCGGCGTCGCACGCCTCGACCGACGCGCGGAAGACCGGCGAGGTGGCCAGCAGCTCGCGCGCCATCTCCGGCCACTGCGAGCCCTGGCCGGGAAAGACGAACACGGTCTTGCCGCGGTCCCGGACGACGCCGGTGACCAGGCCGGGCACCTCGTCGCCGGCGCGGAGGGCGGCCAGTTGCGCGGCGTGGTCGGGGCCGAGCACGACCGCCCGCCGCTCGAAGTGCGTGCGCGTCGTGGCCAGCGACCAGGCGGTGTCGTAGGCGTCGTGCCGCGCGGCGGCCTCGGCGAGCCGGGACGCCTGCTCGCGCAGCGCGGCCGGAGTGCGGCCGGAGACCGTCCACGGGACGCGCGGAGCCTCCCCGGACGGCGCCGGAGTCGCGATGTCAGGGCCTTCACTGAGGACGACGTGGCAGTTCGTCCCGCCGACGCCGAACGAGCTGACCCCGGCCAGCACCGGCGCGCCGTCCGGCCAGGGACCGTGCTCGGTCCGGACCCGCAGGTTCAGCCCCTCCGGATCGATGCGCGGGTTCGGCGTCTCGTGGTTCAGGCTCGCCGGGATCTCCCGGTGCCGGACGCTCAGCGCGGTCTTGATCAGGCCGACGATGCCCGCCGCGCCCTCCAGGTGCCCGACGTTCGTCTTCGCCGAGCCGACCAGCACCGGCGACCCGTCCGGACGCGCCGCGCCGTACACGGCGCCGACCCCGGCGGCCTCCAGCGGATCGCCGGTCGGCGTCCCCGTGCCGTGCAGCTCGACGTAGGGGACGTGCGCCGGGTCCACGCCCGCGTCCGCGCACGCCGCCCGCAGCACCGCGGCCTGAGCCTCCGCGCTCGGGACCGTCAGCCCGTCCGTCGCGCCGTCGTTGTTGACCGCGCTGCCGAGGATCACGCCGTACACCGGGTCGCCGTCGGCGAGCGCGGCGGCCAGCGGCTTCAGCACGACCACGCCGCCGCCCTCGCCGCGCACGTAGCCGTTGGCGCGGGCGTCGAAGGTGTGGCAGCGGCCGTCGGGGGACAGGCCGCCGAACCGTCCGGCGATCTCCGCGCCCTCGGGCGCGAGGTTCAGCGCGACGCCGCCCGCGAGCGCGAGCGCCGTCTCACCCCGGCGCAGGCTCTCGGCGGCCAGGTGCACCGCGACCAGCGACGACGACTGCGCCGAGTCGACCGCGAGGCTCGGCCCGCGCAGGCCCAGCGCGTAGGAGACGCGGTTGGCGATGACGCCGCGGTTGAGGCCCGGCAGCGAGTGGTGGGTGATCGCGCCGCCGCGCCGCGCCAGGGCCGCGTAGTCCGCGGCGATCGCGCCCGCGAACACGCCCGTCGCGGAGTCGCGCAGCGTGGCCGGGACGATCCCGGCGTCCTCCAGCGCCTCCCAGGCCAGCTCGGCGAACAGCCGCTGCTGCGGGTCGGTCGCTACGGCCTCGCGCGGGGACATCCCGAAGAACGCCGCGTCGAAGCCGTCCACCCGGTCGAGGAAGCCGCCGTACCGCAGCCCGGCGCGGTGCCGCTCCGGCGCGTCCGGCAGCACCGCGTCCGGGTCCCAGCGGCCGGGCGGCACCTCGGTGACCGCGCTCCGGCCGGCGCGCAGCAGCTCCCAGAACGCGGCGGCGTCCGCCGCCCGGGGCAGCCGGCACGCGACCCCGACGATCGCGATGGCCCCGTGGGCGGGCCGGGCGCCGGGGACGGGCCCGGAGCCGTGGACAAGATCACTCGACATGGCGGCGAGCGCCTCCCTCGCGCGGATGGTGACCGGAACGGGAACGCGCCCCGAGGGCGCGGAACGGGCGAAGAACAGAACAGACGAAGAGCAGAACAGGCGAAGAGCGGGACGGGCGAAGAGCGGAACGGACGAGCAGCGGGGAAACAGCGGGTGCGGCGACGGGCGCCTGAAGGCCGATCGTCGGCCCCGCCGCGCGCCGGTCGCTACCCGTAGCACCCCCTAGGCGCGGCGGCGCGCCCCGGCGCGCCCGCCGCGCCGCTCCGGGAGCCGGTGCCGGCGACCCCTAGCCTCCCCTAACCCGTGCTCAGTGGGGTTGTGCGGCGCGGGAGGCGCGGCGACGGTGGATCCCGATCGAGCGATCCCGGCCGACGCCGTCCGGGATCCGGTCACGCCACGTGAGGAGGAGCCGCATGACGATGGTCGCTGGCGCGGACGCCGCGGAGGCCGCCGCGACGAAGGCCGGCGCCGCGGCGGCGGCCGAGGCCGCCACCGAGGCCACCACCGAGGCCGCCGCCGAGGTGGAGAGTCCGGCCGACATGCGGTCGAGCGTCGCCGAGCTGCGCGAGCTGAAGGCCGAGGCCGAGCGCGGCCCGTCGCCCGAGGCGACCCGGCGGCAGCACGCCAAGGGGAAGCTGACCGTCCGCGAGCGGCTGGAGCTGCTGTTCGACCCCGGCACCTTCCAGGAGGTCGAGCAGCTCCGGCGGCACCGCGCGAGCGGGTTCGGGCTGGAGGACCGCCGTCCCGCCACCGACGGCGTGGTCACCGGCTGGGGCCGGGTGGACGGCCGGACGGTGTTCGCCTACGCGCACGACTTCCGGGTGTTCGGCGGCTCGCTCGGCGAGGCCCACGCGGCCAAGATCCACAAGCTGATGGACCTGGCCGAGGCCGCGGGCGCGCCGCTGGTCGGGCTGAACGACGGCGCGGGCGCGCGGATCCAGGAGGGCGTCACCGCGCTCGCCGGCTACGGCGGGATCTTCCGCCGCAGCGTCCGGGCGTCCGGGGTGATCCCGCAGATCAGCGTGGTCCTCGGGCCGTGCGCGGGCGGCGCGACCTACTCCCCGGCGCTGACCGACTTCGTGTTCATGGTCCGCGGGACCGCGCAGATGTACATCACCGGCCCGGACGTGGTCGGCGCGGTCACCGGCGAGAGCGTCACGCACGAGGAGCTCGGCGGCGCGGAGATGCACGGCGCGGTGTCCGGGGTCGCGGCGATCGTCTGCGACGACGAGGCCGAGTGCCTCGCCGAGGTCCGGTACCTGCTGTCGATGCTGCCGTCCAACAACCGCGAGCTGGCGCCCGTCGCGTTCACCGCCGACCCGGCCGACCGGAGCTGCGACGCCCTGCTGGACCTGGTGCCGCCCAACCCCCGGCAGTCCTACGACGTGCGGGACGTCATCCGCGAGATCGTGGACGACGGCGAGGTGTTCGAGGTGCACGCGCGCTGGGCCACCAACCTGGTCTGCGCCCTCACCCGCCTGGACGGCCACGTCGTCGGCGTCGTCGCGAACCAGCCGTCGGTGTCGGCCGGGGTGCTCGACATCCCGGCCAGCGAGAAGGGCGCGCGGTTCGTCCAGTTCTGCGACGCGTTCAGCATCCCGCTGGTCACCCTCGTGGACGTCCCGGGCTTCCTGCCCGGCAAGGACCAGGAGTACGGCGGCATCATCCGGCACGGCGCGAAGCTGCTGTACGCCTACTGCAACGCCACCGTCCCGCGCGTCCAGGTGATCCTGCGCAAGGCGTACGGCGGGGCGTACATCGTGATGGACTCCCGGTCCATCGGCTGCGACCTGTCGTTCGCGTGGCCGACCAACGAGATCGCGGTCATGGGCGCGGAGGGCGCGGCGAACGTGGTGTTCCGCCGGGAGATCGCCGCCGCGCCCGACCCGGACGAGGCCCGCGCGCAGCGCATCAAGGAGTACCGGCAGGAGCTGATGCACTCCTACTACGCCGCCGAACGCGGCCTGGTGGACGACGTCATCGACCCCGCCGACACCCGCAGGGTGCTGGTCCGGTCGCTGGCGATGCTGCGCGCGAAGGACGCGCCGCTGCCGTCGCGCAAGCACGGCAACCTCCCGCTGTGAGCGCGGCCGTGACGGCACCGGCGTCCGGTGCGGACGAGCCGCTGCTGCGGGTGGTGCGCGGCGCGCCGACCGACGAGGAGCTGGCCGCGCTGACCGTGGCCGTGCTCGCCGTCGTCCGGTCGCGGAGCACGGCCGGGGAGGGCGGTGACGCGGCGCGCCCGCCGGTCCCCGGCTGGGTGCGGCCCCGGACGTACCGTCCGCCCGGGGCCTGGGGCTCGCCGAGCACACGGGCCGCCCCCACCCCGCGCATGTGAAGGACCCCCGTCCGATGCCCCCGAACGTCCCCGCCTCCACCGTCCGCGAGATCCGCCGCGACCCGCGCGCCAAGGTCCTCATGGTGTGCCTGCCCGACCGCGACCTGTGCGGCGGACGGCTGAGCGCGCTCGCCGAGATGCTCGCGCCGTCGATCGACGTGGTCGCCGTGGAGGAGCCGTTCGCGGACCACCGCATCGGCGATCCGCCGATGGCGGGCACCGCCGAGCGCGCGGACCGCGCCGTCGCCGCGCTGCGCGAACACCGGGAGCGCGCCCGTCCGCTCGCGCTGTTCGGGCACGGGACGGGCGCGATCCTCGCGTTCGAGACGGCCCGCCGCCTGGAGCGCGAGCGCGTCACCGGGCCGGTGGCGCTGTTCGCCGCGGCGTGCCGCGCGCCCTGCCGCTTCCGCCCGGACGGCGGCGGCGATTCCGTCCACGGCCCCGCCCTCGGTGACCTCGGCCCAGCCGGCGACGAGTCGTCCTCCACGGGGCCGCTGGCGGACGTCCTGCCCCTGCGCGCACGCGGTCGCCGAAGCCGCTTCTCGGGCGCCGAATGCCACCACGAGGCCGCCCCGCCGCGTCCGCCCGCCGATCCCTACACCTGCGGCGCGGACGCGAGGATCCGCGCGGGCGTCCTCGCGTTCGGCGCGGCCCGCGACCCGAGGACGCGCGTCGCCGACGTCCTCGCGTGGCGCGAGCAGACCACCGGCCCGTTCGAGTCCCGGATCCTCCCCGGCGGGCCGCGCATCCTGCAGGGGCACCTGCCGCACGTGGCGAACGCGGTGACCGACTTCCTGCTCCCGGTGATCGTCGGGGACGTCGTCGACCTCGGCGGCCCGGAACCCGAACCGCTCGCCTAGCGGCCGCGAGGCCGTTCACGCCGGTGAGCCGCTCGCCGCGGAGCCGTTCACGCCGGTGAGCCGCTCGCGCCGGGACCGTTCACACCGCCTCGGAGCTGTCGGCGTGCGCCCCTTCGAGGAGCTGCTCCCGGTTCCGGATGCCCATCTTGCGGTACACGCGGGTGAGGTGCTGCTCGACGGTGCTGACCGTGATGAACAGCCGGTCGGCGATCTCCCGGTTGGTGTAGCCCTGCGCGGCGAGCACCGCGACCCGCCGCTCGGAGTCGCTGAGCTTGGCGAACGCGCTCTGCTCGGCCCGCGCGGGAGCCGAGCCGCGCGGGCCGCCCGAGGAGCGCGTCCCGGCCGCCGTCCGCCCGGCGCCGACGCTGCGCGGCGAGGACGACGGCAGCAGCGCCTGGCACATCTCCTCGGCGTGGCAGCTCTTGGCGATCCGCCACGCGCGCCGCGCGGTGGTCCGGGCGCGTCCCTTCTCGCCGAGCCGCTGGTAGGCGCGGCTCAGGTCGGCCAGGACGGAGGCGGCCTCGTAGCGCGCCCCGGCGGCCTCCAGCAGCCGCAGCGCCTCCTGGAGCAGGGCGGGCCGCTCGGCGGCCGGCCGGACGGACGCCAGCGAGTGCAGCGCCATCCCGCGCGAGCGGACGAGCCCGGTGTCGGGCTCGGCGAGCTGCTCCTCCACCAGCCGGGCCGCCTGGTGCCGGTCGCCGAGGGCCAGCCACGCCTCGGCCCCGCCGAGCCGCCAGGGCGCGACCGCGGGCGTGTCGAGGTTCCAGCGCCGCATCAGCGCGCCGCACTCCAGGAAGTCCGACAGGGCCATGGTGGCGTCGCCGGTCGCGAGGTGGTGGCGTCCGCGCGCGTACAGGTAGTGCAGGCCCGTGCGGGTCAGGAACAGCTCGGGCGGCGGTTCGACGGCCAGCCGCCGCGCGGCGGCCCGGTGGTCGCCGATCGCGGTGTGCGCCTCGACCAGGACGGCGAGCGCGGCGGCGGCGCCGAGGTTCCAGCGCGGCCCGGCCAGGCGGGCGTGCGCCGCCTCGGCCTGCCGGACGGCGTCGGCGAGCCGTCCGCGCCGCAGGGCGATCAGCGCGCCGATGCAGTCCAGGACGGCCCGCCAGGCGGGCGCGTCGCGCCGTTCCATGTCGGCGCGGAAGCGCTCGCTCCACTCGGCGGCGTCCTCGATGCGCTCGGCGTAGCAGAGGGCCAGCAGCGCCGAGGGGAAGCCGCGCGGCGTCCAGGTCGGCCGGGTCCGGCTGTCCTGCAGCGCGCGGACGGCGACCGCGATCGCGTACTCGTCGGCCCCGCGCTCCAGCACGAGGTTGAGCGCGTTGCGGGCGCGCGCGGACGAGGCGGCCGTCACCAGCGGCGGCACGGACCGCTGGGACCGTCCGGCCCGCTCGTTCACGCCCGGGAAGTCGGAGGCGAGGAGCTGGCGGGTGTTGTCGAGCGTCTCGGCCAGCTCGGCGTCCGCCGCGCCGGACTCGCCCGCTTCCCCGGAGCCGGTCTCGATCCGGGCGACGACCTCCATCGCGTCGTCGAAGTCCAGGTGGAACAGCAGGCCCTCGGCGACCAGCAGCGCCTCCGGCCCGGTCAGCAGCCCGGCCGTGACGGACCGCTTGAGGGACAGGAAGTGCCGGGCCGACTCGGCGGGCCGCGACTGCCACCGCACGGCCGTCTTCTGCGCGCGCACCGACGCCCGCTGCTCGTCCAGCGAGCAGCACTCCTCGGCGAGGTCGAGGCAGCGGATCCCGCGCGCGACGTCGCCTTCGGCGAGGGCGCGTCCGGCGGCGTCCCGCAGCGCGCCCGGCACCCACTCCTCCAGCAGCGGCCCCGCCTGCAACAGGTGCTCGGCGATCGCCGGAGTGGCGGCGCCGTCGTCGTGCAGCAGCCGGGCCGCGCGGTGCCGCAGCACCGTCATCTCCTCGTGCGGGGTCTCGGCGAGCACCGCCTGCCGGACGCCCGGACTGCGGAACCGCGTGCCGTCCAGGACGCCGACGCCGGTCAGCAGCCGCAGGAACCGTCCCGCCGGCACCGGGTCGAGCCCGCTCAGCCGCGCGATCAGGGCGGGACGCGCCGCGCCGTCCAGCAGGGCGGCGCCGCGCGCCACGCGCAGGGCGCCCGGGCCGAGCCGGTGCAGGCACGCCAGGATCGTCTGGTGGAAGACGTGCCCGGTCGGCAGCTCGAACTCGGCCGACGCCGCGGCGCCCGCCGGGGGCTGCTCCTCTTCCACGAGCGTCCGGGCGAGCAGCGGGTTGCCGCCGCTCAGCCGGTGCACCTCGGCCACGTACCGGTCGGCGGGGACGCCGGAGACCCGCTCGGCGACCAGGTCGCGCACGCCCGCCCGCGACAGCGGCTCCAGGTGGAAGCGCTGCGCGTTCGGCCGCGACAGCAGGTCGTGCAGGACGCGCGGCGCCTGCTCGTCCACGGCCACGCCGCGCGTGAGGACCAGCGCGAGCCGCAGCCGGGGGAGGCGCTGCGCCAGGTGCAGCAGGCAGAGCAGCGAGGCCGGGTCGACGTGCTGGACGTCGTCCACCGCGATCAGAACGGGCCGCTCGGCGGCCAGCCCGGCGACGATCCGGTGCGTGCGCCGCGCGACGGCCAGTTCGTCCTCGGCGGTGGCGGGGGAGGAGGGGGCGACGCCGGGAACCGGGGCGTCCACCGTGTGCAGGAGCTGGAAGAGCACGCCGTGCGGGACGCCCGCCTCGTGCGGCGAGCCCGCCGCGCTGAGCACCGTCCGGCCCGCCGCGCCGGCGCGCTCGGCGAGCGCGTGCAGCAGGGCCGTCTTTCCCATCGCGGTTGCGCCGGTCACCGTGGCGAGCCCCCCGCGCCCGCCCGCGGACCGGTCGACCAGCTCGTCGAGTCGTTCGAGAATGCCTGTGCGCTCCACCAACACCGCTGAGCTACCCCTTGTCGGATCGCGAGCCGGGAGCCGAATTCCGTGGGTGGCCGGAATCGGACACGAAAACCTGTCATTTCTTGAAGGACGCGGCCATTCTTTTGTCGCTCCCGGAGCAGATTATTCGCGGCGCCGCTCTCCGGGTACCCCTAGGGGGCGGTGCCCCACCCCTACGAGCCCCTTTCCGGGCGGTTGTCAAAAGCGCTGACAGCCGCGGTGATTAACCGGCCGGACCATTCCGAACTGCTGCGGACACGGCGTGGAACGGGCGGTCGCGTACCGGTCGCGCCACGGTCGGTGATCATGCGCACGTGAATGCGGGTAAAGGCGCCGACCGGCCCCCGATATTACTCGACAGAAACAGGAGTGGGCTCTTTGTAAGGCGCCCGAATGTGAAGTTCGCCACGCTGATGTGAACAACTTTCGCAATTTATGGCGCGTCAGCGCGGGTTCCCCCGGCGAGGGCGGCGGCGGTCAGCGGGCCGGTTCGGCGACGGCCGTCGCGACCAGGCCGTCCGCGACCAGCCAGCGGCCGGAGTAGGCGGCCGGCAGCGGCCCCTCGCCCGGCCCGGGCGCCCGCAGGACCCGGACGGCGAACGTGCCGTCCGGACCGAGGGTGATGTCGGCCCCCTCGAAGTCCAGCCAGAGCCGCGTCACCGGGAACCACGCCTTGTAGACGGCCTCCTTGGCGCTGAACAGCAGCCGGTCCCAGTGGACGCCGGGAGCGGTGCGCGCCAGCGCGGCGTGCCGGAACGTCTCGGACGGCAGGGCGATCGCCTCGAACACGCCGTCGGGCAGCGGGGCGTGCGGCTCGGCGTCGATCCCGACCGCCGCGACGGACGCGGCGGGCGCGACCGCCGCCGCCCGGTAGCCGTCGCAGTGCGTCATGCTGCCCACCACGCCCGCGGGCCAGGCCGGCGCGCCGCGCTCGCCCGGCGGCAGCGCCACCGGAGGACGGCCGATGTCGGCCAGCGCCCGCCGCGCGCACGCGCGGACCGACGCGTACTCCAGCCGCCGCTTGGCCACCGCCCGCGCGACCGCCGCCTCCTCCCCGGGCAGCAGCGGCGCGGGCGACGGCGGGCCGAACTCCTCGGCGACCGCCACCGCGTCCGGCAGCAGCTTCTCGATCATCCCGGCCGCCTCAGGCCCGCGCGCCGGGGAACACCGGACGCGGCCGGGCGGGCCCGCCGCGGTGCTTCCACTCGCGCGGGTAGCCCACCGACACCTCCTCGAACCGGACGCCGTCGTACACGGTCGTCCGCGGGATGTGCAGGTGCCCGTACACGACGGCCGCCGCGTCGTACTTCAGGTGCCAGCCGGCCGACAGGTCCGTCCCGCACCACTGCGCGAACTCGGGGTAGCGCAGCACGCGGGTGGGCTCCCGGACGAGCGGCCAGTGGTTGATCAGGACGGTCGGCAGGTCGGTGTCGCGGGTCGCGAGGCGGCGCTCGGAGTAGGCGATCCGGGCCCGGCACCACTCGTCGCGCGTCGGGTACGGGTCGGGGTGCAGCAGGTACTCGTCGGTGCACACGATCCCGGACTCGTGCGCGATCGCGAGCGCCTCCTGCTTGTTGGACGCGCCGTCCGGCCGGAAGCTGTAGTCGTACAGCAGGAACAGCGGCACGAGCTGCGCCGGGCCGCCCGGACCGCGCCACACCGGGTACGGGTCCTCGGGCGTGTGGACGCCCAGGCGTCGGCAGAGCTCGACCTGGTGCCGGTAGCGCTCCTCGCCGCGCCGCTGGTCGGGATCGTCGCGCGGCGTCCACAGCTCGTGGTTGCCGGGGACCCACACCACGGTCGCGAACCGCTCGGCCAGGGTGGTCAGCGCCCACTCGACGTCGGCCGCGCGCTCGGCGACGTCACCGGCGACGATGAGCCAGTCCTCGGGGTCGTCCGGGGTGAGCGCCGCCAGGTGCTCGCGGTTCTCGGCGTAGCCGATGTGCAGGTCACTGATCGCTAGCAGGGTGCCGGGCACGGGCCGCCTTCCTGTCCGGACGCCGGGGTGATCAACCCCTCCATCCTTGGTCGAAGCCGCGGCCCGCGCAAGAGCCGCGCGCGGGAGGCGGGGCGGCTAGGGGGTGACATCGGGGTGGACCGTGCCCATGATGTCGGGACGTCCGGACGGACCGTCCGGACGGCGGCCCCGGACGCCGGAGGAGGCGCGATGACGGTTCCCACTGGACGGCTTCTTCGCGGGTTGGCGCTGGTCGCGGCCCTGTCGGCGGTCCTGCCCGCCGTCCCGTCCGGAGCGCTGGGCGCTCCGGCGGCGCGGGCGGACGCCCGGTCCGCGCCGAGCGGTCCGGGGACCGCGCCGGGCGCACCGGGGGCTGCGTCCCACTTCGACCTTGCTCGCAAGGACTGCGTGGGGACGGCCCGCAACGGAACGTCCAAGGTCTGGTACACGGTCGCGGGCGGGATGCTGTCGGACGTCTACGAGCCGACCGTGGACAACACGAACGTCGAGACGATGCAGTACGCCGTCACCGACGGGCGGACCTTCACCGATCTCCAGGCCCGCGACATGACCTACACGGTCGCGACCGACCCGTCCGGGATGGCGTGCACGGTCACGGCGTCCGGCAGGAACGGCCGCTACCGGATCACCACGACGTACGTCACCGACCCCGACCGCGACGCGGTGGTGATGAGCACCCGCCTCCAACCCGCGGGCCTGCGGCTCTACGTGCGGCTGGACACCAACGTCAACGGGAACGGCGGTGGCGGCGCGACCAACGGCGGGGCGGACGGTGGTGTCGTGGACGCCTCGACGCACGCGCCCGTCGTCTCCGACCCGAACACCGTCACGAACGCCGCCAATCGGGACTACGCCGTCCCGACGCATCTCGCTCTGCGCGCCCAGCGGGCCCTGCCCGAGGCGAGCGTCGGTTACGCCGGGACGGACAGCGACGGCGCGGCCCAGCTGGACGCCAAGCACGCTCTGACTCCCGCCTACACGTCCGCGCCGAACGGCAACGTCGTCGCCACCGCGCGCCTGCCCCTCGACAGGAACGGCCAGGTCACCTACGCGCTCGGGTTCGGACGGTCCGCCTCGGCCGCGCTCGGCACGGCGGGTGCGGCGGCGTCCCGTCCGTTCGCCTCCACCTTCGGCCGCTACCAGGCGGACTGGCGCGCCTACGACGCCCGGTTGCGGCGACCGCCCGCCGGGCTCGATCCCAAGCTGCGCGACGCCTACCGGCTGTCGGTGAACGTGCTGAAGGCCAGCGAGGACAAGACGTTTCCCGGCGCGGTCGTCGCCTCCCTGGCCAGCCCGTGGGGGCAGGCCGTGCCGGCGGGGGACGCGCCCGGCGGCAAGGCCGTCTACTTCGGCTCGTACCGCGAGGTGTTCTCGCGCGACCTGTACGAGGCGTTCACCGGGTTGCTCGCCGCAGGCGACGTGACGACCGCACGGGCCAGCGCCCGCTTCCTGCTCGAACGCCAGCAGCAACCGGACGGGCGGATGCCGCGCAACTCGCTCCTGAACGGCAGGACCGCGCCCGACACCGGCGGCGACCAGCTCGACGAGACCGCCTACCCGATCCTGATGGCGTACCAGGCGGGGCTGGCCGGGGACGCCTCGCTGTGGCCGCGCGTCCGGGCCGCGGCGGACTTCGTGGTCGCGCACGGGCCGTCCTTCGGCGTCGAGCGCTGGGAGGAGCAGTCGGGGTACTCGCCGTCCACGATCGCGGCCGAGATCGCGGGCCTCGTCGCCGCCGGGAACATCGCCGACCGGCACGGCGACGCCGCGCGCGCCCGCCTGTACCGCGCGACCGCCGACCACTTCGCCCGCTCGGTCAAGGGCTGGACGGTCACCACGACCGGGCCCTACGCGCCGCGCTACTTCCTCCGGCTGTCCCGCAACGGCGACCCGAACGCGGCCGTCTCCTACAACCTCGGCAACGGCGGGCCGACCGAGGACCAGCGGCGCGTCGTGGACGCCGGGTTCCTCGAACTGACCCGGCTCGGCGTCCTGCCCGCCCGCGACCCCGACGTGCTCGCCTCGCTCGGCGCCGTGGACAAGGCGCTCAAGCGGACGACGCCCACGGGCGCGGGCTGGTACCGGTACGGCACCGACACCGCCGGGACCGAGGACGGCTACGGCGACTGCTACGAACCCGACCCGACCGCCTGCGAGCCGACGGGCCGTCCGTGGCCGCCGTCCAACACCGGCTCCGGACACCTCTGGCCGGTGCTCGCGGGCGAGCGCGCCGAGCAGGCGCTGCAGACGGGCGACAGCGGCGCCGCGCGCGACCTGCTGGACGCGATGCGCGGCATGGCGTCCGGGACCGGGCTGGTGCCCGAGCAGGCGTGGGAGGACCCGGACGTCGCCGCGTCCCCGTACGGAACCGACCCGGCGACCGCATCGGTCGGCTTCCGCAACGGTGGCCCGGCGGGTTCGGCGTCGCCGCTGACCTGGGCGCAGGCGCAGCAGGCGCGGCTCACCCTCGCGCTCGGCACGGGACGTCCGGTCGAGCAGCCCGACATCGTGCGCGCGCGGTACGCCGACCACGGGACGCCGAAGGCGGCGCCGCTCACGCTCACCGCCCCGGACGACGGCTCCAGCGTCAACGGCACGACCGTCACCGTGCGCGGGACGACCGCACCGAGCGCGCGCGTCGACATCGCCGCGACGCCCGTGGACACGGGCGGTGCGACGCAGACGGTGTCCGTCACGGCGGGTGCGGACGGCTCGTTCCAGGCCGCCGCGCCGGTCGCGTTCGGCGAGGTCTCGCTGACCGCCACGGCGACCGCCGCGGACGGACGCACCGCCTACGCGCACCGCACGGTCACCGGCGAGATCGCCGGCGGGACGTCCGTGCTGGACGTCACCGACCCGGACGCCGACGACAATGGCCCGGGCACCTACCGGTACCCGACCGCCGCCGACTTCCGTCCGGGCGCGTTCGACCTGCGGCGCTTCCAGGTCATCACCGACGCGAACACCGTCTACCTGCGGACGACCCTGCGGGACCTCACCGCGACCTTCGGCAACCAGATCGGCGCGCAGCTCCTGGACGTCTACGTGCAGGACCCGTCCGTCACGACCCGGTCCACCGACGCCGCGTTCCCGCAGCGGAACTACGGGATCGCCGCCGCCGACGCCTGGACCCAGCGCGTCGAGGTCGAGGGTTTCGCCTCGCCCGTCTGGACGGCGGCGGACGGCACCGCCCGGCAGGGCATCGCGGTCCGCTCGTCCGGTACCACGCGGACGATCACGATCGCGCTGCCCAGGGCGGCCTTCGGCACGCCGGGCAAGGGCTGGAAGTTCGCCGTCGTGCTCACCGGCCAGGACGGCTACAGCGCCGACCGCGCCCGCGGGTTCGCCGCGACGCCGCAGCCGTACCGGTTCGGGGTGTGCGCGCCGGGAGGCGCCGCGCCGATCTGCTCGCGCGACCCGGACACCGTCCCGAAGGCCCTGGACGTCCTCACTCCGGCGGGCGTGTCCCAGTCCGACGAGCTGGACCCGACGCGCGGCCCGGTCGCCGTCCACGCGATCGCGGTGCCGTAGGAAGACCCCACGAAAAAAGAGACCGCCCGCCTCCCGGAGGAGGCGGGCGGTCGTCGTGCGGAGGGTCAGGCCGGGACGTCGTCGGTCTCGTCGGCCGTCGCGACGGACCGGGCGTCCTCGTGCCCGATGGCGAGGCCGCTCGCCGGGTCGAAGAAGTGCAGGCGGGTCGTGTCGATCGCCAGCTCGACCGTCTGGCCGGGGCGGACGTGCGAGCGGGAGTTCACGCGGGCCGTCCACAGCGCCTTGTTGTCGGTGAGCGGGATCGCGCCGTCGCCCTCGCCCTCGGCGGCGTCCTCGGCCAGGTCGGCGGTGTCCTTGTGCTCGACCGGCGGGGCGTCGATGGCGAAGATGACGTTGATCTCGCTGCCCAGCTCCTCGGTGACGGTGCTGGTGACGGTGATCGGGGCCCAGTCGTCCTTGGCGTGCCCGGCGTCCTCGAAGTCCGACGGGCGGATGCCGAGGATGATCTTCTTGCCGAGGTAGTCGTCCAGGCCCGCGCGGCCGGACAGCAGGCCGTCCGGCACCGGCAGGGTGAACCCGGCGAACTTCACCTGCGCGCCGCCGTCGCCGCGGACCAGCTCGGCCTCGACGAAGTTCATCGCGGGGGAGCCGATGAACCCGGCGACGAACAGGTTCACCGGGTGGTCGAACAGGCGCTGCGGCGTGTCGACCTGCTGCAGCTTGCCCTCGCGCAGCACGCACACGCGGGTGCCGAGGGTCATGGCCTCGACCTGGTCGTGGGTGACGTACACGGTGGTCACGCCGAGGCTCGCGTGGAGCTGGCTCAGCGAGGCGCGCATGGACACGCGCAGCTTGGCGTCGAGGTTCGACAGCGGCTCGTCCATGAGGAACGCCTGCGGCTGCCGGACGATCGCGCGGCCCATCGCGACGCGCTGCCGCTGGCCGCCGGAGAGGGCGGCGGGCTTGCGGTCGAGGAACTGCTCCAGGCCGAGCATCTTGGCGGCCTCGTGCACCTTCTTGCGCCGCTCCTCCTTGGACACGCCGCGCAGCTTCAGGCCGAACGCGAGGTTCTGCTCGACCGTCATGTGCGGGTAGAGGGCGTAGTTCTGGAAGACCATCGCGATGTCGCGGTCCTTCGGCGCGAGGTCGTTGACCACGCGGTCGCCGATGGAGACCGTCCCGGCGCTGATCTCCTCCAGGCCCGCGATCATGCGCAGCGCGGTGGACTTCCCGCAGCCGGACGGCCCGACCAGCACCATGAACTCGCCGTCGGCGATCTCCAGGTCGAGCCCGTCGACGGCCTTGACGCCGCCGGCGTACACCTTGTCGACGCGCTCCAGCGCGATCCCGGCCATCCCGGCCCCCTTCGTTGGAAACGTTTCCAGTGACCCGTGGCCACCTGCGGTTTCATTGGTGAAACGGGATTCAACATCATGGAAACGTTTCCAGAAAAGGGTCGTTCATGGCAGCATGGGGCGAGCCGGGCGAGCGGGCGGCGAAGGGGGCGCGGTGGCGGCGACGATCAAGGACGTGGCGGCGGCGGCCGGGGTGGGCATCGCGACCGTCTCGCGCGTCTTCTCCGGCGCGGGCGCGGTGAGCGCGGCCACCCGCGAGCGCGTGCTGGCCGCCGCGCGCGACCTCGACTACCGGCCGAGCGCGGTCGGCCGCAGCCTCAAGACCCGCCGCACCGGCGGCCTCGGCCTGGCCGTCCCGGACGTGACGGACCCGTTCTGCGCCGAGCTCGTCGCCGGCGTCCTCGACTGCGCCCGCACGCTCGGCCAGCACGTCCTGCTCGACGCCACGCGCGGCGACCCCGCCCGCGAGGCCGAGATCGCCGACCGGTTCGCCGAGCAGCGCGTGGACGGCGTGATCGCGCTGCCGTCCGGCACCGGCGACCCGTGGGCCGGGTTCGTCCGGACCGGCGTGCCGCTCGTCTACGTCGGACGCCCGCCGTCCGCGCGGTCGGGACGCCGCCGGAGCGGAACCGGCGGCGCGGCGTCCGGCGCACTGTCCGGCGCAGCGTCCGGCGCAGCGTCCGGTGCGGTGCCGGGGGAGGTGCCCGCCGTGCTGGCCGACGACGCGGCCGGGATCCGGTCGGCCGCCGAGTACCTCGTCGGCCTGGGCCACCGCCGGATCGGGTTCCTCGGCGCGCCCGCGCCCGGAGCGCCGCCGGACGCCCGCGAGGACGCCTTCCGCGCCGCGCTCGCCGCCCTCGGCGTCCCGGTCGAGGAGGACCTCGTCGCGCGCGCCCGGCCGACCCGCGACAGCGCCTACGCGGCGGCGGCCGGGCTGCTCCAGCGCCGCTCCGACCTGACCGCCGTGCTCGCCTCCGGCAACCTGTCGGGGGAGGCCGCCGTGCTGGTCGCGCGCGAGCTGGACCTGCGCGTCCCGGCCGACCTGTCCATCGCGATGGTGGACGACGTCGCCTGGGCCGAGCTGTGCGACCCGCCGCTGACCGCCGTCGCCCGCCCCGGCCGCGACATCGGGTACCGCGCCTGCGAGCTGGCCGCCCGCGACACCGGCCGCCGCGCCCCGTCCGGCCCGGTGCTGCTGCCGACCGACCTGATCGTCCGGGGCTCCTGCGCGCCGATCCCGTCCCGCCGCGAGCGCGCCCGCCACTGACGGGGCGCGGGCCCCGGCGTGGAACGTTCCGAGAGGTCGGCGGGGCACCACGCTGGGGGTTCCGGATCGCGCGGGGGGCGCGGGCGCGCTAGATTCTTCAGGTGGAGGAGATCGATCGCCAGATCCTCGGGCTGCTGGCCGGCGACGGCCGGATGAGCTTCACCGACCTGGCCAAGGAGACCGGGCTCTCGGTGTCGGCGGTGCACCAGCGGGTGCGCCGGCTGCAGCGCCGCGGAGCCATCCGGAGGTTCACCGTCCAGCTCGACCACGAGCAGGCCGGGCTGCCGATGACCGCGTTCGTCTCCATCAAGCCGATCGACCCCTCGGCCCCGGACGACGCGCCCGAGCGGCTGTCCCACCTGACCGCGATCGAGGCGTGCCACTCGGTGGCGGGCGACGAGAGCTACATCCTCAAGGTGCGGGTGGCCTCGCCGAACGAGCTGGAGGACCTCCTCCAGAAGATCCGCGCCGCCGCGAACGTCGCGACCCGGACGACCGTCGTGCTCAGCACCCCCTGGGAGGGCCGCCACCCCGCTCTCTGAACGGTGTGACGCGCGTCACGCCCGTCGCTGTCACATCGGGTCGGGGTCGCTCGTCCTGTTGCCGTCATCGCCCATCGCCCCGGCCCGAGGCCGGGGCGGACGCAACAGGAGCCATCATGCGAGTTCTGGTCGCCGGAGCCACCGGAGTCATCGGCAACCGGCTGGTCCCGATGCTGGACGCCGCCGGACACGACGTCATCGGGCTGGCCCGCTCCGCCGGGAGCGCCCGTCCGCTGCGGGACGCGGGCGCGGAGGTCGCCCTGGCGGACGCCCTCGACCGCGACGGCCTGATCCGGGCCGTCCGGGACGCGCGTCCCGACGCCGTGGTGAACATGCTCACCGCGATCCCCGCCGAGCTGAACCCCCGCCGGCTGGCCGCCGACTTCGCGCTGACCAACCGGCTGCGCACCGAGGGCGCCCGCAACCTCGCCGACGCCGCCCGCGCCGCCGGGGCGGACCGCCTCGTCGCGCAGGGCCTCGCCTACGCCTACCAGCCCGGCGAGGGAGCGGCCGACGAGGACGCGCCGCTCTGGGAAGACCACACGCCCCGCCAGTTCGCGCCGGTGCTCGGCGCGCTGCGCGAGCTGGAGCGCACCACCCTGGACGCGGGCGGGCTCGTCCTGCGCCTGGGCCACCTGTACGGTCCGGGTTCGGCCTTCGCCCCGGACGGCTCCCTCGTCCGGCAGGTGCGGGCGGGCAAGCTGCCGGTCGTCGGCGGCGGGACGGCCGTGTTCTCCTTCACCCACGCCGACGACGTGGCGGCGGCGGTCGCGGCGTCCCTCGACCGGGACGTCAGCGGCGTGCTGAACATCGTGGACGACGACCCCGCGCCGGTCCGCGAGTGGCTGCCCGAGGTCGCCCGGATCCTGGGCGCGCCCGAGCCGAAGCGCGCTCCGGCGGCGCTGGCGAGGCTCGCCGTGGGCGGCTGGGGCGTCGCCTACATGACCCGGCTGCGCGGCGCCGACAACGCGCGCGCCCGCCTGCGGCTGAACTGGCGCCCCCGGCACCCGTCCTGGCGCGACGGCCTCGCCGCCGAGCTGGCCGGACCCGCGTCCCCGGCCGCGTGACGCCGCCCTCTACACTCGCGACGATCCGGGAAGGGGACACGCGCATGCCGGACGAGACCGAGGTGTTCGAGCGGTACCGCCCGCTGCTCATCGGGCTCGCCTACCGCCTGCTGGGCAGCATGTGGGACGCCGAGGACGCCGTGCAGGAGGCGTACCTGCGCTGGACGGGCGCCGACACCGCGGGTGTCGAGGAGCCGCGGGCGTGGCTCATCACCGTCGTGTCGCGGCTCGCGCTCGACCAGCTCAAGTCGGCCCGCGTCACGCGCGAGGCCTACGTCGGCCCCTGGCTGCCCGAGCCGGTCGCGGCGGCCGACCTCGGCCCGCTCGACACCGCCGAGCTCCGCGACACCCTGTCCTACGCCACCCTGCACATGATGGAGCGGCTGAGCCCGCCCGAGCGGGCCGTGTTCGTCCTGCGCGAGGCGTTCGAGCTGCCGTACGGCGACATCGCGCGGATCATCGGCGTGCCGGCGGCGTCCTGCCGCCAGCACCACCGCCGCGCGCGGGCCCGGCTGGCGGACGGCAGCGACCGGTTCGAGCCGTCCGGCGCCGACCACGCCGCGCTGGTCGGCCGCTTCCTCGACGCGGCCCGCGGCGGCGACCTGGCCACGCTGGGGGACCTGCTGGCCGAGGACGTCACGGCGTGGAACGACGGCGGCGGCAAGGTCCGCGCCGCGCTGCGGCCCGTCACCGGCCGCGACGCCGTGCTGGCCTTCGTCGGCGGGCTGCTGTCCCGGTACCCGTTCGACGACGTGCGGCCGATCGAGGTCAACGGCGGCCCCGCGATCGCGGCGACGATGGGCGGGCAGCGCCAGGTCGTCGCGTTCGACGTCCGCGGGGGCCGCATCCACGGGATCTACGCCGTGCTCAACCCCGACAAGCTCACCCGGATCGCCGCGTGACCCGGCGGCCCGGGCCGGTCAGGCGCCGGGCGCGAACGCCTCCAGGGCCTCGCGCGCCCGGTCCATGGACGCGTCCGGGTCGGCGTCCGGGCCGGTCAGCTCGGCGTCGAAGTTGAGATCGACGAACAGCTCGGTGACGCCCTGCGCGGCGAGCGAACCGACGTCGTCCAGGACCTGGGCGAGCGTGCCGGTGAGCGGCGGACGGTCCGGGTCCGCCGCGCCGTCCGGGCGGATGCGCACCGCGCCCCGGCACACGAACCGCAGCTCGCCGGGGTCGCGGCCGGCCTTCTCGGCGGCCTCGCGGACGATCCCGACCGACCGGCCGAGCGCGGCGAGGTCGGCGCGGCTGGAGCTGACCCAGCCCGCGGCGAGCCGTCCGGCGCGGCGCAGCGCGGGCTCGGCGGTGCCGCCGAGCAGGATCGGCGGCTCGGGCGACTGGACGGGCTTGGGCTCCATGACGACCGGCGGGAAGTCGTAGAACTCGCCGTGGAACTCGCTGACCTCGTCCCGCCAGAGGGCGCGCAGCGCCGCGAGGTACTCCTCGGCGCGGGCGCCGCGCCGGGCCATGGAGGTTCCGGCGGCGGCGAACTCGGCGGGCATCCAGCCGGTGCCGAGGCCGAGGTCGAGGCGTCCACCGGAGACGTGGTCGAGGGTGGTGGCCTGCTTGGCGAGCACGGCCGGGGCGACGAACGGCATGTTGACGATCGCGACGCCGAGCCGGATCCGCCGCGTCAGCGCGGCCAGGTAGGAGAGCGTGATCAGCGGGTCGGGGACGTTGCGGTAGGTGAGGTCGGGGGAATCGGCGGGGTTGAGCAGCCGCTGGAGCGTCCAGATCGAGTGGTAGCCGAGCTCCTCGGCGCGGCGCGCGACCTCCGCCTGGTTGGCGGGGGTGGCCCACGCTCCGGAAATCGGTATCGCGAACCCGATCCGCATGGCGTTCTCCTCCTCGTTCCGGACGGCCCCGGACGGCCGTCCCGGACCGAACCTTACAACGTCAAGGCGCGCGGCGCGGAGCCCGCATCCTCGTGGCGGGGAGTCGGCACCCCTAACCCGCGCGCGCCCACCCCGAACGTCGCGCGAGCCTTACCCGAGATTCATTCCGATGTGCCACGATTCACTCGTAGACGTCCTGCGAGGGAAACCTACGGTGGCGTAAGTTGTGAACCTACGGTGCCGTAACCAGGGTGCCGTGACGAGAACGCGGGCACGCCCGCCGGGCCTTCCGGCGCGCGGCCCGGACGCCGAGGGGGAGGGTGCGATGCGTCGAGCGGCCGAGATCGCCGAGGCGGTCAAGCCGAAACTGCGCGGATGGCTGCACGCGGGAACGTTTCCGCTGGCCCTGCTGGCGGGGATCGCGCTGGTGGCGCTCGGTCCCACGCTGCCGGCCCGAGTGTGCGCGGCCGTCTACACGCTGACCTCGACGCTGCTGTTCGGCGTGTCCGCCGCCTACCACCGGGGCCGCTGGTCCACCCGCGTGCAGGACGTGCTGCGCCGGTTCGACCACGCGAACATCTACCTGATCATCGCGGGCACCTACACGCCGTTCGCCTACCTGATCCTGCACGGCGCGGTCCGCGCGCTGGTGCTGTCGGTCGTGTGGGCCGGGGCGCTGGCGGGCGTGCTGTTCCGGGTGCTCTGGGTGCGCGCCCCGCGCTGGCTCTACACCGCGCTCTACATCGGCCTCGGCTGGGTCGCCGCGTTCTTCGTGCCGCAGTTCATCGAGGGCACCGGCGTGGTGGTGGCGGTCCTGGTGGCGCTCGGCGGCGTGCTCTACAGCGTCGGCGGGCTCGTCTACGGGCTGCGCCGTCCGGACCCGTCGCCGCGCTGGTTCGGGTTCCACGAGGTCTTCCACGCCTTCACCGTGGCCGCCTACGTGCTGCAGTACATCGCGGTCTCGTTCGTCGTCTACCGCGCCGGGACGGTCTGAACCTCCGGGTTCGCGTCCGGAAGTCCGCAGCCCGCGCCACGGCGCGGGCTGCGGGGGTCAGGAAACGGCGACGATGAAGTTCAGGTTGCCGAAGCCCAGCTCGTCGCCGGGACGGACGCGCGCGGGCCCGGTGAGCCGCCAGCCGTTGACCCGGGTGCCGTTCATCGAGCCGAGGTCGGACACCATCCACTCGTCCCCGGCGCGGTACAGCTCGGCGTGGAACCGGGACACCGTGAGGTCGGTCAGGACGAACTGGCAGCCGGGCGCGCGGCCGATCACGATGCGGCTGAGGTCGGCGCCCGGAAGGGTGAAGCGCGGCAGCCGCGGCGCCCGCCAGGCCGCCTCGATCCGCGCGGTCACCTGCGACACGGTGGAGACCAGGCCGGTGAGCCGGCCCACCACGCGGCTGGTGGGCGGCAGGTCGCGCACGGCGTCGTCCAGCTCGGTGCGGCTGCGGGCCTGGAGCACCTGCTCGACGCGGCGCTCGAAGGTGTCCTGGGACAGCCGCCCCTCGGCCAGCCGCTCGCCGAGGGCGCGCAGGACCTGGTCGCGGTCCGTGTCGGACGCCCGCACCGGATACGAGGGCTGACCGTCCATGGCTGTGAGTATCCAGGTCCTTTCCTCGACTGTCCAGAAGCGGGCGGGGCACCCCCGATGCGTCCCCGTCCGCGCCCCGCGCCGCCTCCGGTGACCGTTGTGACGCCGCCGGACGGCGCGGGGTTCGGACGGTGATCAACTTTTTTCCGGCGTCCCGCTCCCGTCCGGAACGGGGGATCTCGCGGGGGAGTGCGCCGCGGGCCGCGCGGCGGGCCAGCGCGCCGCGCATTCCGCCCTCAGGCGCTCGCGGGCGTCCTCCACCGGGCCGGAGGAGGCGGTCGAGGGCTCGTCCGCGTCGAGGACGGCCAGGTCGGCGAGGCCGAGCAGCGCCGCGCCGAGGACGGGCGGCGCGTCCGCGACGATCAGCTCGGCGCGGGGCGCGGCCTCGGCGAAGCGCCGCTCGACGCCCGCCATGAGCGGCGGGCGGCGGGCGCTGAGGACGCCGCCGCCGAGCACCACCTCGGTCGGCCGGTCCAGGAGGCCGAGGCGGCGCAGCGCGACGGTGCCGAGCAGCGCGACCTCCTCGGCCTGCCGGTCCACCACCGACAGCGCGACCGGGTCGCCCGCCTCGGCGACGTCCATCAGCACCGGGGTGAGGGACAGGAGCCGGTCGCGGTGGATGTCGCCGACGTGCAGCGCGATCCCGACGTCCATGGCGCTGGCCGCGCCGAAGTGCGCCGCGACGGCGGCGGTGAGCGCGGTCTCCGGGCCGCGCCCGTCCTCGGCCCGGACGGCGTGCCAGAGGGCGGCCTCGCCGAGCGTCCCGCCGCCGCCCCAGTCGCCGGTGTGCGCGCCGAGGGACGGGAAGCTGACGCGCGCGCCGTCCGGGCCGACGCCGACGCAGTTGATGCCGGCGCCGCACACGACCGCGACGCCCCAGCCGCGCCGCGCGCCGGTGTGGAGCAGCGCGAAGGTGTCGTTGCCGACGGTGACGCGGTCGGTCCAGCCGCGGGTGCGGAGCGCCTTGACGAGGGCGCGCTCCTCGTCGGGGAGGTCCACGTTGGCCATGTACGCCGACATGAGCGCGACCGGGGGGCCGCCCGCGTCGGCGAGCGCCCGGTCCACGAGGGCGGCTACGGTGTCCACCGCATGGTCGAAACCGCTTTCGTGGGGCCGGTAGCCGGGACCGCGCACGTGGGCCAGGATCGAGCCGGCGCCGCTCGCGACGAGCACGTCGGTCTTGCTGTTGCCGCCGTCCACCGCGACGAGGGTGCGGCTCACCGGGCCGCCCACGGAAGGTGGTCGCGGTTGGCGGCGACCAGGTCGTCCGCGAGGCGCTCGGCCAAGGCGTGCTGCCCCACGAGCGGGTGGGCGAGCAGGGCCGTCCGGACGCGGTCGACGCCGCCGTGCAGAGCCGCGTCCAGCGCGAGTTCCTCGTACGCGGACACGTGCGCGACGAGCCCGGCGTAAAGGGGCTCGAGGGGCGGGACGGGCAGCGGCAGCGGCCCCTTCGAGGTGATGCGCGCCGGAACTTCGATGACGGACCGGTCCGGCAGAAACGGAAACGTCCCGTTGTTGCGGACGTTCGCCACCTGGACGGCCGGAACGCCGGCGTCCCCGGCATCGCCTTGGGCGGTTCCCGGCCTGCCGAGCAGCGCGGCGAGCAGGTACACGGCGGCTTCGGAGTAGAACGCGCCGCCGCGCTCGGACAGCTGCGCGGGCCGCGTGTCGTTGGCCGGGTCGGCGTACAGGTCGAGCAGCTCGCGCTCGACGGCGGCGACCTGCTCGGCGCGCGGCGTGCCGGTGCGCTGCCGCTCCACGATCCGGTCGTGCTCGTAGTAGTAGCCGAGGTAGTAGGACGGCAGGGTGCCCAGGTGGCGCAGCAGCCCGCCGGGCAGGTTGCTGATCTCCTCCAGCGCGGGCAGGTGGTCCGCCAGCAGCCCGGGCAGGCGGTCGACGCCCCGCACGCGCGCGGACCGGACCCAGGTGAGGTGGTTCAGCCCGGCGTGGCCGAGGTCCACCTCGTCCGGCCGGACGTCCAGCAGGGCGGCGAGCCGCCGCTGGACGTGGATGGCGACGTTGCACAGCCCGACCGCGCGGTGCCCGGCGTCCAGCAGCGCGCGGGTGACGATCCCGACCGGGTTGGTGAAGTCCACGATCCAGGCGTCCGGGGCGTGCTTGGCGATGGTGTCGGCGAGGTCCAGGACGACCGGGACGGTGCGCAGCGCCTTGGCGAGCCCGCCCACGCCGGTCGTCTCCTGCCCGACGCAGCCGCAGGCGAGCGGGAGCGTCTCGTCCACCCGGCGGGCGGCCTGCCCGCCGATCCGCAGCTGCACCACCACCGCGTCCGCGCCCGCGACCCCGGCGGCCGTGTCGGCGGTGGTGACGACGCGGGCGGGGTGCCCGGCGCGGGCCAGCATCCGGCGGGACATCGCGCCGACCGGGACGAGCCGGTCCCCGTCCGGGTCGACCAGGACGAGCTCGGTGACCGGCAGCGCGCCGCGCAGCCGGGCCAGCCCGTCCACCAGTTCGGGGGTGTAGGTGGAGCCGCCCCCGATGACCGTCAGTTTCAACCCTTCACTCCCGTCAGTCTCAACCCTTGACTCCCGTCAGTCTCAACCCTTGACTCCCGTCAGGGTCACGCCCTGCACGAACACCCGCTGGGCGAGGAAGAACACGATGAGCACCGGCAGGATGGTCAGCAGCGTCGCCGCCATCGTCAGGTTCCACTCCACGTGGTGCGCGGCGCGGAACGAGGCGACGCCGACCGCCAGCGTCCAGTGGCTCGGGTTGGCGTACACCAGGGGCCCGAAGTAGTCGTTCCAGCAGTAGAAGAACTGGAACAGCGCGACGGCGGCGATCGCGGGCCGCGCCATCGGCAGCACGACGCGCAGCATCGTCCGCAGCTCGCCGCAGCCGTCCACGCGGGCCGCGTCGGCGTACTCGGCGGGGATGGACACCAGGAACTGCCGGAGCAGGAAGATGGAGAACGCGTCGCCGAACAGGTTCGGCAGCATCAGCGGCCACAGCGTCCCGGTGAGGTGGAACCGGGACCAGACGATGTACAGCGGGACCATCGTCACCTGCGGCGGCAGCATCATCGTCGCGATGACGATGACGAGCGCGGCCGAGCGGCCCCGGAACCGGAACCGGGCGAGCGCGTAGGCGACCGGGATGCTGGACGCCAGCACGAACGCGGTGGACAGCCCCGCGTACAGGACGCTGTTGAGCGTCCAGCGGACCATGTCGCCGCTGAACGCGCGCCGGAAGTTGGCCCAGTGCCAGGTGTGCGGCCAGAACGAGCTGGTGAGCGCCTGCTCGTCCGTCATCACCGCGGTGAGCAGCATGAACGCCAGCGGCGCGAGGAACATCACGGCGAGCGCGATCGCCAGCGAGTGGACGGCGATCCAGTACAGCGTCCGGCGGGTGCGGTTCGCGCGGACGCGCCGCTGGTCGCGGCGGGGCGCGGGGCGCGTCCCGGCGGCGGGTGCGGTGGCGGTGGTCACCGGGCCTCCTCGCTGGCGAAGGCGCGGAACCGGCGCAGCAGGAACAGCGTGAACAGCATCCCGACGGCGAACATCACCAGCGCGAGCACGCACGCGTATCCCATGTTGAACTGCCGGAAGCCCTCGTCGTAGAGCCATTGGGGGAAGGTCAGCGTGGACCCGTCCGGGTAGCCGGGCGCGAACTGCGTCCCGGCGGTGTCGGCCTGCCCGGACGCGACCTTCGCCGCGACCAGCGCCTGCGTGAAGTACTGGAGCGTCTGGATGACGCCGGTGACGGCGCAGAACGCGAGCACGGGCGAGATCGACGGCAGGGTCACGTACCGGAACCGCTGCCAGGCGTTCGCGCCGTCCAGCACGGCCGCCTCGTACAGCGAGCGCGGGACGTCCAGCAGCGCGGCCAGCAGCAGGATCATCAGGTCGCCGACCGCCCACAGCCCCATGAGCGTCAGCCCCGGACGCGACCAGGACGGGTCGTTGAAGAAGTCCGGCAGCGAGAACCCCAGGTGCCGGGCGATCGCGGGGAACGGCCCGGTGCCCGGGTTGGTGACGAACACGAACGCGACCGTCGCCGACACCGGCGGGATCAGGTACGGCAGGTAGAACACCGACCGCAGCACGCTCCCGCCTCGCTTGACCTGGGTGAGCAGCAGCGCGATGCCGAGGCCGAACAGCAGCCGCAGCGGCACCATCACGGCGACGAGCCACAGCGTGTTCCTCATCGCGCGCCAGGCGTCGGAGTCGTGCAGCAGGAACCGGTAGTTGTCGAACCCGACGTACTTCAGGGTGAACAGGTCGTAGCGGGTGAAGGAGAAGTAGACGGTCGCGGCGAGCGGGTAGCCGAAGAACAGTCCGAGGCCGACCAGCCAGGGGGACAGGAACGCCAGCACGCGCAGCCGGTTGCGGCGGCGCGCCCGCGACCCCGTCCCCGGGGCGGCCCTCGGCGCGGTGAGCGCGGTCATGCTCAGCCGCCGTTCAGCTTGATCGCCTGGTCCACCCGCGTGTCCAGGTCCTTCAGCGCCCTGTCGAGGTCGGGGACCCGTCCCGGCTCCCACTGGTCCTGGGTGAACGCCTGGAACTTCACCACGTAGTCGTTGCCGTTGGGCGTCGGCGGCGTGGTCGCGCTGTTGGGGTTCTTGAACACGTCCAGGAACGTCTGGAACTGCGGCGGCATCTTCAGCTCGGGCGACGCGAGCGCGGGCAGCGTGCTCGGGACGTTGCCGAGGCCGTTGGCGAAGGTGACCAGCGCGTGCGTGTCGGTGGTCAGGTACTTCACGAACTCCCAGGCGGCCTGCGGGTGCTTGGCGCCGCGCGGGATCCCGATGACGGTGCCGGTGACGAACCCGCCGCCGTAGCGGGCGGTCTGGTCGTCGGGGACGGGCGCGGGCGCGGTGCCGTAGTCGACCTTGGGCGCCTCGTCCTGCAGGAACTTGGTGCGCCACTCGCCGTCGACCGCCATGGCGACCCGTCCCTGCTCGAACGGGTTGGACGTCTCGAACTCCTGCCCGAGCGACTTCAGGAACTTCTTCACGTTCGCGTAGCCGTACCAGTCGATGAGGCTCTTGTTCCACTGGAGGTAGGCCTTGAAGGCGGGGTCGGCGGCGAAGTTCGACCTCCCGTCCGGGGTGAGCCACTTGGCGCCGAACTCGGTCGCCAGGTGCTGCACCTGGTGCTCGTAGTACTGCGCGGACGGCATGAACCCGGCGACCTTGATCGTCCCGTCCGGGTCGCGGACGGTCAGCTTCTTGGCCAGGGCGGTCAGCTCGCCGATCGTCTTCGGGGGCTGGTTCCCCTTCATCAGCGCCTTGTTGTAGTACAGGCCGTAGGCGTCGGCGAGCAGCGGCATCGCGCAGCGCCGTCCCTTGTACTCGGTGTACTGCCGGACGGCCTGCGGGAACATGTTCAGGTCGACCTTGGACTTGGTGAGGTAGGGCGTGAGGTCCTGCCACGCGCCGGAGTTGCACCACGAGCCGACCGAGTCGGTGGAGAACGACGACACCACGTCCGGCGGGTTCCCGCCGCGGATCGCGTTGGTGATGCGGTCGTCGGTCTGGTCCTTGACGAGCTTGACGGTGATGTTCGGGTGCAGCTTGCGGAACCCGGCGACGGCGTCGTCGAACGCCTTCACCTCGTGGTCGGCCGACCAGCCGTGCCACACCTCGATGGTCTGCCTGGCGTCGGCCTTCGGGCCGGAGTCGGCGCCGCCGGAGCTCCCGGCGGTGCAGGCGGAGGCGAGCAGCAGCCCGGATGCGGCGAGTCCCGCCGCGGACAGGCGCCGGGCGCGCCGGGGGGTGAGGAACACTCCTGATCTCCTTCGGGGAGGACGGCCGGACGGCCGCCGGGGGGTGGGGGAGGAGTGGCCCGGGCGCGCGGCCCGGGAGGACGGGAGGACGGCCGCGGGTCAGCCGGCCGCGGACCGGATGCGGAAGAACACCTCCTCCCGGCAACCGCGCAGCGCCTGCTCCAGCGCCCCGGCGAGGACGACGTTGCCCGCGATCGCGCTGAGGCGGACCGGCGGGCGCGGGATGGTCATGCTGTGCAGCTCCCGTTCGACCAGCTCGCGGAGCACCTCGCCCCCCGCGCGCGGCACCTCGCCGGTCAGCACGATCAGCTCGGGGTCGAGGATGCCGACCACGTTCGCCAGGGTCGCCGCGAGCCGTTCCGCGAGCTCTCCGAGCGCCGCCGCGGCCGCCTCCCGGCGGTCGGAGGGGTGGTCGGCTTCGAGGGCGCCGGTGGCGCGGGTGAGGGCGGTGCGCAGGTCGCGGCCCTGGAAGCCGTGGCGGCGCAGCAGCGCCAGGACGGCGGAGCTGCCGATCCGGGTCTGGACGCCGCCGGTGTGCGCCAGCCGCGCGCCGCGCACCAGCGGCGCGCCGACGGCGGGCATGTAGCCGATCTCGCCGGCGCCGCCGGTCGCGCCGCGGTGCGGACGGCCGTCCAGGACCACGGCCATGCCGACGCCGTCGCCGACCCACAGCAGCGCGAAGTCGCGGACGTCGGCGGCCTGCCCGGACGTCATCTCGGCGAGCGCGCCGAGGTTCACGTCGTTCTCGATCTCCACCGGCAGGCCGAGCCCGGCGGCCAGGTGCCCGGTGATGCCGGGGACGTGCCAGCCGGGCAGGTGCGCGGCGTAGCCGACGCGCCCGGTCGCGGGGTTCACCGCGCCGGGGATGCCGACGACGACCCGGTTCAGCCGGTCGCGGGTGAGGCCCGCCGCCTCGGCGGCGCCGTCCACGGCGGCGGCGGCGCGGGCGGCGGCGTCCACGTTCGCGCGGCCGGGCGTCGCCAGCACGTGCTCGCCGACGACCGCGCCGGTGAGGTCGGCGACGGCGGCGACGATCCGGCGGGGCGTGACGTCCAGCCCGACGACGTGCGCGGCGGACGGGACGATCCGGTACAGCTCGGCGGTGCGGCCGGGGGCGCCCTCGCGCACGCCGTCCCGCATGACCAGGCCGGTCTCCTCCAGCCGGGCGAGCAGCTGCGACGCGGTCGGCTTGGAGATCCCGGTGAGCCGGGAGAGCTCGGGACGGGTGAGCGAGCCGTGCGCCATGAGCGCCTCCAGCGCCGCGCGGTCGTTGATGGCGCGCAGCAGGCTCGGAGTCCCCGGCGTGGGTGCGGACGCGTCGGACGGAACGGACATTGCCCCGGCCCTCTCTGAGTTAGGAAACTTTCCTAACGTGGCCATGAAAGTAAGGACTCCTACCGAACCCGTCAACCCCCCGACACCGATTCGTTGCCCGGCTTTCGTCCCGCACCAAGCGAAAAGCCCCGCCGGCGCCCACCGCCGAGAGGGGAGGCGGCAGGTGGCAGGGCTGAGCGGCAGGTGCGGGGCTGAGAAGACGGAAGGCGGCGGGCCGGGGGAGGCGGTGGGGCGCGCGGTGCGGCGGACGCCCCGTGCCTCGTGCGTCAGAAGCGTCCGCTGACCGTGATGAGCATGCTCGTCAGGTCCACCGAGTGCCGGCCCGGGCGGAGCCTGCCCGCGTCGATCGTCGTGGTGACGTCGCCGTTGCCGTCAGCGGTGAGCCTGCCCGCCGCGCGACGGTCGATCGTGAGGGCGACCGGGTGCCCGGGAAGGAACCCGGTCGCGGTGAGCGTGACCTTGGTCCCGTGGCGGGTGAAGCGGACCGCCCGCTCCAGCGCCGTCAGCTCGCGCCGCGCCTGGCGTCGCGCGTCGCGGGTCTCCGCGCCCTGGCGGACGCGCCGGACGAGACTCGGGACGAACGTCGCCGCGTCGAGGGTGCCCCAGCCGCTGGCGCGGTCGAAGCCCGGCGCGGCGCTGAACCCGGGGATCACCGTGCCGTTCTTGGCGTGCAGGGTGTTGTCGCCCGTGACGACGTCGGCGATCCCGGCCTTCGCGCCGCTCCGCCCGAGCGCGTACAGCGCCGGGTTGATCGGGCCGAGCGGACCGTGGTTGAGCTGGGTGGCCAGGGCGAGCACGCCCGCGAGCGTCGGGGCCGACTCGGAGGTGCCGTGCTGGCCGTCCATGGTGAGGTCGGGGATCCACCGCATCGGGCTCCTGGTGGCCGACGCGACCGCGTCCTGGAAGGCGGGACGCTTGTAGACCTTGGAGAAGCCCGCGCCCTCGGTGTAGCCCTTGACGTTCCAGACCGGGTCGGGTCCGGCCTTCCTCCCGGTCGCGTCCATGTTCGGCACCGAGCCGCCGACGGCGGTGACCCAGGGCGAGTCGTCCCAGGTCGCCGAGTCGGGCGTGGTGGAGGTGTTCCCGCACTGCGCGGCGGCGACCGGCAGGTTCTGCACCACGCCGCAGTCGCCGGTCGCGCCGAGGAGCGGCACGCCGGCCGCCGCCGCCCGCAGCTCGCCCGGGTCCTGCGCCCGGATCTCCCGGACGCCGTGGCTGTAGCTGCTCTCGCCGTTGCCGTCGCTGACCGACATGACGTCGGCGAGGTGGTGGCCGCTCAGATATCCGGCCGCCTTGATGATCTCCGGCATCGCGACCTGGCTGGCGTCGTCGTCCTCGATCTCGGTGTCGGCGGGCGTCGCCGAGATGACGATCCGCGCGTACGGCGCCATGAGGTGCGCGGCGAGCACGTCCAGCTCCAGTTCGCCCTGCCAGGCGTCGCAGGAGCCGTAGCTGCCGAGCTTCACCATGCCGGGCGGGCACTGCGCGGGCAGCCTCCCGGCCGGGTAGACGGTCTTGATCTGCGGGTCGGGCAGGCCGTACTTCGCGTCGAAGTCGTGGACGACCTTGCCGATGTTCGGGTCCTCCCAGCCTTCGAGGAGGCCGATGGACGTCCCGGTGCCGTCGATGCCGCGCTTCCACAGCTGATCGACGCGGTAGTCGAAGACGTCCTGCGGTCCCGGCGTGTCGTGCGCGAACCGGGCGTAGTTCGCCCGCATGTTCGCGAGGGCCGCCAGGAGCACCTTCGTCCGGTGCGGGGGAGGCGGCGCGTCGGCGCGGGCGGGAGCCGCGGCGAACAGGGACGCGCCGAGGAGGGTCGCCGCCGCCGAGGCGGCGACCGGGCGCTGTGCTCTTCTCATGCTCCTCCTTTGGAGCGGATCGGTCGGAGGGCGAGGTGATCACCCGACCGCCCATGCTGCGGGCGCGGTCACGGAGCGCACAAGACGCTTCTCCCATCTCCCCAGTAGTCCGTCCGAACGTGGACAGCAGCGGTCACATCGCACTAAAACGCCAGGTAAGCGGCATGTTAGGGAGGCGTTGACCCGGAGCCGCGCCATCTCGTCTCTCTCCACGCTCGACAACATGCTGTCAATATGACAGAATACTGTCATGAGCAACGGAACGAAGAACGTGCACCTGGCCGTCTACGACACCCTCGCCGACTGGGAGGCCGGGCACGCGATCGCGCACATCGCCAACGGGCACTTCCGGGCGGCGCCGAACGAGTACGCGGTGGTGACCGTCGGCGCCACCCGCGAACCCGTCACCACGATGGGCGGCATGCGCGTGCTGCCCGACATCGCGCTGGACGAGCTCGACCCCGCCGACTCGGCCATGCTGATCCTCCCCGGCGCCGCCACCTGGGACGCGGGCGGCAACAGCGCGTTCGCCGAGGCCGCGCGCCGGTTCGTCGCGGCGGGGACGCCCGTCGCGGCCATCTGCGGCGCGACGTTCGGGCTCGCCGCCGCCGGGCTGCTGGACGACCGCGACCACACCAGCAGCGCCGCCGAGTACCTGGCCGCGTCCGGCTACGCGGGCGGCGGGCGCTACGTCGAGGCCGACGCGGTCAACGGCGGCGGCGTCATCACCGCCGGGACGAGCGCGCAGACGGCCTTCGCGCGCGAGATCTTCGCAGAGCTCGGCCTCTACACCCCCGAGGTGCTCGACGCCTGGTTCCGGCTGTTCGCGCACTCCGACGCGTCGGCGTACCCGGTGCTGATGGCGGCCGCCGGTGCCGAGGGCTGACTCCGGCGAGCTGCTGTCCGGGACGGCGCTCGCGGTCTTCCGGCTGAACGGCCAGTTCCTCGACGTCGCGGAGGCGATGGCCCGTCCGGCCGGGCTGACGGCGGCCTGGTGGCAGGTGCTCGGCGCGGTCCTCTACGAACCGCTGCCGGTCGCCGGGATCGCCCGCGCGATGGGCATCACCCGGCAGAGCGTCCAGCGGATCGCCGACCTGCTCGTCGCCAAGGGGCTCGCCGAGTACCGTCCCAACCCCGCGCACGCGCGCGCCAAGCTGCTCGTCCCGACCGAGGCCGGACGGGCGGCGGTGGCCCGCATCGACCCGGCCCATCAGGACCTCGCCGACCGGCTGGCCGCGCGGCTCGGCCCGGACCGGTTCGCCGAGATCCTCGACGCCCTCACCGACCTCTCGACCGCCATGAGCGATCTCGCGGACGGCTAGTCCGGCACGGGGTTCGGGGAGCGGACCAGCGGCACGGGGTCGGACGTGAACCGCGCGCTGCGCGGGTCGCGTTCGTCGCCGAACTTCTCGGTGAGGATGCCGTACAGCTCCGGACGGCGGCCCTGGATCCAGCGCCGACCGGTGGACAGCGGCAGCAGCGACAGGTCCAGGTCCGCGGTGACCATCGCGTCGGCGGCGGCCCACGTCTCGGTGAGGACGCGGCCGTACGGGTCGAGGATCATCGCGTTGCCGGTGCGGATCTCGTCGTCGTCCACCCCCACCCCGTTGCTGAACACGACGAACATCCCGTTGTCGTGGGCGCGGGACGGCAGCCAGCGCATCAGCCACCCGCGCCCGTCGGGGCCGCGGAAGGCCTCCTCGATCGCGGCCGGGTCGGCGTCCCGCCGGTGCCACAGCTCGGCCGGGACGGGACGCATCCCGTGCGGGCTGCGCGAGCGCGTCCCGCCGGTCTGGTGCGGGGCCAGCAGGACCGAGGCCCCCAGCAGCGCGGTGGCGCGGACGTTCTCGACCAGGTTGTTGTCCCAGCAGATCAGCACGCCGAACAGCACGCCCCACGGCGTCTGGAAGACCGTGTAGTCCCGTCCGCTGGAGATGGCGGGATGCTCGAACGCGTGCAGCTTGCGATGCCGGTGGACGCGCCCGTCCGGCATGCAGACGGCGTAGCTGTTGAACAGCTCGCCCCGCTCGCCGGCCTCCAGGAACCCGACCCCGATCGCCAGCCCCTGCTCGACCGCCAGGTCGCGGACGGTCATCACCGACGGCCCGTCGAGCGGCTCGGCGAGGGCGTGCAGCCGCTCGGCCGGATGCCTGCGCAGGTGCCAGTACCCCAGCAGGCACATCTCGGGGAACACCACCACCTGCACCCCGTCGGCGGCGGCGCGGCGCGCGAAGTGCTCGATCCGGCCCAGGTTGTGGGCCTTGTCGTCCGGCCTCGGCTCGAACTGGACGCCGGCGCACCGCAGCTCGCGGTCCGGCTGCTTCTGGTCCGGCTGGTTGTGGTCCGGCTGGTTCTGGTCCGGCTGGTTCTGGCTCACCTGAGGTCTCTCCCTGCTGGTCGGTGCCCCGGCGGGCGCCGTCGCGGACCCAGTGAAGCCCGGCGCGGTTCGATGCGTCCAATCAATGTTGTGAGGAGAAAGATAGAGTGAACGAATGGAACTGGGGTTGCTCCGGGCGTTCCTCGCGGTCGCCGGTCACCGCCACTACGGGCGGGCCGCCCGCGCCCTGGCGGTGACCCAGCCGACCCTCACCAAGCAGATCCAGACGCTGGAGCGGCGGCTCGGCGGCCGGCTGTTCGACCGGGGCCGGCACGGCGCGGCCCTCACCGAACTCGGCGCGGCGCTCCTGCCCGAGGCGCAGGACCTGGTCGAACGCGCCGACGCCCTGCATCGCCGGATGGTCCGGCTCGCCGCCGGTCACACCGGGCGGCTGGCGGTCGGGTTCGGCCTGTCCAGCCTCCAGCTCGCCCCGCGCGCGGTGGCCGCCTTCCGCCGCCTGCACCCGGGCGTGGACGTCACGCTCGACGACCTGCCCTCGCTCCAGCAGCTCGAACGGCTCGATCGGGGCGAGCTCGACGTCGGGTTCGTCCGGCTGCCGGTGGACGCGCGCTGGGGGCGGCACGTCCTGCGCACCGACCGGCTCGCGATCGCCTTCACCCGCGACCACACCCCGCCCGGCGTCCCGCCCGACGATCCGGGCCTGCTGGCCGAGTGGATCGCGGGGCGGGATCTCGTCGGGCTCGTCCGGTCGCGCGGGCCGGGGCTGTACCAGCAGATCGAGCGCCTGTGCTCGGCGCTCGGCGCGGCGCCGACCCCGGCGCAGGAGACCACCGACCTCCAGACCGTCCTGGCCCTGGTGGCCGCCGGGGCGGGCGTCGCGTTCGTCCCGGCGAGCGCCGCCGACATCGCGCCGCCGCCGGTCGAGCTGAAGCCGATCGTCCATCCGGCGGCCGAGTGGCGGATCGGGGCGGTGTGGCATCCGGGACGGCTGCGGCCCCTCACCGGGAACTTCCTCGACGTCGTCCGCGGCCTCGGCCCCTGACCGCCGGAGGTCAGCGGGACAGCAGGTCCCGGGCGATGTGCGTCACCTGGATCTCGTCCGTCCCCGCGTAGATCTGGAAGGACTTGGCGTCGCGCGCGAGCTGCTCGACGCGGTACTCGCTCATGTAGCCGTTGCCGCCGAACAGCTGCACCGCCTCCTGGGTGACCTCGGCGGCGGCCTGCGCGGCATAGAGCTTCATCGCCGACGCCTCGGCGAGCGTCGGCGTGCGGCCCGCGCGCTGCATCTCCACGTGCCGGAACACCAGGTTCTGCACGTTGAGCCGCGCCACCTCCATCTTCGCCAGCTTGAGCTGGATCAGCTGGAAGTCGCCGATCGGCTTCCCCCACAGCTCGCGCTTCTTGGCGTAGTCCACCGACAGCCGCAGGCACTCCTCGATGACGCCGAGCGCCATCGCCGCGACGCCCGCGCGCTCGGTGACGAAGTTCTGCCTGGCCGACTCCCTGCCGCTCTGCGCCCCGGCGCCGCCGCCGGTCAGCAGCCGGTCCGCGCCCGCGCGCACGTCGTTCAGGAACAGCTCGCCGGTGGGGGAGGAGTGCAGGCCCATCTTGCGCAGCGGCTTGCTCTGCTCCAGGCCCGGCATGCCCCGGTCGAGGACGAAGGTCAGGATCTCGCGGTCGCGCGGGTCCCGGCCGTCGTCGAGCTTGCAGTAGAAGACGATCGTGTCGGCGTAGGGGCCGTTGGTGATGAACGTCTTGGAGCCGTTGATGACGTACTCGTCGCCGTCGCGCCGGGCGGTGGCCTGCATCCCGCCGAACGCGTCCGAGCCGGAGTTCGGCTCGGTGATCGCCCACGCGCCGACCTTGTCCATGGTGAGCAGGTCCAGGCCCCAGCGCCGCTTCTGCTCGGCGCTGCCGCGCTTCATGATCGTCCCGGCGGCGAGGCCGAGGCTGACGCCCATCGCGGTGACCAGGCCCGGCGACACCTTGCACAGCTCGACGATCGGCAGGATGCTCAGCGACGCGTTGGCGCCCCCGCCACCGACCTCGGACGCCGTGTCGTCGTCGGCGACCGCCTCGGCCGCCGCCTCGGCCGCGGCCGGTTCACCGCCGGACGCGGCGCTCCGCGCGGCGGCGCGCTCCTCCTTGTCCAGCCGGGCGTGGAAGGAGGAGCGCGCCATCTCGTCCATGCCGAACGTCCGGAACAGGTCGCGGATCAGGTCGTAGGGCGGCAGGTCGCCGGCGTCCAGCGCGTCCATGTGGGGACGCGCCTTCTCCTCGACCCAGTTCCGCACCGCGTCGCGGATCATCACGTCCTCGTCGGACCAATCGATCATGCTTCGTCCCGCCTTCGTCGGACCGGTTCGTCTCCGGTCCATCCTGGCAGATGACGAAAGTAAGCGCTTATTGTGGGGAGGTCGCGGGGCGGGGGAGTCAGGGCGTCCAGTAGTTGCCCGACACCACGATCATCGACTGGAGCTGGACGCTCGCGCCGTAGTAGAGCCCGGGGTCCACCGGCGTGCCGGCGAGCTTCTTCCACAGCGCGTCGAGCCACGCCCGGGACCCGGGGTCGGTGGCCGCGGCGACCGCGAACGGCGCGGTGAACGCCATGTCGTGGCCCTTGTCGAACGCCGACCCGGACAGCTTGTAGCCGGTGTAGACCTTCTCCGGGTCGTCCCCGGTCGCCGTCCTGATCCAGGAGTTCAGCTTCCGCGCCGAGGCGAGGGACGCGGCGTCGCCGCTGGTCAGGGCGTCGGTGCCGAGGCGCCAGGGGTCCCGGCAGGCGTTCCAGCTGTAGTCGCCGTCGTGCGGGCCCTCCAGCACCTCGCCGCTCGCGGGCTTGGGGGCGGTCTTCGTGTCCACCACGAAGTCGGGCAGCAGCCCCGTCCTGCTCGCGTACCTGTTCTGGAGGTCGGCGACGACCTTCTGGTGGGCGGCGCGGATCGTGTCCCAGGACGCGTCGCCCGTCGCCTTCCGGAACGCCCGGAAGTGGTCGGGCATCCAGTCCGAGGACCGGCTCGTCCAGTAGTGCGACTCGCTCGCATCGCTCCAGTCGCCGAGCAGCAGCAGGTGCGTCGCCGGGTTGGTCTCGCTCTTCTTGATGGCGTTGATGTGCTTCACGGCGAGCTGCTTGTAGTCGTAGGCGCCCGAACTGCCCCACTGGCGGTCGGCGAGCAGGAGGCCGTAGGCGACGTCCATGTCGCCGTCGGTCGCCGAGTCCGAGCCGTCCACGCTCTTGCAGTTCGCATCCTGCTCGGCGGCGAGGAGGTCGCGGTTGTTCGCCGAGGGATGCGCCAGCACGTACTTGACGAGCCCGTCGAAGATCTTCTTGGCGTCGGCGTCCGCGCCCGCCATCAGCGCGGTGATCACCATGCCGTAGCCCTGGGCCTCGGCGACATAGGGGTGGTCGGCGTCGGGGGAGTGGACCTGGTACCAGCCGTTGCCGCACCTGTTCTGGACGAAGCTCTTCTTCCACTGCTGGTAGACCGCGAGCACCGCCTTGTCGACGGCCGCCTTCGAGCCGGACGGACGGATCGTCCCGGCCGCGTACTCGAAGGCGTGCGCCCCGAAGGGCCGCGCCGGGCCACTCGCCGACTTGCCCGCGCTCACTGCGTCGGCCGCGTCCGCCGAGACGGGACGGGCGTCCGACGCCCGTCCCGCGCATGCCGCCAGTCCCGCGACCGCCGTGCAGGCCCCTATGCAGACCGCCGCGCCCGCCACCGTTCCCCGTCCGATTCGCCGGAGCACGCGTCACCCCTTCCGCTGGAAGTTAGGAAGGTTTCCTAACGCCACGCAGGCAATCATCGCGGTCACGGTCCGTCAAGGCCCAAATCATTGATCTACTTAGTAAAGGCGCGCGGCTGGGACGCTTCCCCCGCTAGTCAGACGGAGAACCTCATGACGTCGGCGAGAACGGCGCCGTCCAGCGTGAGGCGGTCGGGGGCCGGGCTGTCGTAGACGACGAGCAACTCGGTGTCCGACAGCACCGCGACGCCCTCGGCGTGGTTGTCGCCGTCGCCGTAGGGGAGGTCGCCGACAGGCCGCAGCTCGTCGGCGGTCACCAGGCCGGACGGTGCGGCGCGGCGTGCGCCGGGCCAGCGGACCAGCCGGACGGGCCCGTCCAGATCCATGCTCGGCCCGGTCAGGATCAGCAGGTCGTCGCCGTGCGGGCACAGGTCGCGGACGCCGAGGCCGCCGAGGTCCAGGAAGTGCGTGCGGTGGCGGGGGCCGTCGCCGCCGTCCAGCGGGCGGGCGCGCAGGCGGGCCGGGTCGCGGGGGTGCGGCTCGGGGGAGATCTCGACCAGGACGGCCCAGCCGCGCAGCACCGGTCCGCGCAGGCCGACGAAGACGCGGTCGTCCACGACGGCCACGCCCTCGACGTCCAGGCCGTTGTCCTTGCTGGGGATGGACAGGAACGGCGCCAGGTGCGGGTCGTCCGCGAGCAGGTCGGCGAGGGAGGCCTCGCGTCCGCCGAGCACGGCGGCGGTGCGGTCGCCGTCCGTGCGGACGACCTCGGGGAGCCCGTCGTCGCCGGTCACCAGGGGCAGGCGCGCGAGGATGTAGCGGTTCTCCTCGCGCACGACGCTCGCCAGCCGCTTGCGCGCCTTGGCGGGGGACTGGCCGGGCTTGGGCTTCTTGCGCTTGAGGCTGTGCGAGCCGATCGCCCAGAGCCAGCCGTCCGCGCGGGAGAGGCCCTCGATGTCGGCCTCGTCGTCCGGTCCGGCGGGCAGGTCGACCAGGTCGGCGAGCCGCACGGAGCGTTCGGCGCCGTAGGCGGTGACGCGGCCGTCGTCGCCGGCGACGGCGGTGAGCCGCTCGATCGTGGCGGTCTCGTCGCCCGCGACCCACAGGCAGGGGCCGTCGCGGCGGACGGCCGACAGGTTGGTGTGCGTGGCCGCCTCGCGGCTGGCCTGCGAGAAGTGGAGCGGGATCCGGCGCTGGAGCTGCATGGCGCCGATGCTGCCACAATCCGGACGTTCCGAATGTGCCGTGTCAGAACGTGAAGCGGTAGTCGACGAGCGAGTTCCGCAGTGCCGGGACGGCGTGCATGAGCTTGTAGACGAGCCGGACGGGGCGGGCGGGGATCAGGTCGCCGTGCGCGGTGATGGGGACCTCTCCGGCGAGGGTGAGGGCGGGGTTCATCCGCTCGATCTGGTGCCCGTCGCGCACCGGCCACCTGAAGAGCCCGTTCATGCGGACGGCCCAGGGGGCGAGGCCGTCGAAGAGCAGCTCGCCGGTGGCGAAGCGGTCGGTGAGCCGGTGCAGCAGGCGCCCGACCTCGGCCTCGGTCAGGTAGGGGAACAGGCCCTCGGCGACGATCAGGACGGGCCGGTCGGCGGGGACCTTGGGGAGCCAGGCGTCGTCGGTGACCGAGGCGGGGATCATCCGGTACCGGCCGCGCTCGGGGTAGAGCCGCCGGCGCAGGTCGATCACGCCCGGGACGTCGAGGTCGAACCAGTTCCGCTCGCCGCGCGGGTCGAGCCGGAGCATCCGGCTGTCGAGGCCGCAGCCGAGCTGCAGGACGGTGGCGTCGGGGTGGCGGGTGAGGAAGGCGGCGCACCAGTCGTCGAGCTGCTTGGCCCGCAGGGCGACGAGGTACTGGTTGGCGCCGGGCAGGACGCGGCGTCTGAGCTTGGCGAAGTCGTAGTCGATGCGGTCGACGGCCTCGGCGGCGTAGTGGTCGCCGAGGATGGGGTTCGGCCGGCGGCTCTCCCACGCCCGCAGGTAGAGGGTGCCGAGGAGCGTCCAGGTCACGCCTTCGTCGGAAAGGGAAGTGAAATCAATTCTGTCGGTCGTCATCTCGCGCTCCACTCGCCGCGGCGGGCGGCCCCCGGGTTCGGGGCTCCCGGCCGGTCCTACCCTGGCATGCGGACGCTATGGCATGACGGCCGGACGTGTGAGGAAGACGACGCCGATCGCACGAGAATTCGCTGAGCGCTCGGTGAAAGGTGAAATATGCGGTGTTCGGGTAATTCGTGCGGAGCAGGGAGGGTGGGTGGGGGAACGTTCGTTCGGTACCCCGGGTGGGACTTGAACCCACACATCGCGGATTTTAAGTCCGCTGCCTATCTGCCAATTGGGCTACCGGGGTGAGGGCGGGCGGGCCGGCGGTCATCGGCCCGGCCCGGGGTTCCGGGGTGGGAGATCGGTCGGGAGCGGGGAGGCTCGGGCGGGGGCTCTCAGGCGGGGACTCAGATGGGGACTCAGGCGGGTATGGCGAGGTCCAGGCGGTGGTCGGTGGTGAGGATGGACCGTTGCAGCTGCTGGAGGGCGGGGCAGGGTTCGAGGCCGAGTTCCCTGCGTAGCGTCCGGCGTGCGGCCTGGTAGGCGGCGAGGGCGTCGCCGCGCCGTCCGCACCGGTAGAGCGCGAGCATGAGCTGCCGGTGCAGCGCCTCCCGCAAGGGGTGTTCGGTGGTGAGCTGGTAGAGGTCGCTCACGAGTTCGCGGTGGCGGCCGAGCGCCAGCCGCGACTCCATGAGCATCTCGACGCATTCGAGGCGGGTCTCCTGGAGCCAGGTCTGGAAGCCCTCCAGGATGGGCCCCTTGCAGACCTCGTCCCAGAGCGGCTCGCAGGACAGCGCCAGGGCCTGCTCGAACTCGGCCGCCGCGCGTTCGTGCAGGCCGTGGCGGGCGTGCTCGCGTCCGCGGGCGACCAGCCGCTCGAAGGTCTGGACGTCGAGCTCGTCCCCGCCGAGGTGGAGCAGGTAGCCCGGCGGGCGGGTGACGACCGGGCTCTCGGGGCGTCCCGGGCGGTCGAGGAACTTGCGCACCTGGGAGACGTAGACGTGCAGCCCGGCGATCGCCCGGCGCGGCGGCTCGTCCCCCCAGATCTCGGTCATCAGCTGGTCGATCGACACGACCTGGTCGGCGCGGACCAGCAGCACGGTGAGCAGGGTCGAGACCTTCCGGGCCCGGATGGCGTATTTCCCCTTCTCGTCGACGACCCGCAACGACCCCATGATCTCGTATTGCACGGCTCATCCCTTTCCCTGGGCATAATCCGTCGATGGGAAGTGGCGGCGGTTTTCCGGTGCGGTCATTCCCGGTCACCGCCCGCCCAACGCTAGCAACGGGCCCCGGTCCCCAGTACCCCAGTCCCGGCGCGGGCACCCCAGTCGGGACGGGCACCCCTACACGGTTTCGCAGGCGCATCGAATACGTCGTCCGCGGCCGATTTCAGCGGCCCTTCAGGGGGTGCCCGCGGGGTGCCGTACAGGGGCCGGTCCGACCAGAAACGTCAAGGTCGCGGGCGTGCGCTGTCGCCGGCCGCCGGGCCGCGCGCGGACCGCCGCGGCGCCACCCCTAGGCGCGCGCCGCGCCCGGCGTCTTCAGTCCTGCTTTAGCGCCGTCGCGAACGCTGGGTGCAGCCGGGCGGCCGCTCCGGACCGATGCGCTCGCCGACGCCGAGAGGGTCGTGTTCCTTGGATTCCGCACCTTTGGATTCCGCACCGGATCTCCGGCCCCGGCCCGCCGGCCGCGCGTTCTCCCCGGGAGGAGCCGCGGCCGTCCTGAACCGCGCACTGGGCTGGGTGACCTCGAATGGCGACTGAACAAGAGCTGGTCGGCTATCTCAAGCGGGTCGCGGCCGACCTGCACGACACGCGGGAGCGGCTGCGGGAGGTGGAGGGGCGGCGGACCGAGCCGGTGGCCGTGGTCGGCATGGCGTGCCGGTTCCCCGGCGGCGTCCGGTCGCCGGAGGACCTGTGGGAGCTGGTGTCCGCGGGCCGCGACGCGATCGGCGGGTTCCCGGCGAACCGCGGCTGGGACCTGGACGGCCTCTACGACCCCGACCCCGACCACCCCGGCACCTGCTACGTCCGGGAGGGCGGGTTCCTGTACGACGCGGACCGGTTCGACGCGGCGTTCTTCGGCATCAGCCCGCGCGAGGCGCTCGACGCCAACCCCCAGCAGCGGCTGCTGCTGGAGACGGCGTGGGAGGTGCTGGAGCGGGCGGGCGTCGATCCGGCGTCGCTGAAGGGGAGCGCGACCGGCGTGTACGTCGGGACGGCCACCACCGGCAACGGCGCCCGCGGGGACGGCGCGACCGAGGGATACGCGGGCAACGCCCCGAGCGTCCTGTCCGGCCGGATCGCCTACACCCTCGGCCTCGAAGGCCCGGCGGTGACCGTCGAGACGGCGTGCTCGTCCTCGCTCGTCGCCGCGCACCTGGCGACCCAGGCGCTCCGGCAGGGCGAGTGCTCGCTCGCGCTCGCCGGGGGCGTGACCGTGATGGCGACGCCGGAGGTCTTCACCGGCTTCTCGCGGCAGCGGGGCCTCGCGCCGGACGGCCGGTGCAAGTCGTTCTCGGCCGCGGCGGACGGCACGGGGTGGGGTGAGGGCGTCGGGCTGCTGCTGCTGGAGCGGTTGTCGGACGCGCGACGCAACGGCCACCGGGTGCTCGGACTGATCCGAGGCTCGGCGGTCAACCAGGACGGCGCGAGCAACGGGCTGACCGCCCCCAACGGCCCCTCGCAGCAGCGGGTGATCCGGCAGGCGCTGGCGAACGCGCGGCTGTCCCCGTCCGAGGTGGACGCGGTGGAGGCGCACGGCACCGGCACCCCGCTGGGCGACCCGATCGAGGCCGACGCGCTGCTGGCGACCTACGGCCGCGACCGCGCGCCGGACCGTCCGCTGTGGCTCGGCTCGGTCAAGTCGAACATCGGCCACACCCAGGGCGCGGCGGGCGTCGCCGGGCTGATCAAGATGATCATGGCGTTGCGGCGCGGCGGCCTCCCGCCCACCCTCCACGTCGCCGAGCCGACGCCGCACGTGGACTGGTCGTCGGGCGGGGTGCGGCTGCTGACCGAGGCCCGGAACTGGCCGCGGACGGGCCGTCCGCGCCGGGCGGGCGTGTCGTCCTTCGGCATCTCCGGCACCAACGCCCACGTGATCGTCGAGGAGGCCGCGCCGCAGCCCGAGCCCGAGCCGACCGCGCCGGTCGGCGCGGTCCCGTGGGTGGTGTCGGCGCGGACGCCGGAGGCGCTGGACGCGCAGGTCCGGCGACTGGCGGACTCGGCCGCCGTCCGGGACGCCTCGCCGGTGGACGTCGGCTGGTCGCTGCTGCGGTCCCGCTCGTCGTTCGAGCACCGCGTGGTGGCCCTCGGGGAGACCGCGGAGGAACTGCTCGAAGACCTGAACCGTGACGTTTTCTCTACCGCCACGGACGGCGACCTGGTCTGGCTGTTCAGTGGTCAGGGCAGTCAGCGTGTGGGGATGGGCGTGGGCCTGTACGAACGCTTCCCGGTGTTCGCGGAGGCTTTCGATGAGGTGTGCGGGCTGCTGAACCCGAGCTTGGAGCGCGATCTGGCGTCGGTGGTGTTCTCGGGTGAGCGGGCGGTTCTGGATCACACGACGTTCGCGCAGGCGGGGTTGTTCGCGGTGCAGGTCGCGACGGCTCGCTTGTTGAACTCGATGGGTGTGGTGCCGGATGCGGTGATCGGTCATTCGATCGGTGAGGTCGCTGCCGCGCATGTCGCTGGCGTCCTTGGCCTTGAGGATGCGTGCCGGTTGGTCGCGGCGCGGGCGACGCTGATGGGACGGCTGCCCGCCGGTGGCGCGATGGTCGCCGTCCAGGCGTCCGAAACCGAACTCGACGGAACACTCCCCGACGGTGTGAGCATCGCGACGATCAACACCCCTGACAGCACGGTCGTGTCCGGTCCCGCCGAGGCGGTCGCGCAGGTCCAGGCGGCGTGGTCTGAGCGGGGCCGCAAGACCAAGCGGCTCAGCGTCAGTCACGCCTTCCACTCGGCGCTGATGGACCCGATGCTGACCGACTTCGCCGACGCGATCGGCGGGCTGTCGTTCACCGCACCGACCCTTCCGCTGATCAGCACGCTCACCGGCGAAGCGGCCGACGAACAGATCACGACGCCCGGTTACTGGGTGCGGCAGGTCCGCGAGCCGGTTCGGTTCCACTCGGCGGTCGCGGCCGTTGCGGAGCGAACCGGGACGTTCGTGGAACTCGGACCGGACCCTGTGCTGGCCACTGCCGCGCAGCGCTGCGCCGAGGACACCGATGCGCTGGCCGTCCTGGACGCCCGCCGGCCCGACGCCGTGGCGTTCGGACGAGCGCTCGCCCACCTGCACGCCGGCGGCACCGACGTGGACTGGACACCCTGGTTCCCCACCGACCCGGAACCGCGCGTCATCGACCTGCCCACCTATCCGTTCCAGGGGCGGCGGTTCTGGCCGTCGAGCTGGCAGGCGGGCCAGGACGCGAGGGGACTGGGCCTCGGCTCGGCGGGACATCCGCTGCTCGGGGCCGTCGTCGAGCTCGCCGACGGCGGCGCGCTCCTGCTCACCGGACGCCTCGGAGGCGGAAGCGGATCGTGGCTGCACGACCATGCCGTCTCCGGGACGCGCGTGGTCGCCGGTGCGGTCCTCGTCGAATGGGCACTGCGCGCCGCCGACGCCGTCGGCTGCGGAACGCTCGACGAGCTGACCCTGCGAGCGCCGCTCCTGCTGCCGGACTCGGGCGGGGCACAGGTTCAGGTCGTGGTCGGCGTCCCGGACGAGGACGGCCGCCGCGAAGTGTCCGTCTACTCGCGGCCCGACGACGAGGAGGTCGGCGAAGCCTGGGAGTGCCACGCCTCGGGGACGCTCCTCCCGCAGACCCCGCCGGACGGCGCGATGGCCGAGGCGTGGCCGCCGCCCGGCGCGGAGCCGGTTGACGTCGATGGCCTGTACGAGCGGGCCGCCGAGGCCGGGTACGAGTACGGTCCCGCCTTCCAGGGGGTGCGCGCGGTCTGGCGGCACGGGAACGATCTGCTCGCGGAGGTGGAGCTGCCCGAGGAGGCCGGGGACGAGGACGGGTTCGGCATCCACCCGGCGCTTCTCGACGCCGCGCTGCATCCGGCGCTGCTCACCGAACCCGCGGACGGCGGCAAGGTCTGGGTCCCGTTCCTCTGGAACGGCGTGTCCCTGCACGAGGTCGGGGCCAGGGCGGTCCGGGTGAGGCTGTCCCCGGGCGAGGACGGCGACGGCCGGATGCTGCGCCTGCTGGTCGCCGATCCCGCCGGTCGGACGGTGTTGCGCGTCGAGGCCCTGCGGATGCGCCCGGTCGACGGCGGCCGGTTCAAGGCGGCGGTGCGCGGCGTGGCGGACGGCCTGTTCGTCCTGGACTGGACGCCGATCATCCGGCCCGAGGGTGAGGGCGCGCCGGTCGTCGTCCTCGGTCCCGAGCCGCTGCGGCCGGGGCTGGTGGAGACGGCGCTGGAGGCCGGGCCTTCGCCGTCCTCGGTGATGCTGGCCGAGGTCGCGGGTCCCGAGGACGGCGACGCGGCCGAGACCGGGCGCGAGGTGGTCGGGCGCGTCCTCGACGTCGCCAGGGCATGGTTGGAGGAACCGCGCCTCGCGGACGTCCCGCTGGCCTTCGTCACGCGCGGACAGCTCTCCGAGGCGGGGGTCCGGGGGCTGGTCCGCAGTGCCCTGGCCGAGCATCCGGGCCGTTTCCTGCACGTGGACGTCGCCGGTGACGCCGACCCCGCCGACGCCGTCCGGCAGGCCCTCCACGCGGGCGAGGACCAGGTGCGTGTGCGCGAGGGCCGCGTCCTCGTGCCCCGGCTCGTCCGAGCGAAGCCCGGCCAGGACGCCGACCAGGACACCGGACGGGGCGGCGACCAGGACGCTGGCCAGGACGCCGGGCAGGACGCCGCGCTGCCGGCCGGGGACGGGACGGTCGTCATCACCGGCGGCACCGGCGTGCTCGGCGGACGGGTGGCCGAACACCTCGTCCGGGAGCACGGTGTCCGGCGGCTGCTCCTGCTGTCGCGGCAGGGCCCGCGGGCGGCGGGCGCGGCCGGGCTCGGCGAACGGATCGCCGCGCTGGGCGGCCACGTCGAGGCCGTCGCGGTCGACGTGACCGACCGGGAGGCGCTGGCGAGGGCGCTCGCGTCCGTCCCGGCCGAGCATCCGGTGACGGCCGTCGTCCACGCGGCCGGGGTGCTCGACGACGCGCTCCTCGCCTCGCACACCCCCGAACGCCTGGACCGGGTGTGGGGGCCGAAGGCCCGAGGGGCCTGGAACCTACACGCGGTGACCCGCGACCTGCCCCTGGACGCGTTCTGGATCTTCTCCTCGGCGGCCGGGACCGTCGGCAACGCCGGGCAGGCGGGCTACGCGGCGGCCAACGCGTTCTGCGACGCGCTGGTGGCCCACCGCCGCGCCGCCGGCCTGCCCGGCCTGTCCGTCGCCTGGGGCCCGTGGGCGGACGCGGGCGGCATGGCGGGCGGGCTGACCGCCGCCGACCTGGCCCGGCTCCGCGGCGTGCGCCCGCTGCCCGCCGACCGGGGGCTCGCCCTCCTCGACGCCGCCCGGCGGCTCGGCGAGCCCGTCGTGGTGGCCGCCGACCTGGCGGTCTCCGGCGTCCCCGCCGACGAGCTGCCGCCCGTCCTGCGCGGGCTCGCCGGGCGGACCCGCCGGCGTGCGGCGGCGGACGGCGGCGGGTCCGCGCCGGCCGCTCGCCTGGCGGCCCTTCCCGCCCACGCCCGCGCCGAGGCGATCGAGGAGCTCGTCCGGCGGACGGTCGCGACCGTCCTCGGCCACGCCTCGCCGAAGGAGGTGCGCGCGGACGCCAACTTCGAGGGGCTCGGGTTCGACTCGCTGACCGTCATGGAACTCCGCAACCGGCTCGCCGCCGCGACCGGGCTGCGCCTGCCCGCCACGCTCGCCTTCGACCACCCGACGCCCCGCGCGCTCGCCCTGTACCTGACCACGCGGCTGGAGGGACGGCAGGCCGCGGCCGTCCCCGCGCGGACGGACGTCCGGACGGACGAGCCGATCGCGATCGTGTCCATGGCGTGCCGGTACCCGGGCGGCGTCCGGTCGCCGGAGGACCTGTGGGACCTGGTGTCCTCGGCACGGGACGCCATCGGCGAGTTCCCCGCGAACCGCGGCTGGGACCTGGAACGGCTGTTCGCGCCCGAACCCGGCCGGCCCGGCAGCAGCGCCACCCGCGAGGGCGGGTTCCTCTACGAGGCGGGCGAGTTCGACGCGGAGTTCTTCGGCATCAGCCCGCGCGAGGCCCTCGCCGCCGACCCGCAGCAGCGGCTCCTGCTGGAGGTCGCGTGGGAGACGTTCGAGCGCGCGGGAATCGCCCCGACGTCGCTGCGGGGCGCGCGGGCCGGCGTCTACACGGGCGTCATGTACCACGACTACGCCGACGGCGCGGCCGACGAGGACGCCAGGCTGGAGGGCTACGTCATGCCCGGCGTGGGCAGCGCGGTCGCCGGGCGCGTCTCCTACACCCTCGGCCTGGAAGGCCCGGCGGTGACGGTCGACACCGCCTGCTCGTCGTCGCTCGTCGCGATGCACATGGCGTCCACGGCGCTGCGGCAGGGCGAATGCGATCTCGCGCTGGCGGGCGGCGTGACCGTGATGGCGACACCGGGGCTCTTCCCCGGTTTCTCCCGCCAGCGGGGCCTCGCGCCGGACGGCCGGTGCAAGTCGTTCTCGGCCGCGGCGGACGGCACGGGGTGGGGTGAGGGCGTCGGGCTGCTGTTGTTGGAGCGGTTGTCGGACGCGCGACGCAACGGCCACCGGGTGCTCGGACTGATCCGCGGCTCGGCGGTCAACCAGGACGGCGCGAGCAACGGCTTCACCGCCCCCAACGGACCGTCCCAGGAACGCGTGATCGGTGCCGCGCTGGCCGCGGCCGGGCTGACGACCGCGGACGTGGACGCCGTGGAGGCGCACGGCACCGGAACCGTCCTCGGCGACCCGATCGAGGCCCAGGCCGTCCTCGCCACCTACGGGCGCGACCGCCCGGACGACCGTCCGGTGTGGCTCGGGTCGGTCAAGTCGAACATCGGGCACACCCAGGCCGCCGCCGGCGCCGCCGGTGTGATCAAGATGGTGATGGCGATGCGGCACGGGACGCTGCCCGCGTCCCTGCACATCGACGAGCCGTCCCCGCACGTGGACTGGTCGTCGGGCGGGGTGCGGCTGCTGACCGAGTCCGTGCCCTGGTCCGGCACCGCCGGACCGCGGCGCGCGGGTGTGTCGTCGTTCGGGGCGTCGGGGACGAACGCGCATGTGATCGTCGAGGAGGCCGTCGCCGAGCCGGTCGAGGACGCTCGGGCCGTGTCGCCGGGTGTGGTGCCGTGGGTGGTGTCGGCGCGGACGCCGGAGGCGCTGGACGCCCAGATCCGGCAGCTCAAGGACTTCGTGACCGCCGGGGACGCGTCCCCGGCCGAGGTGGGCTGGTCACTGCTGTGCTCCCGCTCCCTCTTCGAGCACCGGCGCGTCGCGACAGGGGAGACGGCCGAGGAACTGCTGGCCGCGCTGGACGCCGATGCTCCCGGCGAACCGGTGAGCGGTGAATCGATCTGGCTGTTCAGCGGTCAGGGCAGCCAGCGTGTGGGGATGGGCGTGGGCCTGTACGAACGCTTCCCGGTTTTCGCGGAGACTTTCGATGAGGTGTGCGCTCTGCTGAACCCGAGCCTGGAGCGCGATCTGGCGTCGGTGGTGTTCTCGGGTGAGCGGGACGTGCTGGATCATACGACGTTCGCCCAAGCGGGCCTGTTCGCCGTCCAGGTCGCGACGGCCCGGCTGTTGAAGTCCATGGGTGTGGTTCCGGATGCGGTGATCGGTCACTCGATCGGTGAGGTCGCTGCCGCGCATGTCGCTGGAGTCCTTGGGCTTGAGGATGCGTGCGGGTTGGTCGCGGCGCGGGCGACGCTGATGGGGCGGTTGCCCGCCGGTGGAGCGATGGTCGCCGTCCAGGCGTCGGAGGCCGAACTCGACGGGACGCTCCCGGACGGGGTGAGCATCGCGACGATCAATACCCCTGACAGCACGGTCGTGTCCGGCCCCGCCGAGGCGGTCGCGCAAGTGCAGGCGGCGTGGTCTGAGCGGGGTCGCAAGACCAAGCAGCTCAGCGTCAGTCACGCCTTCCACTCGGCGCTGATGGACCCGATGCTGAGTGACTTCGCCAACGCGATCGACGGGCTGTCGTTCACCGCACCGACCCTCCCGCTGATCAGCACGCTCACCGGCGAGCCCGCTGACCAACAGATCACGACGCCCGGTTACTGGGTGCGGCAGGTCCGCGAGCCGGTCCGGTTCCATGCCGCGGCAGCGCGGCTCGCCGAGCGGGCCGGGACGTTCCTGGAACTCGGACCGGACCCCGTGCTGACCACCGCCGCTCAGCACGCCGTGGACGGCGCCGACGCCGTGGCCGTCCTCGATCGCCGTCACCCGGACGCCGTGGCGTTCGGACGCGCGCTCGCCCACCTGCACGCCGGCGGCACCGACGTGGACTGGACCCCCTGGTTCCCCACCGACCCGGAACCGCGCGTCATCGACCTGCCGACCTATCCCTTCCAGCGGCGGAACTACTGGCTGGCCGCGGCGCGCGGGAAGACCGGGGACGCCTCCGGCCTCGGCCTGGACCCGGCCCGCCATCCGCTGCTCGGCGCGGCAGTGCGGCTCGCGGACGCGGACACGCGCGTCCTGACCGGACGGCTGCCCGCCGCCGACTCCGGAAGCTGGCTGGGGGAGCACCGAGTCCTCGGCACCGTCCTGCTTCCCGGGGCCGCCCTGGTCGAGTGGGCGTTGCGGGCGGCCGACGAAGCGGGCTGTTCCGGCGTGGAGGAGCTGACCCTGCGGGCGCCTCTCCTCCTCCCCGCGTCGGGCGGCCTGCCGGTGCAGATCGTGGTGAGTCCGGCGGAACCGGACGGCCACCGGGAGTTGCGGATCTATTCCCGTCCCGAGAACGACTGGGTGTGCCATGCGGAGGGCCTGCTGACCGCCGAGCCGCCCGGCACGGCCGAAGCGCTGGGCGGCCAGTGGCCCCCGGCGGGTGCTCGGCCGCTGACCGTGGACGGCTTCTACGAGCACGTCGCGGCGCTCGGATACGAGTACGGTCCCGCGTTCCAGGGCATGCGCGCGGCCTGGCAGGACGGTCGGGACGTGTTCGCCGAGATCGTCCTGCCCGAGGCGGCGGGGGAGGCGACCGGGTTCGGGCTGCATCCGGCGCTGCTCGACGCGGCGTTGCATCCCGCGCTGCTGGCCACCGGGGCGGACGGCGGGCCGGACGGTGGAGGCGCCCGGCTCCCGTTCGTGTGGAGCGGGGTGTCGCTCTGGACGCGGGAGGCCACGAGCCTGCGGGTCAGGCTGTCCCCGTCCGGCGAGGACGCCGTCAGGGTGACCGTCGCGGACGCCGCCGGTTCGCCGGTGCTCGGCGTCGAGCGGCTCGTGCTGCGTCCGGCCGATCCGGCGCAGTTCCGCACCCGCGGTGCGGACGGCCTGTTCGAGGTCGAGTGGATGCCCGTTCAGGAGGCGGTCGCCGTCCCGGACGGCGGGTTCGCGGTCGCGGAAGCGGCGACCGCGGACGAGGCACTGGCACACGTCCAGGGCTGGCTGGCCGACACTCGTCCCGACGACGAGCGGCGGCTGGTGGTCGTCACGCGCGGTGCCGCGGGGCAGAACCCCGACCCGGACGCGGCGGCCGTGTGGGGCCTGGTGCGTTGCGCGCAACTGGAGAACCCCGAACGCTTCGTCCTGGTCGATCTGGAGGACGGCGCGGACGTCGGCACGGACGTCGGCGCGGACGTCGGCACGGCGCTCGCCGCCGACGAGCCGCAGGTGGCCGTCCGCGATGGGAAACCCCTGGTCCCGCGCTTGGTCCGGTGCGGTGCCCCGCCGGAACTGACCCCTCCGGCGGGGACGCGCGCGTGGCGGGTGACCGCCGAGGGCGCCTCGACGCTGGACGAGGTGTCGGTGGAGAGCTGCCCGGATGTCCTCGAATCACTCCGGGACGGTCAGGTCCGGGTGGAGGTGCATGCGGCCGGGGTGAACTTCCGGGACGTCTTGATCGCGCTCGGTATGGTTCCGGGCTTCGGCGGCATCGGCGGTGAGGGTGCCGGTGTGGTGACGGGGATCGGCCCGGGTGTCACCGGCTTCGCCGTCGGTGATCGGGTGATGGGGCTGTTCCCAGGCGCGTTCGGGCCCGTCGCGGTCGCCGACGCGCGCTCGCTGGTGCTCATCCCGGACGGCTGGGACGCCCGCGACGCCGCAGGTATCGCGGTCGCGTTCCTGAGCGCCTGGTACGGACTGGTTGACCTGGCCGCGCTCCAGCCGGGCCAGTCGGTGCTGATCCACGCGGCCACGGGCGGTGTCGGCCAGGCGGCGGTGCAGATCGCACGGCATCTCGGCGCGGAAGTCTTCGCCACCGCGAGTCCGGCCAAGCAGGAAGTACTCGCCGATCTGGGCATTGGCGACGAACATCGCGCGTCGTCCCGTGATCTCGGTTTCGAGGAGAAGTTCCGCGCGGCGACCGGTGGCCGGGGCATGGATGTCGTGTTGAACAGCCTGGCCGGTGAGTTCACCGACGCGTCCCTGCGGCTGCTGGCCGAGAACGGACGGTTCGTCGAGCTGGGCAAGACCGACATCCGGGATGATCCCGGGGTCTGGTACCGGGCGTTCGATCTGGCCGGCGACGTGCCTCCGGAACGCATCGCGGCGATGCTGGCCGAACTGCGGGACCTGTTCCAGGCGGGACGGCTGGAGCCGCTGCCCACGCAGGCGTGGCCGCTCGGCCAGGCGCGCGAGGCGTTCCGGTTCATGAGTCAGGCCAAACACACCGGCAAGATCGTCCTGGACGTCCCGCCGGCGTTCGACCCGGACGGCACGGTCCTCATCACCGGCGGCACCGGGACGCTCGGCGCCCTCCTCGCCGAACACCTCGTCCGCGAGTGGGGCGCACGGCACCTCGTCCTGGTCAGCCGTCGCGGAGCCGGCGCGCCCGGCGCGGCCGAACTCGCCGAGCGCCTGACGGCGGACGCGGAGGTCACCTTCGTCGCGGCCGACGTCGCCGATCCGGAGGCGGTCCGCGATCTGGTCACGGGGATCGACCCGGCGCGTCCGCTGACCGGGGTGATCCACGCGGCGGGCGTCGTCGACGACGGGACGGTCCCCTCGCTGACCCCGGACCGGATGGCTTCGGTCTGGCGCGTCAAGGCGGGCGGGGCCGCCAACCTGGACGCCGCGACGTCCGGCCTGCGGCTGGGCTTCTTCACGGTGTTCTCGTCGGCCGCCGCGACCTCCGGCAGTCCGGGGCAGGCGAACTACGCCGCGGCCAACGCCTACTGCGACGCCCTCATGGCCCGCCGCCGCGCCGCCGGGCTGCCCGGCCAGTCGATCGGCTGGGGGCTGTGGGAGTCGGCCAGCGGCATCACCGGCGACCTCACCGAGGCCGACCTGCGGCGCATGCGGACCAGCGGGATCGTCCCGCTCGGCGACGAGGAGGCCCTGGCCCTGCTGGACCGCGCGTTCGAGCACGGGAGACCCCACCTGGTCGCGGCCGGCCTCGACGTCGCCGGACGCCCCGCCGACACGCTCCCGCCCCTGCTGCGCGCGCTCGGCGCCGGCAGCGGCGGTGGCGGCGGTACCGCGGGCGGTCCCCGCCGGATCGACTGGGCCGCGCAGCTCGCCGGCCTCTCACCCGACGAGCGGCTCGCGCTGCTGCTCGGCCTCGTCCGGACGCACGCGGCGGCCGTCCTCGGGCACGCCGAGGCCGGCGCCCTCCAGGACGACACCCAGCTCAAGGACCTCGGGTTCGACTCGCTGACCGCCGTGGAGCTGCGCAACCGGCTGTCCTCGGCCACCGGGCTCCGGCTGCCCGCCGCGCTCGCCTTCACCTACCCGACCCCGGCCGCCATCGCCGCGCACCTGCGCGACCGGCTCGTCCCCGCCGAGGCGGACCCGCTGGCCCGGGTCCTCGGCGACGTGGACCGGCTGGAGGAGGTGATCGACCGGCTCGCCCCGGACGGCGACGCGCGCGGGCGCCTCGCCCGGCGGTTCGAGGCCCTGCTGTGGCGGCTGGACGGCGCGGGCGGCGACGCGTCCGGCGCGGACGCCGTGGACGGCGACGCGCTGGACGCCGCGTCCGACGACGAGATGTTCCGGCTCATCGACCGCGAACTCGGCTCCGTCACGGGAGGTGAGGACTGATGTCCGCCGCCGAGGACAAGCTCCGCCAGTACCTGAAGCGCGTCACCGTCGACCTCAACCGGACCCGCCGCCGCCTGCGCGAGGTGGAGGAGCAGGCCCGCGAGCCGCTCGCGGTCGTGGGCACGGCCTGCCGCCTGCCCGGCGGAGTCCGGTCCGCCGCCGACCTGTGGGACCTGGTGTCCGCGGGCCGCGACGCCATCGGCGGGTTCCCGACCGACCGCGGCTGGGACCTCGACGCGCTCTACCACCCCGACCCCGACCACCCCGGCACCAGCTACGTCCGGCACGGCGGGTTCCTCACCGACGCCGACGGGTTCGACGCCGCGTTCTTCGGGATCAGCCCGCGCGAGGCCCTCGCCATGGAACCGCAGCAGCGCGTCCTGCTGGAGACCACCTGGGAACTGCTCGAAGGGGCCGGTTTCGACCCGCGCTCGCTGCGCGGAGCCGGAGTGGGCGTGTTCGCCGGGATCTCCAGCCAGGACTACCACACCGGCCTCGGCGCGCCGGACGAGGTCGAGGGCTACATCGCCACCGGCAGCCTCGCCAGCGTCGTGTCGGGCCGGGTCGCCTACACGCTCGGCCTGGAAGGCCCGGCCGTGACGATCGACACGGCCTGCTCCTCGTCGCTGGTCGCCGTCCACCTGGCGGGCACGGCACTGCGCCGGGGCGAATGCGACCTCGCCATCGCCGGCGGCGTCACCGTCCTGGCGACCCCGACCGCGTACGTCGAGTTCTCACGGCAGCGGGGACTCGCCCCGGACGGCCGTTGCAAGGCGTTCGCGGCGTCGGCGGACGGCACCGGCTTCTCCGAGGGCGTCGCCCTCGTCCTGCTGGAGCGGCTGTCGGACGCGCGCCGCAACGGGCACCGGGTGCTGGCGGTGATCCGGGGTTCGGCGGTGAACCAGGACGGCGCGAGCAACGGCCTCACCGCCCCCAACGACGCCGCCCAGGAGCGCGTCATCCGGCGGGCCCTGGAGGACGCCCGGCTCAAACCGTCCGAGGTGGACGCCGTGGAGGCGCACGGCACCGGCACCACGCTCGGCGACCCCATCGAGGCGCAGGCGCTCGTGGCGACCTACGGCGCGGACCGTCCGGCCGGCGGGTCGCCGCTGTGGCTCGGCTCGGTCAAGTCCAACCTCGGCCACACCCAGGCCGCCGCGGGCGTGGCCGGACTGATCAAGATGGTGATGGCGATGCGGCACGGCGTCCTGCCCGCCTCACTGCACATCGACGAGCCGTCCGCGTACGTGGACTGGGAGACGAGCGGCCTGCGCCTGCTCACCGAGCCCAGGCCCTGGCCGGCCGGGGAGCGTCCGCGCCGGGCCGGCGTCTCGTCCTTCGGGATCTCCGGCACGAACGCGCACCTCATCCTCGAACAGGCCCCCGACACGTCCGCCGACCCCGAACCCGAACCCGAACTCGCCCCCGCGGAGGCCCCGAGCACGATCCCGTGGGTGCTGTCGGCGCGGAGCGCTCCGGCCCTGCGCGCCCAAGCCGCCCGGCTGCGTGATCTGGTCGCGGACGATCCTGGCTTGTCGCCGGTGGAGGTCGGCTGGTCGCTGCTGAAGTCGCGTTCGCTGTTCGAACATCGCGCGGTCGTTTTGGGCCGGGACCGAATCGCCACCCTTGCGGCCCTGGCCGAGGGCGAGACATCTCCCGACCTGATCACGGGCGTCGCCGGTTCGGTCGGTCCGGGTCCGGTGTTGGTGTTCCCGGGTCAGGGTTCGCAGTGGGCCGGGATGGGCGCCGAGCTTCTGGACGAGTCGCCGGTGTTCGCGGCGAGGATGGCCGAGTGTGAGCAGGCCCTTGACCCGCATGTGGACTGGTCGTTGAGCGAGGTCATCTGTGGTGACGGTGCTGAGTTGTCGCGGGTGGATGTGGTTCAGCCGGTGTTGTGGGCGGTGATGGTGTCGCTGGCGGCGGTCTGGGCCGACCACGGCGTGAAACCGGCCGCGGTGGTCGGGCACAGCCAGGGGGAGATCGCGGCGGCGTGTGTCGCCGGGGCCTTGTCGCTGCAGGACGCCGCGCGCGTGGTCGCATTGCGGAGCAAGGCGCTGCGCAGGCTGGCCGGTGGTGGCGCGATGGCGTCGCTGGGGGTCAGCGCTGAGCAGGCCGAGGCCCTTGTGACCGGTGAGGTTGGGATCGCCGCGGTCAACAGCCCGTCCTCCACCGTCGTCTCCGGGCCGCCCGATCAGGTGGCCAGTGTGGTGGCCAACGCGCAGAGCCGTGGGTTGCGGGCGCGGATGATCGAGGTGGACTACGCCTCCCACGGACCCCAGGTCGACCAGATCACCGACGAACTACGCCAGACACTCGCCGGCGTGACGCCGCTCGCCGCGCGGGTGAAGTTCTACTCCGCCGTGACCGCCGCGCCGCACGACACCGCGTCCCTGGACACCGAGTACTGGATCACCAACCTGCGGCAGCCCGTCCGGTTCGCCGAGGCCGTCCGCGCGTTGCTGGACGACGGGCACCGCGTCTTCATCGAGGCCAGCGCCCATCCCGTCCTGACGACCGCGCTGGAGGAGATCTTCGACGCGGCGGCCGTCCCGGCCGTCGCGATCCCGACCCTGCGCCGCGACCATGGCGACCGCGACCAGGTGCTCCGCTCGCTCGCCCACGCGCACGCCGCCGGCGTCCAGGTCGACTGGACCCGCGACCGTCCCGCCGACCCGCCGCCCCGCCTCGTCGATCTGCCGACCTACCCGTTCCAGCACCAGCGGTTCTGGCTGCCCGACGTCGCTCGGCCCGCGACGGCGGCAGGACCGGCGGACGAGGAGGAGACGCGGTTCTGGACGACCCTGGAGCACGGGAACGGCGACGAGCTCGCGGAGACGGTCGGCATCCGCGACGCCGGCGAGCGGGCGTCACTCGACGCGGTCCTTCCGGCGCTGTCCCGGTGGCGGCGCGACCGGCGCCGCCGGTCCGCGATCGACTCCTGGCGGTATCGCGTCGAGTGGCGTCGGCTGCCGGACGGTCCTTCCGGCGCGGCGGACGAAGCGTGGCTGGTCGTCCGGCCGAAGGGCGTCGCCGACGAGTGGTCGGAGACGTGCGTCGCGGCGCTGGAATCCGGGGCGGGCCGGGTCGGGCGGCTCGACGTCGAACCCGACGTGGACCGCGCCGAGCTGGCCGCGCTGCTTCGCGCAGCCGCCGCCGCGACGGGCACGCCGCCCACGCGCGTCCTGTCACTGCTTCCCCTCGATGAGAACGGCGGCACGGGAGTCGCGGGCGTGCTCACGCTCCTGCAAGCCCTCCTCGACTCCGGGCTGGACGCCCGCCTGTGGACCCTCACGCGCGGCGCGGTTCTCGCCGGCGACGGTGACGGCGACGGCGACGGCGACACCGAAGGTCCGGAGCGGCCCGACCAGGCCGAGGTCTGGGGGCTGGGACGGGTGGCGGCCCTCGAACACCCGGCCGTCTGGGGCGGCCTGGTGGATCTCCCGCCCGCACCGGACGACCTCGCGCCCGAACGCCTCCGCGAGGCCCTCACCCGCGCGGACGGCGAGGACGAGCTGGCCGTCCGTCCGAGCGGGACGTTCGGACGCCGCCTGGTCCGAGACCCGGTCGGAACCGGCCAGAAGGAACCTCGATGGCGTCCGCAGGGGCCGGCGCTGGTCACCGGAGGCCCGGACGCCCCGGCCGGGCAGGTCGCGACGTGGCTGGCCGAGCTGGGCGCGGACCCGGTGTACCTGCTCGTGCCTCCCGGCGGCGCTGCGGAGAACGGCACGCCGCCTCCGCCAGGGGTGGTCCACGTCGAAGAGGTCCCCGCAGAGGTCGGGACGCTCGTGCACGTCCCGGCTCCCGGTGAGCTCGCGCCGCTCGCCACGTCCGACCCGGCCGCCGTGGACCGGGCCGTGCGCGCGCACGTGGAGGCCGTCCGCCAGGTCGAGGAGAGCTGCGCACCGGACACCGTCGTCTACTTCTCCTCGGTCGCGGCGGCGTGGGGCGCCCGCGACCACGGCGCGTTCGCCGCCGCGCACGCCCACCTGGAGGCCCTCGCGCGCGAGCGGCGGGCCGGAGGCGGGCACGCCGCGTTCGTGGCATGGAGCCTGTGGGACGTCACGGATGACGCGAACGTCACGGACGGTGAGGACGGCCAGGACGCGCGGGCCGGTGCGGTCCGGCCGCATCTCGAACTCGCCCGCAGGCAGGGCCTGGAACCCCTGGACGCCGGTTCGGCGCTCGCCGCGCTGCGCCGGATCCTCGACCGCGACGATCCGTCCGCCGTCGTGGCCGACGTCGAGTGGCGCCGGTTCGCGTCGCTGATCGTCGCCGAGCGCCGGACGCGGCTGTTCGACGAGGTGCCCGAGGCGGCGGAGACCGTCCGGGCCGCGCGGGACGGCGACGGGGAGGCGGCCGAGGTGACCGAGGCGCTCCGCCGCGAGCTCGCCGCTCTCCCGGACGAGCCGCGGCGGCGGGAGGCGCTGGCGTCGCTCGTGCGCACGCACGTCGCGACGGTGCTCCGGTACGGCGGCGCGGACGAGGTGGATCCGCAGCGTCCGTTCAAGGAACTGGGGTTCGACTCGCTCGCGGCGGTCGAGCTGCGGAACCGGCTGCGGACCGCCACCGGGCTGCGGCTGCCCGCGACGCTGGTGTTCGACCGTCCGACCCCGGACGCGCTGGCCGGGTGGCTGCTGGAGCGGCTCCTGCCCGCGGGCGCGGGCGCGGCGCTCCCGGCGTTCGGCCGCCTGGACGACTTGGAAGCGGCGCTGGCCCTGCTGCCGCCGGAGGACGTCCGGCGCAGCGGCCTGGCCGACCGGCTGCAGACGCTGCTGTGGCGCTACACCGACCCCGCCGGCGCGGACGCCGCGGCTGACGGGGACGGCGGGGACCTGGCGGCGGCGACGGCCGACGAGATGTTCGCGCTGATCGACCGGGAGCTGGGGGCCTGAACCGGACGGGCCCGCCCGGCGGCCGTCCCCTCCGCCGGGCGGGCCCGCCCATGCCGCTCGACGCCCCTCGACGATGACGCTGTTCGCCGGGGCGCGGACGCTAGGGACCCGCCGCCGGGGCGGCCCCGGCCGGGGTGCCGTCCCCGACGGTCATGTCGGTCATGCCCCAGAAGGCCCGGACGTGCCGGCCCAGGCCGTCCTCGTCGAACTCCACGATGCCGATGATGTGGAACTTCAGCACCGCCGGGGTGCGCAGGACCACCCGGGTGCTGGTGGCGACGAACCGCCCGCACATCGAGGTCACCGACACCTCCGGCGACTCGTGGACCTGGTTCTCCACGGACATCACCAGGTGCCGGCGGAGCGCCTCCTTGCCGATCGTCGGCGGCCGTCCCACCGGGTCCTCGAAGACGACGTCGTCGGTGAACAGGGCGAGCGCGCCCTCCACGTCGCGCTCGTTCAGCCGCCGCGCGTACTCCAGCGCCATCTCCTTGCGGAACGCCTCGTCCGGCATGGGCACCTCCGGTTTCGGTCGGTCACTTCTCCGTCGACGATCGGCTCAGCCGACGACTTCCAGGTCGGACCGGCCCCAGAAGGTCCGCGCCTCGCGGATGAGGCCGGTCCCGTCCACCCGCAGCAGGAGCATGCAGGTGCGCCGGATCCGCTTTCCGGACGGGTCGTCCGGGGGGACGAGCCAGCCGCGCTCGGCGTAGCGCGGCCCGAAGGGGACGTAGTCGGTCTCGCAGGTGAGCGGGATGAAGGCGTGCGCGCCGTCCTGCGCCGCGACCGGCTCGCCCGGGACGACCCGCAGGCCCGCCGCGAACGCCTCCTCGTAGTGGGCGCGCAGCGCGGCGGCGCCGCTCCGCTCCTCCCAGCCGACCGGGTCGGCGAACGCGACATCCTCGCCGTACAGCTCCAGCAGCGCGTCCACGTCCCCGGCGTTCATCCGGCGGCAGTGCTCCAGTGCCAGCTCCTTGCGGTCGCGCTCACCGGTCAGCCCTGTGCCCAACTGTCCCTCCGTTGCTCGTGCCTCGTCCGAGGTCGCGATCGATGAAGTCGAGGAGCTCGTCGACGCCCGCGGTCTCCAGCCGTGCCGCGGCCGACGCGTCCAGCCCGGACGCCTCCAGCCCGGCCCCGTCCTGCCCGGCCCCGTCCTGCGCGGACCCGTCCTGCGCGGACCCGTCCTGCGCGGACCCGCCCTGCGCGGACCCGTTCCGTCCGGCCCCGTCCCGCGCGGACCCGTTGCGTCCGGACGCGCCGTCCGGGCGTTCCAGGCGCAGCAGGGTGTCCCGCAACCGGTCCGCCAGCGCGCTCTGCGCGGCCTCGCTCGCGGCGGCGACGGTCAGCAGCGACCGCTCCAGCCGTTCCAGCTCGCCGAGGACGGGCGGGAGCGGGTCGGCCTCCGGCGGGTCCAGCTCGGCGAGCAGGTGGCGGGCCAGCGCCGCCGGACCGGAATGGTCGAAGATCAGCGTGGCGGGCAGCCGCAGCCCGGTCGCGGCGGCCAGCCGGTTGCGCAGCTCGATCGCGGTCAGCGAGTCGAACCCGAGGTCCTGGAACCGCTGCGCGGGTTCGACGGTGCCCGCGCCGTCGTGGCCGAGGACGGTCGCGACGTTGGCGCGGACCAGGTCCAGCACGGCCCGCTCGCGCTCCTCGTCCGGCAGTCCGGACAGGCGCCGGGCGAGGTCGGCCGGGGCCGCCGCGGCGGTGCCGCCCGCGCGCGGGGCCGCGCCGCGCAGCAGGTGCCGCAGCACGGCGGGCGCCTCGTGCGTCCGCGCGTGCCCGCGGATGCGCGCCAGGTCCAGCCGGACGGGCGCGAGCAGCGCGTGCTCGCCGGTGAGGGCGGTGTCGAACGCGGCGAGGGCCTCCTCGACGTCCAACCCGGTGACGCCCGTGCGGGTGTGCCGGGCGCGGTCCACCTCCGACAGGCGTCCCCACATGCCCGTGTCCTGCCGCCACAGGCCCCAGGCCAGCGACGTGCCCGGCAGGCCGAGCGCGCGCCGGTGCTGGGCGAGCGCGTCGACGAAGGCGTTCGCGGCCGTGTAGGACCCCTGCCCGGCGCCGCCGACCAGCCCGGCGACCGAGGAGAACAGCACGAACGCCGCCAGGTCCCGGTCGCGGGTCAGCTCGTGCAGGTGCAGCGCGCCGTCGGCCTTGACGCGCAGGACGGCGTCGAGCCGGTCGGGTGTCATCGACTGGACGGTGGCGTCCGCGACGATCCCGGCGGCGTGCACCACGGCGGTGAGCGGACGGTCGCCCGGAACCGACGCCAGCAGCGCGGCGAGCGCGGCCCGGTCGCCGACGTCGCAGGCGGCGACGGTGACGCCGTCCGCGCCGAGGCCGGCCAGCTCGTCGGCCAGGTCGGCCGCGCCGGGCGCGTCCGGGCCGCGGCTGCCGACCAGCAGCAGCCGGCGGACGCCGTGCGCGGTGACCAGGTGGCGGGCGATCTGCGCGCCGAGCGCTCCGGTCCCGCCCGTGATCAGGACGGTGCCGTCCGGGTCCAGCGGCGCGGACGCCGCGGGCTCCGCGCCGCGGTCGTGCCGGACCAGGCGCGGCGCGAACGCCTCGCCCCCGCGCAGCGCCAGCTGCGGTTCGCCCGACGCGAGGGCGGCGCGGACGGCCGGGTACGAGCCGTCCGCGGGGTCCAGGTCGAGCTCCGCGGGGTCCAGGTCGAGCTCCGGGGGGTCCGGGTCGAGTTCCGCGGGATCCAGGTCGAGCAGGGCCAGCCGTCCGGGGAACTCGATCTGCGCGCTGCGCACCAGCCCCCACAGCGACGCGGCGGCCAGGTCGCCGACGTCCTCGCCCGGACGCGTCGCGACCGCCCCGCGCGTGGCGAGGACGAGCCGCGCCCCGTCGAACCGGGCGTCACCGAGCCAGTCCTGGAGCAGCGCCAGCGCCTCGCCGCCGACGCGCCGGAGCCGTCCGGCCGGGTCGTCGCCGTCCCGTGGGCCGGGGACGGCGACGACGACCTCGTCCGGCACGGGCGCGCCGCCGCCGGCGGCCGAGCGCAGGTCGTCCAGCGTGCGGTGCACCGCGGCCCCGGGCAGGGCGCCGGCCAGCGGATCACCATCGGCGGCGATCACCGCGTATCGGGCCGGGCCCGCGTCGCGAATTCCCGTCAGGGGCGTCCAGTCGAGACGGAACAGCGTGTCGTCGCCGCGCGCCCGCGCGATCCGTCCGGCCGGGACGGGCCGCAGGGTCAGCGACTCCAGGGTGAGCACCGGCGCGCCGGTCGGGTCGGCGGCCGTGACGGCCAAGCGGTCGCCCGCCTCGCGGGTGATCCGCACGCGGAGGGTGGTCGCGGCGGTGGCGTGCAGGTGCAGGCCCGTCCAGGAGAACGGCAGCAGGATCTCGTCGGAGGCGCCGGCATCGGCGTCCGGACCCGCGTCGAGCAGCAGCGCGTGCAAGGTGGCGTCCAGCAGGACCGGATGGACGCCGAAACCGGCGGCGCCGGCCCGCTCGCTCTCGGGCAGCGCGACCTCGGCGTACACGTCGTCGCCGAGCCGCCACGCGGCGACCAGCGCCTGCGACGCCGGGCCGTACTCGTGGCCGTGCGCGGCGAGCTCGTCGTAGGGATCGCCGGTGGTGACCGGTTCGGCTCCGGGCGGCGGCCACGCGCCGTCCAGCCCCGCGGGGGCGTCGGGCGGCGCTTCGGGCGAGAGCAGCCCGGTCGCGTGCCGCGTCCAGGCGGCCTCGTCCTCGCCATCCGAGGACGGCCGGGAGTGGACGCCGACGGGCCGCAGTCCCGCCTCGTCCGGAGGCCCGACCGCGACCTGGAGGTCCACCGGCGCGTCGTCGGGCACGACCAGCGGGCTCTCCAGGGTGAGTTCGGCCAGGTGGTCGCAGCCCGCCCGCGCGGCGGCGTGCAGGGCCAGCTCGACGAGCGCCGATCCGGGCAGCAGGACGCTGCCCATCACCCGGTGCTCGGCCAGCCACGCGTGTCCCTGCTGGGAGACGCGCCCGGTGAACAGGAGCGTGTCCGCGCCGGCCGGTTCGACGGCCGCGCCGAGCAGGGGGTGTCCGGCCGGGACGAGGCCGAGGCCCGCCGCGTCGCCGGGCGCGTGCGGCGGCGCGTCGAGCCAGAACCGCCGCCGCTGGAAGGCGTAGGTGGGCAGCGGGACCCTGCGCGGCGGCGGGTCGGCGGGGAAGCGCGTCGTCCAGTCCACCTCGACCCCGGCGGCGAACGCCTCCCCGAGCGCGCGCAGGAGCTGCCCGGCGCCGCCGCGGTCCCGGCGCAGCGTCGCCAGGACGGACGCCTCCGCACGGGCCGCGTCCACACACTCCTCGATGCCCGGCGTCAGGACGGGATGCGGGCCGGCCTCGATGAACACGCGATGCCCATCCTCCAGGAGGGCGGTGACGGTGTCGGCGAAGCGGACGGGCTGCCGGAGATTGGTGATCCAGTACTCGGTGTCGAGGGAGGCGGTGTCGTGCGGCGCGGCGGTGACCGTGGAGTAGAAGGTCACGGACGCGTCGAGCGGCGTCACGCCGTCGAGCGTTCCGCGCAGCTCGTCGGTGATCCGGTCGATCTGCGGCCCGTGCGAGGCGTAGTCCACGTCGATCATCCGGGCGCGCAGCCCCTCGGCGTGGGCCTTCGCCACGATGGCGGCGACCTGCTCGGGCGGTCCGGAGACGACCGTGGAGGACGGGCTGTTGACCGCCGCGACCGTGACGTCCGGCGCGTCGGTGAACAGTTCGGCCGCGCGCTCGCGGCCCACGCCGAGGGAGGCCATCGCGCCGCCGCCCGCCAGTTGCCGCAGAGCCTTGCTGCGCAGCGCGACCACCCGCGCGGCGTCTTCGAGCGAAAGCGCGCCCGCGACGCACGCGGCGGCGATCTCGCCCTGACTGTGCCCGACGACTGCGGCGGGCTTGACGCCGTAATCCCCCCAGACGGCCGCCAGCGACACCATCACCGCCCAAAGGACGGGCTGGACGACGTCCACGCGCGTCAGTGCAGAACCGTCGCCGCGAATCACCTCGGTCAGCGACCAGTCCACGTGCGGCGCGAGAGCCTGCTCGCATTCGGCCATGCGCGCGGCGAACACCGGCGACTCGTCCAGCAGCTCGGCGCCCATCCCGGCCCACTGCGAGCCCTGGCCCGGGAAGACCAGGACGGGACCCGCGCCGGTCGTGTCCGCGACGCCCGTCACGACGCCGGCGTCCGGCTCACCGTCCGCGAGCGCGCGCAGGGAGGCGAGCAGCCGTTCGCGGTCCTCGCCGATCACGACGGCGCGGTGGCCGAACGGCGACCGGGTCTCGACCAGCGACCAGCCCACATCGGCGGGCGACAGGGCGGGGTCGGCCGCGACGTGGTCGGCGAGCCGCCCGGCCTGCGCGCGGAGGGCCCCGGCGTCGTGCCCGGACACCACCCACGGCACGAGGCGGTCCCCGACGGGCGGCACGGGCTCGGGCGGCGAGGCGGGTTCCGGCTCGTCCGGGGCCTGTTCGAGGATGAGGTGCGCGTTGGTGCCGGAGATCCCGAACGCGGAGACGGCCGCCCGGCGCGGCCGTCCGGCGTCCGGCCACGGCGTGGGCTCGGTGAGCAGCCGGACGGCGCCGGCGTCCCAGTCGACGTGCCGGGTCGGCGCGTCGATGTGCAGCGAGCGGGGCAGCAGCCCGTGGCGCAGGGCCAGCACCATCTTGATGACGCCCGCGACGCCCGCCGCGGCCTGCGTGTGCCCGAGGTTCGACTTGACCGAGCCCAGCCACAGCGGACGCTCCGCCGGACGTCCCGCGCCGTAGGTGGCGAGCAGCGCCCCCGCCTCGATCGGGTCGCCGAGCGTCGTGCCGGTGCCGTGCGCCTCCACCGCGTCCAGGTCGTCCGGGGAGAGGCCGGCGTTGGCGAGGGCCTGCCTGATCACGCGCTCCTGGGACGGCCCGTTCGGCGCGGTCAGGCCGTTGCTGGTGCCGTCCTGGTTGATCGCGGACCCGCGGATGACCGCGAGGATCCGGTGGCCGTTGCGGCGCGCGTCCGACAGCCGCTCCAGCATGACGAGCCCGACGCCCTCGCTCCAGCTCGTCCCGTCGGCGGCGTCGGCGAACGGCTTGCAGCGGCCGTCGGGGGCGATGCCGCGCTGCCGCGAGAACTCCACGAACGACGCGGGCGTGGTCATCACCGTCGCGCCCCCGGCGAGGGCGAGCGAGCACTCGCCCTGCCGCAGCGCCCGCGCGGCCAGGTGCATCGAGACCAGCGACGCCGAGCAGCCGGTGTCCACCGTCACCGCCGGGCCGACCAGGCCGAGGATGTAGGAGATCCGCCCGGACGCCACGCAGCCGAGGTTGCCGGTGCCGATGTAGCCCTCGACGTCCTGGCTCCGCCTCCCGATGTGCGTCAGGTAGTCGAAGAGGGTCAGCCCGGTGAACACGCCGGTGTCGCTGCCGTCCAGCGCCGCGCGGTTGAGCCCGGCGCTCTCGATGGCGTCCCACGCGGTCTCCAGCAGGAGCCGCTGCTGCGGGTCCATCGCGACGGCCTCGCGCGGGCTGATCCCGAAGAACGCCGCGTCGAACCGGTCCGCGTCGTAGACGAACCCGCCCTCCCGGACGTAGCTGGTGCCGGGATGGTCGGGGTCGGGATGGAACAGGTTCTCCAGGTCCCAGCCCCGGTCGGTGGGGAAGGCGCCGATCGCGTCGCGGCCCTCGGCGACCAGCTCCCACAGGTCCTCCGGCGACCGGACGCCGCCGGGGTACCGGCACGCCATGCCGATGATCGCGATCGGCTCGTCCTCCGTGCCCGCCGTGCCCGCCGGGCCCGCCGCGCGCGCCACCGCGGCCGGGCGGACCGCCTCGGGCCGTTCGCCGAACAGCTCGCCGCCGACGAACGCGGCGAGCTCCTGCGGCGTCGGATGGTCGAAGAGCATCGTGACCGGCAGGTCCAGGCCGGTCGCCTGGCTCAGCTGGTTGCGCAGCTGGACGGCGGTGAGCGAGTCGAACCCCAGCTCCTGGAACGGCTTGTCCGCCGGGATCGCGTCCGCGCCCGCGTGGCCGAGCGTCGCCGCCGCCTCCGTCCGGACGTGGTTGAGCAGGAGCTGCTGCCGGCGCGCCGGGGGAGCGTCCCGGAGCTGCCGCGCGAGCGGCGTGCCTGCCGCGCCACCGGAAGCGGCGGCCGGTGCGCTGACGGCGACGGGCTGCCGGTTCTCCGGCAGGTCGCTCAGCAGCGGCGCGGGACGGGCCGAGGTGAACGTCGGGGTGAACCGCGCCCAGTCGATGTTGGCGATGGTGAGCGCGGTCGTGCCGGTGCTGAGCGCGTGGTGCAGGGCCTTGGTCGCCGGGTCCGGGTGGATCGGGTCGAGGCCGAACCGGGAGAAGAACGCCAGCGTGGTCTGGTCGGCGGCGATCCCCGCCTGGCTCCACGGCCCCCAGGCCAGCGACGTGGCGGGCTGCCCGAGCGCGCGGCGGTGCTGGGCCAGGGCGTCGAGGTAGTGGTTGGCGGCGGCGTACGCGCCCTGCTGCCCGCTGCCCCACGCCCCCGCGCCCGAGGAGAACATCAGGAACGTCGTGACCGGATGCCGCCCGGCCAGCTCGTGCAGGTGCGCGGCGGCGTGCGACTTCGGCGCGAGGACGTGGTCGAGGTCGTCGAGCGTGAGGTCGGTGATGGGGATGTAGTTCGGGACGCCCGCCACGTGGAAGATCGACGTCAGGGGCCGGTCGGCCGGGACGTCCCGCAGGACGTCCTCCAGCCGCGCGCGGTCCGCGACGTCGCAGGCGGTGATCTCGACGGCCGCGCCGAGCGCGGTGAGCTCGGCGGCGAGGTCGGCCGCGCCGGGCGCGTCCGGGCCGCGGCGGCTGAGGAGATGCAGGCGGGGCGCGCCGTTCGCGGCGAGCCAGCGCGCCAGGTGCGCGCCGATGCCGCCGGTGCCGCCGGTGATCAGCGTCGTCCCGGTGGGCTTCCAGCCGGTGGCGAGGGCCGGGCTGGGCGGCGCGTGCCGCATCCGGCGCGCGAGCACGCCGGTCGGGCGGATCGCCACCTGGTCCTCCGGCCGCCCCGGCGCCAGCACCGACGCCAGCCGCGCCGCGGTGCGCTGGTCGGGGGAGGCGGGCAGGTCGGCGAGACCGCCCCACAGCTTCGGATGTTCGAGCGCGGCGACGCGTCCGAGGCCCCAGACCTGCGCCTGGACGGGGCTGCCGAGCGGATCGGCTCCGCTCGTGGCCACCGCGTCCTGCGTCAGGCACCACAGCGGGGCGGCGACGTCGGCGTCCGCGAGCGCCTGGACCAGCGTGACCGTCGCCGCCAGCCCGGACGGCACCGCCGCGGAGCGTTCGTGCGGCGACTCGTCCAGCGCGAGCAGGCTGAGCACGCCCGCCGGATCGGTGCCTGCGGCGAGTTCCGCCAGCCGCGCGGTCAGCGCCTCGCGGTCGAGATCGCGCGCCGCGAGGGTGTGGACGGCGGCGGTGGCCCCGTGGGTCTCGACCGCGCGCACCGCCAGCCGGACGGCGGGATGGTCCGAGAAGCCGTCCGGGACGATCAGCAGCCAGGTGCCGCCGAGCGCGGGCGCGGCGAGGTCGGGCACGTGCGTCCAGCCGATCTCGTAGCGCCAGGAGTCGATCGTCCGCCGCTCGCGGTGCCCGCGCCGCCACTCCGCCAGGGCGGGCAGCGCCGGGCCGAGCGCGGCGACGCTCTCCTCGTCGTCCAGCCGCAGCGTCCGGGCGAGCGCGTCCACGTCGTTGGCCTCGATCGCCTGCCACACCTTCGCCTCGACCGGATCGGTCCCGCCCGTGACGGGCCGGTCGCGGTCGGCCGCCGGCGGCTCCAGCCAGTACCGGCGGCGCTGGAACGCGTAGGTCGGCAGGTCCACGACACGCGGCGCGGGATCGGCGGGGAACCAGCGCGTCCAGTCGACCGGGGCCCCGGCGGTGAACGCGTGGCCGAGCGCCCGCGCCAGCCGCGCTGCGCCGCCCTGGTCGCGGCGCAGCGTGGGCACCGCGACGACCCGGCCGGACGCCTGCTCGGCGCACTCCTCGACCGCGGGCGTCAGGACGGGATGCGGGCTCGCCTCGATGAACAGCCGGTATCCCGCGGTGACGAGGGTGTCGATCGCGTCGGCGAACCGCACCGGACGGCGCAGGTTCTCGATCCAGTACGCGGTGTCGAGCGCGGCGGTGTCGATCGGCGTCCCGGTGAGCGTGGAGTGGAACGCGATCCCGGCGCTCACCGGCGCGACGCCCGCGAGCGACTCCGCCAGCTCGCCGGTGATCTCGTCCACCTGGGGGCCGTGCGAGGCGTAGTCCACGTCGATCATCCGGGCGCGCAGGCCCTGGTCCCGCGCCGCCGACACCGCCGCCGCGACCTGGTCCGGCGGGCCGGACACGACCGTGGAGGACGGCCCGTTCACCGCCGCGACCGCCACGTCCGGCGTGGCCCACAGCAGGCCCGTCGCCTCCTCCTCGCCGACACCGAGCGAGGCCATCGCCCCGCCGCCCGCCAGACGCCGCAGCGCCCTGCTCCGCAACGCCACGACCTTCGCCGCGTCCTCCAGCGACAGGGCCCCGGCGACGCACGCCGCGGCGATCTCGCCCTGACTGTGCCCGACCACGGCGGCCGGTTTCACGCCGAAGTCGGCCCAGACGGCGGCCAGCGACACCATCACCGCCCAAAGGACGGGCTGGACGACGTCCACGCGGGAGAGTTCCGAGCCGTCGCCCCGGATCACCTCGGTCAGCGACCAATCGACGTGGGCGGCGAGAGCCTGTTCGCATTCGGCCATGCGCGCCGCGAAGACCGGCGACTCGTCCAGCAGCTCGGCGCCCATCCCGGCCCACTGCGATCCCTGCCCCGGGAACACCAGCACCGGGCCGGGGCCGCGCAGCCCCACCTGGCCTTTCACCACGTCCGGATGCGCCTCGCCACGGGCCAGCGCCGCCAGGCCCGCGCCCGGCTCCGCGCCGACGATCACCGCGCGGTGCTCGAGCGCCGACCGCGTCCGGACGAGCGACCAGGCCGCATCGACCGGGGACAGGTCGGGGTGGGCGGCGAGGTGGTCGGCCAGGCGGCCGGCCTGCGCGCGCAGCGCCTCGGCGGTGTGCCCGGAGACGACCAGCGGCGCGAGTCTCCCGTCCGCGGGCGGCGATGCCGGCTCCGGCTCGTCCGAGGCCTGTTCGAGGATGAGATGCGCGTTCGTCCCGGAGATCCCGAACGCGGAGATCCCCGCCCGCCGCGGACGACCGGTCTCGGGCCACGGGACGGCCTCCGTCAGCAGCCGGACGGCCCCGGAGTCCCAGTCGACGTGCCGCGTCGGCCGGTCGACGTGCAGGGTGGCCGGAAGCAGGCCGTTCCGCACCGCCATGACCATCTTGATGACCCCGGCGACTCCCGCCGCCGCCTGCGTGTGCCCGATGTTGGACTTCACCGACCCGAGCCACACCGGCCGGTCACCGGGACGGTTCCGCCCGTAGGCGGCGAGGAGCGCCTGAGCCTCGATGGGGTCGCCGAGCGCCGTGCCCGTGCCGTGCGCCTCGACGGCGTCCAGTTCGGTGGGGGACAGGCCCGCGTTGGCGAGCGCCTGCCGGATCACGCGTTCCTGCGAGGGGCCGTTGGGCGCGGTCAGGCCGTTGCTCGCGCCGTCCTGGTTCACGGCCGAGCCGCGGATCACCGCGAGGACGCGGCGGCCGTCGCGCCGGGCGTCCGACAGCCGCTCCAGCATGACCAGCCCGGCGCCCTCCGCCCAGCCCGCGCCGTCGGCCGCGTCCGCGAACGCCTTGCACCGGCCGTCGGGGGCCGCGCCGCGCTGCCGCGAGAACTCGGTGAACGCGCCCGGCGTCGCCATCACGGTCGCGCCCCCGGCGAACGCGAGCGAGCAGTCGCCGTCCCGCAGCGCCTGGCAGGCCATGTGGATCGCCACCAGCGACGACGAGCAGGCCGTGTCGATCGTCGTCGCCGGGCCCTCCAGCCCGAACGCGTACGCGATCCGCCCGGACGCGACGCTGCCGAGGTTGCCGGTGCCGATGTACCCCTCGACCTCGCTGGACGTCTCGGGGACGAGCATCAGGTAGTCGTGCGCGCTGACCCCGGTGAACACGCCGGTGTCGCTGCCCGCGAGCGCCTCGCGGGTCAGTCCCGCGGTCTCCGCCGCTTCCCACGCGGTCTCCAGCAGCAGCCGCTGCTGCGGGTCCATCGCGACCGCCTCGCGCGGGCTGATCCCGAAGAACTCCGCGTCGAAGTCCCCGGCGTCGTACAGGAACCCGCCCTCGCGGACGTAGCTGGTGCCGGGGTTCTCCGGATCCGGGTCGTACAGGGCCTCCAAGTCCCAGCCGCGGTCGGTGGGGAACGCCGACACGGCGTCCCCGCCCCCGGCCACCAGCCGCCACAGGTCGCCGGCGGACCGGACGCCGCCGGGGAACCGGCACGCCGTGCCGATGATCGCGATCGGTTCGGGCCGGGCCGACTCCAGCCGGTCCAGGCGCTCGCGCGCCGTCCGCAGCTCCGCGGTGACCCACTTGAGGTTGTCGAGAAGCTCCTGCTCGGTCGACATGCGGTCGGGCTCCTTCAACGCGGTTGTTCCGGGAGGTGTGCGGTTGTTCTCGGAGGTACGAGGTCGTGCCGGGAGGTCCGGGGTCAGGACTTGCCGAACTCTTCGGAGATGAGCGCGAGCATCTCGTCCGCCGTCGCCGACTCCAGGTCGTCGCGGGACGCGGCGGCCGGGCCGCCGGACCAGGACGCGGCCAGCGACCGCATCCGCACCGCGATCCGCCGCCGCGCGGCGGCGTCCACCTCGCCCGAGGAGGCCGCGGCCTCCCACCGGTCGAGGTCGGCGAGGATCGAACCCTCGGTCGGCGCGTCCCCGTCCACGAGCAGCCCGTGCAGGTGCGCCGCCAGTTCGCGCGGCGTGGGCCGGTCGAACACCAGGGTCGCGGCGAGCCGGAGCCCGGTGCTGGCGTTGAGCTGGTTGCGCAGCTGGACGGCCGTGAGCGAGTCGAACCCGAACTCCTGGAACGGCTTGTCCGGCGGGATGTCGTCGCCCGAAGCCAGCCCGAGCGTGGCGGCGGTCTGCGCCTGCACGTGCCGCAGCAGCAGCGGCTCGCGCTGACCCGCCGGGGTCTCGGCGAGCTCTTCGGCCAGCGGCGTCGCGGCGGAGTCGGGCGCGGCGGCGGGCCGCAGGTTCTCCGGGAGGTCGGCGAGCAGGGGAGCGGGGCGTCCGATGGTGAACGTGGGGAGGAACCGGTCCCAGTCGATGTCGGCGATCGCGAGCGCGGTGGCGCCCGTGCCGATCGCCTCCTCGACGGCCCGGGTCGCCAGGTCCGGGGCGAGGGGCCGGACGCCGAAGCGCGCGAGGAACGCCGTGGACGCCTCGTCGGCGACCATGCCGACGTCCCCCCACAGCCCCCAGGCCAGGGACGTCCCCGCCGCCCCGCTCGCCCGGCGGTGCTGCGCGAGCGCGTCCAGGTAGTGGTTGGCGGCGGCGTACGCGCCCTGCTGCCCGCTTCCCCAGGTGCCCGCGCCGGACGAGAACATCAGGAACGTCGAGACGGGATGGTCCTGGAGGAGTTCGTGCAGGTGCGCGGCGGCGTGCGACTTGGGCCCGAGCACCTCGCCGGCGGTCTCGGCGGTCAGCTCGGCGATCGGGACGTGGTTCAGGATCCCCGCCGCGTGCAGGACGGTCGTCAGCGGCCGGTCCGCCGGGACCTTCAGCAACGTCTCCTCCAGCTGGGCGCGGTCGGCGGCGTCGCACGCGGTGATCTCGACGGTCGCGCCGAGCGCGGTGAGCTCCTCGGAGAGGTCGGCCGCGCCGGGCGCGTCCGGCCCGCGCCTGCTGGCGAGAATCAGATGAGGCGCGCCCAGGGCGGCGAGCCGGCGCGCCAGGTGCGCGCCGATGCCGCCGGTACCGCCGGTGATCAGCGTCGTCCCGGTGGGTTTCCAGGCGTCCGGGGCGTCCTCGGCGGGCGGCGCGTGCTCCAGGCGCCGCGCCCAGGTTCCCGAGGCGCGCACGGCGACCTGGTCTTCGGGCTGCCCGGGCGCCAGGACGGACGCCAGCCGGTCCGCCACCCGCCCGTCGAGCACGGCGGGCAGGTCGACCAGACCGCCCCACAGGCCCGGATGTTCGAGCGCGGCGACGCGTCCCAGGCCCCAGACCTGCGCCCGCGCCGGATGCCCGAGCGGCTCGGACGCCGCCGTCGCCACCGCGTCCCGCGTCAGGCACCACAGCGGGACGGCCGGCGCGGCGTCCGCCATCGCCTGCACGAGGAAGATCGTGGCCGACAGCCCCGACGGCACCGCCTCGACCCGCCCGTGCGGCGACTCGTCGAGCCCGAGGAGGCTGAGGACGCCGCCCGGCGCGTCCACCTCGGCGAGGTGCGCGGCGAGCTGCTCCTTGGTGGCGTGCGGGGCGTCCACGACCCGGACGACGGTCTTCGCGCCGTGCCCGTCGAGCGCCCGGAGCGCGACCTCGGCCTCCGGGCCGTCGCGGTGGGCCGCCGGGACCAGCACCAGCCAGGTCCCCGCCAGGCCCGCGGCCGCCGGGACCCGGACGTTCTTCCAGCCGATCCGGTACCGGCAGGCGTTCAGGGCCTGCCGCTCGCGATGCGCGCGCCGCCACTCCGACAGCGCGGGCAGGACCGGGCCGAGAGCCGAGCCGTCCAGGCCGAGCGTCGCGGCCAGCGCGGCGGTGTCGCCGTCCTCGATCGCCTGCCACAACCGCGCCTCGTCCGCGTCATGGCCACCGCCCGCGAGGACGGTCGCGGGCGGCTCCACCCAGTACCGCCGGCGCTGGAACGGATAGGTCGGCAGGTCCACGACGCGCGGCGCGGGATCGGCCGGGTACCAGCGCGTCCAGTCGACCGGCGCCCCGACGCCGAACGCCCGCGCGAGCGCCAGCGCGAGCTGCGTCAGGTCGCCGTGCTCACGACGCAGCGTCGGAACGGCCGTGGCGCCGTCGTTCTCGCCCTCGCCGAAGCTCTCCTCCAGCGCGGTCGTCAGGACGGGATGGGCGCTGGCCTCGATGAAGACGCGGTGCCCGTCGTTCAGCAACGCGCGGACGGCCTCGGCGAACCGGACGGGCTGCCGGAGATTGGTGATCCAGTACTCGGTGTCCAGGGACGCGGTGTCGATGCGGGACCCGGTGACGGTCGAATAGAACGGCACTCCGGCCGTCCCGGTGATCCCGGCGAGTGTCTGGCGTAGTTCGTCGGTGATCTGGTCAACTTGAGGTCCGTGGGAGGCGTAGTCCACCTCGATCATCCGCGCCCGCAACCCGCGGCTCTGCGCGTTCGCCACCACAGTGGCCACCTGATCGGGCGGCCCGGAGACGACGGTGGAGGACGGGCTGTTGACCGCCGCGATCCCAACCTCACCGGTCACAAGGGCCTCGGCCTGTTCAGCGCTGACGCCCAGCGACGCCATCGCGCCACCACCGGCCAGCCTGCGCAGCGCCTTGCTCCGCAACGCGACCACGCGCGCGGCGTCCTGCAGCGACAAGGCCCCGGCGACACACGCCGCCGCGATCTCACCCTGGCTGTGCCCGACCACCGCGGCCGGTTTCACGCCGTGGTCGGCCCAGACCGCGGCCAGCGACACCATCACCGCCCACAACACCGGCTGAACCACATCCACCCGCGACAACTCCGCACCGTCACCACAGATGACCTCGCTCAACGACCAGTCCACATGCGGAGCCAAAGCCTGCTCACACTCGGCCATCCGCGCCGCGAACACCGGCGACCCATCCAGCAACTCCGCACCCATGCGAGCCCACTGCGAACCCTGACCCGGGAACACCAACACCGGACCCGGACCAACCGGACCGGCGACGCCCGTGACCAGGTGCGGATGCGGCATCCCCCCGGCCAGCGCCGACAGCGCCGCGCCGCGATCCTCACCCACCACGACCGCGCGATGCTCGAACAGCGAACGCGACTTCAACAGCGACCAGCCGACCTCCACCGGCGACAAGCCAGGATCGTCCGCGACCAGATCACGCAGCCGGGCGGCCTGAGCGCGCAGGGCCGGAGCGCTCCGCGCCGACAGCACCCACGGCAGGACGCCGCCGCCCTCCGGAGCGGCCTCGGGCTCCACGTCCGGAGCTTCTTCCAGAATGAGGTGCGCGTTCGTGCCGGAGAACCCGAAGGACGAGACGCCGGCCCGGCGCGGACGGTTCGTGCGCGTCCACGGCCGGGACTCGGTCAGCAGGCGCAGCCCGCCGGCGTCCCAGTCGACGTACGCGGACGGCTCGTCCAGGTGCAGGGTCGCGGGCAGGACGCCGTGCCGCAGCGCCATCACCATCTTGATCACGCCCGCGACGCCCGCGGTCATCTGGGTGTGCCCGATGTTGGACTTGACCGAGCCGAGCCACAGCGGCGACCCGCCGGCCGGACGGTCCGCGCCGTAGGTGGCGAGGAGCGCCCCGGCCTCGATCGGGTCGCCGAGGGGCGTGCCGGTGCCGTGCGCCTCCACGGCGTCCACCTCGGACGCGGGAAGGCGGGCGTCCGCCAGCGCCTGCCGGATCACGCGCTCCTGCGAGGGGCCGTTGGGCGCGGTGAGGCCGTTGCTCGCGCCGTCCTGGTTCACCGCCGAACCCCGGATCACCGCCAGCACCCGGTGCCCGTTGCGGCGCGCGTCCGCCAGCCGCTCCAGCAGCAGCACGGCCGCGCCCTCGGCGAGCGTCATGCCGTCGGCCTTCGCGGAGAACGGCTTGGAGCGGCCGTCGGGCGCGAGCGCGCGCATCTCGCTGAAGCCGATCAGCGGCGCGGGCGACGCCATGACGTGCGCGCCGCCCGCCAGCGCCAGCGTCGACTCGCCCCGCCGGAGCGACCCGCAGGCCAGGTGGACGGCGACCAGCGAGGACGAGCACGCCGTCGCGACCGTCAGCGCCGGGCCCTCCAGGCCGAGGACGTAGGAGACGCGGCCGGACGTGACGCTCGCGGAGTTCCCGATGGTGAAGTAGCCCTCGGAGCCCTCCGGCACCTGGTCCGCGCTCAGGCAGTAGTCGAACCCGTCGCAGCCGAGGAACATCCCCACCGGCTCGGAGCGCAGCGAGCGCGGGTCGATGCCCGCGCGCTCGACCGCCTCCCAGGACAGTTCGAGGGCGAGCCGCTGCTGCGGGGCCATGCCGAGCGCCTCGGCCGGGCCGATGCCGAAGAACGCGGCGTCGAACTCGGCGGCGTCGTGGACGAACCCGCCCTCGCGGACGTAGGACGTGCCGGGATGCTCGGGGTCGGGATGGTAGAGCCCGTCCAGGTCCCAGCCGCGGTCGGCGGGCGGCCCGGTGATCGCGTCCCGGCCCTCGGCGACCAGGTCCCACAGGTCCTCGGGCGTCGCGACGCCGCCGGGCAGGCGGCAGGCCATGCCCACGACCGCGACCGGCTCCCGCGCGGCCGACTCGGCGTCCTTGAGGCGGCGCTGGGTCTGCCGCAGGTCGGCGGTGACCCGCTTCAGGTAGTCCAGGAGTTTGTCTTCCCTGTCGGCCATCGGAAGCTGACCGCTCCTCTCGCACGACGTCCCTGATCGGAGCCTCACCGACGGCGCTAAAGCGCCCCTGAACCGCGGCGGCTTTAGCGTCCGGCAAGGGCGGCGTTAGCCGCGGCCGCGACGCTGGCGCCGGAGGACGCGAGCGGCGGCCGACCGCACCGGGTCGGCGGCGCGCCGCCCCGACCCGTGGCGATCGGAGTGTTGGCCGCATGGAGAGCAGCGACGACAGGAGGGGCGCGGTGACGGCGACGGATCCGCCGATCACCTTCCCCCGGGACGCCCGTCCGGGACCGTTCGACCCGCCGGAGGTCCTGCGCGAGCTGCGGGAGCGGGCCCCGCTGGTGCCGATGCGGTTCGCGGACGGCCACGTCGGCTGGTTCGCGACCGGCTACACGGCCGTCCGGGCCATCCTCAGCGACCCCCGCTTCAGCGCCCGGCCCGAGCGCCACCACCTGGTCGTCGAGCTGCCCATGGCCACCGCGTTCGCGGGCCGGCTGACGCTGAGCGTGTCCGGCATGTTCCACCTCCAGGACCCGCCCGAGCACACCCGCTACCGGCGCGCGCTGGCCGCCGAGTTCACCGTCCAGCGGATGCGGCGGCTCGAACCGACGATCACCGCGATCACCCGGGACTGCCTGGACGGCATGGCCAGGTCGGGGCCGCCCGCCGACCTGGTGGAGGACTTCGCCTTCCCCGTCCCGTCCCTGGTGACCTGCGAGCTGCTCGGCATCGACCGGGACGACCGGGAGGGCTTCCGCTGGGCGGTGGCCACGCTGTCGCGCTGGGAGAGCGGCGTCGAGGAGACCCGCGACGCCCTGGACACCGTGCTCGGGTTCTTCCCGCCGCTGATCCGGCAGCGTCGCGAGCACCCCGGCGACGACCTGATGAGCAGGCTGGTCGCGAGCGGCGGGATGACCGACGAGGAGCTCGCGACGGTCGGCTACATCCTGTTCGCCGGCGGCTTCGAGACGACGGCGAACATGCTGGCGCTGGGCACCTTCGCGCTGCTGGAGCACCCCGAGCAGAAGGAGGCGCTGCGCCGCGACCCCGGCCTCGTCGGCAACGCCGTGGAGGAGCTGCTGCGGTACCTGACGATCGGGCACATCGGGCCGCAGCGCGCCGCGACCGAGGACGTCGAGATCGAGGGCGTGCTGATCCGCAAGGGCCAGGCGGTCATGATGTCGCTGCCCGCCGCCAACCGCGATCCCGGCCACTTCGACGACCCCGAGACGCTCGACATCACCCGGTCCGCCGGCGGCCACGTCGCGTTCGGGCACGGCGTGCACGGCTGCCTCGGCCAGCAGCTCGCCCGCGTCGTGATGCGGATCGCCTACCCGGCGCTGCTCGACCGGTTCCCGGGCCTGCGCCTGGCGGTGCCGCCCGAGCGGGTGCCCACCAAGCAGAACGCGATGGCCTACGGCGTCCACCGGCTGCCGGTCGAGTGGTGACCATCCGCTGAGGAGGCGAACGATGGCAGAGCAGGCGACGCTCGACCAGGCACCCGGCCCGCTCGCGGGCATGCTCGACCGCGCCCCGGGCGGCGCCGCCGGGATCGCGCTGGAGTCGGTCTTCCCCCTCGGGGGCCGCCGGGACGCCTTCGCCGAGGCGTACCGCGTGCTGCGTCCGGGCGAGCGGATCGCGGTCGTCGATCTCGTCCTGCCGGACGGCCCGCGCGAGGAGCCGGTCCGCGAGCTGGACGGCTGGCGGAGCGTCGCGTCCGCCGACGACTGGCACGACCGGGACGGCTACACCGCGGCGCTGCGCGCGGCCGGTTTCGTCGACATCGAACTCCTGGACGTCACCGGCGACCCCCTTCCGCTCGACCTCCTCGAACGCCGCCTGAGCCGCCGGGACGGAACCGGCGAGGCGCTCGGCGACACGGCCGATCTCGTCGCGCGCACCGAGGTGGTGATCGCGACGGCGACCCGGCCCGTCGATCCGCAGTGCCCGGCGCTGGTCGCGGACCCGTTCACCGCCTACTCCGAGATCCGGGAGCGGACCCGGCTCGTCCGGGCGAACATGCCCGGCGTCGAGCCGTTCTGGATGGTGACCCGCTACGACGACGCCAAGCTCGTGCTGAGCGACCCGCGCTTCGTGGTGAACTCGGCGAACGTGCCCGGGAAGGCCGAGACCGCCAACCGGATCGAGCAGTACCAGCTCGCCAACGGCATCTCGCCCGAGCACGTGGCCTTCTCCCGGGCCAACCTGCCGAGCCTGGACGGCGCCGACCACCACCGGCTGCGCGGCCTGGTGTCCAGGGCGTTCACCCCGCGCCGCGTCGCCCGGCTCCGGCCGCGCGTCGAGGAGATCACCGCGCGCCTGCTGGACCGCCTGCCGCGGCTCGCCGAGGACGGCGTCGTCGACCTGCTGCGGCACTTCGCGACACCGCTGCCGCTGACCGTGATCTGCGAGCTGGTCGGCGTCCCGGAGGACGAGCGCGACCGGTTCCGCGTCGCGGTCTGGGAGTGGATGGCCGGCGCCGCGCCCGCCGGGCCCGCCCGGGACGGGGCGCGCCGCGAGACGGCGTTCGACTACGTCCGCGGCCTGATCGGGCGCCGCCGCGTCCGCCCGGAGGACGACCTGGCCTCGGCGCTGATCCGGGTCCACGACGAGGACGGGGCGCGGCTGACCGACTCCGAGCTGGTCTGGACGATCCTGACGCTGGTGGTGGCCGGCTACGAGACCACCATGCACTTCATCTCCAACGGGATCGTCGCCCTGCTCACCCATCCTGCCCAGCTCGCCCGCCTGCGGGACGACCCCGACCTGATGCCCCGCGCGGTCGAGGAGCTGCTGCGCTGGTGCGACCCGGTGCTGGGCGGCCACTTCCGCTACGCGACCGAGGACGTCGAGATCGGCGGCGAGACCGTGGCCAAGGGCGAGGCGGTGATGCCGATCATCACCGGGGCCGACTACGACCCGCGCGTGTTCGACGACCCGCACCGGCTCGACCTCGCCCGCGAGGGCCGGCGTGACCAGAGCCATCTCGGGTTCGGGCACGGCGTGCACTTCTGCCTCGGCGCGGCGCTGGCCCGCCAGGAGGCCGCCGTGGCGTTCGACGGACTGTTCCGGCGGTTCCCCGATCTCGCCCTGGCCGTCGAGCCCGGGGAGCTCCGGCACGGCCGCGAGCATCTCTGGAAGTTCCTCGAACTCCCCGTCCGCCTCGGCACCGAGAACCCCCGGCACTGACGTCCGCGAAGGGAGCGCCGATGCCGGGGGCCACAGGCTGACTTCGGTTTACAGGGTGACTCGGATTACGGGGTGGCTTCGCGGGCGAGATCGAGGAGGTCCTTCGCGACCCGGTCGGGGTGCTCGCTCGGCAGGTAGTGGTCGGCTCCCTCGTACCAGCGCACGGTCGCGCGGGAGAGCGCGGCCTCGGCGCCTTCCACCCATTCGCGCGTCAGCCCCCCGCCCGCGACCGATCCCGCGTTCTGGAGGGCCGGCATCAGCATGACCGGGGCGGAGACCCGCGGGTACCAGCGGTGCGGACGCTCGTTCCACACGCATTCCAGGATCGACATGAAGTGCGCGTCGGGCAGGCGCGGGACGAGGATCCCGTCCGGGCCGGGACGCAGATCGGCCAGGTGCGCCTCGATCGCCGTCTCGGACCACCCGGGATGGGCCTTGCGGAGCTTGGCGCGCGTGTCGTCGGGCGTGTCGCCGCCGCGGGCCGCCAGCCGCTGCGACACCACGTCGCGCCAGCGTCCCATGCGTCCGGGCATCCGCGCCGCCACGTCCACCCAGCCGCCGTCCACGAGCGCGAGCCCGCCGACGAGGTCCGGGCGCTCGGCGGCCAGCCGCAGCGCGACGCCGCCGCCCCAGGAGTGGCCCGCCACCACGGCGGGCCGCAGGTCCAGGGCGGCGGCGACGGCCGCGACGTCGGCGCACGCGGTGGCGGTGTCGTACCCGTCGCCGGGGCTGTCGGACTCGCCGTGCCCGCGCAGGTCGACGGCGTACGACGGGTGCCCGTCCGCGGCGAGCAGCCCGGCGACCTCGTCCCACAGCAGGGCGTTCGACGCCAGGCCGTGGAGCAGGAGGAACGCCGGGCGCCGGGCGCCCGGCCGGTGCCGGACGCGCAGCCGCACGCCCGCCGCGACCGGGACGCGCAGGTCCTGGTGACCGGCCGTCATCGGCGCGCCCTCAGGGGCGGCGCGCCGTGATCAGCACGTACCCGAGCTCCGGCATCCGGGCGATCTTCTCCTGGTTGCCGATCAGGAGCTCGTAGCCCTCGGTGCCGAGGATCGTGACGAACTGGTCGCGGCGGGACCGCAGGCCCGCGGCGAACGCGGCGTTCGTCGGGAACGTCTCGACGGTGACGTCCCGGATGTCCTCCGGCACGAGGCCGGCCTGCTCCAGCACGCCCGCGTAGTCGTCCAGCGGGGTGAGCGACGCGTACACCGTGCTGTACTGCGCGCCGACGTCCCTGCTGCGGTCCTCGGGCTCCTTGTAGACCATGTCCGCGATCGGGATCCGGCCGCCGGGCCGCACGACGCGCGCCACCTCCGACAGCACCTGGACCTTGTCCGGCATGTGCAGCATGGACTCCAGCGCCCACGCGCCGTCGAACGACGCCGCCTCGTAGGGCAGGTCCATCGCGTTGACCACCTGGAACGAGACGCGGTCGGCGACGCCCTCGGCCCGGGCGCGCTCGTTGGCGCGCGCGACCTGGCGCTCGCTGACGGAGATCCCGACGATCTCCACCTCGCGCGCCCGGGCGAGCTGGAGCGCGGGCGTGCCGTTCCCGCAGCCGACGTCGAGGACGCGGTCGCCGGGCTTCGGGTCGAGCCGCCGGATCATCTCGGCGGTCATCTCCACGGCGGCCTCGTCGAAACTCCGGTCGTCGTTCTCGTCGCGCCACAGGCCGTAATGCAGATTGCCGTCCCAGAGTTCCGCCATCACGTCGAAAATGCCGTGATCGTAGTAGTACCCGATCGTGCGGGTGTCCGGCGGTCGTTTCTCCTCGGCAATGACGATGGAACGCAGTTTCGTGTCGTCTTCTGTCGCCATGCTTGCATGGTCCCCAACGGCTCGCGGGGCGGCCACCCCTGACCACCCCTACCGCACCCCTATTCGCCCGGCCCGCCATTTTTGAATTAGCCGCGCTTTAGCGGCCCGAGAGACATTGGCGCGCAGGAGTGTGCAGTGGAAAAGAGGCGGTATGGCACAGGGGGAATCAGCACGGAGGGGATCTGTGGCATGAGCCGACCCTCGCACGCGGTCGTCCTCGGCGGCGGCCTGGCCGGCACGCTGGCGGCGCACGCGCTGGCCCGGCACGCGGACGCGGTGACCGTCCTGGAACGCGACGTCCTGCCCGAAGGGCCCGGGCACCGGCGCGGCGTCCCGCAGGCGCGGCACGCCCACCTGCTCTGGTCCAACGGGGCGCGCGTCATCGACGGGCTGCTGCCCGGCACGACCGACCGGCTGCTCGCCGCGGGCGCGCGCCGCATCGGCTTCCAGGGCGACCAGGTGACGCTGACGGTCCGCGGCTGGCAGCACCGCTTCGAGCCGACCCAGTTCGCGATCCTGTGCACCCGCCCGCTGCTCGACTGGATCGTCCGCGACCAGGTCCTCCGGACGGGTCGCGTCCACCTGCGGCAGGGCGTGGAGGCCGTGGAGCTGCGCGGCGCGCACGGCCGGATCACCGGCGTCGGCGTCCGCGACGGCGACGGCCGGGAGGGCGCGGTCGAGGCGGATCTCGTCGTGGACGCCACCGGGCGGGCCTCCGGCCTGCGGCACTGGCTGGCGGCGCTGGACGTCCGGCCGCCCGAGAAGGACGTGGTCGACGCGGGCATCGGGTACGCCACCCGCCTGTTCGCCGCGCCGCCCGGCGCGACCGCCGCGTTCCCCGCCGTCAACGTCGGCGCGCCGCACCGCCCGGACGAACCGGCGCACTTCGGCGTGGTCTACCCGGTCGAGGACGACCGCTGGATCGTCACGCTGTCGTGCACCAGGGGCGGGACGCTGCCCGCGCACGAGGACGACTTCGAGGCGTTCGCCCGGACCCGACTCGGCCACCCGCTGGTCGCCGACCTCATCGGCTCGGTCGAGCCGCTGACCCCGGTGTTCCACTCCCGCTCCGGCGCGAACCGGCGCCTGTACCCCGAGCGCCACGGCGGCTGGCCGGACGGCCTGCTCGTCGTCGGCGACTCGCTCACCGCGTTCAACCCCGTCTACGGCCACGGGATGAGCGCCGCCGCGCGCTGCGCCGCCGCGCTCGACCGGGAGCTGGCGGCCGGCGCCGATCCGGCGTCCGGCGGCACCCGCCGGATCCAGGCGGCGATCGGCGCGGCCGTGGACGACCCGTGGATCCTGGCGGCGTCCAAGGACGCCGGGTACGCCGGCTGCCGGGTCGACGCGACCGACCCGCGGCTGGTCGGCGAGCACACCGCGCAGCAGCGCCGGTTCGCCGACGCCATCATCGACAAGTCGCTGGTCGCCCCGCAGGTGTGCGCCACGGTGACCGGGGTGATCAGCCTGTCGGCGGGCCAGGCGGAGCTGGGCTCCAGCCGCTTCCTCTCCCTGATGCACCGGGAGACCTCCCTGCCCAAGCCGGACGGCCCGCCGCTGAGTCCCGAGGAGCTCGACCTCGTGCGGCTGCCCGCCTACCGGCGCGTCCCGTCCGCCTAGCCGGGAGAGCCAGCATGGCGACCGAAGCAGAGCTCGTCGACTACCTGAGATGGACCACCGCCGAACTGCACGAGGCCCGGCGGCGGCTGCGCGAGCGCGAGGAGCGCGACCGCGAGCCGATCGCGATCGTGGCGATGGCCTGCCGCTTCCCCGGCGGAGCGCGCTCGCCGGAGGACCTGTGGCGGCTGGTCGCCGAGGGCCGGGACGCGATCGGCGGCTTCCCCGCCGACCGCGGCTGGGACCTCGACGGCCTGCGCGCCCCGGACGGCTCCCCGCGCGCCCGGGCGGGCGGCTTCGTCTACGACGCCCTGGACTTCGACGCGGAGTTCTTCGGCATGGGCCGGAGCGAGGCGCTGGCGACCGAGCCGCAGCAGCGGATCCTGCTCGAACTCGCCTGGGAGGCCGTCGAGCGCGCGGGCCTCGACCCGCACGGCCTGCGCGGCACCCGCACGGGCGTCTTCACCGGCCTGACCACCCACGACTACATCACCCGGCTGCCCGAGCTGGGCCCGGCCGCGGACGGCGTGCTCGGCCACCTCGGCTCCGGCATCTCCGGCGCGCTCGCGTCCGGCCGGGTGTCGCGGGCGCTCGGCCTGGAGGGCCCGGCGGTGACGGTCGACACGGCCTGCTCCTCGGCGCTGGTGGCGATGCACCTGGCCGGGCAGGCGCTGCGGCGCGGCGAGTGCTCGCTCGCGCTCGCGGGCGGCGCGACCGTCCTCGCGACCCCCGGCCTGTACCTGGAGTACGCGGCGCAGCCGGGGATGCTGTCCGACGACGGACGCTGCCGGCCGTTCGCGGCGGGCGCGAACGGCATGGTGTGGGGCGAGGGCGCGGGCCTGGTCCTGCTGGAACGGCTGTCGGACGCCCGCCGGGCCGGGCATCCGGTGCTGGCCGTGGTCCGCGGCTCGGCCGTCAACCAGGACGGCGGCAGCGGCGGGTTCACCGCCCCGCACGGCCCGGCGCAGCAGCGCCTCATCCGCGCCGCGCTCGCCGACGCCGGCCTGGCCCCCGCCGACGTGGACGCCGTGGAGGCGCACGGCACGGGCACCGCCATGGGCGACCTGATCGAGGCGCAGGCGCTGCTCGCCACCTACGGCCGGGACCGGCCGTCCGGCCGTCCGGTGCTGCTGGGCTCGGTCAAGTCGAACATCGGGCACACGCAGGCGGCGTCCGGGATGGCCTCGGTCGTCAAGGCGGTGCTCGCCATGCGGCACGGGACGCTGCCCGCCACGCTGCACATCGACCGGCCCAACCCGTTCGTCGACTGGTCGGCGGGGGAGGCGCGGCTGCTCGCCGAGCCCGCGGACTGGCCGGAACGCGACGGTCCGCGCCGGGCCGGGGTGTCGTCGTTCGGCGTCTCCGGTACCAACGCGCACCTGATCCTCGAAGCAGCGCCCGAGCCGGAGGAACCGGACAGCGCGGACGCGCCCGTCCGCGCCGTTCCCTGGGTCGTCTCCGCCCGGAGCGAGCGGGCCCTGCGCGCCCAGGCCGCGGCGCTGGCGGCGCACGTGTCGGAGCGTCCGGAGGGTTCGGCGGCGGACGTCGCCTGGTCGCTGCTGACGACGCGGTCGGCGTTCGAGCACCGCGTGGTCGTCGTCGGCGAGGACACGCGGGAACTCGCGGCGGCCCTGCGCGCGGTCGCGGCGGGCGGCGTCCCGGCCCCGGCGGACGGCGACGCGGTCGCGAGCGGCGGCCGGACGGGCTGGGTGTTCGGCGGGGACAGCCCCGCGCCGGGCACGGGCCTGGAGCTGTACGGCCGGTTCCCGGTTTTCGCCGCCGCCGTGGACGAGGTGTGCGCCCTGCTCGGCGGCGGGACGGGCCGTCCGGCGAAGGAGGTCCTCCTCGCGCCGCGCCCCGGACCGGACGAGCCGCCCGTGGCCCTGTTCGCGGTGCAGGTCGGGCTGGTCCGGCTGCTGGAGTCGGCCGGGCTGCGGCCCGACCTGGTGATCGGGCACGCGGCCGGCGAGCTCGCCGCCGCGCACGCGGCCGGGGTGCTCGACCTGGCCGATGCCTGCCTGCTGCTCTCCGGCTCCGGCGGCGCCGAGCCGGAGCCCCGCGCGCCGCGCGTCCCGGTCGTCCTCGGCGGCGAGCGCGCGGACGGGCGGATCACCGACCCCGGCTTCTGGGCCGGGCGCCCCCACGCCCCCGGGGAGCCCGCCACCGCCACCGGCACCGCCGTAGCCACCGGCACCGGCGACGTTGACGTGCTGCTCGAACTCGGCCCCCGCCCCGCGATCGCGGACACCGCCGGACTCCCCGAGACGCCGGCGGTGCTCGGTGGCGAGGGAGCCGAGGCGCGGGCGCTGTTCGGCGCCCTGGCCAGGCTGGACGCCCGCGGCGCGGCGGTCGGCTGGGCCGGACTCATGGACCGGGAGCCGGCGCCTCGCACGGTCCCGCTGCCCACCTACGCGTTCCAGCGCGAGCGGTACTGGCTGTACGACGCCGTGCCGGAGGCCCCGGGCGCGGAGACGGGAAGGGAGGCTGCGGCGAGGACGGACGGCACCCACGCAAGGGACCGCGAAACGGTTGTCGAGAACTGAAGGAGACGGTGAACACCGGCATGGACGTGGCAGAACTGCAGCGCTCCCTGGTGAGCGGCGACGAGGCGGAGCGGGCGCGGCTGCTCCGGGAGACGATCCGGACGCATGTGGCGGCACTGCTGTCGCTGCCCTCGGTCGAGGACGACGGCAACTTCCTGGACCTCGGCCTGAACTCGCTGTCCGCCCTGGAGCTGACCAAGAACCTGATGACGATCACCGGGCTGGAGATCCCGCTGGTGACGATCGTGGACCACCCCACCCCGGCGCAGCTCGCGAGCCACCTCGCCGCGGAGTACACGCGCTCCGGCGAGGGCGTCCCGAACTAGCCCGCGGCGACGCGAAGGGCCGGCGCTTCCGCGCCGGCCCTTTCCGCATCCCCGGCGACGTCGGCCGGGGTCCGCCGTTCAGCGGCGGTGCCGCGCCGCCAGCCGCTCCAGCTCGGGGACCAGTTCGGCCGGGCTCGGCTGCCCGATCAGCTCCTGCCGCACCCGGCGGGCGCCGGTCTGGAACGACGGGTCGTCCAGCAGCCGCGCCAGGGCCGCGCCGACCTTCGCGCCGGTCACCTCGCCGGGCTCGATCGACAGGCCCGCCCCGGTGTCGGCGAGGTGCCTGCTCTTCAGGTGCGCGTCCGGGGCGATGCTGACGACCAGCTGCGGCACCCCGTACAGCAGGCAGATGTTGAACCCACCGGGGCTGCCCTGGTGGATCACCGCCGAGCAGGACGGCACGACGCACTGGAGCGGGACGAAGTCCACGATCCGGGTGTTGGCCGGGACGCGCGGCAGCCGCTCGCGCTGCTCGTCCGGCAGCGTCACCACGAGCTCGATCCCGAGGCCCGCCACGGCGTCCAGGGTGTCCTGGATCTGCTCGACCGACATGATCTGCTGGTGGCCCCACTCGCGGACCGACAGCCCGAACGTCATCAGGACGCGCGGCGCGGCCGGGGCCTCCCACAGCCACTGGGGGTGGACGGCCGGGCCGTTGTAGGGGACGTACCGGGTGGAGATGTAGTTGAGGCCGGTGTCCACCCGGAACGAGGCGGGCAGCTGGTCGATCGTGAAGTGGCCGGTGAACAGGGTCTCGGCGAACTCCAGCTCGTACTTGTCCGTCCAGCCGGTGATCCACTCGCGCATCGGGTCGCGGCGGTCGCCGGGCGGGCGCCCCTCCTTCAGCCGGACGAAGCGCGCGCGCATCGAGGCGTCGGTGTCGTGGGAGTACAGCACCCGCCCGCTGGCCGCACCGGTCGCGGCGGCGGCGATCGCGCCGGCGTAGCTGGCGGCGTCCCAGAGGACGAGGTCGGGCTGCCAGCGGCGGGCGAACGCGACCAGGTCGTCCACCATCGAGTCGTTCATCAGCCCGGCCGCGGGCGCGATGGCGACCTCGTAGAGGCGGAAGAGGTCGTCCCAGCCGAGCAGCCGCCCCCGGCTCGCGGCCTGCTGGTGCGCCGGGCCGCCCGCCTTCCGCTGCCACTGCTCGACCGACCCGTGGTCCCGCTCCGCCATGGCGCGCCGGGTCTTCTCCTTGAGGGTCTCGGCGGACCCCACCGGGACGGCGGTGAGCCCCGCCCGGGTGATGGTGTCCACCAGCTCGGGGCTGCTCGCCACGCGCACCTCGTGTCCCGCGGCGCCCAGCGCCCAGGCCAGCGGCACGCTGTTGAAGAAATGCGTGTTCCCGGGGAAGGAAGTGAATAATACTCGCATGCCGCCGAGATTACGGTGGCGCCGCGTGAGGGCATACCCCTATTCCGGCCGCTCCTTTCGCATTCCATTCCGCATAGGGGTTTTAGGGCGCTTTTAGCGCCGTGCCGGATGCTGTCGTGGTCGGCGGTCCTGGCCGGCGTCGCGGCGATCCGGGCGGAGAGGAACGAGATGGCTCGCAATCTTCAGGCCAGCCCCCAGTGGGAGCGAATCCAGCGGGGCTGGGTCACCGAGGATGCGTCCGCCGATCTGACGGGCTTCAAGTCGGACGACCGGAACTTCAACATTTCCCTGTGGAGCCCCGAGGCGAACGGGGTCCGGTATCTCAAGACGCTCGTCTACCAGCTCGCGACGGGCCTCGGCGAGGCCGACTGGGCGCGGCTGCGCAACATCCGCAACCGCGAGTTCGGCGACCCCCTGACCGTCCGGGTGGGCGGCGAGCCGGTCTGCCTCGACTACGTGCAGGCCGTGCTGGAGCTGGGGTTCGTGCGGCGCCGGATCGGGCTCGACCGCGCCCGCGTGCTGGAGATCGGCGCCGGGTACGGGCGGACGTGCCACGCGATGCTGTCCAACCACGACCTCGCCGAGTACTGGATCGTGGACCTGACCAACACGATGCGGATCAGCCGGGAGTACCTGCGGACCGTCCTGGACGACGCCGAGTTCGCCAAGGTCCGGTTCGTGGACGTCCGCGACATCGACGAGGTGGTCGGAGCCGAGCGCTTCGACCTGTGCGTCAACATCCACTCCTTCGCCGAGATGACGCCCGAGACCGTCCGGGAGTACCTGGACCTCATCGACGGCAAGTGCGCCGCGTTCTACGTCAAGAACCCGGTCGGCAAGTTCCTCGACCCGAAGCTGGACGGCCATTTCAAGGGGCGCGAGGCCGTCGAGGAGGCGCTGCGCACCGGGCCGCTGCGGCGGGTGCTGGACATCTTCGACGAGGAGGCCGTCGCCTCGGCCGTCCCCGAGTTCGTCGCCGCCTACCGGCCGGGCGACGGCTGGGGCTGCGTCGCGCACGACCGGGCCCTGCCGTGGAGCTACTTCTGGCAGGCGCTCTACGAGAACGGCCGCGGGTGACGCGATGACCGCGCGCTCGATCGTGGTGCTGGGCGCCTCGGGCTTCCTCGGACGGCACGTCCGCGCCGCCCTCACCGCCGCGGGGGACCGGGTCACGCCCGTGTCGCGGCGCGGCCCGGACGGGATCGACCTCGTCCGGGCCGGGCGGGACGAGCTGGCCCGGCTGTGCGCGGGCGCGGACGCGGTGGTGAACGCCGCCGGCGCGGTCTGGGGCGGCACCGGGCGCGAGATGGCCGAGCTGAACGCCGACCTGGTGGGCAGGCTCGTGGACGTCCTCACCGGGCTCCCGAGGCCGCCCCGGTTCGTCCAGTTGGGCAGCGCCTACGAGTACGGGCCGACACCGCTGGGCGTGCCGGTCGCCGAGGACTGGCCGCCCGACCCGGAGAGCGTGTACGGGCGCACCAAACTGGACGGGACGCGGGCGGTCGTCCGGGCCGTCGAGGACGGCGGCCTGGACGCGGTGGTCCTGCGCGTCTCGGTGGCGTGCGGACCCGGCGCGCCGAGGGTCAGCCTGCCCGGACGGGTCGCCGCGCACCTCGCCGCGGGCGGCGGCGAACTGCGGCTCGCCCCGCTGCGCGCCCACCGCGACCTGATCGACGTCCGGGACGTCGCCGACGCCGTCCTGGCGGCCGTGGACAGGCCCCGGAGCCCCGCCGGCCCGCCGCGCCGCCCCATGGCCGCGCCCGACGGCCTGGCCGTGCCCGGCGATCCGGCCGGGGCTGTGATCAACATCGGTGGCGGCTCGGCCGTGCCCGTGCGCGCGCTGGTCGACCTGATGATCGCGCTGAGCGGCGTCCCGGTCCGCGTCGTCGAGGACGCGGGCCCGCCGCCGGACGGCGCGGACGCGACCGGCCGGACCGCCCGCTCCGGCGTGCACTGGCAGTGCCTCGACACCGGCCGGGCCCGCCGGACGCTCGGCTGGGCCCCGCGCCGCACCCTGGCCGAATCGATGCGCGACCTGCTCCTGGCCGAGGGGGCGCCGGTCACGGGCCGTCCGCCCGCGGCACGGGCCGCCGCTGGAAGGGACCGGAGATGAACGACCGCCGCGAGCACATCCTCGACGAGGTCCGCAAGCACCACCAGGACGCCCAGGACGCGCGGGGCTTCGTCCCCGGCGTCACCGAGATCTGGCCCTCCGGCGCCGTGCTGGACGAGGACGACCGCGTCGCGCTCGTCGAGGCCGCGCTGGACCTGCGGATCGCCGCGGGCACCCTGTCGCGCCGCTTCGAGCGCGACTTCGCCCGGCGCCTCGGACGGCGCAAGGCGCACCTGACCAACTCCGGGTCGTCGGCGAACCTGCTGGCGGTGTCGGCGCTGACCTCGCCGCTGCTCCAGGACCGGCGGCTCCGCCCCGGCGACGAGGTGGTCACCGTCGCGGCGGGCTTCCCGACGACGGTGAACCCGATCCTCCAGAACGGCCTCGTGCCGGTGTTCGTGGACGTGGAGCTGCGCACCTACAACACCACCGCCGAGCGGGTCGCGGCGGCGATCGGCCCGCGCACCCGCGCCGTCATCATGGCGCACACGCTCGGCAACCCGTTCGAGGCGACGGAGGTCGCGCGGCTGGCCGACGAGCACGACCTGCTGCTCATCGAGGACGACTGCGACGCGATCGGCTCCACCTACGACGGGCGGCTCACCGGCACGTTCGGCGACCTCGCGACCGTCAGCTTCTACCCCGCGCACCACCTGACGATGGGGGAGGGCGGCTGCGTGCTGACGTCCAACCTCGTCCTCGCGCGGGTCGTGGAGTCGATGCGCGACTGGGGCCGGGACTGCTGGTGCGAGCCGGGCGAGAACGACACCTGCCACAAGCGCTTCGGCTACCAGATGGGGACGCTGCCCGAGGGCTACGACCACAAGTACATCTTCTCCCACGTCGGCTACAACCTGAAGTCCACCGACCTGCAGGCGGCGCTCGGCCTGAGCCAGCTCGCCAAGCTGGACATGTTCTGCGCGGCGCGGCGGCACAACTGGCGGCGGCTGCGCGCGGCCCTGGACGGCCTGCCCTGGCTGATCCTGCCCGAGGCCACGCCGCGCAGCGATCCGAGCTGGTTCGGGTTCGTCATCACCGTCGACCCGGACGCCCCGTTCGGGCGCGCCGACCTCGTCCGCTTCCTGGAGTCGCGGCGCATCGGCACCCGCCAGCTGTTCGCGGGGAACCTGACCCGGCACCCCGCCTACGCCGGCCGCGGCAACCGCGTCGCGGGCGGCCTCGCCAACAGCGACCTCATCACCGAGCAGACGTTCTGGGTCGGCGTCTACCCGGGGCTGACCGACGACATGATCGACTACGTGGCCGCGTCGGTGACCGAGTTCGTCGGCGGGTTCGTCCGCCGGTCCGCGGCGGCGCGCCGATGATGCCGCGGACGGCGCTGACCCGGCAGCGCGACGACGGCACGCTTCCCGACCGCGTCGCGCGCTCGGCCGCCGCGCGGGACGGCGTGTCCGGGGACGTGCGCGACTTCCACGCCTGGTTTGCCGCCCGGCGCGCGGCGGGCCGGTTCGCGGTGGACCGCATCCGGTTCGACGAGCTCGACGGCTGGTACTTCCAGGACGGCACGGGCGACCTCGCGCACCGCAGCGGCCGGTTCTTCACCGTCGAGGGCCTCACCGCGAGCGTCGGCGACCCGGTCACCGCCCGCTGGCAGCAGCCGATCATCCGGCAGCCGGAGGTCGGCATCCTCGGCATCGCGGCCAAGGAGTTCGACGGCGTCCTGCACTTCCTCATGCAGGCGAAGATGGAGCCGGGCAACCCGAACGTCCTGCAGCTCTCGCCGACCGTGCAGGCCACGCGCAGCAACTACACCGGCGTCCATCGGGGCGCGGCCGTCCGGTACCTGGAGTACTTCACCGGTCCCGACCTCTCCCGCGCCGAGGGCGCGGCGATCCTGTCGGACGGCCTCCAGTCCGAGCACGGCTCGTGGTTCTACCGCAAGCGCAACCGCAACATGATCGTCGAGGTGCCCGGCGAGATCCCGCCGCACGAGGACTTCCGCTGGCTCACCCTCGGCCAGATCGCCGAGCTGATGCGCCATGACAACCTCGTCAACATGGACTCGCGGTCGGTGCTCGCCGGGCTGCCCGCCGACGTCACGCGCCGGGCCCTGCACTCCGACACCGACCTGCTGTCGTGGCTGGCGCTGATGCGGTCGGCCCACATCGTCCGCGCCGAGTGCGGCCCGCTGGCCGAGGTGTCCGGCTGGACGCGGAACGAGGCGTCGATCGACCACGAGGACGGCCGGTACTTCCGCGTCGTCGCGGTGGCGGTGCGGGCGGGCAACCGCGAGGTCTCCCAGTGGACGCAGCCGCTGTTCGAGCCGCGCGGCGAGGGCGTGGTGGCCGTCCTCACCCGCCGGATCGAGGGCGTGCCGCACGTGCTCGTCCGCGCCCGGGTCGAGCCGGGGTTCCTCGACACCGTGGAGCTCGGGCCGACCGTCCAGTGCACGCCCGCGAACTACGCGCACCTGCCGTCCGCCGAGCACCCGCCCTTCCTGGACGCGGTCCTGGCCGCCGACCCCGGACGGATCCGCTACTCGGCGCTCCATTCGGAGGAGGGCGGCCGGTTCCTCAACGCCGTCAGCCGCTACATGGTGATCGACGCCGACGAGGCGACCGCGCCGCTGGACCCGCCGTTCGGCTTCCGCTGGGTGTCGCACGGCCAGCTCGCCGTGATGGGACGCCACGGGCACTACGTCAACGTGCACCTGCGCACCCTGCTCGCCTGCCTCAACGCCCTCTGGGCGACGGCCCCGGCCTGAGCCCCGCCGGCCCCGGCCTCAGCCGCGCCGCCCTCGGCCTGAGCCGCGCCGGCCCCGGCCTGAGCCGTCGGCCCCGGCGGCACCAGCAAGGCCCGGACGCGAACGTCCGGGCCTTCTCCCTCTGCCCCGTCACAGGACGAATCGGACGGCCTTCTCCTCGACCGCCGAGACCAGCCGCGCCTGGTGCAGGCTGGCCTCGGTGTGCGCGCCGCCGACGCAGCCCGCCCAGCCCGCTCCGCTCGCCGCGCCCGACCCTCCCGGCTCGCCCGTCCGCACCGCGCGAACGAAGGAGCCGACGAGGTTCGCGAACTGGTCGTCCGCGCGCAGGGTGATCTCCTCGGAGTGGTCCTGGCGCTCCACGCGGACGACCGGCCGGAACGCGGGCGGCGGCGTGAACGCCCGGTCGATCGACAGCCGGCCCTGGCTCCCGGAGAACTCGCAGGTCGTCCGGTAGGAATGCGCCATGCCGAAGTGCAGGTCGGCCGTCACACCCTGCGGCGTGTGCACCAGGACGCGTCCGGCGGCCACCGCTCCCGTCCTCGCGTCCGTCCGCAGCACGGCGCCCGTGACCTCCAGGTCCGGACCGAGGTAGTGCAGGGCGGCCCGGATCGGATAGACGCCGATGTCCAGCAGCGCGCCGCCGCCCACGTCGGGTCGGTTGCGGATGTCGGTGCTCGGCAGCGGCGGGACGGTGAACGCGGCGGCGAAGTCGCGCAGCTCGCCGATCGTCCCGTCGGCGAGCAGCTTCGGCAGGACCGTGTGCTGGGCATGGAACGGGAAACCGACGTTCTCCCTCAGCACGAGGCCCCGCGTCCGCGCGAGCCGCAGCAGGCGCTCGGTCGTGGCGTGGTCGCCCGTCATCGGCTTCTCCGCCAGGACGTGCTTCCCGGCGAGCAGCGCCTGCTCGATCCAGCCGGCGTGCAGCATCGCCGGGAGCGGCACGTACACCGCGTCGATCTCGGCGGACGCCAGCAGCGAGTCGTAGCCGAGCACGGCCGCGCAGCCGAACCGGCCGGCGAACTCGGCGGCCCTCGCCCGGTCGCGGCTGGCGACGGCGACCACCCGGACGCCGTCCGCCGCGACCAGGACCGGCAGCATCCGCCGCCGGGCGAAGTCCGCGCAGCCCAGCACCCCGAACCGGACGGGCCGGCCGGGATCGGGCCCGGTCACGTCCAGCCCGCCGCGGCTCGCGCGGACGCCGGGACCTTCTCGTAGGAACGGGCGCAGTCCATCACGTACCGCCCGTACGGCGACGACGCCATGCGCTCGCCCAGCCGGTAGCAGTCGTCGGGGGTGATGAACCCCATGTGCATGGCGATCTCCTCGACGCAGCCGATCCGGGTGCCCTGGCGGCGCTGCACGTCCCGCACGAACAGCGCCGCCTCCAGGAGCGACTCGTGCGTGCCGGTGTCCAGCCATGTGACGCCCCGGCCGAGCCAGGCCAGGTCGGCCCGGCCCTCGGCGAGGTAGGCGCGCAGCACGTCGGTGATCTCCAGCTCGCCGCGCGCGGAGGGCGTCAGGCGCTTGGCGACGTCCACGACGCCGCCGTCGAAGAAGTACAGGCCGGGGATGGCGAGGTTGGACCGGGGCCGGTCCGGTTTCTCCTCGATCGCGACGAGCCGTCCCTCGTCGTCCACCTCGGCGACGCCGAACCGCTCGGGGTCGGCGACGTGGTGGCCGAACAGCACGCAGCCGTTGAGCTTCGCGGCGCTGCGCCGCAGCAGGGACGGCAGGTTCGCGCCGTGGAAGAGGTTGTCGCCGAGGATCAGCGCGTTGTCCTCGCCCCGGATGTGGTCGGCTCCGACGAGGAACGCGTCGGCGATGCCGCGCGGCTCGTCCTGGGCGGTGTAGGCGATGGACATGCCGAGGTCGGAGCCGTCGCCGAACAGCCTGCGGAACTGGGGCAGGTCGTCCGGCCGGGAGATGATCAGGACCTCGGAGATCCCGGCGAGCATCAGCATGGACAGCGGGTAGTAGATGATCGGCTTGTCGTAGCACGGGGCCAGCTGCTTGGACCCGACGAAGGACAGGGGTTGTAATCGGGTGCCGTTGCCGCCGGCGAGAACGATGCCCCGCATCGCTTACTCGGCGATCCGCGTGCGCATCGTCCACCGGTACACCGGCGGTCCGGCCGCCTCCCGGCCGCCGGGCCCCTCCTCGCGCTCGAAGTGCTCGTAGCCGCCGCGGTGTAAGACCTTGATCGTCGTCTCGTCGCCGGCGGAGGCGTGCCGCGCCACCTCCGGCAGGTCGTCGGGGCCGCCGACGAGGACGGCGTCCGTCGCGGGCCGCTGGGTGGCGTCCTGGCTGGGCTTCATCATCGAAGCGCTCCCCTCGGGGGTCGGATACCTCGATGGTGGCCGCCTTCCGCCGGACCGCGATACCCCTAACGCCGCCCCTGTTCCGGGGCGGCGCGGGGACCCGGCGGGCCGTAGGGGTGACGAGGGGCCGGCGCCCGCCGGCGCCGGCCCCTCCTCGCGCCCTCCCGGCGGGGTCACGCCGAGGTGTCCACCTTCTCCTCGGCGGCGGGAGCGGGCTGGGCGGGGTGCCCGTGCAGCATCGTCAACGCCACGACCGCCGCGACGAGCATGCCGGCCGCGCCGACGATCGCGGTGGCCGCCATCGCGTCCACGAAGGCGTTCTGCGCGGTGTGCGCCAGCCCCGCGTCGTGCCGGACGGCCGCCGCGGTCAGCGCCTCGCCGATCGAGTCGCGGGCCTTGCCGGTCACGCCGTCGGGCAGCTTGGACGCGTAGAACGCGGTCAGCACCGACCCGAGGACGGCCACGCTGAGCGCCTGCCCGGTCTGCGAGACCGTGTCGTTGACCGCCGAGCCGACGCCGACGCGCTCGGGCGGCAGCGCGCCCAGCAGCGTCCCGTACGCGGCCGGCCCCACGGTGCCGCTGCCCGCGCCGATCACGATCAGCGACAGGACCAGCTTGGGGTACCCGTCACCGGGGTTCATGAGGGCCAGCAGCCCGAAGCCGGCGGCCAGCAGCACCAGCCCGGTGACGATGGCCGCCCGCGCGCCGAACTTCTTGTTGATCAGCACGCCGAGCCCGTTGAAGGCGATCGCGCTGACGATCAGGGGGATGAACGCCGCCCCGGTCTTCAGCGGGCTGTAGCCGAGCACGAACTGCATGAACTGGGTGAGCGCGAGCAGCAGCCCGCCGGAGGAGAACGCCACCAGCACCAGGGCGAGGCTCGCGCCGCCGAAGTCCCGGTTGCGGAACAGCTTCAGCGGGAGCATCGGGTCCTTGGCGACGTGCTGCCAGAACGCGAACGCGGCCAGCGCCACGACCGCGACCGCGAACCCCGCGACCGTCCGGGCGGCGGACCAGCCGTGCTGCTGGGCGGAGATGATGCTCCAGACCAGCGCGGCCATGCCGAGCGTGGACAGCGCGGCGCCGCCGAGGTCGGGACGGGTGGCCGGGCCCCGCGTCTCGGGGATGATCAGCAGCGCGGCGATGACGCCGAGCGCGGCGACCGGGATGTTCAGCAGGAACACCGACCCCCACCAGAAGTGCTGGAGCATGACGCCCGCGAGCAGCGGCGCGCCGAGCGCCCCGACCATGAGCACCGCGCTCCAGATCGCGATGGCCTTCTTGCGCTCCTCCTCGTCGAAGACGGTGGTGAGGATGGACAGCGTCCCCGGCATGAGGAACGCCGCGCCCGCGCCCATGAGCGCGCGGGAGGCGATGAGCTGGCCGGTGGTCGACGCGTAGGCGGTCGGGATCGAGGCGCCGCCGAACAGCACCAGCCCGATGACGAGGCAGAGCCGCCGCCCGTAGCGGTCGGACAGGGCGCCCGCGGCGAGCAGGAGGCCGGCGAACACCACGATGTAGGCGTCCAGGACCCACTGCACGTCGGCGATCGTCGTGTGCAGGTCGCGGATCAGCGAGGGGATCGCGACCGTCAGCACCGCGTTGTCGATGACGACCACGAACAGGCCCAGGCACAGCACGCCGAGGATCCACCAGCGCCGTGGATCGGGGGCCGGCGCGGCCGCTGTTTCGGCTTGAGGGGACGACATGGCAGCCCTTCCGCTCGTACGCTGTTAAGTTATCGAACACTGTACCAGGATCGTACGCCATGCGATATGCTCTACCCTGGGGGAACACCGCTGACCTGAGTGAGGACGGGGATGTCGCCGAACACCGATCCGATCGCCGCCTCGGTCTGGATGCGCCCGCCGCCGAAGCCGCGCCGCGACGCGCCCACGCTGAGCCGCGAGCAGATCGTCGCCGCGGCGATCGAGCTGCTCGACGCCGACGGGCTGGACGGCATGAGCATGCGCCGCCTCGGCACCCGGCTCGGCGCCGGCGCCACGTCCGCCTACTGGTACGTCGCCAACAAGGACGAGCTGCTCGAACTCGCCATGGACGAGGTCATGGGCGAGGTCGAGATCCCCGACCCGGCCGAGGTCGGCTGGCGGGAGGCGGCGGCGGCCTGCGCGAACCAGTACCGCGCCGCGATCCTGCGCCACCCGTGGATGATCGGCCTGCTCGGCGTGCTGCCCGCGATCGGCCCCAACGCGCTGCGGATGGGCGACCGGATGGTCGCCGCCCTGGCCGCCGCCGGGTTCCGCGGCGCCGACCTCGTCTTCGCGAGCTCGATGCTGTCGTCCTACACCGTCGGCTCGTCGATGAGCGAGGTGGCGATGCGGAACGTCTCGGGCCGGTCGGGCAAGAGCCCGCACGAGCTGATGGCCGAGCTGGAGCCCTACGTCCGGCGCCACGAGTCGGACTTCCACAGCTACGTCGGCCTGTGGTCCGACAACAAGGGCATGGACGTGGAGAAGCTCCAGGAGCACGGCTTCGACTTCGGCCTGGCCCGCCTGCTCGACGGCCTGGAGGCGTGGCGGGCCCGGATCGGCGCGGACGGCTCCGCCTAGCGCCGTCACCGGGCCCGCCGGCGCCCGTCGTCCCTTCGTGCCGTCATCCCTTCGTGGTGTCGTTCCTTCGTGGCGTCGTGCATCCCGTCGTGGCGTCGTCAGTTCAGGTTCTGCTGGAGCCAGCCGAGCATGATCGCGTCGGTGACCGGCGCGGTCGTCGCCAGTGCGAGGCTGTGCCCGGTCTCCGGGACCATCCGGACGGTGAGGTGCGTCTCGGGGCGGTAGTACTGCGACTCCGAGGCTTTGACGCTGGCCGGATCGGTGCAGTCGTACAGGGTGACGTTGACGCACTGTCCCTTGTCCCGCATCCCGGAGACCAGCAGGACCGGGACGGTGAAGTCCATCGGCGCGGGCAGCGGCGGGCTGGCCGCCAGCGGCGCGACGTCCTTGGTCTCCTCGTCGGTCGCCAGCACCTGCGGGTCGGTCGTCGCGGGGTAGTAGAAGAAGTCACGTATACCGGGCTTGGTTGTGACGTACCCGCTGTCGAGGCCGGAGTCGGCGAACTTCGGATCCTGCACGGCGGGATAGATCGTCGTTCCGCCGTCGGGGTTGATGCCGTGCAGCGCGCCGGTCAGCACCGCGGCGTCCACGTCCCGGTAACGCGACATCTCGTACATGCCGGTGAACGAGCCGTAGGAGTGGCCCACCCACGCGACGCGGGTGAACGCGTGGCCGTCCAGCGCGCCGGAGCGGAGCGCGGTCACGACGTCGTGCATCGCGACGGCGCCCGCGACCAGGTCGAGCTGCGAGCTCGGCGGATGCGAGCTGGCGCCGTTGCCGATCCGGTCGACGTTGAAGGTCGCGTACCCGGCGCCCACCGCCGCGCGCAGGTAGGAGTACAGGCCGTTCCCGGCCGGGAAGTCCCAGTAGAGGTGGTCGTAGGTGGAGCCGTGCACCAGCAGCTGGACCTTGGACGGGCGGGCGGCGCCCGGGTAGCACAGCTGCCCCCAGAGCGTCTGGTCCGCCGGCCCCGGATCGGCGATGCGGACGTGCAGCCGGTGAACGGTGCAGGAGGGCCCGGCCGTGGCCCGCGCGGGGCGGGCGGAGGCGGGCGGGAGGAGGGCGGCCAGCATCCCGCAGGCGATCGCGAACGCGAGGACCGGGCGGACGAGACGGGGTGCTCTCGCCGGTGTCGTCATCGAAGCACCTTTCCTAGGGTTCGCAGCCCGATGATGTGCTTCGTCCGTCCGGGGCGGTACCCGTAGTCACCCCCTGCTCCGGACCACCCCTACTCCCGCGCGGCCCACCCCGTCCCGGCGTCCCGCCGCGGCCCGCTCTCCCGCCTCACCCCCGCGAGACCCCGCGCGCGCCTGCCCCGGCTCGGGACGTTTGGCGGGCCTTTAGCGGGGCGTCGAATGATGACCGGGCACCGAGACGAGAGCGACGTCCACGCCGGGGGTACTCTCCATGACCGCTCAGGACCACGTGCCGCCCGACCTCCAGGACCGCGCGCCGGCCGACCTCCGCACCTGGCGCGATGGGTAGCGCCGCGCCGGTCGCGGTCGTCGGCCTCGCCTGCCGGCTGCCGCACGCCCCCGACCCCGCCGCGTTCTGGCGGCTGCTGCGCCGGGGCGAGAGCGCGATCACCACCATGCCGTCCGACCGCGCCCGGGCGCCCGGCTCCGCCGGCGAGGGGCGGGCCTGGCCCGGGGGCTTCCTGGACGACGTCGCCTCGTTCGACGCGGAGTTCTTCGGCATCTCCCCGCGCGAGGCGGTGGCGATGGACCCGCAGCAGCGCCTCATGCTGGAGCTGACCTGGGAGGCGCTGGAGGACGCCGGCATCCGCCCGCCGTCCCTGGCCGGGAGCGACACCGGCGTGTTCGTCAGCGCGATCTGGACCGACTACGCCGCGGTGCTGCGCCGGTCCGACCTGGACGGGAGCGCCCGGCACGCCATGACCGGCGTGCACCGCAGCATCATTGCCAACCGCGTCTCCCACAAGTACGACCTGCGCGGCCCGAGCCTGCACATCGACACCGCGCAGTCCTCGTCGCTGGTCGCGGTGCACACCGCCGCCGAGAGCCTGCGGCGCGGGGAGTGCTCGGTCGCGCTGGCCGGCGGCGTCAACCTGATCCTCGCCGAGGACAGCATGGAGATGGCCGAACGGTTCGGCGGCCTCTCCCCGGACGGCCTGTGCCACACCTTCGACGCCCGCGCGAACGGCTTCGTCCGCGGCGAGGGCGGGGGAGCGGTGGTGCTGAAGCCGCTCGCCGACGCGCTGCGCGACGGCGACCGGGTGTACTGCGTGATCCTCGGCGGCGCGGTGAACAACGACGGCAACACCGACGCGCTGACCGTGCCGAGCCCGGCCGCGCAGGAACGCGTGCTCCGGGAGGCCTACCGGGCCGCGGACGTGCCGGTCTCGGACGTCCAGTACGTCGAGCTGCACGGCAGCGGCACCCCGGTGGGCGACCCGGTGGAGGCGGCGGCGCTCGGCGCGGTCCTCGGCGCGGACCGGCCCGCCGGCGCGCCGCTGCCGGTCGGCTCGGTCAAGACGAACATCGGGCACCTGGAGGGCGCGGGCGGCATGGCGGGCCTGATCAAGACCGCCCTGAGCCTGGAGCACGGGGAGCTGCCGCCGAGCCTGAACTTCCGCACGCCGAACCCGCGCATCCCGCTGGACCGGCTCGGGTTGCGGGTCCAGGACCGGCTGACCGGCTGGCCGAGTCCGGACCGTCCGCTGCTCGCCGGGGTCAGCTCGTTCGGCATGGGCGGGACGAACTGCCACGTCGTCCTCGCCGGAGCGCCCGAACCGGTCGAAGACGAGTCTGCTTCTTCGAGGACGGCCGAGGACGACATTCCCTGGGCGCTGTCGGCGACGAGCCGGGAGGCCCTGTCGGCGCAGGCCGGACGCCTGCGCCGGCACCTGGCGGAGCGTCCCGCGGACTCGGTCGCGGACGTCGGCTACTCGCTCGGGACGACGCGTTCGGTGTTCAGCCACCGGGCGGTCGTCTTCGGTACGAACATCGGAGAGCGCCTCGAACGGCTGGCCGCGCTGGAAGCGGGCGAGGACGCCGCCGGGCTGGTCCGGGGCCGCACGAACGACGGCGGCGTGGCCGTCCTCCTCGGTGGGACAGGCGGCACCGGCCGTTCCCTTCACGCGACGCATCCCCGGTTCGCCGAAGCGCTGGACGACGTGCGGGCCGCGCTCGACCAGCATCTCGACCGTCCGCTCGGCGAAGACGTGCCGGACGAGTCGCCCTACGCGGAGGCCGCCGCGTTCGCGTTCGACGTGGCGCTGTACCGCCTCGCCGAGTCATGGGGGCTGAGCGCCGATCACGTGCTGGGGCATCGGGCCGGCGAGGTCGCGGCCGCTTACGTCACGGGCGCTCTCTCGCTCGCGGACGCATGCGCACGCGTTGTGGCCTTCTCGCATGAGGCGCCGGAGCCGCTCGATGCCACGCTGGCTTCCCTTCCGGATGTCGGCGCCGTCCTCGTCCTCGGTGCGGGCGAATCGCTCGCCGCGGCCGTCCGCGAGCATTTGGCGGAGCGGGCGGGCCGTCCCGCACCGGTCGTGGTCCAGGCGCTTCGGAGCGATCAGCCGGGGGGCGTCGCGTTCGCCGCCGCGATGGCGGAACTCTTCGTCCGCGGCACCGACCTGGACTGGGAGAAGGTGTTCGCGGGCCGGAGCCGCCGACGCGTCGCCCTGCCGACCTACGCCTTCCAGCGCCGCCGGTACTGGCCGCAGGCCGCGCCCGAACCGATGCGCGAGGTGCCGCGAATCGCCGAGCCGACGCCTTCGCCTTCGCCGGACTCGCCGTTCGCGCGCCGCCTTGCCGGTCTGGACGGCCCGGACCGCGACCGGCTGCTCCTGGAAACCGTCCTGACGGAGGTCGCGAACGTCCTCGGCCACGCCACGCCCGATGCCGTCGATCCCGGCCTGACCTTCAAGCAGCTCGGCTTCGACTCGATCGCGGGCACCGAATTCGCCAAGCGGCTCGCGACGGCGACCGGCCTGCCGCTGGCGACGACCCTCACCTTCGATCACCCGACCCCGAAGGCCGTCGCCGCGCACGTGCGCGAGCGTGCGCTGCACGCACCGGCCGCCCCGTCCGTCCAGGACGGGCACGCCGTGTCCGGCGACCCGGTGGCGATCGTCGGGATGGCGTGCCGTTTCCCCGGCGGTGTCGAGTCCCCGGAAGAACTCTGGAAGCTGGTCAGGGACGGTGTGGACGCGATCGGCGAGTTCCCGGGCAACCGCTCCTGGGATCTCGGTGGCCTCTTCGACGAGGACGCCGCGCGTTCGGGCCGCAGCTACACCCGTTCGGGTGGTTTTCTCCATGACGCGGATCTGTTCGATGCGGGGTTCTTCGGGATCAGTCCGCGTGAGGCGTTGGCGATGGATCCGCAGCAGCGGTTGCTGCTGGAAACCGCGTGGCAGGCGTTCGAACGCGCGGGCATCGACGCCGGCTCGCTGCGCAGCAGCCCGACCGGCGTGTTCGTCGGCGCGACCACCCAGGACTACGGCCCGCGCATGCACGAGCCGTCGCAGGATCTCGACGGCCAGCTCCTCACCGGCACCACGCCCAGCGTGATGGCGGGACGCGTCGCCTTCACGTTCGGTCTCGAAGGCCCGGCGATGACCGTGGACACGGCCTGCTCGTCGTCGCTGGTGGCGATGCACCTGGCGAGCCAGTCGCTTCGCCAGGGCGAATGCTCCCTGGCGTTGGCGGGCGGGGTGACGGTGATGGCCACGCCCGGCATGTTCGTGGAGTTCTCGCGTCAGCGTGGCCTGTCGGTGGACGGTCGTTGCAAGGCGTTCTCGGCTGCGGCGGACGGTACCGGTTGGGCCGAGGGCGTCGGTCTGGTGGTGTTGGAGCGTTTGTCGGATGCCCGGCGCAATGGTCATCGGGTGTTGGCGGTGGTGCGTGGTTCGGCGATCAATCAGGACGGTGCGAGTAACGGTCTGACCGCGCCGAACGGGCCGTCCCAAGAGCGGGTGATCGGTCAGGCGCTGGCCAACGCGGGCCTGACAACGGCCGACATCGATGCGGTCGAAGCCCATGGGACCGGGACGAGCCTGGGTGATCCGATCGAGGCGAACGCGCTGCTGGCCACCTACGGCAGAGACCGTCCCGAAGACAGTCCGGTCTGGCTCGGGACGGTGAAGTCGAACATCGGGCACACGCAGGCAGCCGCAGGCGTGGCCGGTGTGATCAAGATGGTCATGGCGATGCGGCACGGCGTGCTGCCCGCGACCTTGCATGTGGACGAGCCGTCCCCGCACGTGGACTGGTCGTCGGGTGGCGTCCGGCTGCTGACCGAGCCGACCGACTGGCCCCGCAACGGGCATCCGCGCCGAGCGGGCGTCTCCTCGTTCGGGATCTCCGGCACGAACGCGCATCTCGTGCTCGAAGCCGCGCCGGATCTCGCCGCGAGCGAGCCGCCGGGCGGGCCGTGGGTGGTGTCGGCGAAGTCGCGCGAGGCGCTGCGCGCCCAAGCCGAGCGGCTCGCCGACCACCTGACGGCCCGTCCCGAACTCGCTCCCGGCGACGTCGGCTGGTCGCTGATCAGGACTCGGGCCGCCTTCGAGCACCGTGCGGTGGTGCTCGGCGGGGACCGGCACCGGCTGCTCGCGGGCCTGGCCGCGCTGGCGGACGACCGGCCCACCGCCGACGTGGTGACCGGCGTCGCGAGCGCGGCGGGTCCCGGGCCCGTGCTGGTCTTCCCCGGCCAGGGGTCCCAGTGGGCCGGCATGGGCGCTCAGCTGCTGGACGAGTCGCCGACGTTCGCCGCGCGCATGGCCGAGTGCGAACGGGCGCTGGGCGCGCATGCGGACTGGTCGCTGACCGAGGTCGTCCGGGGCGACGGCTCGGAACTCTCCCGCGTGGACGTCGTCCAGCCCGTCCTTTGGGCGGTGATGGTGTCGCTGGCCGCCGTCTGGGCCGAGCACGGCGTGAAGCCGGCGGCGGTGATCGGCCACAGTCAGGGTGAGATCGCCGCCGCGTGCGTCGCGGGCGCGCTGTCGATCGAGGACGCCGCTCGCGTCGTCGCGGTGCGGAGCCGGGTGCTGCGGCGGCTGGCGGGCGGCGGCGCGATGGCGTCGCTCGGTGTCGGCGTCGAGCGGGCCGAGACGCTGCTGACCGGCGGCGTGACGGTGGCGGCGGTGAACGGGCCGGCGTCCACGGTGGTCTCGGGTCCGCCCGAGCCGGTGGCGGCCGTGGTGGAGTCCGCGCGCGAGCAGGGGCTCCGCGCGCGGATGATCGACGTGGACTACGCCTCGCACGGACCGCAGGTCGATCGGATCACCGGCGAGCTGACCGAGGCGCTCGCCGGAATCACGGCGAACGCCGCGTCCGTGCCGTTCTATTCGACGGTGACCGGCGAGCGGATCGACACCGCGCGCCTGGACGCCGGCTACTGGGTCACCAACCTGCGCCGGCCCGTCCGGTTCGCGGACGCGATCGGGGCGCTGCTGGCGGACGGGTTCCGGGTGTTCGTCGAATCCAGCCCGAACCCCGTCCTGACCGTCGGGATCGAGGAGTGCGCCGAGCGGGCGGAGGTGCGGGCCGTCGCGCTGCCGACGATCCGCCGCGACCAGGGCGGCTCGGACCAGGTGCTCCGCGCGCTGGCGGGCGCGTTCACCGCCGGGGCGGACGTGGACTGGACCTCCTGCTTCCCCGCGGATCCCGCGCCCGCCGTGGTCGATCTCCCCACCTACGCCTTCCAGCGCGAGCGGTACTGGCACGCGCCCGAGCGCGGTGCCGTGGACGCGGCGGACCTCGGCCTCGGCTCGACCGGCCATCCGGTGCTGCGGGCCGCCGTGGAACCGGTCGAGGGGGACGGCCGCGTCCTCACCGGGCGCGTGTCGCGGCGGCGGCAGCCGTGGCTGGCCGACCACGTCATCGGCGGCGCGATGCTCGTGCCGGGCGCGGCCCAGCTCGAATGGGTGCTGCGGGCGGCCGACGAGGTCGGCTGCGCGGGAGTCGAGGAGCTCGTCCTCCGCACGCCGCTCGCCGTTCCCGCGGCGGACGGGCTGAACGTGCAGGTCGTGGTCGGCGCGACCGGCGAGGACGGACGCCGCGAGGTGGGCGTGTACTCGCGCGCGGCCGACGGATGGGTCCGCCACGCGTCCGGCGTGCTGCGCTCCGGCCCCGCCGCCCCTGGCGAACCGCCGAAGGCATGGCCGCCCGGCGAGGGCGAACCCGTCGAGCTCGCCGGCTTCTACGACCAGGCGGCCCTCGCGGGCTACGGGTACGGGCCGGGTTTCCAGGGAATGCGGGCGGTCTGGCGGGACGGCGCCGACCTGTACGCCGAGATCGACCTGCCGAAGGACGTCCACGACCGCGGCGGCTTCGGCGTCCATCCGGCGCTGCTGGACGCCGCGCTGCACCCCCTCCTGCTCGGCCGCATCGGCGAAGAGAGCGGTGGCGGCGGGGTCTGGCTGCCGTTCGTCTGGAACGACGTGACGCTGCATGCCGTGGGCGCCGAGACCGTCCGCGTGCGGCTCTCGCCGCTGGGCGACGGGCTCGACCAGGGCGTCCGGGTGAACCTGACCGACCCGGCGGGCGGGCCGGTGCTCGACGCCGAGGTCCTGCTGCGCCGCGCCGACGATCAGTGGCTCCGCGAGGCGGCCGAGCGCGCCGGGAACGGACGGTCCGGCAGCACCGATGCGGTTCGGCGACCGTCCGCGGCGTCCGCAACGTCCGCTGCGTCCGGCAAAGCCGACACTGGACGGCGGCCGGGTCTGGCGGAGCGGCTCGCGACGCTGACCGCCGCCGAGCGCCGCCGCACGCTGCTCGACCTCGTGCGCGGGCATTCGGCCGCCGTGCTCGGCTTCGCGGACGCGGACGGCGTGCGGCCCGACGCCACGTTCACCGAGCTCGGCCTCGGCTCGGTGATGGCCGTCGAGCTGCGCGACCGCCTCGCCTCGGCCACGGGACTGACGCTCCCGACCGGCCTGGTCTTCGGGCATCCGACGCCGGAGGCGGTCGCCGGTGAGCTGCTGCGGCGGCTCGCCCCCGCCGAGCCGGCTCCGGAACGCGGCGCCGCCGGCCCGCCGGGAAGCGGCGACGCGGACGCGGCCGAGGAGGACACGGCCGAGGAGGACGCGGCCGAGGAGGACGACGGCGCCGTGGACCGGCTGATGTCCGCGTCCGCCGAGCAGGTCCTGGACTTCATCGACAACGAGCTCGGAGTCTCCTGAATGGTGATGCGCCATGGCGAATGAGGATCGGCTGGTCGACTACCTCAAGCGGGTCGCGGCCGAGCTGCACGAGACCCGCCGCCGCCTGCGGCAGGTCGAGGAGCGGTCCGCCGAACCGATCGCCGTCGTGGGGATGGCCTGCCGGTTCCCGGGCGGGGCCGACTCGCCGGAGGCGCTGTGGCGGCTGGTCGCGGGCGGCACGGACGCGCTCACCGGGTTCCCCGCCGACCGCGGCTGGGACCTGGACGGCCTGTTCCACTCCGATCCCGACCATCCGGGGACGAGCTACCTGCGGCGCGGCGGGTTCGTCCGGGACGCCGACCGGTTCGACGCCGAGTTCTTCGGGATCAGCCCGCGCGAGGCGCTCGCGATGGACCCGCAGCAGCGGGTGATGCTGGAGACGTCCTGGGAGCTGTTCGAGCGGGCCGGGATCGACCCGGCGACGCTGCGCGGCACGCGGACGGGCGTGTACGCGGGCATGTCCGGCGAGGACTACCTGTCGGGGCTGCCGCGCGTCCCGGAAGAGCTGGAGGGGCACGCGACGACCGGCCGCAGCACGGCCGTGATCTCCGGGCGGGTGGCCTACGCGTTCGGGCTGGAAGGGCCCGCGATGACGGTCGACACCGCGTGCTCGGCGTCCCTGGTGGCGATCCATCTGGCGTGCCGGGCGCTGCGGGCGGACGACTGCTCGCTGGCGCTGGCGGGCGGGGTGCTGGTGCTGTCCACGCCGGCGCTGTTCACCGAGTTCTCCCGGCAGCGGGGGCTGGCGTCCGACGGGCGGTGCAAGCCGTTCGCCGCCGCGGCGGACGGGACGGTCTTCGCCGAGGGCGCGGGCCTGCTCCTGCTGGAGCGCTTGTCGGACGCCCGCCGGAACGGACGCCGCATCCTGGCGGTGATCCGGGGCTCGGCGGTCAACCAGGACGGCGCCAGCAACGGGCTGACCGCACCGAACGACCTCGCGCAGGAAGAGGTGATCCGCCGCGCGCTCGCCGACGCGGGCCTGACGGCCGCCGACGTGGACGCGGTGGAGGCGCACGGCACCGGCACCCGCCTCGGCGACCCGATCGAAGCGCAGGCGCTCCTCGCGACCTACGGCGCGGACCGCCCGGAGGACCGTCCGCTCTGGATCCGGTCGGTCAAGGCGAACATCGGGCACACGGTCGCGGCGGCGGGCGCGGCCGGTGTGATCAACATGGTGATGGCGATGCGCGCGGGCACGCTGCCCGCGTCGCTGCACGCCGACGAGCCGTCCCCGTACGTCGACTGGGACGCGGGCGGCGTCCGGCTGCTCACCGAGACCGTGCCGTGGGAACGCGGCGGCCGTCCTCGCCGGGCGGCCGTGTCGTCGTTCGCGATCTCCGGGACGAACGCGCACGTCATCCTCGAAGAGGCCCCTGACGAGCCCGCGCCCCGGCCGGACCGGACGGAGCCCGCCGTCGTGCCCTGGGTGGTGTCGGGCCGGACCGCGGCGGCGCTGCGGGCGCAGGCCCGGCGCCTGGCGGACTTCCACCCGGCGGACGCCACGGCGGCGGAGATCGGCTACACGCTCGCGACGACGCGTGCAGCGTTCGAGCACCGCGCCGTCCTCGTCGGGGACGACAAGCAGGCGGCCCTGGAGGCGCTCGCGGCCGGTGAGGCGCACCCGGACGTGGTGTCCGGACGCGTCGCGGGTTCCGAACCGGTGCTGGTCTTCCCCGGTCAGGGCTCGCAGTGGGTCGGCATGGGCGCGGACCTGCTGGACGAGTCGCCCGTCTTCGCCGCGCGCGTCGCGGAGTGCGAGCGGGCGTTGGCCGAGCACGTGGACTGGTCGCTGACCGAGGTGCTGCGCGGCGGCGGGCCCGGCCTCGACCGCGTGGACGTGGTGCAGCCGGCGTTGTGGGCGGTCATGGTGTCGCTCGCCGCCGTGTGGGAGCACCACGGCGTCCGTCCGGTGGCGGTCGTGGGGCACAGCCAGGGCGAGATCGCGGCGGCCTGCGTCGCCGGCATCCTCTCCCTCGACGACGCGGCGAGAGTCGTGGCCGTCCGGGCGAAGGCGCTGCGGCGGCTCGCGGGCTCGGGCGCGATGGCGTCGGTCGGCGCGTCGGCCGGAGCGGTCGCCGAACTGCTGGACGAGGCCGGGAACGTCTCGATCGCCGCCGCCAACGGACCGCGCTCGACCGTCATTTCGGGCGGCCCCGCGGAGGTGGCCGCCGCCGTGGAAGCGGCGCAGCGGCAGGGCCTGCGGGCGCGGCTGATCGACGTGGACTACGCCTCGCACGGCCCGCACGTCGATCAGATCGCGGACGAGCTGACCGAGGCGCTCGCGAATATCGCGCCCGGCGCGTCCGAGGTCGGCTTCTACTCGACCGTGACCGGCGCGCGGACCGGTGGCGCGTCGCTCGACGCCGCGTACTGGGTCGCGAACCTGCGCCGGCCGGTCCGGTTCGCCGACGCCGTGCGGGCCCTGCTCGGCGACGGATACCGCGTGTTCATCGAGGCCGGCCCGCATCCCGTCCTGACGGTCGGGATGGAGGAGACGTTCGAGGACGCCGAGATCACCGCCGCCGCCGTGCCGACGCTGCGCCGCGACGAGGGCGGGGCCGCCCGGATCGTCCGCTCGCTCGGCGAGGCGTTCGCCGCCGGGGCCCCGGTGGACTGGTCGGCCTGGTTCCCGAGTGACCCGCCGCCCCGCGTCGTGGACGTGCCGACCTATGCGTTCCAGCGCACGCGCTTCTGGCTCGGCGACCGCTCGGCGGTGCAGGCGGGCACCGCGTCCGGCCATCCGCATCTGCCGGTTTCGGTCGCGCTCGCGGACGGCGGACGGATGCTGAGCGGCGGGCTCTCGACGTCCGGGGGAGGTTGGGCGGCGCAGCACCAGGTCGCGGGCGCCGCGCTGATGCCGGGCACGGCGCTGGTGGAGTGGGTTTTGCGAGCCGCCGACGAGGTGGGTTGCGCGTCCGTGGACGAGCTGACCCTGCACGAACCGGTGTTCCCCGCAGGGACGCGCAAGCTGAACCTTCAGGTGCTCGTCGATCCGCCCGGCGAGGACGGCCGCCGCGAGGCGCGCGTGTACTCGGGCCGCGACGACGCGGACTGGACCCATCACGCCACCGCCGTCCTAGCCCCGGAGCCGCGCGAACAAGGCGGGGAAGTGACGCAGTGGCCGCCCGCCGACGCCGATCCGGTCCCGATCGGTGACTTCTACGACCGGGTGGCGGCTGCGGGCTACGACTACGGAGCGGCGTTCCGCGGCCTTCGCGCGGTGTGGCGGCAGGGCCGCGACCTGCTGGCCGAGGTGAGCCTGCCGGAGGCCGTCGGTGAGGCCGGAGGGTTCGGCGTCCATCCTGCTCTGCTGGACGCGGCGATCCAGCCGCTCCTGCTCGACGGCCTGCTCGACGGACCGCTCGGCGCCGGCCGGATGCCGCTGCCGTTCGCCTGGTCCGGTGTCGCGCTGCGCTCGGTCGGCGCGACGGCGGTCCGCGTCCGGATCTCGCCGCGCGGCGAGCGTCCCGAGGACGGCGTGCGGATCGGCGTCGTCGATCCGGCGGGCGCTCCGGTGCTGACCGTGGAGTCGCTCGTGCTGCGGCCGACGAGCGCGGAGCGGTTGCGGCGCGTCCCCGACGGCCTGTTCGCGGTGGAGTGGACGCCGCTGCCGGAACCGTCCGTCCGGCCCGATGAAACCGACCTGGAAACGGTCACCGTGGAGCACCTGGACACCACGGGCGGCCGTGCGGCCGTCGAGCGGGCGCTCGCGGTGATCCAGGAGTGGCTGGAAGCGTCCCGGACGTCCGGTTCGCGGCTGGTCCTGGTGACGCGGGGAGCGGTCGCCGCCGACGATCCCGACCCAGGCGGTGCGGCGGTATGGGGGCTGGTGCGGAGCGCGCAGTCGGAGAACCCCGGCCGGTTCGTCCTGGCCGACGTCGAGGACGACGAGGACGACGAGGGCGTCGAGCGGGCCGTCCGGTGGGCGGTCGCGACCGGCGAACCGCAGGTCGCGGTGCGCGGCGGGCGCTTTCTCGTGCCGCGCATGGTTCCGGCGACGGAGCCGGTCGAACTCGCGCCCCCGGCGGGCGAGCGCGCCTGGCGGCTCGCCGAGGCGGCGGACGCGACCCTCGACGGCGTGGCGATGGTGCCGTGCCCCGACGTGCTGGAGCCGCTCGGACCCGGCCGGGTCCGCGTGGGCGTGCGCGCCGCCGGGATCAACTTCAAGGACGTCCTGATCGCGCTCGGCATGGACCCCGACAGCGGTCTCGGCAGCGAGGGCGCGGGCGTGGTGCTGGACGTCGGTCCCGGCGTGACGGGCCTCGCGCCGGGTGACCGCGTGATGGGCCTGTTCGGCGGGGCGTTCGGCCCCTACGCGGTGGCCGACGCCCGGACCCTGGCCCCCATCCCGGACGGCTGGGACTTCCGGCGGGCCGCGGCGACGCCCGTCGCGTTCCTGACCGCCTGGTACGGCCTGGTGGACCTGGCGGGGCTGCGTCCGGGGGAGCGCGTGCTGATCCACGCGGCGACCGGCGGGGTGGGGACGGCGGCCGTCCAGATCGCGCGGCATCTCGGCGCGGAGGTGTTCGCGACGGCCGGTCCCGGCAAGGAGCCGATCCTCGCGGAAATGGGGATCGACGCGGCGCACCGCGCGTCCTCCCGCGACGCGGCCTTCGAGGACGCCTTCCGCCAAGCGACCGGCGGCGAGGGCCTCGACGTGGTCCTGAACAGCCTGACCGGCGAGCTCACCGACGCCTCGCTGCGCCTGCTGCGCCGCGGCGGCCGGTTCGTGGAGATGGGCAAGACCGACATACGCGACCCAGACGACCATCCGGACATCTCCTACACCGCGTTCCAACTGCTCGACCACGCCGGACCGGAGCGGATCGGCGCGATGCTCCGCACGCTCACCGGCCTGTTCGCCGCCGGGACGCTCCGGCCGCTGCCCCTGCGGACCTGGCCGCTCGGCCGGGCCCGAGAGGCGTTCCGGTTCATGAGCCAGGCGCGGCACACGGGCAAGCTGGTGCTGGACGTCCCGCCCGCGCCCGACCCCGGCGGCACGGTCCTCATCACCGGCGGCACCGGCATGATCGGCGCGGCGGTGGCCGAGCACCTCGCGCGCACCCGCCAGGCAGGACGGATCCTGCTGGTCAGCCGCCAGGGACCGGACGCGCCCGGCGCTCCCGAACTGCTCGCGCGCCTGGACGGCCTGGGCGTCGAGGCGCGCGCCGTCGCGGCCGACGTCGCCGACCGGGAGGCGGTCGATGAGCTGGTCGCGAGCGTCGGGCCGGAGCGTCCGCTGACCGGGGTCGTCCACGCCGCCGGGGCGCTGGACGACGCGATGGTCCGCTCCCTGACCCCCGAGCACGTCCGGCGGGTCTGGGCGGCCAAGGCGGACGGCGCGCGCCACCTGCACGAGGCCACCGCGCACCTGCCGCTCGGCATGTTCGTCCTCTTCTCCTCCTTCGCAGGGACGCTCGGCACGCTCGCGCAGGCGAACTACGCGGCGGCCAACGCCTACCTCGACGCGCTGGCCGCGCACCGCCGCGCCGCCGGACTCGCCGGAGTGTCCATCGCGTGGGGCCTGTGGGAGGAGGCCAGCGGGCTGACCGCCGGGCTCACCGAGGCCGATCGGGCCCGGTTCGGCCGGTTCGGCATCAAGGCCATGCCGACCGGCGACGGCCTGGCCCTGTTCGACGCGGCCCGCCGCGACGGACGGCCCGCACTCGTCGCGCTCGGGTTCGACGCGCGCGCCCTGGCCGGCCGTCCCGCCGCCGAGCTGCCCGCGCCGCTGCGCGACCTCGCCGTGCCCGCCGTCCGGCCGCGCCGCGCGGCGGCGTCCGCCGCACCTCCGGACGACTGGTCCGCGCGGCTGCGCGGCATGTCCCCGCCGGAACGGCGCAAGGCGCTCGTCGGGCTCGTCCGGGCGCAGGCGGCGACCGTGCTCGGCCACACCGACCGCGCGGCGGTGCCGGCGGACGCCTCGTTCAAGTCCCTCGGGTTCGACTCCCTCACCGCCGTCGAGCTGCGCAACCGGCTCGCCGCCGCGACGGGCCTGCGGCTGCACTCCGCGCTCGTCTTCGACTACCCGGAGGCCACCGTGCTCGCCGACCACCTGCTGGAACGGCTCGCCCCGGACGCTTCGGGCGAAACGCCCCGAGCCCCGGAAGCGCCCGACCCGGCGCTCGCCGAGCTGGACCGGCTGGAACGGGCGCTGACCTCGGCGTCCGCGGCGTCCGCCCTGGACACCGGCGCGGTCACGACCCGCCTGGAGGCGCTGCTGTCCCGGCTGAAGAGCCGCGGTCCCGGCGACGACGCGGCGGCCGAGCGCCTGCGGACGGCCGACGCCGGGCAGATCCTCGACTTCATCGACAACGAGCTGGGCGTGTGATCCGGAATGGTCAGCGAAGAGAAGCTCGTCGACTACCTGCGGCGCGTCACCGCCGACCTGCACGACACCCGGCGGCGGCTGCGCGAGGCCGAGGAGCGGGACGCCGAGCCGATCGCCGTCGTGTCGGCGGCGTGCCGCTTCCCCGGCGGCGCGACCTCGCCCGAACGGCTCTGGGACCTGCTCGCCGCCGGACGCGACGTGGCCGGAGAGTTCCCGGCCGACCGCGGCTGGGACCTCGACCGGCTGTTCGACGCCGACCCGGGCCGCCCCGGCACGAGCGTCGCGCGCGTCGGCGGGTTCCTCGACGACGCGGCCCTGTTCGACGCGGAGTTCTTCGGGATCAGCCCGCGCGAGGCCCTGACCCTCGACCCGCAGCAGCGCAAGCTGCTGGAGGTGTCGTCGGAGCTGCTCGAGCGGGCGGGCATCGACGCGTCCGCGCTGAAGGGCAGCCGCACCGGCGTCTACATCGGGACGGCGCTGCCCGGCTTCGGCACCCCGCACGTGGACCGGGACGCCGAGGGCCACCTGATCACCGGGAACGCCCCGAGCGTCCTGTCCGGGCGGATCGCCTACACCTTCGGGCTGGAGGGCCCGGCGGTGACGGTGGACACGGCCTGCTCGTCCTCGCTGGTCGCGATCCACCTCGCCTGCAACGCGCTCCGGCGGGACGAGTGCGCGCTGGCGCTGGCGGGCGGCGTCACCGTGATGTCCCTGCCGAACGTGTTCACCGAGTTCTCGCGGCAGCGCGGCCTCGCGCCGGACGGCCGCTGCAAGCCGTTCGCGGCGGCGGCCGACGGCACCGGCTTCGCCGAGGGCGCCGGGCTCGTCCTGCTGGAGCGGCTGTCGGACGCGCGGCGCGACGGCCACGAGGTGCTCGCCGTGATCCGCGGCTCGGCGATCAACCAGGACGGCGCGAGCAACGGCCTGACCGCGCCGAACGGGCCGTCCCAGCGGCGGGTGATCCGCGCGGCCCTGAAGGACGCCCGGCTGGAACCGTCCGAGGTGGACGCCGTGGAGGCGCACGGCACCGGCACCCGCCTCGGCGACCCGATCGAGGCGCGGGCGCTGCTGGACGCCTACGGGCGGGAGCGCGAGGCCGGCCGTCCGCTGTGGCTCGGCGCGGTGAAGTCGAACCTCGGCCACACGCAGGGCGCGGCGGGCGTCGCGGGCGTGCTGAAGATGATCATGGCGTTGCGGCACGAGCGGCTGCCCGCCACGATCCACCTCGACCGTCCCACCCCGGAGGTGGACTGGGACGCGGGCGGCGTCCGGCTGCTCACCGAGCCGGTGCCGTGGCCGCGCGGCGAGCGCCCGCGCCGGGCCGGGGTGTCGTCGTTCGGCATCTCCGGCACGAACGCGCACCTGATCCTCGAAGAAGCGCCGCTCCCGGAGCCGGCGGCGGAAGAGGCGGGACCCGAAACGGCGCCCTCCGTCGTGGCGTGGCCGCTGTCGGCGCGCACTCCGCAGGCGTTGACCGAACAGGCGCGGTCGCTCGCCGAGCACGTCGCCGCGCACCCCGAGTTCTCCGCTTCCGACCTGAGCCGGTCGCTGGCCCGGACGCGCACCTCGTTCGAGCGGCGTGCCGTGCTCCTCGGGACCGGCCGCGACGAGCTGCGCGCCGGGCTGACCGCCCTCGCCGAGGGCCGTCCCGCAGCCGGTCTGGTCGGCGCGTCCGGGCCGGTGCGCGACGGCGACACGGCGTTCCTTTTCACCGGGCAGGGCAGCCAGCGTCCGGGCATGGGCCGCGAACTGCACCGCGAGCACCCCGCCTTCGCCGACGCCTTCGACTCCGTCTGCACCCACCTGGACCCGCTACTCGGCCGCCCGCTCCGCGACCTGGTGTTCGCCCCGCGGGACCCTGCCGATCTGGACCGCACGGAATTCACCCAGGCGGCCCTGTTCGCGCTCGAAGTCGCGCTGTTCCGGCTCGCCGAGTCGTACGGCGTCGTGCCCGGATACCTGACCGGCCACTCGGTCGGCGAGATCGCCGCCGCGCACGTCGCGGGCGTGCTGTCCCTGCCGGACGCCTGCGCGCTCGTCGCCGCCCGCGGCGGACTGATGCAGGCGCTCCCGCCGGGCGGCGCGATGGTCGCCGTGCGGGCGGCCGAGTCCGAGGTGCTCCCGCTGCTCGCCGGACGCGAGGACCGCGTGTCGCTCGCCGCCGTCAACGGCCCGGACGCGGTCGTCGTCTCCGGCGCCGAGGACTCCGTCGAGGAGATCGCCGCCCGCCTCCGGGACGCGGGCCGCAAGACGCGCCGGCTGCGGGTGAGCCACGCGTTCCACTCGCCGCTGATGGACCCGATGCTCGACGGCTTCCGCGAGGTCGCGCGCGGCCTCGCCTACGCGGCTCCGCGCATCCCGGTCATCTCGAACGTGACCGGCGGGATCGCCGGTGCCGACCTCCTCACCGACCCCGAATACTGGGTGCGGCACGTCCGCGAGCCGGTCCGGTTCGGCGACGGGCTGCGCACCCTTCGCGCCGAGGGCGTCGTCCGGTTCCTCGAACTCGGCCCGGCCCCCGTCCTCACCGCCATGGCGCGGGAGTGCCTCGCGGACGAGGAGCCCGGCGTGTTCGCCGCGGCCCTGCGCAAGGACCGTCCCGAGGCCGGAACGTTCCTCACCGCGCTCGCCGAGCTGCACGTGGACGGCGCGGACGCCGACCTCGCCGCCGCGCTCCCGGCCGGTGCGCGCGCGGTCCCGCTGCCGAGCTACCCGTTCCAGCGGCGCCGGTACTGGCGTCCGATCCCGGACGCGGCGGTGGCCGAGGCCGGAGGCGTCCACCCGGCCGGGCACCCCCTCCTCGGGACCGTGGTCGAGTCGGCCACCGGGGAGATGCTCGCCACCGGACGCCTGTCCACGCGCACCCACGGGTGGCTCGCCGACCACGAGATCGCCGGTACCGTGCCGCTGCCCGCCACCGCCCTCCTCGAACTCGCCCTGGCCACGGCCGCCCGCGCCGGATGCGACCTCATCGACGAGCTCGCGCTGGAGGCCCCGCTCCTGCTGCCGCCGTCCGGAAGCGTCGATGTCCAGGCCGCGATCGCCGCTCCGGACGAGCACGGGCACCGCGCGGTCGCGATCTACTCGCGCCGCGACGGCGACGAATCGTGGACCCGGCACGCCGCCGGAACGTGCTCTCCCGCGGACGACACCGCGCCCTCGGCCGCCGAACCGCGGGCATGGCCGCCCGCCGGGGCCGTGCCGATCGACGTCGAGGAGCTGTACGACCGCCTCGCCGAGCGCGGCTACCGGTACGGCCCGGCCTTCCGGAACGTCCAGGCCGCGTGGCGCTCCGGCGACGAACTGCTCGCCGAGGCGGCGTCCTCTTCGGACGACCATGGCGACCCGCGCTCCTACGCCGTCCATCCGGCGCTGCTCGACGGCGCGTTCCACGCGATCGACGAGCTCTTCCGGGAGGACGACGGGACGGTGCGGCTGCCGTACTCGTTCCGAGGCGTCCGCGTGCACCACCCCGGACCGTCGCGGCTGCGCGTCCGGATCACGCCTTTCGACGACGACACCTTCAGCCTGGACGTCACCGGCCCGGACGACGCTCCGGCGATCGGCATCGAGGCGCTGGAGTTGCGAGCGGTCTCCGCCGAACGCTGGCGCGCCGCGCAGGCCGGGACGAGCGACGTGCCGTATCGGCTGACCTGGCAGGCTCCGGACGCCCCACCTGCCGTCCCATCTGGGGTCTGGGCGGTGGTCGGGCCTGACCGTCTCGGCCTGGACGGTGCTTCGCACGCCGATCTCGACGCCCTCCGGGCCTCGCTGGACGCCGGGGAACCCGCTCCCGACCTCGTTCTGCTGACCTTCCAGGACGAGCCGGACGAGGACGACGTGCCCGCCCACGTCCGCAGCCGCGTGGGACGGGTGCTCGCCGGACTTCGGGAATGGCTGGCCGACGAGCGGTTCGCGGCGTCCCGCCTGGTGGTCGTGACGCGGAACGCCGTCGCCGCCGACCTCGTGAACGCGCCGGTCCGGGGCCTGGTGCGCGCGGCGCAGGCCGAGCACCCGGGACGGATCACCGTCCTCGACCACGACGGGACGAGCGGGCCCGACGCCCTCCGGGCGGCCATCGGCGCCGCCGAGCCGCAGGTGGCCGTCCGAGCCGGGACGGTCCTGGTCCCGCGCCTGGCCAAGGCCCCCGACCAGGCCGGGACGGCGCGTCCGATCGACCCGGACGGCACCGTCCTCGTCACCGGCGGCACCGGCGCGCTCGGCCTCCTCGTCGCCCGGCACCTCGCGACCGCGCACGGCGCGCGGCACCTGCTGCTGGCCGGCCGCCGCGGCGACGCGACCGGCGCGGCGGAGGCCCTCGCCGACCTGGACGCGGACGTCCGCGTGGCCGCCTGCGACGTCGCCGACCCGGACGCGCTCTCCGCGCTGCTCGCGTCGATCCCGGCGGATCGCCCGCTCACCGCGGTCGTGCACGCCGCCGGGATCGTGGACGACGGCGTGGTCACGTCCCTGACCGGGCCGCGCCTCGACGCCGTCCTCGCGCCCAAGGTGGACGGCGCGTGGAACCTGCACCGGCTGACCCGCGAGCGCGACCTCGCGGCGTTCGTCCTGTTCTCCTCGGCCGCCGGCGTCCTCGGCAACGCGGGGCAGGGCAACTACGCGGCGGCGAACGCGTTCCTCGACGCCCTGGCCGAACACCGCCGCGCCGAGGGGCTGCCCGCGGTTTCGCTCGCCTGGGGCCCCTGGGCGACGGACGGCGGCATGGCCGCGGCGCTCGACGGAGCCGACGCGGCGCGCGTCAGCCGTTCAGGCCTCGTCCCGATGGCTCCCGACCGCGCCCTCGCACTTCTCGACCGGGCCCTTGCCGGGTCCGACCCGGTGCTCGTGCCCGTCCGGTTCGACCATGCCGCGCTGCGCGGGCAGGCCGCGTCCGGCACGCTGCCGCCCGTCCTGCAAGGGTTGGTCCGGACGCCCGCGACCCGCACGGCCACGACGTCCTGGGCCGAGCGCGTCGCGGCGCTGCCGGAGGCCGATCGGGACCGCGCGCTCCGCGAGATCGTCCGAGACCGGGTCGCCGCCGTCCTCGCGCACCCGGACCCCGCCACCCTCGACCTCGGCCGGCCCTTCCAGGACCTCGGCTTCGACTCCCTCACCGCGCTCGAACTCCGGACCGGACTCGGCGCGGCCACCGGCCTCACGCTGCCCGCCACGGCCGTCTTCGACCACCCGACCCCCGAAGCGCTCGTCCGGTACCTCCGCACGGAACTTCTCGGCGCGGCGGAGGGCCGTTTCCTGCCCGCGCCCTCGTCGTCCGCCAGTCCCGACGAACCCGTGGCGATCGTCGGGATGGCGTGCCGTTTCCCCGGAGGAGTCGACTCCCCGGAGGCTCTGTGGGAACTGGTCTCGGGCGGTGTGGACGCGATCGGCGAGTTCCCCGGCAATCGCTCCTGGGACCTCGATCGCCTCTTCGACGACGACCCGGCGCGGACCGGACACAGCTACACCCGTTCGGGTGGTTTCCTTCACGACGCGGATCTGTTCGATGCGGGGTTTTTCGGGATCAGTCCGCGTGAGGCGTTGGCGATGGATCCGCAGCAGCGGTTGCTGCTGGAGACCGCGTGGCAGGCGTTCGAGCGCGCCGGGCTGGACCCGGCCGCCCTCCGCGGCAGCCGGACCGGCGTGGTCGTCGGCATCATGTACGACGACTACGGAAGCCGCTTCCTGGGCCGGATACCGCCCGACGTCGAGGGCCGCCTGATGCCCGGCAGCCTGCCGAGCGTCGCGTCCGGGCGGGTCTCCTACACCTTCGGTCTCGAAGGCCCGGCGGTCACGGTGGACACGGCGTGCTCGTCGTCGCTGGTCGCGATGCACCTGGCCGCCCAATCGCTGCGCCAAGGCGAATGCTCCCTCGCCCTGGCCGGTGGCGCGACGGTGATGTCCACACCGAACACCTTCGTGGAGTTCTCGCGGCAGCGTGGCCTGTCGGTGGACGGTCGTTGCAAGGCGTTCTCGGCTGCGGCGGACGGCACCGGCTGGGCCGAGGGAGTGGGCCTGGTGGTGCTGGAGCGCCTGTCAGACGCGCGACGCAATGGTCATCGGGTGTTGGCGGTGGTGCGGGGCTCGGCGATCAATCAGGACGGCGCGAGTAACGGTCTGACCGCGCCGAACGGGCCGTCCCAAGAGCGGGTGATCGGTCAGGCGCTGGCCAACGCGGGATTGACGACAGCCGACATCGATGCGGTCGAGGCGCACGGGACCGGCACCAGTCTGGGCGACCCGATCGAGGCGAACGCGCTGCTGGCCACCTACGGCAGAAACCGTTCCAAGGACCGCCCGCTGTGGCTCGGGACGGTGAAGTCGAACATCGGGCACACTCAGGCAGCCGCAGGCGTGGCCGGAGTGATCAAAACCGTCATGGCGATGCGGCACGGACGACTTCCCGCGACGCTCCACGTGGACGAGCCGTCCCCGCACGTGGACTGGTCCTCGGGTGGCGTCCGGCTGCTGACCGAGCCGGTCGACTGGCCCCGCAACGGGCATCCGCGCCGCGCCGGTGTCTCCTCGTTCGGTTTCTCCGGCACCAACGCCCACCTCATCCTCGAAGAGCCGCCCGAGGCCGATTCCGCGTCCCGTCCAGTTGAGGGCACCGCGCCTTGGGTGCTCTCGGCCCGAAGTGAGGAGGCGCTGGCCGGGCAGGCGGAGGCGCTGGCCGCGCGCTCGGAACTGCCGTCCGTGGAGGTGGGCTGGTCACTGATCCGGACGCGTTCGGTCTTCGAGCACCGGGCCGTCGTCCTCGGTGAGGATCAGCCTTCGGCGCTGGCGGCGCTGGCACGCGGAGAAGCGCATCCGGACGTGGTGACCGGTGTCGCCGAGCCGGTCGATCGAGGTCCGGTGCTGGTGTTCCCGGGCCAGGGTTCGCAGTGGGTCGGCATGGGCGCCGAGCTGCTGGACGAGTCGCCGGTGTTCGCCGCGCGCATGGCCGAATGCGAGCAGGCTCTCGCTCCGCACGTCGAGTGGTCGCTGACGAAAGTGATCCGCGGTGACGGCTCGGAACTCTCCCGCGTGGACGTCGTGCAACCCGTCCTGTGGGCCGTGATGGTGTCGCTGGCGGCCGTCTGGGCGGATTACGGCGTCAAGCCAGCCGCGGTCATCGGCCACAGCCAAGGCGAGATCGCCGCCGCGTGCGTCGCGGGCGCGCTGTCGCTCGAAGACGCCGCTCGCGTCGTGGCGCTGCGCAGCAAGGCTCTGCGCAGGCTGGCGGGCGGCGGCGCGATGGCCTCGCTCGGCGTCGGCGCCGAAGAGGCGGACGCGCTCCTGGCGGACGGCGTGGTGGTCGCGGCGGTGAACAGCCCGTCCGCGACGGTCGTGTCCGGTCCGCCGGACCGGGTGGCGTCGGTGGTGGCGTCCGCGCAGGAGCAGGGCTTGCGGGCGCGGCTGATCGACGTGGACTACGCCTCCCACGGCCCCCAGGTAGACGAGATCGCCGAGGAGCTGCGCGCGTCGCTCGCCGGGATCACCGGCACCGCCGCCGGCGTGCCGTTCTACTCGACCGTCACCGCCGCGCCGCACGACACCGCCTCCCTCGACACCGAGTACTGGATCACCAACCTGCGTCGGCCCGTCCGGTTCGCGGACACGGTCGGCGAGCTCCTGAAGGACGGGCATCGCGTCTTCATCGAGGCTGGCCCCCACCCCGTCCTGACGCCGGGGATCGAAGAGTGCGCCGACCGCGCGGAGACGCGTGCCGCCGCGCTGCCCACGATCCGGCGCGACCGGGGCGGGGACGCGCAGATCGTCCGCGCGCTGGCCGGGGCGTTCGCCGCCGGAGTCGGGATCGACTGGACGCGGCGGTTCCCCACCGACCCCGCGCCCGCCGTGATCGATCTGCCCACCTACACCTTCCAGCGCGAGCGGTACTGGCTCACCGCCGGACGCGGCGCCGCCGACGCCGCGGACCTCGGCCTCGGCTCGACCGGCCATCCGATCCTCGGGGCGGCGATGGACCTCGCCGGCGGCGGCGGCCGGGTGCTGACCGGGCGGGTGTCCCGGCACGGGCAGCCGTGGCTGGCCGACCACGTCATCGGCGGCGCGGTGCTCGTGCCGGGCGCGGCCCAGCTGGAATGGGTGCTGCGGGCCGCCGACGAGGCCGGCTGCGCCCGCGTGGACGAGCTCGTCCTGTCCACGCCGCTCGCCGTGCCCGAGGACGGTCTGAACGTCCAGGTCGTGGTCGGTGCGGCCACCGAGGACGACGGACGCCGCGAGGTGAGCGTGTACTCGCGCGCCGACCACGACGCCGAGTGGACCCGCCACGCCACCGGCACGATCGCGCCGGATCCGATCGTCCCGGACCCGGCAGGGGAAGCATGGCCGCCGCCCGGCGCCGAGCCGGTCGAGACCGCCGACTTCTACGCCGACACGGCGGTCGTCGGCTATGGCTACGGACCCGCGTTCCAAGGCGTGCAAGCGGTGTGGCGCGACGGCCCCGACGTGCTCGCCGAGCTCCGGCTTCCCGACCTCGTGCGCGACGCGGACGGGTTCGGCGTCCACCCCGCCCTCCTGGACGCCGCGCTCCACCCGCTCCTGCTGATCGGCGACTTCACGCGAGGACGGGTGTGGCTGCCGTTCACCTGGAGCGGAGTCGCGCTGCACGCCGCGGGCGCGACGGCCGTCCGCGTCCGCCTGTCGCCGCTCGGCGAGGGGCTCGACCAGGGCGTCCGGGTGAGCGTCACCGACACGGCGGGCGGTCCGGTCCTGGACGTGGCGTCGGTCGCGCTCCGCGAGGCGGACGACCGGCGGCTGCGGGCGGCCGGACCGCGCGGCACCGGCGACGTCTTCGCCGTCGAGTGGGTGCCCGCCGCGACGGACGCGGCCGAGCCCGCGCCGGACGACTGCCAGGTGGTCGAGGCGGCGACCGCGGAGGAGGCGTTGTCGCAGGTCAAGGGCTGGCTCGCGGCGACGCCGTCCGAGCCGTCCGAGCCGTCCGACGCGGACGAGAAGCGGCTCGTGGTCGTCACGCGCGGAGCCGTGGGGGAGCGGCCCGATCCGGACGCCGCGGCCGTGTGGGGCCTGGTCCGGAGCGTCCAGGCGGAGCATCCCGGACGGCTCGTCCTCGCCGACCTGGACGAGGGAGCCGACGTGGGAACAGCCTTGCGGACCGGCGAACCGCAGGTGGCGGTGCGCGGCGGGGAGGTTCTCGTGCCGCGCCTGGTCCGGTGCGGAGCGCCGCGCGAGCTGACCGGCCCGCCCGGCGCGCGGGCGTGGCGGCTCGGCATGTCCGGCCCGGCGACGCTGGACGAGATCGCGGCCGTCGAGAGCCCGGAGGCGCTGGCGCCGCTCGCGGAGGGCCAGGTCCGGATCGAGGTCCGCGCCGCGGGCGTGAACTTCCGCGACGTGCTGATCGCCCTCGGCATGTATCCCGACGCGGACGGGGTCTTCTACGGCACCGAGGGCGCCGGGACCGTGGTCGAGGCCGGCCCGGGCGTGACCGGCATCGCGGTGGGCGACCGGGTGACGGGCATCGTCGGCGGCGCGTTCGGCCCGGTCGCGGTCGCGGACGCGCGGATGGTGACGCGGATCCCGGACGGCTGGGGCTTCGACGCCGCGGCGAGCGTCCCCGTGGCGTTCCTGACGGCCTGGTACGGGCTCGTGGAACTGGCCGCGCTGAAGCCGGGCGAGACGGTCCTGGTCCATGCGGCGACGGGCGGTGTCGGGGTGGCGGCGGTGCAGATCGCGCGGCATCTCGGCGCGGAGGTGTACGCGACGGCAAGCCCGGCCAAGCAGGATCTCCTGGCGCAGATGGGCATTGACGAGGACCATCGCGCGTCGTCCCGTGACCTGGATTTCGAGGAGAAGTTCCGCGCCGCCACCGGGGGCCGTGGCGTGGACGTGGTGCTGAACAGCCTGGCCGGTGAGTTCACCGACGCGTCCCTGCGGCTGCTCGCCGAGGACGGTCGGTTCGTGGAGATGGGCAAGACCGACATCCGCTCGGACACGGGCGTGCGCTACCGGGCGTTCGACCTCGTCCCGGACGCGGGTCCGGAACTGATCCAGGACATGCTGGACGACCTGCGGCACCTGTTCGAGGAGGGAACGCTGGAACCGCCGCCCGTGCGGAACTGGCCGCTCGGCCGGGCGCGTGAGGCGCTCCGGTTCATGAGCCAGGCCCGGCACACCGGCAAGATCGTGCTGGACGTCCCGCCGGCGTTCGACCCGGGCGGCACCGTCCTGATCACCGGCGGGACCGGAACGCTGGGCGCGCTGGTCGCCGGGCATCTCGTCCGGGAGTGGGGAGCGAAGCACCTGCTCCTGGTCAGCCGTCGCGGAGCCGACGCGCCCGGCGCAACGGATCTGGCGGAGCGGTTGCTTCCCGCGCAGGTCACCTTCGCCGCCGCCGACATCGCCGACCCGGAGGCGGTCCGGAACCTGATCGCAGGCATCGACCCGGCGCGTCCGCTGACCGGGGTCATCCACGCGGCCGGGGACATCGACGACGGCGTGGTGACCGACATGGACGCCGATCGTCTGCGTCGGGTCTGGTCTCCGAAGGCCCTCGGTCTGGCGAATCTTCACGCCGCGACCGAGCACGTGCGGTTGAGTTTCTTCACGGTGTTCTCGTCGGCCGCCGCGACGTTGGGCAGTCCAGGGCAGGCGAACTACGCCGCCGCGAACGCGTACTGCGATGCGCTCATTGCCTGTCGTCGCGCCGCCGGGCTGCCCGGCCAGTCGATCGCGTGGGGTCTGTGGGAGCAGGTCAGCGGCATGACCGGCCATCTCGGCGAGGCCGACCTGGCCCGTATGCGACGCGGCGGCTTCGCACCGATCACCGACGAGCAGGGCGCCGCCCTGTTCGACCTCGCCTGCGCCGAGGGCGGCGCGCACGTCGTGGCGCTGAACCTCGACCCGCGCGCCCTGGCCGGGCAGGGACCCGAAGCGGTGCCGGCCCTCCTGCGATCGCTGGTCGCCACCACCGCGACCGCTCGGGCGCGACCGGCGGCTTCCGCGTCCGCGTCGGCGTCCGCTGCGGCCTCCGGTGGGCCGTCCGCCGATCTGAAGTCACGGCTCGCCGGAATGCCCGACTCCGAGCGGCGCGCCACCCTGCTGAGCTTGGTGCGCGCGCACGCCGCGGCGGTCCTCGGCCACCGGGAGGCGGGCGCCGTCCGCGCGGACGCGTCGTTCAAGGAGCTCGGCTTCGACTCCCTCAGCGCCGTCGAGCTGCGCAACCGGCTGTCGGCCGCGACCGGCCTGCGGCTGCCCGCCGCGCTCGCCTTCGACTACCCGCACGCGGCCCGGCTCGCCGACCACCTCCTGGAGCGGCTCGCGCCCGACGGCGCGGCGTCGCCGCCGCCCGAGGACGACGTGGAGCCGCTCCTCGGCGACCTGGGCCGGATCGAGGGCGTCCTCGCCGCGCGGACCCTGGACCGGGCGGCGCGCGAGCGGGTCGCCCGGCGGCTGCGCGCGCTGCTCGCGAGCGTGGACGGCGGACCGGCCGCGCCCGCGACGGCCGCCGCCGTCGAGGACGCCTCCGACGAGGAGATGTTCGCCCTCATCGACCAGCAACTGCGATCGTCCGGAGACGGAGACTGATGTCGGCTACGGAAGACAGGCTGCGGGAGTACCTCAAGCGGGTCACGGTCGATCTGGGGCGGACGCGGGAGCGCCTCCGGGAGGTGGAGGAGCGGCAGCGCGAGCCCGTCGCCGTCGTCGGCATGGCCTGCCGCTACCCCGGCGGCGTCCGCTCGCCCGAGGACCTGTGGGACCTGGTGTCCGCGGGCCGCGACGCCATCGGGGACTTCCCGCCCGACCGGGGCTGGGACCTGGACGCGCTCTACCACCCGGACCCCGACCACCCCGGCACCTGCTACACGCGCCGGGGCGGCTTCCTGGACGACGCCGACGCGTTCGACGCGGCGTTCTTCGGGATCAGCCCGCGCGAGGCGGCGGCGATGGAGCCGCAGCAGCGCGTCCTGCTGGAGACCGCCTGGGAGACGCTCGAACGGGCGGGCATCGACCCGCGCGCGCTGCGCTCCACGCCGACCGGCGTGTTCGTCGGCGCGGGCCTGCCCGGATTCGGCACCCCGCACACCGACGAGCAGGACGAGGGCTACCAGCTGACCGGCAACGCCCTGAGCGTCCTGTCCGGCCGGGTCTCCTACACGCTCGGGCTGGAGGGCCCGGCGGTGACGGTGGACACGGCGTGCTCGTCGTCGCTGGTGGCGATCCACCTCGCCTGCCGGTCGCTGCGGCAGGAGGAGTGCTCGCTGGCGCTCGCGGGCGGCGTGACCGTGCTGACCACGCCCGGCGGCTTCACCGAGTTCTCCCGGCAGCGCGGCCTGTCGCCCGACGGACGCTGCAAGTCCTTCGCGGCGGCGGCCGACGGCACCGGCTTCGCCGAGGGCGCCGGGGTGCTGCTGCTCGAACGGCTGTCGGACGCGCGGCGCAACGGGCACCGCGTCCTCGCGGTCATCCGGGGCTCGGCCGTCAACCAGGACGGGGCGAGCAACGGCCTGACCGCGCCGAACGGGCCGTCCCAGCGGCGGGTGATCCGCGCGGCGCTGGCGTCCGCCGACCTGTCCGCCGCCGAGGTGGACGCGGTCGAGGCGCACGGGACGGGCACGACGCTCGGTGACCCGATCGAGGCCGACGCGGTCCTGGCGACCTACGGGCAGGGCCGTCCGGACGACCGTCCGCTGTGGCTCGGGTCGGTCAAGTCGAACCTCGGGCACACGCAGGGCGCGGCGGGCGTCGCCGGTGTGATCAAGATGGTGATGGCGGTGCGGCACGGCGTGCTGCCCGCGACGCTGCACGTGGACGAGCCGTCCCCGCACGTGGACTGGTCGTCCGGCGCCGTCCGGCTGCTGACCGGGCCCGTCGAGTGGCCGCGGGAGGGCCGCCCGCGCCGGGCCGGGGTCTCGGCGTTCGGGATGTCCGGCACCAACGCCCACCTGATCGTCGAGCAGGCACCCGATCCGGACCCCGACCGGGCTTCGGAACCGGTCCCGGACGCCGAAGCCCCGGGGCCGCTGCCCTGGGTGGTGTCGGCGAGGTCGCCGGAGGCGCTGCGCGCCCAGGCCGCGCGGCTGGCCGAGCATGTCGCCGCCAGCGACCCGGCGCTGTCTTCGGCAGACGTCGGATGGTCGCTGATCAAGTCGCGTTCGGTGTTCGAGCACCGAGCGGTGGTGCTGGGGGACGACCAGGCGGCCGGTTTGGCGGCGCTCGCCGAAGGCGCGCCGCATCCCGACGTGGTGACCGGTCTCGCCGAGCCTGTCGGCCCGGGCCCGGTGCTGCTCTTCCCGGGCCAGGGTTCGCAGTGGGTCGGCATGGGCGCCGAGCTGCTGGACGAGTCGCCGGTGTTCGCCGCGCGCATGGCCGAATGCGAGCAGGCTCTCGCTCCGCACGTGGACTGGTCGCTGACCGAGGTGATTCGCGGCGACGGTGCCGAGCTTTCGCGGGTGGACGTCGTCCAGCCCGTCCTTTGGGCGGTGATGGTGTCGCTGGCGGCCGTCTGGGCCGATCACGGCGTGAGACCTGCGGCGGTGATCGGGCACAGTCAGGGCGAGATCGCCGCCGCGTGCGTCGCGGGAGCGTTGTCGCTCGAAGACGCCGCGCGGGTGGTCGCGCTGCGCAGCAAGGCGCTGCGCCGGTTGGCGGGCGGCGGCGCGATGGCGTCGCTCGGCGTCGGACGCGAACGGGCGGCCGAACTGCTGGCGGACGTCCCGAACGTCCGAGACGTCACGGTCGCCGCGGTGAACAGCCCCTCCTCGACGGTCGTCTCCGGCCCGCCGGACCAGGTCCGCGAGGCCGTGGCCGCCTTCCGGAGCCGGGAGCTGCGGGCGCGGCTGATCGACGTGGACTACGCCTCCCACGGCCCCCAGGTGGACGAGATCACCGGCGAACTGCGCGAAGCGCTCGCGGGAATCACCGCGACCGCCGCCGAGGTGCCGTTCTACTCGACCGTGACCGGCGAGCGGATCGACACCTCCGCTCTCGACGCCGAGTACTGGATCACCAACCTGCGCCGGCCCGTCCGGTTCGCGGACGCGGTCGAGGCGTTGGCGGCGGACGACTTCCGGGTCCTCATCGAGTGCAGCCCGCATCCCGTCCTGACGCCCGGGATCGAGGAATGCGCCGAGCCGGCGGGCGTCCGGGTGGCGGCGTTGCCGACGATCCGCCGCGACCAGGGCGGACCGGCTCAGGTGGTCAGGGCGCTGGCCGAGGCGTTCACCGCCGGAGCCGGCGTCGACTGGACCGCCCTCTTCCCGGCCGGCCCCGGACTCCGGCTCGTCGACCTTCCCACCTACGCCTTCGAGCGGACGCGGTTCCGGCTGGGGCGCGGCGGGGCCTGCGCCGGTGACCCGGCCGGGCTCGGGCTCGCGGCGGTCGGGCATCCCGTCCTCGGCGCGGCCGTCGAGCCGGCCGGGACGGGTGAGCGGCTGCTGACCGGCCGGGTGTCGCGGCGGGCCCTGCCCTGGCTGGCGGACCACGAGGTGTCGGGGCGTCCGCTGGTGCCGGGCGCGGCGCTGGTGGAGTGGGCCCTGCGCGCGGCCGACGAGGCCGGCTGCGCCGGGATCGAGGAACTCGTCCTGCACGCGCCCACGGTGCTTCCCGCGTCGGGGGAGCTGACCGTCCAGGTGGCGGTCGGCGAACCCGAGGACGACGGGCGGCGCGCGGTCGGCGTGTACTCCCGGCCTGCCGAGGACGACGCCTGGGTGCGCAACGCGAGCGGCTTCCTCGGCGACGTGCCCGCCGACCGGCCGGCGACGGACGCCGAAGAGGCGTGGCCTCCGCCGGGCGCGGAACCCGTCGATACCGAAGGGCTCTACGAGCAGGCCGCCATCCGAGGCTACGACTACGGACCGGCGTTCCAGGGCGTCCGCGCGGTTTGGCGCCGCGGCGACGAGTTGTTCGCGGAAATACGCCTGCCCGAGGAGGCGGGCGCGGCAGACGGGTTCGGCGTTCATCCGGCGCTGCTGGACGCCGCGCTGCATCCGCTGCTGCCCTTGGCGTCGTCCGGCGATGGTGACGGCGACGGCGACGGGACGTTCTCGTTGCCGTTCAGCTGGAGCGGTGTGGCGCTGCACGCCGCGTCGGCGACGTCGATCAGGGTGACGGTGACGCCGCTGGAGGGCGGGCAGGCGTTCCGGCTGTCGGCGACCGATCCGGCGGGCGCGCCCGTCTTCGACGTGGACGCGATGGCCGTGCGTCCCGCCGATCTCCAGGGCGTCGAGGCCGCCGCCGATCTCGACATGCGCGGCCTGTTCGTCCTGGACTGGACGCCTTCCCGGACACCGCGTCGTCCCGCCGCCGGAACGTGGCGAGAACTGGACGGCCTGGAACCCGGCACGTCCGCGCCTGCGACCGTGATCGCTCCCGTCGACACCACGGAAGGCGGGATCGGCGCGGTCGAACGCGTCCTCGCTCTGCTGCGCCGATGGCTGGACGATCCGAACGCGGACAGCAGCCTGTTGGCGCTGGTCACGCGGGGAGCCGTAGCGGCCGACGACCCGGATCCGGTGGGCGCGGCGGTGTGGGGGCTGGTCCGCAGCGCCCAGGCCGAACACCCCGGCCGGTTCGCGCTCGTGGACATCGACCCCGATACCGACACCGATCATGCGACCGTCGCGGAACTCCTGGATCCCGCCGAACCGCAGATGGCGATCCGCGCCGGGGCTCCGCTCGTGCCCCGGCTCACGCGCGCTCGCGCGAACGCCGCGACGGACGCCCCGACGGACGCCGCGACGGACGCGGCGACGGACGCCGCGATGGACGCCGCGATGGACGCCGCGACGGACGAAGCAGGCACGCTCGATCCCGGCGGGACCGTGCTCATCGCCGGCGGGACGGGCGTCCTCGGCGGGCTGGTCGCCGAGCATCTCGTCCGCTCGGGTCGCACGGCCCGCCTGCTCCTCGCCGGACGGCGCGGCCCGGACGCGCCCGGCGCGGCGGAACTCGCGGAGCGGCTGGCGGGTCTCGGCGCGGACGTCGAGATCATCGCGCTGGACGTCGCCGACCCGGCGGCGGTGAGCGTGCTGGTCGAAGGGATCGATCCCGCGCATCCGCTGACCGGGGTCGTCCACGCGGCCGGGCTTCTCGACGACGCCGTGCTCACGTCCCAGACTCCCGAGAGCCTGGCCCGCGTCTGGGCGGCGAAGGCGGCGGGCGCGGCCAACCTGCACGCCGCGACCGAGCATCTGCCGCTGGGGATGTTCGTGACGTTCTCGTCCGCGGCGGCGCTTCTCGGCAGTCCGGGGCAGGCCAACTACGCCGCGGCGAACGCGTTCTGCGACGCCCTCGCCCAGCGCCGCCGCGCCCGGGGACTCGCCGGTCTGTCGGTCGCGTGGGGCCTGTGGGCCGACTCCAGCGGCCTGACGGGCGGCCTCACCGAGGCCGACCTGGCGCGCATGCGGCGCGGCGGGATCGGTCCGCTGCCCGCCGACCGGGCGCTCGCCCTGTTCGACGCGGCGCTGCGTTCGGGTCGGCCGAACGTGGTGGCGGCCGACCTGGACCCGCGCGCGATCCGCCCCGACGACGTGCCGGTCGTCCTGCGGGAACTGGCCGGACGTCCACGCCGGCGCGCGGCGGGAGCGGACGCGGTCGCCGCGGCGGCCGACGAGATCGCGCGCCTGGATCCGGAGCAGCGGCGCGACGCGCTGACCAGGCTCGTCCTGGAGCGCGCGGCGGTCGTCCTCGGGCACGCCTCCCCGGACGCGGTCGATCCCGACGTCCGGTTCAAGGACCTCGGCCTGGACTCGCTGACGGCGGTGGAGCTGCGCAACGGCCTGGCGGCCGCGACCGGCCTGCGGCTGCCCGCGACGCTCGTCTTCGACCATCCGACGCCGCGCGCGCTGGGCGAGCACCTCGCCGCCCGGTTCGCGCCGGGCCGGACGGCGACCGCCCGCGCCCGCGCCCGGGCCGCCGTCCGCTCGGACGAGCCGGTCGCGATCGTCTCGATGGCGTGCCGGTATCCCGGCGGCGTCAGCACCCCGGAGGACCTGTGGCGGCTGGTCGCGCAGGGGCGGGACGCGCTCGGGCCGTTCCCCGCCGACCGCGGCTGGGACCTCGGCGCGCTGCACCACCCGGACTCCGGCCGTCCCGGCACCACCTACGCCCGGCACGGCGGGTTCCTCGACGACCCGATGGGCTTCGACGCCGAGTTCTTCGGCGTGAACCCGCGCGAGGCCCTCGCCGCCGACCCGCAGCAGCGGCTGCTGCTGGAGGCGGCCTGGGAGACGTTCGAACGGGCGGGCATCGCGCCGGACTCCCTGAAGGGCACGCCGACGGGCGTCTACACGGGCGTGATGTACCACGACTACGGCAGCGGGGCCGCCACGCGCGACGCGCGGCTGGAGGGCTACGGATGGCTGGCCGGTTCGGGCAGCGTCCTGTCCGGCCGGGTCTCCTACACCCTCGGCCTCGAAGGACCGGCGGTGACCGTGGACACGGCGTGCTCGTCGTCGCTGGTGGCGATGCACCTCGCCTGCCAGGCCCTCCGCCAGGGCGAGTGCGACCTCGCGCTGGCGGGCGGCGTGACCGTGATGGCGACGCCCGACCAGTTCGTCGATTTCGCCCGGCAGCGCGGCCTGGCGCGGGACGGACGCTGCAAGGCGTTCGCGGCGTCCGCCGACGGCACGGGCCTTTCGGAGGGCCTCGGCCTGGTCCTGCTGGAGAAGCTCTCGGACGCGCGGCGCAACGGCCATCGCGTCCTCGCCGTGATCCGGGGCTCGGCGGTGAACCAGGACGGCGCGAGCAACGGGCTCACCGCGCCGAACGGGCCGTCCCAGGAGCGGGTGATCGGCGCGGCGCTGGCCGCGGCCGGGCTGTCGGCCTCGGACGTGGACGCGGTGGAGGCGCACGGCACCGGCACGCCCCTCGGCGACCCGATCGAGGCGCAGGCGGTGCTGGCGACGTACGGGGAGGGCCGCGCCGCGGACCGCCCGCTGTGGCTCGGGTCGATCAAGTCGAACATCGGGCACGCCCAGGCCGCCGCGGGGGTGGCGGGCGTGATCAAGATGGTGATGGCGATGCGGCACGGGACGCTGCCCGCGTCCCTGCACATCGACGAGCCGTCGCCGCACGTGGACTGGTCGGACGGCACCGTCCGGCTGCTGACCGGGGCGAGGGAGTGGACGCGTCCGGGCCGTCCGCGCCGGGCGGGTGTGTCGTCGTTCGGGGCGTCGGGGACGAACGCGCATGTGATCATCGAGGAGGCCGTCGCCGAGCCGGTCGAGGGCGTTCCGGCCGTGTCGCCGGGTGTGGTGCCGTGGGTGGTGTCGGCGCGGACGCCGGAGGCGCTGGACGCGCAGGTCCGGCAGCTCAAGGACTTCGTGAGCGCGGACGACCCGTCGCCGCTCGATGTCGGCTGGTCGCTGTTGCGGTCACGCGCGCTGTTCGAGCACCGCGTGGTCGCGGTGGGCGAAACGCGCGACGAACTCCTCGCGGGCCTTCGCACCGGCGGGCTGCCCGCGAGGGCGGACGGCGGGCTGGTCTGGCTGTTCAGTGGTCAGGGCAGTCAGCGTGTGGGGATGGGCGTGGGCCTGTACGAACGGTTCCCGGTGTTCGCGGGGGCTTTCGATGAGGTGTGCGCGCTGCTGAACCCGAGTGTGGAGCGCGATCTGGCGTCGGTGGTGTTCTCGGGCGAGCGGGACGTGCTGGATCACACGACGTTCGCGCAGGCGGGGTTGTTCGCGGTGCAGGTCGCGACGGCTCGCTTGCTGAACTCGATGGGTGTGGTTCCGGATGCGGTGATCGGTCATTCGATCGGTGAGGTCGCTGCCGCGCATGTCGCTGGAGTCCTTGGCCTTGAGGATGCGTGCCGGTTGGTCGCGGCGCGGGCGACGCTGATGGGACGGCTGCCCGCCGGTGGCGCGATGGTCGCCGTCCAGGCGTCCGAAGCGGAACTCGATGGGACGCTGCCGGACGGTGTGAGCATCGCGACGATCAACACCTCCGACAGCACGGTCGTCTCCGGTCCTTCCGATCTGGTGGCCGAGGTGGAGGCCGAATGGTCTGAGCGTGGTCGCAAGACGAAGCGGCTGAGCGTGAGTCACGCCTTCCACTCGGCGCTGATGGATCCGATGCTGGCCGATTTCGCGGCGGCGATCGACGATCTGCCGTTCACCGACCCGTCGATCTCCCTGATCAGCACGCTCACCGGCGAAGCGGCCGACGAACAGATCACAACGCCCGACTACTGGGTGCGGCAGGTCCGCGAGCCGGTCCGGTTCCACTCGGCCGTCGTGCGCGTCGCCGACCGAGCGGGCGCGTTCCTGGAACTCGGACCGGATCCCGTGCTGGCCACCGCCGCTCAGCATGTCGCGGATGAGGCGGTCTCCGTCTCCGTCCTCGATCGGACGCGTCCGGACGCCGTCGCCTTCGGGCGGGCGCTGGGACGGCTGCACTCCGGCGGCGTCGGCGTCGACTGGACGCCGTGGTTCCCCGCCGAGAGCCGTCCGCGGGTGATCGACCTGCCCACCTACGCCTTCCAGCGCGAGCGGTTCTGGCTGGGCGGGCGCGAGCGGCAGGGACCGGAGACCGTGCTGGAGCGCGCCGACGGCGGTCACGTCCTCAGCGGGGAGATCTCCGCGGCGCAGGACGGCTGGCCGTCCGAGCACGTCATCGGCGGGACGACCCTGCTGCCCGGCACCGCCCTGCTCGCGTGGGCGCTCCGCGCGGCGGACGAGTCGGGCTGCTCGGGCGTGGAGGAGCTGACCTTGCGGTCCCCGCTCGTCCTGGCGGGCGACGAGCGGGTGAGCGTCCAGGTGACGGTCGGGGTGGCCCGGGAGGGCGGCCGGCGCGACGTGGAGATCTACTCGCGGCAGGACGGCGAGTGGGTCTGCCACGCGTCCGGCACTCTGAGCCCCGAGCCCGGCCCCGGCGCGGACATGGCCGGGCCGGTGACCGGTCAGTGGCCGCCGTCCGGCGCGGAGCCCCTGGACGTCACGGGCTTCTACGCGGAGGCGCTGGCGGCGGGCTACGAGTACGGGACGTCGTTCCACGGGCTGAGCGCGGCGTGGAAGCACGGCGACGACCTGCTGGCCGAGGTCGTCCTTCCTGAGGGCGCGGGCGATGCGCCCGGTTACGGCCTGCATCCCGCCCTGCTGGATTCGGCCCTGCATCCGCTGCTGGCCGACCGGATGAGCGGCGGCGAGACCTGGCTGCCCTTCGCCTGGAGCGGGGTGACGCTGCACGCCGTCGACGCGGACGCGGTCCGCGTGCGGCTGTCCCGCGCCGGCGAGGAGGTGCGCCTCGTCGTGACCGACACCGCCGGCTCGCCCGTCCTCACCGCGGAGTCCGTCCTCATGCGTCCGGCCGATCCGGGGCGGTTCGAGCGCGGCGTGCGCGGCCTGTTCTCCCTCGAATGGCGACCCGCGCCCGAGCGGGACGCCGCCGTCCCGCCGGACCTCGACGTGATCGAACCGGCGACGGTCGAGGAGGCGTTGTCGCAGGTCAAGAACTGGTTGGCCGGGCCGGGCTCGGAGGATCGGCGGCTCGCGGTGGTCACGCGCGGAGCCGTGGGCGACGGTCCCGACCCGGACGCGGCGGCGGTGTGGGGCTTGGTGCGGAGCGCGCAGTCCGAACACCCCGGACGCTTCGTCCTGGCGGACCTGGATCGGGAAGCCGCCGTCGAAACGGCGCTGCGCGCCGGCGAATCGCAGGTCGCGGTGCGGGACGGCGACGTCCTGGTGCCGCGTCTGGCGCGGTGCGGCGCGCCCGAGGAACTGGCCGCCCGTGCAGGTGAACGCGCCTGGCGTCTGACCGCCGAGGGCGCGACGACCCTGGACGACGTGTCGGTCGTCGGCTGCCCGGAGGTCTTGGAACCCCTGGCGGACGGTCAGGTTCGGGTGGAGGTGCATGCGGCCGGGGTGAACTTCCGGGATGTCTTGATCGCGCTCGGTATGGTTCCGGGCTTCGGTGGCATCGGCGGTGAGGGTGCCGGTGTGGTGACGGGGATCGGCCCGGGTGTCACGGGCTTCGCTGTCGGTGATCGGGTGCTGGGGTTGTTCCCGGGCGCGTTCGGCCCTATCGCGGTGGCCGACGCGCGCTCGCTGGTCCACGTCCCGGACGGCTGGGGATGGCAGGACGCGGCGGGCGTCGCGGTGGCCTTCCTGAGCGCCTGGTATGGCCTGGTTGACCTGGCCGCGCTCCAGCCGGGCCAGTCGGTGCTGATCCACGCTGCCACGGGCGGTGTCGGGCGGGCCGCGGTGCAGATCGCGCGGCATCTCGGCGCGGAGATCTTCGCGACGGCCGGCCCCGCCAAGCAAGGCCTGCTCGCCGACCTGGGCATCGACGAGCAGCATCGCGCGTCGTCCCGTGACCTGGGCTTCGAGGAGAGGTTCCGCGCGGCGGCCGGTGGCCGGGGCGTGGATGTCGTGTTGAACAGCCTGGCCGGTGAGTTCACCGACGCGTCCCTGCGCCTCCTTGCCGAGGACGGACGGTTCGTGGAGCTCGGCAAGACCGACATCCGGGATGACCCCGGCGTCTGGTACCGGGCGTTCGATCTGGCCACCGATGTGCCTCCGGAACGCATCGCCGCGATGCTGGCCGAACTGCGGGACCTGTTCCAGGCGGGACGGCTGGAGCCGCTGCCCACGCAGGGGTGGCCGCTCGGCCAGGCGCGAGAAGCGTTCCGGTTCATGAGCCAGGCCAAACACACCGGCAAGATCGTGCTGGACGTCCCGCCGGCGTTCGATCCGGACGGCACGGTCCTGATCACCGGTGGGACCGGGACGCTCGGCGCGCTCGTCGCCGAACACGTCGTCCGCGAGTGGGGCGCGCGGCATCTGGTCCTGGTGAGCCGCCGTGGCCACGACGCGCCCGGCGTGGGCGAGCTGGTGAAGCGCCTGGACGTGGACGTGAGAGTCGCCGCGGCCGACATCGCGGACGGCGACGCCGTGAAACGCCTGGTCAAGGAGATCGATCCGGCGCATCCGCTGACCGGGGTGATCCACGCGGCGGGGACCGTCGATGACGGCCTGGTGACCGATCTCGACACCGACCGTCTGCGCCAGGTCTGGGCTCCGAAGGCGCTCGGCCTGGCCAATCTCCACGCCGCAACCGAGCACATGCGGTTGAGTTTGTTCACGGTGTTCTCGTCGGCCGCCGCGACGTTGGGCAGCCCAGGGCAGGCGAACTACGCCGCCGCCAACGCCTACTGCGACGCGCTCATGGCCTGTCGCCGCGCCGCCGGTCTGCCCGGCCAGTCGATCGCCTGGGGTCTGTGGGAGCAGGCCAGCGGAATGACCGGCCATCTCAGTGAAGCCGACCTCGCCCGCATGCGACGCGGCGGGCTGCGACCGCTGGCGACCGACCACGCGCTCGCGCTGCTGGACGAGGCGACGCGGGACGGGCGTCCGCACCTCGCGGCGTTCGACCTCGACGCCGCCGCGCTCGCGGCGGCCGAGGACGTCCCCGAGATGCTGCGCGAACTCACCGTCCGGCCCGCGCACCGGCCGTCCGCGGCGGGAGCCCGGGCCGGGACGGGGCAGCTCGCCGCACAGCTCACCGGCCTTCCCCCCGACGAGCGACACGAGGTGCTCCTCTCGCTCGTCCGGACGGAGGCGGCCTCGGCGCTCGGCCATGCCGACGCCGGGTCGGTGCATCCGAAGACCAACTTCAAGGACCTCGGGTTCGACTCCCTCACCGCCGTCGAGCTGCGCAACCGGCTCGCCGCCGCGACGGGCCTGCGCCTGCCGCCGGCGCTGGTGTTCGACTATCCCGACCCGGCGGCCCTGGCGGAGTACCTGCGCGGACGGCTCGTCCCCGAGGAGGCGGCGGTGTCCGGGACGGCGGCCCTCGACCGGGCGCTCGACGAGGTGGCCCGGCTGGAGGCCGTCCTCGCCGCGCTCCCCGGCGACGGCCCGGACCCGAGCGCGGTCACCGCGCGGCTGGAGGCGCTGCTCGGGACGTGGAAGGCGGCGCGCGAGCGGCCCGACGCGCCCGCCGGCGCCGCGCGGCGCCTGGAGTCGGCGGACACCGACCAGGTGCTGGACTTCATCACCAACGAGCTCGGAATGTCGTGAACGAACGCGTGGGCCCGCGTCCTGCCGGACGCGGGCCCACCTGGACGAGCGGTGTCGGCGCTGGTGTGAACGAGCGGGTCAGCGCAGCGCCGCCGAGCGGGTCAGCGCAGCGCCGCCGAGCGGGGCCGGAGATTCACGATCGCGAGTTCCTCGCGGCTCAGCGGCGGCCCGGTGAGCTCGGGGACGGCCTCGTCCCGCTGCATCAGGGCCAGGAAGTCGCTGGAACCGAGCTCCGCCTGCGGGCTGCTCATGCTGATCACGTCGGTCACCACGTCGGAGACGGCGCGCGAGCACATGGACTTGGCGGCGATGAGGTCCATGAACTGGCGCGTCACGCCGGAGGTGTCGTTGAGGCGCGGGTCGGTGGAGCGGTTGCGGCAGTTCACGTACTCCAGGTCCTTGGACGCGGCCATGATCCACGGGTCGTCCACGGCCTCGCTGATCTCGCGCTGGGCGGCGTGCGCGCCGCCGGGGCCGAGGCCGTCCGCGGCGAGCCGCCGGTCCAGGACGGCGGCGGCGCGGGCGGCGGCGCTCATCCCGTGGCCGTGGATCGGGTTGAACGCAGCGAGCGAGTCGCCGAGCACGAGCAGGCCGTCCGGCCAGCGGTCGAGGCGCTCGGGGTACAGGCGGCGGTTGGCGCCGATGTGCGAGACGAACACCGGGGTGATCGGTTCGGCCGGGGCGATCAGGTCGGCGACGAGCGGGTCGCGCAGCGAGCGGGCGTAGGGCAGGAAGTCCTCCTCGCGGGTCGGCAGGCCGCCGCCGCGCGTGCACGACAGGGTGACCATCCAGCGTCCGCCCTCCTGCGGGAAGACGACGCCGAAGCGGCCCGGCACGCGGACGCGGTGGTCGGCGGCGACGTTCACCGCGGGGAAGCCGGACGTCGCGCCGGGCGGGGCGACGAACTCCCGGGTGGAGTAGGCGATGCCCGCGTCGACGACGTCCTCCTCCAGCGGCGGGACGCCGAGGCCGGACAGCCACCGGCGCAGGCCGGAGCCGCGTCCGGTCGCGTCCACGACGAGGTCGGCGTCGAGGACCTCGCGCGCGCCGTCCCCGACGCTCCGCACCTCGACGCCCGCGACGCGGCGGGCGTCCCCGGTGAGGGAGACGGCCTCGGCGCGCTCCCGCAGCCGGATCCGGTCGGAGGCGAGGACCTGCTCGCGGACGGCCCAGTCGAGCAGCGGACGCCCGCCCATGATCACGTACTGCCGTGCCGGGAAGCGGTGCTGCCAGCCGTGCGACATCAGCGTCACCACGTCCTCGTGGAAGGCGACCCGGCGCGCGCCCGCCGCCAGCACCCGGTCGATCGCGCCGGGCAGCAGCTCCTCGACGATCCGCGCGCCGCCCGACCACAGCACGTGCACGTGCCGGGCCTGGGGGAGCCCCCGGCGCTGCGCGGGGCGGTCGGGGAGGACGTCGCGCTCCACGATCGTGACCGACCGCGCGTGGCGGGCCAGCACGTGGGCGGCGAGCATCCCCGCCCAGCTCGCTCCGAGCACGACCGCGTGTTGAGGTGTGGTCACGGTGTCCGTCCCTTCGCCGTCGGCGTCCGGTCCTGGTTCGTGGCGGGCGCGGCGTGCGCGATGCGCGGGTGCGGGGCGGCACGGCGCCAGGGCCATGGTCACCGCCGTCGCTTAAGCGGGGCTTGTCCGCGGGGAAATCCGCCGAGTGGCGTCCCGGGAACGCGGTCCGGCGGCGATGTGATGCCGATCACATCAACGCACGGTAAGCGTCGCGCGGTGAACTCCCGCGTTCACGGAAAGTGCCAATCCGCTGCTGCGGGATTGGCACTTTCTGCGGAACTCGCGGCGCGCCGGCCGCGACGCGCGGTGACTTCGCCAGGTGGCGGACGGGGGATGGCGGCGGGCGCCCACGGGATTGTTGCCGCGGTCGCCGAATTGCGGGGCGGCGTGCCGCGCGCCGACCGCCGTGACGCGGCCCGAAACCGGCCTTGACCGCCTTGATTACGGCGTTTGAAAGCCTTTCAATGTTCGTATGGGACACTGCCCCTCCCGACTTGGAGCGTTCTCACCGCCCGCCGCTCTCGCCCCGCCACCCCGCCGACCCCGCCCCGGACGCCCCGCGCCGCGCCGCTCGCCGAGCGCGCCGGGCTTCCCGCCCGCCTAGCTCCCGTCCGGACGTCCACCACCCCGGACCTCCGCCCACCGCCGCCGCGGCGCCGGCAGGCGCTCCGCGCGCGGCGCCGCCGCGCCCGGCCGCCGGCCACGGGCGCCCGCCCCGCGGCGCCGTCCCGCGGCGGCCACCGCGCGGAAGCGCGCCTCCGCTCCCGCGACGACTCGGAATCCGTCCGTTCTGATCATGAAGGCAGGGGGAATACGGCAGGACAATGCCAGGCCGCGGCGCGCGGAAAGCCGAGCGTCACCGACAGTGAGGCATCGACCGGACGGTGGATTCTTTGTATCTGGTAGAGCGGGACAATGAACGCGAAACCCTGCGCGGGTTGTTCGCCGACTGCCTGGAGGGGCGAAGTCGGGTGGTGATCGTCGGTGGCGGTTTCGCCACCGGTAAGACGGCTTTGTTGCGCGCCTTCGCCGAGCAGGCCGGAGAGTCCGGCGCGGTATTCCTCGGGGCTAATTCTTCGAGCGTTGAGAAAGAGCTGTCCTGCGGCGTGCTGGAGCAGCTGCTGCGGAACCCCGAACTTCCGGAGACGAGTTCGGAACGCGCGGCGCGGTGGCTGGACGCCAACGCGATGACGTCCCTGCTGCACACTCCCGAGGCCGGGCCGGACGCGACCGGCGAGCTCGTCCCGGTGTTCCGGGAGCTGTGGGAGATCGTCCGCGACCTGACCGAGCAGCGGCCCGTGGTCATCGGCGTCGACGACATGCACTACGCCGACGAGACCTCGCTGCGGATCCTGCTGTACCTGCTCCGCAGGCTGAGGTCGGCGCGGCTGCTGGCCGTCCTCACCGAGTGCCCGACCTCGCGCGCCGTGCCCGCCCCGATGCACAGCGAGCTGTACAGCGAACCCCAGTCCGTCCGGATCACGCTGGGGCCGCTCTCGGAGGCGGGCGTCGGCGCGATGCTCGCCCACCACCTGGACGGCGGGACGGCGGCGCGGCTGGCCCCCGGCATCCACCGGGCGAGCGCCGGGCTGCCGTCCCTGGTGGCCGCGCTCATCGAGGACCTGCTCGCCGCGCCGCGCGCGGAGCGGCCCGGGACCGTGGCGGACGAGCCGGAGCTGGTGGCGGGGGAGACCTACAGCAGGGCGATCCTCGGTTTCCTGCAGCGGCACGAGTTCCCCGTGCCGGACGTCGCGCGCGCGATCGCGATCCTGCGGGAGCCGCAGCCGCTGTCGTTCATCAGCAGGCTGCTGGGGCTCGACATCGCCTCGGTCGAGCAGGCCGTCAACGCCCTGACGGCGGCGAACGTGCTGACCGGCACCGCCTTCCGGCACGCCGCGCTGAAGGCGGCGGTGCTGAACCGCGTCCCCACCAACGAGAGCCGCGCGCTGCACGACCGGGCGGCCGCGCTGCTGCACGCCGAGGGCGCCCGCGCCACCGTGGTCGCCGACCACGTCATCGCCTCCAACACCGCCAGGGCGCCGTGGGTGACCCCGATCCTCCAGGAGGCGGCCGAGCAGGCGCTGTCGGCGGGGAACCCGACCGCGGCGATCCGCTACCTGAAGACCGCCTACCAGATGTGCGACGACGACCGGCGGCTCGCGGTCGCGCGGCGGCTCGCCGACGCCGAGTGGCAGGTGGACCCCGGCGCCGTCCTGCGCCACCTGCCCGAGTTCCGCAGGGCGCAGGACGAGGGGCGGCTGGAGCCGTCCGGGGTCGTGACGCCGGTGGCGGTGCTGATGTGGCACGGCCGCGCGCCCGAGGCGATGGAGATGCTCCGCAAGGCGGTCGCCGGGCGCGGCGCGTCGGGCGGGCCGGGTGCGTCGGGCGGGCCGGGTGCGTCGGGGGCGTCGGGCGGCGAGGCGGCGGCCGGTGAGGGAGACGCCCCGGCGCCGGAGGACGCCGACTCGCCGCAGGTGTGGCTGTACTACCTGTACCCGGAGCTGCTCCAGCAGGGCTCGGTGCACGGGGACGCCAGGTACGGCGAGGCCCGCCTGGCCGAGCTGGTCACCTCCACCGAGGTCGCCACCACGCTGGCGGCGGAGCTGCTCAACTGGAAGGACTGCGACCTCGGCGCGATCGAGGCGGTGCTGGAGCGCAGCCCGCTCGGCCCGCACAGCTTCACCCGCCTGTCGATCGGCCTGGGCGGCCTGTTCTACAACGACGACCTCGGCCGGGCGGCGCGCTACGCCGACGCGCTCGTCGAGCAGGCCGCCGCGCGGCGCAGCCCGACGTGGGAGGCGCTGCTGACGGCCCAGCGCGCCCTGATCCACTTCCGGCAGGGCCGGCTGGTGGAGGCGGAGCGCGGCGCCCGCGCCGCGCTGGACATGATCCCGCTGAAGAGCTGGGGGATCGCGGTGGGTCTGCCGCTGGCCTGCCTCGTCCTGGCCCGGACGGCGCTGGACCGGCTGGACCGCGCGGCGGACGCGCTGGCGGTCGGGACGCCCGTGGAGATGCCGCGGACCTCGATCTGGCTCCACTACCTGTACGCGCGGGGGCGGCACCACCTGGCGGCGGGCCGGTACCGCGCGGCGCTCTACGACTTCCGGGAGTGCGACCGCAACGAGGCCCTGTCGGCGATCGAGCCGTGGCGGGTCGGTGCGGCGGAGGCCCTGCTGCGGCTCGGCGACCCGCGCGGCGCCCGGCGGCTGCTGGACGAGCAGCTCGAGATCTCCCAGCCCCGGCACGCGCGCACGCGGGGGATGGCGATGCGGGTGCGGGCCGCGACGGTCCCCGACCCGCGGGAGGGGGCGGCGCTGCTCGGCGAGGCGGTGGAGTGCCTGGCGACCGCGGGGGACCGCCTGGAGCTGTCCTACGCCCTCGCCGACCTCGGGGCCGCGTACCGGAAGCTCGGCGACGCCGCCCGCGCCCGCGAGCTGGCGGACGAGGCGGACGCGCTCCTGCGGGAGTGCCGCGGCCTGGTGCCGAAGGAGCCCCCGCGCGCGCGTGACGCCGAGCGTCCCGAGCCGGTCGAGGAGCCGTCGTCCGCGCGGCTGAGCGAGCGGGAGCACCGGGTGGCGACGCTGGCCGCCGACGGCTACACCAACCGGGAGATCTCCAAGAAGCTGTACATCACCATCAGCACGGTGGAGCAGCACCTCACCAACGTGTACCGGAAGCTGAACGTGAAGCGGTTCGACCTGAGGACGGCGCTGGACGAGGCGGAGCCGGAGCCGGACGAGTCGTCCTGCTCTTCGCGCTGAGCGCCCGCCGGCCCGGCTCCGGCCTTAGTGATCTACTTTGTAAAGGCGGGCGGCGTTCGCCGACTGTCCGCTCGCCCCGGTAGAGCGGACGGCCGGGACAAGCGGCCGGTCAGTCGCGAGTGGCGGTCGGGTCGGCCTGCAGGTCGGGCAGGTCGCGCCACCAGGCGCGCCCGGACTCGGGCAGGGTGTGGATCGGGTCGTAGTACTCGTAGCGGCGGTTGAGGGCCTCGGGGTCGGCGAGCTCGATGCCGGTGCGGTAGTTCTTCGTCCAGTAGGAGATGCCGCGCTCGCGGTCGTACTCGGCGAGCTGGTGCACCCAGCGCTTGCCGACGTAGGGGACGTCGCAGACGATCCGCGGGGTGGCGAAGCCCGGCAGGTAGCCCATGATCGCGTGCTGGAGCCGCTGCGCCTCCCAGACGGCGAGCCGCCAGTGCTCCGAGCCGGGGATCATGTCGCACATGTACAGGTAGTAGGGCATGATCGCGGCCTCGTCGAGGAGCGCGAACGACAGGTCGAGGAGTTCCTCGGGGGTGTCGTTGACGCCGCGGAGCAGGACGCCCTGGTTGCGGACGTCGCGGACGCCGGTGTCGAGCATGGCGCGGGCGGCGCGGGCGACCAGCGGGGTGACCGAGCGGGCGGCGTTGACGTGGGTGTGGATCGCGATCTGGACGCCGCGCCGGTTGGCCTTGCCGGCGAGGCGTTCCATGCCGGCGCGGACCTCGTCCTGGAGCCAGTGCTGGGGCAGGCCCATGAGGGCCTTGCTGGCCAGGCGGATGTCGCGGATGTTGTCGATGTCGAGCAGGGCGTCGACGAAGGACTCCAGGCGGGGCCAGGGGAGGTTGGCGACGTCGCCGCCGGAGACGACGACGTCCCGGACGCCGGGGGTGCGGCGCAGGTAGTCGAGCATGGCGGCGTGCCGGTCCGGGGGCTTGATGGTGAAGCGGTGCTTGTCGACGGTCGGGGTGGAGTTGCCGACCAGGTCCATGCGGGTGCAGTGGCCGCAGTACTGCGGGCAGGTGGGGAGCAGTTCGGCGAGGACCTTGGTGGGGTAGCGGTGGGTGAGGCCCTCGACGGCCCACATCTCGGCCTCGTGGAGGGAGTCGCGGGTGGCGTAGGGGTGGGACGGCCAGTCGGTGCGGCGGTCGGAGTGGACCGGGATCATGTAGCGGCGCACGGGGTCGGCGTAGAACGCCTCGGTGGAGGCGGTGTCCATGGTGTTGAGCATCTGCGGGGGGACCAGCATGGACATGGTGGCGCGTTCGCGCTGGTCGCGTTCGAGGTCGGCGTAGAACCCCTCGTCGAGCAGGTCGCCCATGACGGCGCGGAGCTGGCGGACGTTCTTGACGCAGTGGGCGCGCTGCCACTGCGCGGACTCCCAGTCGGCGGTGGTGACGTCGCGCCATCCGGGGAAGCGGCGCCAGTCGGGTTCGGTGAGGGGCCTGCGCCGGTAGACGTAGGGCTGACCGGCGGGTTCGGCCGGTGGGCGGCCGGCGGTGTCGGGACGCAGGGCGGTGGTCATCGTTGACCCTCTCTCCTCGCGATGCGATGTGATCGCGTGAAAGTCTTGTATAAGTCCAGCGATACGGGAAGACTTCCGCGTGAAGTAGTGATACCCCGGATATCTTTCAGGACTCTTCCGGGGTCGGGTGGGAGGTGGCGCGTGCGGGACGCCGGGACCGGTGGAACGTCCGAGGCGGCGGGGGGAGCCGAGGTGCTCGCGGAGGCCCGTGGCGGGGCTCCGGGGGCTGCGGGTGCCCCTGCGGGCGGAGCGGTCGGGAGGGCCGTGGGGCTGCGCCGGGTGCTGGAGCCGCCGGGGGTGCTGCCGCAGGCCGCGCACCGGCTGGACGCCGATCCGGCGATCGGGCCGGACGAGGTGCGGATCGCGGTGGAGCGGCTGAACCTGGACGCGGCGTCCTACCGGCAGCTGCACACCGCGCACGGCGGGGACGGCGCGGCGATCCGCGACGAGGTGCTGCGGATCGTCCGCGAGCGCGGCAAGATGCACAACCCGGTGACCGGGTCGGGCGGGATGCTGGTCGGGACGGTCGAGGAGGTCGGCCCGGAGTCGCCGCTGGGGCTGAGGCCGGGCGACCGGGTCGCGACGCTGGTGTCGCTGACGCTGACGCCGCTGGCGATCACCGACGGGCTGGCCCGCTGGGACGGGCTGTCGGAGCAGGTCCCGGCCGAGGGGCACGCGATCCTGTTCGCGCGGTCGATCGCGGCGGTGCTGCCGGACGACCTGCCCGTCCCGCTGGCGCTGGCGGTGATGGACGTGTGCGGAGCGCCCGCGCTGACGCACCGGGTGGTGTCGGGGTTCGCCGCGCCGCCGACGGTGGCGGTGCTGGGCGCGGCGGGCAAGAGCGGTTCGCTGGCGCTGGCGGCGGCGCGGCGGGCGGGCGCGGCGGCGACGGTCGGGCTGGTGCCGTCGGAGGACGAGCGGCGGCGGCTGGAGGCGTCCGGGCTGGCGGACCGGGTGGTGCTGGCGGACGCGCGGGACCCGGTCGCGGTCGCGGCGGCGCTCGGCGACCCGGTGGACGTGACGGTCGTGTGCGTGGACGTGCCGGGCTGCGAGCACGGCGCGGTGCTGGCGACCGCGCCGGGCGGGACGGTGGTGTTCTTCTCGATGGCGACGTCGTTCCCGGCGGCGGCGCTCGGCGCGGAGGGGCTGGCCGCGGACGTGACGATGCTGATCGGGAACGGGTACGTGCCGGGGCACGCGGAGACTGCGCTGAACCTGCTGCGGTCCGAGCCGGGGGTGCGGGCGCTGTTCGAGGGCCGCCTCTGAGCGGTGCGCCTGTGAGCGGTGTGTCCCTGAGCGGTGCGGCGCGGCCCGGCCGGATGGGCGATCATGGCGATCATGGCGGGCATGGCAGGCATGGTGGTGGAGACGGTGACGGTCCCGTGGATCCCGGTCGCGCATCGGATGGACCTGCTGCTGACGCGGGAGGTCCCGGCCGGCGGCCGGGTGGTGACGACGGCGTTCGCGCTGGTCCTGGACTCGGGCGGGCGGACGCTGCTGACGCGGGTGGACCGTCCGGGGCGGGGCTGGGAGGTGCCCGGCGGGCACGTGGAGCCGGGCGAGTCCCCGGCGGACGCGGCGGCGCGGGAGCTGGCGGAGGAGACGGGGCTGGCCGTCCCGGCGGGGAGGCTGCGCCTGTTCGGCGGGCAGGCGGTCACGCTGGAGGCCGCGCCGCCGGACGGTTACGGGTATCCGCCGGAGACGTTCATGGCGTTCTTCACCGCGCGGCTGGACGGGCCGGGTCCGGCGACGCGTCCGGCGGACGGCAGTGAGTGCGCCGAGGCGGCGTGGCTGCCGCCGGACGAGGTCGCGGCGCGCTGCGCGGGCGCGTCGTGGCTGCCGCTCCACCGGCACCTGCTCGGCCGCTGAGACGACGTGAGGCCGCCGCGCCCGCTGAGTGCGGGTGCGGCGGCCTCGGCTCTCCCGCCGGTTCTCCGGTCAGTGCGCGAAGAGGGTGGCGACGCCCGCGCTGATCACGACGGCGAGGACGACGGTCACCAGCGGCGCGGCGAGCCCGGTGCGCCGTTTCGGATGGGCGAACGCGATCGGGTGGTGCGGCTCGCGTCTCGGCTTGCGCGCCGAGAGTTTCGGCGCGGGCTTCGCCGGCTGCGGCACGACCGCGGCCCGGGCCGGTGGCGGCGGAGGCGGTGGCTGTGGCGGCGGTGGCTGGACGGGAGGCGCGGCGGGCCGCGGATGCGGCACGGGCGGCAACGCCACCGGCGGCGGTTTGGGCGACGCGGCCGGCGGAGGCGGCGGAGGCGGCGGCGCGACCGGAGGAATCGTCACCGGGGGCGGGGTCGTCGGAGGCGGCGGCGTGGTCGGCGGCGGGGGAGGCGGTGGCGGCGGGGGCTGGGGTCCCCCGCACGCCGGTCCGAAGACGCCGACGCCGATCGAGACCTGCACGAGTCCACCCGCGTGGATGCACACGCTCAGGACCGTCCCCGGTGAGGTCGGTGTGGGGTCGGGGTCGAGCACCGACACCGAGACCGAGGCCGAAGCTGATGTGGACGTGGACGTGGACGTGGGCGTCGGCGTCGGCGTGGGGTCGGCCGAGGGCGAGGCCGGGGCCGGGGCCGGGGAAGCGCTGGGCGTCGCGTCCGGCGAGGAGGTTCGGGCGGTGCGTGGCGTGTGCGCGGGCGACGCGGTGAACGTCGGGGTGTGCCGAGGCCGCGGTGTCGCGGTGCTCGCGCCGTCCGCGAACGGGGCCGCGGCCGGGGACGGAGCCGCGGCCGGGGACACGGGTGGTGACGCGGAAGGGGGCGCCGCCGCGGACGTGGACGGAGCCGGTGACGGGGGCGACTCGGCGGCCGTGGGGGCGGTGAGGAGGGGGGCCATGCCGCTCGCGGCCGCGGTGAGCAGCAGCAGCGCGGGGAGGGCGAGCGCGCGGCGCACGTCAGCCTCCCTGCGCGATGCGTCCGAACTCCCCGGATACGGCGGTGAACGCGTCGGGGTGGACGGCGAGGGCGCCGGAGAAGACGTGGGAGATGTCGAGGGCGAGGTAGATGCCCACGGCGAGGAGCGCGCCCATCAGGCCGAGCGGGACCAGCGCGGCGCCGCGCGGGCGGGCGCCGCCGAGGAGCGGCAGGACGATGACGAGGAGACCGGTGAGCAGGGTGATGGCGAGGAGCCCGGCGGGCGGGTGGGCGCGGGCGTCCATGGCGCGCTGGTGGCGGGCGGCGGAGATCTCCGACAGGTGGTCCAGGACGGCGGTGCGGGCGTCCTGGGAGTCGTCGCCGTCCTTGAAGGGGACGGCGATGGTCTCGCGGCGGAGCCGGTCCAGGCGGGCCCAGCCGTCGGGGCTGAGCCTGCCGTGGTCGCGCATGAGGGGCCATTCGGTGCGGTGGACGAAGGTGGCGTAGTCGGCGAGTTCGGCGCGGGTGCGGGCGGCGTCGGCGGGGTCGAGGCGTCCGGCGGACCAGTAGGTCTCGACCAGGGCCTGCGCCTCGGTGGAGGTGTTGGAGCGGGCGGAGTCGGCGTTGGTCCAGGGCACGACGATCGCGATGGCGAAGGCGAGCAGGAACAGCGCCGACAGCATCGCGCCGGCGTGGTTGGTGGTGGGGCCGTCGGGGGAGTCGTCGTCGGAGCCGCGGCCGAGGCGGCGCAGCAGCCGGCTCGCGATGACCACGACGGCGACCGCGCACGCCGCCGCGAGCAGATAGACAGGCATGGCCCACTTCCGATTTCCGGTCGAGCACCGTTGGTGACGGCTGGTGATTTTAGCTTCACCTTGCGTGCTCGGATGGCGCTTTGTGCGTGAGCGTGACCGGACCGGTACCGAGAGCGATCCCCGGCGGGTACCCGGGATCGGGGGGAGCGGAGAAGAGGTGCGCGGCCGGCCCGGGGTGCGACCCGGGCCGGTTCCACCGCGCAGGACGCCGGGCGCCAGACGTCAGGCGCCCGGCGTCAGGGATCAGGCGGCAGGCGCCGGAGGTCAGGCGGCCGGTCGGAGCGGGCCGGTCACAGGTCGAGGCGGACGTTCTGTTCGCGGAGCCAGGCGTCGAGGCTGAGGACGAGTTCGAACGCGCTGCGGCGTCCGCCGAAGCCGGTGGTGACGGCCTCGTCCATGGGCCGGTCGGCCATCCGCTTGACGGCGCCGCGGTCGAGCAGGGGGGTGACGGGGGCGGTGGAGTCGGCGAGCAGGTCGCGGACCTGGTCGCGCAGCGCCAGCTCGTAGGCGGGGTCCTGGATGGCGGGGTAGGGGCTCTTGCGGCGCTGGGCGATGGACTCGGGCAGCAGGTGCCGGCCGGCGCTGCGCAGCAGGCTCTTCTCGCGGCCGTCGTGGGTCTTCATGGCCCAGGGTGTGCGGTAGACGTACTCGACGAGCCGGTGGTCGCAGAACGGGACGCGGACCTCCAGGCCGACGGCCATGCTGGCGCGGTCCTTGCGGTCCAGGAGCATCGGCAGGAAGTGGGTGAGGTGCAGGTGGCAGACGCGCCGCATGCGCCGCTCGTGCTCGTCGTCGCCGGGCACGTCGGGGACGTCGGCGACGGCCTTGGCGTACTCGTCGGCGAGGTAGGCGGGCATGTCGAGGGTCTGGAGCAGGCCGCGGTCGAAGGGGCCGGACTGGTCGGCGCCGAACCGTGCGGAGACGCCCGGCCGCAGCGCCATCGCGACCCAGGGGAAGGTGTCGGCGCGGACGGCGCCCGCGTCGTGGAACCACAGGTAGCCGCCGAACACCTCGTCGGCCGACTCACCCGACAGCGCGACGGTGGACTTCTCGCGGATGGCGCGGAACAGCAGGTACAGGGAGGAGTTCATGTCGCCGTTGACGGCGGGGGCGTCGAAGGCGCGCACGACGGTGGCGCGCAGTTCGGGGTCGGCGAGGCGGGCGGCGTCCACGACGATGTCGGCGTGCTCGGTCCCGGCGTGCTCGGCGAGTTCGTGGACGAACGGGGTGTCGGGGGTGTCGCGCATGAGGTCGGGGACGAACTTCTCGGCCTGGCCGGTGAAGTCGACGGCGAAGGAGCGGACGGGGCCGCGCGCGGCGGCGAGGGCGGTGACGATGCTGGAGTCGAGGCCGCCCGACAGCAGCGTGCACAGCGGGACGTCGGAGACGAGCTGGCGGGTGACGATGTCCTCCAGCAGTTCGCGGACGCGGGCGACGCTGGTGGGCAGGTCGTCGGTGTGCGGGTCGGACGGCGGCCGCCAGTAGCGGCGGACGGTCAGCCCGGAGCGGCGGATCCGCAGGACGTGCCCGGGCCGTAGTTCCTGGATGTCGCGGTAGGGGGAGCGGCCGACATCCTTGAAGAAGCCGAGGATGCCGCGCAGGCCGTCGGCGTCGAGGACGGCGTCGGCGCCGGGGTGGGCGAGGATCGCCTTGGGTTCGGACCCGAACGCCAGCCCGCCGGGCAGCCGCCGCCAGTAGAGGGGTTTGACGCCGAGGCGGTCGCGGACCAGCAGCAGCTCCTCGGTGCGGGCGTCCCAGACGGCGAAGGCGTACATGCCGTTGAGGCGTTCGGCGAGGTGCTCGCCCCACTGGAGGTAGGCGTGCAGGACGACCTCGGTGTCGGAGCGGGTGCGGAAGCGGTGGCCGAGGGCGGTGAGCTCGGCGCGCAGCTCGGTGAAGTTGTAGACCTCGCCGCTGTAGGTGAGCACGGCCGCCGGGCCGGCGCCCGGCCCGGCGGCGGGCGTGGTGCCCGGGCCGGCGGCGGGGTCGGGGCGGCCGGGGGTGGCGGGGTCGGCGGGGGCGGCCATGGGCTGGCGTCCGCCCTCGATGTCGATGACGGCGAGGCGGCGGTGGCCGAGGACGGCGTGGGGGGAGGTCCACACGCCCTGGTCGTCGGGGCCGCGGCAGGCCATGGTGGCGACCATCTCGGCCGCGGTGCGGGCGGTGTCCGCGGTGGCCGCGCCCGCGGTGAGGTCGCGGCCGAAGTCCACCCATCCGGTGATTCCGCACATTGCGCTGGTTCTCCTCGGTGCGTGTCGTGCGCTTGTCGTGCGCCTGTCGTGCGCGTGGGAGCGCGTGTCGCCGGGGTGGCGGGCGCGCGGCGGGGCGGCGCGTCCGCCTCCACTTACTTAGCCGAACAAACTTGTTTTCATGCCGGTCAGGCCGGAGTCGGACGACCGGAACGCTCTTTGCGGACGGACTGCAAAGAGGTTCTTGCGCGTGACGTGGTACATACCGGAAGATCTTCCGTAGAGAACGCGTCAATGAGGACGATTGTTCGTCGCGGCCCGTCCGGCGTGCCCGAAGCCGGCGCGGAAGGGAACCGCGGCGGAGAAGGGAACGGCGATGCCGACCGACCTGCGCACTGACCCGTCGCGGGGGGCACCCCGGTGACCGGCCCGAACACGCGGGGCAAGCTCGACCTGGACCCCCAGGTCGTCCGCAGGGCCCGCGACCTCGCCGCCCGCGCCGCCGAACCCGTCATCCGGATGGCCCGCACCCACACCACCGTCTCGGTCGAGCGCGCCCTGCTCCGCCTGGCCGGGCTGTCGGGCGCCGACGCCGAGGGCCGCCCCTGGGCCAACCACCTCGTCGACGCCGTCCGGGCGCAGGTCGGCCTGGAGCACGGCGTCGCCCTGCCCGTCTGGGACGCCCTCCTGCAGGGCGGCCACAGCTCCCTGGCCGACCTCGCCCGCGCCGCCGCCGCCGGACGCGCGAGCTTCCGCCTGCCCACCGGCGGCGACGCCCGCACCGCCCACGACGCCGCCCGCCGCGCCGCGCGCGGCGGCATCACCCGCATCGACCGCCGCCGCGCCGAACGCGACCGGATGCTCGCGGGCGTCGGCGACCCCGCCCAGCCGTGGATCTACCTCATCGTCGCCACCGGCGACATCTACGAGGACATCCCGCAGGCGCAGGCCGCCGCCCGCGAGGGCGCCGACGTCGTCGCCGTCATCCGCTCCACCGGGCAGTCGCTGCTGGACTTCGTCCCCGAGGGCGCCACCCGCGAGGGCTACGCCGGCACCTACGCCACCCAGGAGAACTTCCGGCTCATGCGCGCCGCCCTGGACGAGGTGTCGCGCGAGCTCGGCCGCTACGTCCGGCTCACCAACTACGCCTCCGGGCTGTGCATGCCCGAGATCGCCACCCTCGCCGGGCTCGAACGCCTCGACATGATGCTGAACGACTGCATGTACGGCATCATCTTCCGCGACATCAACCCCCGCCGGACCTTTATCGACCAGCGGTTCTCCCGGCAGATCCACGCCCGCGCCGGGATCGTCGTCAACACCGGCGAGGACAACTACCTCACCACCGCCGACGCCGTCGACGCCGCGCACACCGTCATCGTGTCGCAGCTGCTCAACGAGCGGTTCGGGCACGAGGCCGGCCTCGCCGACGCCCAGCTCGGCCTCGGCCACGCCTTCGAGATCAACCCGAGGATCCCCGAGTCGTTCCGGCTGGAACTCGCGCACGCCCAGCTCGTCCGCGAACTGTTCCCCGACGCGCCGCTGAAGTACATGCCGCCGACCAAGCACATGACCGGCAACATCTTCGCCGGCTACCTGCTGGACGCCTTCTTCAACCTCGCCGGCGTCATGACCGGCCAGTCGATCATCCTCATCGGGATGATGACCGAGGGCATCCACACCCCCTGGCTGTCGGACCGCGACCTGGCGCTGGAGAACGTCCGCTACGTCCGCGACGCCTGCGGCGGCCTCGCCGAGGACTTCGTCCCCCGCCCGGACGGCTTCGTCGCCGAACGCGCCCGCCGCGTCCTGGCGGAGTCGGTCGACCTGCTGGAGCGCGTCGAGAGGGACGGCCTGCTCACCGCCATCGCCGAGGGCACCTTCGGCGTCACCCGCCGCCCCCCGGACGCCGGCAAGGGCCTGGACGGCGTCGTCGAACGCGCCGACGGCTACGTCAACCCCGCCATCGAGATCCTCGACGCCGAGGACCCGCACGCCGCGACCGCCCCGCAGGAGGTGCCCGCATGACCGCCGACCCGCTCACCGGAACCGGGACGCAGGCCCCCGCCCAGCCCGCCGACACCCGGCAGGTCATCCGCCCCTACGGCGACACCACCGGCGACGGCCTGGTCCAGATGTCGTTCACCCTGCCCGTCCCCGCCGGGCCCCGCGCCGACGCCGCCGCGCTCCAGCTCGCCGCCAAGATGGGCCTGGACCCCGCCAGCGTCGTGCACGCCAAGCCCATGGGCCCCGACTTCACCTTCTTCATCGTCTACGGCCGCACCGGCCACCTCATCGACTACGCCTCCATCCCCGTCCCCGAGGGCCGCGAGTACCCGCTGCTGTCCGCGCCGGAGATCAACCAGGCGATCCGCGGGACGCTCGGCCGCCGCCTGGTCGTCGTCGGCGCCTGCATCGGCACCGACGCCCACACCGTCGGCATCGACGCGATCCTCAACGTCAAGGGCTTCGCGGGGGAGAAGGGCCTGGAGTACTACCGCGAGATCCAGGTGGTGAACATGGGCGCCCAGGTCACCGTCGAGGAGCTCGTCGACCGCGCCAAGGCCGAGGACGCCGACGCCGTCCTGGTCTCCCAGGTCGTCACCCAGCGCAACGCCCACCTGCACAACACCAAGCAGATGGCCGCCGCGTTCCACGCCGAGTACCCCACCGCCGTCGCCGCCGGCATCGGCCGCCCCCTGCTGGTGGTCGGCGGCCCCCGCTTCGACACCGTCACCCCGTCCGACCTGGGCGTGGACCGCATCTTCGGCAAGGGCACCACCCCGTCGGAGGTCGCCTCCTACCTCGTCCACGCCCTGCTGCCCGCCGCGTCGACCGGCCCCGAGGAGAACGCATGACCGACCCCGCGCCCGCCCCCGAGCAGGCCGACGCCGGGCAGGCCGACGCCGGGCAGGCCGACCCCCGGACCGGGCTGACCGTCACCCACCGCCGCTACGTCCCCTACTCCCATGCCCACTACGCCGGGAACCTGGTGGACGGCGCCTACGTCCTCGGCCTGTTCGGCGACGTCGCGACCGAGGTGTGCATCCGCACCGACGGCGACGAGGGCCTGTTCGCGTCCTACTCCGACGTCCAGTTCCGCGCCCCCCTGCGCGCCGGGGACGTCGTGGAGGCCACCGCCGTCGTCACCCGCGTCGGACGCCGCAGCCGCACCCTCGACCTCACCGCCCGCGTGATCTGCCGCGGCCGCCCCGACAAGGGCGAGTCCGCCGCCGAGGTCCTCGCCGAACCGGTCACCGTCGTCACCGCCACCGGAACCGTCGTGGTGCCCTGAACCCGCCTGAACGGCACGTGACCAGCGCGTGTCCGGCCCGCGCCGGGCACCGCGCCGGCGGGCCCGCCGGAGGCGGTTGACAAGGTCGCGGAACTGGGTAGTTTTGCTCCAGTCCAGCACGGGACTCACCGATCGGCCGCCCCGGCGCGCACCGGCCACCGCGCCACGGCGGGCCGCGGGCCACCACCCCCGCCCCGTCCTCACCAGGCTCGGCGCACGGCGCCGTCCGGAGCGGAGCCGCCCGATCGCGCGGGGGTTGGACCCGGGAAGGGCCCCGACATCCAGTAGAAAACGGTGCACCGCTCCCACCGCCTGTGGGGACGGCGCCGGCCCGACGGATGCCAGGGGCCCTCTTCCGTGCCCCCGCCCCACCCCGCCCCGGCCGCCTCGCCACAGGCCGTCCCGCCGCGCGTCCCGGCCCGCCGCGTGCCCCGCGGCTCGCCGCGCGTCGTGGCCGCCGGCCGGACGGGGTACAACCTCCGGCAGGCGGACGCCGCGCGCCGGTCCACGCCCGCCCGGTCGTGCCAGTGCCGCCGAACCGGTAGCGTTCGGCCGGTCCACAACGGACGCCGACCCATCGGACAAGGAGCCGCGGTGGCGCACGACACCCTCCCGGAACGGCAGCCGGGCCCCCGCCCGGACGAGGCGGGCGCCGAACCGGCCCCCGACCGGCTCCCGGCCCCCGAGCCGTCCGGCGAGGCCGCGGAGAGCCGCTGGGCGCGGATCCGGCGCGGCGGACGCGCCGGATGGCCCCGGCACGCCGTCACCGTCGCCGCCGGGCTGCTGCTGTGGCTGGCGTTCCCGCCCGTCGACCTGCCCTACCTCGGGCCGCCCGCGGTCGCGCTGCTCACCCTCGCCTGGCGCGGCGTGCCCGCCCGCACCGCCGCCTGGCTCGGGTTCGTCGGCGGCGCGGTGTTCTTCCTGCCCGTCCTGGAGGGCATCCACAAGGTCGGCTGGGACGGCTGGGTGCTGCTCAGCCTCGTCCAGGCGCTCTACTTCATCCCGCTCGCCGCCGGGACCGCCGTGGTCACCCGCCTGCCCGCCTGGCCGCTGTGGACCGCCGCCGGATGGGTCGCCGAGGAGGCCCTGCGCGGACGCCAGCCGTTCGGCGGGTTCCCCTGGGCGCGGCTGGCGTTCAGCCAGACCGCCACGCCCTTCACCCCCTACGCCTCCCTCGGCGGCGCGCCCCTGGTCACCTTCCTGACCGCGCTCGTCGGCGGCCTGCTCGCCTACGCCGCCGCCACCGCCTGGCGCCTCCGCCCCGCCCGCCCCGCCCTCGCCGAGGCTCCCGGCGGTGCCGAGCGAGCCGATGACGCCGAGCCAGCGAAGGGCATTGAGCCGGCCGAGGGCACTGAGCGGGCCAAGGGCACTGAGCGGGCCGGGGGCGGCGGGTGGCGCGGGCCCGTGGCCGGCGCCGGCGCCGCCGTCGTCCTGGCCGCGCTGGTCGTCGCCGGCGGCCTGGCGATCCCCACACCCACCGGCGGACGGCCCGTCACCGTCGCGGTCGTCCAGGGGAACGTGCCCCGGCTCGGCCTGGACTTCCTCGGGCAGCGCCGCGCCGTCCTGGACAACCACGTCCGCGAGACCCGTAAGCTCGCCGCCGAGATCCGCGCCGGACGGGTGCCGCGCCCGCAGCTGGTCATCTGGCCCGAGAACGCCAGCGACCTCGACCCGTTCACCGAACCCGACGCCTACCAGGCCATCGACGGCGCCGTCCGCGACATCGGCGTGCCCGTCCTGGTCGGCGCGCTGGTCGACACCCCCGACGGCAAGAAGATCGAGAACCGCGGCATCGTCTGGGACCCCAAAAGCGGCCCCGGGAACTACTACGTGAAGCGGCACCCCGTCCCGTTCGGCGAGTACCTCCCGTTCCGCGACATCCTCACCAAGCTCATCACCCGCTTCCAGCGCGTCCCCCGCGACTTCGTCAAGGGGAACCGCTCCGGGGTGATGAAGCTGGGGCCGATCACGATCGGCGACGTCATCTGCTTCGAGGTCGCCTACGACAAGGAGACCCGCGACTCCGCACCCGGCGACGTCATGGTCGTCCAGACCAACAACGCCACCTACGGCGAGACCAGCCTGCCCCCGCAGCAGATCGCCATGTCGCGGCTGCGCGCGGTCGAGCACGGCCGTACGATCCTGGTGGCGGCGACGAGCGGCATCAGCGCCATCGTCGCCCCCGACGGCCGTATGATCGCCCGGTCGAAGGAGTTCGTCCCGGCCCTCCAGGTCGCCACGGTCCCCGCGCGGACCTCGCGTACCATGGCGGACCGCCTGGGCGCGCTCCCCGAATGGGCCCTCACCCTCGCGGCCCTCGGGGCGGTCGCCGCCGGCCTCGGCTCGGCGCGCCGCCGCCGCGCCGAGCCGCTCCCGCAGCGCCCCGCCGGCCGGGACGCGGAGCCCCCGCCCGTGCGGGACACTGTGGGGGAAGCACGCACCGACGACGAGGAGAACTGACGCCGATGGACATCCCAGCCGACCTGGGCCGGGTCCTTGTGATCATCCCGACCTACAACGAGCGGGACAACATCGAGCGCATCGTGGGCCGCGTCCGCGCGGCCGTGCCCGAGGTGGACGTCCTCGTCGCCGACGACAACAGCCCCGACGGCACCGGCAAGCTCGCCGACGAGCTGTCCGCCGGCGACGACCACGTCAAGGTCCTGCACCGCCAGGGCAAGGAGGGCCTCGGCGCCGCCTACATCGCCGGGTTCCGCTGGGCCGCCGAGCACGGCTACGACGTCATGGTCGAGATGGACGCCGACGGCTCCCACCAGCCCGAGGAACTGCCCCGCCTGCTCACCGCCCTGCAGGACGCCGACCTGGTCCTCGGCGCCCGCTACATCCCCGGCGGGCGCATCGAGAACTGGCCCCTGTCGCGCCAGTTCATCTCCCGCGGCGGCAACGTGTTCGTCCGGATGATGCTCGGGCTGCCGCTGCGCGACGCCACCGGCGGCTACCGCGCGTTCCGCGCCGCGACCCTGCAGAAGATCGGCCTGGACGGCGTCGACTCCCGCGGCTACTGCTTCCAGATCGACCTGGCCCGCCGCTCCCTCAAGCAGGGCCTGCGGGTCGTCGAGGTCCCGATCACCTTCGTCGAGCGCGTCCACGGCACCAGCAAGATGAGCCGCGACATCATGATCGAGGCGATGCTCCGCGTGACCCAGTGGGGCGTCGCCGACCGCGTCGCCCGTCTACGCGGCCGCCACTGACCCCGCCGGACGCGGGACGGCCGGGGGAAACGTTCGGGCCGGGCGCGGCGTTGTGATGGGTGACGGTCCGTCCACCCGAAGCGAAGATGGAGCCATGCTGCCGCTCGTCCTGGTCCTGTCGTTCCTGCTGCTGCCCGTGCTGGAGATCATGCTGATCGTCCAGGTCGGACAGGCCCTCGGCGGCTGGCCGACGGCGGCGCTGCTCGTCGCCGGGCTGCTGCTGGGCGGCTGGCTCGTCCGCCGCGAGGGCCGCCGCGCCTGGCGCGCCCTCAACGCCGCCCTCACCCGCGGCGAACCGCCCGAACGCGAGCTCGGCGACGCGGCCCTGGTGATGGCCGGCGGCGTCCTGCTGATGATCCCCGGCTTCCTCACCGACCTGCTCGGGCTCGCGTTCGTCCTGCCGTTCACCCGGCCCCCGGTGCGGCGGCTGCTCGGCCGGGTCGCCGCGCGCCGCCTGGCCGCCGTCCAGGCCCGCACGGGCGCCTTCCCGCCCGGCATGACCGGCCCCGGCGGATTCGGCACCGGCACCGGCACCGGCCCGTTCGGCCCGCCGTCCGGCCCGGCGGGCGAGACCGGCGCGGCGCCGCGCGGAACGGTCGTCCAGGGCGAGGTCATCCACGACGACGACCGCCCCTGAACCCGACGACCACCGCCCGACCGGGACCCCCGCAGACGCGCCCGGACGTGAACTGACAGCGGACGCCCCACCGGACGCCCGACCGGGCCCGCGGACGCGCCCCGGGACGAGAAAAAACCGCCGGGCCGCCCCCGTCGCGAAGACGGGGGCGGCCCGGCGGTTGTCGGGGCAGGCGCCGTTCGGGCTGTCAGGCGGTCCTGCGCCGGCCCGAACGCAGGATCTCCAGGCGTTCGGCCAGCACCTCCTCCAGATCCTCCAGCGTCCGCCGTTCCATGAGCATGTCCCAGTGGGTCCGCGGCGGCTTACCCTTCTTGGCTTGGGGCAGCTCGCCGTCCACCCGCAGTGCGGTCGCGCCGCAGCTGCGGCACTCCCAGGTCATGGGCACCTCGGCCTCGGCAGCGAGCGTCACGGTGAACCGGTGCCCCTTGCCGCAGGTGTAGTCGACCTCCTGGCGTGGGGCCAGATCGGTGTTGCGATCGTTCTCGTAGCTGGTCGCTCCGAGTCGAGTGCCGCGAAGTGCGCGCTCCGCCATCGTCACGTGCCTCCCAGACGGCTTGCGGTCTTGTCCAGACCAACGCTGAGTACCTCCGCAAGATTCCCAGTCGGACCGTGTTCCAACCCTGGTACTTTTCCGTATTCGCCACCGGCCCGTGACGCACCGTTCACCCTTTGCGGGACGTCAGCACATGATCGACCAGCCCGTACTCCAGCGCCTCGGCCGCGGTGAAGAACCGCGCCCGGTCCAGGTCCCGCCGGACGGTCTCGGCGTCGCGGCCGGTCGCCTCCGCCACGATCCGCTCGGTCTGGTCCCGCAGCCGCAGGATCTCCGCCGCCTGGATCTCCATGTCGCTGGACGACCCGCGCGTCACGTCCACCGCCGGCTCCTGCAGCAGGATCCGCGCCCCCGCGAGCGCCTGCCGCCTGCCCTTCGCGCCGCCCGCCAGCAGGACCGCCGCCGCCGACACCGCCTGCCCCACGCACGTCGTCTCGACCACCGGCCGGACGTACTGCATCGTGTCGTAGATCGCCAGCATCGCCGTCAGGGACCCGCCGGGCGAGTTGATGTACAGGTTGATCGGACGGTCCGGGTCCATCCCCTCCAGCGCCAGCAGCTGCGCGGTGACGTCGTTGGCGGCCGTGTCGTCCACCTGCGACCCGAGGAACACGATCCGCTCCTCGAACAGCTTGTTGTAGGGATTGCTCTCCTTCACCCCGTACGACGTCCGCTCGACGTACGACGGCATCACGTAGCGCCCCTCGGCGCGCGGCCCGGTCACGACCCGACCCGGTCGGTCGAGTCGACGACGTGGTCGACGAACCCGTACTCGCGGGCCTGCTCGGCGGTGAACCACCGGTCCCGGTCGCCGTCCTCCACGACCCGCTCCAGCGGCTGCCCGGTGTGATGGGAGATCAGCTCGAACAGGGTCCGCTTCAGGTACACCGACTGCTCGGCCTGGATCCTGATGTCGGACGCCGTCCCGCCGATCCCGCCGTGCGGCTGGTGCATCATGATCCGCGCGTGCCGCAGCGCGTACCGCTTACCGGGCGCGCCCGCGCACAGCAGCATCTGCCCCATCGACGCCGCCATCCCGAGCGCCACGGTCGACACGTCGTTCGGGACGAACTGCATCATGTCGTAGATCGCCATGCCGGCGTCCACGACCCCGCCGGGGGAGTTGACGTACAGCGTGATGTCCCGCTCGGCGTCCTGCGCCGCGAGCAGCAGCAGCTGCGCGCACACCCGGTTGGCGACGCGGTCGTCGACCTCCTCGCCCAGGAACACGATCCGCTGCCCCAGCAGCCGCTGGAACAGCGCCTCGGTCCCCAGCGCAGCCTCCGGCGCCTCCACCGCCGTCCGCGACCGCCCCACGAACGTCTCCGCACGCCCCTCGTCGTTCCATTGCGCTATCCGCATCGATGCCCCTTGATCAACTGTACGGTAGGTACAGTTCAGGAGCGTAGGACGCGCGGGATCGCGTCACCAGAGGGAGGCGGGGTTTTCGCTATACGATGAATCTCGTGGATGTGCCGGTAACGGAAGCTCGAGCCCAGTTCGCCGACCTGGTCAACAAAGTCGCCTACACCGGCGAGCCCGTGGTCCTCACCCGTCGCGGACGCGCGATGGCGGCTCTGGTGTCTCCGGAAGACCTGGAGCTCCTGCGGAGCATGCGGGAGCGGCGTTACGACCTCACGCAGGCGGGGCCCATCCCGCCGGGCCCCGATCAGCAAGGTGAAAGCCAGCGTCCTGGGGGGCCGCTGCGGATCGCCGCGGAGTACCGCCCCGGTGGCCCGCACGGTCACCGTCCGGGTTTCGGCCGTTGACCGTCTCGCCGGCTTCGGAGAGGTAGCTCGGCGCAGGGGGCGCCTGAGGGGTTTCGGCCTCACTGCCGGACGGCGGCGCTGTGCCGGTGTCGGGGGCTGACGGGCCGGTGAGCCCTCGTTTGGCCTGCTGAAGCAGTTCCCAGTCGTCCATGCTGACCAGATGGGCCACCGGCCGCCCGTGACGAGTGATGGTGACGGTCTCGCCGCTGTAGACCACGCGGCTGACCAGTTCCTTGATGATGATCCGCGCCTCGGTGGCGGAGACCGAGGGATTGGGCGGAAGCGACTGGCTGCCGCGCCGCACGGCCTTCTTGCTGGAAGAGGCCGAGGCGCGCTCCTCGACCCGGGGTGTGTCGGCGATGTTGTGGCGCGGGGCCTCGGCCCGGATCGCCGCGAGTTCCGCCGTCCGCACCGAGGCCAGGTCCGGGAAGTGCTCCACGTGCACGAAGGCGACGTCCTTCCACCAGCCGGCGTGGCGTTGGTGGGACGACCACCGAACGCTCGGATCGCCGTCCGTGATGCCCACGTACAGCAGGTCGCCACCCTCGGCGAAGAAGCGGTAGAGGACGTGGGAGAGCCCGTCCTCTGGGCGAATCTCCTCCGGTAAGGCGAGGTTGCACGGTCGCGTGGTCGGGTCGATCCGGCGCATCGAGATCCTCCTGCCGCCAGGCTTCACTGACTTTACGTTTATCGATGCTAGCGCTGAGTGATGATCATTTGGCGAGAACATGCGAACTGTGGGTATCGAACATGGCCCGGTGCCCATTCGAGAACCCGCGTCGAACCGCTTCGCGCGCCCAACGCCGTGATCGGCGGACCGGTCAGGTGAGCGCGTCGTCGGTGGGCGGGCGCTCTCGGGCCTTGTGCGAGGGGGCTGCGGGATGGATCGGGTGGGTGGGGGAGGGGGTCAGTGGCGCCAGAGGCCGCGGGCGGAGAGGACGTGGCGGAGGGCGACCAGGTCGTCGGTCATGATGCCGTCGATGCCGATGTCCAGGAGGCGTTCCATGACGGCGGGGTCGTTGACGGTCCAGGCGTGGACCTTCAGGCCGAGTTCGTGGGCCTTGGCGATGAACGCCTCGGTGACGAACGGGACCGGGCCGAGGCCGTAGGGGACCTGGGCGCAGGCGACGCCGGTCGCGGCGAGGCGGACGAGTTTGGCGGTGGGGCCGCCGTAGGACTTGGCGCGCAGGGCCATCAGGCCGCGGGGGCCGAGGGCGGTGCAGACGTCCTGGTCGGTGAACAGGGGCAGGCGGGCGCGCATCTGCATGAGGCGGCGGGTGGAGAAGGAGGTCAGGCAGATGCGGTCCCAGGCCTTGGTGCGGTGCAGGACGCGGGCGAGGGGGCCGATGACCGAGGCCTCCTTCAGGTCGATGTTGAAGCGCGCCTCGGGGAAGGAGCCGAGGAGGTCCTCGAGTTTGGGGATGGGTTCGGTGCCGTGGATCCGGGCGCGGGCGACCTCGGCGTAGGGGAGGGCGGCGAGGGCGCCCGCACGGTCGGTGACGCGGTCGAGGGTGCGGTCGTGGAAGGCGACGACGACGCCGTCGGCGGTGGCGTGGGCGTCGGTCTCCAGGTAGCGGTAGCCGAGGTCGACGGCGCGCTGGAAGGCCGCGAGGGAGTTCTCGGGGCGTCCGCCCGCCCCGCCCCGGTGGGCGAAGGGGATCGGGCCGGGGTGGTCGAGGAAGGCGTAGGAGCTGCTTGGCCGCACTCCTCAGATTATGGCGGGTCCGGAACGGTGGCTCGGTCCACCAGGACATACCTTACTATGTAAAGGTGCTAGCCGGGATGTAACCACAGCAGGTCAGCTCATGTGAACCTCATCGAAGAGAGCGAGCGCCTCGCTGGGGTCGGGGCCGACGAGGCGTTCCAGGCCGGCGGTCGTGTGCTGCGCCCATCTGCCGGCGCGGGCCCACATGCGTTCCTCGAAGGCGCGGACGGCGTCGTCCAGGTCGCCGGGGGCGGAGGCGGCGATGGATTCGGCGAGTTCGGCGCCTTCGAGCATCGCGAGGTTCGCGCCGGCGCCGAGCGGGGGCATCAGGTGGGCGGCGTCGCCGAGCAGGGTCACGCCGGGGACGTGCGTCCAGGTGTGGGCGACGGGCAGGGCGTGGATGGGGCGGTGGGTGAACGTGGTGCCGTGGCGCAGGAGGTCGAGGACGGGGGCCGTCCAGCCGTCGTAGAGGGCGAGCAGGCGTGACCGGACGGCGTCGGCGTCGTCCGGGTCGAGGTCGGTGTGCCAGTCCAGCGGGGCGCGGAACTGGGCGTAGGCCTTGACGTGGCCGCCGCTGCCGCGCTGGGCGACGAGGGCGCGGTTGCGGCCGAACACGGCCATCGATCCGTCGCCGACGAGGCGGGCGAGGTCGGGGTGGCGGGTGTCCAGGTCGGGGAGGGAGGTCTCGACGGCGGTGACGCCGGTGTAGTGCGGTGTCTCGGGGGAGAGTGCGGGGCGGACGCGGGACCAGGCGCCGTCCGCGCCGATCACCAGGTCGTAGGTCTGGTGCCGTCCGTCGGTGAAGTGGACGGTGGTGCCGTCGCCGGGGGTCGGGACGACTCTCGTGACGCTGCGGCCCCAGTGGACGTCGAGGGGGCCGAGGAGCAGGTCGCGGAGTTGGCCGCGGTCGATCTCGGGGTGGGCGTGGTCGTCGGGGCGGGGTTTCCAGTCGCGCAGGACGGTGCCGTCCGGGTCGAGGATGCGCATGGCCTGTCCTTCGGGGCGGGACAGTGCCCGGAAGTCGGCGTGGAGGCCCGCTTTGCGCAGGGCGAGCTGGCCGAGTCCCTGCTGGAGGTCGAGGGTGCCGCCGGGGGGCCGGGCGTCGGGGGCGGGGTCGCGTTCGAGGACGGTGACGGGGTGGGCGTGGCGGTGGAGGACGCGGGCGAAGGTGAGTCCGGCGGGGCCGGCGCCGACGACGGCGATACGGTGTCTCATGGCGATACACCGTATTGCGGTGGGTGGTGGCGCCGCAATGGGATGATGTGATCATGACCGTGTGGGATCGGCCGGAGCCGCCGCCTCGGCCCGTGCCGCTGGATCGGGAGCGGATCGTCGCGGCGGCCGTGGCGCTGGCGGACGAGGGCGGCCTGGAGGCGGTGTCGCTGCGGAAGGTCGCGGGCCGGCTGGGGGCCGGTCCGATGCGGCTGTACGGGTTCATCGCCACCAAGGAGGAGCTGCTCGACCTCATGGTGGACGAGGTGTACGCGGAGCTTCTGCCGGGGGAGGGGGCCGGTGACTGGCGGGAGGCGCTGCGGGGTCACGCCCGGCGGACGAGGGAGGCGGCGCTGCGGCACGAGTGGCTGGCGGATCTGCTGGGTGGCCGTCCGGCGATGGGGCCGAACGCCATGGCGGTGTCGGAGGCGATGCTGTCGGCGCTGGACGGGGTGGCCGACGTGGACACGGTGATGCGTGCGGTGGAGACCGTCGCGGCGTATGTCACCGGGGCGGTGAGGCGTGAGGTCGCGAACGTGCGGGCGGAGCGGGTGACGGGCCTGTCGAAGCGGGAGTGGCAGCGCGCGCGGGGCCCGCACGTGTCGAGGATGCTGGCGACGGGTCGTTTCCCGGCGCTGGCGAGGGCGGTGCGCGAGGGCGCCGAGGTGGACGCGGAGACGTCGTTCGAGACGGGCCTGGAGTGGGTGCTGGACGGTGTCGCCGCCCGCCTCGCCGGTCCGGGCCGTCCGGGCGGGGGAGTGTCGCCGGGGGCGTCGTAGTCCTGGGTCACGTCTCGGGGTCGGCGGTCTCCATCAGGGTGACGATGGCGTCGGTGAAGCGGCGGGTGAGGCGTGCCAGTTCGGCGCGGTCGTGTTCGCTCCAGCCTTCGAACGCCTCCTGGAGGATCCGGCGTCGTCCTTGGTTGATCGCCTCGACGATGCGGCGGCCTTCGGGGGTGGTCGAGGCGGTCTTGACGCGCCGGTCGTGCGGGGCGGGGGATCGGGTGATGAGGCCGAGCCGTTCGAGCCGGGCGAGTGAGCGGCTGGCCTTGGGGTGGTTGTGCTCGGCGAGTTCGGCCAGTTCGAGGACGCCGATCGGTCCGCGCAGGTCGATGTGGATGAGGTAGCGGCACAGGTCCGCGTCCAGGGTCACGCCGGCGCGGTCGAGGATCAGGGCGACGAAGCGGGGGCGTGAGACCCGTCCGAGGACGTCGAGCCATGCCTCGTAGTAGTCGTCGTGGTCACTTCCGGCCATTCCGTTCATTATGCACGGGTTCGTTGCTAGCGTTTCCGTTCACTTTGAACGGATCTGGCCTGTGCTGGGGCGGGCCGGGGCGAGGGGGGATCATGCCGAGCACGCGGTACATGCGCGCCGCCGTCCTGCACGGCGTCGGACGGGTCCCTGGCTATGGGGCGTTTCCGGAGCCTGTGGCGGGTGACGGTGAGGCGGTGGTGAGGGTGACGGCGGCGGCGTTCAAGCCGTCGGACCGTTTGATGGCGGACGGGGTTCACTACGCTCCGGCGGTGTTGCCGCATGTGGTCGGCTTGGACGGTGTGGGGCGCCTGGAGGACGGGTCGCGGGTGGCGTTCTTCGGCCCCGTGCCGCCGTACGGGGGGATGGCGGAGCGGACGCTGGTGCGGCGCGGCGGGTGGCTGCCGGTGCCCGACGGCGTCGATGACGTGACCGCCGCGGCGGTCCTCAATCCCGGCATGGCGGCGTGGAAGGCGGTCGTGGTCGAAGGCGGGGTCGCCGCCGGGGAGACGGTTCTCGTGCTGGGTGCGACCGGCGCGTCCGGGCGGATCGCCACCAGGCTGGCCGTGGGGCTTGGTGCGCGCGTCGTCGTCGGCGGGCGCGATCGGCGGGTTCTGGACCGGCTGGTGGCGGACGGGGCCGGCGCCGCGGTCCGGGTCGACCGGCCGCAGGGGGAGCTGGCCGCCGCCATCGCGGCCGAGGGGCCGTTCGACCTGGTCGTGGACTACCTGTGGGGTGCGCCGGCGGAGGCGGTGTTCGCGGCGCTGATGCGCGTCGGGGGGCGTCCCGGCGGTGCGGCGATCCGCTATGTCGCGGTGGGGATGTCCGCCGGGGAGGTGGCGGCGCTGCCCGTCATGGCGCTGCGCAAGGCGCCGGTCCGGTTGGTCGGTGCGGGGGCGGGGGCCGGTGGGCGGGCTCCGCTCGCCGACGCCGCGGTCGCCTACGCCGGGTTGCTCCGGCAGGCGGCCGCGGGGGAGATGCCCTTTGAGGTCGAGGCGGTTCCGCTGGCGGAGGTGGAGCGGGTGTGGAGGCGGCCGGGCGGTGATCGCCGCGTCGTGCTGGTGCCTTGAGCGGGCCGGCGGGGCCGGGCGCCGGGGGCCGGCGGGGTGAAGGGGGTCAGGTGGGTGAAGGGGTCAGGTGGGGCGGTGGGGGCGGGTGCGTTGGCGGGTGGCTTCGTAGAGGGCGACGGTGGCGGCGTTGGCGGCGTTGAGGGAGCTGGCGGAGCCGCCGATGGGGATGCGGGCCATGAGGTCGCAGTTGTCGCGCCAGCCGGCGCTGAGGCCGGCGGTCTCGTTGCCGATGACCAGGAGCGTGGGGCGGGTGAGGTCGACGTCGGCGAGTTCGGCGGTGCCGTGCTCGTCGGTGCCGACGATCTGGACGGGCCGTCCGGTGGCGTGCAGGTCGGCGGTCCAGTCGAGGACCTCGCGGTGGGAGCGGGCGCGGACGACCGGGAGCGCGAGCAGGGAGCCGGTGGAGGCGCGGACGGCCTTGGGGTCGTAGGGGTCGGCGGAGTGGCCGGTGACGATCAGGCCGGCGCCGCCGAACGCGTCCAGGGACCGGACGATCGTGCCGATGTTGCCGGGGCCGGTGGGGCGGTCGAACACGGCGCCGAGGAAGCCGGGGCCGACGGGGATGCGGGTGAGGTCGTCGGGCGGGAGTTCGACGACGGCGACGAGCTCGGGGGTCTGCTGCTCCTTGCCGCTGAGCTGGAGCAGCAGGTCGGGGGACATCGCGACGCGGTCGCCGCCGGCGCGGTCCAGGACGTCCTGCGCCCAGCGGGACAGGGGCCGGTCGGCGTCGTAGAGGACGGCGCGGAAGGGCCAGCCGTGCTCGACGGCCAGGGTGATCGGGCGGACGCCCTGGACGAGGAACTCCCCGGCGCGCTGCCGCTTGTTCTGGTTGCGCAGCAGTGCCTCCCACTGCTGGTAGCGCGCGTTGGGTCGCGTGATGCGTACTACGCCCATGGTCGTGCGGTCCCCCGGGGTGTTGCGGCCTTGGTCCGGCGGGCCAGTCTCCCACAGGTGATCGCCGTCCGCGCACGTCGCGGGGGTGCGCCGCGGCGTCCGGGTGAGGTGCGTCACATGGTGTGACGCCGGACGGCCGCGGGGTGTCTTAAGGTCGATCATCCGGCCGGACGGCGCGCCGCGCCGCGGCCCCGGGACGACGAAGGACCACCGAATGAGCGACCAGCACGACCAGGCCCGGGCGGACGAGACCGGGACGGACCAGGCCGGGGCGGACGGGGCGGGGGCGGACGGGGCGACCGGGGTGTTCGTCGCGTACCGCAACCTGCTGTTCACCGTCGCCTACGAGATGCTCGGGTCGGCGGCCGACGCCGAGGACGTCCTCCAGGAGGCGTGGCTGCGGTGGGTGAAGGTCGATCCGGGGGAGGTGCGGGACGCGCGCGCCTACCTGATCCGGATCGTCACGCGGCAGGCGCTGAACCGGCTGCGGACGCTGACGCGCCGGAAGGAGTCCTACGTGGGGCCGTGGCTGCCCGAGCCGGTGCTGACCGCGCCGGACGTCGCCGAGGACGTGGAGCTCGCCGAGAGCATGTCGATGGCGCTGATGCTGGTGCTGGAGACGCTGTCGCCGACCGAGCGGGCGGTGTTCGTGCTGCGCGAGGCGTTCGAGGTGGACTACGACGACATCGCCGAGGCGGTCGGGAAGAGCCCGGCGGCGGTGCGGCAGATCGCCTACCGGGCGCGGCGGCACGTGGACGCGCGCCGTCCGCGGCGGGCGGTGTCCGCGGCCGAGACGCGCACGGTGCTCGACTCGTTCCGGCGGGCGCTGGAGTCGGGCGACCTGCAGGGGCTGCTGGACGTGCTGGCGCCCGAGATCGTCCTGATCGGCGACGGCGGCGGGGTGAAGCACGCGGTGCCGCGTCCGATGGTCGGCGCCGGCAAGGTCGGCCGGTACATCGCCGGCGGGATCGCCAGGGCGAAGGTGTCGGTGTCGGTCGAGCCGGCCGTCGTCAACGGGAACCCGGCGCTGGCGGTGCGCCTGGACGGTGAGCTGGACGGCGTCATGGCGGTCCGCGTGGAGGACGGCCGGATCACGGGCCTGTACTACGTCCGCAACCCGGCCAAGCTCACGCGCGTGACCTCCGAGACCCCCGTGTCCCGCCACTGACCCCGGCCGGGGGGGCGCGGGGCGCGCCTCGTGACCCGCGCCCCCGCCGGGCAGGACGCGGCGCTCGCTGCGTCCTGCCCGCTGCCCTGCCCGCCACTCTGGTGGGTGTCTCGCCCGGTGTCCTGTTCAGCCGGGCGGTTCGGGCAGTGTCAGGCCCAGCGCGGCCGCCAGGGCGATGGTCCTGCCCGGTGTCGGGCACTGCCGGGCCAGGGCGGTCTCGTCGAGGCGGCCGTTGCGGGCCTGGAAGAGGACCTTCGCGGCGGGATGCCGGCGCAGCTCCTCCGGGGGAAGATCCGCGGCGATCCGGTGCGCGGTGGAGACGAGGGCGGGGACGGCCGCCCGCAGCTCCGCGGCCCACTCCCGGAGCGCCTCCAGCCACTCCCGTACCGCCGGGTCACGGGTCGAGGAGAACCGGTCCGCCGCGTCCGCCAGCTCCGGCCAGGGGGAGTCGCGCCAGGGCCGGGTCTTCAGGACGGGCAGCTGCCACCGGTGTCGGACGGCCGCCCAGTGGTCGGCGCGCGCCTCCACCGAGTGGATCGTGAGGTCCGGGAGGCACAGGGCGGTCAGGCGGCCGCCGTGGCAGGCGCCGGTGTCCAGGCCGAAGACGCGGCCGTCGCGGACCAGCGGTTCGCGGCCGGTCACGTGGTGGCCGAACACGACCGGTTTGGCGTCGGTGTAGTGGTCGTGCCAAGGGCCGCCGGGGAACAGGGCGGCGAGTTCCCGTTCCCCTCGCGTCGACCCGCAGAGGATCTCCTCCCGCTGCTCGGGCAGCGGGATCCCGGGGACCATCGCGGCGTGGACGACCCGGACGTGGTCGTTCTCGAAGTAGTACGGCAGCGTCCGCATCCACTCGACCGTGCCGGCGTACCGGTCGCCGAGTTGCAGGCGCGTGACCTCCTGCGCGTAGGAGAAGATCCCGCGGACGTGCTTGCGCTCGTGGTTGCCCATGACCGCGACCGAGTTCGGGCGGTCGCGGAACAGGTCCACCACGGCGCCGGGCGCCGGGCCGCGGTCGACGAGGTCACCGGCGCCGACCAGCAGGTCGTCGGGCCGGAGGTCCACGCGGTCGAGCAGTTCGACCAGTTCGTCGAAGCAGCCGTGAACGTCGCCGATGATGATCGTCCGCCCCATGCGGGCGAGCCTAGGAACGCCCTGGCCGGACGGTCAAAGGGTTTACGGCGCGCCAGGCGGCGCGTCCGGCCCGGTGGGGCGGGTGCTACGGTCGCTTGCCGATTCGCATCCGACAGCAGGGAGGGCCGATGGCCGATCCGGAGGAGTACCGCGCGACGTTCGAGCTGGTGGACGTCGACGGGGACGGGCAGATCTCGCCCGCGGAGCTGAAGAACCTGATGCGCGCGCTCGGCCGGGACATCAGCGAGACGCGCGCGGTCGAGGTCGTCGTGGAGGCCGACGGGGACCGTGACGGGCGGATCTCCCTGCCGGAGTTCGCCGCGCTGATGGAGCGCTTCACCGCCTGAACGGCCCCCGCGACCGGGTCAGTCGGCGGGGGCGGCCCATTCGCGGCGGCGGGCCTCGGCGAGCGCCACGGCCGTCGCGACGGCCACGTTCAGCGAGCCGACGCGTCCGATCTGGGGGATGTAGGCGACCGCGTCGGCGGCGGCGAGCAGGGCGGGGGAGCAGCCGTGGTCCTCGCCGCCGACGGCCAGGCACACGTCGCCGTCGAGCGGCGCCTCGTGCAGGGGCAGCGCGTCGCCGGTCAGCTCCACCGCGACGAGTCGCAGGCCCTCGGCGTGGACGGCGGCGGCCGCGTCCGCCGCGGTCCCGGCGTGGTCCCAAGGGACGAGGCGTTCGGTGCCGAGGGCGGTCTTGGCGACGTTGCGGTGGTCGGGGGAGATCGCGTTGCCCGCGAGCCACAGGTGCTCGACGCCGAACACGGCGGCGCTGCGGATGATCGACCCCATGTTGAACGGCTGGGTGACCGACTCCACCAGCAGGCCGAGCCGCCCGTCGGTGCGGCGCCGCCAGTCCCGGTTCAGCCGCTTGACGTCGGTGGGCCGCAGCTGCCTGCGTCCGGGACGGCCGTCGGCCCGGTCGGCGGTGTCGCGTGCGGTGCTCATCGAGGGTGACCTTCCTGCGGGCGGGCCGCGACGTGCAGGACCCGGTAGGCGGAGCGTGAGGCGATGCGGCGGGTCGGGAACCCCTGCTGGTCGAGCCAGCGTTGCAGGGAGTCCGACCCGAGGTGCTTCTGGACGACCAGGTGCGCCTCCCCGCCGGGGGTGAGGCGCGGCAGCCAGGTGAGCAGCAGGTCGTGCAGGGCGGCCTTCCCGATCCGGATCGGCGGGTTGGACCACAGCGCGGTGAACCGGACGTCGGGGTCGACCGCGCCGGGGGTCAGGAACCGCGCGTTGGTGACGCCGGCGGTCGCCGCGTTCTCCCGCGCCAGCTCCAGCGCCCGCTCGTTCACGTCCACGCCGATCACGGACGCGGCGGGCGCGCGCTTGGCGAGGGTGAGGGCGATCGGCCCGTAGCCGCAGCCGACGTCCAGGAGGGTGCCGTGGGCGGGCGGCGGCGGGACGGTCTCCAGCAGGATCCGCGTGCCGGCGTCGAGCCGGTCGGGGGAGAACATGCCCGAGTCGGTCCGCAACCGCAGGTGCAGGTCGGGCAGGACGAGATCGACCGAGCGCGGGCGGCTGGGCGTGTCCGGATTGGCCGCGAAGTAGTGTTCCCCCACGTCCGCCGACCGTATCAGTGCCGCGCCCGCACTCGCGCCACCCGCCCGCCGCGGCCGTCCCACACGACTCCCACACGACTTCCGCGGCTCGTGGGCGGCTCGTGCGGGTACGGCCGGGGCGGCCGGGGCGGCCGGGGCGTCACCTCGGCGGGTCGGGGGACCTGCCGCGCGCCCGTAGGGGAGAGTGGAGAGGTCAGGACCGGCGGGGCGAGGTCAGGGGCAGGGGATGCTCGGCACGTTCGTGGTGGTGGTGATCGGCTGGTACGTGCTGCGCGCGCTCGGACTGGTGTGGCCGCCCGCCGGACGGCTCGTCGGGCGGTGCGAGCCGTGGACGCGCCGCGCGCACGCCTGGGTGCTGTCGGCGCCCGCGACGTTCTGCTACGTCGCGATCTTCACCGCGTCCACCCTCGTCCAGTACTCCGCGCCGCCCAAGCTCATCGACCTGCTCACCACCCTGCAGAGCACCAACCTGCGCAACCTGCACCGCGCGCCGCTGAAGGCGCTCATCGACAGCGCCCTGTGGGTCGCCGACCAGGGCCAGGGCCTCACCCTGTACGTCGCGCTGTTCGTCAGCGTCGTCGCCTGGGCCGAACGCCGCTACGGGACGCCGCGGATCCTTCTGGTGTGGCTGTGCGGGCACGTCCTCGGGTCGCTGCTGACCGCGCTGGTGGAGACCCGCGCGCTGGAGACCCAGCGCGCGCCCGCGCGGCTCGCCGTCACCACCGACGTCGGCGTCAGCTACATCATGGTGTCGGGATGCGCCGCCGCCGTGCTGCTGATGCGCGGCCCGTGGCTGGTCGCGGGCGTCGGCGGGCTCGCGTTCGGCGTGGCCGGCCCGGTGGTGTGGCACCACTCCCTGTGGGACCTCGGGCACCTGTTCGCGACCCTGTGCGGCCTGGCCGCCGCGTGGGCGCTGCTGCAGATCGCCCCGCCCCGCACCCCGCCGAACCTGGGGCCCTGCCTCCCGCGCCCGGCGCCGCTGTGGGGCCGCACCCCCGCCACCCCACCCGAGGACGACCCGGACGGCCGTCCCGGCACCGCGACATCGGCCGGGGCGACGCAGGACGGCCCCGGAGCCGCCTCACCCTGACCGCTGCGCTCTGACCGGCGCACCCTGGGCGGAGGGACGGTCGGTCTGGGCGGGCGGTCAAGGCGCGCATGGCGCATGGCGCATGGCGCGGGGCGCGGGTGTCAGGGGAGGCGGGAGAACCAGGCCAGGGACGTGCCCGCGGCGGCGAGCGCGAACAGCAGCGCGATGCCGAGGAACCGCGCCGAGATGTCACGGTGCTCGGTCTTGAACCCGAGCGAGCTGCCGATGTGGCTGTACACGTCGGTGAGCTGCCCCAGCGACGCCGCCTCGTAGGCCTTCCCGTCGGTGGACTCGGCGAGCGTCCGCAGCGTCTCCTTGTTCACCGACACGCCCGTCGTCTCACCCTCGATGTCGACGGTGCCGTACGGGGTGCCGAACGCGATCGTCGAGACGGGGACGTGCGCGGCGCGGCTGGCGTCCACCGCCTCCTGCACCGACCGTCCCGTGGTGTTGTCGCCGTCCGACAGCAGGACGATGTGCGAGGGCGGCGGGTCCTGGCTGGCCTGGGAGTCGAAGGTGCGGATCGCCTGCAGGCAGGTGAACACCGCCTCGCCGATCGCGGTGCGCTTGGCGAGCACGAGCTGGTCGATCGACGCGAGCGCGGTCTGCCGGTCGGCCGACGGCGCGGCGATCAGGTTCGCGCTGCCCGCGAACGACACCACCCCGACGTTGAACCGCGAGGGGAGCTCGCTGATGAACTTCTTCGCCGCCGCCTTGGCGGCCTCGACCCGGCTCGGCGGGACGTCCTTGGCCATCATCGACAGCGACACGTCCACCGCCACCATGATCGTCGCCCGGTCGCGGGGGATCTTCACCGTCCCGGCCGGACGCGCGAACCCCACCACCATGATCGCGAGCATGGTGAGGAACAGCCCCGCCGCGACGTGCCGCCGCCACCCCGGATGGCGCGGCGCGACCTGCTGCAGCAGCGCCAGGTTCGTGAACCGGACGGTGTAGTTGCGGCGGCGGCGCTGCAGCAGCACGTACACCGCCACCAGCACCGGAAGCAGCAACAGCAGCCAGAGCCGTCCGGGGGACAGGAGGGTCATGCGTGCGCTCCCGCGGCTCCGCCGCTCGTCGAAGGGCTGACAGGGCTCCCGGCGAAACCACCGGCACCCGACCCGGCACCGAAACCGGAACCGGAACCGGCGGCCGGACCGGAACCAGGAGCAGAACCATGGCCGGGGCCGGGGCCGGGGCCGGGGCGGGCGGCGGTGGACGCGCCGCCCACCGGACCCGCGGCGCGCCCGGCCGCGCGGCGGCGGCGCAGCGCGAACCGGGCGATGTCGGTGATCCAGTCCTGGTCGGTGCGCAGCACCAGATGGTGCGCGCCCGCGCGGCGCAGCGCCGCGCGGGTCGCCTCCCGCTGCGCCCGCGCCGCCTCGGCGTACCGCTCGCGGACCTTCCGCGACAGCACCACCTCGGTCGTCGCGCCCGTCTCCGGATCGGTCATCTCCACCGGGCCGATGTCGGGCAGGTCCAGCTCCCGCGGATCGATGATCTCCACGGCGAGGACCTGGTGCCGGGCCGCGAGCCGCCGCAACGGCCGCTCCCACGGCGGCGCCTCCAGCGCCGCCCCCACCGCCGGCCCGCCGCGGCGCCCGCCGTGCCGGGGGAGCGTCGAGGCGTCCGGCAGGAAGTCGGAGATCACCACCCGCAGCCCCCGCCGCGTCTGCCCCCGGTGCAGCGCCCCGATCCCCGCCGCCAGATCCGGACGCACCCCCGCCGCACCCGGCACCGCCGGCACGATCCCCCCGGACCGCGCCTCCTGCGGACGGTGCGGATCGGTGTCCAGCACATCCTGCAGCAGCGCGTACAGCGCCGCCTTCCCCGTCCGCGCCGGACGGCGCCGCAACCGGTCCCGGTCCAGCAGGTACGCCCCCACCCGGTCACCGAGCCGCACCGTCAGGAACCCCACCGCCGCCAGCGCCGCGACCGCCAGGTCCCGCTTCACCATCCGGCCCGTCCCGAACCCCATGCTCGGCGTCAGGTCCGCCAGCGCCCACACCTCCAGCTCATGGTCGGCGATCAGGTCCCGCACGTGCGGCGTGGTCGTCCGCGCGGTCACCGCCCAGTCCATGTGCCGGACGTCGTCCTCACCCGGCTGGTACAGCCGCGCCTCGGCCACCTCGGTCCCCGGACCCGGCAGCAACCCCAGATGCTCACCGTTCAGCAGGCCGTCCAGCCGCCGCGTCACCGACAGCTCCAACCGCCGCAGCGTCCGCTCGGGCACCAGCTCCGCCAGCCGCGAATCCCGTGGCCCCCGCCGCACCGGGACCGCCGCGGGCGGCGGCGCGAACTCCGGCCGCGGCCCCCCGCCGCCGGCCGTCATCAGGCGGTCACCTGACCCGCGCCCGTGCCCTGGTTCCACACCACCCGCGGCGGCGGCACCGCCGCGAGGACCTGCTCCACCACCTCACCGGTGTCCACCCCGTCGGCGAGCGCGTCGAACGACAGCACGATCCGGTGCGACATCACATCCCGCGCGACCGCCCGCACATCGTCGGGCAGCACGTAGTCCCGCCCGTTCAGCAGCGCCAGCGCCCGCGCCGCGCCGACCAGCCCCAGCGTCGCCCGCGGGCTCGCCCCGATCTCGATCACCGGCCGCAGCTCCGGCAGCCGGTACTGGTCCGGCTCACGCGTCGCCATCACCAGCCGCACGATGTAGTCGGCGACCAGCTCGTGCACCGACACCTCCTCCGCCGCCCGCTGCAGCCCGATCAGCCGCTCCGGCGTCAGCACCGCATCGGCCTCCGGCGGGTCCACGCTCATCCGCCGCAGGATCTGCAGCTCCTCGTGCGCCCCCGGATACCGCACGTCGATCTTCATCAGGAACCGGTCCCGCTGCGCCTCCGGCAACGGGTACACACCCTCCGACTCGATCGGGTTCTGCGTCGCCAGCACGATGAACGGCGCCGGCAGCCGGTAGGTGTGCCCGCCCAGCGACACCTGCCGCTCGGCCATCACCTCCAGCAGCGCCGACTGCACCTTCGCCGGCGCCCGGTTGATCTCGTCGGCCAGCACGAAGTTCACGAACACCGGCCCGAGCTCCACGTCGAACTGCTCGGTCGACGGATGGTAGATCCGCGTCCCGACGATGTCGGACGGCACCAGGTCCGGAGTGAACTGCAACCGCGCGAACGTCCCCCCGACCACCCGCGCGAGCGTCCCCACCGCCAGCGTCTTCGCCACCCCCGGCACACCCTCGATCAGGCAGTGGCCCCGCGCCAGCAGCGCCACCACCATCCGCTCGACCATGTGCTCCTGCCCCACGATGACCTTCTTGACCTCCGCGACCGTCCGCTGGAGCAGCGCGGCGGCCTGGTCGACGTCGTGGGCGGCGACGGTCATCTGCGGATACCTCACTGGATGGACGACGACGGACGGCGGGACCACCGGCGGCGGCCCGGAACGGGCCCCGCCCGCACGACCCCGCGGACGAACCGGAGGAAGCCCCGCGACCGGCGCGTCCCCCTTTTCCCGACCTTACGCGATCACTCCGAAGGGTGTGGCGCGGAACACCCCACCCCCGTCACGTCCCCCGGAACACCCCCAACTCAACCTGCCCGGGAAGCCGCCCCCGAACCCCCACCCCGCCGACGGCGCGCGAACCGGCGGCGCAAAGCGGCGCGAGAAGCGGCGAGGAGCGGCGAGGAGCGGCGAGGAGCGGCGAGGAAGACCGCGCGGCGCGGCGCCGGATGGCGTCCGGGGGAGGGGCCGTGTTGTTAGGCTGGCGGGCATGTCGCGGCCGCTGCCCTCCGGGGACCCTGTCCGCCTGGGACCGTTCCGGCTGACGGCCCGGCTCACCGAGAACGCGGCCGGGATCGTCTACCTCGCCGTCGACGACGACGGACGCCGCGCCAGCGTCGCCGTCCTGTCCCGCGACGCCGCCGAGGACGCCGCCGCCCGCGACCGGTTCCGCGCCGCGATCCTCGCCGGACTCCCCACCCCCGGACCCGTCCCGGCCCCCACCGGCCCGCACACTCCCGGCACACCGCACACTCCCGGCACACCGGCCACCACCACGGACGCCGCGACCACGACGGCCGCCCCCGGCGGGACGGGCGGCGGAGCCGGACAGGGACGCCCGCAGTTCGCCGCACCCGACACCGCCCCACCGGCGCCCGCGTCCGTGTCCACCACCGACGCGCCCGGGGGAGTGGCCCAGGTCCTCGCCGCGCAGCCCGACGGCCCCACCCCCTGGGTCGCCACCGCCTACGACGGAACCTCCACCGGCGCCGAACGCTTCCTCGAACCCGTCGTCCCGCACGGCGCGCTCCGCGGCCGCTGGTCCGGCATGCGCCGCCGCAGCCCCCTCTTCCAGCCCTACTGGGCCGGCGGCACCGGCGAACCCGCCCTCGCACCCCGCCCCGGAACCCCCGTCACCACCCCGGCACCACCCGCCGAACGCCCACCCGAACGCGGCCTCGTCGCCGCGATCATCACCCTCGCCGGCGTCCTGACCGTCCTCGCGGTCCTCCTCATCGTCCTGTTCGCGTGCGAACCGACCGTGAAGACCCCGCCGCCGCAGCCCCCCGAACCGACCCTCCAGCCGCCGTCCGACACCCCGGCCCCCACCACCCCCGCGAGCCCGTCGCCCCTCCCGAAGCCGGGCAACCCCACCCCCAACCCGACCGGCCCGCCCGGCGACAGCGGCGAACCCGTCTGACCCCGGCCCACCCGCCACGACCCGCGGGCTTGTCGCCGGGGAACATCACGGGTGAGGATGGGTCCGTGGTGAACGAACTGGCGGCGTTCCTCGGCGCCGCGACCCTCATCGCGATGGTCCCCGGCCCCAGCACCGTCGTGATCGTCCAGCGCGCCGCGCGGAACGGACGACGCGCCGGACTCGCGACCGTCCTCGGCAACGAGACCGGCGTCCTCGCCTGGGGACTCGCCGCCGCACTCGGCCTGTCCGCGCTGCTGATCGCCTCCCGCGTCGCCTACGACACCCTCAGGATCGCCGGCGCCGCCGTCCTGGTCTGGTTCGGACTCCGCGCACTGTGGCAGACCCGACGCCGCAGGACCACCACCCCACACGCCGAAACCGCGGAAAACGCGCCCGCGGAAAACGCGCCCGCGGAAAACGCGGCCGCCGGAACCGGGGGAGAGGCCGAACCGGCCGGCGCCGGACGCTGCTACCGGCACGGCCTCGTCACCAGCTTCGCCAACCCCAAGGCCGGCGTGTTCGCCGTCTCCTTCCTGCCCCAGTTCGTCCCGCACGGCGCGCCCGTCCCCCTCACCCTCGCCGCCCTCTCGGTCCTCTGGGCCCTGATCGACCTCGCCTGGTACACCCCGATCGTCTGGCTCGCCGGCGGCGCCGGACGCGTCCTGCGCCGACCCCGCGTCCGCCGCACCCTCGAACGCCTCTCCGGCATCGTCCTGCTCGGCTTCGGACTCCGCCTCGCCACCGACACCAACTGACCCCCGCAACCCCACCCGCCCCGCACGCCCCGCCACCTCACCGACGGGAACCATCGGCACGAGTTCTACGCTGAGCGGATGACCTCATCCCTGGACGAACTCGCCGACCGCTACGTCGACCAGATGGCCGCGCTCGACCCCTGCCTGGCCGCGATGATGGGCATCGCCGGGCAGGACGACCGCCTCACCGACTACAGCCCCGAAGGCGACGCCGCCCGCGCCGACCTCGCCCGCACCACCCTCGCCGCCCTCGACAAGACCCCCACCGACGGCTCGGACCGCGAACGCGTCGCCGCCGCCGTCCTCCGCGACCGCCTCGAAACCGAGATCGCCCTCCACGACGCCGGCGTCCGCGACGAAGCCCTCGACACCACCGACGGACCCGTCCAACGCCTCCGCCAGGCCATCGAACTCCTCGACCAGGGACCCGCCACCCGCTGGGAACCCGTCCTCGCCCGCCTCACCGCCCTCCCCACCGCCCTCGCCGGACTCCGCACCTCCCTCACCGCCGCCCGCGACCGCGGCCGCGTCGCCGCACTCCGCCAGATCCGCCGCAACATCCAGGTCTGCCACACCGCCCCCGCCTACCTCACCGACCTCGCCGACCGCTACACCCGCCACGGCGGCGGACCCCTCGCCGACCACCTCACCACCGCCGCCCGCGACGCCGCCGCCGCCCTCCACGACTTCGCCCACCACCTCGAAACCGACCTCGCCCCCCACGCACCCACCCGCGACGCCCTCGGCCGCGACCGCTACGCCCTCGGCGTCCGCGACAACCTCGGCACCACCCTCGACCTCGAGGACACCTACGCCTGGGGCTGGACCGAACTCGCCCGCATCGAGACCGCCATGGCCGACGAGGCCGCCCGCATCCGCCCCGGCGCCCCCGTCCCCGAAGTGATCGCCGCACTCGACGCCGACCCCGCCCACCGCATCACCGGCGCCGACGCCTTCCGCCGCCACATCCAGGACCTCGCCGACCGCGCCATCGCCGACCTCGACGGCACCCACTTCACCATCCCCGAACCCCTCCGCACCATCGACTGCCGCATCCCGCCCGTCCCCTCCGGCATCTACTACCTCGCACCCGCCGAAGACCTCTCCCGGCCCGGCACCGTCTGGTGGACCGTCCCCACCCCCGACACCGAAACGATCACCTGGACCGTCCCGGCGACCATGTACCACGAGGGCGTCCCCGGCCACCACCTCCAACTCGGCGCCACCACCCTCAACACCACCACCCTCAACCGCTTCCAGCGCACCGCCAGCGAACTCCACCCCGGACACTGCGAAGGCTGGGGCCTGTACGCCGAACGGCTGATGGACGAACTCGGCTACTACCGCGACCCCGCCCACCGCCTCGGCATGCTCGCCGGCGGCCAGCAACTCCGCGCCGCCCGCGTCGTCCTCGACATCGGCCTGCACCTCCAACTGCCCATCCCCGCCGGAACCGGCTTCCACGAAGGCGAACGCTGGACCGCCGACCTCGGCCGCGAGTTCCTCACCCGCCACGGCGGCGCCATGACCCCCGCCGAGATCGCCTTCGAGATCGACCGCTACCTCGGCCGCCCCGGCCAGGCCATCGCCTACAAACTGGGGGAGCGGATCTGGCTCGACGCCCGCGACACCGCCCGCCGCCGCGACGGCGCCGCCTTCGACCTCAAGGCCTTCCACCAGCACGCCCTGGACCTCGGCCCCATGGGCCTGGACCGCCTCCGCGCCGAACTCACCCGCCCCACCCCCTGACCCACCACCGCCCGCCCGCCCCGACCGCCCCCTGCCCCTGGGACGTCCCCTGCCCCGGGGCAGGGGAGTGGGCACGGTCAGGACAGGCCCGTGACCCGCAGAGTGACGTTCAACCGCCCTCCGTCCACCAACCCGATCCCGGACGGCGCCGTCCCCGGCACGATCCGCGTCACCCCATGGAACGCCAGCCGGTTCGGCCCACCGAACACCAGCAGATCACCCGACTCCAACGGCACGTCCCGCCACGGACGCCCCCGCGACTCCGGATTGCCCAACCGGAAAACCCCCGTGTCACCCACACTGAACGACACCACCGGCGCGCGACTCCGCTCGTCCCTGTCCTGATGCAGGCCCATACGCGCCTCGGCGTCATAGAAATTCACCAACGCCACATCCGGCTCGTACGCCTCCGCGTCCGACTCCGCATCGGACGCCAGCACGGGGGAGAGGGCCACCGCGTCCCGCAACGCCCGCCGGCCCCATTCCGCCAGCCACTCCGGGAACGCCTTCACCGGCACACCGTCCACCTGACGCACATACCGGTACGGCTCCCAATGCCACCCCAGACACACCGTCCGGACCGACATCACACCACCGCCCGGCAACCGCACCCGCCGCATCCCCGCCGGAGGACGCGCCCACCCGCGGCACGCCTCGACCAGCCGCGCCTGCGCCGCCTCGTCAAGCCACCCCGGCACATGCACCACACCCGGCGCCACCTCACGACTCGGCCGGGGAATCAACGCGTCCACGCGCGCCTCTCCAAACGCAGCAACAGAGCGGTCGCTACCTCCGATGCGTAGCGAAGATCCCGGTCAAGCCTACGGGCACGCCACTGCGCGCCACGTTCGTGCGACGCGTGACGACGGGCGGACGCGCCGAGGGGGATCAGAACAGGCTCAGGCCCGGCGAGGACGGGGACAGGAGGGGCGGATCGAGCCTACTTAACATAATGTGCATTATCGACCAACGACGAGAGTGCCGGAAGGAGGGGTGAAACGGACGCGTCCGCGTCCCTTCGCTGCGTCCGTGTCCGCACATCGGCGGGTTGGGTCGGCCGGCTCGAGGCGCGCGCCGACATCACGCGCCGACATCAAAGGTGCGCGCGGGACGAGCGTCTTGTCGTTACGCTCGGGCGGATGAGCGTCCCGTCCGTGAACGCGCCAGGGCTCGATCTTCCGCGCATCGCCGCCGAGGCCGTCCGGGACGGCGTCGAGAAACTCGTCGTCGGCGCGGTGGTGCACGACGGCGGCAAGGTGCTGATCCTGCGCCGGTCTCCGCACGACGCTTTCCTGCCCGGCATCGAGGAACTCCCCTCCGGCGGCGTCGACGACGGCGAGGACCTCGCGGGCGCGCTCGCACGGGAGCTCGCCGAAGAGATCGGCTGGCGCGGTCCCCTCGAGCTGGACGCCGGGTTCGTCGCGTCGTTCGACTACCTGAGCGGCTCGAGGCGACGCGCCCGCCAGTACACCTTCGGCCTGCCGCGCGGCGCGCACGTCGTCACGCTGAGCGACGAGCACGTGGGTTCCCGCTGGCTGGAGCCCGCCGAGTTGGACGGTTCCGGCGTGACGCCCGAGACCGCCGCCGTCGTGCGCGCCTGGGCCGCGTCCCGCACGTCCCTCCCTTGAGCCACCATTCAGGACGAACTGGGCAAAGAATGCCAAACCGGACAGAAGGGGGATTCTGTTCGGTTAAACGAGTCCGTCCGGCCGGGGGGCAACGGTCCGCCGGCGCGTACAGCCGCGCGTACACCAGCTCCAGGGGCCCCGACGGGAAGGCCGTGCTCTTCGCCGCCCGGCTCGGCCATGAGCTTGGCGATCTCCTCCGCCGTGTCACCGGACGCGATCCGGGTCTCGGGCCACTCGCCGGCCGGCACCGGTACCCGCCTCTCCCCCGGCTTCCGGCTTCCCCGTGAGCGGCTGGTGGGCGAGGTTTTCGGGAGGGGTGGGACGGGACGGCGCACTAGGGTGGCGCGGGTGAGGAGACATATCGCCTTTGAGCGGCTTTACAACTTTCGGGATCTGGGCGGGTACCGGGGGCTGGACGGGCGGACGGTGCGGTGGGGGCGGCTGTACCGGTCGGACTCGCTCGGGAAGCTGCGGCCCGGGAGCGCGGACTGGGAGCGGTTCGCGGGGCTGGGCGTGCGGACGGTGATCGACCTGCGGTATCCGTGGGAGATCGAGCGGCGGGGGCGGGTGCCGGAGTCCGACGGGCTGGAGTACCACAACCTCAGCATCGAGCACCGGCCCTACGACCAGGCGGAGATCGACCCGGAGGTGGATCCGTGGCGGTACCTGGCGGACCGGTTCGCGGAGGTCGCCGAGGACGGGGTGAAGGAGCTGCGGACGGTCCTGGAGGTGATCGCGGCGGCGGGCGGGCCGGTCGTGTTCCACTGCGCGTCGGGGAAGGACCGCACGGGGATGGTCGCGGCGCTGGTGCTGTCGCTGGTGGGGGTGGGCGAGGCGGACGTCCTCGCGGACTTCGCGCTGACCGAGCTGGCCACCGAGCGGTTCGTGGCCGACTGGCGCGCCGAGAATCCGGGCCGTGAGCTGCGGTGGCCCGGGTACGGGCGGGCGCCCGCCGAGGTGATGCGGCATTTCCTGGACGATCTCGCCGCGCGGTACGGGTCGGTGCGCGGTTATGTCGGTGGTCGCCTCGGTGTCGGGGACGAGGTGGTCGCTCGGCTGCGGGACGGGCTGCTTGAGCCGTGAGGGTACGGCCGGGGGCCGGGTCGCCGAGGTCGCGGGGGGTGTCGGTGTGCGCCACGATGCGGTGGTCGGGGGCGTCCGGTCAGGATGGTCGTCGTCGGACGTTGAGGCGTGGAGAGGCGGTCGTGGCCATGTGGGTGCCTGACTGGTTGCAGTGGAGCTGACGAGCGGTGCCGGAAGGGCCTCTCCCCCGCGGTGGGAGGGGCCTTTTCGTTGTGGGCGGCGGTTTGTCGGTGGCGGAGGGTAGCGTCCGGTGGGTGCGACCCACGGATGTTCAGCGGCTGACGGTGGCGGAGGCGGTGGACCGCTACGCCGAGATGGTGCGGGCCAAGTGCTCGACGGGGGCGCTGGCGCCCGCGACCGCGGAGGTGTACGCGCGTGACGTGCACACCTTCGCCGAGCTGGCGGGGCCGGGCCGCGTCCTGGACGACCTGACCGGTGAGGACGTGGACGAGGTGCTGCTGCGGTTCGCGCGCAAACCGGACGGGCGGCGCTCGGGCGGCGCGGCGCGTCCGGGGTCGCGGGGGGACGGGGCGGTGCAGAGCGCCGCGTCGCAGGCGCGGTTCCGCAGGTCGGTGTCGGCGCTGTTCCGGCATGCGGTGGTCGCCGGGTGGGTGCAGTTGAACCCGATGGCGGCGGCGACGGTGCGGCCCCGGCACCGCGGTGGGCTGCGGGCCGAGCGGCGGGCGTTGACGGCCGAGCAGGCGGGTGGGCTGGTCGGTGCGGCGCGTGAGCTGGCCGAGCGTCCGGTGGGGGCCGGGAGGGACGGCGGGCGGGCCGACCAGCGGACCGAGTTGCGCGACGCGCTGGTGGTGCTGTTGCTGGCGGCCGTGGGGCCGCGCGTGTCGGAGTTGACGCGCGCGAACGCCGAGGACTTCTTCGTCAACGGCGGGGTCCGCTACTGGCGGATCTTCGGCAAGGGCGGGCGGACGCGGGACGTGCCGCTCCCCCGGCCCGTCGCCGAGGTGCTGGACGCCTACCTCGCCGACGGTCGGCCGCTGCTGGACCGGGGTCGCGAGCCGAAGGCGCTGCTGCTGTCGTGGCGTGGGCGGCGGCTGGCGCGCGGGGACGTGCAGGCCGTCATCGACCGGGTGCAGGCGCGCGTGGATCCCGAGCATCGGCGGACGGTCACCCCGCATGGGCTCCGGCACACCACCGCCACGCACCTGCTGGCCGCGGCGACCGACATGGACGCCGTCCGGCGCGTCCTCGGCCATGCCGACCTGTCGACTCTGGGCCGGTACCGGGACGAGCTTCCCGGGGAGCTGGAGGCGGCGATGCGCGTGCATCCGCTCCTCGGCCGCGTCCAGACCGCCGAGTGACGCCGGACCGGGGCGATCCGCGGCCGGGGGCGGCGGGGCGGTCCGTTCGCGGGGCGGCGCGGGGTGGTCGTGGCGGGGCGGCGCGGGGTGGTCGGGGCGGCGCGGGGTGGTCGTGGCGGGGGTGGTCGTGGGGGGGGTCAGGCCGTCCAGTGCGGGGGGCGGGTGAGGGTGCCGGGGAGGCGGGTGGCGGCGTCGGCCCGGGCCGCGTTGAGCTGCGGCTGGGTGAGGAACAGGGCGGTGGACAGGTCCGCGCCGTCCAGGAGGGTGGCGCGGAGGTCGGCGCCGAGGAGGTCGGCGTGGCTCAGGTCGGCGCCGGTGAGGTCGGCGGCGATGAGGAGCGCGCCGCGCAGGTCGGCGGCGCGGAGGTCGGTGCGGCGCAGGTCGCGTCCGGTGAGGTCGGCGTGGGCGTGGTCGCGCGGTCGGGTGGCGTGGCGGCGGCGGGTGAGGCGGCTGGCGGTGCGGAGCAGGTCGGCGGCGGACGCGTGGAGGGCGGGCAGGTCGGCGTCCAGGAGGGTGTCGGCGTCCTGGCGGGTGAGGTCGTCGAGCGCGGTGATCGTCTCGGTGATCTCGGCGTGGACGGGGGCGGCGTCGGGGAGCCGCGCCGCGTGGTGGAGGTGCCAGAGGAGCTCGTGCAGGTGCCGCATCCGGGGGTAGACGGCCGTCATCGCCGGCAGCAGGTCGGGATGGGTGCGCCAGTCGCGTCCGCCGAAGGTGTGCCGGGACAGTTTCTGTCCGGCGCCGAGGCATTCGTAGACGGTGCAGCCGGTGAAGCCCTTGTCCCGCAGGTTCGCGTGGATTCCGCAGCGGTGGTCGGCGGCGAGGTGCAGGCAGGGGCGTCCGGCCGGTTTGGTCAGGGCGAAGTCGCTGGAGCGGGTGAAGGGCAGCGCGACGCAGCACAGGCCGAAGCAGCTGCCGCAGTCGGCGCGCAGGTCGTCGAGCGGGAGGCGGGGTGTGGCGGGCACGGGCGGGCCGTTCTGGCAGGAGGCCGGGGCGAACCCCGGCCGGGGACGGACGAGACGATGATCAGAGCACGGACGGGACGGGACAGGCGGAAGGCGACAGCGGACGCGGCGGACGGTGGAAACGGTGGAGGCGGCGGTGGCGTGACCGTCCGCCTCGTTCATTGTGCCCGGTGGTCGCGGGTGAGCAGGGTACGGCCGAGCCGGTAGGCGTGGACGAGGTCGTCGCCCCGGTAGTCCAGCGCCGCGATGTGGGCCAGGTGGTGGTCGGCGTTGACCGCGACCGTGTGCGGCAGGTGCCGGAAGAGCGGCGCGTCCGACATGGAGTCCCCGTAGGCGACGCACTGCTGCACGTCCAGGCCGTGTTCGGTGCGGACGCGGTCGGTGATGGCGACCTTGTCGGCGGGGGTGAGGATGTCGCCGGGCTCGGGCGGACCGGCCAGCGGCAGCGGCGGGAACCGCGACGCGACGACCTCGTCGAACCCCAGGTCCAGCAGGTGCCGCGCGAAGAAGTCCGGCGACATGGTGATGACCAGCGACCGTTCGCCGCGCGCCCGGATGTCGGCGCACACCTCCCCGATCCCCCGTAGCCAGGGGCTTCCGGCGTACGCGGACGCGACGGTCGCGGCGGTCAGTCCGTCCCGCCAGATGCCGTACAGCGCGATCGAGAACGCGGTCGTGTCGATGTCTCCGGCGGCGAAGCGCGCCTCCAGCTCGCGGAGTTCGGCCTCGGTTCCGGTGTGGCGGGCGATCTGGAGGCTGGCGGTCGAGCCGGTCAGCAGCGTGCCGTCCATGTCGAAGATGTGCAGGATTCCCACAAAACGATCATTGTCGCAGGGGCGTCCCGCACGGCGCGAAGCGTTTATCGCGGCGGGCGGCCGGGCGGACCGGCCGCGGACGTGACCGCCACCACCGCCGTCACCACCACCGCCGCCGTTACCGCCGCCGTCAGCGGCCGGCCCTCACCGCGTCTCACCGCACCGCTGCTTACCGCTCCTTGCCGTTCCGCGCGGGCCAGAACACGTACGACAGCAGGATCGCTGCCCAGACGCCCAGCGGCCAGGCCGGCCAGTAGTCCTCCAGGCGCCCCGAGCTGAGCGAACCGGCCACCCACAGGACGTTCATGATGACCGCCCCGCCGACCCAGTAGCCGATCTCCTTGCGCCACCGCAGCCGGTCGGCGACGCGCCGTGCGGACGCGGCACGCTCGGCCGCCCGGGCGGCGGCGCTCCCCGACGCCGGCAGGTCCGCCGTGAGGGCGTCGAGCTCGTCGCGGGTGGTGGCGGCCAGCGCCCGCTCCAGGCGCGCCCGGTGCTCGGCGGCGGTCAGCGCGCCGTCGGCGAGCGCGTCCGCGAGACGTTCGGCGGCGGCGTCGCGGTCCAGGTCGCTCGCGCGCACCCCCGGACGGGCGGGCGGCTGGAAGGGTGGCGTGGTCATCTCTCTCCCGCGTGGACGGCTCCTCCCAGTGTCCCGGCCGCCGCGCGCGCCGATCATCGTCGGCGAAGACGAACCGCCGTCCGCCTTTCGATGTACCGCCCCTCCCCCGCCCCGCCGACCGCCCGCCTCGCGGCTCCCCGACCCGGCCGAGAGACGGACGGGTCAGGGCGGACGGGGCAGCGGACGGTTCCCAGGCGGGTCAGGGGCGGGTCAGGGGCGGGTCCAGCGCTGGGCGGCCCAGGCGGGGTCCAGCGGGGTGTGGGCGATGTGGTTGGTGTAGTTGGACAGCGTCTTCATGCCGACGCCCAGCACGACGTCCATGACGTGGCGGCGGGTGTAGCCGGCGTCCAGGAACGCCTGCACCTCCTCGTCGGGGACCCAGCCGCGGTTGGCGACCATCAGCCGGGTGAAGCGGCGCGCCGCCTCCAGGGCGGGGTCCGGCAGCGGCTTGCCGTCCCGCAGCGCCTCGACCACCTCGGGCGCCACCTTGGAGCGCAGCGCCATGGTGGAGTGCGCGGCGACGCAGTACTCGCAGCCGTTCTCCACGCTGATGGTGAGCAGCACCACGTGCTTGGTCCGCGCGGGCAGCGAGGACCTGCCGAACAGGTCGGCCAGCGCGTTGTAGCCGGCCAGCAGCTCGGGCGACTCGGCCATCACCCCGTTGAGGGTGGTGACGAAACCCATGCGCTCGCGGGCCGCCTCCAGCTGGGGGCGGGCCGCTTCGGGCGCGGTCGTCTCGTCGTGGACGGTGAACACGGTGGACTCGGCCATCGTCATCTCTCCTTCACACCAGGGTCCGGCGCGGACAGCGCCGCCAGCGCCGCCGTCACGGTCGCTCTCAGATCGGCCGCCGGCGCTCCGGCCCGCGACCGCAGGTTCACCCCGTAGGCCAGCAGCGCGAGCGCGTCGGCGGTGCCCTCGACGTCCACGCCGGGACGCAGCTGCGACCGCGACCGGGCGGCCTCGAGCGCCGCGGCCATGGCCTTCCGCAGCCGCGCGTGATGCTGCTCCAGCACCCGGCGCACCCCCGCGTCCTGCCCGTTCTTCCCCTCGTCCCCGTCCTCCCGGTCGGGATTGTGGACGGCGGGCAGTCCGGCGTGGGCGTTGGAGACCATGCAGCCCCAGCGGGCGTACGGGCCGTCGCACCGCGCGCGGATCAGCCGGTCGAAGAACGCGGCGATCGCGGGCAGGCCCCGGTCGTCGCCGGCCAGCGCGTCCAGCACCGGCCCGGACCGCCGCTCGACGTAGCGGCGCAGCGCCGCCAGGTACAGCTCGTGCTTCCCGCCGAAGGTGGCGTACAGGCTGGAACGGCTGAGGCCGGTCGTCGCCACGACCTCGCCGATCCCGGTCGAGGCCGCCCCGCGCCGCCAGAACAGCTCCACCACCTGGTCCAGCACCCGCTCGGGATCGAAGTGCTTGACGTCGGGCACGGCCCTCCCCCTATCTCGGAACGACCGTTCCAAGATAGGGAGAGGAGCGCCACGGCCGCAACCCTCGCGCACGTGCGGGATTCAGGAAGGGGGGCAGGGGACGGCGGGCGGGGCGGGACGGTCGTCCGGCCGTCGCGGCCCGACCGTCGCGGCTCGCCGGTGCCGGGCGCGGGTGCCGGGTGCCGGCCTCTACAGGGGGTTGTCGCGCAGCCAGGCCAGGACCTGACCGGCGTGTTCGCCCGGCGGGAAGATCGGATAGAAGACGTGCTCGATCACCCCGTCGCGGACGATCAGCGTCAGCCGCTTGTACAGCGTCAGCCCGCCGGCCTCGAAGGTCGGCAGGTTCAGCGTCCGGGCCAGGCTCAGCGCGGGGTCGGAGAGCATCGCGAACGGCAGGTGCAGCCGGTCGACGACCTCGCGCTGGTAGCCGGTGTCCTGGCTCGACAGGCCGAACACCCCGGACGCGCCGGCGGCGAGCAGGTCCCGGTGGTGGTCGCGGAAGCCGCACGCCTCGGGGGTGCAGCCGCGCGCGCCGGGGATCGCGTCCCAGCCGTCGGGCAGGTCGGTGCCGGGACGGCCGGTGAGCGGGTAGACGTAGATCACCGTCCGTCCCGGGCCGAGGTCGCCGATGCCGACCGTCCCGCCGCCGGTGTCCGGGAACCGCAGGTGGGGCACTCGGGTGCCGGGCAGATGGGCGGCCGCGCCGTCGTCCTCGGGGACGGGCAGATCGGCGGGCAGCCTCGTGTAGTCGGTGAGGCTCGCGAAGCCGGTGAGGCTTCCGGAGCCGGGCAGGCCCGTGGAGCCGGTCGGGCTCGTGTGGTCGGTCATCAGGTCCTCTCCTTCGTCGGCCGGTGAGACGCGGCTGCCGCGGTGCGCGGCCTCCCGCAGGTGCGCGATCAGCACCGCCCGGCGGGCGGTGAGCCCGTCGATCCGCTGCGTGAGCTCGTCGATCGCGTCCCGGTACCCGACCAGCGACGCCGGGCAGTCGTCGGCGTGCCGATGGCCCGCCGCGAGGCACTCCAGGAACGGCCGGGTGCGCTCCACGGCGATGCCCAGGCTCCCGAGCGCCCGGATCTCCCGCGCGACTCGCACGTCGTGCTCGTCGTAGTCCCGGTAGCCGTTGGCCAGCCGCCGGGGCTCCAGCAGTCCCAGGCTCTCGTAGTAACGCACTGCCTTGGTCGTCACGCCCGCACGGCGGGCCAGCTCACCGATCCGCATACCTCTCACCTCGGCCAACGCTAAACCTTGCCCCCGAGGGTAAGGTCAAGCCGCGACCGGCAGGACGCCGGCGGTGGTGACGACCAGCAGGGCGTAGGCGCGGTGCAGGCCAGCGCGGGGGGGCGGCGCGGGGGTCGGCCAGGTGCAGGCCGAAGGCGGGCTGGCCGTGGGCGCGGGTCGGCACCACCCGGCAGGCGCGCACCATGCTCAGGCACCGGTTCGTCGCGATGGGGGTTCATAACGGGGCGTCGGTGACTTAGGTCGCGTTGTGGTGAACGCGGCGTGAACCCTCGCCGTCTGGTAGATGATCAGGAAGGTTCCGCGCCGGGCGCGGGACCACGCCGTCCCCGCGACCGCGCGGGGCGGCGGCCGGACGAGAAGGGGGAGCATGCGAGCACCGGGATTCAGCGCCGACTGGTACCGGACGGTCACCGAGTTCGCGCACGGGACACCCGGCTGGGTCCACACCGGCGCCGAGATCGGCACCGACGCGGGCCTGCTGGCGTTCGTGGCGCTGTTCGCCGCGGGCTGGTGGCGCGCCCGCACCCGCGACGGACGGTCGATGGCCCTGGCCGTCCTCGCGCCCGCCGCGATGGTCTGCGCCTACCTGGTCAGCTCCAACGCCAAGGACGTCCTGCAGGAGGAACGCCCCTGCCGCGCCGTCCCCCACGCCATGAACATCGCGCCCTGCCCCGCGCCCGGCGACTGGTCCTTCCCCAGCAACCACGCCACCATCGCCGCCGGATCGGCCGCCGCGCTCCTGGTCGCCTGGCGCGCCCTCGCGCCCTGGGTGCTGTCGCTCGCCGCGCTGATGGCGTTCTCCCGCGTGTTCGTCGGCGTCCACTACCCGCACGACGTCGCCGCCGGGTTCCTCGTCGGCGTCACCGTCGCCACGACCGTCTCCCTCCTCGCCGCGAAACTCCTCACCCCGTGGGTCGAACGCCTCCGCGGCTGGGGGCCGCTGGGACCGCTCGTCCTCGGCGCATCCCCCTCGGCCGGTCCCGCGCTCGCCGACGGCCACGACGGCCACGGCGGCTACGGCTACGGCGGAGGCGCGGACGTTCCGGTGGCGGGGTACGGGCGGGCCGCCGCCCGGCGCCCCGGCCCGCCGATGCCCGCGGACGCGGCCGTCACCGTTCCCGACCTGCCCGTCCTGGACGCCCACGGCCGTCCCGTGCCGAACACGCCCGCCGCGCCGGGCCCTGCGGGGACGCCCGGGACCGGTGGCCCGTACGGTGCTCCCGGGACGGGCGGACGGCACCGGCGCACCTGACGCGATCAGCCGAAGTCCCCGTCGCCGCCCCGGCTAGGAGGTGGTGACGGGGACTTCCACGTGTCCGGTGCCGACCGTCCGCAGCACCGCCCGGCCCGCCGTCACCTCGGCCGCCCACGCGGTGAACTCGCCCAGGCCGTCCGCGGGAACCGCCACCTCCGCCTGCACCGCGTCGCCGTACCGGACACCAGACGGCTGCGGCCCCCGCGCGTGCAGATCACCCAGGAACCGGCCCGCCAGCGCGTGCTCGACCGTCACCTCCACGCGCACCACCGGACGCAGCTCCACGACACCGACCGCGTCGACCGCCTCCGACACCGCCTGCGAGTACGCCCGCACCAGCCCGCCCGCGCCGAGCTTCACACCCCCGAAATACCGCGTCACGACCGCCGCCGTCCCGGTCAGGCCCCGCCGGACCAGCACCTCCAGCATCGGGATCCCCGCCGTCCCGGCCGGCTCCCCGTCGTCGCTGCTCCTGGTCAGCTCACCGTGCTCGCCCACCACGTACGCCGAGCAGTTGTGCGTGGCGTCCCGGTGCGCGCGGCGCCGCGCGGCGACGAACGCCGCCGCCTCCTCCTCGTCGGCCACCCGCGCCAGCGCGCACAGGAACCGCGAACGGCGGACCTCCAGCTCGCGGGAGCCGGACGCGGCGATCATGCGCATGGCGGAGCCAGGGGGGGACGGGGCGCCCGGTCAGGACCCGCCCGAGCCCTCGGGCCCGGCGGAGGCGGTACCCGGGCCGGACGCCGCCGCGACCATGTCCACCACGTCGGCGATGGAGCTCACCACATGCGACGGACGGAACGGGAACCGCTCCACCTCGTCCTTCCGGGTCACCCCCGACAGCACCAGGATCGTCTCCAGGCCCGCCTCCACCCCGGCCCGCACGTCGGTGTCCATCCGGTCGCCGATCATCACCGTCGACTCGCTGTGCCCGCCGACCCGGTTCAGCGCCGTCCGCATCATCAGCGGGTTCGGCTTGCCGACGAAGTACGGCTCCACCCCCGTCGCACGCGTGATCATCGCCGCGACCGCGCCCGTCGCCGGCAGCGACCCCTCGGTGGACGGCCCGATCGGGTCGGGATTGGTCGCGATGAACCGCGCGCCCCGCTCGATCAGCCGGATCGCCCGCGTGATCGAGGAGAAGCTGTAGGTGCGGGTCTCCCCCAGCACCACGTAGTCGGGGTTCAGGTCCGTCAGCACGTACCCGGCCTCGTGCAGCGCCGTCGTCAGGCCCGCCTCGCCGATCACGTACGCCGACCCGTCCGGACGCTGGTCGGCCAGGAACCGCGCGGTCGCCAGCGCCGACGTCCAGATCGCCTCCTCGGCCACCGGCAGCCCCAGCGCGTGCAGCCGCGCCGACAGGTCCCGCCGGGTGTAGATGGAGTTGTTGGTCAGCACCAGGTACCGCTTGCCGGACGCCGCCAGCCGCCGCAGGAACTCGGCCGCGCCGGGGATCGGATGCCCCTCGTGCACCAGGACCCCGTCCATGTCCGTCAGCCACGACTCGATCGGCCTGCGCTCACTCATACGATCATTGTCGCAGCCCACCGGACCGCTCCGCGCCGCGACCCGCCCCGCCCGGCACACCGCAGGCCCGGTGGACGGGGGACGGCGCGGACGGCGTTACGGTGACCACGTGAGCGATCATGAACTGCGCGCCGGGACCGACATCCGCCAGATCGACCCGGCCGGACTCCCCGCCGGACCTGGCTACAGCCACGGCGTGTCCGTCGAGGTCCCCGGACGGCTCGTCCTGGTCAGCGGACAGGTCCCCGTCGACGCGAACGGCGGACTCGTCGGACCCGGCGACCTCGCCGCCCAGACCCGGCAGGTGTTCCGCAACATCCAGGCCGTCCTCGCCGACGCGGGCGCCGGCTGGGACCACGTGGTGAAGCTCGGCTACTACCTGCGCGACGCGTCCGGCGTCGGCGTCGTCCGCGAGGTCCGCGCCGAGTTCGTCCCCGCGCACGTCACGCCCGCCGCGACTCTCGTCGAGGTGTCCCGCCTGGTCCGCGAGGAGTTCCTCGTCGAGATCGACGCGATGGCGGTCGTCCCGATCCGCTGACCCGCCCCACCCGAACGGGGGCCACCACCCGAACGGGCGCCGCCCGGACCGGGGCCGCCCGAATCGACGGGACCGACCGGCGGGACGGGGCTCAGGAGGTCGGCTCGCGCGGGGTCGTCGGCGCGGCGACCGCAGCGGGAGTGTCGAGCGCGGCGGCCAGGTCGCCCACGCGGCCCGCCAGCACGTCGCACACCCCGCGGCGCTCGGCCCACACCCGCTCCAGCAGGCCCGGCCCGGCGACGCCGTGCTCCAGCAGCAGCGCCGCGCGCCGCTCGATCCAGTCCAGCCCGAACAGGCGGAGCAGCGGCTCCAGCAGCGGCCCGGCCGCCGCCGGGACCGCCCGGGACGCCTCGTCCACCAGCCGCAGGACGATCCCGTCGGCGGCGACCCGCGAGGTCGCGGCGGCCAGCGCCAGGTTGTCGTTCCACGCGGTGAACACCGCCGGCTCGTCCGCGGCGTCCCCGGTCGCGGTGCGGTCGGCGAGCCGGACGGTCAGCGCGCGCTCCAGCGCACCCGCCAGGTCCCGGCACATCGCCGGCGACCCGAGACCGCCCGCCCCGTCCGGCACCGGCACCCGCCCGGGCGCGGACGCCGGATCGGCGCGAGGCGGATCGGCGGGAGGCGGGTCCGCGGGGGGCGGGTCCGCGGCCAGCGCGCGGGCCGTGTCGAAGAGGATCAGCTCGTTGTCGCCGCCCGCGCTCTGGTAGGCGTGCGCCAGCCCCCGGTACCCGTTCAGCCGGTGGGACGCGGCGAACCCCGGCGCGCCCGCGTGCACCCGGCACGCGCCCACCACGTCCTGGGTCAGCGCGGTCACCCCCGCCTTCAGCAGCGCCAGATCCCGGTCCACCGCCGACCACGGCGCCCACGCCGCGCCGCCGCCCCGGCCCGCTGTCGCCGCCGTCGCCGCCGGCGCGCGGCCGAGCGGACGCGGCCCCTTCACCCGGTCGGCGACCAGCGTCAGCGCGTACGCCGCCGCCAGCGCCCCCAGCATCGCCTCCTGCTGGTTGCGGTAGTCCCCCAGCGGACGGCGCGGAGCCAGCCGCCCCAGCGTCGCCCGCCCGGCGGTGTGCGCGACCAGCGTCACCGCCGACGCGCGCACCAGCGCCGCGCACACCGACACCACCGACCGCCACACCGCCGGAGCGATCCCCATAGACCGCACCAGCCGCTCGCCCGGCCCGCCCACCGGATCGTGGAACCCGCCGTCCGGGTCGAGCCGCGCGCCGTCGGCGAGCCACGACTCGAACGGCACCCGCACCCCGGTGAGCGTGACCGCGCCGTAGTCCACCATCAGGCCGAACGTGTCGGGCGCGGGCGTGATCCGCACCCCCGGCGGGGTCGAGCCGTCCGGGGCGCGCAGCGGGACGGTGAACACGAACACGCCGCGCTCGGCGCCGCCGTGCACCAGCGTCGCGTACACCGCCGCGACCTTCGGCACGTCCGGATGCGCGGTGTTGGTGGGGAACTTCGCCGCCGCCGCGTCCGGGGTGGTCAGCACGAACCCGCCGGTCTCCGGATCGTGCCGGGCCAGCGTCCGCGGCGACAGGTGGCTGTTGCTGCGGCCGATCTCCGTCATCAGCAGCGTCCCCGCCGCCGCCATCGACTCCAGCGCCTCCCGGTCCGCCCGCGGCCCCGGACCGTCCGGCGGCGTGAACCGCACGATCGGGCCGAGCGCGAGCGTGTAATGCAGCATCAGGACGTGGAACAGCGCCGGGTCGGCCACCGCGCAGCGCTCCAGCAGCCCGCACAGCAGCGGCGGATCGTCCAGCAGCTCCGCCGCGGGCGGCGCGGCCAGGCCCGCCGCCCGCATCCGCTCGTAGGTCAGGCCCTGCCGCTCCCGCAGCGTCAACCCGTCGGGATAGCCGAAGAACGCCGCCGGAACCGCCTCGGCGATCATCAGCCGCTCCTTGGCCTCGAGCCGGCCCTCCGGGACGGTGCCGCGCATCCACCCCCGCAGCGCCGACGCGTCGCCCGGCAGCTCCACCGGCGCCGCGTCCGGCTCGAACCCCACCACCGGCACACCGGACGGATCGGACCGATTAGGCGAGCCGGACGGGACAGACGGATCGGAGGGATCGGAGGGGCCGGGCGGGCGGGTCATGGCGATGCTCCTGTCGCGACACGGAACCGAACAGAACGCTGACGAGCGGACCGAGCTGCCGAACAGACCGGGCCGGTCAGCGGTCGGGGGCCTCCCCAGAGGTTTCCGGGAGGGGCGTCGCGCGGGGACGCGCGGGCAGGCGGACCGTCACCTCGTCCGGCAGGACGACGCCGGGCGCCGACTTGCCGACCGGCGGCACCGACCCCGACCCCGGCCGCGGACGCTCGCGCAGCGGCGCGAGCGTCGCCACGTCCGGGACGGTCAGCCGCGCGCACCGGCACAGCGCGTCACCCGCGCCCGCCTCCACGAACAGCGTCGCCCCCGCCTCCGCGACCTCCCGCAGGGTGGCGGGGAGCCGGACGGGCCGCACGATGCAGTCCGCCAGCGCGCGGTGCAGGTCGTCGGTGTCCCGGTAGGCGCGGCCCCGCACCGGCGAGTACACCCGCGCCCGCAGCGGACGCTGCGGGAACCGGCGGATCATGTCGTACCACTCGTGGTCGGCGCCCACCATCGCCGGATGGTGCGACAGGTAGGGGACGGCGAGCCGGACCGCGCGGACACCGCGGGCGCGGGCCTGCGCGAGCACCGCCTCCAGCTCGGCGTCCGGGCCGGACACGACCGTGGCGGACGGCGCGTTCAGGCACGCGACCACCACCTCGCCCGACGCCGCCGAGCGCGCCGCGAGCCGTCCGCCCGGACGGACCCGGTGCGCCTCGCGCGCGGGCCGCGCGTCCCTGGCGGCGCGGGCCTGCCGCGCGGTCTCGGCGATGATCGCGAGGGTGTCGTCCTCGGACGCCTCCAGCAGGCCCATCCCGCCGCCCGCGCCGCGCCGTGTCAGCACGTCCACCAGCGAGAACGCCATCCGCGCGCCGTCGCCGACCGAGAACGCGCCCGCGCACACCAGCGCGGCGATCTCGCCGAAGCTCTGCCCGACGGCGAACGTGGGAACGGTCCCGGCGGCACGCTGCACGCGGTCGACCGCGACCGACGCCGTGTAGGCGGCGAGCTGCGCGACGCCCGGGATGCGGGCCGCCGCCCGGTAGGCGTCGGGCTCGTCCAGCAGGATCCGCCGCATCGACGGCCATCCCCCGGTCATCCCTTCCCGTCCGGACGTCCCGGCTCCCGTCCCGCCGGCCGCCCCGCTGGCCGTCCCGCCGAGGGCTTCTCCGGACGCCTTGCCGGCCGCGTCGCCGAGCGTCCCGCCGGACGCCTTGCCGGACGTGTCGGCGAGCCGTCCGGCGAGCGGACCGCCGAGGGGGTCGGCGGACGGCTCGGCGGACGGTTCGGCCGGCGGCGGCAGGGCGGCGGCGACGGCGTCCAGGACGTCGTCGACCGCCCGCGCCGCGGCCGGCCCGGTCGCCGCCAGGGCGCGCAGGTCGGGCGCGCCCGCGGCGCCGGTACCGGGGAACAGGAACGCGCAGACCTCGTCGTGATCGAGCCGGGAGGCCCGCGGGGGCGGGGTGGGGGTCACTCCGCACTCCTAACCGGGAAGGCACACTTCCACTTCTCGACAGCCAAACGCCACACAACAAGTAGATATGGAACGTGGGTCGCGAAATGGGATTATTCACTCATGGAATCGGGGCGGCGACAAGCGGTTCACCGTTCACCCGACCCGCGGGCCACCACACACCCACTCCCCGGTCACACGAACTGAAGGGACAAAACAACACAAAAGCCAACAAATGCCGCGCCGCGCACCGACCACCAGGATCCGGCCGCCCCCGGCCGGATGGGGGGAGAACAACGACGTGACGATCCCGTATGCCATCCGCGGCACCGGCGCGTACCTGCCCGACCAGCGGATCACCAGCACCGAACTGTCCACCGGCCTCGGCCTCGACCCCGGCTGGATCGAGAACCGCACCGGCATCCGCGCCCGGCACCGCGCCGCGCCCGACCAGGCCGCCTCCGACCTCGCCGCCCACGCCGCCCGCCGCGCGCTCGACGCCGCCGGGCTCGAACCCGCCGACCTCGACCTCATCGTGCTCGGCACCTCCACCCCCGACGAACTCGGCCCCGCCACCGCCTGCCGCGTGCAGGCCCTGATCGGCGCCCACCGCGCCGCCGCCTTCGACGTCGCCGCCGCCTGCACCGGCTTCGTCCACGGCCTCCAGACCGCCGTCGCGCTGCTCGCCGCCGCGCCCGCCGCCGGCCCCCGCCGGACCCGCTTCGGCGGGCCGTACGCGCTGGTCGTCGGCGTCGAGGTCTACTCGCGGTTCCTCGACCCCGGGGACCGCGCCACCAGCGCCCTGTTCGGCGACGGCGCCGCCGCCGCCGTCCTCGGGCCCGTCCCCGCCCCCTACGGCATCACCGCGATGGGCATGGGCGCCGACGGCACCCGCGCCGGGGACGTCCTGATCCCCGCGGGCGGCAGCCGCCTGCCCGCCACCGCCCGCACCCTCGCCGCCCTCGACCACACCATCCACATGGACGGCTCGGCCGTCCGGTCCTTCATCACCGACATCCTGCCCCGCCTGGTGCAGGACGCCACCGAGGCCGCCGGGACCAAACCCGCCGACCTCGCCCTGGTCGTCCCGCACCAGCCCAACCCGCGGCTCGTCGCCGCCCTCGCCCCCGCCGCCGGACTCGACCCCGGCCAGCTCGCCATCGCCGGAGCCGACGTCGGCAACATCGGCGCGGCCAGCCTCCCCTACGCGCTGCACCGCGCCCTCGGCGAACACCGCGCCCGCCCCGGCGACCAGGTCCTGCTCGCCGGATTCGGCGCCGGGCTCACCTGGGCCCACACCCTCATCACCTGGCCCCCGTTCGACTGACCCCCGACCGCGCAACGACGTCCGCCCCGGACGGACACCCGCCCCCGGAGGAAGGCCCGCCCCCGGAAGGACGCCCCGCCCGGAAGACGGCGCAACCTCTGAAGGAGGCGCGACCCCGCGCCGACAGCCGCCCGTGAGGCCCTAGCCCCCGCCCTGCGAGGGGGCTCCGGCCTCCGGCGGGCCGACCGCTCTCCAGCACGCCGCTCCCCAGCACGCCACTCCCCAGCACGCCACTCCCCGGCGCATCGCTCTTTGGCGCATCGCTCCCCCGCGCGTCGCTGTCCGGCGGGGCCGTTCTTCAGCGGGCCGCTCTCCGGCGGGCCACTGTTCAGCGGGCCGTCCGGCGGGTCACTCTTCAGCCAGTTCCGACCGGTCGTTCTCTCGCGGGCCCGGCCCGGCGGCGCGCAGCAGCCGCGCACCCACCTCCCGCAGCCGCGCCGCCAGCTCCGGCGGCTCCAGCACCGTGAACTCCAGCTCCAAATGCGCCAGCCGCATCGCGACCCACTCCAGTGAACCCGGCACCGTCCGCAGCAGGCACGTTCCGTCATCGAGCGGTTCGACCTCGTCGCGGCCGACCCGCAACCGGTCCGCCAGCACCTCCGCTGGAGCCTTTACCCGCAGCACCGCCCGGACGACCGGCCCGCCACCCGCCAGCGACCGCCGCGCGAACGCCGCCGGATCCCCGCCCGGCACCTCCCGCGGCTCCCCGCGCACACCGGTCGGGAACAACTCGTCCATCCGATCCAACCGGAACGTCCGCCAAGCCCCCGTCGCGCCCGCCGTCCCACCGCCGTCAACCTCGTCGCCGCGCCCCGCGCCTCGCACGGAAGAAGCGCCACGCGCCCGCTCTTCAGCCCGTCCGGACGGAACGTCCCGCGCGGGATCCTCGGGCGCGGCGTCCCGCGCAGCCTCTGCGGACGGGACGTCCCGCGCGGGGCCTGCGGCCGGGACGTCCCGCGCGGGGCCTGCGGCCGGGACGTCGCGGGCGGTGAGGTCGAAGGCGACCAGATACCAGCGGCGGCTCGCCGCCACCAGCGCGGACGGCTCGACCAGCCGCCGCGTCGCCCGCCCCTCACGGTCCCGGTAGGCGAACCGCACCCGCTCGCCGTCCCGGCACGCCGCCGCCAGCGCCGCCAGGACGCCGGGCTCCACGCGCGGGCCCGCGTCCGGGCCGTCCACCGGCACCGTCGCGTGCGCCACCGCCGCCACCCGCCGCCGCAACCGCGCCGGAAGCACCTGCTCCATCTTCGCCAGCGCCCGCAACGCCGCCTCACCGTCCGCGCCGCCCGCGCCATCCGGGCCGGCACCGGCGAGTGCGCCCGCCGCGCCCGCCGCCGCTCCGCCGGACGCCGCCGCGACCAGGCCCACCGCGACCGCGACCGCCTCCGCGTCGTCCAGCAGCAGCGGCGCGACCGCCGCGCCCGCCTCCAGCCGGTACCCGCCGACCGGACCCGCCGTCGCCCGCACCGGATAGTCCAGCGCCCGCAGCCGGTCCACGTCCCGCCGGACGGTCCGCACCGACACCCCCAGCCGCCGCGCCAGCTCCGGCCCGCTCCACTCCCGCCGCGCCTGCAGCAACCCCAGCAGCCGCAGCAGCCGCGCCGCCGTCCCCGACGCGGCGTCCGCGACCCCCGCGTCCGGCCCCGTGCCCAGCTCAGCGTCCATGGCACCAGCATGCCCGACAACGAGGACAAAACCTGACCTCATCGCCGCCTAGCGTGACCGGTATGCGCCAGAACAACGACCACCGGAACCGCACCGACCGCACCGAGAGCAACGGAAGCGCCGCCCTCGACGCCATCACGATCACCGGGGCCCGCGAGCACAACCTGCGCGACCTCACCGTCGCGCTGCCCAAGCACCGGCTCGTCGCGATCACCGGCGTGTCCGGATCGGGCAAGTCGTCGCTGGCGTTCGACACCCTCGCCGTCGAGTCGAACCGGCAGCTCGCCGAGACGCTGCCCTGGTTCGTCCGCGACCGCATGCCCCGGCACCCGCGCCCCGACGCCGACCTCATCGACGGCCTCACCCCCGCCGTCGTCGTCGACCACCGGCCCCCGCGCGGCGGCGCCCGCTCGGTCGTCGGCACCGCCGCCGACATCCTGCCGGTGCTGCGCGTCCTGTACTCCCGCTGCGCCGAACCCGCCGCCGGCGAGACCGCAGGCGAACCCGCCAGCGAGGCCGGCGGGAGGACCGTCCGGGAGGCCTCCGCGTTCTCCTTCAACGACCCCGACGGCATGTGCCCCACCTGCCACGGCCTCGGCGCCGTCACCCGCCTGGACCTGGACGCCTTCCTCGACACCGCCCGCTCCCTCAACGACGGCGCGATCCGCTTCGAGCCCTGGGGCGTCGGCAGCTGGGTCTGGCAGACCCACGCCCGCTCCGGACTGTTCGACCCCGACCTGCCGCTGCGCGACTACACCCCCGAGCAGTGGCACACCCTCCTGCACGGCAAGGGCTTCAAGGTGTCCAGGGACGGCGGCGTCGGCGGCGACCGCGGCAACACCTACGAGGGCCTCGCCGACCGCTTCGACCGCATGTTCCTGCGCCGCGACACCGCCGACCGGCCCGCCTCGCACCGCCGCGCCGTCGCCGCCGTCACCACCCGCGGCACCTGCCCCGACTGCGGCGGCGACCGGCTCAACCCCGCCGCCCGCGCCGCCACCCTCGCCGGGCACACCCTGCCCGAGCTCACCCGCCTGGAGATCACCGACCTCACCGGCGTCCTCACCGGCATCGCCGCGACCGCCGGACCGGTCGCCGCCGCGATCACCGAGCACGCCCTCACCCGCCTGCACCGCCTCGCCGAGGCCGGACTCGGCTACCTCACCCTCGGCCGCCCCACCCGCAGCCTGTCGGGAGGCGAGGCCCGCCGCCTCAAGGTCGTCCGCTACCTCGGCTCCACCCTCACCGGCCTGACCTACCTGTTCGACGAGCCCAGCGTCGGCCTGCACCCCGCCGACGTCGACCGCCTCACCCGGCTGCTGCACCGGCTCCGCGACCGCGGCAACACCGTCATCGTCGTCGACCACGACCCCGCCGTCATCGCCGCCGCCGACCACGTCGTCGAGCTCGGCCCCGGCGCCGGCGACCGCGGCGGACGCCTGCTGTTCACCGGCGGCCGGGACGCCCTGCGCGCCGCCGCGACCCCCACCGCCCGCGCCCTCACCCGCCCCGCCCGCCTCACCACCCGCCCCCGCCGCCCCACCGGCTGGCTCACCGTCGACACCACCGCCGACCTCACCGGCCCGGACGGCCCGATCCCGCACACCCTGCACCCGGCGGCCGTCCGGTTCCCCACCGGCGTCCTCACCTGCGTCACCGGCGTCGCCGGAGCCGGCAAGTCGACCCTCGCCGCCCGGATGCTGCCCGCCGCCCACCCCGGCGCCGTCGTCGTCGACCAGTCCCCGATCAACGCCTCCCGCCGGTCCAGCCCCGCCACCCACCTCGGCCTGCTGGACCCGCTGCGCCGCCTGTTCGCCGCCGCCCACGACGTCGACCCCGGCTGGTTCAGCCACAACTCCACCGGCGCCTGCCCCGACTGCGACGGCGCCGGGACCGTCACCACCGACCTGGCCTACCTCGACCCCGTCACCACCGTCTGCCGCACCTGCCACGGCACCCGCTACCGCCCCGAGACCGACCGGTACCCGCTACGCGGCCACACCATCGCGCAGGTCATGGCCATGACCGCCGACCGCGCCGTCGAGATCTTCCCCGAACCCGCCGTGCACGCCCGGCTCGCCGCCCTCACCCGCGTCGGCCTCGGCTACCTCACCCTCGGCCAACCCCTCACCACCCTGTCCGGCGGCGAGCGCCAGCGCCTGAAACTCGCCGACCACCTCCACCGCACCACCACGAACCCCCGCGCCAACGGCAACGGCAACGGCCGCCGCAACGGCCGCGGCGGCGGGGCCGGGGACGGCGCGGGCGAAGGCGGCGGGCTGTACGTCCTGGACGAGCCGACCGCCGGACTCCACCGCGACGACGTCACCGCCCTCATCACCCTGCTCGACCGGATCGTCGACGACGGCGCCACCGTCATCGCCGTCGAGCACGACCTCGACGTCATCGCCCACGCCGACCACATCGTCGAGCTCGGCCCCGGCGGCGGCACCCGCGGCGGACGCGTCACCTTCACCGGCCCGCCCGCCGCCCTGCTGGACGACCCGCATTCGCCGACCGCCCCGCACCTGCGCGCCGCCACCCGCCGCCCCGACCACGCCGACCACGCCGACCACGCCGCGGACGTCAGCCGCTGAGCAGGGCGAACAGGCCCGCGCACGTCAGGCACACCATCACCACCGCCAGCGGCGCCTGACCCGCCAGCCGCCGCTCCGCCGGGACGGTCCGCAGCGCCAGATCGTGCGCGGCGGCCGTCCCGGCCATGTGCCCCAGCACGATCGCGTTCACCTGCACCAGCGCGATGATCGACGGCGTCAGCAGCCCGTAGTCCACGACGTGCCCCGTCGACCCCAGCAGGTTCCAGCCCCGCCCCAGCGGATCGCTCGCCAGGATCACCGTCGTCTGCCCCTCCAGCAGGAAGAACGAGAAGTAGTGCGCCACCGTGTAGCCCAGCGCGATCGGCAGCAGCGACCCCGCGAACCGCCCCGGCCACTCCCTCGGATCCTGACCCGACAGCCGCGCCCCCCACCCCATCGCGGCCCGGTACAGCGCGGCGACCACGGCCACCGACAGCAGCAGCCCCGCCGTCCCCGCCGGGATGTCGGACGGGTCCACGTTGTCGCGCCAGTACGTCGTCCGCGTCACCCCGTCGAAGCCCGTCGACCCGATCAGCACGCACGCCGTCGCCGCCAGCCCCGCCTCGCCGCCCCCGCCGACCAGGCCCGTCAGCGGCGTCCGCCACACCAGCGCCCCGTCCGGACGCCGCCCCACCGGGCACATCCGCGCCATCAGCGACGAGTACGCCTCGAACCCGTCACCGCGCGCGAACCAGTCCCGGCCGAACCACACCCCCAGCCCCGTGTTCACCGCCGCGTACCCGACGATCAGCCACCCCACCAGCCGCGGATCGCTGCGATGCGGCGCGACCAGCTCCAGCCACACGAACCCCAGCAGCCACCCCGCCGCCGGCCACCATCCCAGCCGCTTCGGCAGCGCCCGCACCCCCGACGGGTCCACGCGCAGCACCCGGCACACCACCGCGTGCACCGTCCGCAGCGGGTTCACCCGCCGCCACACCGGCCCGCACACCACGCTGACCGGCACCAGACCCACCCAGAACGTCACGAACAGCGCCCACGGCGCGAGGTTCCGCGCGTCCGAGGACGGCCCCGCGAACGCCACCGCCACCACCGCGGCCGTCAACGCCAGCGCCGCCCACCGGGCCGTCCACGTCAACCACGGAGCGTCCAGGAACCGGGCCGCGCGCGCCGACAGCGGACGGCCCCCGTCCGGACGCAGCCGCGGCCGCGTCCACGCCACCGTCAGCGCCAGGAACGACGCCGCGACCGCCGCGCCGCCGCCCGCGATCGCCGTCACGCCGTCCATCGGCAGGTCCGTCCGGCCGCCGAGCCCGTGCGCCAGCACCCCGCCGCCGACCCGCTGCGCCACCGGACCGCCGCCCAGCCCGAAGCCCGCGAGCCGGACGGCTGCCCCGGCCAGAACACCCACCGCTCAGCCCACCTGGAGCTCGAACGCCCGCGCGCCCGAGTGGTGCAGCTCCGCCTCGAACACCCCCGGCACCGACGCCACCAGCCGCAGCGTCCCCGGACGCCCCGGAGCCAGCTCCAGCTCCCGGTCGTAGCCGTGCAGGTGGAACTCCTCGGCTACGTCGCTGGTCACCGTGATCACGACCGTCGCGCCCCGGTGGACCTTCACCGTCCGGGACGCCGTCACGACCCGCCCCTTGGCCACCGACACCCGCACCTCGGTCACCCCGGCCCCGCCCGGCGCCGACGGACCCCCGGCCCCCGCACCGGACGACGCACCCGACGCACCCGACGACGCCCCCGACGGCGCGCCCGGAGAGACGCCACCGCCACCGCCGTCCGGGCGGGGTGCGGGCTTCCCGCACCCCGCCGCCACCAGCAGCACCAGCGCCACCACCGCCACCGGACCCCTCAACCCACGCACGACGCCGAACCTCCCACCGGACGGGACGCCAACCGCGCGGCCTCCGGCCGGTGACCGGCCGGGTGCCGCACGCCACACGATGTGACACTAGACAATGACACATTCCAGGCTGGCATACTCCGGCCCGTGGGTGGAATCACACCCCCGCACCCACCCCCGGAAGCAGTCAAGGGAGCGACCGTGCTGGACCAACTCACCGACGGCGGGGCACCCGCCACCGCGCGCATGCTCGGCCACCCGGCCATCGCGCACCCGGCCGCCGCGCACCTGGCACGCCCCCTCCTCGCGAGCCCGCTGCTCGCCCAGCAGGACAAGCCCGCCGGCGGCGCGGCGCTCGACCAGGTGTTCATCGCCTCCGGCGCCGCCGCCGTCCTCACCGCCGTGCTCCTGCTGCTCGGCTGGGGCCACCGCAGCGGACGCCTCACCTGGCTCACCCGCGCCGCCGCCCTCGCCACCCGCGGCCCCGGCCGCGGCCTGCCCGGATGGGCCGCCCTCCCCAGCGTCGTCGCGCTGGCGTCCCTGCTCACCGCCCTGCTCGGCATGTACTGGGACATCTCCCTGCACATCTCGCACGGACGCGACGTCGGCCCCCTCGCCAACATCGCCCACTACCCGATCCTGTTCGGCCTGTTCGGGATCTTCACCGCCGGCGTGCTCGCCGTCGTCCTCCCGCTGCCCGGCGAACGCCCCGGCACCGCCGCCGTCCGGATCACCCGCACCTGGTACGCGCCCGCCGGCGGCGTCCTGCTCGCCGGAACCGGCTTCTACGCCCTGCTCGGCTTCCCCCTCGACGACGTCTGGCACCGCATCTTCGGCCAGGACGTCACCCTCTGGGGCCCCACCCACCTCATGCTCATCGGCGGCGCGGGACTCTCCCTGGTCGCCATGATGATCCTCGAACGCGAAGGCCGCCGCGCCGGAGAAGCCGCCGCATCCGCCCCGGACGCGCCGGACGCGCCGGACGCGCCCGCCTGGGCCAAGTGGATGCGCCGGGGCATGATGTCCGGCGGCCTGCTCATCGGCCTGTCGGTGTACCAGGCCGAATACGACTTCGGCGTCCCGCAGTTCCGGCTCGTCCACCAGCCGCTGCTCATCGCCGTCGCCGCCGGATGCGCCCTGGTCTGCGCCCGCCTCTGGGTCGGACGCGGCGGAGCGCTGTTCGCCGTCGCGTTCTACATGCTCGTGCGCGGCGGCGTGTCCCTCGTCGTCGCCGGCGTCATCGGCGAACTGTGGGCCGCCGTCCCGCTCTACCTCGCCGAGGCCCTCTGCGTCGAGCTCGCCGGGCTCGTCCTCGCCCGCCGCCCCCTCGCCCTCGGCGCGGTGTCCGGCCTGCTCATCGGCACCGCCGGGTTCGCCGCCGAGTTCGCCTGGACGCACGTGGCTTTCCGCCTGCCCTGGACCGGAGACATCGCCGTCGAGGGCACCGCCATGGCCGTCGTCGGCGGCATCGCCGGAGGCGTCTGCGGCGCGCTGCTCGCCGAAGGACTCCAGGGCCGCCTCCCCGGCCGCACGAACACGACCCGCGCGAGCACGAGCCGCGCGAGCGGCACCCGCACGGACGGGACGCGCGCGGACGGCGGCCGTCGGCGCGGGACGCCCAACCTCGCCCGCGCGCTGTTCGCCGCGAGCCTCGCCGCGTTCGCCGCCGCCCTGGCCAACTGCCAGGTCTTCACCGTCCCGCACGGACACACCGCCACCCTCACCCTCACCGGCGTGCACGGGACCGGCGCCGGCCGCACCGCCGACGTCCGCGTCGAGCTCACCCCCCGCGGCGGCATCGACCACCCGTCCTGGGTCGCCGTCACCGCCTGGCAGGGCGAGGGCCTGCACGTCGAGCAGCTCGTCCGGGACGCGCCCGGCGTCTACCACACCCGCGTCCCCGCGCCCATCGGCGGGCAGTGGAAGACCCTCATCCGGATCCACGACGGCCGCGAACTCGCCGGAGTGCCCGTCTACCTCCCGCACGACAAGGCGATCAACGCCCCCGAGATGCCCGCCCAGCCGCACGTCACCCGGCCCGTCACCGGCGAGCGGCACGTCCTGCAGCGCGAGCTGAAGACCGGCCTGCCGCCCTGGCTGTGGGCCGCGTGCTCGGCCGTCGTCCTCGCCTGCACCCTCACCCTGCTCATCGCCCTCGGCTGGGGCGTCGCCCGCATCGCCCGCGTCCTGCCCGAACCCGCGCGGCCCGCCCGCGCACCCGAGAAGGTCGGCACATGACCGCCGCCCCGCTCACCGCCCCGCTCGCGGCCGCGGCCGAGCCGCTCGCCACGCACTCGGCCGTCACCGCCATCCCCTTCTTCATCCCGACCTTCGTCGTCGTGGCCGTCATCGCCGTCATCATCTGGCGCGACCGCCGCACCCCCGACGAGGACGGCGACGACGCCGGCGGCGACACCCACAGCGGCACCGGCGGGGACACCGGGCGCGTCGGCGACACCGGCAGCGGCGGACCGGACGAAGATCGTTCCGGGGAGGGCGGCGGCCGGGACCGGCATCGCCTCCCGTAGGGTGGCCGTTCCATGGACCAACCCTCATCCGGCGGCCCCGCGGCCTACCTGACCAGCCTGTTCTCCCTGGACGGCCGGGTCGCCGTCGTCACCGGCGGAAGCTCCGGCATCGGACGCGCCATCGCCGAGGCGCTCGCCCGCGCCGGAGCCTCCGTCGTCGTCCTCGCCCGCCGCGAGAGCGAACTCGACGCCACCGTCGCCGACCTCACCGCCCTCGGCTGCCGCGCCGCCCGCGTCAGCGTCGACCTCGCCGACCGCGACGCGCTGGCCGCGGCCGCCGACCAGGCCGCCCGGCCGTTCGGGGAACCCGACATCCTCGTCAACGCCGCCGGGATCAACCTGCGGCCGCCGATGGACGACCTCGGCCCCGACGTGTGGGACACCACCATGGCCGTCAACCTCGACGCGCCCTACCTGCTCGGTCAGCGTTTCGGCCCCGGCATGGCCGAACGCGGCTACGGACGCCTCATCCACATCACCTCGCAGCAGGCCTACCGCGCGTTCGTCTCCAGCGGCGCCTACGGCGTGTCCAAGGCCGGGCTCGCCGCCCTCGCCCGCTCCCAGGCCGAAGCCTGGTCACCCCGCGGCGTCACCGCCAACACCCTCGTGCCCGGCTTCGTGATGACCCCGCTGAACGAGCGCCTCCGCTCCGATCCCGCGATGGTCGAGTCGCTCGCCGCCCGCACCTTCGCCGGACGCAACGGACTCGCCGAGGACTTCGCCGGAGCCGCGGTGTTCCTCGCCTCCGCCGCGTCCGCCTACGTCACCGGGCAGGCGCTGTTCGTCGACGGCGGCTTCTCCACCCACTGACGAGGCCCCGTTCAGCCACTGAGGAAACCCCGCTCAGCGCGCGCCGTGCTCGGCGGCCAGCCCGTCGATCCGGCGCGCCATCGCGAAGTCCAGCCCCGTCAGCCCGCCCTCGCTGTGCGTGCTGAGCGCGAACCGCACCGTCCTCCAGCGGACGTCGATGTCGGGGTGGTGGTCGGCCTCCTCGGCGGCCGCGGCCACCGCCACCACCAGCTCGATCCCCGCCGCGAACGACGGCGCCTCGAACTCCCGCCGGATCTCCTCGCCCTCCCGGCTCCAGCCCGGCAGCTCCTCGAGCCGCTCGGCGATCGCGTCCTCGTCCAGCCTGCCGCGGTCCGGCATCGCTCCCCCTTCGCGGGCGCGCGGCCGTCCCTCGCGACGGCCGCCCTCACGCCCAGTACATCACCGACCCTCCTGCCGCCCCTCGTCACCGCCTTCCCTCACCGTCCCGTGCCGAGGTCGTACACCGTGACGCCGCCGATCGTCCGCGCGGTGAAGTTCTCCTGCACCCACGCCGCGATCCGCTGCGCCTCGTCGCTCCCGCCGGACGAACCGCCGCCGCGCATCCCCGGCATCGACCCGCCGAGGAAGTAGTGGATCTTCTTGGCGGCCACCAGCCGCTGGAACCGCGCCAGCGTCGGCGCCGGATCGGTCCCGTTGAACCCGCCGACCGCCATCACCGGACGGCCCGTCGCCAGCTGGTACCCGGCCGCGTTGTTCGCCCCGACCGCCGCGGCGACCCACGAGTAGGACGACGCGTCCTGCTTCAACGCCGCCACCAAGGCCGACGCGGGCTCGGCCGCACCGAGCAACCCACCCGGGCCACCGCGCATCCCGCGACCCGTCCCGCCGGGGAACCCGCCGCCCTGCCGACCGCCCGGCGGCTGACCGTTGCCGACGCCAGTACCAGTACCAGTGCCAGTGCGCGGCGCGTTGCCGTTCGCGCCGAAGCCGCTGAAAGCCCCGCCCGGCGGCGTCCCGTTCGGCACACCGCCACGCGCCCACGGACCCTGACCGCCGCGCATCATCCGCATGCGACCGCCGAACCCGCCCGGCCCGTGTCCCGTGGACGGCCCCGCCGTCACGATCGCGCCCTCATGCGGCGTGGACGCGGTGTCCAGCGCATACGCCACCGGCCCCGCGAACACGGTCACCGCCGACACCGCCACCGTCGCCCCGGCGAGCACCCGCCCCCCACGACCACCCCGCCCGCCACGCTCGACCCCCGCCGCACCCGAGGAGATCTCGCGCGGGTCCGTGGCCGAGACCGCGATCAGCGCCAGCGCCGCGAGCGCCGCGACGACCACCACGGCCGTCAGCCACGAATGCCACTGCGGCGTCCGGTGCAGGAGCACGCACGCCCACACCGCCGACACCGCGACCGTCCCGGCGAGCACCGCCGCCCACGCCGGAACCCGGCGGCGCCGCCACACGAGGCCCGCGCCGAGCCCTACCAGCGCCGCGACCGCGGGGGCCAGCGCCACCGTGTAGTACTCGTGGAAAATCCCGCGCATAAGGCTGAACACCAGGCCCGTCACCAGCAGCCAGCCGCCCCACAGCAGCAGCGACGCCCGCGCCCGGCCCGTCCGCGGCGTCCGCCGCACCGCCCACAGGCCCGCCGCGAGCAGCAGCAGCGCCGCCGGAAGCAGCCACGCGATCTGCCCGCCGACCGACGTCCCGAACATCCGCAGCCAGCCCGCGTCCGCGTCGGTGTTGCCCAGACCGCCCGTCTCGTTCCCGTTCAACCGGCCCAGCCCGTTGTAGCCGAGCGCCAGCTCCAGGACGCTGTCGTGCTGCGACCCGCCGATGTACGGACGCGCCGCCGCCGGAACCAGCGCCACCACCGCGACCCACCAGCCCGCCGCCACCAGCAGCACCCCGCCGGACGCCGCCAGCTGCCACATCCGCCGCCGCAGCGGCGCCGGCGCGGCCACCAGGTACACCAGCGCGAACACCGGCAGCACCAGGAACGCCTGCAACATCTTCGCCAGGAAACCCGACCCGACGGCCGCCGCCGCGACCAGCAGCCATCCCGTCGAGGCCCGCTCCTGCGCCCGCACCAGCGCGTACGCGCCGACGCTCAGCAGCAGCACCAGCAGCGCGTCCGGATTGTCGAACCGGAACATCAGCACCGCCACCGGCGTCACCGCCAGCACCGCGCCCGCCAGCAACCCCGCACCGGACGCGACCGCGCGCCCGGCATCACCGGCCAGCGCCCGCCGCACCGCCGCGTGCACCACCGCGACCGTCCCGACGCCCATCAGCGCCTGCGGCGCCAGCAGGCTCCAGGAGTTCACCCCGAACACCCGCGCCGACAGCGCCATCGGCCACAGCGCCAGCGGCGTCTTGTCCACCGTGATCGCGCCCGCCGCGTCCGACGCGCCGAAGAACATCGCCTTCCAGCTCACCGACCCGGCCTGCGCCGCCGCCGCGTAGAACGCGTTCGCCCACCCCGAGGCCCCCAGACCCCACAGGTACAGGACGGCCGTCACCGCCAGCAGCGCCCACAGCCCCGGACGCGCCCACCGCGGATCGTCCCGGCCGCCCAGCAGCAGCCGCCGCGCCCACGGCCCGCGCCCGTCCTCCGGACGCACCGCCGGTCTCCCGTCCACCACCATCGACGTCATCACTCTCATCCCCCCTTCACGAACCGACCGCGCCGAACCAGCCCCGCCGAACCGACCGCGCCGAACCGGCCCCGCCGCGACGCATCCACCGGCGCCGGACGGGACCGATCCCCGCGCTCCGACCAGCGGCGCCCGCTCAGCCGAGCCGGTACAACTGCGTCGTCCCGCCACCCATCGGCGCCCCGGCCGCAGCCGACACACCCGACGATCCGGACGCTCCGGATGATCCGGACGTCGAGGACCCGCCGTACTCGCTCGGCCGGACGAGCGTGCCGTGCTGCCGCACCCACGCCGCGACCGCCTCGGACGTCCCGCGCCCACCCAGGCCCATCCCGCCCTCGGAGAGCACGATGTAGTGCAACTTCCCCTGCCGGACGTACGACTGGAGCTTGTCCACCGTCATCGCGTCGTCGGTCCCGGTGAACCCGCCCATCGCGATCGCCGGACGCCCCGTCCGCAGGATGATCGACGCCGCCGCCTGCGCGTTGCCGACCGCGACGAGCCACCGCGCGCCGTCCCGGTGCTTCTGCAGGTAGGCGACCATCTGCTCGCTGACCTCACCGCCCGGACCGCCGAACCCGCGGCGTCCGCCCATCGGCGCGCGGCCACCCGTGGACGACCCGCCCGGCGGCTGCCCGAACCCGGGGAACCCACTCGGTCCCGGCTGACCCGGCTGCCCGCCCTGGCCACCTTGACCACCCGGGCCACCTTCACCGCCCTGGCCACCGGACTCTTCCTGACCAGCGCGACCGCTCTGCCCGGGCATCGCGCCCGGCGGCATGCCGCCGAAGCCGCGCGGGAAACCGTCCCGGCCGCCCATCCGGCCGCCCGGACCGAAACCCCGCCCGGTGTCCGGACCGGCCAGCGGGTTCGTCCCGTTCACCGGCGAGGACGCCGCCGACGCCGCGTACGCGCCCGGACCCGCCAGCCCCGCCACCAGCGCGAGCGCCAGTCCCGCGAGGGTGAACGGCAGCCCGGCCCGGCGCACCAGCCGTCCCGCGACCAGGTTCGCCACCGCCAGGACCGTCACCGCCAGCACCAGCCAGCGCAGCGCCGGATGCCAGTGCGGCGTCCGGCCCAGCAGCGCGAACGCCCAGCCGCCCGTCACCGCGACCGCCGCCGCCGGCACCCACGACCACCGCGCCGACCGCCGGTACGCGCCCGCCAGCAGCACCGTGCCGCCGCCGGTCAGCGCGGCGACCGCCGGAGCCATCGCCGTCGTGTAGTACGGGTGGAACGTGCCCTCCGAGAAGCTGAACACCACGAAATGCACCGCCAGCCACGCGCCCCACAGCACCAGCGCCGCCCGCGCCACGTCCGTGCGCGGACGCCGCCACACCAGCACCAGCCCCGCGACCAGCGCGATCGCCGCGAACGGCAGCAGCCACGAGATCTGGCCGCCGATCTCCGCGCCGAACAGGCGGCCGATGCCGGCCCGACCGCCGAACCCGCCGCCGAACCCGCCCCGCGGACGGTTCTGCGCCGCGTCCCCGGCGCGCTGCGCGAACTCCCGGAAGGCGTCCGCACCGGCACCGCCGAACCCGCCGCGCCCGCCCCGCTCCTGGCCGAACACCCGGCCGAGACCGTTGTAGCCGATCACCAGGTCCCACACCGTGCCGTCGGTGCTGCCCCCGATGTAGGGACGCCGGGACGCCGGGATCAGATCGACCACGACCATCCACCAGCCCGCCGACACCAGCAGCACCGCACCCGCCGCCAGCAGGTGCAGCACCCGCCGTCCCAGCGCCGGAGGCCCGAACAGCAGGTAGGCCACCGCGAGCGCCGGCAGCGCGATGAACGCCTGGAGCATCTTGGTGTTGAACCCGCAGCCGACGAAGAACGCCGCCGCCAGCAGCCACCGCAGCCGCCCGTCCTGGACGGCGCGCACCGTCGCCCACGCCGCCGCCACCAGCAGCAGCGTCAGCAGCGTGTCCGGGTTGTCGTCCCGGTTGATCGCCACCGTGATCGGCGTCAGCGCCAGCACCCCGGCCGCGAGCAGCCCCGCCGCCGGACCGAACGCCCGCCGCACCGTCACGTGCAGCAGCGCCACCGCCGCCACGCCCTCGACCACCTGCGGCAGCAGCAGGCTCCACGAACTGAAGCCGATCACCCGCGCGAACAGCCCCATCACCCAGAACGCCATCGGCGGCTTGTCGACCGTGATGAACGAACCGGCGTCCAGCGACCCGAAGAAGAACGCCTTCCAGCTCTGCGTCCCGCTCTTCACCGCCGCCGAGTAGTACGCGTTCGCGTCCCCGCTCTTCGACAGCCCCCACCCGTACAGGACGGCCGCCAGCGCCAGGATCGCCCACAGACCGGGCCGCACCCACACCGGATCGCCCTCCGGCCCGAGCAGCAACCGCCCCAGCCGTCCTCGGCGCGCCCCGGCAGCGCGGGAAGCGCCCTCCGACGCGCCGGTCGTCATCGTCGCGCTCATCGCCCAGCCTCCTCAGCCGCCGCGACCTCCGCACCAGCGCCCGCGCCCGTGGCGGCGTCCGCCACCCCGCCGGTGCTCGCGGACGCCGCGTCCACACGTCCCTTCGCCTCCGCACGACCCGCAGCGCCGGCATGTCCCGTAGCGTCGGCATGTCCTGCCGCCTCCGCACGACCCGCAGCGTCCGGACGGCTCAACCGGCGGGGATGGAAGATCCACGCCCGCATCAGCAGGAACCGCACCAGCGTCGCGACCGCGTTCGCCGCGACCATCGCCGCGACCTCCACCCACCGGGCCGGATGCGCCGCCGTCGCGTGCAGCAGCGCCAGCCCGCCGGTGCTCAGCCCCAGCCCGAGCAGGAACGTCAGCCCGCCCTCGACCTGGTGCCGCACCGCCCGGTGCGACCCGGTCACCCCGAAGGTGAACCGGCGGTTCGCCGCGGTGTTGCCGACCGTGGTGACCACCAGCGACAGCGCGTTCGCCGTCAGCGGCCCCATCACCAGCCGCAGCAGCACGAACAGCGCCAGCTGCGCCACCGTGCTCACCGCGCCGATCACCGCGAACACCGGAAGCTGCCGCCGCATCCCGGACGGCAACCCATCGCCCTCGCCCCCGCCCGGACCGTCCTGCCCGCGCGTCCGCGCGCCGGACCGGCCCGACACCGGGGCTCCGAAACCGCCGGTCAGCATCCGACGTCCCACCCGCGCCATTCCCTTCACGTCGTCCAGCGCCGTGCGCAGCACGTCCACCCGGCTGTCCGGATCGTCCACCCAGTCCACCGGGACCTCGTGGATCCGCAGCCCGGTCCGCTCGGCCAGCAGCAGCAGCTCGGTGTCGAAGAACCACTCCTGGTCCTCCACCACCGGCAGCAGCGCCTGGACGATCTCGGTCCGCCCCGCCTTGAACCCGCACTGCGCGTCGGAGAACCGCGCCGCCAGCGTCGCCCGCAGCAGCAGGTTGTAGCAGCGCGAGATCACCTCCCGGCGCGGCCCGCGCACCACCGCCGACCCGCGCGACAGCCGCGACCCGATCGCCAGGTCGCTGTGCCCGGAGATCAGCGGCGCGACCAGCGGCAGGAACGCGTCCAGGTCCGTCGACAGGTCGACGTCCATGTAGGCGACCACGTCGGCGTCCGACGCCGACCAGACCCGCCGCAGCGCGCGGCCCCGGCCCTTGGTGTCCAGGTGCACCGCCCGCACGTTCGGCAGCTCGCCCATCAGCTCCCCGGCGACGCGCCACGTCCCGTCGGTGCTGGCGTTGTCGGCGACGGTGATCCGCCACGCGTAGGGGAAGGTGGCGCTCAGGTAGGCGTGCAGCCGCCGCACGCTGGCGGCGAGCACGCGCTCCTCGTTGTAGACGGGGATCACGACCTCGACCAGCCGCCCCCGCCCGCCCGGCTCCCCCTCGGGACGCCCCGGACCGGACGGTGCCGCGGCCTGGCCGGCCGTGCTCCGCGTGGTGACCAGGTGACTCATGCGACCACCGTCGGCAACCGGCGTGGGAGGCCGCTGAGCCCTTCCTTAACACGCCATGAGAAACCCGTCCGAACGGGTCAGTCCGGGCGGACCGGGGCGCCCGGCAGCACCACCCGCACCAGCGTGCCGCCGCCCTCGGCCGGTTCCAGGCTCACCCGGCCGCCGCCCTCGCCGACGACCCGCGCCACGATCGACAGGCCCAGCCCCGAACCGGGCAGGCTCCGCGCCGACGGCGACCGCCAGAACCGCTCGAACACGTGCGGCAGGTCCTCCGGCGCGATCCCCGGCCCCTCGTCCCGGACGGTCAGCTCCCCGCCGTCCAGCCGCACCCGCACCCGCCCGCCCGGCGGGCTGAACTTCACCGCGTTGTCCAGCAGGTTCACCACGGCCCGCTCCAGCTGCCCCGGGTCGCCCTGCACGAACCACGGCGACGCCGCCGCCTCCACCACCAGGCCCGGACCGCGCAGCCGCGCCCGCGCCACGGCCCGCTCGACCACCTCGTGCAGCGCCACCGTCTCCCGCGCCGGCTCCCCCTCGGCCGGACGCGCCAGCTCCAGCAGGTCCCCGACCAGGCTCGACAGCTCCACCATCTGCGCCTTCACGCTCGCCAGCAGCCGCCGCCGCGTGTCGGGCGGCAGCTCCCGGCCGCTGTCCTGCGACCGCATCAGCAGGTCGATGTTGGTCCGCAGCGACGTCAGCGGCGTGCGCAGCTCGTGCCCGGCGTCGGCGATCAGCTGCTGCTGCCGGTCCCGGGACGCCGCCAGCGCCCCCGTCATCGTGTTGAACGCCCGGCTCAGCCGCGCGATCTCGTCGTGCCCGTCCTCGGGGATGCGGGTGTCCAAGTCCTCGGTCCGCGCGATGTGCTCGACCACGCCCGTCAGCCGGTCCACCGGACGCAGCGACGCCCGCGCGATCATCAGTCCCGCGCCCGCCGACAGCAGCACCCCCGCCGCCGACACCGCGACCAGCAGCAGCGCCAGGTTGTCCAGCGGGCCCTGCACCTCGTCCAGCGGGATCGCCGTCGAGATCGCGAACCGGACGGGGGTGCCGTCCGCCCCGGCGACGTCGTAGCCGACCGTCCGCACCAGCACCCGCACGTCGTCGCCCTGCGCGTCCACGCCCCTGCCCTCGTGCTGCGCGGTCTGCTCCGTCCCGGCCGCGACCGCCCTGTCGGCGTCGGTCACCGTCAGCGCGCCGTGGTCGGGGATCGCGCACGCCCGCCCGCTCGCGACGAGCACCTGCTGGATCATGTACGGCCCGGAGTAGTGGTTCCCGGTCTCGCTGACCGGCGCGGGATCGCAACTCCGCAGCGCTTCCCAGATCATCGGCCGCTCCCGCGGCGGGAGGGACGGGCCGTTCGGCGGCGCCCCTGGCCCGCCGGGCGCGGGGGCGCCGCTCATCGCCCGCAGCCGCCGGTCCAGCTCCCGGTACAGCTGCCCGCGCACCAGGAACCAGCTCACCGTCGCGCACGCCGCCACCGCCACCGCGACCGCCAGCGCCGTCAGCAACGCCAGCCGCCCCCGCAGCGGCAACCGCGACATCAGCCGCCGCACGACCCCGCCACCAATCCACGTTCCCGGACGCGCCTCCGCACCCCGCCACGGCTCTGCACCCCGCTACGGCTCTGCACCCCGCTCCGTCCGGCGCGTCCGGCTTGTCCAGGCCGCCTGGGCTGCGCGGCGCGTCCGGGGTGTGCGGCTCGGACGGCGTCGGCGGCGGTCACGACGAGCCCCGCAGGACGTACCCGACACCGCGCACCGTGTGGATCAGCCGCGGCATGCCCGCCGCCTCGGTCTTGCGCCGCAGGTACATCACGTACACGTCCAGCGAATTGGAGGCCGGCTCGAAGTCGAACCCCCACACCGTCTCCAGGATCTGCTCGCGCGTCAGCACCTGACGGGGATGCCGCAGGAACAGCTCCAGCAGCATGAACTCCGTGCGCGTCAGCTCCAGCGGACGCCCCGCCCGCTCCACCTCGCGCGTGCGCGGATCCATCCGCAGGTCCTCGAACGCCAGCGCCTCACCGTCCGGACGCGCCGAGGTGCCGTAGTCCACCGCCCGCCGCAGCAGCGCCCGCACCCGCGCGAGCAGCTCGTCCAGCTCGAACGGCTTCACCAGGTAGTCGTCGGCGCCCGCGTCCAGCCCGGTCACCCGGTCGCCGACCATGTCCCGCGCCGTCAGCATCAGCACCGGCATCGTCGCGCCGCGCGCCCGCATCCGCCGGCACGCGGTCAGGCCGTCCATCCGCGGCATCAGCACGTCCAGCACCACCAGGTCGGGACGCCGCGCCTCGACCGCGTCCAGCGCGAGCACGCCGTCGGCGGCCGTGCCGACCTCGTACCCCTCGAACTCCAGGCTGCTGGTCAGCGACTCCCGCACCGCGGGCTCGTCGTCCACGACCAGGATCCGCCCCCGCGCAGCACCAGACTCCATGCGTTCACGGTAACCGCCCGCCCCGCGCCCACCGCTGTGACCAGCGGATTCTCATAGATCTTTCAGAAAACCCCGACGGTCACGAGGCCCGCTCCGGTGCCGCGCCACCGGACTCCGGCCCGCCGCTCCCAGGCCGCCCCGGACGCACCACCATGCGGATCGTGGGCGCCGACGCGTCCCCGGCCGTCCGGGACGCCACCGTCAGGATCGCCACCGGCGACGCCTGCGCCACCGGACGCTCCGGAAGATCGGCCCGCCGCACGCCCACCCGGTAACGGGAAGCGCCGCGCAGCGTGCTCACCGCGGCTCTCGGCACCACGCGCGGCGCCGTCCGGGCCGTGATCCGCACCGCCCTCCCGGTCGCCGACCCGACCAGCGAACCCGTCGCCGGATGCGTCATCACCGCGTCGAACGTGGCCCGCGCCACCCGCCCCACGAGGTCGCCGAGCGCTCTGTCACTTCCCGCGAACCCCGAAAGCGAGCCACCCGAACTCCCGCCCGCTCGGCTCCCAGCACTCGCACGACCAGCACCCGCACGGCTGGCATCCGCGCTACCGGAAGCCGCGCTACCGGAGGCCGTTCCGCCCGGCTGCGCAGGCCCGCCGTCCGCGGCACCGGGGGCGTCGGGGGCGTTGGGGTCGGGGCGGAAGGCCGTCGTCCAGCCCGTCCGGACGGACTCGACCACCACCTCGCGGGTCACGTCGATCATCAGCCCGCGCAGCGTGTCGCGCAGCGCGGCCTTCAGCGCCTCGCGCATGAGCTCGCGCATGATCGTCTCGACCGCCAGCACGAGCGCGCGGTCGGCGACCTGCCCGGCCAGCCCGAACGCGGAGCGGGCCAGCGCGCTGCCCGCGGCGGCCCGCCAGAGGCCGCTCGCCGCCTGCGCCGCCTCGCCGGTCCCCAGGTCGCGCGCCACGTCCAGGACGAACGAGGACGCCAGGTCGGCGCTCGCCGCCGCCACCGGGCTCGCCTCGGCGACCCGGCGGCCCTGCGCGCGCACCCCGGACGCCAGCTCGCGCGCCGCCTCCTTCGCGGCCTCGCGCGCGACCGTCCGGACCACGTCCGCGATCACCTCGCGGCCCACGTCGAGCGCGACGTCCACGGCGACGTCGACGACCGCGTCCAGCGCCGTGTCGACGACCGCGCGCGTCGCGGCCTGCACCACCGGCGCCGACGCCGTCCGGCCCGCCACGTCCAGCGCCGTCGCCGTCGCGGCCCGCGCGAGCGGGCTGCGCGCCGCCAGCCGCCGCGCGGCGGCCGCCATCGGATGCTGCGCCGCCTGCTCGGCCAGGTTCACGGCCGTGCCGGTCAGGGCCGTGGTGACGTCGAGCGCCGTCCCGGCGAGCGGGTTGGAGCCGGCCACCGTCCGCGCGACGGACTTGGCCTCCAAAACCGCCTCCCGCACCGCCTTCTCGGCCGCGGCCGAGGCGACCTTCACCGCCGCGTCCCGCGCGGCGCGCTCCACCGCCTCCATCGCCGACGTGCGCGCCAGCCGCTCCACGACCTGCGCCGCGGCACGGTCGGCGGCCCGCCGCGCGACCACCCGGACCGGTTCCGCGGCGGCCGACGCGTGCCGCGCCGCCCTCTCGGCCACCGGCGCGAGCCCGGCCACACCGCCCGCAGCGGCACGATCCAAACGCGCGACCACGCCGGACAGAGGCTCGGCCTCCCCCTGCCGCCCGGTCTCCATCGGCCGCCCGGTCCCCGGCTCGGTCTCGGCTTCCGCCTTCACGACGAGCTCCGCAGCACGCTGCGGTTCGGTGATCGTGGCGGGTTTCGCCTCGCTCCCGTCGGACGCGGGCCGCGCTTCGGCCTCGGGTTCCCTTTCGGGACGGGGCTCTGCGGGCGCCGGCGGGTACGCCTCGTCGCCGGTGGAGCCGCTGCCGATCGCGTCGCTCCCGGTCCGGTCGGTCATGTCCGTGCCCCCAAACCCGCCCACGTCCTGCCTTCCAGAGTAACGATCGTCCTGCCGTTTCGTTCCCGCGCGGGGGCGGCGGCGACCGCGCCCGTCCGGACACTGGGAAGGGCCCGGACGCCGCCGCCCGGACGCCGGAGAGGGCCCGGACGGCGGCGTCCGGGCCCTCGCGCGGGCGGTGCGGATCAGACCTCCCGTCAGACCTCCAGGTTCTCCTCGATCGCCTTCAGGTGGTGCCGGGACAGGGCCAGGTTGGCGCGGCCCCGGTCGAGCGCCAGGTACAGGAACAGGCCCTTGCCCTTGCGGCCGGTCACCGGCCGGATGATGTGGTACTGGCCGCTGAGCGTGATCAGGATGTCCTCGATCTCGTCCTTGAGGCCGAGCTGCTCCATCGTGCGCATCTTGGCCCGCACGACCTCGGTGTTGCCCGCGGCGGCGACCTGGAGGTCCAGGCCCTTGGAACTGCCCAGCATGCCCAGGGCCATGCCGCTGCTGTAGTCGACGACGGCCGCGCCGACCGCGCCGTCGATCGCCATCATGTCCTTCAGGGACAGGTCCATGTTCGACACGTGGTCTCCTCTCACTCGGGTGTGCCTTCTCACTCGCGGCCGCCGGTCTCCCTCCCGGCCGCCGGTTCCTGCGGCGCGGACGCGGCCAGCCGCCGGGCGATCGCCCGCGCCGCCGGCCGCGACTCCAGATGCAGCCGCCCGACGTTCACGTCGGGACCGGCCAGAACGGTCAGCGAGGCGTGCCACCCCGCCGCGTAGATCGCCACGAAGCCGCCGGTGCCGTGCACGACGACCTCGTGGAAGCCGCCGCCGTGCGCGGTGGCGGCGAGCCGGTGCGACAGCGCCAGATGCGTGACGGTCAGCACGGCCATCCCGGCGGGCTCCACCGACGGCGGCAGGTCGTGCGCGACCAGCCGCCCGTCGGACGCGGCGACCAGGCTCCCGACCACCCGGTCCAGCCGGGAACGCAGCCGCTTGAGCTCCGCCACCACCTCCGGGTCGGGCTCGAACGGGGGACCGTCCGGGACGGCGTCGAACTCCCGTCCGGGCTCGGTCCCCGCGGCGGCGCGGGCCCACCGCTCGACCAGGGTGCCGAGCCGCCGCCTGCCGGCGTTCACACCTGCTCCAGGGCGGCTCGCAGCCTCAGCAGGGTCTCCAGGTCCACCGGCGGTTCCTGGCTCGGCCGGACGGCGCGGACCCCCGCCCGCCTCCGGCGCCGCGGCGAGGCGGCGTCCGCCGGCGCCGGCCGCTCGACCAGCCCCAGCGCGGTCAGGGCGCGCACCGCCTCCAGGCACACCACCACCGGACGGCCCAGCTCGGCGGCCACGGCGGCGGGCGTGCGGCGCCCGTCGGCGGCGAGCGCCACCTCGACCTGCACCGCCGTCAGCATCACCCGCTGGCGGCGCGTCCGGCGGGCCGCGACGACCGGCGCGACGTCGGCGAGCGCGAGCGGCCAGCCGTCCACGGGCCCGGCCCGGCGCGCGCACTCGTGCAGCAGCACGCCCGGCGGCACGCCGGTGCAGCGCATCGTGCGGCGCCCGAGCCGGCCCGCCGCGAACACCGGCCCCCCGCCTGGCGCGCCCGAACCCTCCCCTGCTCCCTCCGCCGTTCCCTCCGCCTGGTTCCTGGGCGGGCCGCCGCCGCCGGGACTGTCGAGGCCGTCCGTTCCGCCGTCCGCCCCTCCCGGCCGGGCGGCGGAACGGACGGAGTCCAGCAGGAGGGCCAGCGCGTCGAACGTCGCCGCCAGGACGTAGATCCCCAGCGGGCTCGGCGCGTCGTCGCCTCCGGCGCCCGTCGCGGCGGACCGGCCGCCCCGCTCGGGCCACCACGGCTGCTCCTCGATCGGGCCGTCCGCGGTCCGCAGCGCGGTCAGCGGCGTGGCCCGGCGCGACTCGGCGCGGCACACCAGCCCTTCGGACAGCAGGACGCGTCCCTCCAGGCCGCAGCTCACCTCGCCCGTGCGGCGCTCGCGCTCCAGCCGCAGCAGCAGATCCTCCAGCCCGGTCCCTTCGGACGGGCCCCCGGCCCGCCCGGTCCGGACGGCCGCGCCGAGACCGTCCCGGACCGCGCTTTCGGCGGGAGCGGAAGGGGAATGGCGCGTCCTCATCGGCGCGGCGGAGAACTCAGGCGTCATCGCGGCCCTCCGTCAGCAGCTCGACCACTTCGCGCACCCGCAGCCGCGCCAGCGCCAGGTTTCCCGCGTCCCGGTCGAGGACCACGTGCAGGAACAACTGGGAGTCGAAAGTGCGGCCGACGCAGACCATCAAGTGATATCCGGACGACCCGGAGACGATGATCTCCTGAATGTCGTCGCCGGTCGGGGACGCGCTCATCGCGGGACTGGCCAGCACCACCCGGACGACGTCGGTGGTGCCCGCCGCGTCCTCGTGCTGGTCGAGCGTCCCGCTGCCGCCGGAGGAGGCCACCGCCAGGCCGGTGGAGCAGTCGACCAGGGTCACTCCGCGTGCCCCGGGGATCGTCATGATCTGCTCCATGCAGCCGTTGATGCCCACCCGCGCCCCCTCGTGCGACTGCGTTCCGGAGCTTAGAACCTACGCCGCGCGCGACCCGGATAACGCGATATCGGGGAGCAATTACCTATGTCATTCAAAAAAGCGATATCCATGCCCGCTGGAGCGCTGCAAAGAGGGGATATACCGTGCGGTATAAGCGACAGAAAGACTCGGGGAGCGGGCGGCGACCGCACAAATGGGCAAATCCGGCCCCGGGAAGCGGACGGACGGCGAGCCCGATCCCGGCCGACCGGAACCCGGCGAGTCCCGACCGGGCCCGCGGAGGGGCTGGACAAGTCGCCGCGCAGGCGTATATTCGTTGCCAAGTACTCGTCCACGAGTACTCGCTGACGAGTAGCGATCAGCGGACAGCGGACGGAGCGGACGGGAGGCGGTTCCGGTGGCGAAGCGGCGGAAGGTCGCGAACCTGCTGGCCCTGCCGGTGCTGAGCACGCTCAGCGAGCGTCCGATGTACCCCTACGAGATCGCCTCCACGCTGCGCCGTCGCGGCAAGGACGCCAGCGTGAAGATCAACTGGGGGTCGTTCTACACGGTCGTGCGGAACCTGGAGAAGCACGGGCTGATCAAGGCGACCGGGACCGTCCGGCAGGGCAACCAGCCGGACCGCACCGTCTACGCGATCACCCCCGAGGGCCGCGCCGAGCTCGCCGACTGGCTGCGCGAGCTGGTCGAGGTCCCCGAACGCGAGTACCCGCGCTTCCAGGCCGCGCTCGCCGACATCGCCACCCTGCACCCGCGCGAGTTCACCGTCCTGCTGCGCCGCCGCCTGGAGGCGCTGGAGGCCGACCTCGCCGAGCAGGACCGGCAGCTCGCCGAGCACCGCGCCTGGCTGCCCGAGCTGCTGCTGATCGAGGCCGACTACCACCGCGCCCTCAGCAGCGCGGAGGTCGACTGGGTCCGCGCCCTGCTGGCCCGCCTGGAGGACGGCACCATGGCCGGCCTCGCCGACTGGGCCCGCTTCCACGAGACCGGCGAGGTCCCCCAGGAGATCGACTGGCTCCACGAGCAGGAACGCGCCCGCGCCGAGCCGTCACCAGAGGAGGCCGACTGACGACGCCCCCCACGTGAAAGGCCCCGGCCGGTGCGGCAACACCGGGCCGGGGCCCCGAGACCAGAACGCCGATCCGCGGCAACGGAGCCAGCGACCTGGGTGACACCACAAGGTTAGCCGGACTCACGCCGCCGCCGGATCGCCCCACCACCGATCCACGAACCGGGAGAGTCCCATGACCACCGACCCGTGCGCCGTGCGCGCGCACGACCTCGGCAAGACCTACTCCGTCCGCGGCGTCAAGGGCGGCGTCCGCGCCCTGTCCGGCCTGGACGTCGCCGTCCAGCGCGGCATCGTGTTCGGCCTGCTCGGCCCCAACGGGGCGGGCAAGTCCACCGCCATCAAGGTCCTCACCACCCTCACCCGCCCCGACCGGGGCACCGCGGAGATCGAGGGCGTGGACGTGCTCCGCCACCCCGACCGCGTCCGCCGCCTCATCGGCGTCGTCGCGCAGCGCTCGGGCAGCGACCCGCGCGCCACCGGACGCGAGAACCTGATCCTCCAGGCCCGCCTGTACGGCATGGGCGGGCGCGCCGCCCGCGCCCGCGCCGCCGAGCTGCTCGACCGGTTCGACCTCGCCGAGGTCGCCGACCGGCTCGTCAAGACCTACTCCGGCGGCACCCAGCGCCGCCTGGACGTCGCGCTCGGCCTGGTCCACCGCCCGTCGGTGCTGTTCCTGGACGAGCCCACCACCGGCCTGGACCCCGAGGCCCGCACCGCGATGTGGGCCGAGATCCAGCGCCTCGCCGGCGACGACGGCCTGACCGTCGTGCTCACCACCCACTACCTGGAGGAGGCCGACCGGCTCGCCCAGCGGCTCGCGATCGTCGACCACGGGCACGTCGTCGCGGGCGGCACCCCCGACGAGCTGAAGGGCGAGCTGCGCGGCGACGCCGTCCACCTCGAACTGCCGTCCGGGACGGTCCCCGGCGAGGTCCGCGCGGTGCTGGAGGCGCTGCCGAGCGTCCGGGAGGTCCGGATCGCCGGACGCGGCGTCAGCGCCCGCAGCGACAACGGCGCCGCCGCCGTCCCGGCCGTCCTCGCCGCGCTGGAGCGCGCCGGGATGCCCGCCGCCGCCGTCACCGTCGCCCGCCCGTCCCTGGACGACGTGTTCCTGCGCTACACCGGCCGCCGCTACGCCCCCGACGACGGCCGCGACGACCGTCACGATGACCGCCGCGACGACCACCGCGACGGCCACCGCGACGACGCGCCGGGCGCCGCACCGCCCGGCACGGCGTCCCCCGCCCCCGAAGCGTCCACCGGCACGCCCGCCCGGCAGGAGGCCGCGAAATGACCACCGCACCCCTCACCGCGCCCGCGTCCCGCTCCGTGACCGCGCCGCGCCTGATCACCCACACCTGGTTCCTGACCGGACGCCGCCTGCACGCCCTCGCGCGCCAGCCCGCCGTCATCGTCGGCAACCTCGTCCAGCCCGCGATCTGGCTGTTCCTGTTCGGCTCGCTGTTCCGCCGCGTGGTGGAGATCCCCGGCTTCGGCCACGGCTCCTACCTGGGGTACCTGGTGCCCGGCGTGATCGCCATGAACGCGATGAACGCCAGCATGTGGGCCGGGGTCGGGATGATCGAGGAGATCGACCGGGGCACCCTGAACCGGTTCCTGACCTCCCCGGTCAGCCGGGTCGCGCTGATGACCTCCGGCGTCGCCGACCAGGCCGTCACCACCGCCCTCCAGTCCGTCGCGATCCTGCTGCTCGGGCTGCTCGGCGGCGCGCACTACCCCGGCGGCGCCGCCGGGTGCGCCGTGGTCGTCGTCGCGGGCGTGCTGCTCGGCACGGTGTTCGGCGGGCTGTCCAACGCGATGGGCATGACGCTGAAGCAGCGCGAGGCGATCATCGGGTTCAACGTGCTGCTGATGCTGCCGCTGACGTTCCTGTCCTCGGCGTTCATGCCGACCGCGCTGATGCCGCACTGGATGCGGATCATCACCGCCTGCAACCCGCTCGACTGGGCCGTCCGCGCGGGCCGGTCGGCGCTCGGCACCGACCCCGACTGGGCGTCGATCGCCGCGCGCGGCGGCGGGCTGCTCACCCTCGCCGTGGTCTGCGTCGGGATCTCGGTGGCGACCTTCCGCTCCTACCAGAAGTCCGTCTGACGGAGTCGGCGGCGCGGCGGCCCGGGCCGAACGGTCCGGGCCGCCGCGCCGTCTAACCTGGCAGGGACGGAAGGGGCGGACGTTGAGCGAAATGGTCAGGGCGGGACGCGCCATGGCGGTCGCGACCGTCGTGTCGCGCGTCACCGGGTTCGTCCGCACGCTGGTGCTGGTCACCGCGCTCGGCCTCGGCACCCGCCTGCTGGACGCCTACACCGTCGCCAACGTCACCCCGAACACGATCTACGAGCTGGTCATGGGCGGCGCGCTCGCCAGCGTCGTCGTGCCGCTGCTGGTCCGGCAGGCGTCCCGGCCGGACGCCGACCTGTTCGCCCAGCGGCTGCTGTCGCTGGTGGTCTACGGCCTCGGCGCGGTCGTGATCGCCACCGTGCTCGCCGCCCCGCTGATCGTGGACGCCACGGCCGCCGGGTTCGCGCCGTCCGAGCGGCACCTGGCGGTGCTGTTCACCCGGTTCTTCATGCCGCAGATCCTGTTCTACGGCGTCAGCGCGACCCTGGCGGCCGTGCTGAACGCGCGCGGACGGCTCGCCGCGCCGCTGTGGGCGCCGGTCGCCAACAACCTCGTCGTGATCGCCACCGGGCTGGCGTTCGTGCTGGTCGGCGGCACCGGGCACGCCGCGTCCCCGGGCACCGCGCAGACGCTGCTGCTGTCGGTCGGCACCAGCGCCGGCGTCGCCGCGCAGATGGCCGTGCTCGCGTTCGCCGGACGCCGCGCCGGGTTCCGGCTCCGGCTGCACGCCGACCCGCGCGGCATCGGCGTCCGGCGCATCGCGGCCATGGCGGGCTGGACGGTCGGGTCCGTCGCCGCCGCGCAGGGCGTGTTCGTCGTGTCCACCCGGCTCGCCTCGCACGCCGGGACGGGCATGCTCGCGGTCTACAGCAACGCGTCCACGATCTTCCAGCTTCCGTACGCGGTCATCGCCGTCACCGTGATCACCGGCGTGCTGCCCCGGATGAGCCGCGCCGCCGGACGCCGCGACCTCGCGGGCGTCACCGCCGACCTGTCCCGCTCGCTGCGGCTCACCGGCGTCGCCCTCGCCCCGGTCTCCGCGGCGCTGGTCGTCCTCGGACCGGCCCTGACGACCCTGATGTTCGCGCACGGCAGCACCTCGCCGTCGGCCGCCCGCCTCACCGGGCAGACCCTCGCGGTCTACGGCCTCGCGCTCGTCCCGTTCGCCGGGTACCAGATCATGCTGCGCGCCTTCTACGCCCTCGGCGACACCCGCACCCCGGCGCTGATCAGCGTCGGCGTCTCGGCCGTCACGGTCGGGCTCGTCCTGGTCGCGGCGCAGCTCACCGGCGGCGCGCGGCTGCTGATCGCGCTCGCGGGCTGCACCGCGGTCGCCTACACCACCGGGCTGACCGTCAGCGCGCTGGTGCTGCGGCACCGGCTCGGCCGGGTGGACGGCCGCCGCCTCCTGGACACCCACCTGCGCACCCTGGCCGCCGCGACCGCCGCCGGGCTGGTCGCCGCCGCCGTCGCCCGCGCCGTGGACGCCCCGTTCGGCGCGGGCCCGTCCAGCGCCGCCGTGGTGATCGTCGCCGCGTCGGCCGCCGGCGGCGCCCTCTACGCGCTGGCCGCGCGGCTCCTCGGCGTGGCGGAGCTGCGCGTGCTGACCTCGGCGCTCCGTCCCGGCTGACCCGCACGGGGTGCGGGACGCCGCGCCGGGACTGCACAATGGCCGGGTGGACGAGCTGGTGGAGTTCCTACGCGCCCGGATCGCCAAGGACGAGCAGATCGCACGCGCCGGCTCGGGCGCCGGTTCCGGCTCCGGCCCGGGCACCGCGTGGAAACCGTCCCCGCCGGGCTCGGTCAGCATCGACGGCCCGTCCGACGAGGCCGCCCGCGGTTTCGGACCGCAGGCCTCCGGACGCCCCGGCTTCGTCGCCGAGGCCGAGAACGAGAGCTACGCCGAGCACATCGCCCGCCACAGCCCTGCCCGCGTCCTGCGCGAGGTGGCCGCCAAGCGGCTCATCCTCGACGAGTACGCCAAGGCCGCGTGGCTGCTGTCCACCGGCCACCGCAGCGAGGCCGCCGAGGCCGCTCAGGAAGTCAGGATCGCGACGCTGCGGGCCCTGGCGTCCGCCTACGCCGATCGCCCCGCCTACCGGCCCGAATGGTCGGCCTGAAACAGATCCGGGAACGGCCGCCCTGAACGATCCGAAACGGCCGCCCTGAACGATCCGGGAACGGTCGCCCTGAGCGTGGGGCGCGTCAGCGCCCCGGACGGCGCGACTTCGGCGCGGCCCGCAGGTGGAAGCGCTCGCCCTGCCGGCCGAACAGGCTGAGCAGCTCCACCGGCTGCTCGCCGGCGGGTCCGAACCAGTGCGGCAGGCGCGTGTCGAACTCGGCCGCCTCGCCGGGCGACAGCTCCAGGTCGTGGTCCCCGACGACCAGCCGGAGCCGTCCGGCCAGCACGTACAGCCACTCGTAGCCCTCGTGCGTCACCGGGTTCGGCTCGCCGCGCGACCCGCCCGGCAGGATCGTCTTCCACGCCTGCAGCGGCCCCGGATGCCTGGTCAGCGGGATCACCGTCCGGTCGCCGCCGTCGCGCGGGGTCAGCCGGACGCGCGGGTCGCCGACCTCGGGCGCGCCGACCATCTCGTCCAGCGGCACCTGGTAGACCTGCGCGAGCGGCAGCAGCAGCTCCAGGCTGGGCCGGCGCTGGCCCGACTCCAGCCGGGACAGGGTGCTCTTGGAGATCCCGGTGGTTTCGGCGAGCGCGCCGAGGGTGATGCCGCGCTCGGCGCGCAGCTTGCGCAGGCGGGGACCGACCTCGGTGAGCGCCCGGTCGATCGCCGAGGACGGGTCGCCCGGGAGGGTGTCGTGCTGGTGCTCCATGCCTCCATTGGACCCGACCCGTCCCGGAAATGGCAACAAACGTTGCCGGATTCACGTCCGCGGTCGCAGTCTGAGGGCGGAGGTGACCCGAATGAACGACAAGCTCAACGGCTACGACAACGACCTTTACGACGTGGTGATCGCGGGTGCGGGGGCGGCCGGGCTCAACGCCGGACTGGTCCTGGCGCGCGCCCGCCGCCGCATCGCGATCCTGGACGGCGGCGCCCCCCGCAACGCCCCCGCCGAGCACATGCACGGCTTCCTGTCCCGCGACGGCATGCCCCCGGCGGCGCTGCTGGAGGCGGGCCGTGCCGAGCTCGCCGGCTACGGCGTCGAGCCCATCGCCGCCCGCGTGGACGAGATCACCCGCGAGTCCGGTGACGGTGACGCCCCGGCCTTCACCGTGCGGCTCGCCGGAGGCGCGTCGCTGCGCGCCCGGCGCGTCCTGGCGGCGACCGGCCTGCGGGACGAGCTGCCCGACATTCCCGGTTTGCGCGAAGGGTGGGGCAAGGACGTCCTGCACTGCCCCTACTGCCACGGCTACGAGGTCCGCGACGAGCCGATCGGCGTGCTGGCGACCCACCCGCTGGCCGTCCACCAGGCGCTGCTCGTCCGGCAGTGGTCCCCGGACGTCGCCCTCTTCACCCACGAGCAGGACTTCTCGCCCGAGGACCGCGAGCGCCTCGCCGCACGCGGCATCGACGTCGTCGAAGGCGAGGTCAAGCGCGTCGTCGCCGACGACGGCCGCCTGCGCGGGGTGGAGATGGCCGACGGACGCGTCGTGGAGCGCGCCGCGCTGTTCGTCCCGTCCACCATGATCCCCAACGACGGCCCGTTCGCCGCGCTCGGCTGGGAACGCGACGAGCAGGGCCGCCTGCGCACCGACGCGATGGGCCGCACCACCGTGCCGGGCGTGTCGGCCGCGGGCAACGTCGCCGACGCTCACGTCCAGGTGATCATGGCGGCGGCGCAGGGTTCGGCGGCGGCCATGGCGCTCAACGCCGACCTGGTGGAGGAGGACGTCGCCGCGGCCCTCGGCGCGACTGACGGCGCGACTGTCGGAGCCGTCCGGTAGCGTCCGGCGGACGGCCCCGGTCTCGCGGAGACCGGCGGCGGAGGCCGTCGGACGGCGCCGGCGCGGCCCGGGGAGCGAGGTTCTCCCCGGGCCGCGCCCGCCGATCGGGTAGACAGTGATCGTCGCGGCCCCGCCGACCGGGCCGGGCAGCCTCCGGGCACCGCCGCCGACCCACGCCGACCGAAACGGAGACACCGATGAGCAAGGCCACCGGGCCGGACCCGCAGGCACCGGACCCGCACGCACCGGGCCCCCACGCACCGGGCCCCCACGCGCCGGGCCCGCGGGCGTCCGCGCCGCACGCCGCCGACAGCCACGAGCTGATCCGCGTGGTCGGCGCGCGCGAGAACAACCTCAAGGACGTCAGCGTCGAGCTGCCCAAGCGCCGGCTCACCGTGTTCACCGGCGTGTCCGGCTCCGGCAAGAGCTCCCTGGTGTTCAGCACGATCGCGGCCGAGTCGCAGCGCCTGATCAACGAGACCTACAGCGCGTTCGTGCAGGGCTTCATGCCCACCCTCGCCCGTCCCGACGTGGACGTCCTGGAGGGCCTCACCACCGCGATCATCGTCGACCAGCAGCGGATGGGCGCCGACCCGCGCTCCACCGTCGGCACCGCCACCGACGCCAACGCGATGCTGCGCATCCTGTTCAGCCGGCTCGGGCGGCCCCACATCGGCTCCCCGCAGGCGTTCTCCTTCAACGTCCCGTCGATCAGCGGCGCGGGCGCGGTCACCGTCGAGCGCGGCGGCAAGCAGGTCAAGGAGAAGCGCAGCTTCAGCGTCACCGGCGGCATGTGCCCGCGCTGCGAGGGCCGCGGCACCGTCACCGACCTCGACCTCGCCCAGCTGTTCGACGACTCCAAGTCGCTGTCCGAAGGCGCGCTGACCGTCCCCGGCTACAAGGCGGGCGGGTGGAACTACCGGCTCTACGCCTCGTCCGGCTTCTTCGACCCGGACAAGCCCATCCGGAAGTTCACCAAGAAGGAGCTGGACGACTTCCTCTACCGCGAGCCGACGCGGATGAAGATCGAGGGCATCAACATGACCTACGAGGGTCTGGTGCCGCGCATCCAGAAGTCGATGCTCGCCAAGGACAGGGAGGGCATGCAGCCGCACATCCGCGAGTTCGTCGACCGCGCCGTCACCTTCACCACCTGCCCCGACTGCGACGGCACCCGCCTGGCCGCGCCCGCCCGCTCGTCCACGATCGCCGGGATCAGCATCGCCGACGCGTGCGCCATGCAGATCAGCGACCTCGCCGAATGGGTCCGCAAGCTGGACGAGCCGTCGGTCGCGCCGCTGCTCGCCTCGCTCCGGCAGACCCTCGACTCGTTCGTGGAGATCGGCCTCGGCTACCTCTCCCTGGACCGTCCGGCGGGCACCCTGTCGGGCGGCGAGGCGCAGCGCGTCAAGATGATCCGCCACCTCGGCTCCTCCCTCACCGACGTCACCTACGTCTTCGACGAGCCGACCATCGGGCTGCACCCGCACGACATCCAGCGGATGAACGAGCTGCTCCTGCGGCTGCGCGACAAGGGCAACACCGTCCTGGTCGTCGAGCACAAGCCCGAGGCGATCGCGATCGCCGACCACGTCGTCGACCTCGGCCCCGGCGCGGGCACGGCGGGCGGCGCCGTCTGCTTCGAGGGCACCGTCGAGGGCCTGCGCGCCAGCGGCACCGTCACCGGCCGCCACCTGGACGACCGGGCCGCCCTCAAGGACACCGTCCGCGCACCGTCCGGCACGCTGGAGATCCGCGGCGCGAACGCCCACAACCTCAGGGACGTCGACGTCGACATCCCCCTCGGCGTGCTGACCGTCATCACCGGCGTCGCGGGCTCGGGCAAGAGCTCCCTCGTGCACGGCTCGATCCCGGCCGACGCGGGCGTGATCGCGGTCGACCAGACCGCCATCCGCGGCTCCCGCCGCAGCAACCCCGCCACCTACACCGGCCTGCTCGAACCGATCCGCAAGGCGTTCGCCAAGGCCAACGGCGTCAAGCCCGCCCTGTTCTCCGCCAACTCCGAAGGCGCCTGCCCCACCTGCAACGGCGCGGGCGTCGTCTACACCGACCTCGCGATGATGGCGGGCGTCGCGACCGTCTGCGAGGAGTGCGAGGGCAAGCGGTTCCAGGCGTCGGTGCTGGAGTACCACCTCGGCGGACGCGACATCAGCGAGGTCCTGGCGATGTCGGTGACCGAGGCCGAGGAGTTCTTCGGCTCCGGCGACGCCCGCGTCCCCGCCGCGCACGCCATCCTCGACCGGCTCGCCGACGTCGGCCTCGGCTACCTCACCATCGGCCAGCCGCTCACCACCCTGTCCGGCGGCGAGCGGCAGCGCCTCAAGCTCGCCACCCACATGGCCGACAAGGGCGGCATCTACGTCCTGGACGAGCCCACCACCGGCCTGCACCTCGCCGACGTCGAGCAGCTCCTCGCCCTGCTCGACCGCCTCGTCGACGCCGGCAAGTCCGTCATCGTCATCGAACACCACCAGGCCGTCATGGCCCACGCCGACTGGATCATCGACCTCGGCCCCGGCGCCGGCCACGACGGCGGCCGCGTCGTCTTCGAAGGCACCCCCGCCGACCTGGTGGCCGCCCGCACCACCCTCACCGCCCAACACCTAGCGGAATACGTAAGAGCCTGACCGCGGCCGGGGCGTCCGCGGCAGGGAAGGCCGCTTCCACCGGCGCACCGGCGCGGCCGGCCATTCGGCACGCGGACGCCCGCCAGGCCACGGTCGAGCGTGGCACCCCGGCCGATCCGGACGACGCTCACATGCGTCCAAGTATCGGATGGGATGCCGGCCCGAGCGGAGACGCGATGGATGCGAGCTTGTGGGTCGCCGTGGTCACCGGAGGCACCGCGGCGATCACCGGTTGGGTGACGAGCCAGGGAAACGCCAGGGCCGCCAAGGTGCAGGCCGAGGCTTCGCAACGAGTCCAGCTGCTCACCCAACGCCGGGAGGCCAGGCGAACCGCCTATCTCGAGGTCATCGACCATGCCCACGGCACTGGACAGCGCTACTTCGAGGTCCACGGCCTGCGGATCACCGCTCCCGAGAGCGAGCGGTACGCCGCCGAGCTCGAACGACTCCGGGACGAGCTTCGCAGCGCCTACGACCCGCTGATGCGCTGCGTCCGTGTGGCCGAACTCGAAGGCCCGCCCGCTGTCGCGGAACAAGCGCAGGCGCTACTGGAGGCCGTGTACGAGACGAATCGGTCGCTGTTTCACCTCGCGCGAAACGACACCGACGGCGCCCGCGACCGCTTCACCGACGCCCGGAACAGGTTCCACCAATGTTCCGAGGGCTTCATAGCCGCGGCACAAAAAGCGATCAACGACGCTTGACCGGAATCACCGTCACCGGCGCCACCGTCTTCACCAACGCCGACCTGAAATGACGCGGGGAACCGAGGTGACCGAGGGAGACGCGCGCGTCGCCGTGGCGTCCAGCACGATGGGCAGTGCGGCCCAGACCACCTTGCCGCCCCGCGCCAGGAACGAGTAACCCCAGTACGCGGCCATGATCTCGACCATCGCCAGGCCGCGTCCGGAGTCGAAATGCTCGGGAAGCACACCGTCCTCGACCTCGACGATCGGCCGGAGCGTCGGACGCGCGTCGCTCTCGTCCTCGACCTCGATCACCGGACGACCGTCCTCCTCCACGAGCACCCGAACGGGCACGCACGCGGTCCGCGTGTGCTCCAGCGCGTTCGCGACCAACTCACTCATGATCGTCTTCGCCAGATGGACGAGATCCGGGTCGCTGATCCCCAGCACCCCCAGGACGTCGCCCAGGATCCGCCGCGCGTCCTTCAGCCCCCTTTCGTCCGAACGTTCGATCTTCCATTGCGGGGCCGGGCTGGACGGCGGGATCTGGGCAGTCACCGGTCGCCCTCCTTTCGTCGCGCGTTTTCGTCCGTGTACTCACGGTGATAGCGCTCGATTGGCTAGACTGACCATTAACCCGCTCGATTTGTTAATTACTACAAATCCCGGGCGGGCTGTGGTTCATCCGGCGAAGGCGAGTGATGATGGCCCCGCGAGGACAGCGCAGCAGGTCAGCCGCCAGCAGAGAGCCCTACAAGGCCTTCGGCTCGCAGATGAAACGGTACCGAATCCGGGCGAATATCGTCCAAGACACCATAGCCGCACATACGCACGTCACCACCTCGTTCGTCTCGCAGATCGAAACGGGGAAGAAAGCGTGCAAACGAGAGTTCGCCGCCATCGTGGACGAACTCTGCCACGCGGACGGCGCCCTCCTCGAACTCTGGGACAACCTCTACTGCGGGGGTGGCAGCGCCATCCCCGCATGGTTCGCCGACTGGGAGGTCGTGGAGTCCGAGGCCGCGTCACTGATCACGTGGCAGCCCACGATCCTTCCGGGGCTCCTTCAGACGGAGGCGTACGCGCGTGAGTTCCTCGCGACGGAGGAGGCGGTCGCGAAGCGCCTCGGCCGCCAGCAGGTCCTGACCCGGGAGGAGCCCGCCCCCGCCTCGCTCGTCGCCCTCCTCAGCCCGGCCGTTCTCACCTACTCCGTAGGGACGCGGGAGGTCATGTGCGACCAGCTCGATCACCTGGTGGCCATGGCGGAGCGCCCTAACGTGTCCATTCAGGTCACGACCGTAGGCGGCCGTCCGGCGGGGACCGGAGGGGCGTTCGTGGTCGCGACCATGCCAGACCGGTCCGAGGTAGCATATTTGGAAACTGCGGTCCGCGGCATTACGACCGAGCTCCGCGAAGACCTCAGTGGCTTGTCAGAGGCACTGAGGCATCTTCAGGCGAAGGCTCTCCCAGAAGCCATGTCGGTCGAGGCCATCAGAAAGGCGCGTGAAGAACTAGCATGAAGCCGCAAGCCTCGAAGTGGCGGAAGAGCAGCTACAGCGGCGAGAACGGCGGGGACTGCATCGAACTCGCCGACCTCGCCACCGTTGTCGGCGTGCGGGACAGTAAAGATCCCGAGGGGCCGTGCCTGGGCGTGACGCGGGCAGATTTCGCCGCCGTCACCGAGGTCATCAAGCGCGGCTGAGGCGACGTCACTGCGGACCATTGCCTCCAGCACCACAGGCGGCGCAACTCCGGCGACCTTGCCGCTCCGCGCGGCAGGAGTACTGCTCAGTAGTACTGATGCAGAAGAGATCGAGGCGCTATGAAGACCGACATGCCCGTGTGGCGGAAGAGCAGCTACAGCGGTGAGAACGGCGGTGCTTGCATCGAAGTTGCGGACTTCATGACCGGCGTGGGCGTGCGGGACAGTAAAGATCCCGAGGGGCCGTGCCTGGGCGTGACGCGGGAGGATTTCGCCGCCGTCGCCGAGATCATCAAGCGCGGCTGAGGCGCGTTAGCCGGGGCGGGTGGAGGGGGCTACCAGGGCCGCCAGTTGGTAGGCCGGGGAGCGGTCCAGGGCGTCGCGGTCGCGGTCGTAGCGGCGGGTGGTGCGGGGGTCGGCGTGGCCCGCGAAGTCCTGGACGACGTGCAAAGGGCGGCCCTCGCCGAGGGCGATCGTGATCGCCGAGTGGCGGAAGGAGTGCGGGCTGATCGTGAACGGGACGCCGCACTCGGTCGCGATCCGGTTGACCAGCTTCCACACGTACGACTGGACGAGCGGGCGGCCCGTCCGGGTGACGAAGATCGGGCCCGAGCCGGGACGGCCGCGTTCGGCGAGGTAGCGGTCCAGCGCGGCGACGGCGGGCGGCGGCAGCGCGAAGCGCTTGCTCTGCCCGCCCTTGACCGTCACGTCCAGCACGCGGTGGCCGCTGTCCTCGCTGAGGTCTTCGACGCGCGCGGACAGCAGTGAGCCGATGCGTCCGGCGGTGGCGAACATCAGCCAGAGCAGGGCGTACGTGCGCGCCGACTCGTGCTCGGCGGCGTGGGCGAGGACGTCGGCGACCTGCTGCTTGGTCAGGCCGCGCGTGCGCGAGTGGCGGGTGTCCATGCGCGGACGCTCCGCGCCCTCGAACGGGTTGGCCGCCACACAGCCCTCTCGCACGAGGTACCGGTACCAGGACGACACGGCCGCCACGCGCCGGTTCACGGTGGCGCGGGACAAGCCCGAGGCGACCAGATCGGCCACGTACAGGTCGGCGTCGCGGGGTGTGGGGTCCTGCGCCTTCGCCGCGCGCGCCGTGCACCACCACACCCACCAGCCGACGTCCCGCAGGTAGGCGGCCTGGGTGTGCGCGGACGAGCGCCGTCCCGACACCAGCCACACGCCGGTGGCGCGCAGCGCCGGCTCGTCCATCCCGCCCGCGCGCATGAGGCTGGCGAGTTCGCCGGCGGCGCGGGCGGGAGGCGTGCCGCGCAGGGCGGGTCCGGTATCCGGACGGACTTCGAGGGCCGTTTCCTGCTCGACGGCCAGTTCCGTGCCTTGCGTCGCTGCCACGGTCGAAGCTTAGAACGCGATCAGTCGATCTCCGTCGTCTCCGGGTCGTCCGGTTCGGCCGTGCCGTCCAGCCCGGAGAGCGCCTCGACCTCCTCCGGGGCGAGGCGGAAGCCGAACACGTCGATGTTGGAGGCCAGGCGTTCGGGTTTCAGCGACTTCGGCAGCGGGACGAGACCGAGTTCCAGGTGCCAGCGCAGGACGATCTGGGCGGGCGTCCGCCCGTGCCGGACGGCGAGGTCGCGCACCACCGGCTCGTCCAGCAGCCCGCCGTCGATGTTCAACGGCTGCCACGACTGCACGGCGATCCCATGGTCCTCGGCGTAGGCGCGGGACGCGCGCTGCCCGATCCTCGGGTTGAGCTGGATCTGGTTCACCGCGGGCGGCGTCCCCACCTCGGCGGTGATGCGGTCGATGTGCGCGGGCGTGAAGTTGGAGACGCCGATGGCCCGGACGCGTCCGTCCGCGCGGAGGCGGTCGAAGGCGCGCCAGGTCTCGACGTACAGGCCGCGCCGGGGCATCGGCCAGTGGATGAGGTAGAGATCGAGGTAGTCCAGGCCGAGCCGGGCGAGGGTGCCGTCGAACGCCTTGAGCGCCGCGTCGTAGCCGTGGTCGCGACCGCGCAGCTTGGAGATGACGAAGAACTCCTCGCGCGGGACGTCCGAACGGCGGATCCCCTCCCCCACCCCCGTCTCGTTCCGGTACAGCGCGGCGGTGTCGATCATGCGGTAGCCGAGCCGCGCGGCCTGCGGGACGGCGGACGCGGCGTCCGCGTCGGACATCGTCCAGGTGCCGAGGCCGAGGCGCGGCATCTCGACGCCGCCGGTCAGCGTGGTGGTGGGGACGGTCACCGCGTCCATCGTGGGTCCTCCAGGTCCGCCGGGCGGTCCGTCCCGGCGGGGTCGTGGGCCGGGCGGGTCAGGTCGGCCAGGTCGGCGTCGACCATCATCTCGATCAGGTCGGGGAAGCCGCCGCGCGGTTTCCAGCCGAGCCGTTCGCGCGCGAGCGTGGAGTCGCCGACCAGCAGGTCCACCTCGGCCGGGCGGATCAGCCGCGGCTCCCGCCGGACGTGCGGCTCCCAGTCGTCGATGCCGACGCGCCGGAAGGCGATGTCGAGCAGGTCGCGGACGGTGTGCGTCTCCCCCGTCGCGATCACGTAGTCGTGCGGCTCGTCCTGCTGGAGCATCAGCCACATCGCCTCGACGTAGTCGCCCGCGAAGCCCCAGTCGCGGCGCGCGTCGACGTTGCCGAGCGCGATGGTGTCCTGGAGGCCGAGCGCGATGCGCGCCGCGCCCCGCGTGACCTTGCGGGTCACGAACTCGTGGCCGCGGCGCGGGCTCTCGTGGTTGAACAGGATGCCCGAGCACGCGTACGCGCCGTAGGACTCGCGGTAGTTCACGGTGATGTAGTGCCCGAACGTCTTCGCCACCCCGTACGGCGAGCGGGGATGGAACGGCGTCGTCTCGTTCTGCGGCACCTCGCGGACCTTGCCGAACATCTCCGAGCTGGATGCCTGGTAGAACCGCACCCGCGCGAGGTCGTCGCGGGTGTGGATGCGCAGCGCCTCCAGCATCCGCAGCACGCCCAGCCCGGTGATCTCGCTGGTCAGCTCCGCCTGCCGCCAGGACATCCCGACGAAGCTGATCGCGGCCAGGTTGTACACCTCGTCGGGACGGGCGGCGTCCAGCGCCCCGACCAGGCTCGGCAGGTCCCGCAGGTCGCCGCTGAGCAGCCGGACCGACGGGACGGCCTCCAGCACGGGCCGGGCCCGGGGGTTGTTCTGCCCCCGGACCAGGCCGAACACCTCGTAGCCCTTCGCGGCGAGGAACTCGGCGAGGTACCGGCCGTCCTGGCCGGTGATCCCCGTGATCAACGCACGTGGCACTGCGACTCCTCGGTCCGAACTCCCCGGTGCTGCGCGCCGGCGGGGACAGGTCCTCCCGCCCGGCCTCAGCCGCTCACGATCTCCAGGTCGGGCAGCGGGAAGATCAGCTTGCCGCCGCCGCGCAGGTACTCCCGCTCCCGCTCGATGAACACCTCCCGGAAGAACCACGGCGCGACCAGCATGTACTCCGGGCGGTCGGCGCGCGCCCGCTCCTCGGAGATGATCGGCACGCCGACCGACGCGATGGTGCGGCCGATCTTGGCGGCCTGCCGCTCCACCGCGAACGGCAGGTCCCGGACGGTCAGCCCGGCCCCCTGAAGGATCGTCCCGCCGCGCGTGCTCGCGCCGTAGAGGTAGCAGCGCTGCCCGGACGCGTTGATCTCGTCGATGAGCCGGTGCAGGTCGTCGAACGCGGTCCGCACGCGCTCGGCGAACCGGCGCCAGGTCTCCGGGTCGTCCAGCCGCGCCCGCGCCTCCCGCTCCCGCTGGACGGCGACCGACGGCTCGACCGGCCGCGTCCCGCGCCGCGACACCAGCGTCCGGAACGAGCCGCCGTTCACGTCCGTCAGCAGGACGTCGTTGACCTCCAGGCCGTGCCGGTCCAGCAGGTGCTCCAGCGCGGCCAGCGACCAGTAGGTGATGTGCTCGTGGCACACGTTGTCGACCGCGCCGAGCTCCAGCATGGTCAGCGCGTAGTTCTGCTGGATCGCCCACACGCCGTCCGGTGCGAGCACTTGCGAGACGCCCGCGACGAAACCGTTCGGGTCGTCCAGGTCGTAGAACATCGAGCTGCACGTGACGACGTCGAACGGCCCGCCGTCCGGGTCGTGGCCCGGGCCCTCCCCCGGGCCGTCGCCTGGGCCGTCGCCTGGGCCGTCGCCTGGGCCGTCGCCGGTGAACCAGCGCGGGTCGAAGAAGTCCACCACTATCCGGTCGGCGTGCCGCCGCGACTCCGGCTCGAACGTCGCCACCGGATCGACGCCGACACGGTGGATCTCCTTGGGGACGAACGACAGCAGCGTCCCGTCGTTGCAGGCGATGTCCAGCCACCGCCGCGCGTCCGGACGGGCCGCCAGGGCGTGCTCCACGAGCGAGCGCAGGTCGGCGCGGATCGCCTCGTTGACCCCCGACCGGAATCCGTACCGGTCGTGGTACATCAGTTCGCGGGGCGTGGTGTCGCGCAGTTGCAGCAGCCCGCACGAACGGCACAGCATCAGCGTCAGCGGCCATTGGGGCGGACGGCTCGCGTCCTCCCGGAAATCGCTCAGATACTGGTTTCCGAGATCGAGTACTTCGGTCGGGTCGGCGGCATGGCAGGAACGACAGTTCACGCTGCACTCCAGAAGTACGGGTCCGGTCAGTAAAGTCCGGCGTTCTTCAGGACGGTGGGTAGGAAAGGATGGATCAGCGCCGATCCGGAAGTGTGGAGTTCCCGGATTTCCGCGACCGGGTACCAGCGCACCGACTGGTGGGTGTCGTCGGCGGCGGTGACGGCCTCGGCCTCTTCGGCGGTGCACTCGTAGGTCATGAGGGTGAGCAGGGTCTGGAACCCGTTGGTCTCCGGCGGCGCGCTGCGCCGCCCCCACATCACGTTGTAGACGTTCGCGAACCGCAGCCGGTCGCGTTCGGCGGCGAGGCCGAGTTCGCGGCGCACCGCGCGGGCCCCGGCGTCGGCGATCGTCTCCCCCACCTTCATCCGGCCGCCGAACACCCAGAACATGTCCCGCAAGGGCAGGTCCTTGCGGTAGCCGAGGAGGATCCGGTCGCCGCCGGTGTGGACGATCACGTCCACGTTCGCCTGCACCAGGTTGTCCAGGGCCTGCCCGTAGACGGCCTCCGGCAGCCCGAAGTCGGGAACGTCCCGCGGGGTGAAATGGTCCTCCGCGAGTTCGTGCACGGTGGCGTCCAACGGCCCTCCTGATGATTCGAGAATCCAACGGAAATGCCGGTGACCCGCGACGGAAAAATTCGCAGAACATCCCGTCCGCATCACCCGGTCGCTCGTCCAGCATCGCAGGAGCAACCGCCGCCCGCAATCCCCGGTCACCCCTGAATTGGCGGAATTTAACCTAAGTTAACCGTCGAGTGCGCGGGCCGGTCACCGACCGCAGCGAGCCTCGGACGGACCGGATGTGACGCCTCCGCCTACCGAGCGTCATCCATTCTCCACTCGACGGGAACGGCGCCTTGTTTCGCCGCCGACTTAGCGCGAGAGAACTGCTCGAATCGTCCGCCGCGCGACCGGGTGGAGGAAGATACCGCCGTTCTCGGCGGAGAACTCGTCATGTGGCACCATTGACGGTGCGGGGCACGGCGCGAACCGCCGTCCCGGCGCTCGACCGAATCCCGGAACCGGCGGGAGGACGCCCCCTGATGACGAGCCGGACGGCGCGCGGATGAGCGGTGGAACCCCTCAGGAGGCGCTCCGCAGGCGCCATCTCGGCGCGGTGCTGCGCGAGGTGCACCTGTCCGGCCCGGTGTCGCGCGCGGCGCTCGCCGCCCGGCTCGGCCTGAACCGCAGCACGATCATGGCGCTGACCCGGGAGCTCGCCGCGGGGGGCCTGGTCGTCGAGGAGCCGACCCGCGGCACCGGACGCGCCGGAAGACCGTCCCTGCTGGTCAGCCCGGCGGCCGACCGGGCGCACGTGCTCGCCTTCGACGTCGGGGTGGACTGGCTGGCGGCGGCGCGGGTCGGCCTCGGCGGCGTCGTCCTGGACCGCCGGTGGACCGTCCGCCGCCGCAAGTACCCCGACCTGGACGACGTCGTCACCGTCCTGGCCGGGTTCGCCCGCGAGCTGGACGCCGCCGCGCCGCCCGGCACCGTCCGGGTCGGCGCGGGCGCGGCGTTCTGCGGCATGATCCGCCCGCGCGACGGCATGGTGCGGCTCGCGCCGAACATGGGCTGGGCCGACCAGGCGTTCGGTGTGGAACTCGGCCGGCGGCTGGGCCTGTCCGCGCCGGTGCCGGTCGGCAACGAGGCGCATCTGGGCGCGCTCGCCGAGCACGTGCGCGGCGCGGGCGCCGGCCATCGCAACGTCGTCTACCTGCACGGTGACGTCGGGATCGGCGGTGGCGTCATCGTCGGCGGCCGGCTGCTGGACGGCGACGGCGGCTACGGCGCCGAGGCCGGGCACATGGTCGTGAACCCGCACGGCGGGCGGCCCTGCAACTGCGGCTCGCGCGGCTGCCTGGAGGCCGAGGTCGGCGAGGCCGCGCTGCTGGAGGCCGCCGGACGGCGCGGCCCGGCCGGACGCGAGGGCGTCCGCGCGGTCGTGACCGCGGCCGCGCGCGGCGATCCCGCGGCGCGCCGCGCCGTGCGGCGCGCGGGCGACTGGCTCGGCGTGGGCGTGGCCAACCTGATCAACCTGTTCAACCCGGGCGTCGTGATCTTCGGCGGGATGCTGCGCGAGCTGTACCCCGCCGCGTCCGCGCAGGTCTCCGCCCGCGTCGCGGCCAACGTCCTGGCCGTCTCGCGCGAGCGCGTCCGGCTCGCCGTCTCCGCGCTGGGCGACGACGCCACCCTGGTCGGCGCGGCCGAGCTCGCCTTCTCCCGCGTCCTGACCGACCCCTTGGACGTCCTCGCCCCGGCCGCCGCCGAAGGGGGACGCCGCGCGGGTCAGGAGGTCAGGTAGGCGTCGAGGACGGCGGCGGCGGCGAGCATCGCGCGGCCGCGCGCGGTCAGGCGGTCGTGCCACTCGCGCATCGTCGCGCGGAGCGGCTCGGGGCCGCCCGCCGTCCGCATGTGCTCCAGCACCTGCGCGATCTGCTCCAGCCCGTGGCCGCCTCGCCGCAGCTGGTGCGCCATCAGGACGTCGCGCACGTCGGCGTCGCTGTAAACGCGGTAGCCCGTGTGCGGGTCGCGCGCGGGCACGACCAGTCCCGCCCGCTCCCACTTGCGCAGCGTCGCCGGGCGGATGCCGAGCCTGCGCGCGAGCGGCCCGATGAACGTCCCCTTCGCGGACGCCCCGGATCCTCCCGCCGAAGGGGAGTCGGGTGCGGTCAGGTCGTGCAGGGCCCGTTCGACGGCGGCCAGCGTGTGCCGGTCGTCCGCCAGCTCCCCGTGGCTCTCGTCGATCAGCCGCAGCGCCTCCTCGACCGCGCCGCCGTTCACCGCGCGCATGATCTCCGTCGCCGTCGCGTGGCCGTGCGCCGGGACGAGCGCCAGGAACGCCCGCAGCGCCGCCGCGTGGCGCGGGCCGTAGACGCGGTAGCCGTGCGGCGAGCGCTCCGAAGCGGGCAGGATGCCCGCCTCCTCGTAGTTGCGCACCGCCTGCGTGGACAGCCCGTGCTCCCGCGCCAGATCGACGGGCCGCAACCTCATTTTGAGACTTCACCCCTCGTCTGAGCTGCACGAAGCGGAAAAGTTTACACCGAAGGTTCAACGATACCGTTGAAGGCATGACGGCACCGATCCGGGACGCCGCGCGTCCCTTCACCGGCGAGTCCCTCACCGCGCTCCTGCCGCCCGGCCTCCGCCTGCTCGGGCTGGGCGAGCCCACGCACCGCGTCGAAGCCTTCCCCGACCTGCGCAACGAGCTGTTCCGCCACCTCGTCGAGCACGAGGGCTACCGCTCGATCGCCCTGGAGATCGACTGCCTGGCCGCCCTGGTCGCCGACGCCTACGTCACCGGCGGCGCAGGCACCCTGGACGAGGCGATGGCCCGCGGCTTCAGCCACGAGTGGGGCACGATCGCCGCCAACCGCGACCTCATCGCCTGGATGCGCACCTACAACGAAGGCCGTCCGGCGGACGATCGGCTCCGCTTCTACGGCATGGACGGCCCGTTGGAGATCAGCCACGGCGCGAGCCCGCGTCCCGCCCTGACAGCCCTCCACGACTACCTCGCCCCGCACCTCGACCTGCCGTGGACTCGCGCCGACCTGGACGAGCTGCTCGGCAAGGACGAGCTCTGGACCAACCCGGCCGCCATGATGGACCCCGCCCACTCGGTCGGCCGCACACCGGAGGCCGAGGAGCTGCGGCTGATCGTCGACGATCTGCGCGCGCTGCTCACCGCGAACGTCCCGCTCCTGACGGCCGCCACGTCCTCCGGCGAGTGGTGGCGCGCCGAGCTGCGCGCCCGCACGCTCGCCGGGCTCCTGCGCTACCACGCCGGCATGGCCGGTCCGGCGCCCACCCGCATGGACACGATGCTGGCCCTGCGCGACACGATCATGGCGGACAACCTCGACGCGATCGTCCGGCGCGAGGAGCGGCGTGGCCCCACCCTGGTGTTCGCGCACAACAGCCACCTCAAGCGCGACCGCAGCAGCATGCGCATGGGCGGCCGGCGCAGCGAGTGGTGGAGCGCCGGCGCCATCGTGTCCTGCCACCTGGGCGACCGGTACGCGTTCGTCACCACCAGCTTCGGCGGACGCGGCGCCGACGTCCCCGGCCCCGACACCCTCGAAGGCATCCTGTCGAGCCTGCCGGACGCCCGTTCCGTCATCGACCCCGCGCGCCTGATCGAGGCCCTCGACAAGAAGCCGGCTCCGCGAGTGCCGGCGGACTACACCTATGCCGCGCTCGACCCGTCCGCCATCGACCAGACCGACGCCATCGTCTTCATCAAGGAGATCTGATCCGGCGCGGCCTCAGGAGACCTTGGGCGCGGCGCGCATGCTGACGTACACGCACGGCGTCCCGTCGGTGAGGTGGGAGAACACCACCGGCATGTAGTCGTGCCCGAAGAGGCCGCTCGCCGCGAACACCGTGGAGGTGACCGGCGTCAGATCGCCCTCGACGCGCGGCGAGAACCCGCCCATCGACTCGACGACCTCCCTCATGCCTCCGACGAACTCGTACGCGATGCGCGCCCGGCCCGCGCCCCGGCTGATGGTCGTCACGACGCCCTCGCGCGCGTAGGTGCCCAGCCAGGGCGTCAGGTCCACCGCGGGCGGGTTCGCCGGAGGCGCGAACGGAGGCGGCATGCGCACGCCCGCCAGCTCGTCCAGCAGTTCGGCGAACAGATCCTCGTACAGGCGGGCGAAGTCGCCGCCGTTGGTCAGCAGCACCACCGCGACCTCGGCGTCCGGGACGACCCGCAGGTACGACTGCTGCGTGGCGGCGTTGCCGTCATGGCCGAAACCGGGGACGCCGTCCCAGTCGTAGAGGGCCCAGCCCAGCCCCCACGCGTCCGCCGACATGGACCACTTGTCCGGGCTGTCGGCCACGCGTCCGCGCATGGCCGCGACCGCCTCGGACGACAGCACCCGCGTTCCGTCGGGGGCGAGACCGCCCGCCAGATGCATCCGGGCGAACCGCGCCACATCACCCGCCGACACGATGACCCGCCCGTACGGACCGGCCGAGCGCGGCATGACGTCCCAGACCGGCGCCGGGACGGGTTCGGTCCCCGGTTCGCCCAGGTGCCCCATCGCGGTGCGGAAGCGCAGCGCCTCCTCGGGCAGCGTCATCGACCGTTCGAGGCCGAGCGGCGCGAACACGCGCTCCCGCAACGCCTGGTCCCAGGTCCGGCCGGTCAGCACCTCGACGGCGCGGCCCAGCACGACGTACCCCGAGCTGCCATAGGACAGCGCCGTCCCCGGCGGGCAGTCCAGCGGCACCCGCCGCAACGCCTCGACGTACCTGGCCAGGCAGTCGTCGCCGCGTCCGGTGTCGTGGGTGAAGTCGTTGGTCATCCCGCCGGTGTGGGACAGCAGCCGCCGGAAGGTGATCCGCTTCGTGGCGTCCGGGTCGGGCGTGGCGAACTCAGGGAGGACGCTCGTCACGGGCTCGTCCAGGTCGATCAGGTCTGCGTCGGCGAGCTGCATGACCAGCGTCGCGGTGTAGACCTTGGCGAGCGATCCGGCCAGGAAGACCGGCCCGGGGGCCGCTTCGACGCCCGTCCCGCGGTGCAGCAGCCCGCTGGCCAGCTCGTGGACGGAACCGCCGGTCAGCACGGCCAGCGTCGCGCCCGGCACATGGTGCTCGGCGCGCAGCTCGCCGAGCCTGGCTTGCCAGCGGTCGATGTCGAACGACATGCGTGATCCCTTCGTCGCAGCCTCGTCCGCACACCGTGCGGAATTCCGCACACCGTACGTTCAGCGTACGGCGTGCGCAACCCGTACACTGTCCGGACGGACGTCCGGGCGAGGAGACGTCGAGCGAGGGAACGGAGCGCCGCATGCCGACCGAGAGGCAGCCGATCCCGTCGGTGTGGACGCGCCCGCGCCCGCGCCGGCGGGAGCAGCCCGCGCTGAGCCGCGAGCAGATCGTCGCCGCGGCGCTGGAACTGCTGGACGCCGAGGGCCTCGACGCGCTGAGCATGCGCAGGCTCGGCACCCGCCTGAACGCGGGCGCCACGTCGATGTACACGCACGTCGCGAACAAGGACGAGCTGCTCGAACTGGTCGTGGACGAGGTCTACGGCGAGATCGAACTCCCCACGCCGCCCGGCGACTCGGACGGCTCACTCGGCTCAAGTGGCTCGGAGGATTGGCAGGCGGCCGTCGCGCGTTGCGCGCGCGGCCTCCGTGCGGCGTTCCTGCGTCACCCGTGGGCCGTGTCCGTGCTGGGTGAGACGGGTTTCGCCTACCTCGGCCCGAACGTCCTGCGGCTGATGGAGTCGCTGCTGACCGTCCTGGAGGACGGCGGCCTTGACCTCGCGGCGGCGGAGAAGGCCGTGCACACCGTGGTCGCTTACGTCGTCGGCGTCGCGACCAGCGAGTCCGCGACGCTGAGGACGCTGGCGCGCAGCGGCCACTCCCCCGAGGAATGGGCCGAGGGCCTGCTGCCCGCCGCCGAGGAGGCGACGCGCGGCTACCCGCGCCTCCACAAGATCTACGCGGCGCAGAGTGCGGATGTCACCCGTACCGTCCGGGACGACGACTTCGAAATCGGCCTGGAGTGCGTCCTCCAGGGCATCGCCCAACGTCTCGCCTAATCCTCCGCCCCGGACGCCTCGGCGGACGCGTCGGCGGGTACGTCGGCGGGTGCGATGCCCAGCTCCGCCAGGAACGCCGCCGTGGCGGGCGACGGCGGGAACCGGCTCCAGACGAGGTGCTCCATCCGCGAGGGCGCGTCCCGGATCGGCAGGACGGCCACGTCGGCGAGCTCGGACACGAACGACGCGGGCATCAGCCCGATGCCCAGCCCCTGCCGGATGAGCCGGATCATGAAGTCCACGGTCGAGATCTCGAACGCGACCTCGCGCCGGACGCCCGCCGCCGCGAACGCCTCGTCCGTCTGCGCCCGCGCGGCCGATCCCGGCGGGAAGTCGACGAACAGCTCGTCCGACAGGTCGCGCAGGCTCACCCGCTCGCGATCGGCGAGCGGATGGCCCGCCGCGGTCACGGCGACCAGCTCGCCGCGCGCCAGCGCGCGGCCGTGCACGCCCTTCGGACGCTGGTTGACCGGAATGCCCAGGAACGCGACGTCCAGCGTGCCGAGCCGCACCCGCTCGACCAGCTTCTCGCTCGCCCCCGACCGCAGGCTGATCCGGACGCGCGGATGCCGCGCGTGGAAGCGTTCCAGCACGCCCGGCAGGTCGATCGCCGTGACGGTCGGGATCGCGCCGATGACGAGCTGACCGCGGATCTCGCCGGACGCGGCGGCGACCTCGGCCCGGGCGCGTTCGGCCGCGTCCAGGGACTGCCGCGCGGCGGGCAGGAACGCCTCCCCCGCCGGGGTCAGCCGGACGCGTCGGCTGGTCCGGTCGAACAGCCGTGCCCCGAGCTCGCGTTCGAGCCGGGCGATCTGGTGGCTGAGCGCGGACTGCACGACCAGGCACTGCTCGGCGGCGCGGGTGAAGTTGCCCGTCTCGGCGACGGCGACGACGTAACGCATCTGCTGGAGTTCCACGGAACAATCGTGCATCACGATCGTTGTCGATGACGAACATGTGTTGGACTCATTGATCGTTCCGGCCCGAGGCTGGGCGCATGACGACGAGATCCCAACCGGAGGGCGGCGGTCTGTCCCGCGGCCTGCTGATGCTCATGTCGGCGGCGACCGGGCTGGCGGTCGCGGGCAACTACTTCGCCCAGCCGCTCCTCGACCTGATCAGCCGCGAGCTGGACGTCGGCCCGGAACTCGCCGGACTGATCGTCACGGCCGCGCAGGCCGGCTACGCGCTGGGGCTGATGCTGCTGGTCCCGCTCGGCGACCTGATGGAGCGGCGGCGGCTGGCCGTCCTGCTGTACGCGGCGACGGCGGTGTTCCTGCTGGTGTCGGCCACCGCCGTCAACGGCGCCGTGCTGCTCGTCGGGACGGCCCTCACCGGGCTCGCCTCGGTCGGCGCGCAGGTGGTCGTGCCGTTCGCGGCGGCGCTCGCCGCCCCGGCGGAACGCGGCAAGGTCGTCGGCACGGTCATGACCGGGCTGATGCTCGGCCTGCTGGTGGCGCGCACCGCGTCCGGCGCCCTGGCCGACCTCGGCGGATGGCGGACGGTCTACTGGGTGGACGCCGCGCTCATGGCCGCCATGGCCGTCCTGCTGCGCGCCTTCCTGCCGCGCCTCGGCAGCGCTGACAGCGGGCTCACCTATCCCGGTCTGCTGCGCACGACCCTGTCCATGTTCCGGGACGAGCCGCTGCTGCGCTGGCGGGCGGGCATCGGCGCGCTGAGCCTGGCCTCGTTCAGCGTCCTGTGGACGGCGCTGACCTTCCTGCTGTCCGGGCCCGGTTACGGGTGGTCCGAATCGTCCATCGGGTCGGTCGGGCTGCTCGGCGTCGTGGGCGCGCTCACCGCGACGTTCGCCGGACGCCTCGCCGACCGCGGGCTCGTGCAGGTCGTGTCCGGGGCCGGGACGGTGCTGCTGGTGGCGTCCTGGGCGGCGTCGGCCGCCGGAGGAGGGTCGCTGTTCTGGCTGCTCACCGGCGTCGTCGTCCTCGACCTCGCGCATCAGGCGGTGCTGAACAGCACCCAGAACGTCCTCTACGCGCTGCGGCCCGAGGCCCGCAACCGCATCAACTCCGCCTTCATGACCTCGCTGTTCCTGGGCGGCGCGGTGGGCTCCGCGCTGACCTCGGCGGTCTGGGCGCACGGCGGCTGGAACGCCGTCTGCGTCCTCGGGGCCGCCTTCTCGGCCGGGACGGTCGTCCTCTGGCTCCTGGAACGCCTCACCACCGCGCGGGCGGCGAACGTCACGCCCGCCCCCTCCACCCACTGAAGGAGAAAGCGACCATGGCACGCACCGTCCTCGTCACCGGCGCCACCGGAACCGTCTCCACCGCGCTGATGAAGGCCCTGGAAGGCACCGACCTCAAGGTCCGCGCGCTCGTGCGCGACCCGTCCCGGGCCGGCGACTTCCCGGACGCGGCCGTCGGCGACCTCGGCGACCCGCGCTCGCTGCCGCCCGCCTTCGAGGGCGTGGACGACCTGTGGCTGCTCGTCCCGAACGGCCCGCGCACGCCGGAGCACGGCATGAACGCGCTGTGGGCGGCGCGCCGGGCCGGCGTCGAACGCGTCGTGCGCCTCTCGGTCGTCGGCGCGGCGCACGACGCGCCGAGCCGCAGCGCCCGGCTGCACGCGCTGTCCGACCGCGAACTGGAGCACTCCGGCCTGCGCTGGACGATCCTGCGCCCGCACTGGTTCATGCAGAACCTGCTGAACGAGGCGGGCGACGTCGCGGCGACCGGCGCGTTCGCGCTGAACATGGGCTCGGCGCGGCTCGGGATGATCGACGCCCGGGACATCGCCGAGTGCGCCGCCCGCGTCCTGCTGGACGCGCCGGGCCGCCACCACGGCCGCACCTACACCCTCACCGGCCCGCGAGCCGTCACCTTCCACGAGGTCGCCGGCTGTCTCTGCGACGCGCTCGGCCGCCGCGTCGGCTACCGGCCGGTCAGCGACGGCGCCAAGCGCGAGGCGCTGCTCGGCCACGGCGTCCCGCCCTGGATCGTCGACATGCTGGAGGAGTACGCGCAGGCGTACGTCTCAGGCTGGGGCGACTTCACCACCGGCACGGTCGCCGAACTCCTCGGCCGTCCCCCGCGGGACGTCGCCGACTTCGTCCGCGACCACGCCCCCGCCTTCCAGCGCTGACCTCGGAACCGCTACTTCGATTCGAGGACGCCCAGGGTGCTCTCCACGGGCACCGGCCAGGCGGCGTCCGCGAGGCCGAGGGCGTGGCGGAGGTAGGCGCAGGTGAGGCGCTGGATCAGGGCGACTCGTTCGGGGCTCTCGTCCGTGTTCTCCTTGTGGCCGAGACCGACGATGCCGCCCAGCGAGTGCTCCGCGCCGAACAGGGTGAGCAGGTCCGTGGCGCCCGGGCTGAGGCGGAAGGCGTCGGTGAACCAGTCCGGGCCCCGGACGGACAGCGGGGAGTCGTCCTTGTCGCCCGCGACGACGAGGGCCGGGGTGGTCAGCTTCTCGAAGTCCGGGCTCATGAAGGGGAAGTGCTCGGCCGCGAACGGGGACAGGTCGGTCCCGCCGGTGCCGGTGACGGCCAGCAGGACGCCCGCCTTGACGCGCGGGTCCGACATGTCCTCGCCGGGGACGCCGTCGGCGTCCAGCACTCGCGCGCCCAGCAGCGTGCTCGCCGTCTGCGCGCCCCAGGAGTGCCCGGCCACGGCGATGCGGGACCGGTCGACGCGTCCGGCGAGGCCGGGCACGGACGCCTCCAGCCGCTCCAGCCCGTCGAGGCAGCGCTCGAGGTCCTCGATGCGGAACCGCCAGATCAGCGGGGTTCGGGGATCGTCCGCCGGGACGCCGAGCTCCGCGGAGTCGAGGTGGGTGGGCTGGACGACCACGAACCCGTGGGCGGCCCAGAACGCGGCGAGCGGCTCGTAGGCGGTCGCGGACTGGCTGAACCCGTGCGAGAAGACGACGACCGGCAGGTCGTTCCCGGTGACGGGGGCGGAGACCCGTACTCGCAGGTCGTCGCCCCGTCCGGGGGCGGGCAGCGTGAGGGGGTGCACCGAGACGACGGGTGCGGGGGATGGCATCGCGTGCATGATCGTTCCTCCGTGATTCCCGCAGGCGTCATCGCGCGGCCCGGGGGCCGCGACTTGGCATGCGGGGAGCCGTTCCGGCATCCTGATGGATACGGAACCTTGTTCCGGTAAATATACGGAACATGGTTCCGCTTTTCAACGTGACGGAGGGTTCGATGGCGGACACGGCGGGCGCGCCGCGCCGGCGGCGGGTGGACGCCCGGCGGAACGAGGAGGCGTTGCTGAAGGCGGCGGCCGCGGCGTTCGTCGCGTCCGGCGTGGACGCGCCCGTGCGCGACATCGCGGCCAGGGCGGGCGTCGGCGTCGGCACGATCTACCGCCACTTCCCCACCCGCGCCGACCTCATCGTCGCCGTCTACCGGCACCAGGTGGAGGAGTGCGCGGCGGCCGGTCCCGCGCTGCTCGCCGCGCACGACTCCCCCTACGAGGCGCTGACGCGCTGGATCGACCTGTTCGCCGACTTCCTGATCACCAAGCACGGGCTGGCCGAGGCGATGCAGTCCGACGACGCCGGCTTCCAGAGCCTGCACGCCTACTTCCTGGACCGCCTCCTGCCCGTGTGCGCCGAGCTGCTCGCCGCGGCGGCGGACGCCGGCGAGATCGTCCCGAACGTCGGCGCCCTCATGCTGATGCGCGGCATCGGCAACCTGTGCATCGGCGCCGGCAGCCCCGACTACGACGCCCGCCGCATGATCGAATTCGTCACCGCGGGCCTGCGCTCGCAGCCGTAGGAAGCCGTTCACCGCGCCGTCCGGCGGCGGCTCGGAGCCACCGCCGGACGGGATCACGGCTATTCCTCGGGCAGCACGGTGAAGGTGAACCCGGTGGTGCGCGGGCGGCGCAGCGGGATCTCGCACTTGATCCGGCGCAGCGCCTGGTTCCTGCTGAGGCCGAGTTCCCGCGCGATGAGCCGGTCCGGACGCACCGGAACCGGGTCCTCGAAGACGACCTCGACCCGGACCGGCCACGCCTCCTCACGCCATGGTGAGGGGACGTCCAGCCGCCAGGCCCCCGTCCAGTCCAGGGTGAAGCGGTTGCGCCGGGCCAGCAGCGGATCTTCCAGCAGGGACGCCACCAGATCCCGGTCGTTGGCCAGGTAGCCGTCGAGCTCGGCCGGGTCCAGGGAGCGGACCGGTGCCCGCTCGTGCACGGCGAGCTTGCCGGTCCGGCCGCAGGACGCGCAGTGCACCAGCAGCCACACGTCCAGCGCCTTGCCGTTGGCGTTGACGCGGAACCGGCCCTCGCCGGTGGTCGCCGTCCCCGCCCCGCAGTCCAGGCACCGCAGCGACAGCAGCGGCAGCCTGGTCCGCCGGACGACCCAGGGCAGCACGATATGAGGTTGTGAAGACATGATCTCTCTAGACCTGACACGAGGCCGATTACGCGCGGCCTCGAACGCTGGGCGACCGGGCGCGCGAGGGCAGCCCGGCGGAGCCGGCGGCGATGCGCCGGCTTACCGAGAAGCGGAAGAAGGTGTCAGGTCTAAAGAGCAGGCGGGGTCACGCGGTACGTCCTCTGTCCTCACTACGACGTGGCTGCACGGCAAGCTAGTGGAGCACGCGCGGCTCGCTCAACGGGTTTTCGGCGGAGGCGCCGAACCATCGGGCCAGGTGGACGAGCAGGTCCTCCTGGTCGTCACCCACCCAGGCCACGTGGCCGTCCGGACGGAGCAGCACGGCCGGGACGTCGAGCTCCGCGCCGGCGCCCGTGACGTGATCGACCCGATCGGCCCAACCCCCGGCCGAGAGGGCACCGGTCCGGTCGAGGAGCAGGCCGCGACCGGTGCGCATCAGCTCGTACAGGCGGCCCCGCCCCAGCGGCAGGTCGCGCATCCGCCGGCCGAGCAGGTCGGGACCGTCCCCGAGGTCATAGCGGACGTCGATGCCGATCAGCTTCTCGATGAGGTACCGGTTCACCTCCTCGAAGTCCATCAGCTCGGCCACCAGGCGCCGCACCGACCGCGCACCCGCCTCCGGCGACATCAGGACGCCCTGCGCCCTCGTGTTGTCCAGGACGGCCGCGGCCACCGGACGCCGTTCCGACTCGTAGGTGTCGAGCAGGCCGTCCGGGGCCCGGCCGCCGAGCTCGGCCGCCAGCTTCCAGCCGAGGTTGAACGCGTCCTGGACGCCGAGGTTGAGGCCCTGCCCGCCCAGCGGCGGATGGACGTGCGCCGCGTCCCCGGCCAGCAGCACCCGGCCGACCCGGAACCGCTCGGCCAGCCGGGTCGCATCGCCGAACCGCGAGAGCCAGCGCGGCGAGTGCGCGCCGAAGTCGGTGCCGACGACCGTTCTCAGCCGTCCCCGGAACTCCTCCAGCGTCGGCGGGACCGTGCGGTCGTCCGCCACGCCCGCGGCGGGGACGACCAGACGGAACATGCCGTCCGGCAACGGCATCGCGCCCAGGAACAGCTCGGTCTTGCGGCCCTCCGCGATGACGGCGGAGATCGTGGCGAGGTCGGCGGTCACCTTCATCTCGCCCAGCAGCGTCTCCACCTTGGACGGCTCCCCCGGAAACCCGACGCCGAGCAGCTTGCGCACCGTGCTGCGGCCACCGTCGCACCCGACGAGATAGCGCGAACGCAGCCGCGTGCCGTCGGCCAGCTCGGCCGTGACGCCCTGTTCGTCCTGGCCGAGCCCGACCAGCTCCCGGCCCCGCAGGATCTCCGCGCCGGCCTCGACGGCGTGCTCGGCCAGCAGGCGCTCGGTGAGCGGCTGCGGGATGCCGAGCGCGTACCCGTGCGCGGTGTCCAGCCGTTCGGGCGACGGCTTGGCGATCGCGGCGAAGAAACCGCCCAGCGGATACGGCTTGCCCAGTTCGAGGAACCGGTCGAGCAGCCCGCGCTGGTCCAGGATCTCGATGCTGCGCGCGTGCAGTCCCAGCGCGCGGACGAACGGGGCCGGTTCCGGCTCCCTCTCCAGGACGAGGACGCGCACCCCGTGCAGCCGCAGCTCGCCGGCCAGCATCAGGCCGGTCGGCCCGCCCCCGGCAATGATCACGTCGAACATGAACCCCCCGCTTTCCGAGACCGGACATGGCCGGCACATCCCTGCGGACGCGAGCGCGCGATGACGCGCGCATTCCGCAGGCACCGGCTTCCAGCGGAAGATTCTGCGGCAGGCCCCGGGGCTTGTGGCAAGCCCCGGGGCGCGCTATAGCTTGGTAGTGGCGGGGAGTCCCGCCGCGTTCCTCTCAGGTCTTGCCGACCCCCGCCGCGCTGCCGTCGCCGTCGGTGGTGGCGGAGTTGTGGCCGATGGCCGTGCCGTCCGAGGCGAGCGCCGCCCGATGCTGCGGCGCGGCCTGAACGGTCGCGTACTCGATCGCCGTGGCGAAGGCGAGCAGCCCCGCCAGTGCCGCGACCGGGGCGAGGAACCGGATCCTGCTTCTCATGGAACTCCTCGATGCTCGGCGGACGGCGACCTGCTCGGCCGCCGCGGGAAGCGCACCCGCCGATCCCGTCGCTACCCGAATGCGCGTCCTCATCGCGATCCTCCTCCGCTCCGGGGCACCGTCAACAGGGAGATATGCGCGAGGGTTACACGCACCCGCCTCCCCGGCCGCATCTCAGCACCGGCCGCATCTCAGCACCGGCCACTTCTCAGCGCCGCCGCTCGTCAGACCGCGCTTCTCAGAAGTCGAACGGCTGCAACTCGGCGTGCCGGACGGAGTAGCCGCCCCTGGTCACGGGCGCGAACGGCGTGGGCGCCATGCACGTGCCCACCGGGTTCTCGCCCATCGTGCCGGGCTTGTCGTCCCAGAAGTTCATGAGGTCCCAGGACAGCCCGACGCGGTCGCCGCGCTTCCCGCCGTCGTACACGCTGAACCCGACCCGCTTGCCGATCATCTTCTGCCCGTCCGGCATCGCCGGGTCGACCCGCCGCATCAGCGCGGTCACGCTCGCCGTGCGCGGGCCGGTCACGAGGCAGTCGACCTCGCCGACCGCCCAGTAGGTGTGCTTCCGGGACGCCGAGTAATGCCGCACGGTCACCGTGCCCCGCGCGTCGGTCGGCAGCCCGCGCTCCATGTGCGGGTAGGGCCGGGGCTTGGTCCACGGCGCGCCGTGCACGTCGAACTCGAACGACCGCACGTCGCTGTCCTTGACGTAGGGAAGCACGAAGTCGGCGCGTCCGGTGACGCCGGCGTTCGCGGGCCTGCTCCGCTGGTCGGCACGGGCCACGGCCGCCCCGGCACTGAGCGAGACGGCGGCGGCACCGGCGACGGCCAGGGCCGCGGTCTTGCGAAGGGACTGCATCGGAATCTCCCGATCTCTCGTTTCCAGTCCCCGAATCGTCGTCCGCCGCCCCCGTCCCGGTGATCACCCGCGGGTCCGAACCCCCTCACCCGCGCGAGGGAAGTTCCCCATCCCACCTCCCACCCCCGCGCTAGGACGCGCCCCGCGCCGCGCGCCCCGCGCCCCGGCGTGCCCGCCGGGTTCCGGTCGGGAAACGGAGTCGTCACCCGCGTCCGAAACCGGCCAGAGCGATCGCGTCCGCGCGGCCCGGCGCAGATGATCCAGGTCCGCCCGCTCCCGCCGGGGGCGAGTCGATCGGGGAGCCCTGACCGCGGAGACGTTCCGCTGGACGGCGTCCTCTACGGGTTCCCGGTCAAGGGCACCACCTGACGCCGGAAGTTCCCCGTCCTCACGGGCGCGGTAGTTGGCGTACGCGGGCGGCCTCGCGGGTGAGGTGGTCGCGCTCCGGCACGCTGTCGGCGGTGCGGGCGGCTTCGGCGTACAGGTCGGCGGCCTGCTCGAGGTCTCCGGAGCGTTCGCGCAGGTAGGCCAGCACCGCGGTGTACCGGGGCAGGTCGGGGCTCACGTCGGCCAGCGCCGCCAGGCCCGCCTGCGGCCCGTCCGCCTCACCGACCGCCACCGCCCGGTTGAGCCGCACCACCGGGCTGCCGGTGAGGCGCAGCAGCTCGTCGTACCACTCGACGATCTGCACCCAGTCCGTTTCGGCGGCGGTCGGGGCGTCGGCGTGCAGGGCGGCGATCGCGGCCTGGGCCTGGTACTCGCCGAGCCGGTCGCGGGCCAGCGCGTCCTGGAGGATCGCCACCCCCTCGGTGATCAGGCCGGTGTCCCAGCGCGTCCGGTCCTGCCGAGCGAGCGGTACGAGGCGCCCTCCCGGGCCGGTGCGGGACGCGCGGCGCGCGTGGTGCAGCAGCATGAGCGCCAGCAGGCCGGCGACCTCGGGCTCGCCGGTCAGGGCGACGAGCTGGCGGGTGAGGCGGATCGCCTCGGCCGCGAGATCGACGTCTCCGCCGTACCCCTCGTTGAAGACGAGGTAGAGGACGCGCAGCACCGTCCCGAGGTCGCCCGGCTGGTCGAGCGGAAGGCCCGTGATGCGCCGCTTGGCCCGGCTGATCCGCTGTGCCATCGTCGCCTCGGGGACGAGGTGGGCGGCGGCGATCTGCCGGGTCGTCAGCCCGCCGACCGCGCGCAGCGTCAGGGCGACGGCCGAGGCGGGCGGCAGGGAGGGATGCGCGCACAGGAAGTAGAGCCGCAGCGTGTCGTCCCTGGCGGGCGCCGGACCGGCGGGCGGCTCGACCTGCACGGTGAGCTCCCGCCCGCGCCGCGACGCCTCGGCGCGGGCCGAGTCGAGGAACTTGCGCCACGCGGCGGCGACGAGCCACGCCTTCGGGTCGCGCGGCGGGTCGTCCGGCCAGGTGTCCAGCGCCCGGATCAGGGCCTCCTGGACGGCGTCCTCGGCCGAGGCGAAGTCGGCTCCGCGCCGGACGAGGACGCCGATCACCGCGGGCACGAGCTCCCGCAGCAGCGGCTCGTTCACACCGTGCCCGTGGCCGTGGCCGACATGTCGTAGAACGGCCGGAGCTCCAGCCACTCGTGGATCGGCTTCCCGCCGGGGCCGGGAGCCGCCGACAGTTCCCCGGCCACCTCGACGGCGCGGTCCCACGACTCGACGTCGATGATGTACCAGCCCGCGATGAGGTCCTTGGTCTCGGCGAACGGGCCGTCGGTCACCGGCGGACGCCCCTCGCCGTCGGACCGCACGAACGCTCCGTCGGCCGCCAGCACCTGCGTGTCCACCCACTCGCCGGTCTCCCGCAGGCGGGCCTCGAAGTCGCGCATGTACTGGACGTGCGCGTCGACCTCCTCGGGCGTCCACTGGTCCATCGTCCCGTAGTCGACGACGGGCGCCGGGCCACCGCGGTAGTGCTTCAGGATCAGGTACTTCACGGACGTTCTCCCTCTCTCGTCTCGCACCCCGGTCAGCCGTTCAGGCGCTCGGCCCGCCGCCGGGCGAGCTCCTCGACCGCGCTGGGAAGGGTGGTCTCGAAGTCAATCAGCTTCGCCCAGGTCGGTGTGACCACAATCCGGACCATTCCGTCGTGGTAGAGGGAGCGGACCTCGGCCTCCCACTCGACCCGCTGCTCGGGCGTCATCTCGTAGCTGCCGTTGATCTGGAGGTACTCGTCCGGGATGCCGTCGACCGGGTCCAGCTCCGCCCGGCCGCGGATCAGCAGGATCTTCGGCGGGTGCGACTCGGTGTCGATCGTCAGGGCGACCGCCGGGTGGTCGCGCAGCGCGCCCAGCTTCGCGGAGTTCTTCGTCGTGCACAGGATGATCTCCGAGCCGTTCCAGGCGAACGCGATCGGGATCGCCCGCGGCGTCCCGTCCTTGGCGACGTAGGCCAGGCGCGTCAGGTCGCGGTCCAGCAGCTCCCGGCTGAGCGGACGGTTCAGGACTTCGGCGATCTCGTCCGGCGTCATGGTCGGTCTCCTCGTTGCTCAGGTGGCCCGTCCTGGCCACTCATGCCCCTGGGACGGAGCCCGCGCCGCGTTCTCGACACCGTGGGCGGACCAATTTCAAAAAATCTCGTTCTGGCCCGCCCACGGCGCGACTAGCCGTACTAGCCCAGATGCCGGGTGAAGAACCCGGAGGCGCTCTCCCCCGCGTGCTGCGGGACGCCGGTGTGTCCGCCCATGTTGGCGTTCAGCGACTTCTCCTCGGAGCCGAAGGCGTCGAACAGGTCCAGGGCCGCCTGCCGGTCGTTACCCTCGTCGTCCCACTGGAGCAGGACGTGCAGCGGGATGGTGACCTGCCGTGCCTCTTCGAGAATGGCGCGGGGCACGAAGCTTCCCGCGAACAGGACGGCGGCCGTGATGCGCGGTTCGACCACCGCCAGCCGCACGCCGATGGAGATCACTCCTCCCGAGTACCCGACCGGCCCGCCGATCCCGGGCAGGGCGAGGGCGGAGTCCAGGACGGCCCGCCATTCCGGGACGGCCGTGTCGACCAGCGGAAGGATGAGCCGGTCGATGAGGTCCGCGCCGACCGGCTCTCCGGCCTGCAGCGTCCGGCGCAGGTCGGCGCGCGCCTGCTCGGCGCCGGCCAGGCGGGGCCGGTCGCCGCTTCCGGGAAGCTCGATGGTGACCGCGGCGAAGCCGTCCGCCGCGCAGCGCCGGGCCCGTGCCGCCAGCCGCGGATACATCTTGCGGAGCCCGCCGGGGTGGCCCAGGAGGATCAGCGGCACCGGCGCCGAGACCGGTTCCGGCGTCCACAGGATGCCGGGGACGTCGCCGAGAGTGAACTCGCGTTCGAGAACGCCGTCGTCGAGGCGTCCTTCAGAAGGGAAACGCATGGTCGTGCCTTTCGGGAGTGCTCTGGAACGGCGCTCCCGGACGACCTACCGCCCGACCGTGGCCCCTGAGGGGAGCACCCATGTCGATACGTTCACGGGTACCACCTCCTCGTTCTCCTGCACGGCCGCAGGCAAGGTACCACCGCACCTCCCATCCGCCCAACCGCTTTTCCCGCCGTCCCGGCCTGCCCCGGCCTGCGTGGCTTGCGTGGCCTGCGTGGCCTGCCTGAGCGTGGTTGGCCGGCCGCCGTTCGGCTGCGGCGCGAGCCGGCGAGTCAGCGCGTGAGGGCGTGTTCGTAGCCGGGGAGGGTCAGCGCGGTGGTGGCGGCGCCGCCTTCGGCGCTGGACGGGAGCGTGGTCTGGGTGCGCAGCAAGGCGTTGCGTGCGTCGAGTTGCCGGCGGGTGCGCGGAGCGACCACGCCGCCGCCTTCGGTGGCCAGGGCCTGGTTCTGCTCGGCGAAGGGGCGGACGGTCTTCTCATAGGCGGCGAAGGCGGCGGCGTGATCGGTGTGAGTGGCCAGTTCGCCGGCCAGGACGTAGGCGGCCACCAGGGAAACACTCGATCCCTGACCGGACATGAACGAGGTGGCGTGCGCGGCGTCACCGACGAGCGCGACGCGGCCGGTCGACCAGGCGGGCATGTGGATCTGGCTGACGACGTCGAAGAACAGATCGTCGGCCGCGCGCATCGCCGCCACCAGCCGAGGGATCTCCCACCGGGTGTCGGGGAAGGCCGAGGCCACCAAGTCGCGCTGCGCCCGCGGGCTGCGGAAGGCCGCGAACGGCGGTTCGTCCCGGGCGAAGACGAGGAAGCCGTGGATCGGCTCGCCGGGGTCGTGCGCGTAGAGGGCGGCGGCTCTGCCGGGTTCGTTCCACAGCACTCCCTCGTGGCGGAGCCCGAGGTCGTCGGGCAGGGTGAAGCCGGCGAAGCAGAAGCCGAGGTAGCGGTGGTAGCGCTCTTCGGGCCCGAAGGCCAGGCCGCGGGTGTTGGAGTGGAGCCCGTCCGCGCCGATCACCAGGTCGAACGTCCGGCGGACGCCGCTGCCGAAGGTGACCTCGACCCGGTCGCCGCGATCGTCGAGGACCGCGATCGAGTCGTTGAACAGGAACTCCACCTCGTCCTCGACCAGTTCGTAGAGGCAGTCGGCGAGGTCGCCCCGGCGCACTTCGAGGTCGAGACCCTCGGCGCCGCCGGTGAGGGCCTCCGGGCGCAGCCGGGTCAGGACACTGCCGTCGGGATGGAGGAAGGTGATCTGGCGAGTGTCCACGTGGAGCCGCTGGAGGCGCGGCAGCAGGCCCATGCGTCCGGCGACGTCGCGGGCCGTGCCGCGGATGTCGATCGCGTACCCTCCCCCGCGCAGCTGGGCGGCCTTCTCCACGACGGTGACCTCGAAGCCGTACCGGACGAGCCAGTAGGCGAGGGCCGGGCCGGCGATGCTGGCTCCGGAGATCAAGATTCTGCGAGCGGTGGGGGAGTTCATCTTCCCGAGTCCTTCCTGGTCAGGCACGCACCCAGATACATGCATGTTTTAGGTATACTTCTGGTGAGCGGACTGCGCCCGTGGGCGCCCCGCTCCCCCGACCATATATATACATTCTTTAAGTATGCAACTGGAGATCGGATGAACGCCGGACACGGAAGTCCCCTCGGCGAGGACGACGACGTGCTGGCCGTGATGCCCCGCATCGCGCAGCTGGGCAACGCCATCAGCCGCGGCCGGCTGACCGAGCACGCCATGAAGGCCGCCGGAGTCGAGGTGGACCGTCCGGCCTTCTCCGTCCTGGTCTCGGTGCACATGGCCGGCAGACCGCTGCGCATCAGCGAGATCGCCGAGCAGATGCAGCTCGTCCAGCCGCACGTCACGCGGCAGGTCCAGACGCTGGAACGCCACGGCCTGGTGCGCCGCACCGGCGACCCGAACGATCGCCGGGTCAGCATCATCGAGCCGACCGACGCGGGCAGGACGGCCGCCGACCGCTACGCGCGCACGCTCATCAGCTGGTTCACCGGCGCCATCGCCCACTGGTCCGAACCCGACCGCGCGGCTCTCGGCCGCCTGCTGGCCCGCTTCGCCGACGACGTCACGACCCACCTGGCCACCCTCGAAGACAGCTGACCCGTCCGGCACCCCCCTGCCGGAGACCTGCAAGGAAGACGCCCGCGCAAGGCGCTACAGGCCGAAGGCGCCGCCCTCGATGAGGATGAGCAGCCCGATGCCGATGAGCACGACGGGCAGCAGGACGTGTCCCCAGCGGCTCAGCGCCTTGGCGACGGCGGGACGGGTGGCGAAGTACCGCCCGGCCGCGACCCACACCGCCACCAGGATCAGGAACACCACCGCATAGACGCTCATGCCGCCGACGCCCGCGGTGGCGAAGACCGGGACGTAGACCCCGATGTTGTCGCCACCGTTGGCGAAGGTGACGGCGGCCAGCTCCAACGGCCGGGGACCCCCCTCGGCGGCCGGCCGCTCCTGCTCGCTGTCGTGGCGATGCCGCCACGCCTGCACCGCGGCCTTGACGCCGAGCGCGAGCGGCAGCAGGCCCAGGTAGGGAATGGCGTCCTCGGGCAGGAACGTGGCGCCGAACGCGGCTGCCCCAGCGACGGCCAGAATCGCCGCGAACCCCAGATACTGACCGACCGCGATGCTGCGCGTAGCGCCGCGGTGCCCGGCACCCTGCGCGAAGAACAGGGCCAGAATCAAGAGGTCGTCGATGTTGGTGACGGCGAACAGCCCGGCCGCCTGCCCGACGATGCCCAGGTCCACAGTGCGGCGGCCGCCCTTCCCCCAAAGATCCCCGGCGAGCCTACCGACCCCGGCGAATGGCTCGTGGACATCCTGGCTGCCCGCCAGGGCGTCAGTCGTGGAAGTGGACGACCGACTTGATGGCCTCCGGGGACGGATGGAGCGCGGTCGGCCATGCCTCGATCGGCACGGAGTCGGTGAGCAGGGACTCCAGCCAGGGGCGGTCGGCTGCGCACAGGTGGCCGTGGGCCGCCTCGAAGTGGCTGCGGCCCGCGTTGACGGTGCCGACCAGCGCCTTGTTCCAGGCGAGCAGGTCGTGGCTCAACGCGCCCGCGTTCAGAGCGGCGGACGAGCGCGGATCGCCGCCGCCGACCAGGCAGGCGGCGCCGGCGGGGGCCGTGAGGGCGATGGCCTCCTCGATCAGGATGCCGGTGCACTCCAGGACGCGGTCGAAAGCGCCCGCCAGGTCCCGGACGTGGGTGTGGTAGGCGGCGCCGAGCGCCTTGGTCTGTTCCGGTTTCGGTCCGGCCTCGATCCGGTCCACCACGTGCACCTCCAGGCCGCGCTGGACGCCCAGCAGGGCGCACAGCAGGCCGATCGGGCCCGCGCCGAGGACCAGGACGCGCTCGGCGGGGCGTCCGGCCGCGCGGTCGGCCTGTTCCCACGCCTTGACGGCGACGCTGGTGGGCTCGACCAGGACCGCCGTCCGTTCCAGGCCCGCGGCGACGCGCACGGCGTACCGGGGGTCGAGGGTGAAGCGCTCGGCTCCGAAGCCGTCCAGGCCCTTGATGCCCCGCTCGGTGAACCGGCCGTTCTCGCACAGGTCGGGACGCTGGGCGGCGCAGAAGCGGCAGGGCACCGGGTCGGGACGCCGGACCATGCCGACGACCAGGTCCCCGGTCTCGAACCCGGAGTCCGTGGGCGCCCGCAGCACGCGTCCCAGCGACTCGTGCCCCAGCACGGCCCAGTCGCGGCCGGACGGCGCGGCCGGCAGTCCCTGCTCGACGATTTCGCGGTCGGTTCCGCAGACGCCCAGGACGAGCGTCTCCACCAGCAGGTCGTCGCCGTCGGCCGAGGGTTCGGGCACGTCGGCGAGTTCCGGGCCGCGGCCCGCACCAGCGGTGTACACCCTCAACGCGCGCACCTGTCCTCCCTTGCCCCGATTGCGGTTCTCCGGTACGAACAAAGCAGGCCAGAACATGCTGTCACGCTTTTCTCCAACCTCAAGGGCGCAGAGGGCGGTCGGGCGATGTGCGACGACGAGGCGATCAAGCTGGGCGAGTTCCAGGCGCTGCGCCAGGAGATCACCAACAGGCTCACGATCTCCTACACCATCCTGGGGCTCGGGCTGGCGGCGTTCGGCACGGGATTCTCGGTGGCGAACCGATCGTCGCACGTCTTGGCGGCGCTCTCCGGAGTCTCCGCGCTGCTGTGGCTCTACTGGACGGACAATTCCCTGTCGATCCACCGGATCGCGGCCTACATCGCCGTCGTGCTGGCCCCTTCCCTGAACGCCCGTGATGCCGACGTCCTGACCTGGGAAAGCTTCTTCCGCAACGTCTGCGCGGGCGGCGATCGCGCCGACCTGGCATTGTTCAGGAATTCCCAGGTGACCCGCACCCGGCGCATTCGACCGGCGCAGTCGGCCGATTGGTACGCCACCGTCCTCTTCGGCGGGGCCACGCCGGTGCTGCTCTCTCTGTACATCGGGGCGAACGTCCACCACGGCGCTCCTCCCGGCCCGACCGTGTGGATGGCGGCGGTGGTGTGCGCGGCCATTTGGGCCTTCGCCGTCAAGGAGTTCGTCCGCCTGGTCCAGGAACGAACCGTGTTCCGGCTGGCGATCCTTTCTTCGGGCTCGGCGGCCTCCGGCTCGGCGACTCCCAGTTCGGCGGCCTCGCCGCACCCGGCCCACTGACCGGCGTGACGGGCGGACGTCCGCCCGTCACGCCCGGATCTCACGAGTGCTCGGCAACTGCTTCGTCCACTGCTCCCAGCGCTCGCCGTACGGCGGTGGTGAGGACGGTGACGTGCTCCGGGACGGCCCGGGAGGCGCGCCAGGCGATCACATGGTCGGGGCGGACGAGCAGGGCGCCCTCGTCGCTGATGCCGCACCTCTCAGCAGGCCGTGTCTTCGCTGAGGGAATCTGCCGGGGCAGAACCGCGGTGTCGAGGAAGGCGCCGTGGGGATCCAACTGGCGTGCGGCGTGCACCCACGGTTGGCCTTCGGGCCCGGCGAGAAGCAGGTAGCGGCCGTCACGGACCAGGTCGAGCGTCGAGCGGGACCGGTCCGCACCGCTGAGGGGCAGGTGCGGCAGCCGTGTGCCGGGCTCGCCGCGCCAGCGATCCGGTTCGTCCACCAAGGGCAGATCGGTGGCGGCCTCATCGTCACCACGGACGGGATAGCGGTAGCCGACCGCCACCGCCGCCTCACTGAGCAGCGGACGGTCCTCGATCGGGATCGGCGCCCGGCCGCGGAACCGCAGCAGTGCCTGCTCCACCGTGAGGCGGCCCACCGGACGGCGTTCGGGCTCGTAGCCGTCCAGCAGCCGCGGGTCGGCGTGGCCGCGCAGGACCGAGACCAGCTTGGCCGTGAGGTTCCAGGCGTCCTGGATGCCGGTGTTGGCGCCGAAGCCGCCGGCCGGCGGGGTGACGTGCACCGCGTCGCCGAGCAGGAAGATCCGTCCGGCGCGGTAGGAGTCGGCCGCCCACGCGCCCATCTGCCAGACGCGGCTTTCGGTGAGCGTGAAGCGCGACGGCGGCAGTCCGAGCGCGCGTGAGACGAAGTCGCGACGCCACCGGTCGCCGAACGCCGAAGGGTCGGTGACCGCGGGGTCGAACATCACCGACACCGTCCCGCGGTCGTGGGCGGGGTCCCAGGCCAGGAACGCATGGTCGGGCGGGCCGGTGTAGGCCAGCGCGAGCGGACGGCCGTCGAGCACCCGGCGCAGGTCGGCCTCGAACCCGACCTCCATGACGTGCGCGGCCACCGGGATTCCGCTGCGGCCGATGCCCAGGCCCTCGCGGACGGCGCTACCGTTTCCGTCCGCGGCCAGCAGGTAGTCGGCCGCCACGGTGTACGTGCCGCCGTCGGCGCCGCGTATCCGCGCCACGACCTCGTCCTCGTGCCGGCGCAGGTCGAGAAGGCGGTGGCCGAAGCGCAGGTCGGCCCCGGCGGCTCGGGCGTGCGCGCGGACGACCTCCTCCAAGTCGGCCTGTTTGACGAAGGCGCTCTGGCAGGGCGAGACGGCGCTGAAGTCCGCGGCGGCGGGCAGCGGCCAGCGGCGCAGTTCGGGTCCGGCGAGCGAGTCGACGACCGCGGCGTGGTCGGCCTGCGGGAGACGGCGCTGGACGGCATAGACGTCCTGGTCGGCCCCGACGGAACGGTACGCCTCCATCGTGCGCGGATAGAACAGCTTGGCGCGCAGCCTGGTCGAGACCGCGGGGTGCTTCTCGACCAGGACGGGCGTGATGCCGCGGGCCGCGAGGAACAGGGCGGCCGAAGCCCCCACGATGCTGCCGCCCACGATCAGGACGGGAACGCGCGCCTGCGGCGGGCCGGTGGTGACCGGAGCGAGCTCGCCGTCCGCGCCGTCCGCCGCGGCGCTCGAGTCGGACATGCTGGTCTCCCTTCCAAACGAATCAGAACAGCCCTGTTCCATTAGTACCTCACGCGGCACCGCAAACGAAACAGCCTTGTATCGTTAGCCGGGTGAACGCGGAACTCCCGGTCCGGCGCGGCGGACGGCGGCGCGACCCGGCCACCGACTCGGCCGTCATCGACGCCGTCCTCGACATGGTCGCCGCCGGCGCCACCCTCACCGGCCTGTCGCTGGTCGCCATCGCCAAGCAGGCCGGGGTCTCGCGCAACAGCGTCTACCGGCGCTGGAAGACCAAGGACGAGCTCTACCTCGACGTCCTGGAGACGATCAACCGGCCCCGGCCCGCGCCGACCGGCGCCGGCACCCGCGAGGACCTGGCCGTCCTGCTGCGGGGCCTTGCCGAACGCGTCGTCGACCAGCGGGCCAGCAGCATGCTGCGAGCCCTCAACGCCGAGGCCGCGACCTTCCCCCGGCTGCACGGCCGCTACTTCGAGGAGATCGTCGCCCCCCGCCGGGAGGCCATGAACGACGTCCTCCGGCGCGGCGTGGAACGAGGCGAGATCCGTCCCGACGTCGATCCGGACCTGATCGCCGAACTCCTCGTCTCACCGCTCCTCGCCCGCATGGCATCGGGCAGTACCGACCGGCTCGATCCGGAGCGGACCAGCCGTCAGATCATCGACCTCGTCCTGGAAGGCGCGGGGGCGGCGCCGGCCTGAGCGCTCACGCCTCCGGGGAATCCACCGCGGTGGCGGCGTTCCAGCACTGTTCCAGGAGGGTGAACGCCTGGTCGATGGCGGCGATCGGGTCGGGCTGGGAGTCGGCGAAGCGCGGGGCGCGGGTGTGGACGGTCCGGCCCGCCGGGCGGTCGGTGACCGCGCTGACGAGGGCGGCCTCGTTGCTCGTGTCCTCGTCGAAGACCAAGGCCTCCTTGCCGTCGGGGAAGAAGTTGAACAGCGTCGACACCGACACGTCCGCTTCCTCGGCGATCTCTCGGACGCCCACTGGTCATAGCCGCGCTAGCCCCGGATCCGTCCCCCTGAAGAGTCCGCGAACTAAGCGCGGAGGGCGTCGATCAGGGCGTCTACGGCGGCGAGTGCGGCGGTCGTGTCGAGTCCGGTGCGGGAGACCAGGGAAAGGCCCTGGACGGTGAACAGCAGCAACTGAGCCTGGGCTTCGGGGGCGGCGTCCCCAGTGACCTCGCCGCTGGCCTGTCCACGCCGCAGGGCGTCGGCGACGATCCGGGTGAAGCGGGCGTGCGCGCGGACGACGATCTCGCGGGCCTCGGCGTCCTGGGGAACGAGTTCGGCGGTGGTGTTGCCGATCATGCACCCCTGCGGGACGCCGACGTCCGAGGCGTACTCGGCGGCGGCCCGGGCCGGGGTGGCGAGCACCTCGCGCAGCGCCGGCAGCACCGGCCCGGACTCCAGCGCCGCGAGCAGCCGGCGCTCGTAGGCGTCCCAGTACAGCTGGACCGCCGCCAGGTAGAAGCTCCGCTTGTCGCCGAAGGCGCCGTACAGGCTGCCCCGCTCCAGGGCCAGCGCCTCGACCAGGTCCTGCACGGAGGTCGCTCCGTAGCCCCGGGACCAGAACAGCATGAGCGCGCGCTCCAGGGCCTGCTCCTTGTCGAACGCGCGAGGGCGCCCCGTCCGTGCCATGGGCCCAGGTTACGACTTTTTGACCGGGCGCACAAAAGACCGTACGGTGATGCCCGAGGCACTTTTTGAACGATGGCACAGAAGTCGGGCGCGCGAGCGCCACGGCGGACGAGAGGCGGCACCACATGGACTTCACCGGCAGGACGGCGCTGGTCACCGGGTCGGGCGCGATCGGCGGGCTCGGGCACGCGACCGCGAGGACCCTCGCGGCCGGCGGCGCGAACGTGATCATCACCGGCACCGACCCGGACCGCGGCGCCCAAGTCGTCGACGACGTGCAGAGCGTGGCCGGTTCCGCCGCCACCGTGCGCTTCGTCGCCGCCGACCTGGCCGACCCGCGCGCAGTGCAGCAGCTCGCCGACGACGCGGGAAAGGTGGACGTCCTCGTCAACAACGCGGGAGTCGTCCCGTTCGGCGCGACCACCGAACAGGACATCGCCGACTTCGACGCCGCCTTCGCCGTCAACGTGCGCGCGCCGTTCGTCCTGGTCGCCCGGCTGGCGCCGAGGATGGCCGCCCGCGGGGGCGGCAGCATCGTCAACGTCAGCTCCACCGCGGCCGGCCTGGGCATGCCGCTGATGGCGGCCTACGGGGCCACCAAGGCGGCGCTCGAGTCCCTGACCCGCACCTGGGCGGCCGAGTTCGCCGCGTCGAACGTGCGCGTCAACGCCGTGTCGCCCGGCCCGATGACGACGGCCAAGGTGGTGGCGGCCATGGGGCCCGACCTCGGCGGCATGGGCCTGACGACCGCGCTGAAGCGCACCGCCGATCCGGCCGAGGTCGCCCGGGTGATCGCCTTCGTCGCCGACGACGACGCCAGCTACATGACCGGTGCCGTCGTGGCCGCCGACGGAGGCCGGACCGCCATCTGACCGAAGACGCACCGGCCGCCGGACGCGCCGACCGCCGGCCAGGCGAAGGCCGCCGGCCAGGCAAGGGCCGCCGGGCGTTCCTCCGAAATGGCGGGAAGGGCCCGTCATCGCCACCAGAACCACCGCAACCAGGAACCTGAATGAGGAGAACGAGTTCAATGGGTCGTCTCGAGGGAAAGCACGCACTGATCACGGGCGGAACGAGCGGCATCGGGTTCGAGACCGCCCGCGAGTTCCTCGCCGAGGGGGCGACGGTCGCGATCACCGGCCGCTCGCAGGAACGGCTGGACGAGGCCGCACGCCGCCTGGACGGCCCGCTGCTGCCCCTGCTCAGCGACGCCGGAGACGTGCCCGGTCAGGCGGCGCTCGCGGCGCGGCTGCAAGAGGAGTGGCCGCGGCTCGACATCCTGATGAGCAACGCCGCCGACGTCACCCACCTGCCGATCGAGGCATGGACCGAAGAGGCGTTCGACCGGCTCGTCGCCACCAACCTCAAGGCGCCGTTCTTCCTGGTCAAGGCCCTACTGCCGCTCTTCTCCCGGCAAGCCTCGGTGATCCTCGTCGGGTCGGTCTCCGCGTTCGTCGGGCACGAGAACGCGGCGGTCTACGGCGCCGCCAAGGCGGGCCTGCTCTCCTTCTCCCGCGGGCTGACTCATGAGCTGAAGGACCGGGGCATCCGGGTCAACGGGCTGAGCCCGGGGCCGACCGTCACCGACACGTTCAAACCGCTCGGCCCCGAGCGGCAGGCCGCCATCTACGAAGAGCTCCGGCGGACGGTGCCCCTCCATCGCCTCGGCACCCCCACCGAGCTGGCGAAGGCGGCCGTCTACCTCGCCTCGGACGAGTCCGCCTACACCGCCGGCACCGTGCTGCGGGTGGACGGCGGCATCGGAGAGCTCGCGTACTGACCGCCTCCAGGCGATCCGGTCCCGGACCGGCGGGCCCTATGCGGCGTCGCGTGGCGTGGACGCCGCGGTCCGTCCGTCCGGGTGATCCCGGTACGGAGCCAGGAACGGGACCAGGGCGGCCAGCATCGCCTCGGGCGCCTCTTCCGGCGGGTAGTGGCCGCAGTCGGGAATGATCACGCTCTGCACGTCGTCCGCGGCGAGCCTCATGGTGTCGCCGACGAGTTCGCCCGAGTTCTCCGCTCCCGCGATCGTCAGGACGGGAAGGGTGAGCCGTCGCTCCTTACGCTTCCGGTTCTGCGCGACGGTCGTGTCGAGGGCGCGGTAGAACGCGAAGCTGGCACGCAGGGCGTCCGGGTCCGACGCGAGGATCTCGACGTAGTGCTCGACGGCGTGGTCGGGGAGCTTCCTCGCGGCCTTCGTGGCGAACTGGTGGGCGAAGTAGAGGTGCTCCCGTCCCCTGACGAGCTGTTCGTTCAGCCCGCCGAGGCGGTTGAAGGCGAAGTGCCAGAGCCGGTCGTTGGACCGGGCGTCACCGAAGAGCGGCGGCGACGGGGACAGGCCCGGGATCGCGGCCTCGGCGACGGCCAGCCGGTCGAGCCGGTCGGGGTGGTCCGCGGCCAGGGCGTAGCCGGTCCACATCCCGATGTCGTGGCCGACCATGGCGAACCGGTCGTGGCCGAGCGCGGTCATCAGCGCCGCCATGTCGCCGGCGAGCGTGCCGGTGTCGTACCCGTCCGAAGGTTTCTCGGACAGCCCGACACCGCGCGGGTCGACCGCGACGACGTGGAAGTCCCGGGCGAGCGCGGGCATGAGCAGGCGCCAGGCGTACCAGGTCTGGGGCCAGCCGGCCACCAGCAGCAGGGCGGGCCCTTCGCCGCCGGTGACCGCGTGCAGGCGCAGTTGCCCCGTGTCGACGTACCGGCTGGTGAACGTGTCGGCGAATCCGGCCGGAAGGTTCGGCGCCCGGAGGACGGAGCCGGGACCGTCGGGTGCGGGCGGACGGCTGGCGGCTGAACTCATGATCGTTCCTCTGGCCGGGGGTCACGGGCTGGTGGGCTCGCGGAACTCCAGGCCGGCGATCACGGCGATGCCGTCCCCGCGACCGCGAGCGCCGCCACGCTAGGCCATCCTGGACTGATCAGTCAAAGATAGCTGGACCGAACGGTCCAACACATGGGTAGCATCGCGATGCCGTCGTGGTGCGGGAGGTGCGACATGTCAGGCCGCAAGCAGTTCGACGTCGACACGGCCCTGGATCAGGCCATGCGCGTGTTCTGGCAGCGCGGGTACGCGGAGGCCTCGCTGGACGCCCTGGGAGCCGCCACCGGCCTCGGCCGCGGCTCCCTCTACGGCACCTTCGGCAGCAAGGACGCCCTGTTCCGCCGATGCCTCGACCGCTACGTCTCGACGTACGGACCCCGGTTCGATCAGGCGCTCGCGGCGCACCCCGGCGATCCGGTACGCGCGGTCGAGGCGTTCTTCGACGTCGTCCTCGCGCGCATCGCCGACCCGTCGGTCCCCGCAGGATGCCTCATCGCCCAGTCCGCCGCGCAGGCGCCGATGCTCAAGGGAGACAACGGCGCCCACGTGCGCGTCCTGCTCGACAAGCAGCGCCGGCGAGTGCGCGCGGCACTGGAAGGTTCCTCCGCCGACCCCGACGTGCTCGACGAACTGGCCACGTTCGTCATCGCCGTGAACCAGTCGCTAGCCGTGCTCAGCCGCGCCAGCACCCCGGACACCGAACTACGCGGCGTCGCGCGGCTCGCCTGCCGGACAGTGGCGGACACCCTCGCCCGCGCGACATCGTAGTGCGCCGTCGGCGACCGCGTCCGCAGCCGCGAATGAGGCTCAGGGCCGGAGGTTCTCCAGGTCGTCGAGGAGGCTGGGGTGCGTCGGCCGCCACCCCAGGACGTCACGGGTGCGGGCGCTGGACGCCGGCTGGTCCATGGCGAAGATCGGGCCGAACGGGCCGAAGGTCTCTTCGGGCACCTGCTGGACGGGCAGGCCGAGCCGCCGGCCGATGACCCGCGCGATGTCCAGCACCGCGTCGCCCTCGTCGGCGACCGCATGCCACACCGTCCCGGCCGGCGCGGACTCCAGGGCGAGGCGGAACAGGACCGCCGCGTCCAGGGCGTGCACGGCCGGCCAGCGCTGGCCGCCGTCGCCGGGGTAGCCGGCGATCCCCGTGGTGCGGGCGGTCCGGGCCAGGATGCCGGCGAAGCCGCCCTGGCCGCGATTGTGGACGGTGCGGGGCATCCGGACGGCCGTGGCGCGCACACCGCGTGAGGCCAGGGACAGCAGGGCGTTCACCGAACGGCCCCGTCCCCCCACCGGTCCGTCGGTCGGCGCCGGGTCGGCCTCGGTGGAGGCGCGGCCGGGCACCCACGGCGTTCCGGAGACGGTGACGAGGGGACGGTCGGTGCCGATCAGTTCCTCGCCCAGGGCGGCCATCGCGGCGCCCTCCTCGGCGATGGACGCCGCGAGGGCCTCCGGACCGCCGTAGTCGCGGCCGAACGCCAGGCTGATCACACCGTCGGTCCGGGACGCGCCCGCGCGCAGGACGTCGAGGTCGGCCAGGCTGCCGCGGAGCACTTCGGCGCCGGCGTCCTTCAGGGCCTGCTCCGACGCGTCCGAGCGGGCGAGCGCGAGGACGGTGTGGCCGTTGCCGAGCAGCTCGGCGACGACGGCGGAGCCGATCGTGCCGGTGCCACCGGTGACGAAGACGTGCATGGCGTTCCTCCCCAAGTGATGGGACTTGTGTCGCATCACCGTACACGGTGACGGGACATGTGTCGCATCACTTAGGATGGCGGCATGGCGCGATGGGAACCGGGGGCACGGCAGCGGCTGGTGGTGGCCGCCGTCGATCTGTTCACCGAGCAGGGGTACGACGCCACGACGGTGGCGCAGATCGCGGCGCGTGCCGGGGTCACGCGGAGCACGTTCTTCCGCCACTTCACCGACAAGCGGGAGGTCCTGGTCGCCGGCCAGGAGACGCTGAGCAGCCTGCTCGCCGAGGGCATCGCCGGCGCGCCCGCGGACGCCAGCCCGCTGGAGGCGGTCGCGGCCGGCCTGGAGCGCGCCTCCAGCGCCATGGGGTCGGCCAACCGGGAGCTCGGCCCCCGGATCAAGGCGGCCGTCGCGGCCAGCGCCGAACTCCAGGAGCGGGACGCCCTCAAGAGCGTCGGTCTCGCGGCCGCGATGACGACCGCGCTCGTCGATCGCGGCGTTCCGGACCCGGTCGCCCACCTCGCCGCCGAACTGGGCGTCCTCGCGTTCAAGCGGGGCTACGCCCGGTGGTCCGAAAGCGAGGGCGACGGCGCGGAAGGGCTCGCGCACCATGCGCTGGCCGCCCTGGACGACCTGCACGGCGCGACCTCGATGCTGTCCAGCCGGCCGTCCGGCTGAGATCTCGCCCGCGTCGACGAACGCCGCTCGACCCGGGTAAACGTTGGGCTATATGGGCGCCCTAATCCCGTTAGGCGCCGTTTGCGTCCTCCGCGGCGGCGGGCATCAGGTACCGGCACCGAGCCATCACCTGTGTCCGAACCGAGCACCGCCTCTAGGAGAACGATGTCCCTGCCGTCCCAGCAGCAGACGCCTCCCGGCGTCACCAGCGAGATGGATCCCCGGCCCGACCACGGCGAGGAGTCCTACCGCGGCTCCGGCCGGCTCGCCGGGAAGGCGGCGGTCATCACCGGCGCGGACAGCGGCATCGGCCGCGCGGTGGCGATCGCCTTCGCCCGGGAGGGCGCCGACGTCCTCGTCTCGTACCTCGACGAGCACGATGACGCGGCGGAGACCCGGCGATGGGTCGAGGAGGCCGGCCGCAAATGCGTGCTGGTGGCCGGCGACCTGTCCGATCCGTCGCACTGCCGAGCGGTCATCGACCGGGCCGTGCAGGAGTTCGGCCGGGTGGACGTGCTGGTCAACAACGCCGCGTTCCAGATGACGCGGGACGACATCGAGGACATCCCCGACGAGGAGTGGGACCGCACGCTCGCGGTCAACATCAGCGCCTTCTTCCACCTGACCAAGGCCGCGGTCCCGCACATGCCGCCCGGCTCGTCCATCATCGGGTCCACGTCGGTGAACTCCGACTCGCCGCCGCCGACGCTGCTCCCCTACAACGTGACCAAGGCCGGTATCGCCAACATGGTCGGCACGCTGGCCCAGATGCTCGCCGGGAAGGGCATCCGCGCGAACAGCGTCGCGCCCGGCCCGATCTGGACGCCGCTGATCCCGTCGACCATGCCGCGGGAACAGGTGAAGAGCTTCGGCCAGCAGGTCCCGCTCAAGAGGCCGGGGCAGCCGGCCGAGCTGGCGCCGGTCTACGTGATGCTCGCCTCGGACGAGGCCAGCTACGTCTCCGGCGCCCGGATCGCGGTCACCGGCGGCCAGCCGATCCTGTGACCGGCGGCGCGAAGGGCCTGTATCCGCTGCGGCTGTCCGCCACGGCGAGACCCCTGGTGTTCGGCGGCCACGCCATCGCCCGCCACCTGGGCAAGACCGGCATCCCGGACTGGTGCGTCGCGGAGACCTGGGAGTGCAGCGACGTCGACGGCTCCGGCGCGACGGTGACCAACGGCCCGCTGGCCGGCCGCCCGCTGCGCCGCCTGGTCACCGACCATCCCGAGGAGCTGATGGGCGCGGGCTGGTCCGGGGACTTCTTCCCGGTGCTGACCAAGTTCATCGACGCCTCGGGCACGCTGCCGGTGCACCTGCACGCCGACGACGAGGCCGCCCGCCGGTGGGAGGGCCAGCGCAACGGCAAGACCGAAGCCTGGCACATCCTGGACGCCGCGCCGGGCGCCACGGCCTTGTGCGGCGTCAAGGGCGGCGTGACCGCGGACGAACTCCGCGCCGCGCTGGAGATGCAGGACTTCGACCGCGTCCTGCGCCGCCTGCCGGTGCGAGCCGGAGAGACGATCTACGTGCCCGGCGGCACGCCGCACAGTTTCGGCCCGCGGACGCTGGTCTACGAGATCGAGCAGACCTCCGACATCCAGCAGCACGCGATGCGCTGGCAGATGGAGGACGGCTCCCCCGTGGACGACGAGCAGTTCGCCGCCAACATCTCCGCGTTCATGCGGGAGGTGAAGCTGGAACCGCGCCCCCGCTTCGTCCCCGGCCTCCCCGTCGCGACCGGCGACGGGACGGGCCGGACGTTCCTGTGCGCGAGCCCCTACTTCGCCTTGGAACGCTGGCACGCCGGGACGGCGGAACCCCTCCGGCACTCCTTCGCCACCGCCCAGATCCTGTCCAACGTCGGGGCGCCGGTGCGGGTGCGCGTCGGCGGTCTCGAAGAACGCCTGGGACGGGCCGAGACGCTCCTGCTGCCCGCCGCGCTCGGCGAGGTCGAGATCGTCGGCCCGGCCGACGTCCTGTTCGGCTACCTGCCCGACCTGCGCCGCGACGTCGTCGCCCCGCTCACCGAGGCCGGCTACACCGCCGAGGCGATCGGCGGACTGGGCCACGTCCCCGCGACCGCGGCACCCGGTGCCTGACCCGCCGGGCCGCCCGGAAAGAGGACACGATGGGACACGTCAGGACGAGCGACGGGATCCGGCTGCACTACCGGGAATCCGGCGCGGGACGGCCGCTGGTCATGGTCCACGGCTGGACGTTCAGCGGACGGTTCTTCGAACGCAGCGCCGCCGCGCTCGCCGAGCACGCCCGCGTCCTCACCGTCGATCTGCGCGGCCACGGCGACTCGGACAAACCAGACCACGGCTATCGCATCGCCCGCCTCGCCAAGGACCTGCGGGACCTCCTGGAAGCCCTCGACCTGCGCGAGGCCACGCTCCTGGGCTGGTCGCTCGGCTGCCCGGTGCTCTGGAGCTACCTGGAGCTGTTCGGCACCGACCGGGTGGACCGGGCGGTGTTCGTCGAGCAGACGCCGCGCCAGTACTACGCGGTGGACTGGACGTACGCGCATTCGACGTGCTTCGACGACGCCGCGCTGGCCGCGCTCCAGGCCCAGGTCAGCGCCGATCCGAGCGGCCAGGACCGCCAGCAGCTGTCAATGATCACCGAGACCGGACCCGGCCCCGGCGAGCGGGACGCACTGCTCGCCGAGATGGCGAAATGCCCGCCGCGGGTGCGGAACGCGGTCATGGCCGAGCACACCCGGGCCGACTGGCGCGACGTCCTGCCCACCTTCGACCTGCCCGTCCTCGTCCTGGTCGCCCGCAAGGACCGGGTCTTCGACTGGCGCGGACCCGCCTGGGTCGGCGACCGCGTCCCCGCGGCGCGGACGGTGTTCTTCGAGCGGAGCGGCCATGCGCTCTTCCTGGACGAGCCGGAGAAGTTCAACCGCGTCGTGGCCGGATTCCACGCCGACGATCGGAGCGAGGCATGAGCCGTCCGTCCATGCTGCCCTTCCCGTACGGGATCAACGAGTACACCACCCTGCCGTGGTCCTTCGAGGAGGACGTGGAGCACTACGCCGGCGCCGGGATCGCGGTCATCGAGGTCTGCCAGGACAAGCTGGACCCGGCGGGCGCCGCGGCGCAGGTGGAGAAGGTCGCGCGGGCGGGCCTCACGATCAGCTCGGTGCAGCCGTCGGTGCGCGCGATGGTTCCCAGCGAGGGGCAGCCCCACCCGCGAGGACGCGAGGAACGCCTCGCCTCCTTCAACAGCTGCGTGGAGCAGGTCGCCCCGCACGCGCCCGGGGCCGTGTTCGTCACCAACACCGGTCCGGCCCCGGACGGCGACATGGCCGAGGCCCTGCGGCAGACGGTCATCGACCACCGCGAACTCTCCGCCATGGCCGCCGCGCACAACGTGCGCATCGGCCTCGAACCGCTCAACCCGATCAGGCTGAACCAGGAAACGGCGATTTGGACCCTCCGGCAGGCCCTGCACCTGGTCGACCAGATCGACCGCGACAACGTCGGCATCTGCCTGGACACCTGGAACCTGTGGCAGGACGGCGATCTGCTCGACGACATCGCGTCCGCCGGCGACCGCATCTTCCTGCTCCAGGTCAGCGACTGGCGCACACCTCGTTCCGGGGCCGACCGCCGCAGCGTGGGCACCGGCCAGATCCCGACCGGGACGCTGCTGCACGCCGTCTACGACGCCGGCTACCGCGGCCCGTGCATCCTGGAGATCTTCTCCGAGAACGTGCCCGACTCCCTCTACGACACCGACCTGGACGAACTCCTGCGCGACAACCGCACCGCCCTGGAGCACGCCTGGTCAACCGGCTGACCAAGGCCCCGGAGCATCCGGGCCCACTCCCCCGACCAGGCGATCTCCTCACCCGTCGGGGTGAATTCGAACCGCGTCGAACCAGGGTTCGCATCGCGGGACGTCCGTTTCGCTTGAGCTCTAGCGCGTCAGTCCGGCAGCCAGTGCAGCTCGTGCGCCAAGGTGCTGGCGACGGCACGGATGCGGCGGTGTAGCGGCGACTGCTCGCGTGGGAGGACCAGGTGGATCGTCAGGCTGGGCGCGCCCCGCAGCGGTCGCCAGGTGAGATCCGCCGGTTGCCCTGTGGCCGCGGCTTCTCCGGCCGGTGCGATGGTGATGCCGTCGCGCAGGTCGCGCTGGGACATGTCGAAGGAGACCGGGGACGTGTGGAATCGAGGGTGTGGACGGGCGTCTCGGAACAGCGCGGACATCTGATCGTGGATCACGGGATTGGCCGCACGGTCCGGGAGCCGCAGCGGATACGCGGCCGCGTCGGCGATCTCGATCTCCGGGTGTTCGGCCAGCGGATGGTGCTGCGCCAGCTGGACACCGATGCGCGCGCGCCGCAGCAGGAACCGGCGGACGTCACGGCCCGGCTGTTCACCGCGGGTGATCCCGGCGTCGATGCGGCCGTCGGCGACCGCAGGGGAGATCTCCGGTGTCGCCATCGGGACCGCGTTGACCTGGAGTCCGCTGTTGTCGCGGATCAGCCTGTCCACCAGGGCCGGTGCCGTCTCGGACCCGGCGCTGAGGCTGTATCCGATGCGCAGGGTGCCCAGTTCACCGGCCGCCGCGCTCCGGGCGGTGTCCCATGCCCGGTCCAGCGCCGCCAGCGCGGACGGCGCGGACTCCGCCAGAGCCGCGCCGGCCGCGGTCAAGACGACGCTACGCGTGTTGCGGACCAGCAGGGGCGTACCGAGTTCCGCCTCCAAGCGGCGCATCCGGGCGCTGAGGGCGGGCTGTGCGATACCGATCCGTGCGGCCGCGCGGGTGAAGTTCAACTCCTGTGCCAGCACCAGGAAGTACCGCAGGCTCACCGTATCCGGCGCCACGCGCCCTCCCTGCCGATTGAGAACGATCCGTTTTGACTCTATCTCGTACCGGTCTTTCCCTCGCCCGCACATCAAGCCCTAACCTGCGCATATGACGATTCAGTCGGCCGCCGTACCCATCACCGGGATCGATCGATCTGGACGTCAATTCGAAGTCGGACGCGTCCGCCGAACACAGGAGGTTTCCATGGCCAAGGGCTATTGGGTCAGTGTCTACCCCGCCATTTCCGACGTTGAGAGGCTGACGCCCTACAACGAGTTGGCCCGTCCGGCCGTCCAGGCCGGGGGCGGGCGCGTCCTGTCCCGGGGCAGTCGAGTCGTCGCTCATGAGGCCGGAATCACGGAACGCGTCGTCCTGATCGAATTCGACAGCTTTGAACAGGCCGTCGCGGCATACGAGAGCGAGGCATACCAGAAGGCGCTGGCGGCCCTCCCTGTCGGTTACGAGCGCGACTTCCGCATTATCGAAGGCATCGACTGACCGAGTCCCAGTGGGATCTTCACCGAAGAGCCGCCGTCTTAGTTTTCGCTGGTGCGGCTGCTGGCGTGGTGGGGTCGCGGGTGCGCGTTTTGGCCCTTGCGGCGGCAGCTCGGCCACGACCCGGCTGCCCCGCGGCAGCCACACCAGCGGCACCGGCCCCACCCCCGCTGCCGTGCCGCCCGTAGCCCGCCCTCGACGGCGCGACGGAGCTTCCCCAGCAGCAGGAGCGGGGGATCTTCGTCGGCCGGACGTTGTACAGTTAAGGCTCTAACTGTTAGAGTTCTAACTATGGACGCGTTGGAGAGCACACCCACCGGCAGCCTTGAGCTCATGCGCTGGATCGTCTGGGCTCAGCGCAAGGCCGGCGAAGACTGGATCCGGGAACGGAAGCTCAGCCATGAGCAGAGTTCCGTGCTGGTCTATCTGGTTCGCAACCCGGGCGCGATCCAGCGGGACATCGCGCAGATGAGCCGCACGAGCGCGGCGAGCGTGTCGAGCCTTCTGGGTGGACTGGAGCGGCGCGGCCTCGTCGAGCGCCGCATCGAGCGCGGCGACGAGCGCAGCAAACGCGTGTACGCGACGCCGACCGGAAGCGAGCTCATCGCCGGCTTCGACGCCGCGATGACCGCCATCGAGGAGACGATCCTGGCCCCGCTGGACCAGGACGAGAAGGCCGCCCTGCACTCCCTGCTGGCGAAGATCGCCGCGGAACTGCCGCGACCGGCCGGGTCGTGACCACGAAGCGGCCTCCCGCGCATCCACGACATCTCCTCGCCACGCCGGCGTCCCTCACCGGCGCGCGCCAAAACCGACGAGTCAAGGAGTCTCCATGAACACCCACGTCACGATCATCGGCGCCGGCCTCGGCGGGCTCACGCTCGCCCGCGTCCTGCACGTCCATGGCATTCCGGTCACGGTCTATGAGGCCGAGGCGTCCCCGACCGCTCGTACGCAGGGAGGGATGCTCGACATCCACGACTACAACGGGCAGCTCGCCATCGAGGCGGCCGGACTGATGGAGGAGTTCCGCGGCATCGTCCTCCAAGGCCGCCAGGCCATGCGGATTCTCGCCCCGGACGGGGCCGTCCTGCTCGACAAGACCGACGACGGCGCGGGTGGACGCCCCGAGGTGCAGCGCGGTGAGCTGCGCCAGATCCTGCTCGACTCGCTCCCGGCCGGCACCGTCCGATGGGGCCACAAGGTCACCAGCGTCCGCTCCCTCGGGCAGGGCCGCCATGAGGTGACCTTCGCCGACGGCAGCACGGTCGGCACCAGCCTGCTGGTCGGCGCGGACGGCGCCTGGTCGCGCGTCCGGCCGCTGCTGTCCGACGCCACGCCCGAATACGTCGGCATGTCCTACATCGAGACCTACCTGTTCGATGTCGAGACTCGGCACCGTGCCGCCGCGGAAGCGGTCGGCGGAGGTTCCATGGCGGCCCCCGCGGCGGGCGGCAAGGGGATCCAGGCCCATCGTGAAAAGGGCGAGACCATCCACACCTACGTGGTGCTCAGCGAGCCGCAGGAATGGTTCGCCGCCATCGATTTCACCGACGGCCCCGCCGCGGCGGCCCGGATCGCGCAGGAGTTCGACGGCTGGGCACCGGAACTGACCGCGCTGATCACCGACGGTGACGTCCCCCCGATCCTGCGTCCCATCTTCGCTCTGCCGCTCGGACACAAGTGGGACCGGGTGCCCGGGGTGACCCTGCTCGGCGACGCCGCCCACCTCCTGGCCCCCAACGGCGAAGGCGCCAACATGGCCATGTACGACGGCGCCGAACTCGGCAAGGCGCTCGCCGCGCACCCCGACGACGTCGAAGCCGCCCTCACCGAATACGAGACGGCCATGTTCCCCCGCAGCGTCGAGTTCGGCTCCATCGGCGCGGAACTCCACGAGCTCGACGGCGACAACGCGGCCGAGGGCCTGATCAAGGCGTTCACCGAGAACGACTGACCGCGAGCCGCTGCTCCACCGAGGAGCAGGACGTCGTCGTCCAGACTGAGCAGCTCCTCGGGCTGGGCGCCTCGGTCTACGACTGGAACGACCCGTTCGGTCGGCTATTTCTGCAAACGCTGGCGACGGCGGCGGGATTCGAGGCGAACCTGAGCCCCAGTCGGTCGGCCAGAAGGGTTGATCACTGCCTGGGGCGGGCACTTCGCCGCGCACGCGGAGCCCGAGCTGCCAGCCCCCCCGCGACCACCGCGTCCTTCCCCATCTATCGGTGAACGCCGACCGGCATGAGCCGGCACTTACCTGCGTGGTTCGCTCTGGCGTCGGGTGGCGTGGACGGAGCCGAGGAGACTGAGGGCCTGGGCGCTGTCGCCGCCCGGCTCGGCGTGGTAGATCACGAGCTGTTGGCCGGGGGCGTCGCGTACGTCGAAGGCCTGGTAGCTGAGCGTAAGCGGGCCGACGTCCGGGTGCAGGAGTCGCTTGGCGTCCCGGGTCTTGCCCCGTACGGCGTGCGCGTTCCAGAGGCGGGCGAAGTCGGCGCTCCGCTCGGTGAGGTCGCGGACGAGCTCGGCCAGGCGCGGGTCGTCCGGGTCGAAACCGGCCGCCTGGCGCAGGTTGGCGACGGTGGCCTGGGCCGCGCGGTCCCAGTCGGTGTAGAAGCGCCGGCCGGCGGGGTCGAGGAAGGTCATGCGGGCCAGGTTGTCCGCCGGATCGAAGGGGCGGTAGAGGGCGTCGGCCAGGGCGTTGGTGGCCAGGATGTCCAGGGTCCGGTTCATGACGAACGCCGGAGTGTGAGGGTAGCCGTCCATCAACTGGCGTAGCGCCGGGCTGACCTGCTCGGCGGCCTGCCTGAAGGGCCGGTCGTCAGGGACGGTCCCGGCCAGCCGGAACAGGTGCGCCCGGGCGTCGGCGTCGAGACGCAGCGCGCGGCCGAGGGCGTCGAGCACCTGACCTGAGGGGTTGCGCTCGCGGCCTTGTTCCAGGCGGGTGTAGTAATCGGCGTTCACACCGGCCAGGACGGCGACTTCCTCACGGCGCAATCCGGCGACTCTGCGGGTCCCGTAGCTCGCCATGCCGACGTCCTCCGGCCGCAGGCGAGCGCGGCGCGCGCGCAGGAACTCTCCCAGGTGGTTGCCGTCCATGCGGCCAGGTTATGCGGGCGCAGGACGTGCTGCCCGGGTGTGCCGCACCCAGGCAGCAGACGTCCTGGTAGACGCCCATTGACCTGCGCAGACTCGTTGGAGCACCGCATCCGCCACCGAACTCTCACCCACCGAGGAAGCCCTTGAACGCCACTCGCGCCCCTCACCCGTACGTCGGCATGTGGGTCACCGCCGACGGACGAATCCGCCAGGAACTGCTCGCCAACGGCCGCTATGAGGAGGAACGCGACGGTCGCAAACGCGCCTACACCGGCCGCTACACCGTCACGGGCACCCACCTCGACTACCACGACGACCTGGGCTTCACCGCCACCGGCGACGTGCGGGACGGCGTGCTCTACCACGAGCACCTCGTGCTGTACCGGCAGGAGCGGCCGTCATGACCGGGACCACCGGATCAACTCGCCCCGTCACCGGCGCCCCCAACGAGGCACGACCTGACCGCACAGACCACATCAACGAGAGATCCGAAGGAGTTCCCATGGGAGGACAACGACTCGCCGGCAAGGTCGCGCTGATCACCGGCGCGACCGGCGGCATCGGCGCGGCGACCGCCGAACTCTTCGCCCGCGAGGGCGCACGGCTGATGCTCACCGATGTCGCCGAGAGGCCCCTACGGGAGCTGGCAGCCAGGGTCGAGGCCCTCGGCGCGGACGTCGCCGCCGTCCGCCTCGACGTTTCCTCAGCGCGGGACTGGGAGGAGGCGATCGGCGCCGTGCGCGAGCGCTTCGGCACGCTGAACGTGCTGGTGAACCTGGCCGGCATCGTGGACTGGCCGGGCATCGAGGGCACGGCGGAGGAGGCCTGGGACCGGGTCATCGACGTCAACCAGAAAGGCACCTGGCTCGGCATGAAGGCCGCGTTGCCGCTCCTGCGCGCGAGCGGCAACGCCTCGGTGATCAACACCTCGTCGGTGCTCGGGCTCGTCGGCAGCGGCTCGGCCGCGGCCTACCAGGCGTCCAAGGGCGCGGTGCGGCTGCTGAGCAAGACCGCCGCGGTCGAGTACGCGCGCCAGGGCGTGCGGGTCAACTCCGTGCACCCCGGCGTCGTCGCCACGCCGATGATCCAGGAACTCCTGGACGAGCAGGGCGACCAGCAGCCGGACATCCAGCGCACCCCGATGCGCCGGGCCGGGCGCGCCGAGGAGATCGCACCCGCCTACCTCTTCCTCGCCTGCGACGACTCGTCCTTCGTCACCGGCGCGGAGTTCGTGATCGACGGCGGGCTCACCGCTCACTGAGCGGTCGAACACCGAACGGACAGGGCCGCCGGCGAGTCGTCGCGCGAACCGGCCGATTGCGCCTGCGGCGCCTGGCCGACGCCGAGGCAGGAAGGAAAAGGATGATGACATCCGCGCATGCGTCCACCGAGACCGCAGAGTCCACCGAATTCGCCGGAAAGGTGGCCCTCGTCACAGGGGCCGCGCGCGGCGTGGGCAGGGAGACCGTCCGGCTGCTGCACCGGCGCGGCGCCCGGATCGTCGCCCTCGATCAGCGCCAGGAGGTGGCGGAGCTGCCTGCGGAGTTCCCCGGCGTGCATCCTTCGATCGGGGACGTCACAGACGAGGCGGTGGCCGAGCGGGCCGTACGGGAGGCCGTCGAGCTGTTCGGCGCTCTGGACATCCTGGTCAACAACGCGGGCCGCACTTTGAACAAGCCGGTCACGGACACGACGGCGCAGGACTGGGACGCGCTGATGGCGGTCAACGCACGTGGCTCATTCTTCTTCGCCCGCGAAGCGTTCCGCGTGATGCGGGAGCGCGGCGGCGGCGCCATCGTGAGCACCGGCTCCTACGTCTGCACCGTCGGCATGCCCGACGGCGTCGCCTACGCCGCGTCCAAGGGCGCCTTGGCCCAGCTCACCAAGGTCCTCGCCGTCGAGGGCGGCCCGCTGGGCATCCGCGCCAACCTCGTGGCCGCAGGCGTCATCGAGACCGACTTCCTCGACACCTTCCGCCCCGACAGTCGCGCCTACCTGGCCTCCTTCGCCGATGCCCAGCCGCTCGGGCGGGTGGCCCAGCCCGAGGAGATCGCCGAGGTGCTCTGCTTCCTCGCCTCACCGCGCGCCAGCTTCGTCACCGGTGCCGTGGTCGCCGCCGACGGCGGCTTCACCGCAATCTGAGAACCGGTCAGCACCGACGCCCACACTTCGTGGACGACGCGGGACTCCCCCACGGTGCTCCGCTCGCCGGGTAGCCCTGGCGCATCGCTGCACCCGGGCTACCCGGCGAGACCATCGGCCCTTACGTCCGATCCGGCTGCAGACGGGCGGACGGATCGCGCGGACGCGGTGATCGGTGCGGTCGGTCAGCCCGGCACCAACGGCGTTCGCGCGCGTCCCGGCTCATGACCTGCGTCGGGCCGGGACCGAAACCGCCCGCACCCCGGAACCGAAACGGCCGCACCGCGCGACCGAAACGCCCGCACGCCGGGACGGAGAGCCCGCTCAACGGATCCGGACGGCCGTCTCCCGCCTGCGCCCGCAGGCGTCGCGACGGATCGGCGGCGGCGCCTCCGACGAGCAACGACGGCGCCATCGTCTCGGTCTCCCTGCTCTCGTGAGGTGAGCGCCGGGTCGGGCGAGGGGGCGCGGTCAGGCCCGCACCCCGGCCAGGTGGTGCACCGGGTCGGGGTGCGGGCGGCGGCGGAACCCGAGAGGGGGGGAATCAGGCCGGGGCGATCTCCAGGGTGGAGGTGCCGGTCTGCGAGGAGACGCCCGTGGTCGCGCAGGCGGTGAGGCTGAGGGAGGGCTGCTCGATGACCGCCGTGGCCGCCTCCCCGGCGCCCAGGCCGCTGGTCACCGAGCCGACCTTGGTGACGGTGACCGTGCCGTCGGCGGCCCGCACGGCCGTGTCGGAGACGTAGGTCATCGTGCTGGTCTGACCGGTGTTCCACGTGTAGGTGTTGACTTCGGGGGTGGTGGGCGGTTGTGCCGCCAGCAGGCAACTGGTGTTCGTGGTGTGACTGCTGGTGCGGGTGCCGCTGCTGATGTCGCCGAGCACCGAGGTGCAGTCGAAGTGCTCGGAGATGCTGGTGGTCACCGGACGAGTGGTGTTCGTCAGCGGCGGGCTGAACGTCGAGGTGATCGTGCCCACGGGGCAGTCGATGTCCACCGGCGCGGCGGATGCGGGTCCCGCCGTCGCCAGCCCGGCGGCGGTCAGGCCCCCGGCCAGGAGGGTCAGGGCTCCGGCGGCGGCGCGTGGGGAGAGCCGACCGCGGATAAGACGGGGGGTGCGGATGCGCATGGAATTGATCTCCTTTGATCTCGGTGCCCGGTGGCGGCCGGGCGGAGACGAGCGGCCCGGTAAGGGGGCAGGACGTGATGAAGCGAATTGACGCGAAGACGAAGGTGATGGGCCTGCCTTGCGAGACGGGGTTGCCGAGAGCGGGCAGCTGGGGGTCGGTGTTGTAGAAGGTGCCGCTGGCGTGGTCAGCCGCGGTGGCGGGCGCGGCACAGACGGCGACCGGCGTGGCGAAGCGAAGTAGCGCGCGTGCATGATGCTCTTTCCTGTGATTGCCTCGACTTCTGGTGATGCATTTCTACGTCAGTAGAAATGTCGGGTCAATGATGGCGAAGTGTTATTTGAAAATGTTTTCTCGCGATCTTTGTCGGAAAATCATGTCCGCGGGATATAAGCGACAAAAGGGATGTCGTGTCGCCGGTGGCCGTCCGCGACCTCGCCCACCGGAGTGGCCGCGTCCAGGTCGCCGGTCACCCTGCCGGACGCGGTCCCGGGATTCGTCCTGATCATGAGCGCCTTCCCGCTCGCACGGTGGCGGTGAGCGAGCTGGGCCTGCTGTTCCCCTCTGCCGAGGGCTTTCATGACGGCACCGACCCGCGTCGCGGACGTTTCATCGGCGACGAGTTCGCCGGGATCGACACCTTCCCGTTCGCCAGCACCGAGATCAGTCTGCTGGCGGTGCATCCCCGCCTCCTGGCGCTCGCCCAAGCGCTGCTGGACGACGGCGACGTCCATCTCTATGCGGCCGAGGCCTGGGCGAAGTACACCGGCGCCTGCGACTACGACCAGGACCTGCACCGGGACTACCTCAACCACATCCTGCTGGTCCCCAGTGCCACGCCAGGCTGTTCGCAGGTGGAGATGTTCGTGTTCCTGACCGACGTCCCCGAAGAACTCGGACCGCCGCACCTGCTCTCGCGCGCCGCCAGGACATCCCTACTGGACGCCGCAGACGCTCGCCGGCATGGCCTTGCGCTATCCGGAACTCGACCTCACCCCTTGGTCGGCCTCCGCGCCCGTCGCGTTAGGTGAGCGTCCGGGCTGACGTCGGCGTGCCTTTTCGTTCTGATGCCGGCGATGGGCTGAGTACTATCTCACCGTCAATCCGCCGTCGACCTGCAGCACTGTGCCGGTCACCCAGCGGGCGTCGTCCGAGGCGAGATAAACGGCGGCTTCGGCCACGTCCCCGGGTTCGCCGATCCGCTGTGCCGGATAGGCGCTGTGGACGTAGTGCTCGTAATCCGCGCGCTGGTCCGCGGTCATCTGCCCCAAATACACGCGTTCGAATGTCGGAGTGTGGATGGAGCCGGGTGCGATGGCGTTGACCCGTACGCGCGGGCCGAGCTCGTTGGCCAGCGCTTTGGTGAGCGAGTTGAGCGCGCCGCGGGTGGCCGAATAGACCGAGGACGGGCGGCCCGCGACCATCTTGTCCGCCCAGTAGCTGGAGATGTTCACGACCGCGGTCAGCCGATCGCACAGCAGTTGGGTCAGCAGGACCGGCACGCGCAGGTTGAGGTGCACCATCGCATCGAACTGGGCCTTGGTGAGTTCGGCCAGCGGCGGCATGTGCGAGAGGCCGACGTTGTTCACGAGCACGTCGACGTCCAAGGATTCGACGGCGGCGACGAGTGCATCCTCGTCGTTGAGGTCGACGGCAACGGTGCGCGTGTTCGTCAAAGTCAGGGCGTCGAGCTTCCGTTTGTCACGGGCGAGAAGCACGAGGTTCGCCCCTTCCCGAGCGAACGCCGTGGCGATGGCAAGGCCGATCCCCTCGCTGCCGCCCGTAATCAACGCGGTCTTTCCGGTCAGGCGATCCATCGGGTCTCCAAATCTGCCAGCTGGCGGGTACGAGCGGCGCGGATTCCGGCCGCGGCGTCCTCGCCGACGACGAGCCGCAATGGCGGTTCAGGCAAGTCGGTCAACGCGATGATCGCGGCCGCCACCTCCTCCGGCTCGGTCGGCAAACGAGCGTCGCGTCCCAAGCGGTCCAGCCGGACGGCGAGGTCGTCGTAATCGGCGATCGCCCCTGGGCGCTCGCGTCCTGCCCAGCTTTGGCGAAAGCCCGTGCTGATGGAGCCCGGTTCGACGATGCTCACGCGGATGCCGAACGGGGCCAGTTCCTCGGCGAGTGACACCGACAACCCCTCGAGCGCGTGTTTGCTCGCCGTGTACGCGCTCATGCCGGGGGCGCCGATCTGGCCTGCGAGCGAGCTGATCTGCACGATGTGGCCCGAGCGAGCGGCCCGCAGATACGGCAGCGTCGCACGCACGACGTCGGCTGCCGCGAAGAAGTTGACCTCGAACTGTTCGCGCATCTCCGAGTCGGAGAGCTCCTCGAAGGCGCCGGGTGCCGCATAGCCGGCGTTGTTCACCACGACGTCGATCCGGCCGAAGGCGGCGACGGCCTCGCTGACGGCCCGCCGAACCTGCGCGGGATCGGTGATGTCCACGGATTTCCGGCTGATGGCGACCACTTCGTCCCCGGTCGCCGAGACCGCTCGCGCCAGCGCCGTGCCGAGGCCACCGGACGCGCCAGTGATCAGCCAGATTCGTCTTCCCATGCCCTCGATGCTAGACGGAGAAGGGTTCTCCGTCTAGCATCGAGGGCATGGGGAAGCTGCGGGCGGACGCCCGGCGAAGCGAGGCGGCGCTGGTCGCGGCGGCGCGGGAGGCCGTCGCGGAAGTCGGGCTCGAGGTGTCGACCAACGAGATCGTCAAGCGGGCCGGTGTCGGACCGGGGACGTTCTACCGGCGCTTCCCGTCGCGCCAGGCGCTGCTCGAGACGATCTTGCTGGAAGTCATCGGCGAACTCGAGGACAAGGCGCGGGCGGCACTCGAAAATCCCGATCCGGGCCGGGGATTCGCCGAGCTGCTGCGGGCGTTCACATCGTCCCAGGTGGAGAACAAGGGGCTGTCGGACGCACTGGCCGCGCAGGGCGGAAGTCCCGAGGCCGACGAGGCGCGCGAACGGTTGCGCGATCTCATCCGCCGGGCGACCGAACGGGCGCAGCGGGCCGGCGCCGTGCGTCCGGACCTGTCGTGGACGGACGTGCCCTTCCTCGCCGCCGCGGCGGCGGGGATGACAGAGAACTGCCTGGACCTCCGCGCCGGCGCCGCGCAGCGGGACCGGGTGCTCGCCGTCCTTCTTGCCGGGACCGCGGATACCGGCGGCCCCGAGCTTCCCGGGGAGGTGTCCCGGGACTCTACCGACAGGTAACTACGCTGAGGACTGAGTCGCGGGTCATCAAAGGCATGTCTCCTGCGGCGGGTGCGGGGCGGCGTCTTCAGTGTCCCGCTGCGGTGCGCTCCATCATGGAGCCGATGGTCATGGTCATCCGTCGGCGGCCGGCCAGCCGTCCTGCGTGCGCCATCAGCCGGTTCCGCCTGCCGGTGATCACGCTGGGGGGCGGGTTGCGCCGGTCCAGAGCCCGCAGGGCGATCTCAACGACCTGCTCCGGGCGCATCCGTCCGGTGCCGCCGTCGGCCGCGGCCCCGGCGACGTCGAAGAACTCGGTTTCGGTCGCGCCGGGCGACAGCGCCATGACGCGCAGCCCGCTGCCGCGCGACTCGTACCACAGCGCCTCGGTGAAGCTCAGCACGAATGCCTTGGCCGCCCCGTAGACGGCCATGGTCGGGGTGGCCTGGTAGGCGGCCATGCTGGCGACGTTGACGAGCACGCCGCCGGGGCGGGCCCGCAGCCGTTCGATGAACACGCGGCTGAGCTCGGTCAGGCTGGTGACGTTGACGGCGATCTCGGCGGCCAGCCGCTGCGGGTCGGTCCGGTGGAACGCGATGTTGGTGGCGAACCCGGCGTTGTTCACCAGGCTGGTCACCGCGATGCCCTGTGCGGTCAGCGCGGCGTCGAGTTCGGCCGCGGCGCCGGGCACGGCCAGGTCCACGGCGATCGGGGTGGCGGTGACGCCGTGCGCCGTCGCGAGCTCGCCGGCGAGGCTCTGCAGCCGGTCCAGGCGCCGGGCCGCGAGCACGACGTCCGAGCCGCGGGCGGCGAGCCTGCGGGCGAACTCGGCTCCGAGGCCCGAGCTGGCGCCGGTGATGAGCGTGGTCTGGCCGCGGTAGTCGACCGGTGTCATGGCTCCTCCGAGCGGTGAGATGCGGGAAGTAGTGGCACCGTAGGCCTGCCTGGCACTGAGTGTCAAACAGTCACTTGGGTTTAGGATGTGGGGATGCCGGATCCCCGAGAGCCCAGGCTGTGGGCGCGCACCCGCCAGGCCGTCCGCGCCGAAGTCGCCCGCGTCGCGATGGAGTTGTTCCTGGAGCGCGGCTTCGAGGCGACGACCATCGACGACATCGCCGCCGCGGCCGGCATCTCCCGCCGCTCCTTCTTCCGCTACTTCGGCACCAAGGAGGACATCGTGCTGGGCGACCTGGCCGCCCAGGGTGAACAGATCCGTGAACGGCTGCAGGCCCGGCCCGACGACGAGGACGCCTGGACCGCCCTGCTCAACGCGCTGCGCGACACCCCTCGCCCCGCCCGGGACGAGGCGACCACGCTGAAGATCTCCAAGATGCTCTACGGGACACCGTCACTGCGCGCCCGCAGCATCGAGAAGCACTTGCACTGGCAGACACTGCTCACTCCCGAGATCCGTCGCCGCCTGGGCGCAGCACCCGGCGACGACCACGACCTGCGCGCCAACGCGATCGTCGCCTGCGCGCTCACCTGCCTGGACATCGCCGGTCAGGAATGGACCCGGAACGAGGGCGCCAAGCCTCTGGAAGAACTGGTCATGGCGGCTATCACGGCGGTACGCCAGAGCACGCCGGGCACCTGAACGCCCGCACTCTCGACTCCCGAGGACGAGGACCGCGCCTTGCGTCCGCGGCCGGCCGGCCTCCCAAGCCTTCGCCGCCCTGGCGGAGCTCATCCCGCGAGCTCGGCCTCCAGCCCCGGTAACGCCCGGTGATCGGATGGTCTGTTGGCCGGTGTGGCCGTGCCTGCGGGCGATGACCGGGGCTGGGGCCTGGAGGACGAGGTGATCAGCGGACCAGGCGGAAGAACCCGCGCACCTGCTTGACCAGCGACTCGGGCTGCTCCAGCGCGGCGAAGTGGCCACCATGCGGCAGCTCCTCGAACCAGCGCAGGTCGGTGAACCGCAGCTCCGCCTCCCGTCTCGACGGACGGGCTATGTCGCGCGGGTAGACCGACAGCCCGGACGGCGCGGTCACCTTGTCCCGGAAGTTGGCGAAGCTCTCCCAGTACAGGCGCGCCGACGACGTGGCCGACGCGGTGAACCAATAGACCGAGATCTCGTCGAGGATCGTCTGCCGCGACAACGCGTCCTCGGGATGGCCGTCGTTGTCCGTCCACGCCCAGAACTTCTCGGCGATCCAGGCGGCCTGCCCCGCCGGGGAGTCGGTGAGGCCGTAGCCGAGCGTCTGCGGCCGCGTCGCCTGGATCGCCGAGTACCCCCGGCCGGTGCGCTGCATCTCCTTCTCGGCCTCGAGATTCGCCAGCTCCGCGGGCGTCGGGTCGTCGAACGTGCCCGCCGCCACCGATCCCAGGTTCAGGTGCACGCCGACGACCCGCTCGGGCGCCACCTCCCCCAGCTTCCCGGACACCGCCGAACCCCAGTCACCGCCCTGCGCGCCGTACCGGTCGTAACCCAGCGAGACCATCAACGTGTCCCAAGCACGCGCGATGCGAGTGACGCCCCACCCGGTCGTCGACGGCTTGTCACTCCAGCCGTACCCGGGCAGCGACGGCGCGACCACGTGGAACGCGTCCGCGGGGTCACCGCCGTGCGCGCGCGGGTCGGTCAGGGGGCCGAGGACTTCCAGGAACTCGAGCACCGAACCCGGCCACCCGTGCGTGAGCACGAGCGGGAACGCGTCCGGCTCCGGCGAGCGGACGTGCAGGAAGTGGATGCCCAGCCCGTCGATCGTGTCGCGGTACTGCGGGAACACGTTCAGCCGGTCGGCGAACCCGAAGTCGTAGTCCTCGGCCCAGCTGCGGCACAGCTCCTGCGCGTACGCCAGCGGCAAGCCCTGTGACCAGTCGTCCACCGGCTCGCGCTCGGGCCACCGTGTCCGCCGCAATCGTTCACGCAGGTCCGCGATCTCGGCTTCGGTGATGCTGACCTTGAACGGCTCGGCGGACATGGCAAGGCTCCTTACTGGTCGAGGCTCTATCGGATCAGATGCAGGCGGACCGCCATGCGGGCTCCCCCACGTGCCACCGGGTCCGGGGCGGCGGCCGGCGGTAGGGCGCCGGGTCAGGCTGAGGACGAGTCCTGACAGGTGCAGCGCCGCGAGCACGGCGAGGGCCACCGGCACCGGCACGATGCCGGACAGACCCGCGACAGCGACCGGACCGATCCGCCACCCAGAGAGTTCATGAAGTTGAGCATGCCCTGTGCGGTGTCGCGTTCGTCCGCGGCGACCAGGTTTGGCACGAGGCCCACCAGTACCGCTTGGGCGCCGGCGAACCCGCACACGGTCAACGCCGTCCCGGCGACAACCCGGACCGGCCCGGTGAAGATCGCGACCACGAGCACGCCCGCTTCCAGAGAGCCCTCGCCCGTGGCCTGCGATGTCGGCCCGTTCACTCGCAGCACGTTCGGACGCTCGAGCATCGCGCTCACCGTCCCCGGCCAGCCGCGACAACGCAGGCCGAGCATCTTCCGCTGTGGGAACCGCGGTGCGGTGTCCCAACGGCGACGACCGGTCAGCAAGCAGCAGCTTTCGCCACATCAAGTGGTACGCCACCGGCAGCGCTTTCAAGGTGTCGCCGACCTGCTCAACGCCGTCGCCCCATAGCCGCGGTGTCGCGAAAGCCTCCACCAGCACCCTGGCCACCCCAGGCCGCAGGCACCTGGGGCGGTTGTAGCCCGCCGACCACCGCTGGTTGGCGCACCACCACTCCGTCGTGAACCAAACGTTTCGCGATTCTCGAAACTAGTTTTCACTTAAGCGGAACGCTAGCCTGCGCTCCATCTCGTGAGAATGAGAATGACCCTTATCATTCACTCAGCTGCCATGCCTCGCCCTGCACGGGTCTGGCCGCGCGGAGGAGGGGTAGGGCGCAGAACTCGGGGGGCCGTGAACCAACGTCCATAGGCCACCGATCTCGAAGATCCCTAAGCGGGTGTTGCGCTTCAGCGAGCGTGGTGCCGGCACTGCCGGGCCGTGCCCGACTGTCAGGCGTCCCCTTCCCGTTCGGGTTTCAGCGAAGGGCTGCGCGAGCTCGGAGACATCCCGCCGTCCCCGACCTCGGTGACCGGGGGGACGAGAAGAAGATGTAGGGCAGCTCAAACGACCGGGCGCTCGGGGCGCGCCTCACAGACACGCACATGCCGACCCGCGAGGAGGATCGGACCGGATTAGGCCTGTAGTCACCACGGCAGCTTGATGGGCACGGCTGGCCGTCATCTCGACCACTTGTTCACCGGGAGCCGTTGATCGCGTTCGACCGGCCCGAGTCCGACGGGTCCACGCACAGGCCGTGACGGCGTACCCGGCATGCCCTACTCCTCGACGGTGAGGGGGTGGCCGTCCGGATTGGCCACTTTGCGCATGTCGGTTCCCGCTTCGGTGGTTACCTGCGGACCGAAGATCTGCAGGAAGGCGTTGACGGCGGTGCGGGCCAGGTCGCTGAGTGTGGTGTCGTCGATCGGGCGGGTGCCCATCCGGGTGCGCGCTTCGAGCGGGCCGGTGAGCAGGGAGAGGAACTGCTCGGCGGCTAGGTCGGGGTCGGTGATGCGGAGCCGGCCGGCGAGTGCGAGGCGGGCGAGCCGGTCGGCCAGCGCCTGGGTGAGGCGGTGCGGCCCGCTCTCGGTGACGATCTCCAGGATGTCGGGGAAGTGGGTGATCTCCGAGTAGAGCAGGCGCCGCAGCGCGCAGGCGCGCTCGTCGGTGTGCAGCCGCAACAGCCGGTGCCCGACGTCGTGCAGGGTGGCGGGCAGGTCGCCGTCCGCGTCTTTGAGCGGGTCGAGGGCGGCGAGCCGCTCGTCCAGGACGTTCTGCGCCGCTGCCTGCATCGCGTGCCGGAAGAGGGTCGCCTTGTCGTTGAGGTGGTTGTAGACGGTGGGCTTGGCCACGCCCGCCTCGGCGGCCACCTCCTTGACGCATGCCTGGGCATAGCCGCGGCGGGCGAACACGGTGAACGCACCCTCGAGGATCGCCTGCCGCCGGTCGCCGCCTCCGCGTGTGGTCGCCATGCCTGGATTGTACCCACGGGTTCAGCTCCATGGACTCACGGGTTGTGAATGAACTCATTAGACCATTAACTTGAACCCATGAGTCCAATCAATGCGGATGACCGGCTGGACGCCCGGCTGCTGGCCACGATCGGCGTGGTCCTGCTCGGCGGGCTGCTGGGCATCCTGAACAGCTCCATGGCCGCTGTGGCGACCGGCACCCTGGCCGCCGAGCTCGACGCCTCGCTCAGCACGGTCGGCTGGGCCTCGACCGGATTCCTGCTCGCGGTCACCGCCACGATCCCGTTCACCACCTGGGCGGTCGACCGGTTCGGCGGCCGGCGGCTGTGGCTGCTGGGCCTGACGGTGTTCGCGGCCGGTGCCCTGACCGCGGGCCTGGCCTGGAATGTCGGCAGTCTGATCGCCTTCCGCACGCTGCAGGGCGTCGGCGCCGGCCTCCTGGATCCGCTGGTGCTGATCCTGCTCGCCCGCGCCGCCGGTCCCGCGCGGGCCGGACGCGTGATGGGGCTGATGGGCGTGGTGCTCTCGCTCGGCCCGGTGCTCGGCCCGATCGCCGGCGGCGCCCTCCTCGACGGCCTTTCCTGGCGCTGGATGTTCCTGCTCAGCGTGCCCGTCGGCCTCGCCGCCCTCGTGCTCGCGATGCGCGTCCTGCCCGCCGAATCCGCGGCCGATGGGCCGCGGGTCCGGCTGGACGTGCTCGGCCTGGCCCTGCTCGCCCCCGGATTCGCCGCCGTCGTCCTGGCGCTGTCGCAGTCGGCCGAGCAGTCGGCCGAGCAGTCGGCCTTCACCGCCTGGCAGGCGCTGCTCCCGCTGGTCGCCGGCGCCGTGCTGCTGGCCTGCTACACCGCGCACGCGCGGCGGGCCGGAACCGTCCCACCTCTGATCGACCTGCGGTTGTTCACCAGCCGCGGCTTCACCGCCAGCGTGGCGATCATGGGGCTCGGCGGGCTGGCCAACTTCGCCGCGCTGTTCGTCCTGCCGCTGTACTACCAGCAGGCTCACGGGCACGGCGTGCTCGCCGCCGCGCTGCTGATGGCGCCGGTCGGGCTCGGCGGCGCGATCTCGATGCCGCTGGCCGGACGGCTGTCGGACCGGATCGGCCCCCGCGGCCTTGCCGCCGCCGGCGCGGCACTGGCCCTGGCCGCCGCGCTGGCCTTCACCCGCGTCGGCGCCGGTACGGCAGAAGGGTGGCCGGTGGCGACCGCGCTCGCGCTCGGCCTGGGGATGGGGCTGTTCAGCGCCCCCACGATGGGGTCGCTGTACCGCAGCCTGCCCGGTCCGATGGTCGCCCAGGGCAGCTCGGTCCTCTACATGCTCAACCAGCTCGGCGCGGCGCTCGGCGTCGCCGTGGTCACCCTCATCCTGCAGACCTCCGCCGACCCGGTCACCGGGGTGCACGGCGTCTTCTGGCTCACCGCCGGCGTGCTCGCGGCCATCCTGGCCGCCGTTGCGCTGCTGCCCGGGCGCCCGGCCGTGCCCGCCGCCGCCCACCACCGGCCCGCCATGTCCGAAAGGACGACCCGATGAACCACTCCACGAACACCTCACCCAAGACGATCGTGATCACCGGCGGCACCGACGGGATGGGCCGCGCACTCGCCCGCACCCACCTGGACCGAGGCGACACCGTCATCGTCGTCGGACGCGACGCCGCCAAGGCCGCCGCCCTCCCCGGCGCCGAGTTCATCGCGGCGGACCTGAGCCTGGTCAGCGAGAACCTCCGGGTCCTGGAGCAGATCAACACCCGGCACCCGGCCGTGGACGCCCTGGTGCTGTGCGCCCGCTACTTCCGCTCGGAGCGCTTCGTCACCACCGAAGGGTTCGAGGGGACCTTCGCGCTGGAGTACCTGAGCCGGTTCCTGCTCAGCCACGGACTCAGCGAGCCCGGCGTCATCGTCAACGTGTCCGGCCCCGGCGTGCCGATGGGCCGCGTCCACTGGGACGACCTCATGCTCGAACACCACTACGACGGGGTCAACGCGCAGATGCAGGCCGGCCGGGCCAACGACCTGCTCGGCGTCGCCTACGCCGCCCGCCACGCCACCACGCGCACCCGGTACGTGCTCATCAACCCCGGCCCGGTCGCGACCGGCTTCGCCGGCCAGTACGACGCGGCCACCGCGGCCCACGTCGCCGCCCTCAAACGCAACGGCCGACCCGTCCAGGACGGCATCAAGCCGATCGCCGCCCGCATCGACACCCCGCCCACGGCACCGCTCAGCGCCTTCGTGCGCTTCGACCCGATCAGCCTCGACCACCCCTCCTTCGACCCCGACGCCGCCCACCGCCTCCACGACCTCACCCGCCACCTGCTGCGCCGACTGGAGAACTGACCCCATGACCTCCCAACTGACCCCATGACCTCCCACTGGACGGCGGCGTTCCGCTCCGCCCCCGTCAGCCCCCACGAACCGATGCCCCTCATCCACCCACCACGCGGCTTCCACGACCAGACCCTCCGCCAGGTCGTCCGCCTCAGCGGCACAGGGGCCCGGCTGCGGGTCCGGCTCGGCAACCTCTACGGCAAGGACCCCCTCACCATCGCCCGCATCCGGGTGGCGGCACACCGCAGCGCAGCGGCGATCGTGCCCGGCACCGACACCGCGGTCACCTTCGGCGGCGCACACCGGGTAACGATCCCGCCCGGCCAAGAAGCGATCAGCGACCCGGTCGACCTCACCACGACACCCGACACCGACCTGGTCCTCAGCAGCTACCACGCCGCCGCCACCGGACCGGCCGACTACCACCCGTTCGCCCTGCAGACCGGCTACCTCGGCCCCGGCGACGCCGTCTCTCACCCCGACCTGCCCGAGCCCGAGCCGGTGGAGTCACGGTTCTTCCTCACCGGCATCGACGTCCTCGGCCCGGCCGACCGGCCGGTGGTGGCCGCCTTCGGCGACTCCATCACCGACGGGGTGGGCACCACGCCCGGGACCCACCGCCGCTATCCCGACCTGCTCGCCCGCCGCCTCCACCCGGTCGGAGCCGCCGTGCTCAACCTCGGCATCGCCGGCAACCGGCTGCTCAGCGACGTCTTCGGCGAACGCGGCACCACCCGGTTCGACCGCGACGTGCTCACCGCCCCCGGGGTGACCCACGTCGTCGTCCAACTCGGCCTCAACGACATCGGCCTGCCCGGCATGCTGGACCAGCCCCCGCTCCGGGCCGCCGACCTCATCGCCGGACTGTCCGCACTCGCCACCCGCGCCCGCCGGCACGAGATCAGGCCCATCATCGCGACCGTCACCCCGTTCGCCGGCGCCGCCGCGGCCGGCCCCGGGTTCGACACCCCCCAAGCCCAGCACACACGCCGGCAACTCAACCAGTGGATCCGCACCAACGACGCCTACGAGGCGGTCGCCGACCTCGACCAGGCACTCCGCGATCCCACCGCACCCGCCGCCCTGCACCCCGACTACGACAGCGGCGACCACATCCACCCCAACGACGCCGGAGCACAGGCCATCGCCGAAACCGTCGCCGACGCACTCCCTGCCTGATCACCGCCCCCGAACCGGCGCCGCCGTCCACTCGGCCGGCGGCGCCCCGGCCGACAGCGCGCTGGTGGTGTGGATCGGCTCTTCCGCGGCGACCTGCGGGATCGCCTTCCGCTGAGCCTCGATGCGGATCCACGGAAGCCTGGTCAGCCGCGGGACCGGGCCGCGCTGGTGGCCATCGAAGAGACAGCCCGGCGTGCAACGGCCCCGCCCGACCGGATCGGACTCGCGCAGACCATCCTCGATGCACCAGCCGCTGCCGGATCGTGGCATTCGACAGGCCTGACCCCGAGTCGATCGACACGACACTGGCGCCGTCGCGGCTCGGCCTTGTGGGAGGGCTCCCGGGGACGTGACCGGCGATGTGCTCTCGTGTCGCTCCCACCGGGTCGACGCCCTCCCGCAACGGTCGAGCCGCGCGTCGAGCCTCGACTCTGCCCGGTGGGCGGCCCATGGACGATGCGGTGGACGGTGGAACGGCCGACGCTGTACTCAGTCGCCAGGTCCGCCAGCGACACCTCACCCTCGGTGTGGCGGCGGCGGATGGAGCGGCGCGCGGACTCGGGCAGTTTGGGCTGCTTGCCTTTAAGCTTGCCGTTCCTGCGGGCCGGCGCCATGCCCTCACGGGTGCGCAGGTGCCCCAGGTTCGCCTCGAATTCGGCAACCATCGCCAGGGTCTGCAGGAACAGCCGGCCGTACGGGTCGTTCCAGTCGTAGACCGATCCGCCCCGCCCGAACAGCACACCGCGGTCGGACAGGTCGGTGAGGATCTGGTTGGCCTCGGCCATGTTGCGGGCGAACCGGTCGAACTTGGTGACGGTGAACGCGCTTGCCGGCCACAGCGCAGCCAGGGCCTGGTCCAGACCGGCGCGGTTGCGGCGGGTGGTTCCGGAGAAGCCCCGGTCGATGTGGATCCGACCGGCCGGGACGCCGAGCGCGAGCAGCTGCTCGGTCTGGACCACGACGTCCTGCTCATCGGTGGAACAGCGGGCGTACCCGACCCGGACGGCACCGGGAGCCGTAGCGTTCACGCCCTCAAGTGTTCCGGATAGGGACCCTTCACCGGGACAGTTCGCGGAACACTCTTACAGAACACCCCGACCTGGGGCGCCGTCCCGGCCGGTGGGTGTTCCGGTGGGGGATCCCCAAACGGAACACCACCCCAAGATCATTCTCAGTGCTATCGGCTGTCCGCAGGTCCCTCAACCCCGAACTCCCACGGGAATTCATTCGTGCCGCTGGCGTCACTCATCACCGTAGAGGCGGATTCCCTCCAGCAAGGTTTTCGCGTTCTCCCTTACATGCGCCACAGGGTCGTTCTCGCTCCGTTCCCGCACAATTTCCACAAGGCCAGGAAGCGGAAGGTGCCCGATGGCGATAACGACAGCCTGACGTACGCCGGCGTCATCATCGTGAGCCACCGCACGGAACGCTTCGAGGAGCTCCTGGCTCTCCTCAAACGGCGCAGTGAGCGCTGCAGCATAGACCGAAATGAGTTTCTCATTTCGGTCGTTCGCCTGACGCAGGGACTCCAGCGCCTCCGGCAGGGACCAGAGTTTGCAGTCCTCGCGGATCTCTCGCTCGACAGCGCCGACATCCCTGCCCCACACCGTGAGATAGCGCATACCGATCGGCCGATCATCTACAAGATGGATCTCTGTCTGCTCATCCTGAGTCGTCCAGATGTCCACATAGCAGCCATTATTCTCGCGCTCAAGATCAACGAGCCGCCAGTTCCGCTCCCAGGCCACGAACTTCACGTCCGAGCGGCTGAACTCGCGCTTGAGGACGAACCGGTTCCGATTTACAGCCATCTTTTCTCAGTCCTTATTGAATCCGAAGAATGCACGGTCCACGTTGCCCTGATCCTTGATCACGGTCAGGCTCCCCGGGATCGAACAGGGCGGGCACGTTGGCCACGCTGGCTGCGGCGCTCGATCGCGGCCTCGACCTCGGCGTGCCCCCGTTCTGAGTCCGTCGTACCGGTGGGTCCACCGGGTGGTCACGTCCACGGCAGGTCCGACTCCTGCGGGCGCAGCGGGGCCAGCCGCCGCCGTCCAGGTGATCATCGCATTAGTCGGCGTTCTCGTTCAGACCTCGCTGCCGAGGACTTCGGCTCTGGCAGAAGTGGACCGGCATGGCGGTCTCGGCGGTGAAGGCCAGGTGGCCGGCCATCTCTCGCCCGCGGTCCCCGGTGACCGACGAACGCAGTACCCCGGGGGCTCACCAAGCATCACCACCGTCGGCCAATTCCAACGCGACGTCCAAAACGAGCTCACCGCCGAGGGCATCGCCGCCGCCGAGCCCCAAGGCCGCTACTCCTCCGCCTGCCCTCACTGGCTCCCAACGGGAAGCCGTCCGGTCGGCCTACACAGAACACGGCGCCTCGATCGCCGCACTCGCCCGCGCCCACAGCGTCAGCTGCGGACGTGGTGCGGGGCCCAGATCTGCTCGGCGCGTGCGCTGGCCTGCGGGGTGAAATAGTCGCCGGTCGCGAGGTCCTCGAGCAGGGTGGGGTGCTGCGGGCTCCAGCCGAGGAGTGCTCGGGTGTGGTCGCTGGAGACGGGGACGTCGAGGGAGAAGAAGGTGGCCAGGAACGGGTTGCCGAGGTGCTCGGCGGCCTGTGGGAGGGTCAGTGACCTGGTGGGGATCTGAAGGGTGCGTCCGATCTGCTCTGCGATGGCTCTGATCGTTACGGCGCTTTCGCCCGCCCCGTGCAGCACGCTGCCGGCCGGGGCGTTCTCGAGCGCGAGCCGGAACAGGCGTGCGGCGTCGAGGCGGTGGACGGCGGGCCAGCGGTTGGTGCCGTCGCCGATGTAGGCCGAGATGCCCGCCCGGCGTGCGGCCGCGATCAGGGCCGGGATGAACCCGTGGTCGCCCGGGCCGTGCACGGTCGGGGCCAGGCGTACGACGCCAGCGCGGACGCCGTGGTCGGCGAAGGCCAGGCAGGTCTGCTCGCCGGGGATGCGGAAGGCGGCGACCGAGTCGGGGTCCGGGGCGTCCTGCTCGGTGCTGAGGCGGCCGGGCTTGATCACCAGGGTGCCGGAGGTGCTCACCAACGGCTTGCCCGTTCCGGCCAGTGCCTGGCCGAGGGCGTCGATCGCGGCGCAGTCGCGGCGGATGAGCTCGTCGGTGTCGGCGAAGTTCCCGCCGAAGGCCAGGTGCACCACGCCGTCGGCGGCCGCCGCGCCGTCGTGCAGGCTCGCGAGATCGTCCAGGGAGCCGTGATGCGGTCTGGCGCCGAGTGCGGAGAGCCGGGCGGCGGCGGCCTCGGAGCGGGCGAGGCCGGTGACGGTGTGGCCGGCCGCGATGAGCTCGGCGACGACGGCGGGGCCGGTCTGCCCGGAACCGCCGGTCAGGAAGACGTGCATGGAAAACTCCCCTTTAGTGCCAGTGACTGGCGCTACTTAGCGCCAGTCAGTGACACTAAGGTAGTGCCAGTCACTGGCGCAACCGAGGTGGATCACGGATCCGGCGCGATAAGATCGCAAGGTGCCACGCACCGGAGAGGACGCGCGCCGCCGCCTTCAGCAGGCGGCTCTGGAGCTGTACCGGGAACACGGATTCGACAAGACCACCGCGGCGCAGATCGCCGCGCGAGCCGGACTGAACCCGCGCACGTTCTTCCGGCACTACGCCGACAAACGCGAGGTGCTCTTCGACGGCGAGGCCGACTTGCGCGCCGCGCTGGTGCGGGAGGTGGTCGAGGCGCCCGGGGGCCTGGCGCCGTTCGAGGTGCTGCGGACGGCGTTCCACAAGGCCGCCCGGATCCTTGAGGACAACCGTCCTTTCTCCGAACCGCGTCTGCAGATCATCGCCGCGACCCCGGCCCTGCGCGAACGCGAGCTGGCCAAGCACGCCTCGATCATCGAGGCCCTGACACAAGCGCTGCGCCGGCGCGGCCAGAGGCACCGGCTGGCGGCCCTGGCCGCCCAAACCGGTTGGGCGACCTTTCAAGCGGCGGCCGAGGCGTGGATCGAGGACCCGTCGCACAGCCTGCAGGAGCACCTGGACCAGGCCTTCGACGACCTGCACACTCTGTCCGCGGCCACACGACCGGTCATCACGTGCCCTGAAAGCTGACCCGGACCCACCCAGTGTCCAGGCCGGACCGCCGGTGGTGAGCAGCCGGGGGTGAGTGCGGAGCCGGCCGCTCTTCGGGGCGGAGGCGATGAGCGGCGGGCGGGTCCAGCCGCTCTCTGCTGGGAAACCCGATCGGTCAGTCGGTCCGCGCCCGCTGACCCGTAAGATCCGCTCTCACCTACAGCACGGCTCGCCACCCCCTGTGACCTGGTCATTCCCGAGTGAAAGGCCGACCGCCACACTGGCCCAGACCCGGCGTGTCCTGCCCCAGCGGGACCCGTCGGTGCGTCATCGCCGAGCTGCACCGCACCACCACCCACCACGCCGGCGGCACACCCACGCACAGCGCGCCCCCGGCCGTGCCGCGCCGGACGCCGAGGATGCGGCATCATCGGACACCGTGACCGCGTCCCAATCACGCCTCTCATGACCATCCCGACACCGACCGCAGGCCAGCCCGATCCCCGCCCCGGCCCGCTCAGCGGCTCGGCCCGTGAGGCTGACGACGTTGAGGTCGGCGGGCGGGACGACGAGCAGGCGGTACTGGAGCCCACGGCGATGCTTCGGCCCGGCCAGCCCACGACCGCGCCTCCGCCGCACGCCTCGGCCGCCGCGGTACTGCGCCGCGCCGCCCGCGCCGCCGGCGTCGATCCCACGAAACTGACCTCGCACGTCATCCGCGCCACCGCCGTCACCGCCCTCCGCACCGCAGGAGTGCCCTGGGAACAGATCCAGGACCTGGTCGGGCACGCCGTCGCCGCCACCACCAAACGCTACGACCGCTCCGACGTCGACCTGGACGATCACACCGCGCACCGCCTCAGTGACCTACTGACCTGACATCGTCAATCTGCCGCCGGGAAGGACGCGACGTCGACGACGGTGGGCGCGCTCGAGGACGGTGCGGCGATCCGGGAGACCGGGACGGCCTCGGCGCGACACCCCCCACGCGCTCGCCGCGCTGCTGCACGACCTCGGCCCCCGCCCGGCGGTGCTGGATGCGACCGCGGGAGATCACTGCGGCCGGCCTTCCTCTTCCTCTAGCTGGGTGAGGGCGGCTTCGAGGACGGCCTGCCACTGCGGCGCCGGTGTCCGGCCCTACGTTTCCGAGGCCGAGCGCCGAGCGGCGCGCCCCGGCCCGCGGGCGAGTTCCTCTGAAGTCGTTGGACGTGCTGGGCCTGGAGCAGCCGGTGGACGTGCTTGCGTGGCCGGACGAACCTCGCGAGGCCGGTACGGCTCGGAGAAGATCCGGCTGCACCTGGCCGGGCGCAGCGCGACCAGGTGCGCCGGCCTCGGCCGCCCTGGGAACCGCCCGGCTGGGGGCGGGGCCTTCAGCGGCTCTCGCGATGCCGGGTCCAGGGTGAACCGCGCGGTACGGCGCCATCGCCTCGCACGCGACCTGGGATAACGCGTGCCTTCGCCGGTCTCGCAGAACCGGTCGGGCATGGGGAGCCGAGTCGTCGCCGGCCAGGTCGCGGGTCACGGAAATTGAGTTGCCGTCTGCTGGGACGGGCCTGCCAGACTCGCCGCATGACGGAGAAGATCACTCGTATCAATCCCAAGGGGCTCCATGAGACTCCCGGTTACCACCACATCACCGTCGTGGAGGCGGGGCGTACTGCGCATCTGGCAGGGCAGTGTCCGATCGATCCGAATGGTGACGTGGTAGGTGCCGGAGACCTCGACGCGCAGATCGACCAGGTGGTGGCCAACTCGATGACGGCCCTCGGTGCCGTGGGGGCCGGGCCGGAGGATGTCATCCGGTCGGTGATCTATGTGGTGTCGAACGAGCAGAAGATGTTGGGCCAAGCCTGGGCCAGGTTGGCCGATTCGCCCTTGAAGGAGGCGTTCACCACCGCGAGCACCCTGCTGGGAGTCGCGCAGCTGGGGTTCGCGGATCAGCTCATCGAGATCGACCTCACCGTGGCCCTTTGAGATTCGGCCCCCCGCACGGCCATGTGCGGCATCGAACCTGGTGGCGAGGCCGTCGGGGGGACGAATGACCCGCGAACCTGCTCGGGCGACATGTAAGGCATAGGTTCCCAGGACGGCGCCGGTCGCGGCGCGGCGGACGCATCGGGGACCTCATGCTTACCGATGGCCGCCTTCTGGCCAGAAGCGGCGAAACGCGCATAGAGGTCTTTCAGGTAGCGCACACCTATCCAGACGCACTCGCGTCATGAGTCCCTGGAGGTAGTGCTGTGCTCCGTTCTCGATTACTCGTCCTGCCGGCGGTCGCCGCGGTCGCGGTGACCACCGCGGCTCCGGGGGCCGCGGCGCCCGCACCCGGCGGCGCGATCCCCGGCTTCACCGCAGCGCACTCGAAGTGGCAGCAGCGCTACGAGCGGCTGTTCGGGGCCACGCCGTCGGGTGCCGTCGCGAAGGGGCTGGACGCCGACCTGTCGGCCGAACCGGCGCTGGTCGGGACCGACGGCCTCCGCCGCCGGACGGAGAAGATCGTCCGGTACCTGCGGTCGTACGGGCTGCGGCCCGAGGTGAAGACCTACTACGAGTACATGTCCGAGCCCAAGAGCGTGCAGGTGGAGATGACGGCGCCCGAGCACCGGACGCTGCCGGTCAAGGAGCGGCCGCAGCCCTGGCAGCGGAACTTCGACGAGGTCGTCGTCGGCTACAGCGCGCTGTCCCCGGCCGGGCGGGTGACCGCGCCCGTCGTGTACGCCAACTACGGCCGGGACGAGGACTACAAGGTCCTCGCCGCGAACGGCGTCTCGGTCAAGGGCAAGATCGTGCTCGTCCGGTACGGCGGGGTGTTCCGCGGCGTCAAGACCCGGCAGGCGTACCTGCACGGCGCGAAGGGCCTGCTCATCTACTCCGACCCCGCCGACGACGGGTTCAGCCTGGGCAAGGTCTATCCCGAGGGCCCCTGGCGCGCGCCCGACGGCATCCAGCGCGGCAGCGTCGGGCAGATCATGTTCTACAGCGGGGACCCGCTCACGCCGGGCCGGCCCGCCACCAGGAACGCCAAGCGGCTGCCGCCGTCGCAGGCGGCGGAACTGCCCAAGGGACCACCGACGACACCGATCTCCTACGGCGCGGCCGAGCCGCTGCTGCGGAACCTGACCGGCAAGCCCGTCCCCAAGGAGTGGCAGGGCGGACTGCCCTTCACCTACCGGTTCGGCCCGGGCGGCACCGAGGCGCATCTCGACCTGGACATCAAGTACTCGGTCAAACCGGTCTATGACGTGGTGGTGCGCATCCCCGGGAGCAGGCATCCGGAGCAGGAGGTCATCGTCGGCGGACACCACGACTCGTGGACGTACGGCAGCGACGACAACCTCACCGGCACCGAGAACGTGCTGCAGATCGGGCGCGGGCTGGCGCAGATGCTGCGGAAGGGCTGGCGGCCGGACCGCACCATCGTGCTCGCCACCTGGGACGGCGAGGAGTACGGCCTCTACGGCTCCACCGAGTACGCCGAGGAGCGCGCCGCGCGGCTCCGCAACGCGGTCGCCTACATCAACATGGACGTCTCCGCCGGCCAGTACTTCGTGCCGGTGGCGCCGCCCGCGACGGACCAGCTGATCGTGGACGCCGCGAAGGAGGTGACCTGGCCGGGCACCGGCGGCTCGCTGTACGAGGCGTGGAAGCGGCAGAACAACGGGACCACGCCGTTCCTGCGGGTCGGCGGCGGCTCGGACTACCAGGCGTTCTTCCACCACTACGGCGTCCCCGTGATGAATTTGAGCGCGGCCTCCCCCGCGCACAACGCCAACTACCACTGCACCTGCGACGACCACTACTGGATGTCGAAGTTCGGCGACCCCACCTGGCAGTACCACGTGGCCATGACGCAGCTGTCCGGCATCCTCGCGCTGCGGCTGGCCAACGCGGACGTCATCCCGCTCGAATACCGTCCGTACGCCGCGCAGGTCGCCGGTTACCTCGACGACTTCACCAAGCGGCAACGGGACGTCCTGGGCAAGGTCGTCGTCGACGTCCAACGGGACGTCGTGCAGGCGCAGGCATGGCAGCGTGCGGCGCAGTCCCTGGCCGACCGCGCTGAGCAGGCCCTCCAGCGCGGTGACCACGCCGCGTTCCGGCAGCTCAACACCAAGATCATGCAGGCCGAACGGGACCTGCTGACGTCCGCCGGACTGCCCGGCCGTCCCTGGCACCGCCACCAGATCTACGCGCCCGCGATGGACACCGGCTACGGCCCCCAGGCGCTTCCCGGCCTCAACGACGCGCTGTTCCTGAACAGCGATCCCCGAACCGCCGGGCGGTACGAGGCCCTGCTGTTCAGCAGCCTGCAAGCCGCCACCCGCACCTTGACTCCCTGACGCCGTCCGCCTTCTCGGGAGGGTCTGAAAGCGGGCCCTCCCGAGAAGGCTCATGAGCCCGTCTTTAACGGCGGCGGTGGTCGGTCTCCGGTGCGGAGGCCGGTGCTCAGGCGGTGGGGACGTTGCGGGCGAGGAAGTCGCGGATGAGGGCGGCGATCTCGGCGCCGTGGGTGGCGAGGGCGAAGTGGCCGGCGTCCAGCAGGTGGATCTCGGCGCCGGGCAGGTCGCGGGCGAACGCCTTGGCGCCGTCCGGACCGAAGATCTCGTCGTTCCGGCCCCAGGCGACCAGGACGGGCGGCCGGTGGGTGCGGAAGTACTCCTGGAAGGCGGGGTAGCCGTCGAGGTTGAACTGGTAGTCCCAGAAAAGCTGGAGCTGGATCTCGGCGTTGCCCGGACGGTCCAGGTAGGCCTGGTCCAGAACCCAGGCGTCGGGGTTGACGCGTTCGAGCAGGTCGGCGGGCACGCCGTGGGTGTGCTGCCAGCGCGTCGCCTCGGCGGTCAGCAGTTCGCGGACGGCCGGTTCGTGCGCGGCGCGGTCCTTGGCGTGGGCGAACAGCACGTTCCAGAACGGGGTGAAGCCCTCCATGTAGGCGTTGCCGCTCTGGCTGACGACGGCGGTGACCCGGTCGGGATTCCGGGACGCGATGCGCAGTCCGATCGGGGCGCCGTAGTCCTGGATGTAGAGCGCGAACCGGTCGAGGCCAAGGGTGTCGAGCAGTTCCAGGGTGATCTCGGTGAGCTTTTCGAAGCTGTAGTCGAATTCTTCGACCGACGGCATCGCCGATTGGCCGAAGCCGATGTGGTCGGGTGCGATCAGGTGGTAGGTGTCGGCCAGGTCGGCGATGAGGTCCCGGTACATGGCCGAGCTGCTGGGGAAGCCGTGCAGGAGGACGAGCGTGGGATTGGCCGGGTCACCGGCCTCCCGGTAGAACACGGACAGTCCCTGGATCTCCACGGTGGCGTGGCGAATCGGCTGGACGGACATTCGACTTCTCCTGTCAATGATGGAAATGAGCGGCCCGGGTTTTCGGGGCGTCTTGCCGGCGTGCGCTACCTGAGCGGGATGTCGATCCCGTGTTCGTCCTCGGGCCGGGCCCCGCGGATGCGCCGTTCGGCTTCGGTGATGGCGACGTCGTTGATGCTCGCCTCGCGGCGACTCATCAGGCCGTGTTCGTCGAATTCCCAGAGCTCGTTGCCGTAGCTGCGCCACCACTGCCCATCGGCGTCGTGCCACTCGTACTGGAACGGGACGGCGATCCGGTTCTCGTGGAAGGCCCACAGGCTCTTACGCAGCGCGTAATCCAGTTCGCGCTCCCATTTGCGCGTCAGGAAAGCGACGATCTCTTCGCGGCCGTTGACGAAGGTGTCCCGGTTCCGCCATCGCGAGTCCGGCGTGTAGGCCGATGCGACGCGTCGGGGGTCACGGGTGTTCCAGGCGTCCTCGGCCGCCTGGACCTTCTGCCGAGCCGTCTCCGGGGTGAACGGCGGGTACGGCGGGCGATCTGCGGGCATGGCGGCTCCTCACGTTGAGAACGTACGTTCTCTACCGGCGGGTCGCTACGCTAGAGAACCACCGTTCTCACTGTCAAGGAGGCGCGGATGCCCGCTCCGATCACCGAGGAGCAGACCCGGGCGGACCGCGAGGCCCTGCTCGACGCCGCGGAGAGGCTCTTCTACGAGCGGGGGATCCAGGCCGTCGGCATGGACGACGTCCGCGCGGCCTCCGGCCTGCCGCTCAAGCGGATCTACCGGATCTTCGCCGCCAAGGAGGACCTCGTCATCGCGGTGCTCAGGCGGCGCGACCGGCGCTGGAGGGCGAGCCTGTCCGCCCACGTGGAGCAGGTCGCCGATCCGCGCGAGCGGGTCCTGGCGGTCTTCGACTGGCTCGCGGCCTGGTTCGCCGAGCCGGGATTCCGCGGCTGCGCCTGGATCAACGCCCACGGCGAACTCGGTCCGTCGTCCCCTGCGGTCCTCGCCGAGGTCCGGTCGCACAAGCAGGCCTTCCACGACCAGATCGCCGCCTGGGTCCGGGACGCCGGATCGGCGGCGGCCGAACCGGTCTGCCTGCTCGCCGAAGGAGCCATCGTGACCGCGGGCATCACCGGCGACCCCGCCCCCGCCCGCCACGCGCGCACGGCCGTCGCGAGCCTCCTCGCATCATCATCGTGACCTGCGGTCCCGGCGACGGCCGCTAGGGCATCGCGCTCGGCGAGCACTCAGGACTTCAACGACGCGCGGACGACCTTGGTGAGGTCCGGAGTTCCGGCGTCCACCGGCGCCGGACCCTGAACGCCTGCGGCGAGATCCGGTCGCGCGGCCCAATGACCGCCGGACGGGATCTCGCCGTGCAGATCGGATCGTCAGGCCCGCGTCAGCGTGAGGCCGATGCCCGCCCCCATTCCCTTGCCGTAGGCGAGCTGGATCAGCAGTTCCACGGTCGGCTCCAGGTAGCGGGCGTTGGCCAGCGGGCCGGCGTCCACGGCGTCGAAGCCGAGCTGGGCGCCCAGCTCCAGGACGGTCTTCTTGGCGTCCTCGTCGTCGGAGGCGACCGGCAGGAACAGGCCGGGGGTGTCCAGGATGGCGGCGAACACGGTGTTGAAGGCCTTGACCACCCGGGCGCCGGGCAGGGCGGCGGCGACCTGCTCCCCCGCCGAGGTGGTGTGCCCGATCGTCAGCGACATGAAGTCGGCCGCCAGCGGGTTGGTCGCGTCGATGACGACCTTGTCCCGCAGGGCGGTCCTGACCTCGGCGTCCAACCGGGCGACGGCGGGGAACGGCACGGCCAGGACGGCGACCTCGGCGTCGGCGACCTGCGCCGCGACCTGTCCTGCGGCGGTGGACGAGTTGGCGGTGGTGACCGCGTGGCCGGCCGCGGTCAGACGGCGCGCCAGCGCGGAGCCGACGTTGCCCTCGCCGATGATGCTGATCTTCATGGATGGCCCTTTCCGGGAGGTGAGGCGGCCGTACGAGAGATGCGTCGAATTCGACGCATCCGGCCGACGGGGGTGATCGTACGTTTGCGTCGAATTCGACGCAACTCCCGGTAGGCTTGCCCCATGAGCGAACCGCGGTGGCTGAACGAGACCCAGATGCGCGCCTGGACCGGCTTCCTGGAAACGTCCGGCCTGATCCAGCGGCACGTGGAACGGCAGCTCCGCGAGGACGCCGGGCTCACCCTGATCCAGTACGAGATCCTGCACTGGGCCAACGAGCGCGCCCCCGAGCGCCGGTGCATCACCGAGCTGGCCGACCTGATGATCACCTCGCGCAGCGGCCTGAGCTACCAGGTGGCCCAGCTGGAGAAGGCCGGGCTGCTCCGCCGCGAGACCGACACGAGCGACGAACGCAGGGCCATGGTCGTCATCACCGAGGACGGCCGGCGGCTCCTGGAGAAGACCGCGCCCGGACACGTGGAGGCCGTCCGCGACGGCCTGATCGACCTCCTGACCGACGAGCAGATCGCCCAGCTCGCCGACATGATGGACAGCGTGCGCACCCGGCTGCGTCCGCGCGTCCTGCCGACCGCCTCCCGCAAGAGGATCACCTGAGCAGCACGCCGACGCCCGGTCTCATCGTCGCCGCCGGTGCGCCCAGCACCAGGTCGGTTACTTGGGCGCAGAGATCACCTCTTGGCGACGGGTGCTGATCGGTTGCGGCTACCCGCGGTTGAGGGCGTGGTAAGCCGCCTTGACGATGGCGCCGAAACGCTCGTCCCCCGTGGTCTTGAACCGGCCGCCGAACTTCATGTGGCTCATCATGTACGCCACCACCAGACGGTTGTCGCAGTCGGCGGTGACCATGTGACCGCCGGCGCCGCCCCAGTAGCACGTCCGGGCGCCGGTGAACGGGGAGCCTCCGTAGCCCAGCGCCCAGCCCATGCCGAACTTCACCGGTGTCCGCAGGAGCAGGTCGACGCCATCGATCTGCTGATCGAAGATCGCCTGAACCCCCTTCTCCGACAGCAGCCTCACGCCGCCTACCTCACCACCGCAGGCGATCACCGATTGGACGGTGGCGACCGAGCGGGCGTTGCCATGGCCGTTACCCGCCGGGATCTCCGCCGCCCGCCAGGCCCGGGTGGACACCGTCCGCGACGGATCGGCCAGCACGTTCGGCTTGCCGAAAACCTTGTCCGACATCTCCTGCAACTCGGGCGGCACCGCCAGGCCCTCGAGGTTGAAGACGTCGGCCACCCGGTCATCGTCGGCGGCGGGCAGCCCGATATGGAAGTCGGCGCCCAGCGGGCCGGCCACCCGCTCGGCGAAGAAGGACCCCGGGCTCTGCCCGGTGATCCGCCGGACCACCTCACCCACCAGGTAGCCCTGGGTGAGGGCGTGGTAGCCCGACACGCTGCCCGGTTCCCACCACGGCCGCTGCGCGGCCAGCGGGCCGGTGCATCGGTCCCAGTCGTACAGGTCCCCGGGAGACTTCAGCGGTTCGTCCCAGCCCGGCAGCCCGGCGGTATGCGACAGCAGATGCCGCACCTCCACCGCGTCCTTGCCGGCCGCGGCGAACTGCGGCCAGTACCTGGCCACAGGCGCATGGAGGTCCAGTTCGCCCTGGTCGGCGAGGATGATCGCGCACAGATTGGTCATGGTCTTACTGATCGACCAGACATTGGTGAGGGTGTCGCGCTCCCAGGCCCGGTCCTGCGCCTGGTCGGCGTACCCACCCCAGAGGTCCACGACCGGCTCCCCGTCCAGGAACACCGCCGCCGACGCCCCGCCGGCATCCCCGGCCACCACCGCCTCGAACGCGTCCCGGACCTCGGTGAACCGCTCGTCACACCGACCGCCGATCTCGGTGGCCGACATCGGCACCAGTCCCCTCATTCCGATCCGAACCATCAACCCCACAGGTGATGAACCGAAGTCGGGATAAGGAAACAGACATCCCAGGCCAAAGATCGCAAACATTCCGTGACGCCGGCCAGTCACCCTGCCCCAGCCCGGCGATGAGCGGGGCGATCCGACCCGGCCGACGAGAAACGAGGACGTCGAACCAGGAGTCGAAGAATGTTCGGCGAAAGGCGGGCTGTGGCCGGATAAGCTGCGAAACGTTCGTCGTCGTCGGGTGGGAAGAGGGTGGAGTCGTGGACGCGGTGGACCAGGCGATCCTGCGGCGCCTGCAGCAGGACGGGCGGCAGACCAACCGCGACCTGGCCGAGGCGGTGGGGATCGCGCCCTCGACCGCGCTGGAGCGCACGCGGGCGCTGCGGGCGCGGGGCGTGATCACCGGCGTGCACGCGGCGGTGGATCCGGCGGCGCTGGGACGGAGCGTGCAGGCGCTGGTGGGGATACGGATCAGGCCGCAGTCGCGGGAGACCATCGAGTCGGTGCGCGACAGCGTGGCCCGGATGCCCGAGACGCTGGGCGTGTTCGTCGTGACCGGCAACGAGGACATCCTCATCCACCTGGCCGTGCCCGACACCCCGTACCTGCGCGACTTCGTGCTCGATCACCTGGCGCGGCGCAAGGAGATCGTGGACGTGCGGACGACGGTCGTCTACGAGCATCTCAGGCCGGTCGAGCAGTCCGAACTTCCGAAGCATCCTCGGGCTTGACGCCGAATATCCTTCGTTCCCGGACGGCCTGTGGTGGTGGCGTCCGAAGTTTCGACGGGCGGACGCGCTCGGGGCGAACGAATGACGGCTGGGCGGGAATCCGTCCGTAGAAATGCCTAGCGTCCTCGGCCATGGGACAACGACGATTCGGGACGTTGCAGGTGCTGGGCGCCGCAGCGCTGTGGGGCACCACCGGGCCGGTGCAGGTGATGGCGGATCTGCGGGTGGCGCCCGCAGCCGTCGGCGCGGTGCGGATCCTGACCGGGGGCCTGGTGCTGCTGGCCTGGACGGCGGCGCGGCGCAGGTCCTGGCGAGGGATGCTCCCGCAGGGTGCGGCATGGCCGCTGCTCGCGGCGGCCGGAGCGACCGGGGCGTTCCAGGCGGCCTACTTCACAGCGGTGTCGCGGACCGGAGCGGCGCTGGCGACCGCGATCGTGTTCGGCCTGGCCCCGATCGCGACCGGTCTGTGCTCGCGCCTGATCGACCGGTCCCCCCTGAAGCTCGGCTGGGCGGCCGGGACGCTCTGCGCCGTCGCCGGGTGCGGCCTGCTGCTCGCACCGGACCGGACGGACGGCGGCGCCGACGCGCTGGGAGTCGTCCTGTCGGTCGTCGCCGGCGTCTGCTACGCCGTCTACACCGTCGCGGCCAAGCGGCTCACCGACAGCGGCGAGAACATGGTGACGGCCGTGGCGGTCACGCTGTTCGTCGGCGGACTGTTCCTGACGCCGTGGCTGGCCGTGGCCGGGCCCGGCCTGTTCACCGGACGCGCCCTGATGACGGTCGCCTGGCTCGGCCCTGTGACCACGGCGCTGGCGTACATGCTGTTCGTAGGGGGCCTGCGCACCGTGAGCGCGGCCACCGCGGGCACGCTCAGCCTCGCCGAACCCCTGGTCGCCGCCGTCCTGGCGGTCGGGCTGCTCCACGAGCGCCTGAGCGTCACCGCCCTGGCCGGATGCGCTCTGCTCGCCGCGGGCCTGGCCATCACCTCGCTGCGCCCCGTCCGGGCCTATCATCTTCTGACCGCCAGGTGCCGGGATGAGTCCGTCGCGGTTCAGGAGGTGACCTCGGATGGCCTCCCCCTCCCCCTCCCCCACCGCCGCCGGTGGCCGCCGCGGCCGGGCGCGGGCGATCGTCCAGAAGATCGTGCTCGGCCTGGTCTGTCTCGTCCCGCCGCAGGTGGCACTGTACGGATTCCGCCACGGTGATCCCTGGTACGTGACCCTGCCCGTCATCGCCGCGGTCATTTTCGTCGGCAGCACGCTCTACCAGGCGCTTGACCGGCGGCCCGACGCCTCCGACCGCCGAGAGGACGCGGATCGATGACGTCGCGCACGGTCGCGGTCTTCACGGTCCCCGGCTCCGTGCTCGTCCTCGCCGCTGTGCTGGCGGTGGCCGTCCAGCGACCCGGCGTTGGAGCCTGGCTGGCCGTCCCGGGAGCCGTCGCCGCGAGCGCGGCCATGGCCACCGCTCTGCTGTGCTGGTTCGCCGACACCAGAGCGAGCGCGGGAGAACGGCCGCCGATCAGCGGCGAGCGGGCGCTGGCCGCCGTGGTGGGCTCGGCGCTGCTCGGAATCGCCGTCTACGCGGCGCTGCGAGCCGTCGTTCCCACTACGGTGCTGCTGGCCGGCCTGGAAGGCGGAAGCATCATCGCCTCGGGACGGTCGGTGAAGATCTGCCGCTCCGCCTCAGCCCGCTCCGGCCCCGTCGCCACGGGCGTCCTCGCCGGCCTGCTGGCGCCCTTCCTGGTCGTAGGCGGGATCGTCCTACTGATCGCGCGGGTGAGCCGGGCCGTCCTGAACCGGGTGCGTTCCCTCCGGAGCGAGGACGCTGTTCAGGCGGTGCGGCTGCGCTTGCCCAGGCGTCGCCGACGGTGATCGAGGCTGAGCCCTCGGCCGAGGCGCTGTCACCAGGGGATGTCTGATACAAGCGCCTGGCCCTGCTTACCGTCTGCCAAGGTGTCGAGACGGCGCGTCGGTGTGGTTATCGGGAGTTTGCGGGCGTGCGGGGACGCCCCCGTGCTCCTCGGCGGTGGTGCGGAGGAGCACAGGGGCGCCGGGGGTCAGAGGGCGGGGGTGGGGGTTCTGGTCAGGCCGCGGGCGGCGACCAGTTGGGCGGTGCCGTCGGACAGGCGGTAGGCCAGGCCGACCACGGCCACGCGGCCCGCGGCGACCTGGTCGGCCAGGACGTGGGAGCGGTCCAGCAGGAGGTCGACGGTGGTGCGGATGTGGTGGTGGAGGATCTCTTCGGGCTGGTGCCGTCCGGCCGCGCGCGCCGCCAGCACGCTGGGCGTGACGCGTTCGACGATGTCCCGGACGAAGCCGACCGGAGTGCTGCCGCCGTCGACGACCTCGCGCGCGGCGGCGACGGCTCCACAGGAGTCGTGCCCGAGGACGACGACCAGCGGGCAGTCCAGCACGCTCACTCCGTACTCGATGCTGCCGAGCACCTCGGTGCCGAACACGTGCCCGGCGGTGCGCACGACGAACAGGTCCCCCAGCCCGCGGTCGAAGATGATCTCGGCGGCGAGGCGGGAGTCGGAGCAGCCGAACAGGACCGCGAAGGGGCTCTGGCCCGGCGCGACCGCGGTCCGGCGCGTGGCGTCCTGGTTGGGGTGCTCGGGGGAGCCGTCCACGAACCGCTGGTTCCCCGCCAGCAGCAACTCGAAGGCTTCGTCGGGACTGGGACGCAGATCAGTGGTCATGCCCGAACAGTACGGCCGGACGCCGCGAAGGCGCAGCCCGGGCCGCCGCCGGGACACCAGAGGGTTCGTGTTCGGATAGGGACGTCGGCCTGATGAGCCAGGCCGAGGACACGCGGTGGCGGCCCCGGCCGTCCGCCCGGCGGGGAAAGGGGCCGCACCGAGGGCCGCCGATGGTCGGCCCGCAGACCGGTCACATTTGGGCGCGGCCCGCCGCGTGTGCTACTCCGGGTAGGAACAGGCGCGGTTCACCAGATCGGCCAAGAGGCGAGTCGTTGCTCGACCGGGAGGAACTGTGAGCTCGTCAGCGGTACCGATTCGGATCCGGGTGGATCAGTTGCTGGCCTATGCCGTCATCAGCGTCGAGGGCACGGTGGAGCTCGACAGCCGCGAGGCTCTGCTGACCCGGCTTCCGGAGGCGCTGGCGCTGACGGACGCGGCACTGATCCTCAACATGGAGAACGCCACCTTCCGCGACATCAGCGGGCTGTACGCGTTCACGTGCCTGGTCCAAGAGGCCCACCAGGGCGCGCTGCCGCTGCTGGCGACCGGCCTGCGCCTGCCCGGCCACATGTCCCTGCCGTCACAGGCGAGCGCGGACCTCCTGCTCCATCCCGATCTCCCGTCCGCGCTGTCGTGGCTGGAGACCGGGCGGCCGAGCCCTCTGACGGCCTCCTAGCCGACCGTCACGGACGTAGTCGCAGGTCGGTGCTGGTTGCGGTTCGTGGCGTGAACCAGGTTGGACGCCTCGCTCTTCCATGTGGCACTGCGACGGCGTCCGGTGTTTCGGGAGCGGCGAAACTCGTTCCGAGTTTCGTTGGGCTACGGTTCTGGCATGGGTGAGGCGCGGGACGGCGTGGTCCTTGAGAGTCCGGCGGAGGGCGAGGCACCGCACGGACGGTGCAGGGTCTGCCGGCGGCCGTTGCCGGAGCCCGCGCGGCGCAGTGACGGCAAGGGCAAGGGCGGACGGCGGCGGCTGTACTGTCCCCCGCCCGCCACCTGCAAGGAGCAGGCCGCGGCGGAGCGGGAGACGCGGCTCGCCTCCGCGATCGCCGATCCGCTGGCTCTGGTGGTCGCGGTCGCCGAGGAGTCCGCTCCGGCGATGAGCGAGCTCGCCACCAGCCTCAACGCGGTGCTGGAGGCGCTGGGGAGCATCGAGCGGCACGCCCGGCAGGAGGTGCTCGGCGCGCGCGAGGAGGTGGCCGAGGCGGGACGGCGGGTGGCCGCCGCCGAGGAGCAGGCCGCCGAGGCCGAGGAGCGGGCCGTCCGGGCGGAGGCGCGTGCCACTGAGGCGGATGCCGCGCGGCGGGCCGCGGAAGACGAGGCGCGCGGCGCGCGGGAGCAGGCGGCGCAGGAGCGGCGGCAGGCGGCGGAGACCGTCGCGGCCCACCAGCAGGCGCGGGACGCCGCGGAGCGGACGGCGCAGTTGGCCAAGCAGGCCGAAGCGTCACTGGCCGAGCGGCTCGAAGCCGCCAGCGCGCAGCTGGACGAGGAGCGGGCGGCGCGGCAGCGGCTTCAGGCCGAGCTCACCGCCGGCCAGGCCGAACTGGCCACCGTGCGCGCCGAGGCGAAGGCCGCCGCGGACACCGCCGAGCGGGTCGGACGGGACGCGGCCGAACGGGTCGCCCGCGCGGAGCAGCAGGCGGCGCGGCTGGTCGCGGCGGCCGAGCAGCGGGCCGGTGAGCTGGTGGCGGCGGCCGAACGGGCCACGGCGGTCGAATCCGGCCGGGCCGAGCGGGCGGAACGGGACGCCGAGCGGTTGCGGGAGCGCCTCGCCGTCCAGCAGGAGACGGCCGACGAGGTGCGGCAGCAACTGCATCGGCTCCAGGCTCGGCTGGAGGTGCTCGGCGCCGAGCGAGACGCCGCGCGCGCCGACGCCGACCGGCTGCGCGAACGCGCGGTGGCCGCGGAGATCCGCGCCCAGAACTTGCAGGAGCAACTGGACGGTCCGCAGGCCGGAAGCGTGGACGGTCCGCAGGCCGGAAGCGTGGACGGTCCGCGGGTCGGCGGCGTGGACGGTCCGCGGGCCGGGCGCGTGGACGGGCCGCAGGTCGAGGCCGTGCCGGAGTGAGGCGCGATCAGGGGTGCGGGAACGCTTCGGCGTGGGCCGTCGCCCACTGCTCGAAGCTGCGCGGTGCGCGGCCGGTGAGGTTGCGGATGGTGTTGTTGATGTGGGAGTCGTCCAGCGCCCCGGCGGCGTAGAAGTCGAAGAACGCGTCGACGTACTCGGCCGGCATCTCCTGCGCCATCTCGGCGCGGGCCTCGTCGTCCGGCTGGGGCTCGAAGCGCAGGTCGCGGCCGAGGACCTGCGCCAGGATGCGCAGCCGGTCGGCGGGCCGCAGGGCCTCCGGGCCGGTCAGGCGGTGGACGAGCCCTCCCTGGCCGTCCTCCAGCAGGGCGAGCGTCGCGACGGCCGCGATGTCGGACGGGTCGACGCACGCGACCGCCACGTCCGCGAACGGCGCGCGGACGACGTCGCCGGCGGCCAGTTGCGGGACCCACTCCAGCGCGTTGGACATGAAGCCGCTCGGGCGCAGGATCGTCCACTCCAGCCCGGACGCGCGCACGAGGGTCTCGGACTCGACCATGGAGCGGGTCACGGCGTTCGTCAGGTCGCCCGATCCGGCGGACGGTCCCGACAGGAGCACGACGCGTTCGACTCCGGCGACGGCGGCCTCGGCCAGCAGCTCGGCCGTGTGGCCGAAGCCGGGCAGCAGGAACAGGCCGTTCGCCTGCCGGAGCACGGTCGCGAAGCACGTGGGGTCGTCCAGGTCGCCGGTCACGCATTCGACGTCCGCGGGGAGGACGTTCGGGATGTCCGGCGTGTCGGACGTGTCCCGGACCAGGGCGCGGACTCTCGCGCCCGCCGCGGACAGCGCCCTGGCGACCTCGCCGCCGACGTTCCCGGTCGCGCCCGTCACCAGGATCATGCGCCCGCCCCCGCCGTTTCCTTCGTCTTCGCCGCGGCCTCGGCGGCGAGGGACATGAGGTGCTGGTTGCCGTCCGCCCAGGTCGCGGTCATGGTGAGGGCGTTGATCCGCCAGCCGTCCGCGGTCCGGACGAGGCCGAAGCGGTAGGTGCCGCCGAGCGTCCACAGCGGGGAGCCGTGCGGGTTCGCCAGCCGGTGGACGGCCTGGAAGTTGGCGGTGCAGACGGCGGTGTCGCCTTCCACGGTGACCAGGTGGCCCGCGATCAGGTGCTGCGTCGCGTCGAAGCCGCCGAGGACGCCGCGCCAGCCGCCGACGATCTGCGCCGGGGTGAGGTCGGCCGGTTCGCCGCCGTTGAGACTCGTGTAGTCGAGGATGACGCGGTCGGCGAACAGACCTTGCAGCAGGTCCCATTCGCGGCGGTCGGCGTGCCAGCCCATCCGGGTGCAGATGTCGGCGACGTCCAGTCTGTCGGCTGTCGGGGTCACGATCGCGTCCTTGTCTGGTGACGGTGCTCGGTCTGCACTTCTACCGGGACGGGCCGCCCCGATCAACGTCCTGCGCGGCGAGGACGGCGCTGAGGGCGGCGGCGCCGTCCAGCAGGGCCCTCGCGCGGTCCGTAACGTCCGTGTTCCGGGCGGCGAGGGCGGATGCGACGTCCGCCAGGCGGCGGCCGCGGCGCAACTCGGGCATCAGGTCGCGGAGCGGGCCGACGCGGTATCCGGCGGCGCGCAGTTGCCGCACGATCCGCGCGTCCCGGACCTGGGACGGGCTGTACCGGCGGGCGCCGCGCGCGGTGGCACGGTCGGGGACGACCAGGCCCTCGGCGTCCCAGTGCCGCAGGGTCGAGGGGCGGACGCCGAGCGCGGCGGCCAGTTCGGACACGCTCATCGCGTCCGAAGGGCGGACGTCCGCGATCGGTTCGCCGGAGATCGCCCGGACGGCGGCCTCGGCCTCGCGCAGGGCGGCGCGCTCGGCGTCGAGTTGCGCGTGCGCGGCGTCCAGCAGGGCCAGCATCCGGTCCGGCGTCGGGAGGTGGACGGCCCGGACGATCTCCTTGGCCTCGACCGGCCCGACGGCGGCGGCGAGCGCGCGGTACGCCAGCGCGGATCGCACGTGGATCTCGCCGTAGCACCGGTAGCCGGAGGGCGTGCGCGCCGCCGGGGGCAGCACGCCGTCGCGTTCGAGGTTGCGGATCTGCTGGACGGAGTAGCCCGCCCGTTCCGCGACGGCGCTGGTGCGCATCGCCGGCGAGTTGAGACTTGGCACGCTGCTGGCTCCCGGTTTCCCTGTCAAGTCTCCATAAGCACTTCAATGTAACGCTTGAAGGCATGAGCATCGACGACATCATCGCGTTCGTGGCCGGCCTCGACGGCGTCCTGACGCTCCGGCCGGGTCCCGGGGACGGGACGCCGGAGATCGCCTGGGGCGACGCGTTCTTCTACTACTCCCCCGACGGCGTGGTCCCGACGACGACCCAGCCCTTCGCGACGGTCGTGACGAAGAACTATCCCGGGGACGAGTCGTCCCGGCTGGACCGTCCGGGCGCCTTCCGTGTGAACATCGCCGTGGGCCGGGACGAGTTCGTCCGCCGGACGGGACACGACCCACGCGAACCGGCGCCCGAGGGGACGGACCTCGGCGCGTCCGACACGCTCATCGCGCACCCGGTCTACGCGTCGCAGGGCTGGCTGGCCGTGGTCAACCCCGGTGCGAACACCGAGGCGGACGTCCGGGACCTGCTGCGGCTCGCGCACGGCCTCGCCCGCGCCCGGTACGAGCGGCGGGCGCGCACCGAAGCTCGCGCAGCGGCTGACGAGCAGTGCTGACGAGCAGTGCTCGCGAGCGGTGCTGCCGAGCGGTGCTCGCGAGCGGTAGCGAGCATTTGCGTCGCACCCGCCCATGACAAATGTCATGGGCGGGCGGTGGACGAACTCACTGGGCCGCCGGAAACGCCGGAAGCACCATTGAGCCATGACGAACAAAGCCGCGGGAAACGCGAACGGAATCCAGGACCCGAACCACGTGACGGCCTTTCGCCGGTTGAAGGCACTCGTCGGTCTCTACACCGCCGTCAGCGTCCTCACCTTCGCCGGACTGGTCGCCTACCGCGACTCCTCGTCGGTGACGCAGCCGGTATGGGTTCGCATCAGCATCGTGGCGGTCAGCTCGCTGATCCTCTTCGCGCTCACCCTGCGCGCCTCCCGCGGGTCGCGGGGAGCGTTCCGGCGGGTGCGGATCCTGTCGACGGTCATGCTGGCCGCGATCGTGGTGATCGTGTCGCTGCCTGGCACGTTCCCGGTGTGGATGCGGATCGAGCAGGGCGTCTGCGGGGTGTTCCTGCTGGGCGTGGTCGCGATCTCGAACGGCCGCCGGCTGCGCGCCGGGTTCGCCCGATGATCGGACGGGCCGGCCCGGCGGAGCGGTGGTGGTGTTAGCGTGCGGGCCATGGAACGGGCCGCGGAAGTGACGGCGGGAGGCGGGTCGCCCGGGGGCGATCCGCTCCGCTGGGCCCTCGGCTGGCGGCGGGCGCTGCTCTCCGCCGGAATGTTCGTTTATCCGCTCGTCTCGATGGTCGGCGTGACGCAGTATTCGAAAGGCGCGGCGGCGTTCGCCGGATACGCGGTCGCCCTCGCTTTCTGCGTCGCTTACGCGATGGCGGCGGTCGCGTTCGTCCAGCATTTCCGGCGGCGGTTGTGGGTGCTGCTCGGGCTGATGACCGTCCTGTTCGCCGCCGAGCTCCCGTTCGCCCGCACGTTCGGCTTCTACCTCCTCTCGGTCATCGTGTCGTTCCTGGCGATGATGCAGCCGCGCCGCCTGCCCCTGTTCCTCGGCGGGGCGGTCGCGCTGACGCTGCTGCTGCCGTGGGCGGTGCGTCCCTGGCACACCGGGCCGGGCTGGCTGCAGGCCGCGATGGTGCTGTTCACGGTGCTGGTCGTGCGCGGCTACGCCGAGCTGGCGGGCGCGAACCGGGCGCTGCTGGAGGCGCGGGCGGAGGTGGCGCGGCTCGCGTCGGAGGCGGAGCGCAACCGCATCGCGCGGGACCTGCACGACCTGCTCGGGCACTCGCTCACCGCGATCACGGTGAAGAGCAACCTGGCGCGCCGGCTCGCCGAGGGCGGCGCGGAGCGCGCGGTCGAGGAGATCACCGCCGTGGAGCGGCTGTCGCGGCAGGCGCTCGGCGAGGTGCGCGCCGCGGTGTCCGGCTACCGCGAGGTGACGCTGCCGGGCGAGCTGGCGCGGGGCCGGGAGATGCTGCGCGCGGCCGGGGTCGCCGCGGACCTGCCGTCCGCGGTGGACGTGGTGGCGCCGGCGAACCGCGAGCTGTTCGGCTGGGTCGTCCGGGAGGGACTGACCAACGTGGTGCGGCACGCGCGCGCCACCCGCTGTACGGTCACCCTGTCGGCGGCGGAGGTGGAGATCGTGGACGACGGTGTGGGCGGCGCGTCCGGGCCGGGCAACGGCCTGACCGGGCTGCGCGAGCGCGTCGCGGCGGCGGGCGGCGAGGTGGAGTCCGGCCCTGCGGGCCCTCACGGCTGGCGGCTGCGCGTGACGGTACCCGCCAGCGCGGATTCAGGTGCGGCGGGTTCGGGTGCTGCGGGTTCGGGTGCGGCGTCATGACCGTGCGGCTGCTGCTCGCCGATGACCAGGAGTTGATCCGCACCGCGCTGGCGGCGCTGCTGGATCTGGAGCCCGACTTCGAGGTCGTCGCGCAGGTCGGGCGCGGGGACGAGGTCGTGGCGGCGGCCGAGCGCGAGCGTCCGGACGTGGCGCTGCTGGATGTGGAGATGCCGGGCCTGGACGGGCTGGCCGCGGCGGCGGTGCTGGCCGGGCGCGTGCCGGACTGCCGGGTCGTCATCCTCACCACGTTCGGCCGCGCGGGATATCTGCGCCGGGCGATGGAGGCGGGCGCGGTCGGGTTCGTGGTGAAGGACGCCCCGGCCGAGGCGCTCGCCGACGCGATCCGGCGGGTGGCGCGGGGCGAGCGGGTCGTGGATCCGGCGCTGGCCGCCGCGACGCTGGCCGCGGGCGCGTCCCCGCTGACGGCGCGGGAGCGGGACGTTCTGAACGCGTCCCGGTCGGGCGCCAGCGTCGCCGAGATTGCGGGCAAGCTCTTCCTGTCGGAAGGGACCGTCCGGAATTACCTGTCAGCGGCGATCGCCAAGACCGGAACCCAGAACCGGATGGAGGCGCTCCGCGTCGCCGACGACCGCGGCTGGCTCTGACCTTGTGGCCGGCTGACCTCGTGGCCGACTGATCTCGCGGCCGGTTCCGATCTCAGCGGACCCAGCCCCGGAAGTGCGCGCCGACGGTGGGGGTGGCAGGGCGTCCGGGGTCCGGGCGGGCGGGGCTCTGGGCCTGGTCGAGGGCGGCGGCGACGGCGCGGACGAGCCAGGCGTTGACCGACAGCCCGGCCTCCCCGGCCGCGTTCTCGATGCGCGGCTTGAGGTGCTCGGGGACGCGGAGGGTGATGCGGGCGGTGCCGCCCTCCTCGGCGTCCGAGCGCGGCTCGGGCGGGACCTCGCCGGACGACCCGTGCCCGCCCGCGACTCCAGCCGATGCGGCCTGCGCCCCCGCGACCCCGGCGGACGCGCCGCGCCCGGTCGCCGCGTCCAGCGGCGGTCCGTAGCCGGGGGCAGGATCGGCGGCGGGTTGGTCGGGTGGCGGGGCCACGACGACGAAGTCGGGGTCGCGGCCGCGCAGGCGGACCTCGACCGAGCCGGGAGCGAGGTCGGCGGTGATCTCTCCGGCGGCTCCGGCGAGCGCCTCCAGCAGCACCAGCCGGGCGGTGGCGTCCAGCGGGGCGGTGAGGCGCTCGGCGAGGGCGCGGGCGTCGGGGCCGCCCGCCTCCGCGGCGACCGCGAGTTCGCGGCGGAGACGGTCGACGTACGGGGTGAGGTCCATGACGCCATCATGGGCCCCGTGACGTCACCGCCGCCAACTCGGCTCGCGCGGACGGGAGGGGAAACCGGCGGGCGGGTGGCGTCAGTGACGTCAGCCGGTCAGAGGATGACGACGAGCCCGGCGGCGAACACCAGGTAGAGCACGCCCGTCCAGGCCAGGCGGGCGGGGGTGAGGCGGTGGGCGCGCAGGGTCGCGAGCAGGTAGACGATCGCGACCATGGTCATCGCGCCCGACCACATCAGGGCGTGGTCGAACTTCCACGGCGTGAACAGCAGGCCGAGCCCGGACGGGACGGTCGCCTGGATCATCATCGCGCCCGAGATGTTGGCCAGCGCGAGGCTGGTCTTGCCCTGCCGGACCCAGATCACCGCGTTCATGATCTCGGGCAGCTCGGTCGCGACCGGGGACAGCAGCAGCGCGGTGACCGCGGCGGGCAGCCCGATCATGGGGCCGATCGCGTCGAGCTGGTGCACGAACAGCTGGGAGGCGAAGAAGATCACGGTGAGGGTGGCGAGGGTCTGCGCCGCGACGGCCCACGCGGCCGGGGACTCGCGGCCGGGTTGCAGCTTGAGCGGTTCCAGGTCGTCCTCGACGGCGTCGCCGTCGCCGTCGCGGTCGCCGCCGGTCATCTCGCGCCAGAAGTAGACGGCGTAGACGGCGAAGAACAGCAGGCCCAGCCAGGGCTTGACGGCGAAGGCGACCAGGCCGAGGGCGACCTTGAACACGAACACCGCGAGGAACCAGCGCTGGTCCTTGGCCAGGCGCGCGGCCTCGGCGGGGTCGGTGAGGACCTCGTTCGCGGCGGCTCCGGGCCGTCCGGGATTCCGGTCGGGGCCGTCCGCGAGCGGAGCGCCCGTCCCGGAGGCCGCGGAGCCGGCGGAACCGGTGCTACCCGTGGAACCCGCGGTCGCGGTCACTGCGGCGAGCTGCGCGCGGGCGCGCGTGCGGCGCGTCCACAGCAGGGTCGCGCCGGTGACGGCGTAGGCGACGGTCGCGAGGGCCAGGGGGCCGCCCATGGCGGCGCCGACGCCGATGTCCTTGCCCCGTTCGCCGTCACCGGTGGTGACGGCGACGAGGGTGACGACCGATTCGGGGAGCGCGGTGCCGAAGGCCGCCAGGACGGTCCCGACCGCCATCTTCCCGACGTTCAGCCGGCGGCCGAGCCATTCGACGGCGTTGACGAACCACTCGCACGACAGATAGATCGCCACCGCACAGGCGATCAGCAGGACGAAATGCCACACGTCCGGTACCCGCTCCTCCCGCGTCGCCGGGGGCCGAGGCCGGGGGGCCGCTCGGGGGCGTCCGCGGAGACCTCGATCCCGGCCGGTGACGCGTCTGGTCATCGACAAAGGGATCGAAGGTCTCGCCCGTCCGCCGGTGGCGGACCCGGTCACCGGGAGCGGTGGCTCCAGTGTGTCGACGACCGGTTCGCAGGGCTACTCCCCTTCGCGACTGCGACTCTACCGCATGGCGGCCGGATCACCGCCGACCCGGCCGTCGCGGCGCCCGGCGGACGCGGGCCGGCGCGAGGCGAACGTGAACCTGTTTCGGTCTCTGAGCCGGGACGGTTACGGGCGGTCCATATGCGGGACGCCGGGCTTGGTGTGGAGGCCGGAATCGGTACGGCAAATCCCGGTCAACCCGCATGTCCCGGCAACGGACGTTCGGCAGGATCCGGTCACGATGCGTGCGGGCCCGGCGACCGATGCCGCCGGGACTCCGCGCCGCAGCCCGGCCCGGCCGGGGCACCGCGACGCGGGCCCGCCGGGCGCGGGGCCGCGGCGCGGGGCACGACCGAAACGGCGAAGGTACGGGGGCGGCGGATGACGACGGACACGGTGACCGGATTCCGGATCCCGGAGATCTCCCTGCCCTTCCCCGGCCCGGTGCGGCGCGGCGACGCCGATCTCCTGCGGGCCGGGGTGTGCGGGTGGGCCGAGGAGCGGGGGCTGGTCGGGCCGCGGGGCCGGGCGCGGCTGGAGACCTCCCGGCTGCTAGACCTCGGGATCGCGCTGACCGGCCGGGCCGGGCCGGACGACGCGGCGGTGCTGCTGGCGTGGTTCCTGTGGGTGCTGCTGCTGGACGACCGGGTCGACGACGGGCCGTGGGCGGACGGCGGGGTGCTGGCGGGGTTCTCGGCGTCCGCGCTGGCGGTCCTGCGCGGGGAGGCCGGGCGGGACGCCGTGACCGACCCGATGCTGGCGGTGCTGGCCGACGACCTGTGGCCGCGCACGGCCCTGCTGGCGGGCCCGGCGTGGCGGGAGCGGTTCGCCGGGCACGTGGCGCGGCACCTGAGGGCGCAGTGCGCGCTGGTGGAGCGGCGCGCGAGCGGGCGGCCGCCCCGGTTGCCGGACTACGTCGGGCTGCGGCGCGACCTGTTCGGCGCGGACGTGTTCTTCGACCTGTTCGAGGCCGTGGACGGGATCGCGCCGCCGGACGCGCCGGTGACGGCGGCGTTGCGGGCGGCGGCGGCCGACGTCATCTCCTGGACGAACGACCTGTTCTCGGTGGAGAAGGACATGGCGTTCGGGGAACGTGCCAATCTGGTGCTGCTGCTGCGGGAACGCCACGTCAGGACGCTCCAGGACGCGGTGGACGCGGCCCGGTCGCTGATCGCGGCGCGCGCCGCCGACTTCCAGATCCTCCGCCGGGCCCTGCCGCGCGGGGCGCGCGACGAGAACCGGCTCGCCGACCGGCTGCGCCGGGCGATGCGGGCGTCGCTGGACTGGCACCGGTCGGTGCCCCGGTACCGTCCGCGCACGGCCGCGTCGGCTGCGGCGGCCGAGGCGGCCTCGGCGATGGTGTCGGCCTCCGCGCCGGCCTCGGCCTTCGCAGCAGGAGCGTCGCCGGTCGTGCCGGGCGCCGCGTCCGGGGGTTTCCGTGTCGTGGGGGCGGGTGGTGCCGCGGGTGCGGGACGCGGCGCGGGCGGGTCGGAGGAGGTCGATCCGTCGCTGACGCCGCCGAGCCTGCTGTGGCCGGAGTTCGAGCGCGATCCGTACCCGCTGTACCGGCGGCTGCGCGAGGAGTTCCCGGTCGTCCGGGACGAGCCGCTGGACGCCTGGCTGGTCAGCCGGTACGTCGACGTCCGGGCGGCGCTGTCGGATCCGCGCTTCACCTCGCGCAACTACGGCTGGCAGCTCGCGCCGATGTTCGGCCGGACGGTGCTGCAGATGGAGGGCCGCGAGCACGCGGCGCACCGGTCGTTCCTGACCCCGGCGTTCCGGGGGCGGGCGCTGACGTGGCTACGGGCGGCGATCGAGCGGACGGCCGCCGACCTGGTGGCGGACCTGGCGGCCCGGGCGCGGCGCGGCGGCGGCGTGGTGGACCTGGTGGACGGCTTCTGCCACCGGCTGCCGATCGCGGTCGTGGTGACGGCGCTGGGGCTGCCGGTGGCGGACGCGCCGCTGTTTCAGGAGTGGTACGAGGCGGGGTTCTCGTACCTGAGCAACTACCGGCAGGATCCGGCGCTGCTGGAGCGGGGCCTGTCGTCCCGGGACGAGCTGTACGCCTACCTCGCGCCTTACGTCGCGCGGCGGCGGGTCGCGCCGGGCCGCGACCTGCTGTCGGTGCTCTGCACGGCCGAGGTGGACGGCGCGCCGCTGCCGGACGACATGGTGATGGGCTTCTGCGGGATGCTGCTGGGCGCGGGGGGCGAGACGACCGACAAGGGGCTGCGGTCGCTGCTGGCGAACCTGCTGGACCATCCCGAGGCGCTCGCCGCGGTGCGCGCGGACCCGGGCGGGCTGGCGGGGGCGTGGGTGGAGACGCTCCGCCGGGACCCGCCGGTGCAGGTGGTGCTGCGGCAGACCGGGGAGGCGGTGGACCTGCCGTCCGGGCGGGTGCCGGGCGGGGCGACGGTGGCGTGCCTGGTCGGCGCGGCGGGCCGGGACCCGGACCGGTTCGCCGACCCCGACCGGTTCGACGCGTCCCGGCTGGCGGACGAGCCGGACCGCCAGTTCACGGCGGCGGCGGGGCACCTGTCGTTCGGCGCGGGCCGCCACTTCTGCCTGGGGTCGCAGCTCGCGCGCGCCGAGGCCGAGATCGGCGTCCGGACGCTGCTGGCGGCGCTGCCGCGGCTGCGCTGGGCGGACGGTTTCCGGCCGCGGTTCGGCGGCCTGCTCACCCGCGCGCCGGAGGAGCTGCTCATCTCCCTGCGCTGACGCGCCCCCGCCGCTACGCGGGCGCTCCACGGCCGTTCCACGGGCGGTCCACGGCCGGTCCGCAGGCGGTCCGGGGCCGGTCCACGGGCGGTCCGCGGGGCGGCGGTGCGGGGACGTTTCGAGGTTCGGCGAAACGTCCCTCGGCAACCCTGGGGGCATGAGCTCCCCCACTGAGATCAGAACGGAGTCCAGGACGACCGGCGGCGGGAACGCGCGGCGGCGGGCGGCGTTGGGCGTGGTGTGCGCCGGGATGTTCCTGGTGCTGCTGGACGTCACGATCGTCAACGTCACGCTGCCCGGCATCGGGAGGTCCCTCGGGACGGGCCTCGCCGGGATGCAGGGCGTGGTCGACGGGTACGCGGTGGCGATCGCGGGCCTGCTGCTGGGCGGCGGCGCGCTCGGCGACCGGCTCGGGCACCGGCGGATGCTGGTGGCCGGGCTGGTGCTGTTCGGCGTGGCGTCGCTGGCGTGCGGGCTGGCGTCCGGGCCGGGTCCGCTGATCGCGGCGCGGGCGGTGCAGGGCGCGGGCGCGGCGATGCTGCTGCCGGGCAGCCTGGCGGCGGTGACGCGGATGTTCCCCGAGCCGGGTGAGCAGGCGCGGGCCCTCGGCGCGTGGGCGGCGGTGTCGTCCACGGCGCTGCCCGCCGGTCCGCTGCTGGGCGGGGTGCTGGTGGACGGCCCCGGCTGGCGGTGGATCTTCCTGCTGAACGTGCCGATCGTCGCGGCGGCGGTCGCGGGCGTGCTGCTGCTGGTGTCGCCCGATCCGTCCGGTGCGCGCGAGCGCCGGCGGCTGGACGTGGCGGGGCTGGTGCTCGCTCCGGTCACGCTCGGCGCGCTGGTGTGGGCGGTGATCCAGATCGGGCACGGCGACCGGTCCGGGGCGCTGGCCGCGGCGGGCGCGGCCGTGGCAGGGGCGGTGGCGCTGGTGGTCGCGGAGCGCCGGGCGGCCGATCCGCTGTTCCCGTCCGGGCTGGTGCGGGCTCCGGCGTTCCTCGGCGCGAACGGGGCGTCGCTGGTGATGAACCTGGTCACCAACGGGACGCTGTTCGTGGTGACGTTGCAGTTGCAGCAGGTCCAGGGCAGGTCGGCGCTGGTCGCGGGGGTGATGCTGCTGCCGATGGCGGTGCCGCTGGTGCTGCTGGCGCCGTTGAGCGGCAGGCTCAACGCGCGGTTCGGGCCGCGGCTGCCGGTGCGGACCGGGATCGTGATCGCGCTGTGCGGGGCTCCGGCGCTGCTGCTGACCGGTCCGCACGCGTCCTACGCGGTGCTGGTGCCGACGCTGCTGCTGATCGGGATCGGGGACGGGCTGATCACGGCGTCGGCGGTGTCGGCGGCGATGCGCACCGCGCCGTCCGGGCTGGCGGGCCTGGCGGGCGGGTTCAACAACACCGCGCGGCAGGTCGGCACGGCGCTCGGCGCGGCGATCTTCGGCTCGGTCGCCGGTTCGCCGCTGGACGGGACGGCGTTCGCGAGCGGGCTGCACGTCCTGGCGTGGGTGAGCGCGGCGCTGTGGCTGGCGGGGCTCGCGGGGACCGCCCTGATCCGGCTCTGACGGCCCGGCGGTTCGTCCGGGCGCGCGGCCCTCGACCGCGGCCCTCGACCGGGGGCCCAGGCGGGAAAAGTGGTTGGCCGGGAGGAGACGGCGCCGGTACAACCGGGGGCATGTTGTACAAGTACCCGCGGACCCGGCATCTTCGGGGGTCCCGGCTCCAACCGGGCGACCACGACCTGTCGGCGGCGCCGTTCGGTGAGGTGGCGGGACGGTACCTGGTGGTCGAGGAGAAGCTGGACGGCGCGAACGCCGGGATCAGCTTCTCCTCGTCGGGTGAGCTGCGCCTGCAGAGCCGCGGGCACTTCCTGGCGGGCGGTCCCCGGGAGCGGCAGTTCGCGCCGCTGAAGGCGTGGGCGGCGTCCGTCCAGCACGCGTTGTGGCCGCGGCTTAAGGACCGGTACGTGATGTACGGGGAGTGGCTGTACGCCAAGCACACCGTCTTCTACGACGCGCTCCCCCACTATTTCTGCGAGTTCGACGTCCTCGACCAGCGGGACGGGACGTTCCTGTCGACGGAGAAGCGGCGCGAGCTGCTGGACGGCGCGCCGGTCGTGTCGGTCCCGGTGCTGCGGACGGGCGAGGTCGCCGATCTGAAGGAGCTGACGGCGCTGGTCGGGCCGTCCACCTGCCGGACGCCGCGCTGGCGCGAGGCGCTGCGGGACGCGGCGGTCGCGGCGGGTGCCGATCCGGAGCGGGTGGCGGCCGAGACCGACCCGTCCGACGAGATGGAGGGCCTCTACCTGAAGGTGGAGGAGGACGGGCGGACGGTCGGCCGCTACAAGTGGGTGCGGGCGAGTTTCCTCACCGCGATCCTCGACGCGGGGACGCACTGGCAGGACCGTCCGATCGTCGCCAACGGCCTGGCCGATCCGGAGGTGCTGTATGCGGGTGTGGGATGAGCTGTGCCCGGCCCCGCCGCACTGGACGGTCCCGTGGGACGAGATCGTCGAGGCGTTCGCGTGGGTGAGGCGGCTGGCGGGCGTCCCGCAGGACGCGGTGCACCACGCCGAGGGCGACGTCGCGACGCATACGCGGATGGCGTGCGAGGCGCTCGCGGCGTCGGCGGAGTGGCGGGCGCGTCCGGCGGACGAGCGCGCGCGGCTGTTCGCGGCGGTCCTGATGCACGACGTCGCCAAGCCGGACTGCACGCGGCACGAGGACGACGGGTCGATCACCGCGCACGGCCATTCGCGGCGTGGTGACCTGATGGTGCGGCGGATCCTGTGGGAGCTCGGCGCGCCGGTGGCGTGGCGGGAGCACGTGGCGGCGCTGGTGCGGCACCACCAGGTGCCGTTCTGGGCGCTGGAGCGTCCGGACCTGCGGCAGATCGCGTTCCGGGTGAGCCTGCTGGCGCGCAACGACGACCTGGCGCTGCTGGCGACCGCCGACATCCTCGGCCGGATCTGCGGTGACGTCGGCGAGGTGCTGGAGAACATCGCGCTGTACCGCGAGTACTGCGCCGAGCAGGGGTGCCTGGACGGGCCGCGCGCGTTCCCGTCCGACCACGCCCGGTTCTGGTTCTTCCGCCGTCCGGACCGCGATCCGGACTGGGACGCCTACGACGACACGCGCTGCACGGTGACCGTCCTGTCGGGCCTGCCGGGTGTGGGGAAGGACCACTGGATCGCGGCGCACCGTCCGGGGCTGCCGGTGGTGAGCCTGGACGCGCTGCGCGCCGAGATGGGCGTCGCGCCGACCGGTGACCAGCGTCCGGTGGCGGCGGCCGCGCACGAGCGGGCGCGGGCGCACCTGCGCGCGGGCGAGTCGTTCGTGTGGAACGCGACGAACGTGTCGCGGCAGCTGCGCGGGCAGGCGATCGGGCTGGTCGCCGACTACCGGGGGCGGGTGGAGGTCGCGGCGCTGGAGGCCGCGCCGGGCGTGCTGCGGGCGCGGAACCGGGCGCGGTCCGCGCCGGTGCCGGACGCGGTGATCGACCGGCTCGTCCGGCGGTGGGAGACGCCGGACCCGACCGAGGGCCACCGGGTGGACTGGATCGCGACGGGCTGACCCCGCGGGCGGGATCACGCCCCCGTGCCGCCGGACCGCGGCCGCCGGATGAGAGGGTTTCCCTCGGAGGAGGGACGAGATCATGACGGACGCGGCGGACGGCCGGGTGGCGCTGGTGACCGGCGCGGGGTCGGGGATCGGCGCGGCGGTGGCGGTGGCGCTGCTGGCGCGCGGCTGGCGTGTCGCGCTGGCCGGACGGCACCCCGAGACGCTGGAACGAACGGCCCGCGAGGCGCGCGGCGGCGCTGGCGTGGCCGGGGAGAGCGCGGGCGGTGGCGCGCGGGGCGAGGCGTTGGTGGTTCGGGCGGACGTGACCGTCCCGGAGTCGGTGGACGCGCTGTTCGGGGCGGTCGCCGCGCGCTGGGGGCGGCTGGATCTGCTGTTCAACAACGCCGGGGTGTTCGGCGCGCCCGCCGGGATCGCCGACGTGCCGTTCGAGGCGTGGCGGAGCGTCCTGGACACCAACGTCACCGGGGCGTTCCTGTGCGCGCAGGCCGCGTTCAGGATGATGCGCGACCAGGACCCGCGGGGCGGGCGGATCATCAACAACGGGTCGGTGTCGGCGCACACGCCGCGTCCGCTGTCGGTCGCCTACACCGCGGCCAAGCACGCGGTGACGGGGCTGACGAAGTCGCTGTCGCTGGAGGGCCGGGAGTTCGGGATCGCGTGCGGTCAGATCGACGTGGGGAACGCGGCGACGGACATGACCGCGTCGTTCGGGCGGGGCGTCCTGCAGGCGGACGGGTCGGTGCGGGCCGAGCCGGTGATGGACGTGCGGAACGTGGTGGAGGCGGTGCTGTTCATGGCGGAGCTGCCGGCCGAGGCCAATGTCCAGTTCATGTCGGTTCTGGCGACGGCGATGCCGTCGTTCGTGGGACGCGGGTGACGGCTGCGGCCCCTGTGGCGCTTCGGGTGCGGCCCGGGCGGCGCGGTAGGGATCATGATCGGGGATTCCCTGTCGCGTCCCGCGGGCGGCGACCGTAGGATCGGCGGATGTTCAAGCCCGTGTACCCGATCCGGACGGACCGTCTGGATCTGCGGCCGTTCCGCGACGAGGACCTCGACGCGCTGTACGCCTACCAGTCGCTGCCGGAGGTGGCCCGGTTCCTGTACTGGGAGCCGCGGTCGCTGGAGGAGTCGCGGTCGTTCCTGCGGGACAAGCAGGCGGCGACCGGCTGGGACCGGGAGGGCGACTGGCTGGCGCTGGCGGTGGAGTGGCGCGAGCGCGGCGAGGTGATCGGCGAGGTCAACCTGCAGTGGAGCAGCCGCAGGGACCGCACCGGTGAGCTCGGCTACATCTTCAACCCGGCCTACCACGGCAAGGGGTTCGCGACCGAGGCGGCGCGGGCGGTGCTGCGGCTGGCGTTCGAGGAGGCGGGCCTGCACCGCGTGGTCGGGCGCCTGGACGCGCGCAACGACGCGTCCGCGCGGGTGCTGGAGCGGCTGGGGATGCGGCGCGAGGCGCTGCTGCTGGAGAACGAGTTCGTCAAGGGCGAGTGGGCGAGCGAGCTGGTCTACGCGATGCTGCGCCGCGAGTGGGACGCCCGGAACCGCGCCTGACCGGGGGGCGGGTCCGGGTCGGGGCCGATGACGGCGCGGCCGATCGCGCCGAGGACGACGCCGAGGCCCCAGCCGGCGAGGGCGTCGGTGGGCCAGTGGTAGCCGAGCGCGACGACGGCGACGGCGACGGCGGCGATCAGGGCGTGCACGGCGATCCGCCAGCGGCGGGTGGCGTGCAGGAGCGCGGCGGCCACGGTGAGGCAGGCGGCGGAGTTGGCGGCGTGCCCGGACGGGAACGACAGGTAGCCGCCGGTGAACAGGTGGTCGGCACCGGTGCGAGGCGGGGTGCGGGCGAAGGCGAGCTGGGCGGCGCGGATGGCGGCCTCGGTGCCGAGCAGCCAGATCCCGGCGCGGACGGCCGTCCAGAGGCTGCGGCGGCGCCAGGCGGTGAGCAGCGCGAGGACGGTGACGAGCGTCCCGACCAGCCAGTACTGACCGCCGTTGACGACGGTGCGCCAGAACCAGTGCCAGGCGCCGGTGCGCGGCGGCGGCCCGCCCGCGAAGATCCGGTCGTCGGCATGGCGGAGCAGGCCGCCGGCCAGCACGTCGAGCGTGGTGGCGAGGGCGACCAGCGCGGCCAGGAGCGGCAGTGCCAGGGGCCGCCACGGCGTGCGGCCGGGAAGGCGCCCGCCCCCCGATCGGAGCACCTGCATGCCTCGATCCTGCCCCATCGGCCGGAGTGCGACCGCCCGCCGGGGGCGCGGATGCGCGTTCCCCGACAAGATCGAACATGATTCTTGTCACCGTGCGCCGTAGATCGCCGGCGGCCGGGGCGACACAGTCGGCGGCAGTCGCGCGGCCGGGGGAGGGCCGCGCCGCGTGCGTCTGGAGGAGCCCATGCCGTTGCCGGATGATCACCTGGCGGAGCGTCGCGTGTCCCGGGTGCCGGAGCGCGGGAAGGCCCGCCGCTCCCCCGCCCCGCGCGCGGCCGGGACGCGGCTGCTGGTCACCGGCGCGGCGGCGGCCGCGTGCGCCGTCACGCTGGGATTGGCGGCCCCGGCGGCGTCGGCTCGTCCGGCGGACGGTTCGCCGTCGCGTCCGTCCGCGGCGGCGGTGGGGCTGAAGGCGTCCGACGGGGCGCGGATCACGGCGACGACGTGGCTGGCGGACCGGGAGGTGGATCTCACGGTCGACTCCCCCGCCCTCGGCAAGTCGGTGAAGGTGCGGGTGCTGGTGCCGGCGGGCTGGAGCGCGGACGCCACGCGCACCTGGCCGGTGCTGTACGCGCTGCACGGCGGGAACGACGACTACACGTCCTGGACGAAGAACACCGACATCGCCGCGTGGGCCGCGCCCTACGACGCGCTGGTGGTGATGCCGGAAGGCGGCACGAACGGCTCCTACACCGACTGGTACAACTACGGCCGGGGCGGGACGCCGCGCTGGGAGACCTTCCACACCGAGGAGGTCCGGCAGCTGCTGGAGGAGAACTTCCACGCCGGCGACGCGCGCGCGGTGATCGGGAACTCCTCGGGCGGGGGCGGCGGGTTCGCCTACGCGGCGCGGCATCCGGGGCTGTTCCGGTACGCGGCGTCGCTGAGCGGGATCCTGTCGCTGCGGTACGCGGGGATCCCGGCGATGCTGATGCTGACGAACGCGTCGTCGTTCCAGGACCCGAACGCGATCTGGGGCGTGCCGATCCTCGACGACGCGAACTGGGCGGCGCACGACCCGGCGGCGCTGGCGGACAAGCTGCGCGGGGTGGGGCTGTTCTTCTCGTCGGGGACGACGGGACGTCCGGGACCGGGCGATCCGGACGTCGCGCCGTGGGACATCGGCCTGCTGTCGGAGATCGCCGTCGGCGCGGACAACAAAGACTTCCAGCAGCACCTGGACAAGCTGAACATCCCCTACACCGCGCACATCTACGGGGACGGGCGGCACAACTGGCCCGCGTGGCGGCGCGAGGCGCAGTTCATCTGGCCGACGCTGATGCAGTCGATCGGCGCGTCCCGGAGCTGAGGCGGGACGGCGGAGGGCCCGGCGCGGTGCGTCCGCGCCGGGCCCTCGCTTGTGCCGCCGTTCGTCTCGCTGTTCGTCGCGCTTGCTCGTGTCAGTGGCGCGGGTAGGCGAGGCCGTGGCCGAACGGGTAGAGGATCCGGTCGGGGTGGTCGGCGGCGGGGATGTCGACGGGGAGTCGTCCCTGCGGGCGGTTCGCGCCGAACAGGGTCGCCGCGGCGGCGCGGAGCGCGTCGGCGGTGTAGGAGTAGGTCGCCAGGTAGGCGGGGGCCGCGGGGAAGGCGTTGATGTCGTAGGCGTCCCGGACGGCCAGGACGACGACGGGCTTGCCGGTGGCGATCAGCGCCTTGACGAGATCGGCCTGCCCGGGGCCGTTGTGTCCGGGTTCGGTGGAGGTGTCCCAGGCCTTGTTGGTGGTGACGACGGTGAGGTCGTGGGTGCGGGCGGCGGCGACGGCCGCGGCGATCGTCGCGGGGCTCGGGCTGAGGCCGGTGTCGTGGGCCTCGGCGGTCGCGCCGTACCGTCCGATCTCGGTGGCGAGGGTCGCGGTCGTGGCCGTCCCCCAGCCGGTGACGTAGACGCTGCGCGGGCCGGGGCGCAGCGGGAGGCGGTCGCCGCCGGGCTGCGGGTCGTTCTTGACCAGGGTGGTGGTGCGGTCGGTCGCGCGGCGCGCGGTGGCGAGGTGCTGGGGCGTCCCGACGACGCGGTCCACGCGCGACTCGTCGGCGAAGGGGTCGCGGAACAGGCCGCGGCGCTGCTTGAGCTCCAGGACGCGGTAGACCGACTGGTCGATGCGGTCCTCGGTCAGCTCACCGCTCCGCACCGCGTTGACGACGGCGTCGAGCTGGGTGGCGAACTTCCCGGCGGGCGGCTTCAGCAGGGTGTCCACGCCCGCCTCGAGGGCGAGGACGGGCACCCGGTCGTCGCCGTACTTGTCCCGGACGCCCTGCATGTCGAGCGCGTCGGTGATGACGACGCCGCGGTAGTGCAGCCGGTCGCGCAGGATGCCGGTGACGATCGGCCGGGACAGCGTGGCGGGGTCGCCGGAGGGGTCCAGGGACGGCACCACCAGGTGCCCGGTCATGATCGAGTCGGCGCCGGCGGCGATCGCGGCGCGGAACGGCGGCAGGTCCACGGCCTCCCACTGGGCACGCGTGTGCTTGATCACCGGGACGCCGGTGTGGCTGTCGGTGTCGGCGTCGCCGTGGCCGGGAAAGTGCTTGGGCGTCGCGGTGACGTTCGCCGCGCGGTACCCGGCGAGCTGCGCGGTGACCATGCGGGACACCAGCGCGGGGTCGGAGCCGAAGGAGCGGACGCCGATGACCGGGTTGACGGGGTTGACGTTCACGTCGGCGTCGGGCGCGTAGTCCTGGTTGACGCCGATGGCGCGCAGTTCGGCGCCGGTGATGCGGGCGAGGGCGCGCGCGTCGGCGGTGCGGCGTCCGGCGGCCAGGGCCATCGCGCCGGGCTGCTGGGTGGCGGGCGGACCGACGCGGGCGACGATGCCGCCCTCCTGGTCGATCGCGACGGTCGCGGGGATGCCGTGCCCGGCGGCGCGGGCGGCGCGCTGGATGCCGTTGGAGAACGCGGCGAGCTGGTGCGGGTCGGTGACGTTGTTGCCGTAGTAGATGATGCCGCCGGGCTGGTCGCGGGCGATGAGCTGCGCGGCGTTGTCCACGCCGTAGAGGGAGCGGTTGGCGGCGACGTCCGCCGGGTTGGTGGTGTCGGCGGACGTGCCGTAGATCTGCACGACGAACAGCTGCGCGACCTTCTGCCGCAGCGTCATGGAGCCGATGAGCCGCATCAGGCGGGGGTCGCGTCCGTGGGAGGCGCTCGTGCGCGCGGGCGCGTCGGCGCGGGCGGACGTGGCGACGGCGAGCGGGGCGGCGGCGAGCACGGCGGCGGTCAGCGCGGCCGTGACCGGGGCCGTCCGCCGGGGGCCGCGGCGGACGCGGCTTCGCGTCCGGCTTCGGCGTTGGCCCCGGGCCTCGTTTCGGGCCGGGAGGTGCGGGGCGCGCCCGGGTCGGGGCATGCGTGCGGCCATGGAACGTTCCCTTCCGCCCCCGAGAACGATCTTGTGTGTGGTCCGCACGGTAGCGGTGCGGGGACGGGCCGTCCATGGCAGAACTCGACGAGGCGGGCTGCGGTCGCGCGTGACGGCTGGTCGCACGTGGTGGCGGTCATGCGTTCGGGGCGGTCAGGGGCGGTGGTCGCGGTGGGGCGCCGGGGCGCTGGTGAGGGGGTGTTCCTCGACGTCGTAGCGGCGGACGTAGGCGTCCAGGAACGCCTGGAGGCTCGCGGCGACGGGCAGGCCGAGGACGGCCCCGACCGGTCCGATGATCGCCGTCCCGGCGAGGACGACGCCGAACGCGACGGCGGGGTGCATGTCCAGGGTGCGGGCGGTGATGCGGGGCTGGAGCACGTAGTTCTCGAACTGCTGGTAGGCGACGATGAACAGCAGCGTCCACAGCGCGGTCGAGGGGGCGCGGGTGAGGGCGATCAGGACGGGCGCGGCCCCGGCGAGGTAGGTCCCGACGGTCGGGATGAACTGGGACACGACGCCGACCCACAGCGCGAGGGTGAGCGCGTACGGGACGTCCAGCAGGGTCAGCGCGGCGTAGTGGAACACGGCGGAGACCGCGGCGAGCAGCGCGCGGGAGTAGATGTAGCCGCCGGTCTTGTCGATGGCGATCGTCCAGGCGCGCAGCACCTGCCGTTGCCGGTGGGGCGGGAGCAGGGAGCAGATCGTCCGGCGGAACTGGGGGCCCTCCGCGGACAGGTAGAAGGTGAACAGCACCACGCCGAGGCCCTGGAACAGCACGCCGGCCGCGGTCGCGCCGATCCCCCACACGTTGCCCGCCAGCGCCGACAGGTTCCTCGACAGCTCGCCGCCGACGACGGGGATCTTGCTGACCAGGGTGTGCTTGGACAGTTTCGCGCCGAACGCGTGGTTCGCCCAGTCGATGATCTGGTCGGCGTACCGGGGCGCGCTCTGGACCAGGGTGGTGGTCTGGTTCAGCAGCAGCGAGCCGAGGACGCTGACGAACCCGGCGCCGAGCGCGGCGAGGACCAGGAACATCGCGCCGGTGGCGACGCCGCGCCGCCAGCCCCGGTCGGCGAGCCGGTTCACGGCCGGTTCGATCGCGAACGCCAGGAACAGCGAGATCAGCAGGAGGATGATCAGGCCGCGGAGTCGTTCCAGCAGCCACAGGCCGGCGCCGAACGCGAGCACGGTCGCGGCGGCGAGCACGAACGCGCGCGGCAGCCACGGCGGCATCCGCCGCGCGTCCGGGGCGGACGTGGACTGCGGCCGGGCGTCCGGGGCCGCGGTGGTAGGCGCGCCGGGCGTGGGATTCTGGGCCGCTGGGGTGGGTGGAGCGGACGCGGGGTGCGGGGGCGGTGCGGCGCTGTCCGTGGGGTCGCCTGCGGAGCCGCCGTCGTCGGCTCCGGCGGCGGGGGTCTGCGCCATGCGACGACGCTAACGGCGCGTCCGGGCCCGTCCGCCGGGACGCCGCACGCGCAAGCCGAGCCTTTGCCCCCGCTTCGCACCCCTTTACCGCCCGGCACCGTGGCGGTGGGGTGAGGCTGCGGCGCGGCGGTCAGTCCTCGGCGGAGGCGGTGCGGCTCATGCGGTCGCCGAGGGACGCGGCGGGTTCACCGGATTCGCCGGATGCCTCGTGCGACGCGTCGGGCGCGTTGGCTGTGTCGGCCGTGTCGTCGGGTGCCGCGTCGGGGAGGGCGGTGAGGCGGGGCTTGGCGGCGTAGTCGCCGATGCCGTTCTCGAGGAGGTCGTAGACGCGTTCGGCGGCGGCGTGGACGCCGTCGCGCATCTCCTCCAGGGTCTCGCCGGCGAGCTTGCGCTCGGTGATCTCGTTGACCAGGTGCCACTGCGCGGCGCTGATCATCGCGGCGACGACGCGGGGAGTGATGTCGTCGGGGTCGGCGCCGGTCTCGTCGGCGAGGATGCGGGCGAGGTTGTCCTGCGCGAGTTGGCCGATCTCGCGCTGGCGGGCCGTCAGCGCCGGGCTGTCGCGGACGGTGCGGACCCAGACCTCGGCGCCCTCGTGGAAGCCGGTCCGGAAGGAGCCCTCCTTCAGGCCCTCGAGGAAGGTGCGCCGGTAGAACGCGACGGCGGACTCGCCGGGACGGCGGCCGCGGAACGCGACGGCGGCCTCCTGGATCATCTCGTCCTGCCGGTCGAAGAACAGGTCCTCCTTGGTGTGGAAGTAGTTGAAGACCGTGTTGACCGACACGTCCGCGTTGCGGGCGACGTCGGCGATGGTGACGTTCTCGAATCCGCGCGTCATGAACAGCCCGGTGGCGATGTCGGAGATCTTCCGCCGGGTCTCGAGCTTCTTGCGTTCCCGCAGGCCGAGGCGGGGTTCGGCGTCGTCTCGCGAGGCGTCCGGCGCGGTCTGCTTGCCCATGGGACCGATTCTAGGCGAACTGGTGTCGATGAAAAGTTGGTGTGACTGCAAATTTGGGGTTACTCTATCGGGGTCGCGGTGACCGCCGCGGCGTGGATCTTCCGCTCGGTGGGAGGCTGGGATGATCGAGGCGTGGGGGCTGGCCCGCACGTTCGGCGGCGGGCGCGGCGCCGTGGAGGCCGTGCGCGGGGTGGACCTGTCGGTCGCGTCCGGGGAGATCGTGGGGTTCCTCGGCCCGAATGGCGCGGGCAAGACCACCACGCTGCGGATGCTGACCACGCTGCTCGCGCCGACCGCCGGGTCGGCGACGGTCGCGGGGCGTGACCTGCGGTCCGATCCGGCGGGGGTGCGGCGGCACATCGGATACGTGGCGCAGGGCGGCGGCACCGACCCGTCCGTGCCGGCGGGCGAGGAGCTGGAGCTCCAGGCGCGCCTGTACGGGGTGGCCGATCCGGCGGGGCGGATCGCCGAGCTCGCGCGGCGGCTGGAGCTGGACGGGAAGGGCCTGCTGGAGCGTCCGTCGGGGGCGATGTCGGGCGGGCAGCGGCGCCGGCTGGACGTCGCGCTCGGGCTGGTGCACCGTCCGCCGCTGGTGTTCCTCGACGAGCCGACCACGGGCCTGGATCCGCAGAGCCGCGGCAACCTGTGGGAGCACATCCGGCGCATGCGCGACCGCGACGGCACCACGGTGTTCCTGACCACGCACTACCTGGACGAGGCCGACGCGCTGTGCGACCGGATCCTGATCATCGACCGGGGGCTGATCGTCGCCGAGGGCTCCCCCGCCGAGCTGAAACGGCGGGTCTCCGGCGACGTGGTCACGCTCGAACTGGCGGCGTCCGGCGTGCCGCCCGAGCAGGTCGCGGGCAGGGCGCGCGCGGCGCTGGCCGATCATCCGGCGGTGCGTGAGGCGACGGTGCTGGACGGTTCGCTGCGGCTGACCGTCGACGACGGCGAGCGGACGCTGATGGGCCTGATCCGCGCCCTGGACGAGGCGGGCGTGGAGCTGGCCGGGCTGCGGATGGCGCGGCCCACCTTGGACGACGTGTTCCTGACGGTGACGGGCCGCTCCCTGCGGGACGCGGCGTGAAGGCGAGGAGAACCATGGCGACGAAGGGAACCGAGACGGCCACCGGACCCGGCGAGGACGGCGGCGGAAGCAGCGGCGGGTGTGAGCGTGACGGCGGGCCCGAGCGTGACGGGCGTGAGCGTGACGGGCGGGCGGCCGTCAGCGGGCGCGCGGACGATGCCGGCGGTCGCGATGCCGGCGGTCGCGATGCCGGCGGTCGCGATGCCGGCGGTCGCGATGCCGGCGGTCGCGGTGGTGGTCGCGATGGGAAGGTTCGCGGCGGGATGGGTCGTGGTGCGGCCTTCGCGGCGGAGGGGTTCGCGCTGGGGCGTGCGGTGCGTGACACGCGGCTGATCTTTCTGCGGTATGCGCGGCAGCGGTTGCGCAACAAGGTGAGCGTGGTGTTCGGGTTGACGCAGCCGCTGCTGTACCTGGTGCTGTTCGGGCCGCTGCTGAGCCGGGTCGGCGGGGTGCAGGGCGCGGGCGGCGGCAACACCTGGCGGGCGTTCGTGCCGGGCATCCTGGTCCAGCTTGCGCTGTTCGGCGCGGGGTTCGTCGGGTTCGGGCTGATCGCCGACCTGCGGTCGGGAGTGGTGGAGCGCCTGCGGGTGACGCCGGTGTCCCGGCTGGCGCTGCTGCTCGGGCGGGTGCTGTGCGACACGCTGCTGCTGGTCGTCCAAGCGGTGATGCTGCTGGCGGCGGGTGTGGTGCTGGGGCTGCGGGCGCCGCTGTGGGGCATCGCGACGGGCGTGGTGTTCGTGGCGGCGCTGGCGTTGAGCATCGCGTCGCTGTCGTACGTGCTGGCGATGGCGACCCGCGTCGAGGACTCGTTCGCGCCGCTGCTGTCGACGGTGACGCTGCCGCTGATGCTGCTGTCGGGGATCATCCTGCCGATGAGCATGGCCCCGGCGTGGCTCGACACGGTGTCGCGGTTCACGCCGTTCCGGTACGTGGTGGACGCGGCGCGGGCGGCGTTCCGCGGGGACTTCTCCTCCCCGTCCGTGCTGGAGGGCGCGGCCGTGACCGCGGCGCTGGTGGTGGTGTCGGTGGCGCTCGGCGCCCACCGCTTCCGGAAGGAGAACGCCTGACCGTCCCCCGGTCTTCGGGGGACGGCCCCTTCTCCCGCCTCCTCGGGGCGGGCTCCTTCTCCGGTCTCCTCGGGGCGGGCCGTCCTCCGGTCTCCTCGGAAGCAGAGGCCGACGGGGGTGACGGAGGTTGCGGGGGTGGCGGGGGTGGCGGTGCTAGTGCGGGGTCTTGGAGGTGTCGAGGAGTTCGGGTGTGGGGAGCGGTTCGGCCACGCTCAGCGGCACGGACGTGGTGGAGGTGGTGGTCACGGAGCGTTGGGCGAGGTAGGCGCCGGTGAGGACGACGGCGCCGCCGAGGAGCTGGACGGGGTTGAGGTGTTCGCCGAGGACGACCCAGGCGATGAGGGTGGCGGCGACGGCCTCGGTGTAGGAGAGGGCCCCGGCGACCTGCGCGGACAGGCGGTGCACGGCGGCGTTGCCGGTGAGGTAGGCGAGGACGGTGCTGATCGCGATGATCCAGGCGACCAGGGCCCAGCCGGGGGCGGTGTGCCCGGCGATCGGGACGGGGCCGGCGAGGATGTGCCAGGGCACCGACCAGGGCAGGGCGATCGGGGTGAGGACGACGGCGGCGATGATGCCACCGGCGGCGTTGGTGACCAGGGGGTCGGCGCCGTCGCCCATGCGGTCGAGCAGAAGGAAGTAGGCGGCCTGGCAGGCGGCGGCGCCGAGTCCGGCGGCCAGGCCGAGGGCGTCCAGCCGCAGGCCGTCCCACACCTGCACGACCAGCGCGAGGCCGACCATGGCGACGGCGACGCCGTGCGCGGCGGTGCGCTGGACCTGGACGCGGCGCACCAGCCGCAGCCACAGCAGCACCAGCACCGGGCCGCAGAACTCCAGGAGGATCGCGATGCCGACGGGCAGGCGGGATGCGGCGAGGAAGTACAGGCCCTGGCATCCGGCGATGGCGCCGACGCCGTAGCCGAGGAGCGGGGCGAGGTGGGCGCGGGCGGTGGTCCAGGCGCGGCGTCCGCGCACGGTGGCGGCGAGGGCGGTGAAGACCAGCGCGGCGCCGGCGATGCGTACCCACACCGCCTGCAGGGGGCTGAGCCCGGCCTCGATGAGGGCCTTGCCGAACGGTCCGGATCCGCCGAAGCAGACCGACGACAGGATGATCAATGCCAGTCCGCCGGCGCGGGTCCGTCCCGCGCCGGTGTCGAGGTGTGCCACTTCGGTACCCTCCCACCCTCCGGTTTCAGGAGCATAGTGGCATATCACTCCTTACATGTCGATGGTCGTCTTCCTCCCGGCCCGTCGCCGGAGGACTACTATTCGCCGGGTGAACTGGCAGGCAGCGGGGACCGGACCGGGCGGGCACGGCGGCGGCGCCCAAGCGGGCGGGCAGGCGGGTGGTCAGCCGGGCGAGCGGGCCGACCTCTTCACCGCCGTGGAGGGCAACGTCCGGGAACTGGTCGCCTCACCCTGGTGGGCGTCGGCGCCGCCGCAACAGCGCGCCGAGCAGATCGTCGCGCGGATGCTGTGGGGCGCGGGCGAGTGGTGGCTGTACGGGGCGTGGGGCCGCTGGTACCGGTGCGGCCTGGACGGCACCTGGCATCCCTGCCCGCCGCCGTCCGACCCGGCCTCGCGCAACGCCGCGATGCCCGCGCCGCGCGGCGCGGGCAACCCGCCCGTCCCGCCGCAGCTGTTCCCGACCGGCCCGGACCTGGCCGCCGGGCGCATGGTGTCGGCGGGCTTCCTCGGGCCCGTCCCCGACACCGCCGTCGTCGCGCGGATCTCGCAGGCGCTGACCACGGCGCTCGCGGTCGACCCGGCGCAGTTCCAGCAGCACGACCCGATGTTCCAGCCCGGCACCCCCTCGACGGTCGCGGCGGCGTGGGGCGCGCTGCTGTGGTGCGCGGGCGCGCCGGTCGCGCTGACCGAGCATCCGCTGATCGAGTCGTTCGTCCCGTTCCTGACCACGCCCGCCGACCGGCTGCACTGGATGATGCCGCCGGACTTCTCCACCCTCGCGGGCTACTACGCCTCCCGGCTGGTGATGGGGGACGGCGCGGGCGCCGCGCACGTCGCCCGCGTGATGTACGAGGTCGCGGCGGGCCTGGCGGGCGACGAGCGGTTCCGCCCCGGCGCCGACGCCCTCGCCGCGGTGACGGCCGCGTCGCTGCGCCTGGTCCCGCAGGACCTGGCGACCGCCCGGTACGGGCAGCAGGCGGTGCTGGCGGAGTGGCGGCGGCGCTGCCCGGCCGAGCACGCGATCCCGATGATGCGCGACGCCGCGCCCGGCGAGCACCTGCGCCTCACCCTGTACGACCTGCAGCAGATCGTCGCCGACCTGGCGGGCGAGGAGCTCCCCGGCGCGGGCGGCCTGCTCGGCGGGCCGGGAGCCACGCAGGGCGCGGGCCCGCCCGGCATGACCGCCGGAACGTCCGCGGCGGGCCGCCGCCACGACGCGGTCCGCCGCGCGGGCGTCGCCGTCCTGGCCGCCGACCTGCAGGCCGCGCCGAACGTCCTGCCCGCGCTGCACCGCTGGCTCGACCCCGACAGCGCCCGCACGCTCCAGGCGGTGCTGGCCGATCCGGGGCATCCGCTGCGGGCGTTGTGGCCGCGCGAGGGCCGCCTGCCCGACGTCCTGCGCGGCGACTCGGGCACGCTCGCCTCGCTGCTGGTCACCACCTACAGCCTCGGCCTGACCTGGTGCCGGCTGGCGCAGGTCACCCCGCCCGCGACGGGTTTCGCGCTGCCGCAGGCCGTCGCGGCGGAGCTGATGTCCCCGGCGATGCACACCCCGCCGTCCACCGACGAGCTGAGCGCCTGGGACATCATCAAGGCCGCCCGCGCGCACCTGGCCGCGCAACGCGAGCCGTCCCAGTCGCCGTCCGGCACCCCCGATCCTCCGGCGGGCCCGGTCGCGGGCGGCCCACCTCCGCCCATCCCGCCCGGCTCCGCCCCGCCGGGCACGCCCGGCGCGAACCCGGACCCCGGCGCTCCTCCGGCCATGCCGTCCGCATCCCCGGCGCCGGGCGCGCCCGGCGCCGGTCCCAACGCGGGCCCTGCCGCCATGCCGTCCGGGCCTCCGGCGCCGGGCGCGTCCGGCGCGGGGCCGAACGTTGCCCCTCCTCCGGCCGGGTCTTCGTCGGCGGGCGCGGCGTCGCCTGCGGCGGGGGCGTCGGGTTCGGGGGCGGACGCCGGTTTTCCGCCGCCGCCCGTTCCGGGGCCTCGGGGACCCGGAGGCGGCGGGCCCGTGAGCCATCCGGGCGGGGTGCCCGGCGCTGCCGCGTCCGGCTCGGTCGGTGCTGCTTCCGGTCCGGGTTCCGCGCCCGTGCCGCCGCCGGGTCAAGGCGGTGGGCCCGGCGGTGGGCCGGGTTCGGGTTCCGGGCCGGGACACGGACCCGGCGCTGGTCAGAACGCGGGTTCCGGTGCCGGCGGGCCCGGCGTTCCGCCGTTCGCTCCCGCGCCGTCCGCCGGCGGGCCGGAGGGCGGAGGCGCGTCGGGCGGAGTTTCCGGCGGGGCGCCTCCCACGGTGCTGAATCCGGAAGCCGGCGGTGTGCCCGGTGCCGGCGGCGGGTGGGCTTCGCCCAGTGGAGGGCCGTCGCCTGCCGCGCCGGGTTCGGGCGGTGGTTCCGCGTCCGGGCAGGGCGAGGGCGCGGGCGGGTTCGGTGCGGGGCCCTCGGATCCGCACGGCGGCACAGGCGGTTCGGGTCAGGGTTTTCAGCAGGGTGTGACGACGGCGGATCCGTCCTACCGGATGCCGCCCGCCGGTCCCCCGGCTCCTCCGCCGGGCCCGCCGCCCGCTGGCGGGGGCCCGGCTTGGCTGGATCGTTCGGCTGATCCCGAGGCGACGCAGCTCGATCCGGGATCCCGTCGCTCGCCGGGCGCGGAGGGGAGTTCCGGCAGCGGACGTCCGTCCGACGCGACGACCGCCGACGCGACCACGGCGGACGCGTCGAGGCCCGGCGCGGCGTCCTCACCGGGCGATGCGTCGTCTCCCCCGTCGTCCGCAGGCGGTTCATGGGCTTCGGACGCGCCGCGGGCGGGTCAGCCCGCGGGCGGCGCGTGGACGCCGGAGCCGTCCGCCCCACGCGCCGGGTGGGCGCCCGATGCCGCGTCGCCCGCGCCGTCCGCGGGACCGGCGTGGGCTTCGGACGCGACGACCGCGGACGCTCCGGCGCAGCCGGTGCTGCCGCCGCCTCCGCCGCCGGTGTCGGAGCCGATCCCGCCGGTGCCGCAGGCTCCCGCTCCGCCCCACGGGCCGCAGATCGCCGAGGCTTACGGGATCCGGTTCCTGTGCGGGGCGGACGACATCGAGCGCGTGGTGACCGAGGTGCGGCGGCGCGGCAAGTGGGCCAAGCGGCTGCGCGGGCAGGAGGTGTCGAGCGCGTCCGCGCCGGGGCTGCTGCTGATCGGCGAGCCGTCGAGCGGGCAGCGGCGGCTGGCGCGGATGGCGGCGCGGGCGCTGGCGGAGGTCGAGGCCGGAAGCGGCGAGGTCCGGACGGTCCGTGCGGAGGAGGTCGCGGCGAACGGTCCCGAGGGGCTGGCGGAGCTGCTGGCCGGCCACGCCGGTCACGTCCTGCTCCTGGACGGTCTGGACGTGCTCGTCCTGGACGAGCCGCGCGGTGCGGGTTTCTCGGCGGCGCTGGCGCGCGCCCGGCTCGAGGGTGTGAGCGACACGGCGCTGGTCGGGACGTGCGCGCCCGCGCGCGTGGGTGAGCTGTCGGCGGCGGCGCCGGAGCTGGTGACCGACCTTCGTGCCGTCCGGCTGCCGGACCTGTCGCAGCCGCGCGAGAGGGAGGCGCTGCTGCGGCTGCTCGCCGAGGAGCGGCGGCTGCGGGTCGGCGACGACGCGTGGCCGGTGGTGCGCCGCGACCTGGCGTCGATGCGGGGCCGCGGCCGGGTGAGCGGCGCGCGGCTGGTCGAGGCGTACCTGGACCGCGCGGCGACGCGCCATCTGGGCCGGGCGGCGGCGACGCAGGCGATCAGCGACTCCGGTGCGCTGACGCTCACGGCGGCCGATTTCGAGGGAGTGGCCGACGCCCTGACCAACCCCTGACACCGCGCCCGCGCCGAGCGCCCGCCGCGACCACCGTGACAATCCGGCCGCCCCGCTCGCCCGTCCCGCTCGCCCGTCCCGCTCGCCTGCCCCGCGCCCGCCCCGCCCGTCTTGTCCCGCCCCGCGCTCGCTGCCCGGCGCCCGAAGCGGTCGGCCGCTGGAGCCGTCGTGCCAGGTGCCGCCTAGTAAGCGGATGGGGCGACGGGCGAACCGTCGTGCTCGCCTCCGCTGCAGACCCAGGAGCCGTCAGGGACCATCGAGACGATCCAGGTCGGCTGCTTCGCCGCAGTCGTGGTCGGGGCGTGAGGGTGGCCGGGGCGGGACATGGGGGTTACCGGGCGGCATAGTGTCGGTGCCGGGGGTCACGATGGGCTGATGGGAGACGAGCGAGGAGTTCGCGAGGGGCTTCCCCGCCGCGCCGCCGCCGGCGACGCGGACCGCGCGTCCGATCTCGATCGGGTCGACCGCCTGCTGCTGCTGGTGACCGAGCTGCGGAGGGCGTCGCCCGGGGCGCTGGAGGCGGGTGAGCTGGCGGGACGGCTGGGGGTGAGCGCCCGGACCGTCCGGCGGGACATGGAGTTGCTGGAGCACGGCGGGCTGCCGGTGCGGCATGAGCGCGGACGCGGGTACGCGCTGGAGCCGGAGCCGCCGCGCGAGCCGTTGAGCGAGGCGGCGTCGCTGGTGGGGCCGGTGCGGGACACGCTCGCCGAGGCGGTCCGGACGCGGCGCGTGGTGCGGCTGGTCTACACCGACCAGCAGGGCGCGCGGACGGTGCGAGACGTGGAGGCGCACGGGCTGGTGACCGCCCCGTACGCCGAGTACCTGGTCGGCTGGTGCCGGACGCGGGAGGGGCCGCGGCTGTTCCGGGTGGAGCGGATCGGCGCGGCGTACCTGTCGGCGCGGGGTGTGGGGGTGCGGGATCTGGACGCGCTGCTCGCGGCGTTGCGGGTGCCGGTTCCGCGTCCGCCCGCCGAGCCGGCGCCGCGGGGACCGGTGGCGCGGGACGCGGCGGGCGCGGCGCGGGCCCGGGCGTGGACGCTGGACCGGGTGGAGTTCACCCGGTCGCGCCTGCGGGAGGCGGTCGCCGCCGCCCGTCCGCCCGGCGGCCGTCCGGCGGCGGGTGGGGCGGCGGCGTTGCGGGGGGTGCTGGGGCATCTGGCGGAGTGGACGCGCTGGCAGGTCGCGGCGGTGCGGTCGGCGGTGACCGGGGAGCCGCCGGTGGAGGCGGGGAGCCCGCCGGAGTATCCGGAGGGGTTCGCGCGGGTCGCGTCGTTCGACGCGTGGGAGTCGATGGTGCAGGACGCGATGGCGGTGCGGTCGCTGGGCGACCTCGCGCGGGACCTGTCGCAGGTGCTGGACGATCTGGCCCGCTGGATCGCCGACGCCGACGACGCGGTGTGGCGGCGGGAGGCGCCGGAGCCGCGCCGGTTCGGCGCGCCGGGTCCGGTGCGTCCGCTGGCGGATCTGGTGGCGGGGTGGGGCGGGCCGCTCGCGCACGTCGAGTGGCATCTGGACCGGTTGACCGAGGAGCCTCCGCCGGCTCCGGGCGGTGAGGGGGACGAGGAGGAGCTGTGGGTCGTGGACCGCTGTCCGCTTCGTCCCTGACCTGCCCGGAGGCCGGGTTCAGGGCCGGGTGGCCGGTTCGAGGGAGCGGGTGAACCAGACGGTCTTGCCGGGGGGCCGCGCGTAGGCGCCGTAGTCGGTGGCGAGGGCGTCGACGAGGAGGAGTCCGCGGCCGTCCTCGGACCAGTCCAGGACGGGCGGCGGGGCGGGCCGCCCGGCTCTCACCGACGCGGGCAGGCCGGGGTGGTCGTCGGTGATCTCGCCGAGCAGGACGGGGGTGGCGGGGGCGCCGTCGAGGGTGAGGCGCAGGCGGACGGTTCCGCGGCCGTGGACGACGGCGTTGGTGATGAGTTCGTCGACGATGAGGATGACGTCGTCGAGGGCGCAGGGGTCGGCGGCGAGGTGTCCGCGGCGCGTCCAGTCGCGCAGGGTGCGGGTGGTGAGGGTGCGGGCGTGGGCGGCGGCGCGCGGGTCGGCGGCGAGGACCCACTCCTCGGCCGGGACGGCCGCCGATGCGGTGACCGGTGCCGCGGTCGGTGCCGCGGTCGGTGCGGTGACCGGCCGGGCGGCTGGTGCGGGGGCCGGAGTTGTGGCCGGTGTTGTTGTGGCCGGTGCGGTGAGCCGCGCGGGTCCGGGGGCGGTCAGCGGCGGGGCGGAAGGGACGGCGGACGGTGTGAGGGGCGCTGGCGTGGCCGTGGCGGCCGTGGCGGCGGCGGGGGTGGGGGAGGGTGCGGTGAGCGGGCCGTCGGGCGGGTCGCCGTCGGGTCCGCCGGTCGGTTCCCCGTCGGCGTCCGGGTCTTCGGCGTGGTGCCGGTCTTCGGTGCGGTCGTGGTCGATTCCGAGCCCTTTGGTGCCCACTTCCCCGACTCCTTCGTGCTGGTGACGCTGTGGTTGCGGCGCGGTCGGCGGTGTCGTTCGACCTGTTCCCCGGGCGGGCCGGGGTGATGGCGGCCGGTGGCCGGTTTGTGGCCGCGGCGGAAGGTCGCCGTGGCCGCGCCGGTCGTGGCCGGTGTCGCGTCCGGCCGTGCGGGGCGGGCGGCGGACGCGTCGTGGAGCGTGCCTCTGTGTGGTTGACGCGGCGCGTGCGGGCCGGGTGCACGCCCGCACGGAACCGTCACTTCGGGGTGAGGTGACCGGGGACACGCGGCCGGGTGGGCGGAGGCACGGCCCGGCAGCCGTTAGAGTGGGTGCGGTCGGTGTGGATTGTGTCCCCCGGGCTCAAAATAACGCCTTCGCGGAATACCGTCCGGCTGGAGCCGCGTTGTGCCTTTCGCCGTGAGGCGACCGCCACACCGACCTTGACGTGAAGAGCCGCCGGGCTCGGACGGAACCGTTTCCGTCCGAGCCCGGCGGCTTTTTCGTGCGCCCCGTCCGGGACGGGCCGGGTGGCGTCGGCCGTCCCCTCCGGGCGGGTACCTGGCGGTGCGCGGTGCTTTGCGGTGCGCGGTGCTTTCCGGTGCGCTGCGGGGTGCGGGTGTGAGGTGGCAGGGGGCGTGCGGGGCTGCGGGCGCTCCCCCGGGTGCGGGTCAGGAGAAGGCGGTGAGGATCGCCGAGACCAGCGCGGTGACCACGCCGACCGCGGCGATCACCACGGCGGCGATGAGGCGGACGCGGCGGCGGGGCGCGTCGCCGAGTGCGGTCAGGCGTCGGGCCAGCCGGGGGTCGTTCTCGGCCAGCCGGGTCTCGATCTCGGCGAGGATCCGCTGCTCCTCCGTCGACAGCGCCATGCTTCATACCTCCGGGGGGTGGTTCGGCTGCAGTGTTTGTCCCCCGCCGGGCGACGCTTTACCCGCGGTTCACGGTCACCGTTGCGGCACGGGCGGGCGGGCTTTCGCGGTGGAGCCGGTCCAGGGCGGTGACGGTGTAGGTGTAGTCGTGTCCGGGGCGGGCGGAGGTGTCGGTGAGGGTGAGGCGTCCGCCGGCGGGGGTGCCGGGGTCGCGGGCGGTGCCGATGAGCGCGGCGGGGTCGACGGCGGCGCAGCCTCCGCCGCGTCCGTCGCGGCGGTAGACGGCGTAGGCGGTGGCGCGGCCGGACGCGTCGCCGGCGCCGGGGCCGTTGCCGGGTCCGGTGCCGGGGCCGGACGGGGGCGTCCAGGAGATCTGCACGCCGTGTCCGTCGGTGGTGGCGCGGACGTCGCGGACGGGCGCGGGCGTGGCGGTCTTCCCGCCGGCGGGGGTGGCGGCCGGGGGGATCGCGGGGCGGGTGTAGTGGTCGGTGCGGACGCGGGCGGCGAACCCGCGGCGGTTGGCGGCCAGGTCGGTGGCGGAGAAGAAGATGTCGCCGCGGACGTCGGGGTAGCGGCGGTTGAGGGTGAGGTGGCGGGACAGTTCGTCGGGGCGGCGCCAGGCGGCGTCCTCCCCGACGCGGTATCCGGCCTGGCCGATGGTGAGCTGGACGCCGGTGCCGGCGACCTGGCGGCTCCACCAGGCGACCAGGGTGCGGTAGTCGGCGGCGTGGTCGCCGATGGGCCAGTACAGCTGCGGGGTGATGTAGTCGATCCAGCGTTTGCGGATCCAGCCGCGGGTGTCGGCGTAGATGTCGTCGTAGGACTGCAGGGCGCTGGTGGCGGAGCCGTCGGGGTCGGTGGTCTTGTTGCGCCACACCCCGAACGGGCTGATCCCGAACCTGACCCAGGGTTTGGCCTGGTGGATCTGAGTGGAGAGGGTCTGGATGAGGGTGTCGACGTTGCGGCGCCGCCAGTCGGCCTTCTTCATGCCGTGGCCGTAGGCGCGGTAGGTGGCGGCGTCGGGGAAGTCGCCGGACTCGGGGTAGGGGTAGAAGTAGTCGTCGAAGTGGACGGCGTCGATGTCGTACTTGTGGACGACGTCCATGACGGCCTTGGTGGCAAGGTCGCGGACCTGCGGCAGCCCGGGGTCGTACCAGAGCTGGTCGCCGTAGGTGCGGACCCAGTCGGGGTGGCGCCGGGCGGGGCTGTTCGCGGCGAGCTTGGACCGGTCGGTGTCCTGCGCGACGCGGTAGGGGTTGAACCAGGCGTGGAACTCCAGGTTCCGCGCGTGGGCCTCCTTCACCATGAACGCGAGGACGTCGTAGCCGGGGTCCTTGCCGGGGGTGCCGGTGAGGACGGCCGACCACGGCTCGTACGGGGAGCGGTAGAACGCGTCGGCGTCGGGCCGGATCTGCACGACGACGGCGTTGAGGTTCATCGCACGGGCGGTGTCGAGGAGCTTCACGAACCGGGCGCGCTGTTCGGCGGCGGGCCGGGACGGGTCGGTCGGCCAGTCGGTGCCGCCGACGGTCGCGATCCACATGCCGCGCAGCTGCCGGGAGCGGGAGTCGCCGGGCGCGGCGATCGCGGCGCACTCGGCGGGCAGGGACCGCGCGGCGGCGTCGTCCTTGCGGGTGCCGCCGAACGCGGAGATGCAGCCGGTGGCGGTGGACAGGGCGAGGACGGCGCCGGTGACGGCCGCCGCCGTCCGGCGCGTCCGCGCCGCTCCCCCGCCCGCTCCGCCTCCCGCTCCCTTGCCCGATCGCCACGGGACGCCGGGGCGGGGGCGCAGCGCGGGGTGCGCGTGCGCGGGGTGCGCGCCGGTGCCGTCGTGGGGGGCGGGAGTCGCCGGACGGTTTGCCTGGGGGTTCCGCGATCGCGATGCCATAGCCGAGCCATTGTTACGCACTCGTTGCCGTGGTATCGCCGGAACGACGGCGCCCGCGTGTTGCGCGCCGGGCTCCGGGGCGCCGCGTTCCAGTGTCCTCGCCGTGGGCGTCTCGTGCGGCGGTTCAGGTGTTTTCGCAGGTGAGCGCCAGAGCCCGCCCCGGGCCGCCCGCCGCCGGACGGCCCCTGGACGGCGCCAAACATTCCGGGGCGGACGGCGGCCAGCGTTTCGCGGGGTTCGGGGTCAGGCGTTCTCGGCGGTGAGTTCGACGGGTTCGGCGATCACGTCGACCATCGCGCCGTTGCGGAGCACGGTGATCGGGAGGGGCCGTCCGATGGCGTCGGCGAACATCAGCTTCTGCAGCGACTGCGCCTGGGACACCGGCGCTCCGGCGGCGGCGAGCACGAGATCGCCGCGGCGGAGCCCGGCGCGGTCGGCGGGGCTGCCGGGGACGACCTCGGCGACGCGCAGCGCGTCCCGCTGCCCGGTCCGGTCGCGCAGGTGCGCCGGGACGGGGACGGGCGCGGCGACGACGCCGAGGTAGGCGCGGCGGACGCGGCCGTCGGCCATGAGCGCGGCGATGATGCGGCGGGTGGTGGCGTTGACGGGGACGGCGAGCCCGACGCCGATCCCGGCGACGGCGGTGTTGACGCCGACGACGCGTCCGCGCCAGTCGGCGAGCGCGCCGCCGGAGTTGCCGGGGTTGAGCGCGGCGTCGGTCTGGATGACGTCCTCGACGATCCGCACGGCGCTGCCGCTGCGGGTCGGCAGGGACCGGCCGAGCGCGGACACGACCCCGGCGGTGACCGATCCGGCGAGGCCGAGGGGGTTGCCGACGGCGACGACGAGCTGCCCGACGACGAGGGCGTCGCTGTCGCCGAGCTCGGCGGGGGCGGGCGCGGGCCCGTCGGCGCGGACGACGGCCAGGTCCGACAGGGGGTCGGCGCCGACGACGGTGAACGCGGCGGTGGTGCCGTCGGCGAACGCGGCCTGCCCGCCGGTGGCGCGGCCGACGACGTGCGCGTTGGTCAGCAGGAACCCGTCGCCGGTGAACGCCACGGCCGATCCCGCGCCTTCGCGGCCGTGGTGCCGGACGCGCAGTCCGGCGACGCTGGGCGTCAGCTCGCGGGCGACGTGGGACACGACGCGAGAGTAGGCGTCCAGCGCGCCACCGCCCTCGCCCGCGCCCTCGCGGTCGCCTTCGCGGCCGGAGTCAGGTTCTGGGCGGTCGGGGTCGTCGGGGCGGGGGTCGTTGAGGGGTGGGTTGGGGGACATCGCACCTCCCGGATGATTACATGCTTACACGCGAACATCCGAGAGTGAAGGGCTCTTCCCGTGCGGACGGCGCCGCAGGTCAGCGCAGGGTGGACAGCCCGCCGTCGACGTGCAGGACCTGGCCGGTGATGTAGGACGCGCGGTCCGACAGCAGGAAGGCGGCGGTCGCGGCGACCTCGTGGGCGGTGCCCTGGCGTCCGAGGGGGATGAGGCGGGCGGTGCGGTCGCGGTCGGTGTCGGCGGCGGAGGCGGCGCGTCCCATGACGGTGTCGATCAGTCCGGGCGCGAGGAGGTTGGCGCGGACGCCGCGCGGGGCGGCCTCGGCGGCGATGTGCCGCAGCAGTCCGGTGAGGCCGGCCTTGGACGCGTCGTAGGACGGGGACCGGGATCCGGGTTTGGTGCCGGCGAGCGATCCGATCAGCACGATCGCCGCGCCCGGTCCGAGCAGCGGCAGCGCGGCCCGCGCGGACAGGAACGGCGCGCGCAGGTTCACCGCGAGGACGCGGTCCCAGTCGGCGGGGTCGGTGCCGGCGAGGCCGTGGCCGATGCCGATTCCGGCGTTGTGGACCAGGCCGTCCAGGCCGCCGAGCGCGGCGGCGGCGGCCTCGACGGTGCTCGCGGCGGCGCCGGGGTCGGCGGCGTCGGCGGCGGGCAGGGCGTGCGCGGTGCCGCCGTCCTCGGTGATCATGTCGGCGGTGCGGCGGGCGGCGCCGGCGTCCAGGTCGGCGCAGGCGACGGCGGCGCCCTCCCGCGCGGCGGCGAGGGCGATGGCGCGTCCGTTGCCGATGGGGGCGTCGGGGTCGTCGCTGGGGCTGGTCCCGGCTCCGACGACCAGGACGCGCCGTCCGGCGAGCAGCGCGCCGGGCGGGAACGGGGACGCCGGATCATGGGGGGTGAGGGTCGGCATGGCCCGCACCCTAACCACCCCGCCCGCGCCCGCGACAGCCCCCGACCGACCGCCGGCCAGCGGTCGGCGCGGTGCTCGAAGTCCCGGCGCTACGGCCTGGCCGACGAGGCGGGGTGGGCCATCGCGGCTGGGTCGGCGATGCGGTCGAAGTCGCGGTCAGGCCGTCGCTCCGTCGCCGTGGACGGGGCCGTAGACCGGTTCCCACATGGCCTGGCGGACGGCTCGCCCGGGGTCGGACGGTCTGCCGGTGGCGACGCCGTCGCCGACCGCCGCTTCGACCACCGCCGTCGCGGTAATCGCCGACGATTCGCGCAGGTCCTCCACCGGCGGCAGCAGGGAGGCGCCCGGTGCGCCGACGTCGACCTGGTCGGCCACCGCCCGGGCGGCCGCGGACAGCATCCGGTCGGTCACCTTCGACGCGCCGGAGACGATCGTGCCCAGGCCCAGCCCGGGATACAGCAGTGCGTTGTTGGCCTGCGCGATCTGGTGGGTCACCCCGTCGTGCTCGACGGGTGGGACGGGGATGCCGGTGGCGACCAGGGCCTTGCCTTCGGACCAGGCGATGATGTCGGCCGGCATGGCCTCGATGCGCGAGGCCGGGTTGGACAGCGGGAGGATGACCGGGCGTTCGGTGCCCTCGGCCATGGCCTCGACGACCTCGCGGGTGAACGCGCCGTGGACGGCGGAGGTGCCCACCAGGATCGTCGGTTTGACCCGCTTCACGGTCTCCAGCAGGGAGATCGCGCCGTCGTCCCTGGTCCAGTCGGCGACCTCCGACGGATCGCGCGCGTAGGGCTGCTGGAAGTCGCGCAGGTCAGGGGTGTCGCGGGTGAGCAGGCCCGGCTTGTCGATCAGCCAGACCCGGGCCGTGGCCTGCCGCCGGTCGCCACCGCCGCCGCCGTCACCGCCGCCGTCACGGGCCATGGCGTCGCGCAGTTGGTCGGCGATGCCGACTCCGGCGGTGCCCGCGCCGAAGACCACCACCTTCTGCTCACGCAGCGGCACATCGCTGATCTTGATGGCCGACAGGACCGCGGCCAGAGTGATCGCACCGGTGCCCTGCATGTCGTCGTTGAAGATGCGGTAGCCGCCGTAGGTCTCCAGGATCCGCCGGGCGTTGCCGGGGCCGAAGTCCTCGAAATGCAGCAGCGCGCGCGGGAACATCGCCGAGGCCGTCCGCAGGTAGGTCTCGATGAACGCGTCGTAGGCGGCGCCCCGCACTCTGGGATGCCGGTTACCCAGGTACAGCGGGTCCTTCAGCAAGGCCTCGCGGTCGGTTCCCACGTCCAGGGACACCGGCAGGGTGCGGGCCGGGTCGATACCGGCCGCCGCCGAGTAGACCGCCAGCTTGCCGACCGCGATCTGGATGCCGCCCACGCCCCAGTCGCCGATGCCGAGGATCTGCTCCGCGTCGCTGCACACGATCAAATCCACGTCCTCGGGCCCGAGTCGAACCGTGGCGAAGGCCTTCTCGACGTCCTCGGGCCGGTCGATGGACAGAAAGACGCCGCGCGGGCTGCGGTACTCGTGGGAGTACTTCTCGATCGCCTCGCCGACCGTGGGGTCGTACACCACCGGCAGCAATTCCACGAGGTGATCGGTGAGCACCTTGTAGTACAGGGTCTCGTTGCGGTCGTGGAGCTGCTCCAGGTACACGTTCTTGGCCAGGTCGCCGCCTTGGGCCTGCAACTGCTGGTAGGCGCGCTGCGCCTGCTGCTCCAGCGTCAGCACCGCGGACGGCAGGCGCCCGGTCAGCCCCAGCTCGTCCCGCTCCGCCTGCGTGAAACCCACTCCCCGGTTCCTGAGTGGATCGGTCAGGACGCCTGGAGTGGCCGGCGTCCGCGCGGTATGCCTGGCCATCGTCTCTCCCCCCGCCGCTGCACCGCGTCCACGTCCCCATGACCGCCGACCTGCCGACACATTCGAATCCGACGATGGCACGGATCGCGTCATTGGAGCTCCCCCCGAAAGCCATATTCGGGTCAACCGAGTAGGCAACCGTTGAACGTCTCGAACGCAACGGGATTCCGCTGGAGCATTAGGGTCGTCCGCATGGAGACCGGGGTCGAGGCGGACGTGGTGGAGCGGGCGGCGGGGGTCGGCGGCGAGCTGGTGCTGCGCCGCGCCGGGGAGCATTACGAGATCATCAGCAACGGGATGTTCCTGATGGACACCCGCAACGGGGAGTCCGAGCGGCTGCTGGTGTCCTCGGCCGTCGCCGCCGTCGACGGTGAGGATGTGAGCGTGCTGGTCGGCGGGCTGGGCGTGGGGTTCAGCCTGGCCGAGGCGGTGCGGCTGCCGCGGGTCGGGGCGGTGACGGTGGTCGAGCGGGAACCGGCGGTGGTCGGCTGGCACTCCGGGCCGGACGCGCCGCTGCGGCCGTTCTCGCGGGGCGCGCTGGACGATCCGCGCGTCCGGGTCGTCACGGCCGATCTGGTCGATCACCTGACCGCCGGGGACGCCCGGTATGACCTGTTGTGCCTGGACGTCGACAACGGCCCGGACTGGACGGTCACGCCCGGCAACGCCCGCCTCTACGGTCCGGACGGCCTGGACCTGATCGCCGCGCGGCTGACCGGCCGGGGCGTGCTGGCGGTGTGGAGCGCGGGCGCGGCTCCGGCGTTCGAGCGGCTGCTGCGCGACCGGTTCGGGCGGGTGGAGGTGCTGCCGGTGCCCGTCCCGCGCGGCGAGCCCGACGTCGTCTACCTGGCCCGTCCCGCCTAGCCCGCCGCGCCTAGCCCGCCCCGCCGCCGGCGGATGCGTCCCGGCGTGGGGCAGGGGGTGCGGGAGGGGGTGTCGTGGCCGGTCGGGGTGGGGCGACAAAGCGGGGCGGGGAGATTCTGTAGGGCGGGTGATCCCGCCGTGTCGGGCCGTTCGCTAGTTTCGTCCCAACACGCACGTTTTGTGGAGGTTGCTGTGTCCACCGCTCACGCCGCCCCGGCGTCCCGGCGTCCCGCCGCCGTCCTGTCCGACCTGCTGCCGGGCGCGCTCGCCCGCGACGCCGCGCTGGTGGCGGGGTCGGCCGCGCTGGTCGGGGTCGCCGCGCAGATCTCGATCCCGCTGCCCGGCACCCCCGTGCCGGTCTCGGGCCAGACGTTCGCCGTCCTGCTGGCGGGCGCGGCGCTCGGCCGCACCCGCGCGGCGCTCGGCATGCTGTTGTACCTGGCGGCGGGGGTCGCGGGGGTGCCGTGGTTCGCCGAGCACTCGTCCGGAATGTCCATGCCGTCGCTGGGGTACGTGCTGGGGTTCGTGCTCGCCGCGGCGGTCGTCGGCCGGCTGGCCGAGCGCGGCGGTGACCGCACCCCGCTGCGGACGGTCGCGACGATGACGTTCGGGACCGTCCTGATCTACCTGGTGGGCGTGCCGTACCTGATGGCGTCGCTGCACGTCGGTCTCGACAAGGCGCTGCACCTGGGTGTCACGCCGTTCCTGGCGGGGGACGTGTTGAAGGTGCTGCTGGCGGCCGGGCTCCTTCCGGTCGCATGGCGGCTGGCGGGCCGCCGCCGCTGACCACCGGTCCCCGACGGTCCCGGCCGGCCCGTATGGTCCCGGCCGGTCGCGGGCCGACCGGGACCGGCCGCGGACGAGGGCGGTCCCCCACCGGCGGGCCGGCCGCGCCCCCACGGCACCCGCCGTGGTTCGCGCCGTGGTTCGCGCCGTGGTTCGCGCCGTGGTTCGCGCCACAGCGCGGTGCTGTGGCGGATGCCTCAGCGCGCGCTTTCACCCCGCCGGTTTGAACGGGTTCAAAAGTCCCGTAGAGTGGCGTTCGTGAAGCTCGCCGTGCACGCACCCGGCCGCCTCGTCGTCCGCACCACTCCGGTCGCCGACCCCGGCGACCTGCTCTCACGGCTCCCCCACCCCACCGCGCTGGCGTGGGTCCGGCACGGTGACGGGCTGGTCGGCTGGGGCGAGACCGCCCGGCTGGAGCTGCCCGGCGGGCACGACCGGTTCGCCGCCGCCGACGCCTGGCTGCGGGAGATGTTCGACCCGGCCGAGGTGGACGACCCGCTGCGGCTGCCCGGCACCGGTCCCGTCGCGTTCGGCAGTTTCGGTTTCGACCCGAAGTCGGCCGACTCGGTGCTGATCGTCCCGCGGTACGTCCTCGGCCGCCGCGACGGCCGCGCCTGGGTCACCACGATCGGCGACCCGGCCGAGGACGGCCCCTTCCCGCCCCTCGCGGGGCTGCCGCCCGTCGCCGCCGCGCCCGCCGCGCCGGGACGGCTCACCTGGAGCGACGGGGCCCGCAGCGCCCCGTCCTGGGAGCAGGCGGTCGCGACCGCCACGTCCCGGATCCGTTCGGGGCACCTCGGCAAGGTCGTCCTCGCCAGGGACCTGATCGCGCACGCGGCCCGTCCGATCGACGCGCGGGCCCTGCTGGAGCGGCTCGCGGGCCGCTACCCCACCTGCTACACCTTCGCCGTCGCGGGCCTGGTCGGCGCGACGCCGGAGCTGCTGATCCGCCGCAGCGGCGACCGCGTGGACTCGCTGGTGCTGGCCGGGACGACCGCGCGCGGCACCGCGCCCGCCGACGACGACGCCCGCGCCCGCACGCTGTTCCGGTCCGGGAAGGACCGCGAGGAGCACTCCTACGCCGTCGACATGGTCCGCGACGCGCTCGCGCCGCTGTGCACCGACCTGGACGTCCCGGACGAACCCGAGCTGCTGCGGCTGCCGAACGTCACGCACCTGGCGTCGCCGGTGCACGGGCGCCTGGCCGCGCACCGGACCGTCCTGGACGTGCTGGCGGCGCTGCACCCGACGCCGGCGGTCGCGGGCACCCCGACCGACCGGGCGCTGGAGCTGATCCGGGAGCTGGAGGGCATGGACCGCGGCCGGTACGCGGGCCCGGTCGGCTGGGTCGACGCGCGCGGCGACGGCGAGTGGGGCATCGCGCTGCGCTGCGCCGAGCTCGACGGGACGCGCGCGCGGCTGTTCGCGGGCTGCGGGATCGTCGCCGACTCCGATCCGGCGGCGGAGCTGGCGGAGGCGCAGAACAAGTTCCGCGCGATGCAGTACGCCCTCGAAGGCTGACCCGCCGCGCCGTCCGCGGCTCGCCCGGTTCCCCGACTGATCAGCCGGTCCGACCGTGGCCGGACCCCCTCCCCGCCGCGTCCGCCTGCCGTGTCCGCCCGTCACCTTCGCCCGCTGCCCGCCGGGTCTGCCCGCCGTACCCGCCCGTCGCGTTCGCCGGTCTCGCCTTCGCCCGCTGCACGCTGCCCGCTGCGTTCGCTCGTCGCTCGCTACGTTCCGTGCGCTGCCCGCTGCCCGCTGTTCGGTGGCGCGTCGATCGGTGCGTGTGGCGTGTCGTGGGTCGCTGACCGCTTGCGCTCGTCCGGGGGGGCGCTGACGGGTCGGGACCGGTCCGGTCGGTGGGGAGGGGCGCGGCGCGTAGGGTGGGCGGATGGTCTGGAGTCTGCTGGGCGCTTTGGCGGCCGCGTGCTGTTTCGGCGTCGCCACGGTGCTGGAGGCGGTCGCGGCGCGGACGACCGCGCCCAGTGAGGGGGTGGATCCGCGGCTGCTGGTGCGGCTGGCGGCGAACGTGCCGTTCGTGACGGGCATCGCCCTGGACCTGGTGGGGTTCCTGCTGGAGCTGGCGGCGTTGCGGTCGCTGCCGCTGTTCGTGGTGCAGGCGATCATCGCGGCGGCGCTGGCGGTGACGGCGGTCGTGGCGGGTCCGGTGCTGAAGGTGCGGCTGCGGGCGCGGGAGTGGGCGGCGGTGCTGGCGGTGTGCGCCGGGCTGGCGCTGCTCGGGTCGTCGGCCGGGCGGGAGGGGCCCGCGCACATCGGGGCCGGGTTCCACTGGACGCTGCTGGGGGCGTCGGTGGCGCTGCTGGTGGTGGGTGCGGCGGCGGGACGGCTGCCGGGGACGGCGCGGTCGGTGGCGCTCGGGCTGGTCGCGGGCCTGGGGTTCGGGGTGGTCGCGCTCGCCGCGCGGGTCCTGACGAGCCTGAACCCGCTGGACCTGCTGACCGATCCGGCGTCGTACGCGCTGGCGGCGGCGGGCGCCGCGGCGCTGCTGTTCTACGCGACGGCGTTGCAGCGGGGGTCGGTGACGAGCACGACGGCGGCGATGGTGGTGGCCGAGACGGTCGTCCCGGCCGCGGTCGGGATCGTCCTGCTGGGTGATCACACCCGGCGGGGGCTGGCGCCGATGGCGGTGGTGGGGTTCGTGGTGGCGGTGGCGGCGACGCTGGCGCTGGCGCGGTTCGGGGAGCCCGCGCCGTCCGGGCACGGGCCGGTGCCCGAGCAGGGCCGGGACCGTTCCGAACCGGCGCGTCCGGCGAGCTGACCCCGCACGCGCCGGACGCCGTCCACCGGCGGTTCAGGCGGCGGTTCAGGCGGCGGGCTGGCAGGTGTCGCACCAGAACAGGTTGCGTCCGGCCATGACCTCGGTGCGGACCTCGGTGCCGCACAGCAGGCACGGCTGCCCGGCGCGGCGGTACACGTACACCTCGCCGCCGTGGTCGTCGACGCGGGGCGGGCGGCCCATCGCCTCGGGGGTGTGCTCGGGGCGGACGGTGTCGATGCGTCCGTCGCGGACGCCGGCCGCCATGAGGTGCCGCAGGTCGGCCCAGAGGGCGTCCCAGCGGTCGCGGGGCAGGTCGCGGCCGGGCAGGCGGGGGTGGACGCCCTGCCGGAACAGCACTTCGGCGCGGTAGATGTTGCCGGGTCCGGCGATGACGGCCTGGTCCATGAGGAGCTGCCCGACGGGGGCGCGGCTGGCGTGGATGCGGCGCCAGGCGCGGTCGGGGTCGGCGTCGGGGCGCAGCGGGTCGGGGCCGAGGCGGTCGCGGAGCCGGTCGACGGCGCCGGGGTCGAGGACCTCGCAGGCGTTGGGGCCGCGCAGGTCGGCGTAGCCGGCGCCGCCGGCGAGGCGGAGCCGGACGGCGCCGACGGGCGCGGGCGCGGGCCCGTCCCCGAAGGTGTACTTGCCGTAGATCCCGAGGTGGACGTGGACGGTGAGGTCGCCGTCGAACCGCAGGAGCAGGTGCTTGCCGTGGGCGTCGGCGGTGGCCAGGGCGCGGCCGTCGATGAGGCGGGCGCCGTCGGCGAAGCGGCCCTGAGGGCTGGCGGCGGTGACGGCGCGGCCGCCGAACACGCGCTGGTGTTCGGCGGCGAGGCGGTGGATGGTGTGTCCTTCAGGCATGTCACCGCCCAGGATAGGGGCCCCGGCGCCGCCCCGATGCGGGCCGGGGAGCCGCCCCGGAGCAGGCCCGGCGTCGTCCCGGGGGAAGGCCCGGACGTCGTCCCGGGGGCGGGGCCGGGGGGCGTCCCGGAGCGGGGCGGGAGGGTCAGTCGCGGAGGGGGTCGCCGACGTCGTTCATGTGGGCGAGGGCCTGCCGGTAGGAGTCGAACGCGCCGGTCTCGGTGTAGGGCAGCCCGACGCGCGCGCAGTGCTCGCGGACCAGCGGCTGGACGCGCCGCAGGTTCGGGCGGGCGACGCTGGGGAACAGGTGGTGCTCGATCTGGTAGTTGAGGCCGCCGAGCAGGTAGTCGGCGACGGGCCCGCCGCGGACGTTGCGGGAGGTGAGGACCTGCCGCCGCAGGTGGTCCCAGCGTTCGCCGGGGCCGGGCATCGCCATCCCCTTGTGGTTGTGCGCGAACGCCGACCCCAGGTGCAGCCCGAACAGGCCCTGGTGGACGGCCAGGAACACCAGCGCCTTGCCCGGCGTCAGCAGCGTGAACGCCAGCCCGAGGTAGGCGGCCAGGTGCGCGGCGAGCAGCAGCCCCTCGACGGCCTGGTCGCGGCGCGCCTTCCCCCGCAGGTACAGGGCGCTGTTCACCTGGAGGTTCAGCCCCTCCAGCAGCAGCAGCGGGAAGAACAGCCACGCCTGGTGGGCGATGATCCACGCGGCGGGGCCGCGGCGCCGCGCCGCCTGCTCGCGCGTCCACGCCAGGACGCCCTCGCCGACGTCGGGGTCCTTCCCGACGTGGTTGGGGTTGGCGTGGTGCCGGTTGTGCTTGTCGTTCCACCAGCCGTAGCCGAGGCCGAGACCGAGGTTGCCCAGCAGCAGCCCCAGCCACCGGTTCGCGCGGGGCGACGCGGCGATCTGCCGGTGCCCGGCGTCGTGCCCGAGGAACGCCCGCCGGGTGGAGGCCAGCGCGAGCGGCACCGCCAGCGCCACCGCCCACCAGGACGCCCCCCACCACGCGACGGCCGTCCAGAGCGCGGCGGTCGCGGCGAGGTTCAGGGCGATCGCCCGCAGGTAGTAGCCGCGGCGCCGCGCCAGCAGCCCCGCGTCCCGGACGCGGCGCGCCAGCGGCCCGAAGTCGCTGGCGACGCGGCCCTCCCGGCCCGCCTCCCGCTGCCCCGCCCGGTCCCGGACGGGGACCCGCCCGGCCCCCTGACCGAGCTCTGCGGGGCGTGCGCCCAGGGCCGGTTCGGTCATCGTCACAACGTTCTCCTCACCACGGCGATCCACTACCGGGAACGCTACGAATCCGCAGGTCGGACGGTCGCCCCCCGGAAGAGCCAACCCCGGTGTCCCCCGCTGGTCGCATCCGGCGCGCGTCCCTCACCCCGGGGACCGACCGCCGGCCCCGTGCCCTCCAGCCTGCTGGCCGCGGACCCGCCGCACAGGAGGGCTGCGTCCCGGACCGGGGGTGGTGCTGGACCCCGGCCGCGCCCTCGTGCCAGCCCCACCCCAAGAGCACCCCAAAGCGGCCCTATAGGGTGACAAGTCATGAGCGAACGCACGCGGTGGATCCCGTTGGAGGGGGCGGTCAACGCCCGTGACCTGGGCGGCCTGCCCACCGTGGACGGGCGCGTCATCCGCCGGGGACGGGTCCTGCGCGCCGACAACCTCCAGGGCCTGACCGTCACCGACGTCCGCGTCCTGCTCGACGACTACGACCTGAAGAACGTCATCGACCTGCGCAGCGACGCCGAGGTGCGGCTGGAGGGGCCGGGGCCGCTCGCGCGCGTCCCGTCGGTGCGGCTGCACCACCTGTCGCTGTTCGCCGAGGGCGGCCGGCACACCGACGCCGCCGCCGACCAGCCCCCGCCGCCCGCATCCGATCCGTCTGCCCCGTCCGCCCAGCCCGACCCGTCGGCCCAGCCCGACCCGTCGGCCCGGCCCGCCGCGTCGGCGCCGGGTGTCGACATCGACAAGGTGCTGCCGTGGCAGTCACGGCCCGGCGGCGGGCAGCACGAGGACCGCTCCATCGGCTTCTACCTCGGCTACCTGCGGGACCGCGCGGACTCGATCGTCGCGGCGCTGCGGGTGATGGCCCGCACCGACGGGTCGGCGCTGGTGCACTGCGCGGCGGGCAAGGACCGCACGGGCGTGGTGTGCGCGCTGGCGCTGGAGGTCGCCGGGACGACGCGGGAGGCGATCGTCGCCGACTACGCCGCCTCGGGCGAGCGGATCGAGGCGATCCTGGCGCGGCTGCGCGCCAGCGACACCTACGCCGCCGACATCGACTCCCGGCCGGCCGACAGCCACCACCCGCACGCGGTGATCATGGAGAAGTTCCTGGCGCGGGTGGACGAGGAGCTCGGCGGCACCGCCGCCTGGCTCGCCGGGCACGGCTGGACCGATGAGGACACCGAGGCCCTCCGCGCCCGCCTCCTCGACTGACCCGCGCCCCCAGCCCCCGCCCCCGCCTTCGCGCCCTTGCGCCCGTAAGCGTCAGGGGAACGAGGTCGCACCGGCCCCGGAAGCGTCCGGGGGAACAGGTCGCGCCGTCCCGGAAAGCGTCAGAGGAACAGGTCGCGGACGGCGACGTGCGCGGCCTTGCGCATCTCCGCGTGCAGCACCGCGTTGGCGTCCCGGTCCGTCCGGGCCTCGATGACGCGCAGGCCCTCGCCCGCGATCGCCTTCGGCAGGTCGGCCGCCGCGTCCAGGCGCCGGTACGGGACACCGTGCGCCCGGACCAGGCCCTCCAGGTCCACGTCCTGCGGCGTGCCGAACACCCGCTCGAACGGGCCGCGCAGCGCCGCCTGCGGCAGCAGCGAGAAGATCCCGCCGCCGCGGTTGTTCACGACCACGATCGCCAGGTCCGGGCGCCGCTCCTGCGGCCCCAGCACCAGCCCGTTCTGGTCGTGCAGGAACGCCAGGTCGCCGAGCAGCGCGTACGAGCGGCCCGAATGCGCCAGCGCCGCGCCCATCGCGGTCGACACCAGCCCGTCGATCCCCGACGCGCCCCGGCTCGCCATGATCCGGATCCCGCGCCGCGGGCGCATCACCTGGTCCAGGTCGCGGATGGGCATGGACGCCGCCGAGAACAGCAGCGACCCGCCCGGCAGCGCCGCGACCAGGTCCCGCGCCAGCCGCGGCTCGGTCACCTCCGGCACCGCGTCCAGCACGCGGTCCACCGCCGCCGCCGCGACCGTGTCCGCCGCGCGCCACGACTTCAGCCACGCGTCGTCGCCCGACACGACCGGGATCTCCACGTCCTGCGCCACCTGCGTCGCCGACCGCACCGGGTCCGGCCACCGCGACAGGTCCGGCGACAGGACGATGTGCTCCTCGGCCCGCCGCAGCAGCGCCAGCAGCGGACGCGACAGCCCCGGCTTCCCGAGCGTCACCACCACCTCCGGACGGTGCCGCTCCACGAACTCCGGCACGCCCAGCAGGAAATGGTGCGACGACAGCGCGTGGTCGCCGTAGCGGGCGTTGCCGTTCGGCTCCGCCAGCACCGGCCAGCCCGCCATCGACGCCGCCGCCACGTACCGCTTCACGTTCGTCGCGCCGTCCCCGACGACCAGCACGCCCCGCCGCGTCGGCGGCACGTGCAGCACCGACCCCGGCGTCGCCGCCCGCACCCGCGTCCACGCGCCCGTCGCGTCCCCGTCCAGCGGCTCGCACCACGAGTCGTCGCCGTCGGGGATCAGCGGCTCGCGGAACGCCACGTTCAGGTGCACCGGCCCCGGGATCGGCGCCTGCGCCAGCCCCCACGCCCGCGACACCAGCGACCGCCAGTACGCCACCATCCCCGGGCGGTTCTCCGGCACCCCCACCTCGGTCGACCACCGCGCGGCCGTCCCGTACAGCTTGATCTGGTCGACGGTCTGGTTCGCGCCGGTGTCCCGCAGCTCCGGCGGGCGGTCCGCCGTCAGCACCACCAGCGGCACCCCCGACTCGTGCGCCTCGATCACCGCCGGATGGAAGTTCGCCGCCGCCGTCCCCGACGTGCACACCAGCGCCACCGGACGGCCCGACCGCTTCGCCAGCCCGAGCCCGAGGAACGACGCCGACCGCTCGTCGATCCGCACGTGCAGCCGGACGCGGCCCTCGACCTCCGCCGCGTGCAGCGCCAGCGCCAGCGGAGCCGACCGCGACCCCGGCGCCAGGACCGCGTCGGTCATCCCGCACCGCAGCAGCTCATCGACCAGCACCGTCGCCAGCGCCGTCGCCGGATTCATCGGACGTCCCCTTCCCCCGCCGCACCGGACGCACCGAACCCACCGGCCGCGCCAACCGGGCCAACCGGGCCGGCCGCGCCGGACGGGCCGGCCGCGGCGCCCAACGAACCCAGGTATCCCGCCGAGCCGTCCCCCGACGCCGCGTCCAGCACCTTCGCCGCGTCACCGAGCCGCTCCCGCCAGCCCGCCGCCACCTCCGGCCCGGCCTCCAGCGCGGCCAGCGCCGCCTCGTCCACCACCGGACGCCGCACGACGATCTCCCCGTCCACCGGCGCCAGCGGATCACCCGTCACATCACCCGACAGCAACGACAGCGTCCCCAGCCCGCACGCGAACGGCAGCTCCGGCAGCGCCGCCGCCAGCGCCACCCCCGCGGCCAGCCCCACCGACGTCTCCACCGCCGACGACACCACCACCGGCAGCCCCGCCGCCTCCGCCACCCGCAGCGCCGCCCGCACCCCGCCGAGCGGCTGCACCTTCAGCACCGCCACATCGGCCGCGCCCGCAGCCCGCACCCGCAGCGGATCCTCCGCGCGCCGGATCGACTCGTCCGCCGCCACCGGCACGTCCACCCGCGACCGCACCGCCGCCAGCTCCTCCAGCGACCCGCACGGCTGCTCCACGTATTCCAGGTCGAACCGGTCCAGCGCCCGCACCATCCGCACCGCGTGCGCCACGTCCCAGCCGCCGTTCACATCCACCCGCAACCGGCCGTCCGGACCCAGCGCGTCCCGCACCGCCTCCACCCGCGCGAGATCGTCACCGTCGTCCTGGCCCCGCTCGGCGACCTTCACCTTCGCCGTCCGGCACCCCGACGCCCGCACCAGCTCGAACGCCCGCTCCGGACCCACCGCCGGAACCGTCACGTTCACCGGCACCCGGTCCCGCACCGGCGCCGGCCACCCCGCGAACGCCGCCTCCCGCGCCGCCGCCAGCCAGCGGGCCGACTCCTGCGGACCGTACTCGGCGAACGGGGAGAACTCCCCCCACCCCGCCGGACCCCGCAGCAGCACACCCTCCCGCCGCGTCACCCCGCGGAACCGCGTACGCATCGGGATGGAGAAGACCCGCACCCGCCGACCTCCCAACACAGAACAGAACAATTAGTAGTACCACGGGAAACGCGACCAATCGGGGTCACGCTTCTCCAGGAACGCGTCCCGCCCCTCCGCCGCCTCCTCCGTCCCGTACGCCAGCCGCGTCGCCTCCCCCGCGAACACCTGCTGACCCACCAGACCGTCGTCCACCGCGTTGAACGCGAACTTCAGCATCCGCTGCGCCGTCGGCGACTTCCCGTTCACCTTCGCCGCCCACTCCAGCGCCACCCGCTCCAGATCCGCGTGCGGCACCACCGCGTTCACCATCCCCATCCGGTGCGCGTCCTCCGCCGAGTACGTCTCCCCCAGAAAGAAGATCTCCCGCGCGAACTTCTGCCCCACCTGCCGCGCCAGGTACGCCGACCCGTACCCCCCGTCGAAACTCGCCACATCCGCGTCGGTCTGCTTGAACCGCGCGTGCTCCCGGCTCGCCAACGTCAGATCCGACACCACGTGCAGGCTGTGACCGCCCCCCGCTGCCCACCCCGGAACGACGCAGATCACCACCTTCCCCATGAACCGGATCAGCCGCTGCACCTCCAGGATGTGCAACCGCCCCGCCCGCGCCGGATCGATCGACTCCGCCGTCTCCCCCTCCGCGTACCGGTACCCGTCCCGCCCCCGGATCCGCTGATCACCACCCGAACAGAACGCCCACCCCCCGTCCCGCGGCGACGGCCCGTTCCCCGTCAGCAGCACACACCCCACATCCGACGACATCCGCGCGTGATCCAGCGCCCGGTACAGCTCGTCCACCGTGTGCGGACGGAACGCGTTCCGCACCTCCGGACGGTCGAACGCGATCCGCACCGTCCCCTGATCCACCGCCCGGTGATACGTGATGTCGGTGAAGTCGAACCCCTCCACCAGCTTCCACGCCGACGCGTCGAACAACTCCGAAACCATGTGCCCCTCTTCACCCAGAACCCGGTACGGCCGGACGGCCACCCCCATTCAACCGCCCCACCGATGTGAACGCGTTCAACAGGGTCGCCTAAACTGACCGCGCCATGGAAGACCGCCGCCTGCACGCCCTCGTCCTCCCCCCCGGACCCCGCCTCCTCCAGGCCCTCCACGCCGCCCTCGACGGCACCGGACCCGCCATCTGCCCCCTCTCCCCCGACACACCCCCGCCCGCCCTCGCCGCCACCCTCGACACCCTCCGCCCCCACGCCGTCGAGACCACCACCGGCACCACCCCACGCCCCGGCGGCATCCCCGTCCACCCCGACACCGCCGTCCTCATCGCCACCTCCGGCTCCACCGGCACCCCCAAGATCGTCGAACTCACCGCCGCCACCCTGCGCGCCTCCGCCACCGCCACCCACCACCGCATCGGCGCCGACCCCACCGACCGCTGGCTCTGCTGCCTCCCCACCAGCCACATCGCCGGCATCCAGGTCCTCGTCCGCGCCCTCCTCGCCGGCACCACCCCCCACATCCACCCCCGCTTCGACCCCGCCCGCATCACCGCCGCCGACGCCGCGCTCATCTCCCTCGTCCCCACCCAGCTCCGCCGCCTCCTCGACGCCGGAACCGACCTCACCCGCTACCGCGCCATCCTCCTCGGCGGCGCCCCCGCACACCCCGACCTCCTCGACCGCGCCCGCACCGCCGGCGCCACCGTCCACACCACCTACGGCATGAGCGAGACCTGCGGCGGCTGCGCCTACGACGGTCTCCCCCTCGACGGCGTCACCCTCGACCTCGACCCCGACGGGCGCGTCCGCATCGCCGGACCCGTCCTGTTCACCGGCTACCGCCTCGCCCCCGACCTCACCGCCGCCACCCGCGACGGCCGCTGGTACCTCACCCAGGACCTCGGCACCCTCCACGACGGACGCCTCCGCATCCGCGGCCGCATCGACGACGTCATCAACACCGGCGGCGAGAAGGTCGTCGCCGGCGACGTCGCCGAACGCCTCGCCCGCCACCCCCGCGTCGCCGACGTCGTCGTCGTCGGACGACCCGACCCCGAATGGGGCGAACGCGTCACCGCCGTCATCGTCCCCGACGGCCCCGCCCCCACCCTCGACGACCTCCGCGCCTGGACCCGCGAGACCCGCCCCGCCCACGCCGCCCCCCGTGAGCTCGACCTCCGCGCCGCCCTCCCCCTCCTCCCCTCCGGAAAACCCGACCGCGCCGCCCTCCGCCACCGCGCCCCCTGACCTCCGCGACCCCCCTGACCTCCGCGGCCACCCGGCCGACCCGCCGGACCCCGAAGATCACCCCGCCGCCGCGCCGCGCTTGCGAGCACCGACACCGGGTAGGCACCCCCCGACGCCGCCCGATGATCATCCCGGTGCGCGAGGAGGGGACCCGCATGACCCAGCACCACCCCGGCGAGCACGACGCCCCGGACGACACCCCGGCGAGCCCGCCCGCCGACGCCGCCGCGCCACCCGCCGAAGCCCCCGCCGAAGCCCCCGCCGAAGCCCCCGCCGAAGCCGCGGCCCGCGGGAACGCCACGGCCACCGGGGACGACGCGGCCCCCGGGTCCGGCGAAGGCGAGGACCACGAGAGCACCCTCACCGTCGTCCTCGCCCTGGCCGCCAACCTCGGCATCGCCATCGCCAAGACCGTCGCCGCCGTCGCCACCGGCTCCGCCTCCATGGCCGCCGAGGCCGCGCACTCCTTCGCCGACACCTTCAACGAGATCCTCCTCATGATCGGCCTGCGCCGGTCCGGCCGCCCCGCCGACCGCCGCCACCCCCTCGGCTACGGCAAGGAGCGCTACATCTGGACCCTCCTCGTCGCCGTCGCGATCTTCGGCATGGGCGCCCTGTTCGCCTTCTACCAGGGCGTCCAGACCTTCCTCGGCCACCCCACCGAGGCCGACCCCCTCGCCGGCTACCTCGTCCTCGGCGTCTCCTTCGTCCTCGAGGCGATCTCCTGGCGGCAGGCCCTCTCCCAGACCCGCGCCGCCGCCCACGGCGAGGGCCTCCGCCTGCTCGCCCACATCCGCCGCACCGACGACCCGACCTCCCTCAGCGTCCTGCTGGAGGACTCCGCCGCCCTCGTCGGCCTGATCATCGCGTTCGCCGGCCTCGGCATGCACCAGCTCACCGGCAGCTCCGCCTGGGACGGCGCCGGATCGGTCCTCATCGGCGTCCTGCTCACCGCCGTCGCCCTCGTCCTCGGCCGGATCAACCTCAACCTGCTCGTCGGCAACCAGGCCGACCCGCGCATCGTCGCCGACGTCCGCGCCCGCCTGGCCGCCGCGCCCGAGATCGACTGGGTCGTCGACATCGTCACCCTCACCTTCGGCGCCGACCAGATCCTCGTCTGCGCCCGCCTGGACTTCCGGGACGCCCTGACCGCCGCCGACGTCGAGCGCGCCTGCGTCCGGCTGTCCCGCGAGCTGCACGAGGCCCACGACGAGATCGACGAGGTGTTCCTGGAACCCGTCCCGCGCGACGACCCCGACCTGCGCGAACGCGTCATCGCCCGGTACGGTCGCACCCTGCCGCAGACACCGTCCAGGGACGCTCCTCCGCTGTCGGAGATGTGACGTAGTGAACGTAGTTGGGAAAAACTTTCCCGACCGTCGCCTTTACGCAGTAAGGTACGGTATGGGCCTTTGACCTGCGCGGATCGGGCGTCCTGGCCCCGAGGCACCGGCGGCCTGTGGCACGCTGGAAGACCGGACGCCGGGAACAACCGGGCCCTCTCATGACGTTCCGAATAATGCGCGCGTCACCAGAGGGCGAGCATCAGAGAGCAAGCCTCCGCGCCGCCACCACACGGAAGGGAGGGGGGTGTCCCCATGCCGCGAACCGCCGCCGAGAGCCCGCTCACGGAGTCGCCGAGCCCCGCCCTCGAGGACCTCCTCGAGCGCGGCCGGGCCCAAGGGCGCCTCTCGCTGGACGAGGTGCGCCGGGCGTTCGAGGCCGCCGGGATCAGCCCCGGCCAGGGCCGCTCGATCCTGCGGGAGCTCTCCGAGGCCGGGATCAGCCTGGCCAGCGAGGACGACACCGCCGCCAAGAAGACCGCGCGGAGCACCCGCACGGCCAAGAAGCCGACCACCGCCGGCAGGGCGACCAAGAGCGACAAGGCCGACGACAAGGCCGGCAGCGCCCGGGCGGCGCGCGCGGACGAGGACGGCGAGCCCGCCGGTGACGAGGCCCCCGACACCCCGGCCTCCGCCGACAAGCCCGCCGGGAAGACCGCCGGTAAGGCGCCCGCCCGCAAGCGCGCCACCACCAAGACCGCCGGCGCCAAGAGCACCACCCGGAGCACCGCCAAGGGCGCCGTGAAGGCCGCCCCCGAGCCCGACTCCCCCGCCGACGAGGACGAGCCCGACGACGGCACCTTCGAGCTCACCGAGGTCGAGGCCGCCGACGCCGAGGTCACGGCCGCCGACCTGGACGACCAGTCCACCACCATGGGCGACTCGGTCCACACCTACCTCAAGGCGATCGGCCGCCGGCAGCTGCTCACCGCCGAGCAGGAGGTCGACCTCGCCAAGCGCATCGAGGCCGGGCTCTACGCCGAGCACCTGCTGGAGAGCAGCGACACGCTGTCCGACCGGTACCGGATCGAGCTGGAGTGGGTCGCCGCCGACGGCCGCCGCGCCAAGGCGCACATGCTGGAGGCGAACCTGCGGCTGGTCGTGTCGGTCGCCAAGAAGTATTCCGACCGCGGCCTGTCCCTGCTGGACGTCGTCCAGGAGGGCAACCTCGGCCTCATCCGCGCCGTGGAGAAGTTCGACTACTCCAAGGGCTACAAGTTCTCCACCTACGCCATGTGGTGGATCCGCCAGGCCATCCAGCGCGGCTTCGCCGACTCGGCCCGCACGATCCGGCTGCCCGTCCACGTCCTGGAGATGCTGAGCAAGCTCAGTCGCGTCGAGCGCGACATGCACCAGCGCCTCGGCCGCGAACCCACCCCCGAGGAGCTGGCGCTCGAGCTCGACAAGAGCCCCGAGCAGGTCCGCGAGCTGCTGCGCACCAGCCGCCAGCCGATCAGCCTCGACTCCACCATCGGCGAGGACGGCGAGACCCGCATCGGCGACCTCATCGAGGACACCGACAGCCCCGAGGCGTCCGAACTGGTCGACCGGCAGCTCATGGCCGACCAGCTGCGCCGCACCCTGGACATCCTGAACCCGCGCGAAGCCAAGATCATGGCGATGCGGTTCGGGCTGTACGACGGGACGCCCCGCACCCTCGACGAGATCGGCAAGGCCCTCGGCCTGACCCGCGAGCGGATCCGGCAGCTGGAGAAGGAGTCGCTGTCCAAGCTGCGGCACCCCAGCAACGCCCAGCCGCTCCTGGATTTCGCCGTCTGACCCCGGCCCGGTTCCAGGCCGTACGCGGTCCGCTCCGGTCCGCGCGCACCGAGGCCCGTCCCTCCACACCGGAGGGGCGGGCCTCGCCGCGTTCCGCCTGCACCGTCCCCCCGGGCGGGGCGCCGCCCGTCCCGGACGGGGCGCTACTCCGAGCGGCGGAACTCCGCGATCGCCACGGCCATCAGCCCCAGCCCCATCAGCACCACCAGGACGATCTCCAGGCCGACCGGCACCCGCCAGCCGCCCCACGTCACGCCCGGATCGAACGTCCGCCGCAGCTGCGGCGTCAGCGACAGGTGCGAGAACACCGCCTGCCGCAGCGGATCGACCGCGTAGGTCAGCGGGTTGAACCGGGTCAGCACCGCCAGCCACACCGGCAGCCCCGCCAGCGGGTACAGCGCCCCCGACAGGAACATCATCGGCATCATCGCCATCTGCATCAGCCCGAAGAACGACTGCATGCTCTTGATCCGCGCGGCCGTCATGACGCCGAACCCGGTCATCGCGAACGCCCCGACGAACATCAGCGCCAGCAGCTCCAGCAGCAGCACCGGGTCGTAGGGGACGCCCGCCAGCCCCGCCAGCGCCAGGATCACCGCGCCCTGCAGCGTCGCGACCGTCGCGCCGCCCACGCACTTGCCGACCACGATCGCCGACCGCGACACCGGCGCGACCAGCATCTCCCGCAGGAACCCGAACTCCCGGTCCCACACGATCGACCCGGCCGAGAACATCGCGGTGAACATCACCGTCATCGCGCACACGCCCGGGAAGATGAACGTCTTCAGGTCCACGTGCGCCCCGCCCGGACCGCCCCGTCCCGCCGTCATCAGGTTCGACAGGCCCGTGCCCATCACCAGCAGCCACAGCACCGGCTGGACCAGGCCCGACACCATCCGCATCCGGTCCCGCCCGTAGCGGATCAGCTCCCGGTGCAGGACGATCTTCACCGCGCGCAGGTCGTGCGCGAGGCTGCGCTCCGGCACCGCCACCCGCGTCACCCGCGGAGCCCGCGCCCCGCCCGTCTCGGTCGCCGTCACCGCACGCCCTCCATCACGTCGCCCCGGTCGCCGTCACCCCGGTCGCCGTCACCCCGGTCGCCGTCACCGCGTCACCGTCACTCCGGGTCGCCGTCGCGGCCCTCACCGGCGTCCGCGCATGGCCATGCGCATCCAGTCGCTGGCCGAGCCCTCGGCGTCCCGGATCGTGGTCCCGGTGAACGACATGAACACATCGTCCAGCGACGGCCGCGACACGCTCACCGACCGGATCGGCATCCCCAGCTCCGCGAACAGCCGCGGCACGAACGCCTCCCCCGACTCCACCGAGAACGTCACCGCGCCCTCCGCCACCGTCGCCGCCAGCCCGAACCGCTCCGCCAGCGCCTCGATCGCCGCCGGGTCGTCGTCGGTGCGGATCTGCACCCGGTCCCGGCCCACGCCCGCCTTCAGCGCCTCCGGCGTGTCCAGCGCCACGATCCGCCCCGAATCCATGATCGCGATCCGGTCGCAGTACTCCGCCTCGTCCATGTAGTGCGTCGTCATGAAGATCGTGATCTGCTCGGCGGCGCGCAGCTCCCGGATGTACTCCCAGATCGACGCCCGCGTCTGCGGGTCCAGGCCCACCGTCGGCTCGTCCAGGAACAGCACCCGCGGCGAGTGCAGCAGCCCGCGCGCGATCTCCAGCCGCCGCTTCATCCCGCCCGAGTACGTCTGCACCCGGTCACCGCGCTTGTCCCACAGCCGGACCATCTCCAGCACCTGCCGCATCCGCTCCGGCAGCGCCGCCCGCGGCACCCCGTACAGCTCCGCGTGGAACCGCAGGTTCTGCTCGCCCGTCAGGTACCCGTCCAGCGTCGGATCCTGGAACACCAGGCCGATGTTGCGGCGCACCTCGTCCCGCTGCCGCACCACGTCGAACCCGGCGACCCGCGCCGTCCCCTCCGACGGACGCAGCAGCGTGCACAGCATGTTGATCGTCGTGGACTTGCCCGCCCCGTTCGGGCCGAGGAAACCGAAGATCTCCCCCGGCCGGACGGCGAACTCGATCCCCCGCACCGCCTCGACGTCCCCGAACCGGCGCACCAGCCCGGACACCTCCACGGCGGGCGCCCCGGCAGCGGCCGCCGGCTCCGCGGCGGGCACCCCGTCCCCCGGCATTCGCGCCTCCTCAAGGGTCGGCGACGCCGGACCTCCCCGGCGCGCCACCGCCGTACCCTACGCGCCCGCACCCCCGCACTCCATGCCTTTTCCGCCAACTTTCGCACCCCCGGACAACGCCACCAGACCGGACGAACCGTCAGGCGAACCGGTCAGGCGAACCGGTCAGGCGAACGCGTCAGGAGGGCCCGTCAGGCGAAGCCCGCCCCCGGCGCCCGCGGATCGCACGCCAGCCGGTACCCCCGCTTCACCACCGTCTCCACGATCCCCGACCGCCCCAGCCCGCGCCGCAACCGCGCCACCGCCATCTCCACCGCGTGCTCGTCGGCCTGCGGACGCGCCTCGCGCCCCCACCCCGACCCGCCCAGCAGCGGACGCCCCGGCAGCACCCCGCACAGCTCCGCCCGCGACACCACATGCCCCGGACGCCGCGCCAGCGCCCGCAGGATCGCCATCGGCGCCGGCGCGATCGGACGCAACTGCCCGTCCAGCACCACCGCGTGCCCCCGCAGCTCCAGCAGCGTCCCCCGCACCTGCAACCGCCGCGCCCGCCGCCGCGGCAGATCCGCCGCCAGCGCCCGCACCAGCGCCCCGATCCGCGCCCGCTCCGGCTGCACCGTCGGCACGCCCCGCGCGGTCAGCGCCCGCGCGGTCACCGGCCCCACGCACGCCGCCACCACACCGTCCCGCAGAGCCTCCAGCAGCAGCTCCTCCAGCCCGTCCTCCGCCGCCACCGCCAGCGTCGCCGCCACCGCCGGCGCGCTGGTGAACGCGATCGCGTCCACCGTCCCCGCCACCGCCTGCCCCACCAGCCGCCGCAACGGCGTCGCGTCCTCCACCCGCGCCCACCGGTACACCGGGACCTCGATCACCTCCGCGCCCGCCGCCCGCAGCGGCCCCGACACGTCCTCCAGCTGCTCCCCGTACAGCTGCACCGCCACCCGCGCCCCCGCCAGGTCCTTCTCCAGCAGATGCGCCAGCACCTCCGCGCACGACTCCGACTCCGGCGACCACCGCTCCGTCAGCCCCGCCGACCGCAACGCCCCCCGCGCCTTCGGCCCGCGCGCCACCACGTCGGTCCCGCCCAGCCGCGACACCAGCGCCTCACGCAGACCCCACCCGTCCGCCGCCTCCAGCCACGCCCGGAACCCGATGCCCGTCGTCACCACCGCATGGTCCAGCGGACGCTCCAGGCACGCCCGCGTCGCCGCCAGCAGCTCCGCGTCGTCCGCCAGCGGAACCAGCCGGATCGCCGGCGCGTGCACCACCCGCGCCCCCCGCCGCTCCAGCAGCACCGCCAGCTCCTCGCGCCGCCGCGCCGCCGTCACCCCCACCGCGAACCCCGCCAGCGGCCCGCCCTCACCGTTCACCGGACACCGCCGCCCGCACCGCCGCATCCGGCGCCACCGCCCCCGGCGAAGACCCGGACACCGCCGACCTTCCGGACTCGCGCGCAGACCCGCGCTCCCGCGCAGACCCGCGCTCCCGCGCAGACCCGCGCTCCCGCGCAGACCCGCGCTCCCGCGCAGACCCGCGCTCCCGCGCAGACCCGCGCTCCCGCGCAGACCCGCGCTCCCGCGCAGACCCACGTTCCCGCGCAGACCCACGTTCCCGCGCAGACCCGCGCTCGCGTGATGACCCGGCCTCCAGCGACACCTCGACCAGACCGTCCCGCACCCGCGCCCCGAACACCGGCAACCCCGGCCCCGGCTCCGACACGCACGCCCCGGTCTCCAGATCGAACACCTGCTTGAACATCGGCGACGCCACCACCGGCACCCCGTCCCGGCACCCCAGCAGCCCGCGCGACATCACCTGCGCCCCGCTGAACGGATCCAGGTTCCCCACCGCGTGCAACCCGCCGTCGAACGTCCGGAACAGCGCCACCTGCACCCCCGCCACCAGCGCGGCCACGCCCCGCTCCGGCAGCAGGTCGTCCCACCGGCACACCCGGTGCCATCCCGACACCCGGGACTCCCCGGCGTCCCCGGACTCCCCGGACTCCCCGGACGAAACGGCGTACTCCCGCACCACGGTCATCGGACGGCCACCTCCAGCTCCGGACCGGCCACCAGGACCGGCTTGATCTGATCCCGCTCGGTCTCGAACGCGATACTCGGATCGGGCACGTCGGGCGCGTTCACGAACGACACGAACCGCCTCATCCGCTCCGGATCACCCAACGTGTCCGCCCACTCGTCGGAATAGGACCCGACATGCCGCGCCATCGCCGCGTCCAGCTCGGCGCAGATCCCCAGCCGGTCCTCCACGATCACCTCGCGCAGGTACGCGAGGCCCCCGTCCAGCGCCTCCAGCCACCCCGCCGTCCGCTGCAACCGGTCCGCCGTCCGGATGTAGAACATCAGGAACCGGTCCACGTACCGCACCAGCTCCTCGTCCGACAGGTCCGTCGCGAACAGGTCCGCGTGCCGCGGCCGCATCCCCCCGTTCCCGCCCAGGTACAGGTTCCAGCCGCCCTCGGTCGCGATGATCCCGAAGTCCTTGCCGCGCGCCTCCGCGCACTCCCGCGCGCACCCCGACACCGCCGCCTTGATCTTGTGCGGCGCGCGCAGCCCCCGGTACCGCAGCTCCAGGGCGATCGCCATCCCCACCGAGTCCTGCACCCCGTACCGGCACCACGTGGACCCCACGCACGACTTCACCGTCCGCAGCGCCTTGCCGTACGCGTGCCCCGACTCGAACCCCGCGTCCACCAGCCGCTTCCAGATCAGCGGCAGCTGCTCCACCCGCGCACCGAACAGGTCGATCCGCTGCCCGCCGGTGATCTTGGTGTAGAGGCCGAAGTCCCGCGCCACCTCACCGATCACGATCAGCCGCTCCGGCGTGATCTCACCGCCCGGGATCCGCGGCACCACCGAGTACGTCCCGTTCTTCTGCAGGTTCGCCAGATGGTGGTCGTTGGTGTCCTGCAGCGCCGCCTGCTCGCCGTCCAGGACGTACCCGTTCCCCAGCGACGCCAGGATCGACGCCACCACCGGCTTGCAGATGTCGCAGCCGCGCCCCCGCCCGTGCTCGGCGATCAACCGCGTGAACGTCGTGATCCCCGTGACCCGCACGATGTCGAACAGCTCGGCCCGGCTGTGCGCGAAGTGCTCGCACAGCGCCCGGCTGACCTCCACCCCCGCCGCCGTCAGCTCCGCGTCCAGGATCCGCTTCACCAGCGGCACGCAGCTCCCGCACGTCGTGCCCGCCCGCGTGCACGCCTTCACCTGCCCCAGCTCGGTCAGCGACCCGTCCCGGATCTCCGACCGGATCACCTCCGCCGACACGTTGTTGCACGAGCAGATCACCGTCGCGCCCGGCAGGTCACCGCCCGCCGCCTCCGTCCCGCCGAACAGCACCTGCTCCGGCGACCCCGGCAGCTCCGTCCCGACCTGCGCCCGCAGCGCCGGATACCCCGACGCGTCGCCGACCAGCACGCCGCCGAGCAGCGTCCGCGCGTCGTCGCTGACCACCAGGCGCTTGTAGATCCCCGCGACCGGGTCGGTGTAGGTCACGTCCAGGCCGTCGGCGCGGAACGGGTCGCCGAAGCTCGCGACGTCCACCCCCATCAGCTTCAGCTTCGTCGACAGGTCCGCGCCCTCGAACCGCGCCGCGCAGTCCGTTCCGGACGCGGCGGCCAGCAGCCGGTCGGCGACCACCTCGGCCATGCTGAAACACGGCGCGACCAGGCCGTACACCTGGCCGTCCACCAGCGCGCACTCGCCGATCGCGAACACCGCCGGGTCGGACGTCCGGCAGGCCTCGTCCACCACGATCCCGCCGCGCTCGCCGACCGCCAGGCCGCAGTCGCGCGCCAGGCCGTCCCGCGGCCGGACGCCCGCGGAGAACACCACGACACCCGCGTCCAGCGAGGAGCCGTCCGCGAGCGCGACCGACGCGACCGCGCCGTCCTCCCCCGCCTCCAGCCGCTCCATCGGCGTGCCCGCGTGGACGGTCATGCCCAGCGCCTCGACGTGCCGGCGCAGCATCGCGCCGCCGCCCTCGTCGAGCTGGCGCGGCATCAGCCACGGCGCGACCTCGACCACGTGCGTGTCGACGCCCAGGCCCTGGACGGCGCGGGCGGCTTCGAGGCCGAGGAGCCCGCCGCCGACGACGACGCCTCCAGCCTCCGGCCTTGACAAAGTAAGGTCAGCGCAGTGCTCACGGAGCGCGTCCAGGTCGTCGATCGTCCGGTACACGAACACGCCGGGCAGGTCGCGTCCGGGCACCGGCGGGACGAACGGCGCGGACCCGGTCGCCAGCACCAGCGCGTCGTACTCCACCACCCGCCCGGACGCGGTCGCCACGGTCCGCGCCGCGCGGTCGATTCGCGTCACCGGGTCCCCCACCGCCACGTCCACGGCGTCGTCGTGCCCGGGCAGGGCCAGGTCGGCGTCCTCGGTCAGGTAGGACGTCAGCGCCACCCGGTCGTAGGCGGCCCGCGGCTCCTCCCCCAGGACGGTCACCCGGCAGGCCCCGGCCGTGTCCCGCGCCCGCAGCGCCTCCACCAGCCGATGTCCCGCCGGGCCGTGCCCGACGACCACCACCCGAAGCGAACCCTCTCGGTCACCGTTCATGACACGATCTTCAGCAGGGGCCGTTTCGCGGCTGCGTCTCCTTTGTCACCGCCGTGTTAAAAGGGCCTCACCCCGAAATACGGGCGTCGTCATACCGCGCTCCCGGCGCCGGGAATGCCGGCCGGGAGGGCGAAACCCTCACTGAGAAAAGCGAAAGCCGCACCGAAATGCAGAACCCGCCGGGAGCGGGTCGCTCCCGGCGGGTCCGCCGCGCGGGTGGAAGGAGGATCACCCGGCGGGGACGGTGTCCTGTTCGGCGAGCCAGCCGACGATGCCCTCCACCGCGTCCCGGCAGCCGCCGCAGCCGGTGCTCGCGCGCGTCCGCGCCACGACCTCCTCGGCCGTGCGCGCGCCGTCCTCCCAGCACGCGCGGATCCGGCCCTTGGACACGTTGTTGCACTGGCACACGGTCGCCGCGTCCGGCATCCGCACCGGCGAGTCCGCCTCCGTCGCGCCGCCCACGCCGGGGAACAGCAGCCCGAGCCGGTCGCTCGGCAGCGGCGCGGACCGGTCGTACAGCATCGTGAGCGTCCCGGCGGTGCCGGTCTCGCCCAGCAGGATCGCGCCGACGACCCGGCCGTCCCGGATCGCCACCTTCTTGTAGGTGCCGCGTCCCGCGTCGGTGAAGCGGACGACCTCCACGTCCGGGTCGTCGTCGCCGTGGTGCGTCTCCCCCATCGCGACCAGGTCCACCCCGGTCGCCTTGAGGCGGGTGACCTGCCGCGCGCCGGTGAAGCGCGCGTCCGGGTCCGCGCCGGTCAGCAGGTCGGCGAGGATCTCGGCCTGCTCCCACGCGGGCGCGACCAGCCCGTACACCGTCCCGTCGTGCTGGGAGCACTCGCCGAGCGCCCGCACGTCCGGGTCGGTGACCGACGTCAGCGTCGCGTCCACGACCACGCCCCGCTCCACCGCGAGACCGGCGTCCCGCGCCAGCGCCGTGTCCGGACGGACCCCGCACGCCAGCACCACCACGTCGGCGGGCAGCGCGCCCTCGGCCAGCCGGACGCCGCGCACCCGGCCGCCCGCGACGTCCAGCGCGGTGACGGTCGCGTCGAGCTCGGCGCGGATGCCGAGGCGGCGCAGCGTCCGCGCCAGCACCCGGCCCGCGCCGGGGTCGAGCTGCCGCTCCATCAGGTGCCCGGCCATGTGCACGACCGTGACGTCCAGTCCGCGCCCGACGAGCCCGCGCGCCGCCTCGATGCCGAGCAGGCCGCCGCCGACCACGACCGCCGTCCGCGCCCCCTCGGCGGCGGCGACGATCGTCCGGCAGTCGTCGAGCGTGCGGAACGCGACCGCGCCGTCCGGCAGGCCGCCGTCCGCGCCGTCGCGCGTGCCGGGGACGGGCGGGACGACTGCCGTGCTGCCCGTCGCGAGGACGAGCGTCCCGTACTCGGTCTCGCTCCCGTCGGCGGCCACCACGACCTTCCGGTCCCGGTCGATCCGCGCGACCTCGACGCCGAGCCTGGCGTCCACGCCGTTCGCCCCGTACCAGGCCGGGTCGACCAGGCCGATGCTCCCGGGCTCGGCGGCCCCGGCGAGCACGTTCGACAGCAGCACCCGGTTGTAGGGCTGCTCGGCCTCCGCGCCGAACACCGTGACCGGCACGTCCCGGTCCCTGCTCCGGATGCCGGTGACCAGCCGCGACCCGGCCATGCCGTTCCCGACGACGACGATCCCGTTCCTCACGACGCGTCCTCTCCGCATTCGCCCGCCCGTGCCTCCGACGTCCCGGCCGGTTCCAGCCGGACGGCGCACACCTTGAACTCCGGCATCCGCGAGACCGGATCGAGCGCCGGGTTGGTCAGCAGGTTCGCGCTGCCCTCCCCCGGCCAGTGGAACGGCACGAACACCGTGTCGTCCCGGATGTCGCCGGTGAGCCGCGCCCGCACGGTCGCGCTCCCCCGGCGGGTGCTCAGCCGCACGTCCGCGCCGTCCTCGATGCCGAGTCGGCCGGCGAGGTCGGGGTGCAGCTCCACGAACGGCCCCGGCGCGGCGTCGGCCAGCGCCGGGATCCGGCGGGTCTGCGCGCCGCTCTGGTACTGCGCCAGGACGCGCCCGGTCGTCAGGTACACCGGGTAGCGGCCGTCCACGTCCTCGGCCGGGCCGCGGTGCTCCACCGGGACGAACCGGGCCCGGCCGTCGGGGGTGGGGAACCGGTCCAGGTACGGACGCGGCGTGCCGGGGTGGTCCTCGTCCGGGCACGGCCAGAACACGCCGCCCTCGCGCTCGATCCGCTCGTAGCTGATGCCGGCGTAGTCGGCGGGGCCGCCGGCGCTCGCCGCGCGCAGTTCCTCGAACACCTCGGCGGGGTCGGTGCTCCACTTGCCGGGCGCGCCGAGCCTACCGGCGAGCCCGGCGACGATCTCCAGGTCGGTGCGGACGCCGTCCGGCGGCGGGACGGCCCGGCGGCGCCGCAGCACCCGGCCCTCCAGGTTCGTCATCGTGCCCGACTCCTCGGCCCACTGCGCGGTCGGCAGCACCACGTCGGCGCGCCGCGCGGTCTCCGACGGGACGAAGTCGGCGACGACCAGCAGGTCCAGGGCGTCCAGCCGGTCGGCGACGGCGGCGGCGCGCGGCGCGGACACCACCGGGTTCGACCCGAACAGCAGCAGCGCCTTCGGGCCGTCCGGCGTGCCGAGCGCCGACAGCAGCTCGTAGGCGGACCGTCCGGGGCCGGGCAGGACGTCCGGGTCCACGCCCCACACGGCGGCGACGTGCGCGCGCGCCGCCGGATCGTCGATGCGGCGGTAGCCGGGGAGCTGGTCGGCCTTCTGCCCGTGCTCGCGCCCGCCCTGCCCGTTGCCCTGCCCGGTCACGCACCCGTAGCCCGAGCCCTCCCGGCCCGGCAGGCCCAGCGCGAGCGCCAGGTTCACGAACGCCGACACCGTGTCGACGCCCTTGGCGTGCTGCTCCCCGCCGCGTCCGGTCAGGATGTGCGCGCGCTCCCCGCCCGCCAGCAGCCGGACGGCCTCCCGCAGCTGCGGCTCGGGCACGCCCGTGATCCGCTCCACCCGGCCCGGCCAGTAGGCGTTCACCACCGTCCGGACGGCCTCGAACCCGGTCGTGCGGGACGCGACGTACGCCTCGTCCACCAGCCCCTCGGCGATCGCCAGGTGCAGCAGGCCGTTCGCCAGCGCCAGGTCGGTGCCCGGCAGCGGACGCAGGTGCAGGTCCGCCGCCCGCGCGGTCGCGGTCCGGCGCGGATCCACCACGATCAGCGCGCCGCCGCGCCCGCGCAGGTCGGCCAGGTGCCGCATGAACGGCGGCATCGTCTCGGCCGGGTTCCCGCCGACCAGCAGCACCGCGTCCGACCGGCCCAGGTCGGTGATCGGGCCCGGCAGGCCCCGGTCCATCCCGAACGCGCGCAGCGACGCGGCGGCGGCCGACGACATGCAGAACCGGCCGTTGTAGTCGATCTGCGAGGTGCCGAGGCCGATCCGCGCGAACTTGCCGAGCTGGTAGGCCTTCTCGTTGGTCAGGCCGCCCCCGCCGAACACCGCCACCGCGTCCGGGCCGTGCGCCGCGCGCAGGCGCGACACCCCGGCCGCGACACGGTCGAGCGCCTCGTCCCAGGTGCAGGGCTCCAGCGGCGCGTCCCGGCGCGGGCGCGCCAGCGGCGTCGTCAACCGGTCCGGGACGCCGAGCAGGTCGGCGGCCGTCCAGCCCTTCTGGCACAGCCCGCCCCGGTTCGCGGGCACGTCCTCGCGCGCCGCCACCGCGGGCGGGCCGTCCCCGGGGGTCAGCGTCATCCCGCACTGCAGCGCGCAGTACGGGCAGTGCGTCGGGGTTCCGGTCATGCCGCGAAGCCTGCGGACGCGCCGTTTCGGGCGCGATTCCCGTCCGTGACCCCGGCGTTAAAACCGCCTCACCGCGCCGCGCGGGCCGAGGTCAGGCGGCCCGCCGGAACATCCTGACGGCCCTGACCGGACACATGTCAAGCGTTGTCGGCCGCGGTCAGGGCGCATTCGGCGGCGACCCGGCGACGAAGCGGACAAATCGACGGCCGTCCGGGGCGTCCGCCGTGCTCCGGCCGGACGCGCCGCCGCGCCGCCGGGGCCCGCCCGTCTACCCTCGGACCCATGCCCGATCTCGCCTACATCGCCTCGCTCCCCCGCACCCGCGGCGCCGCCGCGGCCCTGCTGCTGGACGACCTCGGCCGCGTCATGCTGGTGAAACCCACCTACAAGGAGGGCTGGTACCTGCCCGGCGGCGTCATCGAGGAGGGCGAGTCGCCGCTGACCGCCTGCGAGCGCGAGTGCCGCGAGGAGCTCGGGCTCGCGCCCCGGCTGTCCGGCCTGGTCTGCGTCGACTGGGGCCCGCCGCGCGGCGGCGTGGACGCGGTCAACGTGTTCGTGTTCGCGGGCCGCATCACGGCCGCCGAGATCGCCGCCGTCCGGCTCCCGCCGGACGAGCTGTCCGACCACATGATGGTCGCGCCCGAAAAGGTCGCCGAGTTCGCGCCGGGCCACATCGCCCGCCGCATGGAACCCGCGCTGCGCGGCATGGCCGAGCGCCGCGCCGTCTACCTGGAGGACGGCCGCGACCCCGGCCTCCCCGACCAGGCTGCCGCCGTCTGAACCGTCCGCCGCCGCCCCGCGCCCTACGCCCCCGACAGCCGCTCGCCGCGCCCGTTCCCGGCGGCCGTCCGCCGCAGCCGTCCGCCGCAGCCGTCCGCCGCCGGGCGCGGGGTCAGGCGCCGGTGCCCGCCGGGACGCTGCCGCGCACCTGCGCGCCGCGCTCCGGCTCGGCGGCCCGCGCGCAGTGCGCCGAGCAGTACCAGTGCCGGTCGACCGACACCCCGTGCCCGACGACCCGGCATCCGCACTGCTCGCAGATCGGCGCCATCCGGGTGATCGCGCACTCGAACGAGTCGAAGACGTGCACCGCGCCCTGCGCGTGCACCTCGAAACTCATGGCGTAGTCGTTCCCGCAGACCTCGCACGTGGCCATGCCGCAGCTCTCCCCCGTTGTCCCCCCGTCGCCGACCTGGACCTACCCAGGTCGGCGACGACCCAAGCCCGGCTCAGCCGCACTGCCCCGCGCAAGCCGGCGCGCCCTCCGCGGCCGGCGCGGGCGCGGCGGTGGGGGCCGGCGCGGGAGCGGCAGTCGGGGAGGGGGCCGGGGTGCGGCGGTCTCGGGCGGTCAGGCGGACGAGGGCGAGCACGGCGGCGCCCAGGACGGCGGACGACGGAGCCAGCCAGACGGCGCCCGCGCCGGACAGGACCGTCCCGCCGAGGGCCGCGCCCAGCGCGGTCCCGACGTAGATCATCGAGCCGTTCAGCCCGAGCGCGACCGGCGCGGCGTCCCCGGCGGCGCCGAAGACCCGGTCCTGCTGCGGGACGAACAGGCACGTCCCGAGGAGTCCGAGGACGAACAGCGCGACCAGCGTCGGCCCGAACCGGTGCTGGACGCCGGCCAGCGCCGCCATGACGGCGATCAGCCCGGTCAGGGCGCCGGACAGCAGCGTGAGCGAGGTGAACCGGTCGGCGAGCCGTCCGAGCGCCCGGTTCCCCAGGAAGAAGCCCGCGCCGAACACGAGCAGCGCGGCGAGGACGGCCCCGTCGGACGAGGCGCTCACCCCGACGAGCGCCGCCGAGTACGCCGTCACCAGGTTGAGCGGCGCGAGCACGAGCGCGCTCACGCCGAGCAGCACGAGGAGGCGCGGCGTCGTCAGCACCCTGAGCCGGTCGCGCAGGGACGTCCGGGGAAGGGTGACCGACGGCAGCGAGACGGTGGTGAGCACCATGGCCGCGGCGGCGAGCCCGGCGATCACCCACATCACGCCGCGCCACCCCCACCACTGCCCGAGCAGCAGCCCGAACGGGACGCCGAGGACGGTGGCGAGGCTGGAGCCGGCGCCGATCACCGCGAACGCCCGGGCGCGGCGCTCGGGCCGCGACAGGACTCCGGCGACCGCGAACGCGTTGGCCTGGAACGCCGCCGCGCCGAGCGCCGCGACGACGCGTCCGGCGAGGACGGCGGGATAGGTCGGTCCCAGCGCCTGGAGCACCATGCCGACCAGGAAGACGGCCATGCCCGCGCCGATGACGGCGCGCCGGTCGGCCCGTCCCGTCACGGTGGCGATGATCGGCGACCCGACCGCGTAGGCGACGGAGAACGCGGTGGTCAACTGGCCGGCCGTGGCGACGCTCACCGACAGGTCCCCGGCGACGTCGTGGAGCAGCCCCGGCAGGACGAACCCGTCCACGCCGAGGACGAACGTCCCGAGGGCCAGCACGGACAGCCGGGCGCCCGGCAATTCGTTTGATGCTTGTCGAATAATCACATGACGGACCGTAGACTACGATTCGATGAGCGTCAAAGAATGGGGGGAACCGATGCCGCGCACGCTGCCCGAGCCGACGGTCGACTCGATCGACCTCACCGTCGTCCTGAGCGCGCTCGCCGACCCGGCCCGCCGCGCCCTGATGGCCGCGCTCTACGACGGCCCCGAGCCCATCGACTGCGCCCTGCTCAACGAGCGGCTGGACCTCGGCCTCAGCAACCCGACCATCTCGCACCACTACCGCGTGCTGCGCGAGGCCGGGCTCACCCGCACCGTCGCCGAGGGGCGCAAGCGCATCATTCGCGTCCGCCGGGACGACATGGAGGCCCGGTTCCCGGGCCTCCTGAAAGCCGTCCTCGAACCCGAACTCGCCCGAACCCCCTGAGCCGCGGCCCGCCCGCCAGACCCGGCGCTTCAGATCTCGCGCGTCAGATCTCGCGCATCAGATCTCGCGCGTCAGACTCCCGCCTCGGCGAGGCTGCGGCGCGACTCTCCCGCACGGCGCAGGTACACCGCCCACGTCAGGACGGTGCAGGCGACATAGAACGCGGCCAGGATCAGCAGCGCGGGAGTGATCCCGCCGGTCCGCTCGATGGAGATCCGGAACGCCTGCTGGATCAGGACGCCGCCCGCCGCGCCCACCGCCGAGATGATGCCGATCGCGGCGGCGGCCGTCCGGCGGGCCCGGGCCAGCGCGGCGGCCCGGTCCGGCGGGCCGTCCGCCAGCTCGCGCGCGCGGAAGATCGCGGGGATCATCTTGTAGGTCGAGCCGTTCCCGAGCCCCGTCGCCACGAACACGAACAGGAACGCGGTCAGGAACAGCGGCCACGACCCCGCCTTCGCCGCCTGCGCCACCGCCGCGACCCCCGCCCCCATCAGCAGGAACGTCACCACCGTGACGCGCGCGCCGCCGAACCGGTCGGCGAGCCAGCCGCCGAGCGGCCGCGCCAGCGACCCCGCGAGCGCCCCGAGCCAGATCACGTGCGCGCCGTTCACGTGCGGGAACTGGCTCTTGATCAGCACGCCGAACGTGAAGCTGTACCCGATGAACGACCCGAACGTCCCGACGTACAGCACCGACATCACGACCGTCTGCGGGTCCCGCGCCGACGCCGCCATCTCGCGCGGCGTGTACGACGAGGTCGCGTGCGCCAGGTTGTTCATCAGGAGGTAGGCGGCCACGGCCGCGAGCAGCACCAGCGGCATCCACACCCAGCCGACCGCCGCCAGCCCCGCCGCCACGATCAGCGGCGGCATCGCCAGCTGCGTCACCGACGTCCCGAGGTTGCCGCCCGCCGCGTTCAGCCCGAGCGGCAGGCCCTGGCGGTCCGCCGGGTAGAAGTGCGTGATGTTCGCCATCGACGAGGCGAAGTTCCCGCCGCCGAGGCCCGTCGCCGCCGCGACCAGCAGCAGCGCCCAGAACGGCAGGTCCGGATGGTGCACCGCGTACACGAACAGCCCGCACGGGACGAGCAGGAGCAGCGCGCTGGCCACCGTCCAGTTCCGCCCGCCGAACCGGGCCGGGGCGAAGGTGTAGGGCACCCGCATCGCCGCGCCGACCAGGTTCGGCAGCGTCGTCAGCCACAGCGTCTGCCCGACCGACAGCGCGAACCCGGCCGACTTCAGGTTCAGCACGGCGATGCTCCACAGCAGCCACACGCAGAACCCGAGGTGCTCGGTGACGATCGACACGGCCAGGTTCCGGGCCGCCACGCGCCGTCCGGTGGCCGCCCAGAACGCCGGGTCGTCCGGGTTCCAGTCCTCGATCCAGCGGCCCCGGCGGCGCACGGCCGGGGCCTCGTCGATCAGCGCCGTCATGACGTCTCCTCACGGTGTCCTCGATGCGACACCGCGAAGCTAGGAGCGCCGCGTTACGCGACGGCACGCACCGTGTACCCCGGTTGCTACAACGTGCGCACACACGTCACACACCGTTGTGAGCCCGCGCCCCGACCAACGGAGCGACCTACGCCGCGACTGCCGCGACCGCCGCGAGCCCCACGCCGCGACCTACCGTGAGCCCCACGCCGCGGCCTACGGTGGGACCTACGGCGCGACCTACGTGGGGCCTACGGCGCGGTGAGCGGCTCCGCGCGGAACGCCTCGTGCAGGAGGCCGACGAACTCGCGCGCGTCCGGCAGCGTGACGTCCCCGAGCCGGCGCACCTCCACACCCGGCGTCCAGGAGTTCATCACCACCGCCCCGGACAGGTCCCGCACGCTGCCGGGCGTCACCTCCCGGACGGCCTGCGGGACGCCCATCCGGTCCAGCTGGCGCCGCACGACGCCCATCGTCGTCCCGACCAGCATCGGCGCGTCGGGCCACACCACCGTCTCGCCGTCCCAGAACGCCAGGTTCCAGATCGTCGCCTCGGACAGGCGGCCCCGGCGGTCCACGAACGCCGCGTCGTCGAAGCCGTCCGCGACCGCCCGCCGCCGGTGGTACGTCTTCCCGACCTCGCCGACGTGCTTGAGCGCCGGCAGGTCGCGCTCGTGCTCGACCGTGCCGAACGCGAGCGGGCCGTCCGGGCCGTCCGACGGCGGACCGGTCCGCACCAGCACCGCCAGCCCGTGCGACGCGTCGGTGAACTCACCGGACGGCGAGTACACGGTCGCCGTCAACGACAGGTCGTCCGGCCCGGCCTCGATGCCCGCGCGCAGCAGCTCGCGGACGCGCTCGTCGGGCAGGGTCCGTCCGAAGAGCTCCAGCGACGCGGTCCGCAACCGCGCCAGATGCAGGTCCAGGCCCCGGAGCCCGCCCCCGCGCACCTGCATGGCGGTGAAATGCGCGTAACCGGCGAAGGCCAGCGGCCCCAGATCGGCGACGGTCGCGGGACGCCCGTCCCGGTGCACGACGAATTCGGCGGTGGCGGCACTCATCGGTCTCTCCCCCAGTCTCTCCGGCAGGACCACCAGCCTGCCGCGCCCCGCGGCCCGCACCCAGCCCCCTGCCCTGCCTACGCCCGGCAGTGTCAGGATCACCGTCCCGTCCTCGGATAATGGACGCCATGGAGGACGAACGCACCGGCAGCGCCCTCGGCGCGTTCCTGCGCAGCCGCCGCGCCCGCCTCACCCCCCGCGACGTCGGCCTCCCCGACACCGGACGGCACCGGCGCGTCCCCGGCCTGCGCCGCGAGGAGCTCGCCCAGCTCGCCGGCGTGTCGGTCGCCTACCTCACCCGGCTGGAGCAGGGCCGCGGCCCCAACGTGTCCGCCGAGGTCCTCGACGCGATCGCCCGGGCGCTGCGGCTCACCGCGAACGAGCACGCCCACCTGCGGCGGCTGGCCCGCAACCGCCCGTACGCCGGCGCGGGCGTGTCGGCGGGGCTCGGCGCTGACGGCACGTCCGACACGTTCGGTACGGGCGTCCGCGACGCGCTACGGCAACTGCTCGACGCGATGGAGACCGTCCCCGCCTACGTCACCGGCCCCTTCCTCGACCTGCTGGCCTGGAACCCGATGGCGACCGCCGTCTTCGGCGACTGGTCGCGGCTCCCGCCCCGCGAGCGGAACATCGCGCGGCTGGTCTTCCTCAGCCCCGGCCACCGCCGGCTCTTCACCGACCTCGGCACCCTCGCCGCCGACACCGTCGGCGCGCTGCGCCTGGACGCGGGCTGCTTCCCCGACCATCCGCGCCTGACCGGACTCGTCGCCGACCTCTCCGCCGCAAGCCCGGAATTCCGCGTCCTGTGGGCCCGCCACGACGTCAAGGAGCAGAGCCACGGCACCCGTCGGCTGCGCCACCCCGTGGCGGGCGACCTGGTCCTCGCGTTCGAGTCGTTCCGGCTCGCCGACGACTCCGACCAGTGCCTGACCACCTTCCACACCCCGCCGGACGCCCCGGACGTCCTGCGAGTGCTCGCCCCCGGCCCTGCCTCGCGGCCGGCGAACGGTCAGCGCGACGACGCCGCGTGGGACGGATCCGGCGAAGGCGTCCCCTCGGGCGACCGGCGCGGCTGACGCACCCGCCGCCTCGCCTGCGGACGCGGCGACGGGTCGGGCTCCGGCCACACCGGCGAACGCCCCGACGAGCGCAGCACCGCCTCCCACGCGTCCTCGCGCCCCGCGTCCCCTCGGCCCGCGTCCCCGCGGGCTTCTCCGCGCGCGCCATCCCGGACGGCCGCCAGCGGCAGATGCGGCACCCCCCAGTGCCACGCCGACACCAGCAGCCCGGGATCTTTCGGACGGTAGTCCGCCCCCATCGCGCGGGCCAGATCCCACGCGTGCAGATGCCACTCCACGCAGGCCGCGCCCACGTGGTCGCCGACCGTGTACTTGGTACCCCGGTACACCAGGTGCGTTCGGTCCCACATGTCGGGCATCAGGTCGGCGTACGCGCCCGCCGACACCGTGAACGACGTGATCCGTCCCGGCCCCGGCTCCGGAGGCAGCACCGCCAGCTCGGCCGCGTTCTGCCGCGCCTGCTGCCGGATCAGCACCGCGGCCGCCGCGTCCTGCGCGAAGAGCTTCGCCAGCCGGCTGTCCGGCGCGTCCTGCAGGTACTCCAGGTAGCTCTCGGCCACGCAGCGCAGATGGCCGGCCAGGTCCAGCGCCTGCCACTCGGTGCAGGGGGTCGGCGCCGACCAGTCGGTCACCCGCGCCGCCAGGTCGCGGATCGCCCGGACGCCGTCCTGATAGCACTCCAGGACCCGTTCCCGGTCCGGCGGCGTGCGCTCCACCTGCATTCCCCCCGCGTTCGCGAAAGCCCCCCGTGCTCCGGTGGCTGCCCGTTCCGGCCGGACGGGCCCGCCCCCCGGCGAAGCCACCCGGCGCTCCCCGAGAGGGGAGGATTTCAAAGTTCGCTCTCCGGTGCCACTCCGCTTCGCTGTGTCGTCGGCTTAGTGCGCGTCAAAAGCTCACCTCCCCGCCGGCGTCCCTGCCCGCCCGACCGAGCGGGCAGGGAAAAGCCAACGGCCGAGAACGAGCGTACGTCCCGGACGCGCCCCCCGCCTTCCACCCCGCCTCCCCGGCGCGCCGCCCCCGCACCGTCCCGGCGCGCTGTCCGCACGTCGGATGCGGCGCGCCGCCGGCGCGTGGTTGCCGAGCGCCGCCGGCGCGTGGTTGCCGAGCGCGCCGCCGGCGCGTGGTTGCGTCGCGCTGTTCACGCGTGGTTGCAGAGCGCCGCCCGCGCCCGCGCATCATCGCGGAGCGCTGTACGCGCGCCTGGCGACGTGCCGCCCGCGTCTCGTTGCCGAGCGTGCCGGCTGCGCGTGGTTGCCGAGCGTGCCGGACGCGTGTGGTTGTGGCGGCAGGGATACGTGGTTGCGGCGCGTTGGTCAGGCGGCGGGTGGAGCGTTGGGCGCGTGTGGGCGCGGGCGTTAGGAGACGGCTACGCCGCGGCCCGCGCGGTAGCTCAGCCGGTGCGCCTCGCGGGCGGTGCGGAGGCGGTCGATCTCGTCGGTCCACGGGCGGACGCTCCACCGGGCGCGGGCCTTGCGGGCGGCGATCTCGGCGGCGCGGCGGGCGGCGCCGTCCCCCTCGGGGGCGTAGGTCTTCGGGCCCATCTCGACCCGCTCGGCGGCCTGCGCGGCCTCGATCGCGGCGGTCAGGGCGCGGTCGAACGCGATCTCCAGCGCCTTCACCTCGTCCGCCGGACGGCCCTCGCCCTGGGCGGCGCGCAGTTCGGCCTCGGCGGCCCGCGCGGCGGCGAGCCGGTCCCGGTAGGAGCCGGCCAGGCCGCGGTCGGCCTCCATCCGGGCGGCGACGTCCTTGCTGATCCGGCGACCCAGCGGCATGTGGTGCTCCTCGAACCTCGTGCTCGTGCGTGTGCGTCGTGCTCGTCCGGTCCTGCGGCGATCTTCGTGACCGGTCCGGGGCCAGCGTACGCTCGGAACACGCCGGTTGTGACCCCGGACACCCGGATTCCCGCCTTTACGCAGTAAGGTGAGCCCCGTCGCCGTCCAGCCCCCGTGATCAGGAGGGACCGTCCATGGTCCGGCAGCCGAGCATCAACGCGCAGAACCGCCCGCCGCTCACCACCGACCGGATCATCGAGTCCGCGCTGCGCATCGTGGACGGCCAGGGCCTGGCCCGGCTCACCATGCGCCGCCTCGGCGACGCGCTGGAGGTGGAGGCCATGGCGATCTACCACCACCTCCCCCGCGGCAAGGAGCAGCTGCTCGACCACCTCGTCGCGCACGTCGGGGCGATGCCCGCGCCCGACCCCGGCGGCGCGGGCTGGCGGGAGAGCCTCACCGCCTGGGCGCGCGGCTACCGGGCCCGGCTGCTCGACCACGCGGGCGTCCTGCCGCTGCTGGTCACCCACCGCAACCCGGCCGCGCTCGCGGGCACGATCGCCTCGCTGCGCGAGCATCTGCGGCTCGGCGGCGTCCCCGAGCAGACCGCGGCGGTCGCCGCGCACAGCCTGCTCGCCTACGTCATCGGGCACGTCGCGCTGGAGGTCCGCGACACCCGCGGGGACGTCCGCGCCGAACCGGGCGAACCGCCCGTGGACTGGGACGCCCGCTTCGCCGCGGGCCTGACCCTCGTCCTCGCCGGGGTCAACCCCGGCTGACCCGCCCCGCGCGCAACCGCACCCGCACCGCCACTGACCACCCGCGCACACACCCCCGCCCCCGCACCTGCCCGGGCACGCGGCCCTCGCACGCGCCCAGGCACGCGCCGCGCTCGCGCCCGGGCACGCGCTTGCGCCCCGCATGCGCCCAGGCACCCGCCCCCCGCACGCACCCCCGCGCGCATCGCACCCCCGCACGCACCCCCGCACGCACCCACGCACGCGTCCCCGCGCGCGCCCGGGCACGCGTCCCCGCGACCGCACCGGCCGGGCGCGCGCTCCTGCTCGCGCCAGGCACGCGGCTCGCTCGTGTCAGGGATCGGGTGCGTTGTCCTTGCTTGAGGGTGGTGTTGCGTCAGTCCTCTACGACCAGCATCTCCAGGGTGCGCGGGCCGTGCGGCGGGACGTCCTCGGACGGCGCGACGGGCGGTCCGCTGAGCCACGTCTGCGGCACCGCCGGGTCGAGCCGCCGCACCGCCTCCGGCACCGCGCCCACGATCTGGTCGGCGTGCACGACGCACAGGTGCCGGTCCGGGACGAGCGTCAGCGCCCGGCGGCCCTGCGCGCGCCCGCCGTCCAGGACGACCGTCCCGGTGCGGGCCACCGCGACCGCGCAGCCGGTCACCACGCCGTCCACGCCCGCCAGCGCCGGGACGTCCAGGACCGCCGAGTCGGCCAGCGCCCGCACCCCGTCCAGCTCGGCGAGCCAGCCGTACGGCAGGTCGGCCGGGACGACGATCCGCTTGGCCTCCCAGCCCCACAGGACCGCCGCCACCGCCGTCGCCAGCTCGTCCCCGCCCACGTGCCGGACGGCCACGCCGAGCGCCGCGACACGCTCGGTGAACAGCGCGACGACGTCCGCGCGCGAGGCAGCCTCCGGGCCGGTCAGGCGGGTGAGGTAGCCGCGCGGCACGGGCACCGGCGTCCGGCGGGGCGGGCCGAGCGCGCCGCGCACCCGCCGCAGCACCTCGTCGCGCGCGCTCATCCGGTCCTCCGCCGGGCCGCCTCCCGCCGCCGCCACCATGCCCGGAAGCTCTCGGCGGGCGGCGCGGCCAGGTCGCGCGCCTCGGTCCAGCGGCCGAGCAGGCCGGGCAGCCGCCGGATCCGGCCGCCGCGCGACAGGAGCCGCGCCCACCGCGCCCCGCGGCCGGCCGCCGCCTCGAACCGGCGCGCGTCGGCCATCGTCCAGGCGACGCCGCGCATCACGGCCAGCTCCGGCGTCGGCACCGGCCGGTGGCGGCGCGCGTCCACGACCTCGCCGCGCAGGTGCACCAGCAGCCCCGGCAGGTCGATCTTCACCGGGCACACGTCCGCGCAGGCCCCGCACAGCGTGGACGCGAACGGCAGCGACGCCTCGGGAGCCCGCTCCACGCCGCGCGCCAGCGGCGTCCAGATCGCGCCGATGGGCCCCGGCACGCCCGTCCCGCGGGGATCGAACGGCCGGTCCCCCACCCGCTCGTACACCGGGCACACCGCCGAGCAGGCGCCGCAGCCGATGCAGCGCAGCGCCTCGCGGCCGACCTCGTCGCCGAGGATGCGGGTCCGGCCGTTGTCGACCAGCACCACGTGGACCTCGCCCGGGCCGTCCGCCGGGACCGCGCCCGTCCACGCCGACACCTGCGGGCTGAGCCGGTCGCCGCGGGACGCGCGCGGCAGGAGCTGGAGGAGCACCTCCATGTCCTCCCACGCCGGGACGAGCCGGTCCAGCCCCGCGACGCAGACGAGCGTCTCCGGCAGCGTCAGGCACGCGCGGGCCGCGCCGCCCGACTCCAGCAGCAGGACGGTCCCGGTCTCGGCGACCAGGAAGTCGGCGGGCGCGACGGCGACGCGCGCCGCCCGCACCCGGTCGCGCCCCTCCGGCCCGGACGCGTCGTGCGCGACGACGCCCCGCGCCGCGAGCGCGCGGTCCAGCCCGATCTCGCGCAGGACGCTCCCGTCCGCGACCGCGACCTCGCCGTCCCCCGCGTCCCGGACGAGCGAGGCGGCGATCCGGCGCGCGGCGGACGCGTCGCGCGCCCAGTGCACGGTGCCGCCCGCGTCCGCGACGGCCCGCTCGAACGTCTCCAGATGGGCGCCGAGGTCGAGGAGCGCCCGGTCGCGGATCGCCGCGCCCGCCTCCCGCAGCCGCTCCCAGTCGGACGCCTCGGCGATCGCGGCCGCCGTCCGCTTCCGCGTGGCCGCGGCCGACTCGGCGAGGTCGTGGCGCGCGCCCGCGTCCGCCAGCGCCTCCCGCGCGGCGTCCGCGAATCTCGGCACGGCCGGTGCCCCGTCCGTCCGCCGGCGCTTGGCCGCGCCTCGCTGCTGGCCGTTGACCAGCCCCAGCAGCGTCCCGAGGCCGAACCCTTCGGGGCCCCGCGGCCCCGGGCCGGGATCCGGTCCGTCCCCGCCGGATGTCATCGGGCCTCCCCCGTGGACGCCAGGATCTCCGCCAGATGCGCCACGCGCACGCCCGCGCGCAGCCGCGACAAGGCCCCTCCGACGTGGGCGAGGCAGGCGTTGTCCAGGGCGCAGACGACGTCCGCGCCCGTGTCGCGCACATGCCGGACCTTGTCGGCCACCATCGCGACCGACACGTCGGCGTTCTTGACCGCGAACGCGCCGCCGAACCCGCAGCACTCGTCCGCGGCGGGGAGCTCGACCAGCTCCAGGTCCTTGACCGCGCGCAGCAGGCGCAACGGCCGGTCCCCCACGCCGAGCGCGCGGACCGAGTGGCAGGTCGGCTGGTAGGTCACCCGGTGCGGGAACCGCGCGCCGACGTCGGTGACGCCCAGGACGTCCACCAGGAACTCGGTCAGCTCGTGGACCTCCAGCCCCGCTGCCGCGCGCTCCAGCCCGGCGTCCCCCGCGGCGCGCGCGATGCTCCGGTAGGACGAGCGGACCGCCGCCGCGCAGGACGCCGACGGCGTCACGACCGTCCCCGCTCCGGAGAAGACCTCGGCGAACCGCCGCGCGAGACCCGCCGCCTCGCGCCGGTAGCCGGTCGTCCAGTGCAGCTGGCCGCAGCACGTCTGCCCCGGCGGGAACACCACCTCGTGGCCCAGCCGCTCCAGCAGGGACGTCACCGCTCGGCCGGTGCCCGGGAACATCGTGTCGTCGACGCAGGCGACGAACAGCGCCACGCGCATCGGGCCTCACCTCCCCAGGGGTCGGTCCCTGCCACAAGAGGCAATCGTAGGGCTCCGGCCCCCGCGCGCCGGGGCGAAACGATCGCATCGCGGAGACGGGCCCGCGGCCGGTCCCGGACAGCGCTCGGACGAACCGGGAGGAACTTTATGCATCGGACGGCGTGTCGTACTTTCCCCGTGACCTCGGCGCGGGCACGCTGATCACCTGCACCCGGGAGTGAGGGCGATCACACCCGGACGGTACGGAAGTACCACCGGACAATCGTCCCTTCGGGCTATGGCAGCCCGGGGTCGAACCGTTCCACACTCGGATGCGTCGTAATGAACGAGCACGCCCATCGAGTACCTGAGACCGGAGGCACGCCGATGTGCCCACACCAGCCGCACTGTCCCACCTCCGACGGACCCGACCGCGACGCCGCGCGGACCGTGGCCACCCACCCCGAACAGGGGTGGAGCCTGCTGTGCAACGGCGTCGTGGTCTTCGAGGACACCGGTGAACTGCTCCCCGACGGCGAGGTCGTCGCCCCGCACCGCCCGACCGACCTCGGTCTCGACGCGGTCGCCTGACCGGTCTCGCACGGGGGACTAGTCCGAACGGGTGATCTTCCTCGGGGGGTCGGTGACCCACCGGACGCTCCGGGCCCCGCCCGGAGCCCGCACGACGAAGCACGAGCCCCGGCCGATCCGCCGGGGCTCCCTGATGTCCGGGCCCGCACGCGTCAGCGCGCCGCGTCACGCGGCGCGTCCGCCCCGCCTGGCCGCACGAGTCAGTGCGGCGCGTCCGCCCAGCCCGGCCGCACGCGTCAGCGCGGCGCGTCCGCCCAGCCCGGCCACACGCGTCAGCGCGGCACGTCCGCCCAGCGGCGCAGCCACGGCCCGACCGCCGCGCCCACCGCGCCGGGATTCCGGTTCAGGTCGTGCCGCTCCCCCGGCAGGACGACCACCTCGGCGGCGTCCTCGGCGTCCGGGACGCCGAACGGATCGCGGTCGCCGTTCACGACCAGCACCGGCACCCCGGCGCCGCGCAGCTCCTCGACCCGCGACTTCTCCGGCTTGCCGGGCGGATGCAGCGGGAACGCCAGCGCCACCACGCCGGCCGCCCCCGCGTCCCGGGCCGTCCGGCAGGCGACCCGCGCGCCGTTGCTGCGCCCGCCCTGGACGAGCGGCACGTCCCCGAACCGGTCGCGCAGCAGCTTGACGATCTCCAGCCACGCCTCGTCCTGCTTCACCGCCGAGCCGGGCGCGCGCCGTCCGGCCTTGCGGAACGGCTGGAGCACCCGCGCCACCGCCCCGCCGAGCCCGAGCGCCGCCTCCCGGACGGCCAGCAGGTCCGGCGCGTCCACCCCGCCGTTCGAGCCGTGCGTCAGCACCAGCAGGAACGCCGCCCCCTCCCCCGGGTCCGGCTCGTCCACCGTCACCTCGGCGGGTCCGTGCGCCGTCACGATCTCCATGTCGCTCACCGTAGTGGTACGCCCACGCCGGCGCGCCCCCGGGTCCCGGCGCCACCCTGCCGGCCGCCTCCAGCCGTCGAGATACCGGCCGCAGGCGCCACACCCAGGCGGTCAGCGCCGCGCCGCAGCGTTCAGGCGCCGCGTCCCAGGCGTCGGACTCTCGGCGTTCAGGCGCCGCGCCGCAGGCGTCCACGCGCCGCGCGCAGGCGTTTCGGCCCCTCGGCGTACAGGCGTCGGCTCCTCGGCGTACAGGTGCCGCGTCCCAGGCGTTCACGCGTCGCGCGCAGGCGTCGGCTCCTCGGCGTTCAGGCGTTGCGCCGCAGGCGTCCACGCGCCGCGCGCAGGCGTTTCGGCCCCTCGGCGTACAGGCGTCGGCTCCTCGGCGTACAGGTGCCGCGTCCCAGGCGTTCACGCGTCGCGCGCAGGCGTCGGCTCCTCGGCGTTCAGGCGTTGCGCCGCAGGCGTGAGGCCCCTTAGGTGCAGGCGTCGGGGGCTATGCGTCGGGCCAGCCGGGTGGGAGGGCCGCGGTGGGGCCCATCGCCAGGCGCAGGCGCTCGGCGAAGCTCTCGTGCAGCAGCGGGCCCCAGGCGTAGTCCGACGGGACGCGCACCGCGCGGCCGATCACCTCGTGCGACTCGCCGGGCCGCCGGTCGGCGGGCTCGGCGGCGTACCGGACGGCCAGCAGCGCGTACATGTGGTCCAGCGCGCCGAACGCCTCGCCCGCGAGCGCGGGGAGCGTGCCCTCGGCGACGGACTGCTCCAGCAGCGGCTCCCACCACAGCTCGGCCGGGTCGTCGCCCTCGTCGGAGGCGAACTCGCGCCGCAGCCGCGCCCGCACCTGCGGGGCGATCGCCGAGTCCGTGAGCCCGCGGCGCCAGGCGTCGCGGGCCTCGCCGTCCCGGCCGCGCAGCGGCAGCGTCCGGGCGAGCAGCTCGGTGGCGAGCGGGCCCACCTCGGCGTCGGCGTGCTCCCCCGCGACGCCCAGCGCCGCGCCGAACGCGCCGATGGCCTGGTCGAGGCAGGCGATGCCGAGCGCGACGGCGAGCCGCGAGTGCGCGTGCGGCGCGGACGCCCGGTCGATGAGCTTCAGCCCGGCGGTCAGGATCCGCTGCGCGCGGGCCGGTTCGCCGCGCTCCAGCAGCCGCTGCGCGAGGTCGTGCGCGGCGAGCGGCCCGTACTCGCGGTCGCCGGTCGCGACGGTCTCCTCCCAGTGCTCGCGGGCGCGGTCGAAGTCGCCCGCGTCGTCGGCGAGGCGGGCGAGCGCCAGGTGCGCGGGCGGGAGGTAGGCCGGGTTCCCGAAGTCGACCACGATCCGCCAGGCGGGTTCGGCCTCGTCGCGCTCGCCCGCGCGCTCGTGCGTGAGCGCGAGGTGGTAGGCGGCGCGCGCGCCGTACTCGGCGTCGCCGGTGGCGATCGCGGCGCGGTCGGCCTCGCGCGCCCCCGCGACGTCGCCCGAGTCGTCCAGGACGACCGCGAGGCCGAGCGCGGCGCGGGCCCGCAGCGGGGTGTCGCCGAGCGCCAGCACCTCCCCGAACAGCGCCGCCGCGCGGTCGGACTCGCCGTCCTCCGCGAGCCGCCGGGCCCGCTCGCACAACTCGGCCGCCCGCGCGGCCGCGGCCCCGGCGGGATCCGCGGCCGGCTCTCCGGCCGGCCCTCCGGCCGACGCTGCCTCGACCGGCTGTCCGGGCGTGTCGCTCATGATCGTCTATGCCCTCTGGGGATGGGGGTTCGGCGTGCCGAGCCTAGCGATCCGGCCGCCCGGCGTCCCACCCCGACACACCCGAATCTGATCATGTACCGCGGCGACCGCCTTTACATTGTAGATCACCAACGGAGACGGGAAGGGGCCCGCCCCGGAGCGTCCCGGGACGGGCCCCTCGCGTGCCGGGCGGGTCAGTCCTCGAACGCCTCCGGCGGCGGGCAGGAGCAGACCAGGTTCCGGTCGCCGTACGCCTGGTCGATGCGGCGGACGGGCGGCCAGTACTTGCCCTCGCGCAGCGACGGCAGCGGGTAGGCGGCCCGCTCGCGCGGGTAGGCGTGCTTCCAGTCCTCGGTGACGAGGCAGTCGGCGGTGTGCGGCGCGTTCTTCAGCGGGTTGTCCTCCGCGTCGAGCGTGCCGTCCGCGACGGCCTGGATCTCGCGGCGGATCTCGACCATCGCGTCCACGAACCGGTCGAGCTCGGCGAGGTCCTCGCTCTCGGTCGGCTCGATCATCAGCGTCCCGGCGACCGGGAACGCCAGCGTCGGCGCGTGGAAGCCGTAGTCGATCAGCCGCTTGGCGACGTCCTCGGCGGTGATCCCGGTCTCCTTGGTGATCTTGCGGAGGTCGGCGATGCACTCGTGCGCGACCAGGCCGTCCCGGCCGGTGTAGAGGATCGGGAAGTGCGGGGCGAGCTTGGCCGCCAGGTAGTTCGCGGCGATGATCGCGCCCTCGGTCGCCGCGCGCAGGCCGTCCGGGCCCATCATGGCGATGTAGGCCCAGGAGATCGGCAGGATGCCCGCCGAACCCCACGGCGCCGCCGAGATCGGCCCGACGCCCGTCTCCTGCGGCCCGGCCTCGGCGCGCAGCGGGTGGGACGGCAAGAACGGCGCCAGGTGCTCGCGGACGCCGACCGGACCGACGCCCGGACCGCCGCCGCCGTGCGGGATGCAGAAGGTCTTGTGCAGGTTCAGGTGCGACACGTCCGAGCCGAACTCGCCGGGCCGGGCCAGGCCGACCAGCGCGTTCAGGTTCGCGCCGTCCACGTAGACCTGGCCGCCCGCGTCGTGCACGGCCTTGCAGACATCGGTGATCGTCTCCTCGAAGACGCCGTGCGTGGACGGGTAGGTCACCATGATCGCGGCGAGCGCGTCGCCGTGCTTGTCGATCTTGGCGTGCAGGTCGTCCACGTCGATGTTGCCGCCGTCGTCGCACTTGACGACCACGACCTTCATCCCGGCCATCACCGCGGACGCGGCGTTGGTGCCGTGCGCCGAGGACGGGATCAGGCAGACGTTCCGGTGGGCCTCGCCGCGCGAGGCGTGGTAGCCGCGGATCGCCAGCAGCCCGGCCAGCTCGCCCTGCGAACCGGCGTTCGGCTGCACCGACACCCGGGCGTACCCGGTGATCTCGGCCAGCCAGCCCTCCAGCTCTCCGATCAGCTCCACGTATCCGGCGGCCTGGTCGATCGGCGCGAACGGGTGGATGTTCGCGAACTCCGGCCAGGTAATCGGCTCCATCTCGGTCGTCGCGTTCAGCTTCATCGTGCAGGAGCCGAGCGGGATCATGGACCGGTCGAGCGCGATGTCCTTGTCCTGGAGGCGGCGCAGGTAGCGCAGCATCGCGGTCTCGGAGCGGTGCGCGTGGAACACCGGGTGCGTCAGGTACGGGCTCTCGCGGCGGACGAACTCCAGCGCGTCCCCGGCCGGAACGCCCTCGACGCCCTCGACGCCGAACGCGCGCCACACCGCCGCGACGTGCTCGCCGGTGGTGGTCTCGTCGCAGGCGATCCCGACGTGGTCGGCGTCGGCGAGCCGCAGGTTCACGCCCTGCGCCCGCGCGGCCGCGACGACCTCGGCGGCGCGGCCCGGCACGCGCGCGAACACGGTGTCGAAGAAGTGCTCGTGGACGACCTCGACGCCGCCCGCGCGCAGCCCGGCCGCCAGCCGCACCGCGTGCCCGTGCGCGCGCTGCGCGATCGCGGCGAGCCCCTCCGGGCCGTGGTAGACCGCGTACATGCTCGCCATCACCGCGAGGAGCACCTGCGCGGTGCAGATGTTGCTGGTGGCCTTCTCGCGCCGGATGTGCTGCTCGCGGGTCTGGAGCGCCAGCCGGTAGGCGGGCCTGCCGTCGACGTCCACCGACACGCCGACCAGGCGGCCCGGAAGCTGCCGCTGGATGCCCTCGCGGACGGCCATGTACCCCGCGTGCGGGCCGCCGAAGCCGAACGGGACGCCGAACCGCTGCGCCGAGCCGACCACGATGTCCGCGCCGCTCTCCCCCGGCGGGCGCAGCAGGGTCAGCGCGAGCAGGTCGGCGGCGACGACGGCCTGCATGTCGCGGGCGTGCGCGGCGTCCACCAGCGGCGTCAGGTCGCGGACGGCCCCGGACGCGCCCGGGTACTGCACCAGCACGCCGAAGAAGTCGCCCTCGGGCAGCCCGCCCGACAGGTCGGCGGTGACGACCTCGATCCCCAGCGGGACGGCCCGGGTGCGGATCACCTCGATCGTCTGCGGCAGCGCGTCGGCGTCCACGAGGAACGCGCCCGGCTCCTTGCGCCGGCCCACCCGGTGCGCCAGCGCCATCGCCTCGGCGGCGGCGGTGCCCTCGTCCAGCATGGAGGCGTTCGCGACCGGCAGCCCGGTCAGGTCGCCGACCACGGTCTGGAAGTTGAGCAGCGCCTCGAGCCGGCCCTGCGAGATCTCCGGCTGGTACGGCGTGTAGGCGGTGTACCAGCCCGGGTTCTCCAGCACGTTGCGCAGGATCACGCCCGGCGTGTGGGTGCCGTGGTAGCCCAGCCCGATCATGGACGTCAGCACGGTGTTCTTGTCCGCCAGCTCGCGCAGCCGGGCCAGCGCCGCGGGCTCCGACAGCGCGGGCGGCAGCGCCAGCGGGCGGGACGTGCGGATCCCCGCCGGGACCGCCTCGTCGATCAGGGCGTCGGCGCCGGAGTAGCCGATCGCCGCGAGCATCCGGGACCGCTCGTCGCCGGCCGGGCCGATGTGCCGGTCGGCGAACGCCGACCGCGGGGTCTGTGGCGAGGCCACGGGAGCGAAGTACTGGGCGGTCATTGGGGAGAGCCTCCTGGGCTGCGAAAGCGGTCGCTCAGGGCGTCCCCGGCCGTCGGCCGGTGACACGGTCTCCCCCTCTGTCGTGGCACCTGAGAGCTTCCCCCGCGCGGGCGCGCGGGATTTCCCCTTCGGTGAGGCGGCCCGCCTCCGTTTCCGGGGACGCGCGCGCCTGCTTTCCAGAGGTGCCTCGTCTGAGCGGTCCTTTTGCCTGAGAGGTTCCGGGGAGGGTTGCCCCTTCGGCGTCCCACGCTGGCGGCGTGGAATCTCTCCCGCACAGGGTCAGCGGCGTTTCCTTTGGGAACTCTATCCAACACCGGGCACGATCGAACGCGGCGGTCCCACCGTCACCGGCCCGGAGCCCCGGCGGCGCGCGGCGGCCCGCCCGGCCGGCCCGCGGGGCCGCCCGGCGTGGCGGAAGCGACCCCTCCCCCGCCGCGGCCGCCGGAGAAAGTACGATATTCGCAGCTCACGGTCAGGGGACCCGGAAACCGCGGGGGCGCGGGGCGACGACGGAACGGCGGTGCGGCGTGACGCGGACCCAGGACGGCGCGGCGCGGACCGGCCGTGCCCAGGCCGGGCACGTCCCGGCCGCGACCGCGCCGCGTCCCGCCGTCCCCGGTGACCCGGAGCCCGCCGCGGCACCGGCGATCCCGGTCGAGGAACCGCCGTGGCCCGGCCGGATCCGCCGGTCCGGCGACGCGATCCGCTTCCTCACCTCGGTCGCCGGCCTCGCCGCCGTCATGCTGCTGGTGACCATCGCCCAGCAGACCACGCACGGCCTCCAGACCGACATCGTCGAGGGCACCGCGCACGCGCCGCGGTGGCTGCTGTCGCTGGCGACGCTGGCGTCCAGCTTCGGGGTGCTGGCCGTCCCGGTCGCGTTCGCGGTCGAACGGCTGTTCCACCGGGACGGGTCGCGGGTGGCGATCGCGGTGCTCGCCGCGATGATCACCTTCGGGCTGACCGTGGCGGTGGACGACTGGGTCGTCCCCGCCGCGCCGAGCGGCCTGCTGGACGCGCTGATCTGGGGCAGCTCCGGCACCGCCGTGGTGCACACCGACATCGCGCCGGTGATCGCGTTCGTCGCGGCGGTCGGGATGGCCGGACGCTCCCGCTGGCAGCTCACCGCCTGGACCATGATCGTCCTGGCCGCGCTCACCGGCCTCACCGCGTCCTACGCCTCGGTGTCGGCGCTCGCGGCCACCTACTTCCTCGGCGAGGCGATCGGCCACGGCACGCTGTACGCGGTCGGCACGCCGAACCCGCGCCCGCCCGGCACGGCGGTGGTGGCGGCGCTCACCCGGCTCGGGCTGCGTCCGGTCGGCGCCCGGCGGCTCGTCACGGCCGCCGACGAGCCGCGCCGGTACGCGGTGGAGATCGCCCCCGGCCCGGACGGCGCGCCGCGCGACGGCGCGGGCCGCCCGCTCCCCCGCGGTCGCTGGCAGCTCCAGGTGAACGTGCTCGACCGCGACCAGCAGACGGCCGGGCTCGTGTACCGGCTGTGGCGGCTGGTGCGGCTGCGCGCGGGCAGCGGCCGCCGCCCGCTGCGCTCCCTGCGCCGCGCCCTGGAGCAGGAGTCGCTGATGGCCTACGCGGCGTCCGCGGCGGACGTCCGCACCCCGCGCCTCACCGGCGCCTGCGAGGTCGGCACCGAGGCGGCGCTGCTCGCCTACGAGCACGTCCCCGGACGGCGGCTCGACGAGCTGACCGACGAGGAGATCGACGACGCGCTCCTCACCGACGTCTGGCACCAGTTCGCCCGCCTCCAGGCCGCCCGGCTCGCGCACCGCCTCCTGGAGGGCCACGCGATCCTCGTCAGCATCTCCGAACCGTCCGGACCGGCCGGACCGGCCGGACCGGCCGGCGGCGCGGACGCCGAGGCCGGGGCGGGCGGTCGCTCGGGCGTGAGCGCCGACCTCACGGCGGGCGGCGGCACGAACGGCGGTGGCGCGAACGGCGCCGACGCGGACGGCAGCGCGGACGGCGGCGCGGACGGCGGCGCGGACGGTGGCCGGGACGGCGGCCGGGACGGCGGCGCGGACGGCGAGGCGGGTCACGGACCTGAGACCGCGCCCGAGGCCGGGCAGGACGGTCCCGAAGGGCGCCTCGCGCACATCGTGGACTTGGGCGTAGGCGAGATCGCCGCGGGCGACCTGGCGCTGCGCCTGGACCGTGCCCAGCTCCTCACGACCCTCGCGCTGCGGGTCGGCGCGGAGCGGGCCGTCGCGACCGCCGCGCCCGTGCTGGGCGAGGGCGCGCTCGCCGCCGCCGTCCCGCTCCTCCAGCGGGTCGCGCTGACCCGGGCCACCCGCACCGCGCTCCGGCACGACAAGCACCTGCTCACCCGCATCCGCGAGCAGATCCTGAAGCTGGAGCCCGAGGCCGAGACCGAACCCGTCCGGCTGGAGCGCTTCCGTCCCCGGACCATCGTCAGCATCGTCGCGCTGACGTTCGCCGCCTACATCGTCATCCCGCAGCTCACCAGCGTGAACCTGGACCAGATCGGCGAGCGGGCGAACGTCTGGTGGGCGGCGCTCGGCGCGCTCGCCTCCGCGGTCACCTACGTCGCGGCGGCGCTGATGCTCATCGGGTTCGTCCCGGAGCGGCTGCGGCTGTGGCGGACGATCCTGGTGCAGGTCGCCGCGTCCTTCGTGAAGCTCGTCGCGCCCGCCGCCGTCACCGGCGTCGCGCTCAACACGCGCTACCTGCAGAAGGCCGGGATCCGCTCGGGCCCGGCGGTGGCCAGCGTCGGCGCGTCCCAGCTGATGGGCATGGTCGTCCACATCCTGATGCTGGTGGTCTTCGGGTTCATCTCCGGCTCCACGCAGACCGCCACCCGCGACCTCGCGCCGTCCCGGACGATCGTCATCGTGCTGCTGATGCTCGCGATCCCGGTCGCGGTGGCCCTCGCCATCCCGCGCGTGCGGCGGTTCGTGACCGCGCGGCTGCGGTCGATGTTCTCGGGGGTGCTGCCGCGGCTGGTCGACGTCCTCCAGTCGCCGCGCAAGCTCGCCACGAGCCTCGGCGGCACGCTGCTGCTGACCGCCGGGTTCGTGGTCTGCCTGGACGCCTCCATCCGCGCGTTCGGCGGCGACCTGCCCTGGACGGCCGTGGTCGTGGTGTTCCTGACCGGCAACGCGCTCGGCTCGGCCGCGCCGACGCCCGGCGGCCTGGGCGCGGTCGAGGGGGCGCTGACGCTGGCGCTTACGATCTCCGGGCTGCCCGCCGAGACCGCGACCTCGGCGGTGCTGCTGTTCCGCCTGCTGACGTTCTGGCTGCCGGTGCTGCCCGGCTGGGCGGCCTTCGCCTACCTCCAGCGCAAGGAGGCGATCTGAGCGGCGCCCCTCACGGCGTCCGCGAAGCCTGCGAGGGGCAACTGCGAAGGGCAACTGCGACCAAGGGCTGCGAGAGGCCCTGAGAGGTCCTGCGAAGTCTGCGAGAGGGGGTCGGGGGTGACCGCTCGGGGGTCGGACGTCGGGCGCCGGGGCGGCCCGGGAAGGACGATCGGGGGTCAGCCGGTGCGGCGGGCGCGGCGGCGGTGGGCGAGTTCGTCGTGGGGGTGCGCGTCGTCGTCCTCGCCGGTGTCCGCGCGTTCGGCGGGCAGCTCCGCCAGGCTGCCCTCCACCTCCTGCCACACCCGGCCGAGCGCGATGCCGAAGACGCCCTGCCCGCCCTGGAGCAGGTCGACGACCTCGTCGGCCGAGGTGCACTCGTAGACGCTCACACCGTCGCTCATGAGGGTGATCTGGGCGAGGTCCTCGACGCCGCGGTCGCGCAGGTGGGTCACCGCCGTGCGGATCTGCTGGAGCGAGACCCCGGTGTCGAGGAGGCGTTTGACGACCTTCAGCACCAGGATGTCGCGGAACCCGTACAGCCGCTGGCTGCCCGAGCCCTGCGCCGCGCGCACGCTCGGAGTGACCAGGCCGGTGCGCGCCCAGTAGTCGAGCTGACGGTAGGTGATCCCCGCGGCGGCGCACGCCGTGGGGCCCCGGTAGCCGACGTCCTCCGGCGGGGCCGAGACCCTGGTCTCGAAGAGCAGGCCCTGCTCTCCGGCGCGCTGGGACGCCACGCGCCTGTCAGGGGTCGCCTTGCCCTCGCCGCTGCTCACCGCCACGCGGACCTCCGGCTTCTGTCAGCCCGCGGGGTTTCGTCAAGGGGGTTTGACGAATGACACCACGGGTGTTCCACCAGCACGGTAGGTGCCGGTCAGGGTGTGGTCAACGTTCGTCGTCGGCGCGTCGCCTACCCGGATGAACCGGCTTCACGTGGGCAAACTGCGCACCTCCGCTCTCACCGCACTCCTACCCACGTCCCCCCGGTGCGGAAACGGGCAGGTCCGGCCGGTGCGAGAACATCCGGGCAGCCGCATGACCTCGCACGTCACCCGGCGTGACCGTTTCGTCCCCGCCCCGATGATCACTTTCGTCACGTTCCGTGCCCGCCGCGCGCCACGCCGAAGATTTCTCCGGAGAACGCGAGCGGACGGGCGTGTCAAAACCCGCGGCCCCGCGCCGCAAAGCTCGAATACCGGACGGCGCAGTGACCGGACGGCGCAGGGGGCGGGCGCCTCGACGGGCGGGCGGCGGCGGGCCGTGGGGCGGTCAGCCGGCGCGGCCGAAGTCCTCGGGGGTGATCGTGTCGAGGAACTCGCGGAACTTCTCGACCTCGTCCTCCTGCTCGTCCGGGATCGCGACACCCGCCTCCTCGAGGATGTCCTCGGCGGCGAAGATCGTCGCGCCGGTGCGCAGCGCGAGCGCGATCGAGTCCGACGGGCGGGCGCTGACCTCGACCCCGTTGGAGAAGACGAGGTCGGCGAAGAAGATCCCGTCGCGCAGGGCGGTGATGTTCACCGTCCGCAGCTGCACGCTCAGCGCGTCCAGGACGTCCCGGAACAGGTCGTGGGTGAGCGGGCGCGCCGGCAGCACCCCCTGCTGGGCGAAGGCGATCGCGGTCGCTTCGACCGCCCCGATCCAGATGGGCAGGTACCGATCGCCCTCGGTCTCCTTCAACAGGACGATCGGCTGATTGGAGGGCATCTCGACCCGGACGCCGACGACCTCCATCTGCTTCACTGCGGCTCCCTGCTGGTCCTCGCGGCCTCGGTCTGGTCTCGTCCGGACCGGCTGCCCGCCGACCCCTGTAGCCAACGTACACCCGGCCCGCGCCGACGTGGCCGGGCGACGGGCGGGCAAATCACGCCACACCCGGCTCGCCGCCCGTATCGGACGGCGTTCCCCCGGGGCGCGGCCGTGGTCACGGATCCAGGCTCTCCCGCACACCGGCCGACACCAGGGCGGCGTGCAGCCGGATCGACAGCTCGGCGATCTGGCGCGCCGTGGCGGCGGCCTCCTCGTGCGCGCCGGGGCTGCGCCGGCGCAGTTGCGGCGCGACGAGTTGCTCGATCAGCCCGACCTGGCGGTCGGCCGCGGCCTTGACCGCGCGCAGGTTGCGGGCCTCGAACCCGAACGCGCCGAGCGCGGCGGCGGCCCGCGCGACGGCCAGCGCGTCGCCGTCGTAGTGCGTCCCGGACCGGCGGACGAGCCCGTACTCCTCCAGCTGGGCCAGCAGCGCCTCGGTGATCGACGCCCCGTCGATCAGCTGGCGGCGGGTGAGCCGGACCTCGGCGGCGGACCCCGCGCCCGCGTCGGCCGCGACCAGCGTGCGGGGACGGCGCGCACCGTCCGCGGCGCGCCCTTCGGCGGACCGCCCGTCCGGCGACCGCCCGTCCAGGAATCGTCCGTCCAGGGACCGGCCGTCGTTGGCGCGGGCGTCCGCGTGCCGGGCGTCCGCGGAGCGGCCGTCCTGGGGGCGTCCGGTGACGGCGCGGCCGTCCGGAGAGGGCCGTCCGTCGGACGCGTCGCCCGCGCGCGGCTCCGGGGCCGCCGGGTGGCGGGTGCCCAGGGGCGGTGGCGACTCGCCGCGGTCCAGCGCCTCCAGGTGCTGCCGGATGACCCGCAGCGGGAGGTAGTGGTCGCGCTGGGCGGTCAGCACGAACCGCAGCCGCGCCACGTCGGCGTCACCGAACTTGCGGTAACCCGACGGGCTGCGCTGCGGTTCGACCAGCCCCTCCGCCTCCAGGAAGCGGATCTTGGAGATCGTGATGTCCGGGAACTCGGCCCGGAGCAGCCCGAGAACGTCCCCGATCGTCATCAGGGCCCGGGCGGCCTGCGCGCTCATCGCCCTCCCATCGTCGCCGCCTCCCGCCTGCCGTTGCCCGTACCCGCGCCGCGCGCCGCCCGCCGTCCGGGCGGGACGCGCCGGCTCCCCCGGCGTCCCGGCGCGGACCGCCGTCCGCGCCGGAGCGCTCAGCCGTGCTGCGGGTTGGTCAGGAACACCAGCCGGAACTTGCCGATCTGCACCTCGTCGCCGCCGGACAGGCCGGCCTGGTCGATCCGCTGCCTGTTGACATAGGTGCCGTTCAGGCTGCCCACGTCGCGCACCGAGAAACCACCGCCGTGCCGGGCGAACTCGGCGTGCTGGCGGGACACGGTGATGTCGTCGAGGAAGATGTCGCTCTCCGGGTGGCGACCGGCGGAGGTGCGGTCCTTGTCGAGCAGGAAGCGGCTGCCGGCGTTGGGTCCGCGCTCGACGACCAGCAGCGCGGTGCCGGGAGGCAGCGCCTCCACCGCGACCTGGGACGCGGCGGGCGGCCCCGGTTCGGCGCCGTCGGAGTCGAGCGCCTCGAACCCGCCGATGGAGATCGTCGAGGTCGACTCGCCCGGGGACTCCCGGGGAGGCGGGGGCTGCTGGCCGCTCCGGGTCAGCGGAGTGCCGCAGTTCGAGCAGAAGCGGGCATCATCCGGGTTGGCGTGACCGCACTGCGTGCAGTAGACGCTCGGCATCGATCGGCTCGGCCTCCTACCTCCGGCGCGGCGCCCGCGGCCCCCGTCCGGCTGCCGCCCGCGCCCCGCGCATCCTTCGTCCAACCCGCGCCCGGGTGACCGTCCCGACCCCGGGTGCTCGCGCCCGGTGCTCGGCGCACCGGCCCGACCACCCGCCATCGCGACGGTCGCCGCAACTTACGCGGGTGAGGCCCGAGGGGTCAACCGGAACGGTCAGCCGGTCGCCTCCACGCTACCTTCGACAATGATCGCAGGTCTACGCCGCCGCGCGGACGGCTGCCGGACACCCTCCCGTCACCTTCCGGTGACCGGCGGCGGGCCGGTTCCGCCCCGCGGGGACGTGCGCGCAGGGCGGCGCGGCCGCGCGTTCGCGGTCCGTTCCCCCGTGATCCCCTACCCCGACCGTACCGCGCTGACGGTCATTCGCGCACGCGGGGTGACCGTCACCCCCGCTCCGAGACCACGGAGCGTTCGCACGACGCCGCCCGGGATGCCGAGCGCGGTCGCCATGGTGTGCGGGTCGCCGATCGCCAGGATCCGGTAGGGCGGGGGCAGGAACCGGCCGTCGGCGAGGACGCCCTCGGGCCGGTCGACGAAGTAGGTGTCCACCCCGGCGCGCACGTCCCCGACCTGGACGACCTCGGCCCCGGCGTCGCGCAGCTCCTCCAGGGCGTCCAGGAGGTCGGCGGCCCGGACGGCGCGGCGCGGGTCGGTCACGGTGATCTCCACGCCGGGCCCCTCCGCGGGGACGGTCCCGGCGAGCAGCCCGTAGTCCTCGGCGCGGCGGCGCGCCTCCTCCAGGGCGGTCTGGCCGCGCGCGTCGCGTTCCAGGCCCGCCTTGGTGTTCTCCAGGTCGCGCAGGTCGGCGCGCAGCCGCTCGGAACGCTGCGTGAGGTCGGACAGGATGCCGACCAGCTCGTCCTGGCGGGCGGTGGCGAACTTGGTGTCGCGGCCGTTGGCCCGCACCTGCGTGACGACGGCGAACCCGAGCACCAGGCAGAGCAGCGCGCCCGCGACCTGCCCGCGCGTGAGCCGCGGCCGCAGCATGTCGGCGAGCAGCCGCAACGGCCCGCGCTCCGCCTCTCCGCCGCCCGCGGGCGCCCCCGCCTTCCCGCCGCCTGCGGACTCCGCCGCCTTCCCGCCGCCCGCGGCCTCCACCGCCTCCTCGGCGGCCGGGCCGGGGGACGGGGGCGTCTCGGGGGACTTCTCCGGCCCGGTCATGCGCCGAAGAGCTTCCGGCGGATGGCGGCGGCGTTGGAGAAGATCCGGACGCCGAGGACGACGACCACGCCGGTGGACAGCTGGGAGCCGACGCCGAGCTGGTCGCCGAGGAAGACGATGAGCGCCGCGATGATCGTGTTGCCGACGAAGGAGACCACGAACGTCTTCTCGTCGAACACGCCCTCCAGCCGGGCGCGGACACCGCCGAACATCGCGTCCAGGGCCGCGACGATGGCGATCGGAAGGTAGGGCTGGAGCCACAGCGGCACGTCCGGCTGGAAGAACAGGCCGAGCGCGACCCCGGCGACCAGCCCGATCAGCGCGACCACCGCACCACCTTCACCACCGCGTCACCTTCACCACTGTCATTTCCTCTTCTCCCCCGCCGGCCGGGCGTAGCGCGGCGCGGACGGCGCGGCGGCGGGCAGCCGGACCGAGCCCGCGGCCGCCACCCCGTACCGCAGGCCGTACCGGTCCCGCAGGGCCGCGAGGCGCTGGTCGGCCGCCGAGCCGGTGAACGCGGCGCGCAGGCGGCCGGGGTCGCCGAGCGCGGTGACCGCGTACGGGCCGGTCAGCGGACGGTAGTCCACCAGGACGGCCTCGCCCGCCGTCCGGATGGCGCTGGTGGGGGTCAGCCGCAGCCCGTTGATCGCGACGGCGGTGGCGCCGGCCGCCCAGAGCCCGTTGACCAGGATCTGAAGATCCTGATCATAGACCCGGCCGTCCTCGTCGCCCGCGCCGCCGCCGCCCGCGCGGTGCGCGTCGTCCAGGGTGACGACCAGGGCCGGTCCGGCGGCGGGACGGGCCGCCGCGGCGGTCTCGGCGGCGGCGAGGTCGCGGTCGGCGCGGCGTCCGGCGGCGCTGCGGGCGAGCGCGGCGGCGCGGAGCCGCGCGGTCTCGCCGCGCAGCCGGTCCAGGCGGCGGGCGAGGCCGTCCGTCTCGGCGGTGCGGGTGTGGATCTCGTCCACCAGCCGGGCGCGCTGCCGGGCCGCGACGGGCTCGCCGCGCCGCACCTGCGCGCCCGCGACGGCGAGCAGCACGCCGACCAGCAGCAGCGACAGCGCGACGAGCGCCCGGAGGCGGCGCGGCGCGGGAGCGTTCCCGGCGGCGCGGCGGCGGGCTGCGGCCTCGGCGTAGCCGGGGTCGGCGAGCCTGCCCTCGAAGAGGTCGGCGAGCAGGGACATGGACGCGTCGGGGCGCCGCCACCGTCCCGGTGGACCGGCCGTGCCCCGCTGGTCGCGCTCGTCCCGCCCGCTCACGGCCCCATCATGGCAAGGCCCGCCAAATCGGCGCGGTCAGGCGACGGCGCTGCGGGTGCGTTCGAGGCCGAGCATGACGGCCGCCCCGGCGAGCACCGAGCCCATCAGGTAGCGCTGGACGCGCTGCCAGGCGGGCCTGCTGGTCAGGAACGACGACACCGCGCCCGCGCAGAGCACCCAGATCCCGTTCACGGCGAGCGCGACGGCGATCTGGACGGCGGCGAGCGCGAGCGTCTGAGCCCAAAGGTGGCCGCGCGCCGGGTCGGCGAACTGCGGAAGGATCGACACGTACAGGATCGCGATCTTGGGGTTGAGCAGGTTGGTGACCAGGCCCATGGTGAACAGCCTGCGCGGCGAGTCGACGGGCAGCTCGCGCGGCGCAAACGGGGTCGTCCCGCCGGGCCGGACGGCCTGCCAGGCGAGCCAGAGCAGGTAGCCGACCCCGGCGAGCTTGATCACCGTGTAGAGCACCGGGACGACCTCGAAGACGGCGGTGAGGCCGGCGGTCGCGGCGAGCGCGTAGACGGCGAACCCGGCGGCGACGCCGCCGAGGGAGACGTAGCCGGCGCGGCGGCCCTGGGTGATGGTCCGGGAGACCAGGTACATCATGTTCGGGCCGGGCAGCAGGACCATGCCGAACGCCACGACGGCGATGCCCGCGACGGCGGTCAGGGAGACCATCGCACCTCTTTTCGGGAAGACTGCGCCAACCCTAGGAAACGCGATGATCTCGGTGCAATACTCGGGATTGAACTCGGTGCAATGTGGGGGAACGCGGTGGACGACTTCCGGCGGGTGGCGGACACGGTCGCGGCGCGGATCGCGTCCGGGCGGCTGCGGCCCGGCGACCGGCTGCCGCCGCAGCGCCGGTTCGCCCGCGAGCACGGCATCGCGGCGTCCACGGCCGCGCGCGTCTACCGGGAGCTGGCGCTGCGCGGCCTGGTCGCCGGGGAGGTCGGCCGGGGCACGTTCGTGCGGTCGGGGCCGCCGTCCGGCGCGGGTCCGGCGCTGCTGGAGCCGTCCGGCGCGCCGGTCGACCTGGAGCTGACGTATCCGGAGGCGGACGGCCAGACCGAGCGGCTCGCGGCCGGGCTGGCACGGTTGTGCCGTCCGGACGTCCTGGCCGCCGCGCTGCGGCCGGTCGGGCCGCGCGGGACGGCCGCGGCGCGCCGGGAGGGCGCCGCGCTGCTCGCAACCGGCGACCCCGAAGGCGTGCTGTTCGCCGCGAACGGCCGCCAGGCCATCGCGGGGGCGGTCGCGGCGCTGGTCCCTCCGGGCGGGCGGCTCGGCGTCGAGCCGTTCACCTATCCCGTCGTCAAGGGGCTGCTCGCGCGGATCGGGGTCGCGGCCGTCCCGATCGCGGCCGACGAGCACGGCCCGCGTCCGGACGCGCTCGCCGAGGCGCACCGCCGTGCGCCTCTCAGCGCCCTGTACCTCCAGCCGGCCCTCCACAACCCGACCGGGGTGATCATCCCGCCAGAACGGCGCTCAGCGCTCGCCGGGGCCGTCACGGCCCTGGGCCTTCCCGTGGTCGAGGACCGGATCTGGGCGTTCCTGGCCGACGAGCCGCCGCTGGCCGACCTCCTCCCGGACCGGACGATCGTCGTGGACAGCCTGTCCAAGCGCCTCTCCCCCGGCCTCACGATCGGGTTGCTGGCGGTCCCGGCGCCGCTGAGGGAGCGCGTGGCGACGGCGCTGCGCGGAGGCGGGTGGCTTCCCACCGGCTACGCGCTGGAGGCCGCGACGGGCTGGCTCGCGGACGGCACCGTCGCCGCCCTCAGCGAGGCCAAGCGCCGGGACGCCGCCGACCGCCGCGCCCTCGCCCTCGACCGCCTCCGGGGCTTCACCGTCTCGGCCGCCCCGCGCAGCTTCTTCTGCTGGTGGGAACTGCCGGGGCCGTGGCGCGCCGAGGCGTTCGCGGGCGCGGCGGCCGGGCTCGGCATCACGGTCACGCCGGGCGCGGCGTTCGCCACCGCGCCCGACGCGACGCCCGCGGCCGTCCGGCTCGGGCTGGCCTCTCCGCCGCCCGCCGAACTCGCCCGCGCCTTGGACGTCCTCGCCGGCCTGGCCCGCCGCGGCCCCGGCGATCCGGCCGCCCCCGACGACCGCGGGGGCTAGGAGCCGGCGCGTTCGACGACGGCGGCCCACTCCTCCAGAAGCTCCTGGGCGGCGTCGGCGTCCGGGCCCTCGGCCCACAGGTGGGTGACGGCCTCGGACGTGTCGGGCAGCACCAGCACCCAGCGGCCGTCGTCCTCGACCACCCGGACGCCGTCGGTGGTGTCGAGGGCGCGCCCGCCGGCCGCCTCCACGACCGTCCGCATCACACTGCCCTTGGCCGCCCACGGCGTCGGCACCGAGCGGCGCAGCAGGTGCGCCTCGGGGATGCGGCGGTCGATCTGCGAGAGCGTCAGCCGGGTCCGCGCGACCAGTCCCACGAGCCGGACGAACGCCGCGATCCCGTCCACGGTCGTGGAGAACTCGGGCATCAGGAAGCCGCCCCGGCCGTCCGCGGCGAAGATGACGTCGGGTTCGGCGGCGGCGCGGGTCAGCTCGTCCTGCGAGGTGGACACCCACTGCACCTGGACGCCGTGGTACCGGCAGACCTGCTCGGCGACCCGCGTCGTGGTGACCGGCAGCGCGACCCGGCCGGTGCGGCGCTCGGCGGCGACCAGGTCGAGCATCACCAGCAGCGCCCGGTCGTCGCTGATCAGCTCGCCGTTCTCGTCCACCAGCGAGATGCGCTCGCCGACCGGGTCGAACCGGGCGCCGAACGCGGCCCGCGAGGACGACACCAGCTCGCCCAGCCGCTGGAGGTCGCGCATCCGCTCGGCGACCGTCTCGGTCGGGTTCGCCTCGTCGAGCTTCGCGTTGCGGGTCAGCACGTCCACGCCGACCTTGCCGAGCAGGGTCGGCAGCGCGAGCGACGCGGTGCCGCCCGCGCAGTCCAGCACGAGCTTCAGCCCGGCCTCGCGGACGCCGCCCATGTCCACCCGGCGCAGCAGGTCGCGGGTGTAGGTCTCCACGACCCGCGCCGGATAGCTCAGCTCGGCGATCTCGCCGGGGAACGCGCGCCGGAACTCCTGCCGCCCGAACACGCGGTCCAGCTTGCGCTGGGCGGCCTGGGAGAGGTTCGCGCCGCCCTCGTCCAGGAACAGGATGTCCACGCCCTGCGGGTCGCCCGCCGTGGTGCGGATGTAGATGCCGCCGCCGCAGTCCTCGCGGGCGGTCTCGAACCGCGCCATCGGCAGCGCGCACGCCTCCAGGTCCTGCACGTCGATCGCGGACGCGGTCAGCGCGCTGATCACCGCGCGCTTCAGGGTGCGGGCGGCGCGGGAGGCGTCCCGGCCGGTGACGACCGTGGTGCCCTTCTTCAGCGTGGTCGCGTACGCGCTGGCCAGCCGGACCGCCAGCTCCGGCGTGATCTCGACGTTGACCAGGCCGGACACCCCGCGCGGCCCGAACAGGTTGCGCTGCCCGCGCGACTCCCAGATCACGCTGGTGTTGACGACCGCCCCGGCCTCGATGGTCTTGAACGGGTAGACCTTGACCTCGCTGGACAGGTACGCCTCGGCCTCGATGACGCACTCGTCGCCGACGACCGCGCCCTCCTCGACGCGCGCGCCCGCCATGATGTCGGTGTTCTTCCCGACCACGCAGCCGCGCAGGTTCGTGGACGGCCCGACGAACACGTTGTCGTGCACGACGGCCCGGTGCAGGAACGCGCCCTCCTTCACGACCACGTTGCTGCCGAGGACGGTGAACTCGCGCAGCTCCACCCCGGCCTCGACCTTGGCGTAGTCGCCGATGTACAGCGGCCCCTTGAGGACGGCCTCGGCGTCCACCTCGGCGCCCTCCGCGACCCACACGCCCGGCGACACCTCGAACCCGCCGACGGGCATGTCCACCAGGCCCGACAGCATGTCGGCCTGCGCCTTCAGGTAGGACTCGTGCGTGCCGACGTCCTCCCAGTAGCAGTCGGCGACGTAGCCGAACAGCGGCGCGCCCTCGGCGAGGAGCTTGGGGAACACGTCACTGGACCAGTCGACCGACTCGCCCGCCGCGACGCGGTCCAGGACCTCGGGCTCCATCACGTAGATGCCGGTGTTGACGGTGTCGGAGAACACCTGGCCCCAGGTCGGCTTCTCCAGGAAGCGCTGGATGCGGCCCCGCTCGTCCACGATGATGATCCCGAACTCCAGCGGGTTCGGCACCCGCTTGAGCCCGATGGTGACCAGCGCGCCGTTCTCCTCGTGGAAGCGCACCATGTCGGTCAGGTCGATGTCGGTCAGCGCGTCCCCGGATATCACCAGGAACCGGTCGTCGCGCAGCGCCTCGGCGGCGTTCTTCACGCTGCCCGCGGTGCCGAGCGGCACCTCCTCGGTGGCGTAGCTGAGGCTCATCCCGAGCTCCTCGCCGTCCCCGAAGTAGTTGCGGATCAGCGCGGCGAGGAACTGCACCGTCACCACGGTCTCGTCGAACCCGTGCCGCTTCAGCAGCCGCAGCACGTGCTCCATGATCGGCCGGTTCACGAGCGGCAGCAGGGGCTTGGGCTGGTTGGCGGTCATCGGACGCAGCCGCGTCCCCTCGCCGCCCGCCATCACGACGGCCTTCATCTGTTCTCCTCAGGGGTAGAACCGACGGCATCCGGGGGTCGAGGTCACCGGTGGGTCTCGGCTCCCTTCTGGTCGCCGGCCGGGTCGTGGTCGGTGGCCGGGTCCGGGGCCCGGTCCGAGGCCGGGGCCCGGTCCGGGGCCGGCGCCCGGACGGACGGGGTCTCCGGCGGGGTGGCGGGGTGGGTGGCGCGGTCCGCCCGGACGAGCTGGACCGTCTGGGTCCAGTAGAGGGCGGCGGCCCACCAGTAGAGGGCGACGCCCCAGATCGCGAAGGCCCAGCCGGCGACGCGGGCGCCGGTGGCCCACCAGCCGTGGTGGTCGCCGACGAGCAGCAGCGGGAAGGCGTACAGCAGGCACATCGTGCCCGCCTTGCCGACGAAGTGGACGGGCAGGGTGCCGCCGTACCCGAGGCGCCGCATGATCGGGACGATCGGGGTGATCGCGACCTCGCGGGCGACCAGCACGATCACCAGCCACAGCGGGATCACGTCCCGGGCGGTCAGCCCGACGAGCGTCGCGAGGATGTAGAGCCGGTCGGCGGCCGGGTCGAGCACCGTGCCGAGCCGGCTCGTCTGGTTCAGGGCGCGGGCCAGCTTGCCGTCGAGCCAGTCCGACAGGCCGGCGAACACCAGCACGCCGAGCGCCCACCAGTCCCGGCCGGACAGCACCAGCCACAGGAACAGGGGCACGCCCAGCAGCCGCGCGAAGCTCAGCAGGTTCGGCACCGTCCAGATCCGGCCGGTCACCGGTCCCGTTCCGGTCTCAGCATCCACCGACGTGCTCGCCTCCCTGTCCCCCAATGATCCTGACCCTATCGGTAAGGATGCGAAAGCCCCCGCGGGCGTCCGGCCGCCGGGCGCCCGCGGGGACGCCGCAGGCGGGCGGCGCGGCCTGCGCGGACGCCGCCGGGGTGACGGAGATCATCCCATCGGCGACGTCACTGTTCCGTCAGTACACCGTGGACCGGGGTTGCGGCAACGGGGGTGGGCCGGGTTACGGTCGGCCCGAGACAGATCGCGGGGGCCCGGCGAACCGGGCTGAGATCGCGGCTGGGACGGCCGCCGACCGCTGGAACCTGACCGGGTAATGCCGGCGTAGGGAGAGATCGAGTCGTCATGAGCGACAACACGTCCGCAGTCACGCACGCCCACAAGACCTACCTGCAGGGATCCCGTCCGGACCTGCGGGTGCCGATGCGGGAGGTGGCCCTGACCACCGGGGACCGGGTGGTGCTGTACGACACCTCCGGCCCGTACACCGACCCGGCGTTCGAGACCGACGTGCGGCGGGGGCTTCCCGCGCTGCGCGCCGCCTGGATCGCCGAGCGGGGCGACACCGAGGAGTACGAGGGACGGACCGTCCGGCCGGAGGACGACGGCCGCCGGTCCGGCGATCCGCTGCGGGAGGCGGCGGACTTCCCGTCCCGCCCGCCGCGCCGCGCCCGGTCCGGCGGGAAGGGGGGCGGCGTGACGCAGCGCGCCTCCGCGCGGCGCGGGGAGATCACGCCGGAGATGGAGTTCGCGGCGCTGCGCGAGGGCGTCGAGCCGGAGTTCGTCCGGGCGGAGCTGGCGGCGGGCCGGGCCGTGCTGCCCGCCAACGTCAACCATCCCGAGATCGAGCCGATGGTGATCGGCAGGAACTTCCTGGTGAAGGTGAACGCCAACATCGGGAACTCGGCGGTCGCCTCGTCCATCGAGGACGAGGTGGAGAAGATGACCTGGGCGACCCGCTGGGGCGCCGACACGATCATGGACCTGTCCACCGGGCGGGACATCCACACCACCCGCGAGTGGATCCTGCGCAACTCGCCGGTGCCGGTCGGGACCGTCCCGCTGTACCAGGCGGTCGAGAAGGTCGGCGGGAACCCGGCGGACCTCACGTTCGAGATCTTCCGGGACACCGTGATCGAGCAGGCCGAGCAGGGCGTGGACTACATGACGGTGCACGCGGGCGTGCTGCTGTCCCACGTCCCGCTGACGGCCCGCCGCAAGACCGGGATCGTCTCCCGCGGCGGGTCGATCATGGCGGCGTGGTGCCTGGCCCACCACAAGGAGAACTTCCTCTACACGCACTTCCGGGAGCTGTGCGAGATCTTCGCCGCCTACGACGTCACCTGGTCGCTCGGCGACGGCCTGCGCCCCGGCTCGATCCACGACGCCAACGACGAGGCCCAGTTCGCCGAGCTGCGCACGCAGGGCGAGCTGACGAAGATCGCGGCCGAGTTCGGCAACCAGGTCATGAACGAGGGCCCGGGCCACATCCCGATGCACAAGATCAAGGAGAACGTCGAGCGCCAGCAGGAGTGGTGCGACGAGGCCCCGTTCTACACGCTCGGCCCGCTCACCACCGACATCGCGCCCGGCTACGACCACATCACCTCCGCGATCGGCGCGGCGATGATCGGCTGGTACGGCACCGCGATGCTCTGCTACGTCACGCCGAAGGAGCACCTCGGCCTGCCCGACCGGGACGACGTGAAGGCGGGCGTGATCGCCTACAAGATCGCCGCGCACGCCGCCGACCTCGCCAAGGGCCACCCCGGCGCGCAGGCGTGGGACGACGCCCTGTCGGACGCCCGGTTCGAGTTCCGCTGGGAGGACCAGTTCAACCTCTCCCTGGACCCGGACACGGCCCGCTCGTTCCACGACGAGACGCTCCCGGCCGCGCCCGCCAAGACCGCGCACTTCTGCTCGATGTGCGGGCCGCACTTCTGCTCGATGAAGATCACCCAGGACGTGCGGCGCTACGCCGAGGACCGCGAGCTGGACGCCTCGCGCGCGCTCGCGGCGGGGATGGAGGAGAAGGCCGCCGAGTTCCAGGCATCCGGCAACCGCATCTACCTGCCGGTCGCGCCGTCCGACTCCTGACCGGGCACCGGCCCTGAGCCGGACGGCGCGGACGGCGCGGACGGGTCACGCTCCCCGGACCGGGCGGCCAGGTCAAGGCTCGAGGACCTGCCCGCCCGGTCACGGCATGAGGACCTGGCCGCCCGGTCACGGCATGAGGACCTGCCGGCCGGTCACCGCCTCGCGGCCGATGCGCTCGTGCGCGCCGCGCGCCTCCTTCAGCGGGAGGCGCGCGGCGACGCGCGGGGAGATCCGGCCCTGGACCAGCAGCGCGAAGAGGTGCTCCAGGTCGTGCCGGTACAGGTCGGGGCGGCGGTCCCGCAGCCGCGCGATCCGGTAGGTCCGGACGCGCCGGCCGCCGGGCAGCAGCGAGGCGGCGAGCACGGCCGCCCCGGCCGCGTAGAACCCGGCGGTGCGGCGCAAATCGCGGCGTCCGTCCCGGAGCGCGGCGTAATGCCCGAAGAGGACGAGGCGTCCGCCGCGCCGCAGGGCGCGGTAGGAGCGCAGGGCGACCGCTCCGCCGATGCCGTCCAGGACGGCGTCGACGCCGCCTCCGGTCGCGCTGCGGACGCGCGCGACGACGTCCCCGGCCCGGTAGTCGATCGGCGTGGCCTCCAGCTCGGCGACCAGGCCGGCCTGGTCGGCGGTCGCCGTCCCGTACATCTCGAGCCCGGCGGCGCGGCCCAGCTGGAGCAGCGCGATGCCGACCGCCCCGGCCGCGCCGTGGACCAGCACCCGCTCTCCCGGCCGGACGCGGGCGACCCGGCGCAGCAGCTGGTAGGCGGTGACGTAGGTCAGCGGCAGGCAGACCGCCTCCGCCGGGTCCACCCCCGCCGGAACCGGCACGAGCCCGCTGACGGGAACGCACACGTACTCGGCGTAGCCGCCGTGCACCGTGAGCGCGGCGACGAGGTCGCCCGGCACCGCGCCGCCGGTCTCCGGACCCAGCGCGTCCACGGTCCCGACGACGTCGTATCCCGGGGTGAAGGGCGGCCGGGGGCCGCCCGGGTAGGCGCCCTCGCGCATCAGGACGTCGGTGAAGCTCACCCCGGCCGCGACGACCTTGATCCGCGCCTCGCCCGGTCCCGGCTCCGGACGCGGCGCCTCGGCGAGCTCCAGGACCTCCGGCCCGCCGAAACGGGAAACGACGACGTGCTGGTACGGCGGCGCGTCGGAGCGCGGCTCGGGGCGCGGCCTGATCCGGATCACGGGCGTGTCCTCACCGACCTCCCGCGCGGCCTGCGGGAAGCGGGCGAGGTAGTTCCGCCGTGCGGCGACCGCTTGCGGGCCGTCCAGCAACTCGGCCGTTCCCTCCACCTCCTGCCGGCCGATGAGCAGCCGGACGGGCGCGGGCGTGCGGACGTTGTGCCACCACGTCTTGCGGGCGTGCCGCCCGACGAGCACGTGAAGGCCGTCCTCGCCCCGCGCGTACATGACCGGCAGCGTGTAGGACCGGCCGGTCCGTCGGCCGGTGACGGTGATCAGGGCGACGCCGCCGCTCAGCAGGCGGTGCAGCGGCGAGCGGAGCACCCGCCCCACCACCGGGTTGAGGACGTGGTTCTGCAAGGACATGCGTCGTGGCGTGCTCATGTTCGGCTCCCTCTGCGGACCTGGTCCCGCGCCCACGGTCCCGCGCGGCCGGGGCCGCCGGTAGGGGCGTTCGTCCCGTCCGCTACCGGTAGTTTCGGGGGGCATGAGAGGAAGGCGGGGCGATCGTGCAGCTTGAGCTACGCCATCTGCGGACGCTGTGCGCGATCGCCGACGCCGGCAGCCTCAGCCGGGCGGCCGGGACGCTCGGCGTCTCGCAGCCCGCGCTGACCGGGCAGCTGCACCGGATCGAGGCCGCGCTCGGCGGGCAGGTGTTCCGGCGCGGACGGCTCGGGGTGAGCCCCACGCCGTTCGGGCTGTTCGTCCTCACCCGGGCGCGGTCGGCGCTGGTCACCGTGGACGAGCTGCTCACCGGTCCGGACAGCGAGCCGGTCGACCCCACGCTGCGGATCGGCGGCTACGCCACGCCGGTGCTGGCCGGGCTCGTCCACCGGCTGTTCGAGACGCCCGGCGCGTCCATCACCGTGCGCACCGAGTACTCGCCGCGGCTGCTGCTCGACCTGCTGGCCTCGCGCCGGCTGGACGTCGCGATCCTGGTCGACTACCCCGGCCACGAGCTGCCGCCCGTCCCGGCGGTCGGGACGCGGACGGTCGCGACCGAGCCGGTGTCGGTCGCGCTGCCCGCCGGGCACCGGCTCGCCGGGCTCGCCGAGGTGCCGCTCGCCGAGCTCGCCGGGGAGGACTGGCTGGTCACCCCGCCCGACGGCGCCGGCTGGCCGGAGTACTTCTACACCGCCTGCCAGGAGGCCGGGTTCACCCCGCGCGTCCGGCACATGATGACCGAGCACGACATGATCCGCGCGCTGGTCGCCGAGGGCCGCGCCGTCGCGCCCTGCCAGGCGCTGCTGCGGACCGGGCCCGGCGTGGTCGTCCGGCCGCTGACCGGGCCCGCGCTGTGGCTGCGGCACCTGCTGGCCTGGCGGCACGGCACGCCCGTCGCCGCCCGCGCGGGCGAGCTGGCCGCCCTCGCCGCCGAGGCGCACGCGGCGGCGGTCGCCGACGATCCGGTGCTGGCGTCCTGGCTCGCCCGCTCCTGACGTCCCGGCCGGTCCGTCCGCGCCGGCCGCCATAACCCGGCGGTTATCGCCCTCTGGGATGGGCCGGGCCCGGCCGCCTCCACCATGATCGGCGCAGGAGGTCAGCCATGCTCATCCGCGCGGCCGCCGTCGTCACGGCGGCCATCACCCCCCTGTCCCTGGTCACGGCCCTGGCCGCGGTCCCCGCCCGCGCCGGCGAACCGGCCGCCGCGGTGGTGCCCGTCCAGGTCACCGGCGACCCCGCCGAGCGGTTCAACCTCGTGGTGCTCGGCGACGGCTACACGCCCGCCGACATGCCGAAGTTCCGGGCGAACGTCGACAAGCACCTGAACGTGCTTTGGAGCATCGAGCCGTACAAGTCGTACCGCAGCTACATCAACGTGTACCGGGTGGAAATACCGTCCAAGGTCTCCGGCGTCAGCTGCGATCCCGGCGTGTCGGACGCCAAGCGCGACACGCCGCTCGGGATGGCGTTCTGGAGCGGCTGCCGCACGGACGGCATCCAGCGCCTGCTCGTCATGAACGACGACGCCGCGAACCAGTACGCCGGGCTGGTGAAGGACGTCCCGGCGGCGAACCGGCAGATCCTCGCGCTGGCCAACAGCGACACCTACGGCGGCGCGGGCGGCACCTACGCGACCGCCTCGGGCGGCAACGCCATGTCCGCGCTCATCTCCCCGCACGAGCTCGGCCACTCGGTCGGCGGGCTGGAGGACGAGTACGACTACTACTACCGGGGCGTTCCCGGCGGCACCTACACCGGCGGCGAGCCCGACTCGATCCACCACACGCTGCTCACCGAGGCGCAGATGCGGCAGCAGCACAAGAAGTGGTGGCGCTGGCTGGGCGAGCCCAGCGAGGCCGGCGGGACGATCGGCCGCTACGAGGGCGGCATGTACTACAGCAAGGGCATCTGGCGGCCGAGCCGGCACTCGATCATGAAGACGCTCGGCTACTACTACGACCAGGTCAGCCGCGAGCGCATGACGCAGGCGATCTCCAAGAAGGTCGACCTCATCCAGGGCGGCACGCCCGAGGGGACCGTCGGCGCGGACCGGGTGCTGTCGCTGGAGACGCTGCACCCCGTGGACCACGCCCTGCGCGTGGCCTGGACCGTGGACGGCCGTCCCGTGCGCGGCGGCCACGACCTGGACCTGCGCAGGCTCCACCTGCGGCGCGGCACGCACAAGGTCGGCGTCCGGGTGGACGACCCGACGGACTTCATCCGCGACCCCGCGATCCGCGCGTCGTTCGCGCAGACCCGCGCTTGGACGGTCGACACGTCCCTGCGCACCCCGCCCGACGCCACGGCGCCCGCGTTCACCACGACGACGCCGACCGACCGTCCGGTGGGGGCGCGCAGCGTCATCGCGGCCGAGACGACGCACCCGGCGAAGTCCGCGCCGCGCATCGAGTGGCGCCTGGACGGACGGCGCGTCCATGCCGACCGTGACCTTCGGCTGCCGCCGCTCCGTCCGGGGACGCACCGGGTGACCGCGACGGTCGGGACGTCCACCAGGACGTGGACGGTCGACGCGACCGCGCCGACCGTGACCGCGCAGACCCAGCAGCCGCCCGCCGGGGACCGGCTCAGCCTCAAGCTCTCCCCCACCGACGACCGGCCCGGATACGTCGTCGCGGAGTTCCGGGTGGACGGCGACGGTTGGTACAACTACTACGGCTGGCCGACCGACTCGAACAGCCCGTTCCTGTTCACCAAGACGGGGACCGACATCGACGATCTGATCTACGGCAAGCTGTCCGCCGGCCGGCACACGATCGAGTACCGCGCCATCGACGCCGCCGGGAACTACAGCAAGCCGCGCAGCTTCACCATGACACTGCGCTGACCTCCCGGACCGAGACGGGCCGCGGCGATGCACGCACCGCCGCGGCCCGCCGCCGCGTCAGGCGGTAGGGGGCGTCAGGCGGACGACGTCGGCGTACGACGGGACGGGGCGGTCGTCCGGGCGTCCGGCCAGCTCCAGCGCGGTGGACACGGCGGCGTGCAGGGCCGTGCGGTAGAGGAGCGACCCGCAGCTGATCCGGCGGACGCCCAGGTCGGCGAGCCGCGCGGGAGCGGTCCGGCCCGGAAGGTGCAGGACGTTCAGGGGCAGCGGGATCTCGGCGACGACGGCGGAGATGTCGGCGTCGGCGGCGATGCCCGGGACGAACACGCCGTCCGCGCCCGCTCCGGCGTAGGCGTGCAGGCGCGTCAGGGTCTCTTGGAGCCGCGGCCCGTCCCGGTCCGCCAGCCAGTAGCAGTCGGTGCGGGCGTTGACGAAGACGTCGGGGGCGGCGGCCTTGATCGCTTCGATCAGTTCGGCCTGGGCTTTCACCGGAGCCGGCGCTTCGTTCCGGCGGCCGTCCTCGATGTTGATCCCGGCGACGCCGAAGGACGCCAGTTCGGCGACCAGCGCGGCCACGTCGTCGGGACGGTCGGAGAACCCCGCCTCGATGTCGACCGTGACGGGGACCGGCAGCGCGGCCAGGCGGCGCGCCAGCCCGACGGTCTGCTCGCGGGTCGCGCCGGCGGCGTCGTCCTCGCCCGCGGCTGCGGCGACACCCAGGCTGGTCGTTCCGACGGCGGCGAAGCCCGCCTCGGCGAGCGCCGCGCCGGACGCGACGTCCCAGGCGTTCGGCAGCAGCAACGGCCGGTCGGCGTAGTGCAGTTCGCGGAAGTTCATCGCGGGCCCTCCCTGTCCACGCCCCGACCGTAGGGCCGGAACGTTTCCACAGCCGTCGAAACGACGACCAGCGGCGCGCCGGGACGCTCGCTTAGGAAGGCTCCCCGGTCGTCTCGGCCGGCAGGTGGAGCGCGCCGCCCCGCGCCCGCAGGTCCGCGACGGCGCGGACGTGGGCCTCGGCGCGCGGGACGTCCCCGGCTCTGATCGCCGCGGCGGCGATGTCGAACAGCGCGCGGATGACGCTCTGGAGCGCGGCCTCGCGGTCGGCGCGTCCCGGCAGCGACTCGGCGAGCGCGGCGGCCCGGTCCAGCAGCCGCGCGACGAGCGGCGGGCCGGTGGCCGGGGCCTTCGCGATCTCGGCCAGCGCGCCGACCCGGACGACCGGGTCGCCGATCGCCTCGGCCGTCCGAAGCGCCCCGTCCGGGTCGCCGGCGCCGACGATCGCGGTGACGACGTCCAGGTTCGCCCAGTCCCGGTCGAGCGGGTCGCCGAGGCGGGCGGCGGCGTCCCGCAGCTCCCCGGCCAGCGCGAGCGCGGCGTCGCGGCGTCCGGCGTCGGCGAGGGCGCAGATCACCGTCAGGAGCAGGCCCGTCCGGACGTGCGGCTCGGCGGCGGAGCGGGCGACCGCCTCGGCGCGGTCGAAGTCCCGCCGGGTCACCGCTCCGCGCAGCAGCTCGTTCTGGACGAGCGAGCGGACGTTCGGGTCCTCGATGCGCGCCGCGTCGGCGTCCGCCTCGTCGAGCGCGCCCGCGGCGTCGGCGATCCTGGCGATGTCGGCGAACGCCAGGTCCCGGTACCGGACCGAGCCGATCTCCGAGGCGATCGAGCGGGCGCGGCCGAGGTCGCCGCGCGCCGCGAGGGTGACGATGATCTCGTGCCGGAACTCGGCCTCGCTCCCCGGGTCGGCGATCAGCGCGGCGACGGCCCGCGCCTCCTCGACGTGGCCCGCGGCGAGCGCGTGCCGCGCGAGGCGGACCAGCGCGTCCCGGCGCGCGGCCGGGCCCCGGACGGTCGCCGCGAGCCGCCTGGCACGATCCAGCGCGGCTCCCGCCGCCAGGCCGGGCGCCGCCGGTTCGTCAACGGGTTCGGTCGCGTCCGGCGGCGTGCCCGGCGCGCGCGCCTCGACCGCGTGCTCGGGACCGAGCATCCCCAGCCGCGCCATCGCGTCGGTGGCCGGGTTCCGGTCGTGGACGGCCGCGCCGCCGTCCAGAGGGCCTCCGCGGGCGCGGCTGTAGAGCGCGGCAAGGTCGCGCGCCCTGGCGGGGTCGCCCTCGGCGACCGCGCGGATGATGTCGGCGAGCACTTCGTCCGGCGGGCTCTGGACGGCGTTCAGACGTTGCGGAGGACGGAGACGACCACGCCGAGCACGACGGCCCGGTCCCCGTCGATCACGTCGTACGCGGGATTGCGGGGCTCCAGCAGCACGTGGCCGTTCCGGCGGCGGTAGACCTTCACCGTCGCCTCGTCGTCGATCATCGCGGCGACGATCTGGCCCGAGTGCGCCTCGGGCTGCTGCCGGACGACCACGAGGTCGCCGTCGCAGATCGCGGCGTCGACCATCGAGTCGCCGCGCACGCGCAGCGCGAACACCGTGCCTCGACCGGTCAGCTCGCGCGGGAGCGCCAGCGTGTCGTCGAGGTGCTCCTCGGCGGAGATGGGCGTCCCGGCGGCGATGCGCCCGACGACCGGCACGCTCACCGGCGCCTCGGCGGGGGCCGGGCCGTCCTGCCCGCGCAGGAACGTCCGCACGTCGATCGGCCGCGTCACCGACGCCGACCGGGTGAGGAACCCGAGCTCCTCCAGCGTCCGCAGGTGCCGGGAGACCGACGAGGCGGAGCGCAGCCCGACCGCGTCGCCGAGCTCGCGGGCGCTCGGCGGGTAGCCGTGCCGGACCACCCAGTCCCGGATGGCGGCGAGGATCCGCTGCTGGCGCTGGGTCAGGGCCGAGGGGTCGAGTCCGCCGAACCCGTCGAGATCGTCATAGCCGGTCACCCGCGCGAGTCTAGAGGTCCGAGGGCCCGGACGCGGCGTCGCGGACACGCGGGGGGCGCCGGCCGGACCCGAGCACGCGGGAGATGTCGGCGCAGGCGGCGGCCACGAGCGGCCCCACCCGGCGCACCCGGGACGGCGTCATGCGGGAGGTCAGCCCGGACACGCTGAGCGCGCCCGCGACCGTGCCGGAGTGGTCGAAGATCGGCGCGGCGACGCAGCGGACCTGCGGCTCGTTCTCGCGGTCGTCCACGGCGTAGCCGAGCAGCCGGACGCGTTCCAGCTCGGCGCGCAGCCGGTCGGGGTCGGTGATCGTCCGGGCGGTGACGCGGGGCATCCCGGCGGCGGCGACGCGGCGCAGCGCCGCCTCGTCCAGCCAGGCCAGCACGGCCTTGCCGACCGCGGTGCGGTAGGCGGGCATGCGGCTGCCGACCCGGGACGCCATCCGGACGTGGTGCTCGTCCTCGACCTTGTCGATGTAGACGACGTCCGGCAGGTCCGGGACGACGAGGTGGCAGGTCTCGGCGAGCTCGCGCTGGAGCCGCCGGAGCGGTTCGGACGCGACCGTGCGCAGGTCCAGCGACGCGAGGTAGGCCTGGCCGAGCCGCAGCGTGCCGGGCCCGAGGCGGAAGCGCCCGGTGTCCCGGTCGCGGGTCAGCAGGTCCGCCTCGACCAGCGGCGTGGTGAGCCGCAGGACGGTGCTCTTGCTCAGCCCCAGCGCGTCCGCGGCCTCGGTCAGGGACACGCCGCGGCCGTCCGCGGCGCGCGCCCGGACGTGGTCCAGGACGGCCAGCGCCCGGCGCAGGGACGCCGACCGGTTCCGTTCGTCGCTCATTCCCCTCCCTCTGCCCCCGCACCTTAGGAACCGTCTCCGCGCCGCGCCACGTTCGCAACACCGCGTTGTGCAGTGCACAACGTTCGCGCCGCGATCTTCCGGCCGGGGCGGGCGGCGGCGCACGGTGGCCTCCGACCCGCCGACTCTCAGCTGCGAGGTGTGTTGCGCGATGTTCAGATCCGCCCGTTTCGCTCTGGCCGCCGTCACCGCCGCCGGAACCGTCCTGGCCCCCGCCGCACCGGCCGCCTTCGCCGGAGCCGCCGGGACCGCCGGGGCCCCGCCGCGGTGCGACCCGGACGCCTACCTCGCCCGGATGACCGACCGGGAGAAGGTCGGGCAGATGGTGATGGCCATGGCGCACGACGGCCCGGACGGGATGCCCGACGACGACACCCGGCGGGCCGTCCAGGACCTGGAGATCGGCTCGACCATCACCTCGGAGCCGCGCACGCCCGGTCTCGCAGCGCGGTACAACAACCGGCTCCAGCAGTGGGCCGAGGGCACGCGGCTCGGGCTGCCGCTGCTCCAGTCGGGCGACTTCGAGTTCGGCACCACGCACAACGTCCGCGAGGGGACGACGCCGCTGCCGAACGCGATGGGCCTCGGCGCGGCGCGCGACCCGCGCCTGGCCGCCGAGTCCGCGCGGATCACGGCGGACGAGGCGCGCGCGATGGGCTTCCAGTGGAACTTCGCGCCCGACGCCGACGTGAACACCAATCCGGACAACCCGATCATCGGCGTCCGGTCGTTCGGCGAGCGGACCGACCTGGTGTCGCGCCTGGCGGGCGCGCAGGTGCGCGCCTACCGCGCCGCCGGGGTGATCGCCACGCCCAAGCACTTCCCCGGCCACGGGGACACCAAGACCGACAGCCATCTCGGGCTGCCGTCGGTCGGCTACGACCGGGCGACGCTGGAACGCGTCCACCTGCCCCCGTTCCGCGCGGCGATCGCGGCGGGCGCGCCGGCGATCATGACGGCGCACGTCGTGCTCAAGGCCGTCGACCCGGACCTGCCCGCGACGCTCTCGCCGAAGGTCCTCACCGGGCTGCTGCGCGGGGAGCTCGGGTTCCGCGGGCTGATCGTCACCGACGCGATGGACATGGGCGCGATCGCCGGCCACTGGGGTGCGCGCCAGGCCACGGTGATGGCGGTGAAGGCCGGCGCGGACGTCGTGATGGCGAGCGGCGAGTACCGGACGCAGGTGGACGCCGTCGAGGCGCTGTCGGACGCCGTCCGGTCCGGTGAGCTGCCCCGGACGCGCATCGACGAGTCGGTGCGGCGGGTGCTCGCGCTCAAGTGCGGTTACGGCGTGTTCCGGAACCGGTTCACCGATCCGGCGCGCGCCGAGCGGCTGGCGGGCAATCCGGCGTTCCTCGCGGAGGCCCGCCGCATCGCGCGGGCGGGGGTCACGCTCGTCCGGAACGACGGGAACGTGCTGCCGTTCGACCCGCGCTCGAAGCAGCGGACGCTGGTCGCGGCGGCCGTCCAGTCCGAGCAGCTCGCGCAGGCCGTGGACGCGGTGAGCGCCGGGCCGGTGACGCGGTGGCAGCCCGCCACGACCGATCCGTCCGACGCCGAGATCGCCGAGGCGGTGCGGCTCGCGCGCGGCGCGGACCGGGTGGTCGTCGCGACCTACTCGGCCGGGCCGCTGCCGTCCGGGCAGGCGAGGCTCGTGCGCGCGCTCCAGGAGACCGGGAAGCCGGTCGCCGCGGTGGCGGCGGGACTGCCGTACGACATCGCGTCCTACCCGTCGGTGCGGGCCTACGTCGCGTCCTACGCGGTCACCGCGCGGGCGCAGCGGATCGACATGTCGGCCTACCGCGCGACGGCGGACGTCCTGTTCGGCGCGCGGCCCGGCGGGCGGCTCCCGGTGACGATCACCGGTCTCTACCCGTTCGGCCACGGTCTACGGTACGGAAGGTGAACGCTGGCGTTATCTGTCGTAACGGCGGGTTCTTTACTGGCAGATTTCGGATCTTCCGGGCGTGGTACAGGTGATCTAGCATCGCGCTGACATCGCTTGGTCCCGAGTTCTGACAATCCCGCCGCGCGCGCGGCGGAGACCGTCGTCCCCCGCCCGAGAGGACCCGATCGACATGACCCGACGCCTCATCGAGGCGGCCGCCGCCGCCCTCACCGCCGGCGCCCTGCTGGCCGGACCCGCCGTCGCCGCGAGCGCCGACCCCGGCCCGACCGCCCCGCTGCCCGCCCGTCCGGCCCCGACCGCGCCGCTCGCGCCGGTCCGCGCCACCGACTACCACGCGATCGTCGCGCTGAGCAACTGCTCGGGCTCGGTCGTGCGCGGACCGAAGTCCGTGGACAGCGACCCCGCGCTCGTCCTCACCAACGGCCACTGCAGCGAGCTCGGCATGCCGGGGCCGGGCGAGGTCGTCACCGACCACTCGTCCTCGCGCTCGTTCACCCTGCTCAACAGCAGCGGGACCGGCTCGCTCGGCACGCTGCGCGCCTCGCAGATCGAGTACAGCACGATGACCGACACGGACGTCACGCTGTACAAGCTCCGCCTGACCTACGGCCAGATCAAGGCGCAGTACGGCACGTCCGCGCTGCAACTGTCGCCCGACCACCCCACGGCCGGGACGCCGATCAGCGTCGTGTCCGGCTACTGGCGCAAGACCTACAACTGCGGTATCGACGGGTTCGTCTACCAGCTGCACGAGGCCGACTGGGTGTGGAAGGACTCGCTGCGCTACACCGCGTCCTGCAACACGATCGGCGGGACGTCCGGCTCGCCGGTCATCAGCAACACCTCCGGCCTGGTCGTCGGCGTGAACAACACCGGCAACGAGGACGGCGAGCAGTGCACGCTCGACAACCCGTGCGAGGTGGACCAGAACGGCAACGTCACCGTCCGCCAGGGGATCGGGTACGGCCAGGAGACCTACCTGCTCACCCAGTGCCTCACCACGCACAGCGACATCGACCTGACCAACCCGAACTGCCGGCTCCCCCGTCCCTGACCCGGAACCACCACGGCCCGGGCGCCCGCGCCGCGCCCGGGCCGTGTCATGCGCCAGACGACGCCGCGGGGAGCCCGACCCGGTCCGAGATGTGCGCCACGAAGCGGCGCAGCGCGGGGTTCGGGTTGTCGCGCGACCAGGCGAGCGTGATCGGGACGGTCGGCACCGGGTCGGCGAACCGCCGGACGGCGACGCCGGGGACGTGCAGCGTCGCGGCCTTGCCCTCCGTGACGAAGCTGATGCCCCGCCCCTGCGCGACGGCGTACAGCATGTGCTCCTCCTCGGGCTCGGAGTGGGCGATCTCCGGGCGCACGCCCTCGCCGAACACCTCGTCCAGCATCCGGTCCCACATGCGCGGGCCGTGCTCGCGCGGCCACCACACCAGCGGACGGCCCGTCACGTCGGCGCGCCTCAGGCGGCGCTTGCGGGCCAGCGGGTCGCCGGTGGGGACCGCCGCCACGACGGGCTCGTCGCCGACGGTGAGGGAGTCCAGGTCGTCGCGCGGGTCGTCCAGCATCCGCACGAACGCGGCGTCGAGGGACCGCTCGCGCAGCCGCTCCTCGTCGCGCGCGGTGAACCCGCTGGTCACCCGCACGTCCACGGCCGGGTGGACGGCGCGGAACGGCTCCACGAACTCGGTGACGACCTCGCGCGGCGCGGACCGGGTCAGGCTGACCACCAGCCGTCCCGCCTCGCCGGTCCCGTGCCGGCGGGCCAGCTCGACCGCGGCGTCGGCGCGGGCCAGGACGTCTTTCGCGGCGGGCAGCAGCGCCGTCCCGGCGCCGGTCAGCGCCACGCCGCGCCGGTCGCGGGCGAACAGCTCGACGCCCAGCTCCCGCTCGAACACCTTGATCTGCTGGCTCAGCGCGGGCTGGGTCAGGTGCAGCCGCGCCGCGGCGCGGCCGTAGTGCAGGTCCTCGGCGACCGCGACGAAGTACCTCAGATGCCGCAGTTCCATGCCCGGCAGCTTATCCGGCGGTGATAACCGGCGCTTATCACAGGCCAACGACTCCGACTTGGACGCGACCGCGCCGCCGGTGGCCGAATGGTGCCATGACCGAAACGACAGCCATCCGTCCTCATGCCCCTCATGCCCCGCACGGCCCTCGGGCCTCTCACGCGCCGGCCGCGGCGCGGCGCTGGATCGCGCTCGCCGGGATCCTGCTCGCCACCTTCATGGGACTGCTGGACGTCAACATCGTGACCGTCGCCATCCCGTCCGTCCAGCACGACCTGCACGCCACGTTCGGCGAGGTGCAGTTCGTCGCCGCCGGATACACCCTGGCCTACGCGGTCGAGCTCGTCACCGGCGGACGGCTCGGCGACCGGCACGGCCGCCGCCGGACGTTCCTGACCGGGGTCGCGCTGTTCGTGCTCGCCTCGGTGGCGTGCGCCGCCGCGCCGAGCGTGCTGTTCCTCATCGCCGCGCGCGTCGTGCAGGGCCTCGCGGCGGCGGTGATGCTCCCGCAGGTCCTCTCGATCATCCAGGACGCCTTCACCGGCCCGGCCCGCGCGACCGCCCTCGGCGCCTACGGCGCGACCATCGGGCTGGCGTCCATCGCCGGTCAGATCGTCGGCGGCGCGCTGCTCGCCTGGAACCCGCTCGACCTCGGCTGGCGCTCGGCCTTCCTCGTGAACGTCCCGTTCGGCGCCGTCGCCCTGCTCGTCGCGGGCCGGACCGTCCGGGAGAGCCACGGCGCCCGCGCCCGCACCGACCTGATCGGCGCGGCCGTCCTCGCCCTCGCGCTCGTCGCGCTGCTGCTGCCGCCCGTCCTGGAGGCGAGTCGGGCCGTTCTCGCCGCCGGACTCGCGCTCGGCGCGGTCCTGCTCGCCGTCTTCGTCCGGATCGAGCGGCGGCAGTCCGACCCGCTGGTGCCCCCGCGGCTGCTCGCCCAGCGCCGGATCGTCCGCGGCCTGCTGACCGTCCTGGCCTTCTACGCGGGCAACGCGGGCTTCTTCCTCCTGCTCGCCTACCACCTCCAGGCCGGGCTGGGCCGCACTCCCCTGCAGAGCGGGCTGATCTTCGCGCCCCTCGGCGTCGGGTTCGCCGTGACGAGCCTGGCGGGCCGCCGCTTCGCCGCCCTGACGAGCGGGGCCGTCCTGGCGGGCGCCGGTCTCTCCGCCGTGCCGGCGGTCGTCCTCACCGTCCCGCAGCACTCCCAGGTCGCCTGGCTCCTGCCCGCCCTGACCCTCTGCGGCGCGGGCCAGGGCCTCGTCGCCGCGCCCCTCATCGGGAAGGTCCTGGAGGGAGTGGACCCGGCCGACGCCGGGGCCGCCAGCGGCGTCCTGCTCACCGCCACCCAGATCGCGAACGCCGCCGGTGTGGCCCTCGTCGGCGGCCTGTTCGCCCGGACCCTCGGCGCGGCTCCCGGCCGGCCCGGCGTCCCGTTCTCCGCCTACGTCCACGCGACCGCGCTCACGACCGCCGCCGTCCTGTGCCTGGCCGCGCTCACCGCCGTCCTCACCGCCGTCCTCGGCCGGCTCCGCTGACGCCCGCACTGTCGGAGGCGGCCTCTAGGTTCCAGGCGAGGGATCCGAACCCCGCCTGGAACGAAGGGCAGTGATGAGCGGCATCGACTGGATCGACCCCGACCCCGACCCCGACCTCGACGACCTGGACGGCCTCGACCTCCCGGAGAACGTCCGGCGCTATCTCGGCGCGCTGTCGCGTTCGTCGGCCGAGCCGTCGCGGGTTCCCGAGGCGCGGCTGCTCGCACCGGGCGAGCGGGCGATGATCGAGGACGGGCCGGAGCTGGCCGAGCTGTGCGCCGGCATCGCCCATGACGGGTTCTCGCTGGCCTGCGTCGCGGACCGGCGGGCCGTGGAGGTGCTGTCCCTGTGGACGGTGACCGAGGTCATCGTCACCGACGAGCAGACGCCCTGGTACGAGCTGGACTTCGGCGGGGACGAGGACGTCCTCGGCATCACGGACGTGCCGGGCGGGTGCGTGATCGCGCAGCCGTGGGGTGACGAGGCGGATTCCGTTCTGCGCTCGGTGACGGCCGGGACGTTCGGCTACGGGATGTACGCCAACCCCAAGAGCGGTGACCAGGGCCGCATCGCCGAGGACGGTGAGATCGTCCGGGGCGACCTGCACCCTGGTCACCGCTCTTACGGCGACGTCGGCGGGCGGGAGGTGCTGGCGGCGGTCGCGTCCGGCGGAAGCGCGATCGCCCACTGCCTGCTGTATGCCGGGCTCCGGCCGGACTCGCTGGATTTCCTGGAATATCCGGACGCCTGGGTCCGGGTCGCAGGCGGTCAGGGGCGGTAGTGGCGGAAGTTCACTGAGAGGCGGTTCGGCGCCACGTCCAGGACGTGCATCATCGAGCCGTCCGGGCGGGGCAGGAAGGTGAGGGCCTCGACCTCGGTGCCGGACGGAAGGTCCGGGGTGAGCACCCGGGCGACCGCGCCGGTGTCGAGGTCGATCTCGTAGACGGCCTTGGTCGCGCCGTCGGACGAGGCGTACAGGCGGTTCTCGTAGTACTTCGCGCCTTGCAGGTGCGGGACGGGCTGGCTCAGCGGGACGCGCTTCACGAGGTGGCCGTCCGCCAGGCTGTAGCAGTTGATCGCCGTGGCGTCGTACTCCGAGGACAGCAGGTAGCCGCCGCCGACCGCCGTCCAGGGGACGCCGTCGCGCTGGATGTCCTGGGGCAGCGAGAACGCGGTGCCGGTGTAGGAGAGCGACGAGGCGTCGTAGACGGCGATGTAGGGATGCTGGTACTTGCTGCCGTCCTCGATCGGCGCGTAGATCTTGCCGTTGTAGTAGTCGATGCCGCCGATGTGGTTGTCGCCTTGCAGCGCCAGCGCGGACGGGATGGCCAGCGTGTTCGACGCCTGGGTCCTGCCGTCCAGGGAGACGCGGCTCAGGCCGTACTGCCAGGAGAAGTACCAGGCGCTGCCGTCGGTGGTGACGCCCTGGGAGCGCTGGAGGGCGTCGGTCAGGTAGAAGGTGTCGCTGGAGACCTGCTGCCAGGTGGCGGCGGACGCCGGGGCGGCGAGGGCCAGGGCCAGGGACGCGGCGGCGGCCAGGACGGTCGGAAGGCGGCGCTTCATCGAGGGCTCCCGTCGGGCTTCATCGAAGGGCTCTCCTGTCAGGACGTCAGCAGGCGCGACTTGAGGGTGGCGATGGTGGCGTCCGAGAGGCCGAGGCCCTTGCGGACGTAGTCGTCGAACGACCCGAACGAGCGGTCCACCTCGGCGAACGCCGCGTCCAGCCAGTTGGCGCGGACGCTGTCGGCGCCGTAGTAGGTGTTGCTGGCCAGGTAGTCGCTGTAGACCGTGGCCCGGTCGACGCCGAGGAGGGTCAGCAGGACGGCGGCGCCCCAGCCGGTGCGGTCCTTGCCCGCGGTGCAGTGGAACAGGGCCGGGTCGGGCTGGGCGGCGAGCGAGGTGAGCAGGTCGTGGTAGGCGGCCTGCGCGCTCGGGGCGTTCACCATGAGCCGGTAGCCGAGGTTCTGCTCGGCGTCCTCGGACGAGGAGAGCAGGCGCGGCAGCGCGAGCAGCAGGGCGAGCGTGAGGTCGGGCGCGGTCGGCAGGCCCTTGCTGAGGTCGATCAGGTCCGCGACCTGGTAGGACGCCCCGGCGGGCAGCTTGTCCGGCGCGTCCCTGCGCTCCTGGCCGTTCCGCAGGTCCACCACGAGCCTGATCCGGTCGGCGGCGAGCGTGGTGAGGTCGTTCTGGTCGAGGTCGCTCAGCTTGTTCGAGCGGTAGAGGACGCCCATGCGGACCCAGTGGCCGTCGGCCGTCCGGTAGCCGCCGACGTCGCGGAGGTTGCGGGCGTGCGGCAGGTGCAGCGAGCGGTCCGCGACGACCAGCGGGACGCCGTTCGCCGGGACGAGCCGGAAGTACCAGCGCGCGGCGGACGGCAGGCCGCTCGCGGTGAGCGTGCCGGTCGCGCCGCCGGATCCGACGGGCCGCGGGGTCCCGCCGCCGGACGCGTCGGTGGTCGCGGTGACCGTGACGTTCCCGGCGTCCGGGGCCTGCCAGCTGATCGTGTACGTGCCGTCCGCGCCTTGGGTGACGGCGGCGGAGGTGAACACCGAACCGGCCGTCACCGCCGCGCGGGCGGGAGCCGCCTGCCTGTGAAGCGCGAGCGCGGGAGACGCGAGCGCGGGAGACGCGAGCGCGGGAGACGCGAGTGCAGGGGAGGCGAGCGCAGGGGACGCGGGGGCCAGGAGGGTCAACGCGGTCGTCAGGGCGATGGTCGTGCGCATGGGGGCCGCTCCTTGGGACGGTCTCAGCCTTGCGGGGGGATGGTGCAGGGGCGTCCGGCGCAGGTGTCGGCGATCAGGCCGGTGCGCAGGAACCCGGCGAGCTGGGCCATGGCCTCCGCCGAGCCGCGCGTGTCGCCGTGCGGGTCGTGCCCGGCGGTGTTGGGCGTGTCGGTGGTCGGCGGCGCGGGCGTCCCGCTGTCCCAGATCACCAGGCCGGAGCCCGCGTGCGGGAAGCGGGTGAGCGAGGGTAGGGCCCAGAACGGCGTGACGTCGGGCTTGCGGCCGGGCGCGAGCGCGGGCTGCCGCACCGGGACGTCCCCGAGCGTCCGGGCCATGACCTCGGTGGCGATGTTGGCCACCTGGTGGTCGCCGAACGCCTCGTGGACCAGGACGCGGTGGACGGGCGTGCCCGGCAGCGGGTCGCGGGTGACGTGCGCGGCGTAGCCGTCGCCTTCGCCGCGGTCCCAGAGCATCTGGATCAGGTTGAGGACGAGCTGCTGCTCCAGCTTGTCGGGATAGCTGACGTTGAGCAGCGTCTCGTACTGGGCGAAGTCGACGCTGCGGTTCAGCATCGTGCTGTAGTTGATGCCGGGGACGATCAGCGCGGCGCGCCGGAAGTCGGTGGCCAGCGCGGTCAGGGCCGTCCCCTGGATGCCGCCCTGGCTCGCGCCCGCGTAAGCCAGCCCGCCGCCGATGAGCGGGCGGCCGTCCGGTGCGCGGAACGCGGCGTCGGCGGTGAAGCCCTTCGGCTGGACGAGGTCGCGCCCGAGGAAGAGGAAGTCCAGGTAGCTCTGCTGCTGCCGGTCCGGAACGGTGTTGAAGCGCGAGACGTTCAGCAGGACGCTGGCGACGTTCGCGATGTCACCCTGCGACATCCCGATCCAGTCGGTCGCGCAGAGCATCAGGTCGTGCTGCTGCGAGGCGCGGCGCAGCTTCTCGCTGTCGATCTCGGACGCGCTGCCCATGAGCCCGTGCCCGTAGAGCACCGGCTGGGCGGGCTCGTCGAGCGCGCTTCGCGGGATGTTGCAGCGGAAGTTCGCCTTCTGGACGTTGCCGGGGATCTGCTCGGGCAGGCCGTCGCGTCCGAAGTGCAGCGACGATCCGGGCGGGCCGCCGGGCAGGTCCAGGTAGCTGGGGACGTCCACGGTGCCCTCGACCCGCCGCGCGAGGTAGGGGTCCTGGCCGGTGGTGAAGTCGGTGACCTTGCCGACCGTGAACGCCGGGGCGCGCGAGCCGAGCTTGCGGAACGCGTCGTCCCGCATGTGGACGGCCCGTTCGGTGAGGTTCCGGGTGGACGCGACGGTGAAGTCCCACGCCAGGTAGAGCCCCGACGTGGACACGTGGTGCGCGTTCAGCTCGCGCACCGTCCGGCGGAGCGCGATGCCGCGCTCCCTCTCGGTGCCGCCGAGCGGACGGCCCGACAGCATGCGCCGGACGGCGGGCGTCGGCTGGAGCGCGTGCCCGTCCTTGTCCTTGAGGTCGCGGAGCAGCACCAGGTAGCGGTGCCCTTCGCGGAAGTTGCGCGCCGGACGCACCAGGAGCAACCGCCGTGACTCGGGCGCGTTGACGTCGAGTTCCGCGAAGTAGGGCCGGCGCTCGCCGGTGCGGGCGTCCATCAGGACGATCGGCGCGTCCGGGTCGAGCGAGCGGGCCATGTCGGTGATCGGGGCCGCGCCGGTCCGGGCGAGGTCCAGGCCCGGGATCCGGGTCAGCATCGCCGAGCCCGGGGAGAACCCGTCGCCGCGGTTCCACTGCGCCGGATCGGCCGGGACGACTCCCCCGGCGCGCGGCGTGGCGAGCGGCGACAGGTTCACGCGCCGTCCGGTCGCGGTGGTGCGGTCGGGCACGGTGAACCAGTCGTTGGGGAACGGCAGCATGCACGCCGCCGTGTCGGCGGGATCGCACACGTGCGCCGCCGCCGTCCCCGCCGCCGCCGTCCCCGTCCCCGTCGTCCCCGTCACGGTCGTCCCCGCCGCGGCCTCGGCCCCGGCGGGCGCCACCGCCGAGGCCGAGGCGGCCGCGGTGAGCAGCGCGGCCAGGACGGCGCGGACCCTCATCGCACCGCCTGGAGCTGCCCGGCGATGATGCGCGCGTAGTTCTCCTCGCCCGTCCGGTTCGGGTGCAGCGGCGCGGCGGCCGAGGTCGGGACGTAGCCCTCCAGCCACTTGGCGGACGGCGCCTGGCACGCGTCGTGGCCCGCGCTCGGCGTGACCAGGTCGATGTAGGTCATGCCGTGCGCGGCGGCCTGGCGCGCGATCGCGGCGTTCATCCGGTTGACGCTGCCCTGGAGCCAGTCGGCGTCCACCGGCAGGACGGGCACGGCGGGCCAGCAGCCGCCCGGCTTGATGTAGAGGCCGTATCCGGTGACGACGACGCGCGCCTCCGGCGCCCGCTGCCTGATGCCGTCCAGCACGGTCGAGAGCTTCGGCTCGAACGCGTCGATGCGCTGGGCGACCTGGTCGACGCCGCCCTGGGTGTACTTCGTCTTGCAGGGCGTCCCGGTCGGCAGCAGGTTGACGCAGTTCTGCGCGACGCCGACCAGGCCGGTGTCGTTGCCGCCGATCGTGAGCGTGACCAGCTTCGTGTCGGCGGTGAGCGCGTCGAACTGCGGCGGCGCGGTGCCGGCGGGCTGCCCGGCGAGGCTGAGGCTCTGCGGCTCGGTCATGTGCTTGGTGGCCGCGCCGCTGCACGTCACGTCGGTCAGCCCGGCCACGCCGAGCCGGGACGCGAGCTCGTGCGCGTAGTTGTGCGTGGACCGGCCGCAGGCCACCGGCCCGGTGATGTCGGGGATGAGCGGTCCGGACGCCATCGAGTCGCCGAGCGCGACGTACGCGGGCGCGGCCGCGCGGGCCGGCGCCGCGAGGGCCAGCGCCGCCAGCGCGGCGGGGACGAGGGCGGCGACGGAGCGGCGGAGCAGGGGACGGGCGGTGAGGGGACGGCGGAGCCGGGGGTGGGTGGTGAGCGGCACGGGGTCCTCCTTGGGTGGCGATGCAATACTCAGCCCGCCGGACCCGATGACCGTCAGGGAAATATCCAGAGATGGGCGGAGGATCCTGTGACCGAGACCAAACCGTCCGGTAACCGCGCGCCGTCCAGCCGGGCCCCGGCGATCGGCGGTGTCCCGGCGGACTCCCTGCTCGGCGCGCAGGTCCCCGCGCTCGCCCGGCGGATGGTGGCGACGTTCGCCGACAGGTTCCCGACGTATTCGGCGCTGCCCCGCGAGGAGCTCGCCGGGGACATCACCCGCGTCGTCGAGCACAACCTGCGGGCGTTCGTCCGCACCCTCCGCACCGGACGGCCGCCCTCCCCCGACGACCTCCTGGAGATGGCCCGGTCCGCGGCCCGCCGCGCGGAGGAGGGCGTCCCGCTGGGCGCGGTGCTGTCGGCCTACCACCTCGGCTGGCGGATGGGCCTGGACGCGCTGGTCGCCCGCGCCGGCCCGGCGGACCTGGACGCCGTCATCGAGGTCGAGCGGATCCTGCTCGACGTCCTGCAGCGCGTGTCGGCGGCCGTCGCGGACGCCTACGTCGAGGAGCACCAGGCGCTGCGCGGCCAGGACCAGGCGGCCCGGCACGAGGTGCTGTCCGCGCTGCTGGACGGCCAGGACCCGAAGGACGCCGCCCGGCGCGCGGGCGTCCGCCCGGCCCCCGCCTACGCGGTGCTCACCCTCGCCCTCGGCGTCCATCCGGACGAGACCGACTCGGGCGTGTCCAGCAGCGTCGCGGCGCGCCGCAAGCTGCGCCGCATCCAGGCGGAGATCGACCACCACGGCCGCGACCAGGCGCTGCACGCGCTCAACGCGCACGGCGGGACGGCCCTGCTGCCGGTGGACGACCCCGGCGCGGCGCTGGCCGGCAGCTGGGACCGGCTGACCGGGCTGGTCGCCCGCATCGCCGACCGCGCGGGCACCGCCGTCCACGCCGGGGTGGCCGCCACCGACGCCGCGTCGGTCGCCGAGGCCGCCCGCGAGTCGGCCGACATCCTGGAGATCGTCCGGATCACCGGACGGCCGCCCGGCGCCTACCGCATCACCGACGTGCTGCTCGACTACCAGCTGTCGCGTCCCGGTCCGGCGCGCACGCACCTGGCGGAGCTGCTGGCCGTCCTGGACGCCCACCCGGTGCTGCTGGACACGCTGCGCGCCTACGTCGTCAGCGAGTTCAACCGCCGGCGGGCCGCGCCGCTCCTGCACGTCCACCCGAACACCGTCGACTACCGGCTGCGCCGCATCGCCGTCCTCACCGGCCTGGACCCGACGTGCCCCGGCGATCTCCCGCAGCTGCGCGCCGCGCTCGTCGCCCACGACTTCACCCCGCCCCGCCCCACCTGACCCTCGAAGGGCGCCCCGGGGCGGAATGCGAGGAGTGAGGGCGGGGTTGGGGACGATCATGACGAGTGTGCTTGCCGTGTCCGGGAGTCTCCGGGACGGATCCACCAATTCGGCCGTGTTGCGGACGGCGGCGGCCGTCGCGCCCGAGGGCGTGACGGTGCGGGAGTTCGGAGGGCTCGCGGCGCTGCCGCACTTCAGTCCGGACGACGATCGCGAGCCGCTGCCGGAGGCCGTGGCCGCGCTGCGGGAGGCGATCGGCGCGGCGGACGCGGTGCTGTTCTGCACGCCCGAGTACGCCGGGGCGCTGCCCGGATCGTTCAAGAACCTGCTGGACTGGACGATCGGCGGCGGGGAGATGTACGGGAAGCCGGTGGCCTGGCTCAACGTGTCGTCCGCCGCCGCGCCGACCGGGGGCGCCGGGGCGCACGACTCGCTGCGGACCGTCCTCGGGTACGCCGGAACCTCGATCGCCGAGGACGCGTGCGCGCGGATCCCGCTCTCCCGGCAGGACGTGGGCGAGGACGGACTGGTCGGCGATCCGGCGGCGCGGGAGGCGATCGCGCGCTCGCTCGCGGCGCTCGCCGCTGCGGCTGATGAGCACCGGGACGAGTGGACTGACGTCCGGTAAGGGGCTGGTTGGCCGGTTTCGGCAGTCCGGGGGCGGGACGGCGCGCGCGGGGTGAGCATGGAGCGGCATCCACAACGGAGGCCGTGATGGCTACTGCGCTCGACGTCCCCCTCTTCCGGCCCGACCCCTACCGGGCGTACGCCCGCCTCCGCGAGAAGGCGCCGGTGTACCGCGACGACGAGTGCGACTTCTGGGCGCTGTCGCGGCACGCGGACGTGAGCGTCGCCTTCCGCGACGCGGAGACGTTCTCCAGCCGGAACGGCAACATGCTCGACCCGCTGCTGTGGGGGCCGGACGCGGCGGCGTTCGCGTCCATCTCGGCGATCGACCCGCCCCGGCACACGCTCGTCCGGGGACTGGTCTCCCGGGCGTTCACGCGGGCGCGGCTGGCGCGGCTGGAACCGCGGATCGCCGAGATCGCGAACGGGCACCTGGACCGCGCGCTGGACGGCGGCGAGTTCGACCTGGTCGCCGAGTTCACCTCGCGGCTGCCGGTGGACGTGATCGGCGAGCTGATCGGCGTCCCGGCGGCCGACCGGGCCGAGATCTGGCGGCTGGAGTGCACGCTCGTCGACCGGGAGGACGAGACGGACGCGGCCGCCGCCGAACGCGCCCGGTCGATGGCCGTCCTCACGCGGTACTTCGCCGACCTGGTCGTGGAGCGGCGGCGGAACCCCCGCGACGACCTGGCGTCGGAGGTGGTCGCCGCGGCGGACGCCGACGGGACGGTCACCGAGTCGGAGGTGCTGGCCCTCCTGCTCGTCCTCGTGCTGGCGGGCGGCGAGACGACCTCCGGCCTGATCGCCAACGCGGTGGACGCCGTGTGGCGCTTCCCCGAGGCCAGGGACGCCGCCTACGCCGGCATCGACGGCTGGGTCGAGGAGACGCTGCGCTTCGAGCCGCCGTTCCAGTTCGCCGGGCGCACGCTCACCCGCGATCTCACCCTGCACGGCGTGGAGATCCCCGAAGGGGAACGCGTCCTGCTGCTGCTCGCGTCCGCCAACCGCGACGGCGAGGTCTTCGACGACCCGGACCGGTTCGATCCGACCCGCGACACCAGCGCGAAGGTCACCTTCGGCAGCGGCCACCACCACTGCGTCGGAGCGCAGCTCGCCCGGCTGGAGGCCCGCGTCGCGCTGCGGGAGTTCAGCCGCCGCGTCGCGGACTACGAGATCGACGGAGCGCAGGCGCAACGAGCGGGCGCCGCCCAGTTCCGCGACTTCACCTACCTGCCGATCCGCGTCACACCGCGTCCCGCGTAGCGCCCGCGGAGAAGGCTCTCCCCCGGTTCCCCGGTGGAGAGCCTTCACGTGCAGTCCGGGTCAGCGCAGGCGCAGCCAGGCGCCCTCGGAGCTGGTGTAGAACGTGTGGTGCTTGCGGTCGAGCCTGCCGACCGCCGCGCGGATGCGCATCCGGTCCTGGTTCCAGTAGCCCATCGTCCAGCCCGTCGTGTAGGTCTTGCCCGCGCCGAGCGTGTTGACCTTGCACAGGTTGCGGTAGTGCACCTTGGGGCCGGTCAGGTCGTAGCAGAACCCGGCGCTCTTGCCGTCGCCCCGCGTGTCCTTGACCTTGATGACCATCCAGACGAAGGAGCCCTTGGCGTCCTTCGCCCAGTACCAGCTGCCCCACACCGAGGCGCCCCGGACGCTCTGCGCCCGGAACTCGTGAATCTTGCCGATCCGGTGCACGCCGCCGTTCCCGGCGGCCGCGACCGCGTCCCCGCGGTCGGAGGACGGACCCCCGACGCGCCGTCCGGCGTCGGCCGCCGCCGGAGCGGCCAGCGCGATTCCCGCCGCCAGCACGACGCCGCCGACCAGGCCAGTTCTGAGCATGAGACTTCCCCGTCCCGAAAAAACGATCACGAACGCTCTCTGTGACCCCTGAGGGCGCCGTCCGGTTTACCGGGGTGATCCAGGTCATCGGCGCGGACGGCCTCCGGGGAGCAGGACGGTGGCGAGGGCGGCGGCCAGGCCGGCTCCGAAGGTGAAGGCCATGACGGCCGGGACGGACGTGAGCGGTTCCGGCCCGGGCCACAGGGCGTTCCGGAACGCGATCGCCAGGTGGGTGGCGAGGGCGCCGGCGATCAGGGACGTCTCGGCCGCGCGGCGCGGGCGGGACCGCGGCGGGCGGGCGACGAACCCGGCGACCGCGTTGGTGAGCAGGCAGAACGTCAGGTAGGCGGTGAACTCCACGGCGAGCATGAACGCGATGAGCAGCGGGTCCGTCCAGTGCTCGCCGAGGGCCTGCGATCCGGTGATGGCGAGGGCGGCGACCGCGCTCGCCGCGCTGAACACGGTCAGCGCGTGCCGCCGCACCCATCCGGCGGCTTCCGGACGGGCCCAGCGCCGCAGCACCGGAACCCGTTCGGCGAGCAGGAGGACATCGCCGAGCCAGTCGTGCCGCCAGCGCGCGGCCGATCCGCGCGGCGCCCGCCCTCGCCAGAGCAGCGCCGCCGCGCCGCCCGTGACCAGCGAGTTCACGATCAGGCCGCCGATGAGTGCCGCCGTCCTGGCGTCCCAGCGCGGGTGGCCGGCACCGGCGACGACGGCGGCCCACTCGGCGACGAGGGTGAGCGCGACCAGGGCCAGCATCGCGCCCGCCGCGCGGGCGGTCTGCTGCGCGCGGTCGGGACCGCCGGGCGCCCGCCACACGGGCAACCGCAGGAGGACGACCGCCGCGAGCATCGGCACGGCGAACATCGCCAGCGACACCGCGGCGTCGTACGGGTCGTCCTGCCAGGGGCTGACGGCCCGGACCGGCTTGTCCTGCGTGGCGAGCACCGTCAGCGCCTCGAACAGGGCCGCCGCGCCGAGAGACGTCCGGATCGCGAAGGTCGACGCGTTCTTCTCGGAGACTGTCACGCCTTCGATAGTACGCGCCTCGTAGTACACGGCGCGTATCAACTGGCGATCCGCGCACCGAATGCGTGATACTTGCCGCGTAGTAATGGCCGACGAGGGAGGACCGTGCAGGTCAACGACTCGCAGACGCTCGTCCTGTGCGTGCTCGCGGACGGCCCGAAGCACGGCTACGCCATCAACGGCGCGATCGAGCGGCTCACCGGCGAGCGGCTCGGGCCGGGCAGCCTGTACGGGGCGCTGACCCGGCTGGAGGCGAAGGGGTTCGTCGAGCACCTGGCGGGCGAGGGGCGGCAGCGGCCGGTGCGGCTCACCGCCGAGGGGCGCGCGGCGCTGGAGGCGGAGCTGCGCACCATGGCGCACGTCGCGGCCGTGGGGCTGCGCAACCTCGGGGCGTCCCCGGCATGACCGCCGCGCGCGTCCTGGCGCGGCTGTACCCGGCGGCGGTCCGCGAGCAGTGGGGGCCCGACCTGGAGGCCGAGATCGCGGCGGCGGGGTGGCGGTCCTGGTGGAACACCCTGCTCGGCGCCGCCGACCTGTGGCTCCACCCCGGTCTCTGGCCCGCCCGTTCGCGCGCGCAGCGGCGGCTGCGGACGACCGCGCTCGCCACCTCGATCACCGCGCTGTGCTGGTTCGTCGCCCACGTCGGCGTCGAGACCGACGACGCGCTGTCCCGCCGCGCCGGGCACTCGCCGCTCCTGACCGCCGGGGTCGCGATCATGCTGGCCGGGCTCGCCCTCATCGCCCCGCTGCCGAGACCGGAGGCCGCTGCGCTGCGCGTGCTGCTCCGGACGGCCGTCGCGCGGTTCGCCCTCCCGGCCGCGCTCGCGGCGGCGGTCGTCGCGACCGTCCGGTTCGCGCCGCTCGCGCATCCGCCGCCGCTCGCGCGGGGCGTCCTGCTGGCCGCCTGGTGGACGGCGGTGGCGCTCGGCGCGGCGCGCGCCGGCCTGATCGTCGCCGAGCTCGGCGCGCGGGTCCTGGTGCCGGCCCGTCCCGGACGGCTCGGGCTCGGCGCCCGCGTGCTCATGGCGGGCGCGGCGACCGAGGCCGCCGCGCTCCTCGGCTCGCGCCCCGACCCGCCCGGCTTCGCCGTCGCCGCGACGATCCTCGTGCTGCTCGCCGCGTTCGTCCCGGTGCTGCGCGACTGCCGGCCGCCGTCCGCGGCCGGGCCGGCGAGGTAACGCCAGCACCACCCCCGCTCGGAACCGGACGCTACCGACATCCCCGCCCCGCTCGCCCGATGCTGGAAGCACAGTCGGACGTGAGCGAGGTTCGGGGATGACGGTCATGGCATCGGGATCGGTGGAGCACAGGGCCGCGGCGCGGGACGCGGCAGCGGCGGAGGACACGGCAGCGGCGGAGGACACGGCAGCGGTGGAGGGTGTCCGCGCCGCCGGCTACCGGGCGCGCCTCGCCCGCGGCACCGGTGGCCGCGCCGCGCTGGAGATCCACGTGGACGGCGGGCTCTACGACGTGACGGTGGCGGACGGCTTCACCCGCTCGCTGCTGCGCGGTGCGGTGCAGGGGCCGGGATGGGCGCTGGCCTGGGGACAGCTCCCCCCGGACGGAGGGCCGGTCCAGGTGTCGTTCACCGGACGGCGCGTCGACCTCCCCGCCGAGGTGCGGGTGCTCGGGGGCCGGTTCTGGATCGCCGAGGCGGCCGTCCGTGCCCGGCGGGTGGTCGTCGCCGCGCCGTCCGAACGGGCGGGTTCGCGGGTCGCGAACGTCAGCCGCGCAGGCCGGCGCCGGCTCCGGGTCTGGAACGCAGGGAGCTGACGGTCGGGACGAGGGTGGCCGGCAGGGCGACCAGCGCGCAGGCGGCCGCCGCGGCGGCGAGCGGCAGCCAGGGCACGACGAGCGACGTCGCGCCGGTCACCCGGCTCAGCGCCACCCAGAACCCGGCGAGGCTCACGGCGGACACGCCCAGCGCCGGCACCACGCCCACGCAGACCGCCAGGACCGCTTCGCCCAGAGCCGCGCACACGACCTGAACAGGCGTCGCACCCGACAACCGCAGGACGGCCTGGTCACGCGAACGATCGGCCGCCGCCATCGCCAGCGTGCTCGCGATCGAGATCCCGCAGTACGCGAGCGCGATGCCGAGCGTCACGAGAATGCCGAGCCAGCTGCTGCGCCCCGTCCCGCCCGTTCTGCCTGTGCCGTCCGCTCCGCCGGCGGCGTCACGGGCGGGAACGATCTCGACGCCGAGCCCCTGCGTGGTCGCGCGCAGATCCCGAGCCACGACCGCCCGATCTGTTCCCGGCCGGACGATCACGTCGATCCGTCCGACTCGCGACGTCCCGCCCGCCAGATAGCCGCCTGTCAGGGACCCGCCCGTCAGGGACCCGCTTGTCAGGTAGGCGCGGCCGTCGTCCAGGCCGCTCTTCATGACCGCCGCGACGCGGGCGTCCGCGCGGGTGCCGTCGGCGAGCCGGAAGTGCACGACGTCACCGGGTCTCCTGCCCCATTCCTCGTCCACCACCAGCGCGTTCTCGCCGAGCCCGGCGATCGAACCGGCGCGGAGGTCCAGCCGTGCGGCCCTGCCGAGGTCGCTCCCCCGGACGATCTCGGCCTCGTACCGCCGCAGCCGTCCGCCGTCGCCGATCGCGTACAGCGCCGTCCGCTGCGACGGAACCGCGTCCACTCCGGGGACGGCCCTGACGCGCTCCAGCACCACGTCGCTCACGGCGTCCCCGGCGGTCGGCCGCACCACGAAGTCGGATCGGACGCTCTGCCGCGCCTCGGCGGCCTTCGTGGCGTCCACGCTGTAGCTGGTGCCGAGCAGCGAACCGGCCAGGCCGACCGTGACCAGGACGGGCGCGGCGACCGACGCCGTCCGCCGGGCGGCGGCGAGGGCGTTCTCCCTGACGAGCATCCCGGTCGCGCCGGCGGAGCGCGAGAGCGGCCAGGTGAGCAGCCGCGCCAGCCAGGGCACGAGCACCGGCGCGAGGAGTGCCGCCCCGGTGATCAGCAGCATCACCGCGGGCGTGTAGCCCTTGCGGTTGGCGGCCGAAGCCGGATCGCCGATCGCCGTCGCGGCCATCGTGGCGAGGCCCGACCCGAGCGCCGCCGCCCCCAGCAGCCAGCGGACGGGCGTCATGACGCGGCTCTCGACGGACGACTCGCGCAGCGCCTCCGCCGGACGCACCCGGCCGGCCCGCCGCGACGCGGCGACGACTCCGAGCAGCGCCACGGCCGGTCCGGTCAGGAACGCGATCGCGAGGGGCCAGGCCGACAGCGGCACGGTGAACCCGGACGGGGCGAGCCGGTGGTCCACCAGCCGGCGTCCGAGGAACCGGGCGCAGAGCGGCGCGAGCGCGCAGCCGGTGACCGAGGCGAGGACGCCGAGCAGCAGCGACTCGGCCGTCAGCATCCGGCGGACCTGGCGCGGCGTCGCGCCGATGACGCGCAGGAGCGCCAGCTCGCGCCGCCGCTGCGCGACCGCGAGCGCGAACGTGGACGCCACGACGAACACCGCGACGAATCCGGTGATGCCCGCCGCGACGCCGAGCAGCACGCCGGTGTCGTCGAGCGCGCGCCGCTCGCGGTCCGGATCGGGGTCGGCGTCGTGCCGCGCGTCACCGGTCAGCACCCGGGCGGAGGTCCCGGCGGCCTGCCGTGCCGCGTCCGGAGAACCCGTGACCGCGAGGGCGTCCACGCGCGGGGACAGGCGGGCGGCCTCGGCGTCCGCGAAGAACACCGCGTGCTCGTAGCCGACCGGTCCGGTGAGCCCGGAGACGGTGTACGCCCGCTCGGCCGTCGCGGTCACGACGCGGACGCGGTCGCCGGGACGGGCGCCCCCACCCGCGAGAACGATCTCGCCGGAGCCGCGCGGAGCGGTCCCGGCGGTGAGCCGGTAGCCGCCGAACCGCGCCACCGACCACGGGTGTCCGACGCTGCTCGGTCCGTCGCCGACCACGTGCGCCGGGAAGGTCCGGTCCGCGACGGCGGGCACCGCCGCACGCACCCGCGCCGCCACGTCCGGCGGCAACCCCCGTGACGCCTCGAGCGGACGACGAAGCGGTCCCACGGACGGCAACCGCTCGGGGAGGATCACCGCCCGGGCGTCCGCGAACCGTTGCGGCTCCGGCTGGTGCGCCGGGGAGAGCGTCGCGGCGAGCGCCAGGCCCATCGCGGCGGTCATCGCCACGCCGAGCGAGAGTGCGACGAACGTCCCGGCGAGCGCGTGCCGGCGCCTGCGCAGCGTGGAGAACGCGATGCTCAGCACGCGCGCGCCTCCAGTCCGGTGACGTGCGCCGACACCTGCTCGGGCGTCGCGCCCGCGAGCTCTCCGGCGAGCCGTCCGTCCGCGAGGAACACGACACGGTCCGCGTAGGACGCGGCAACCGGGTCGTGCGTGACCATGATGATCGTCTGGCGGCGCTCGTCGGCGAGGCCCCGCAGCATCCGCAGCACGTCCCGCGAGGTCGCCGTGTCGAGCGCGCCGGTCGGCTCGTCGGCGAACAGGACGGCGGGACGGGTGACCAGCGCGCGGGCGATCGCCACCCGCTGCTGCTGGCCCCCGGACAGCTCCCCCGGCCGGTGCCGCGCCCGGTCGGCGAGCCCCACCCCGGCCAGGACGGCCCGGACCTCGTCCGCCTTCGGCCTGCGGCCCGCCAGCCGCAGCGGCAGCCCGACGTTCTGCTCGGCGGTGAGCGACGACACCAGGTTGAACGCCTGGAACACGAACCCGATCCGGTCGCGGCGCAGCCGGGTCAGCGCGGTCTCGGACAGCCGGCCCAGCTCCACGCCCGCGACCACCACCTCGCCCTCGGTCGGACGGTCCAGGCCCGCCGCGCATTGCAGGAACGTCGACTTGCCCGAACCGGACGGCCCCATGACCGCCGTGAAGGAGCCCGCCGGGAACGCCGCGGTCACGCCGTCGAGAGCCGTGACGGCGCCGGACCCGGATCCGAAGACCCGGCGGACCGACCGGAGTTGCACCACCTCATCCATGCGCTGGAGTCAACCGGGCGGCGGGGGTGCGGCACATCGCCGCCAGTGCCACCTTTCGTGGTAGCGCAGGCGCTACCTTCCGGGGCGTCCGTTCGGTCCGTTCGCCGGTCTGCCGTACGGTGACCGCATGGCGAGCGCGACGGCCTGGCGGGCACTGACCGGGCGGCGTCTCCTGCTGACGGGCGTGCCGTGGCGGTCGGCGGCGTACCTGGCCGGCGGCGCGGCCCTCGGGTTCGCGGCGCTGCTCGTCCTGCTGCCGCTGTTCGTGCTCGGGACGGTCGGTTCGGTCGTCGTCGTGGGCATCCCAGTTCTCGTGGCGCTGGGCCTGTGCGGCGTTCCGCTGGCCGCGCTGGAACGGAGGCGGCTGCGGCTCGTGGACCCGCGACCGGCTCGGGGCGGGCACGCGCGCCCGCCGCGTCCGGGCGTGCGCGCGTGGGTGACGTTCCGGTACCAGGAGCAGGCGACGTGGCGGGAACTCGCTTACGCGTTGCTTCTGACGACCGTCCTGTGGCCGTTCGACCTGGCGGTGCTGGGACTGGCGCTGCTCATGCCGTGCGCGTGCCTCTCCGCGCCGTACGCGTGGTCGTTCGCCGATCCCGGCGACGACCGGATCGTGGTCTTGAAGCTCGTCCCGGTGACCGGGGCCGCGCAGGCGTGGGCGCTGGTGCCGGTGGGCGTGCTCCTGCTGCCGGTCGCCGGATACGTCCTGACGGTGGTGGCCGCCGCGCGCGGGACGGTCGCGCGGGCGCTGCTGGCGACGCGCGAGAACGAGCTGGGACGGGAGCTCGCGCGCGTCGCGCGGTCGAGGTCGGACCTGGTGGACGCCTTCGAGGTCGAGCGGCGGCGCATCGAGCGCGACCTGCACGACGGCGCGCAGCAGCGGCTCGTCGCGCTGACCATGACGCTCGGGCTGGCGCGGATCAGCGGTGGCGACGAGGCGTCCGCGCTGGTCGAACAGGCGCACCGGGAGTCCAAGCTGGTGCTGGACGAGCTGCGGCGGCTGATCCGGGGCGTCCATCCCGGCGTGCTCAGCGACCGCGGGCTGCTCGCCGCCGTCGAGGACGCGGCCGACTGCTCGCCCGTGCCCGTCCGCGTGGATTTGGACCTGCCCGGACGCCTCCCGCCCGCCGTGGAGGGCACCGCGTACTTCGTGGTCAGCGAGGCGCTCGCCAACGTCGCCAAGCACAGCGAGGCCGGCGCGGCGACCGTCCGGGGCGGCGTCGTGGCGGACGTCCTGGAGCTGGAGATCCGCGACGACGGCGTCGGCGGGGCCGATCCGGCGGACGGGACCGGCCTGGCGGGCCTCGCCGCGCGCGTCGCCGCCGTCGATGGGAGGCTGTCGCTGTCCAGCCCTCCAGGGGGACCGACCGTGCTTCGCGTGGAGCTTCCGTGTGCGCCGACCGACCACTCCGGATAGTCCTCGCCGAGGACGGCATGCTCCTGCGCGAGGGCCTTCCCGGACTGTTCCGGCGTTTCGGGCACCGCACGGTCGCGGCGGTGGACGACGCCCCCGCGCTGATCCGGGCCGTCGCCGAGCACGACCCCGACCTGGTGGTCACCGACGTCCGGATGCCGCCGGGGTTCTCGAACGAGGGGCTGAAGGCGGCGCTGGAGCTGCGCGCGTCGCGGCCCGAACTGCCGGTGCTCGTGCTCAGCCAGTACGTCGAGCGCGACTCGGCCGCCGAGCTGCTGGCGTCGCACGGCGGCGCGGGCGTCGGCTACCTGCTCAAGGACCGCCTCGGCGACGTCGAGGAGTTCGCCGAGGCGGTCGCGCGGGTCGCGGCGGGCGGCACCGCCGTGGACCCGGAGGTCGTCCGCCGCCTCCTGCTGCACCGCCGCGACCCGCTCAACGCGCTGACCGCCCGCGAGCGCGAGGTCCTCGGCCTGATGGCCGAGGGCCGCTCGAACGCCGCGATCGCCCGCGCCCTGACCGTCAGCGACGCGTCGGTGGCCAAGCACATCCGCGGCATCCTCGCCAAGCTGGACCTGCCCCCGGACGAGGACGTCCACCGCCGCGTCCACGCCGTCCTGGCCTATCTCCGCTCCGGGCGACACGCGTAGGGCTCCGTCCGTCAGCGGACGGCGATGTGGCCGGGTTCGCCCTCGATCGCCCGGCCGACGACGGCCGCGGGGAGGCCGTGCGCCCGGAGTGCGCTCACGAGGTCGGCGGGATCGTCCGGGACGGCGAGCAGCAGACCGCCCGAAGTCTGCGCGTCGTGCAGCAGGACGGCCAGCTCGGGCGGAACGGTGTCCGCGACGGTGACGGCGCCGGCGAGATGGCTCGTGTTAGCGCGCGTCCCGCCCGGGACGAGACCGGCGGCGGCCAGGTCCAGGGCGCCGGGCAGCAGCGGCACGGCGGACGCGTCGATCTCGGCGGCCAGGCCGCCCGCGCGGGCCATGCGGTGCAGGTGGCCGAGCAGCCCGAAGCCGGTGACGTCGGTCGCCGCGCGGACCCCGGCGGCGAGCGCGGCCTCCGAGGCGGACGCGTTGAGCGTGGTCATCGACGCCACCGCCGCCGCGACGACCTCGGGCGACGCCGCGCCGCGCTTGACGGCCGTCGAGACCACGCCCGTCCCGACCGCCTTGGTGAGGACGAGGTGGTCCCCGGCGGCCACCCGGTCGATCGCGAACAGGCGGCCGGGATCGGCCATGCCGACCACCGCCATGCCGTACTTCGGCACCGGGTCGCTGATGGTGTGGCCGCCGACGACGACGCAGCCCCCGGCCGCCGCCGCGTCCGCGCCACCGCGCAGCACCTCCCCGAGCAGCTCCACGGGAAGGTCGTCGCCCGGCCAGGCGGCGAGGTTCACCGCGATCAGCGGACGGCCGCCCATCGCGTACACGTCGGAGAGCGCGTTGGTCGCGGCGACGCGTCCCCAGTCGTACGGGTCGTCCACGATCGGGGTGAAGAAGTCGGTGGTCAGGACGAGCGCGCGCTCGTCGTCCAGCCGCAGCACGGCCGCGTCGTCGCCCTCGGCCGCGCCCACGAGCAGATCGCCGGACGCCGGCGCGACGGCCGGGCCGAGCGCCGCGAACAGCCCCTCCAGCTTCGCGGCCGGGAGCTTGCAGGCGCACCCCGCGCCCGGCGACAGCGCGGTGAGCCGGACGGTCTGCTCGGCGGGTGCGCCCATGCGTCTTCCTCCGCAACTTTTGCCCGGTGGAGCCCTGCCCCACGACGCTACCTCGCTACCACGCGTACGCCTCGGGCGCGGGCTTGGCCCCGTTCGGCGCGGGCGGCGGGAACAGCCCGTCGAGCTCGGCGAGTGTGCCGGCGTCGAGGGTGAGGTCGAGGGCGCGCAGCGAGCCGTCGAGCTGCGCGGTCGTCCGGGGGCCGATGATCGGGCCGGTGACGCCGTCCTGCGCGAGGAGCCACGCCAGGCCGACGTGCGCAGGGTCCTCGCCGAGGCCGGCGCACAGCTTCTCGTAGGCGGCGATGGTGTCGCGGTGGTCGGCGAGCGTCTCGGCCCACACGCCCTTGCCGCTGCGCGCGGCGACGCCCTCGCGCTGCTTGCGCAGCACGCCGCTGAGCAGGCCGCCGTGCAGCGGCGACCACGGGATCACGCCCAGCCCGTAGTGCCGCGCGGCGGGCAGCACCTCCAGCTCGATCCAGCGCGTCATCAGGTTGTAGATCGACTGCTCGCTGACCAGGCCGAGGAAGTGCCGCGTCCGGGCGGCCTCCTGCGCCTGCGCGATGTTCCAGCCGGCGAAGTTGGACGACCCGAAGTACAGCACCTTGCCCTGCTGGCGCAGGACGGAGAACGCCTCCCAGATCTCCTCCCACGGAGTCGTCCGGTCGATGTGGTGCATCTGGTACAGGTCGATGTAGTCGGTCTGCAGCCGCTTCAGGGAGCCCTCGACCGCGCGCCGGATGTGCAGCGCCGACAGGCCGCTCTCGTTCGGGCCCTTCCCCATCTCCATGAACACCTTGGTCGCGAGGACGGTCCTCTCGCGCCGTCCGCCGCCCTGCGCGAACCAGCGTCCGATGATCTGCTCGGTGACGCCCTCGCCGAGCGCGCGGCCGTACACGTTCGCGGTGTCGAAGAAGTTGATCCCGTGCTCGTGCGCGGCGTCCATGATCGCCCGGCTGTCCTCCTCGGACGCCTCCGCGCCGAAGTTCATGGTGCCGAGGACGAGCCGGGACACCGAGAGGCCGCTGCGGCCGAGACGCGTGTACTCCATCGTTTCCACCTTTCGAGAGGTCATGAGCCGCATCAGCGGCGACGCGATGAAGCTACAACTTGCAACATGAGTGTTGCAAGTAGAGCGTGAACCACGACTCATCCGTATACTTTGGCCATGACGACGCAGCGGCAGGCGAGCAAGGGCGCGGGCGGACGTCCGCTCCGCGCGGACGCCGAGCGGACGGTGACCGCGATCCTGGAGGCGGCCGAGCGCACGCTCGGCGCCGACCCGTCCGCCACGATGGAGCAGATCGCCGAGGCCGCCGGGGTGGCCCGCACCACCGTCCACCGGCGGTTCGCGACCCGCGAGGCGCTCATCGACGCGCTCGCGCTGTGGGCGACCCGGCGCTTCGCCGACGCCGTCGAGGCCGCGCGTCCGGACACCGCGCCGCCGCTGGTCGCGCTCTACCAGACCACCGTGAACGTGCTCGGCGTGAAGATCGGCTGGGGCTTCGCGATGAGCCGGGCGTCCTCGTCCGATCCCGAGGTGGCGCGCGTGCACGCCGAGATCCGCGAGACCTGCGAGCGGATGCTCCGCCGCGCCCGGGACGCGGGCGTGCTCCGCGCCGACGTGGACATCGCGTGGGCCCGACGCGTCTACTACGCCCTCATCCACCAGGCCGACCTGCACCGGACGGACGCCGACGGCACCGACGCCATGGCCACTCTCGTCGTCGACACGCTCCTCCGCGGCACCGGCACGCCCACTCCCGACCACCTCTGAGCCGCGACGGATCCCACCCGTCGCGGCTTCCCCGCGCGAACCGGGACGTGTATAGTCCCGGTTATGCGGATGAGCGAGGGCGTCGAGTGGGGCCTGCACTGCTGCGTGACCCTGGGCTGGCTGGACGACCGGGCCCCGGTCTCGATCAGGCGGCTGGCGCTCTGGTTCGACCTTCCGCAGGAGTATCTGAAGAAGCGCCTCCAGGCGCTGGCCCGGGCGGGGATCCTCACCTCCGCGCCCGGCGTGCGCGGCGGCTGGTCGCTGGCCCGGCCGCCTGAGAAGATCACCGTGATGGAGGTCGTCGCCGCCTTGGAGGACGGCCTCGACCTGTTCTGCTGCACCGAGGTGCGGCAGAAGGGCGCGGGCGGTGAGGGCGCCGCGCCGTCGGAGTTCGCGAAGCCCTGCGGCATCTCGTCGGTGATGCGGCGCGCCGAGCTCGCCTGGCGGCGCGAACTCGCCTCCCACACCGTCGCCGACCTGATGGAGCGGAGCCCGCAGGGCGCCGAACGCACCCGTCGCAACTACCTCCGCATGACCGGCTGACCCGCCCCGTCCCCCGGACCCGCGAGCCGGGTCCCTCGCTTTCGGAAGGAACAGGGATGTCGAATATCCCGATAGCTCGTCCCCGAGCGACCACGCACGCGGCAGGCGCGGCAAAGGCCGCGTCTCGGGCCGCCGCGGCGTCGGGCCCGCCTTCGGCAGGCGCGGCGCAAAGCACGTCTCCGGGAGGCCCGCCGCAGGGCACGTCTTCGGCGGACGCGGGCCAGGTCGCGCCGCGCGGACTCGGCGCGACGGCGATCCTCGCGCTCGGCACGTTCGCGGTCGGGACGGACGCCTACGTCGTGGCCGGATTCCTGCCCGCGATGGCCCGCTCGCTCCACGTCTCGGAGTCGGCCGCCGGCCAGTCGGCGACGGTCTTCGCGATCACCTACGCGGTGCTGTCCCCGATCCTCGCCACGCTGCTGGCGCGGGTGCCGCGCCGGGCACTGCTGGTCGGCGCGCTCGGCGTCCTCGCGGTGGCCAACCTGGGCTCGGCGCTCGCGCCGGACTTCGCGACGCTGATGGCCACCCGCGTGCTCGCCGCCGCCGGCGCCGCGGCGTTCACCCCGAACGCGGGCGCGGTCGCGTCGTCGCTGGTCACGGCCGCCCAGCGGGCCCGCGCGCTGGCCGTGGTGATCGGCGGCCTGACGATGGCCACGGCCCTCGGCGTCCCGCTCGGCAACCTCGCCGAACGCGCCCTGGACTGGCGCGCGACGCTCGGCTCGGTCGCCGCGCTGTGCGCGGTCGCGGCGGTGGGCGTCCTCGCGGTCATGCCCGCCCTGCCCGGCGCCCCGCCCATCCCGCTGCGCCGGCGCGTCGGCGCGCTGCGGGAGCCCGGAGTCCTCGCGATCCTGCCGCTGACCGTCGCGGGCATCGCCGCCGGATACGGGCTCTACGCGTTCGCGGTGCCTGTCCTGCGGGCGCTGGGCACCGGCCCCGGTGAGGAGGCGTGGCTGCTGTTCCTGTACGGCGTCGGCGCGGTGGCCGGGAACCTGCTGTCCGGCGCGAAGGTCGACCGGCACGGGGCCGTCCGCGTCCAGGCCGTCGGCTTCACCGGGCTCACCGTCACCATGGCCGCGTTCGCCTTCGCCGCCTACGCGGGCGTCCACTGGACACCGCTGACGGCCGTCCTGATGGTCGCGTGGGGCGCCGCCACCTGGTTCCAGACCCCGGCCCAGCAGGTCCGCCTGATCAACGCCGCTCCGCAGGAGACCGCCGTCGTCATCGGGCTGAACGCCGCCGCCCTGTACGGCGGGATCGCCCTGGGCACCGCGCTCGGCGGGCTGCTGCTGCCGATCGGCGCGGCCCCGGCGCTCGCGGTCTGCGCCGTCCTGGCCCTGCTGTGCCTGCCGTACCTGCACGCCACCCGGCGGCACGGCCGCGCGACCTGACACGGCCCTGCGGCCGGGCACGCCCCCGCAGCCGGGCAGGGCCCCGCGGCGGTCAGTCCGTCCAGGGGCGGAGCTTCTCCGGATTCCGGACGCCCCAGAAGCGCTTGACGCGGCCGTCCTCGAAGGCGAACGCGAACACCGCGGCGATGCCGCCCTCGTACCGGACGACCAGGCCGGGCTGCGCGTTGACCGTCTCCTCGACCAGTTCCATCCCGGGCGCCCGGCTGATCAGGTCCACCAGGAAGCGCGCGATCGGCCCGGCGCCCGCGACGGGCTCCGGCAGGGCGGTGACGACGCCGCCGCCGTCGCCGACCGCCACCGCGTCCGGGGCGAGGACGGCCAGGAGCGCGTCGATGTCCTTGGCCTCCCACGCCCGCCGGAACTCGCGGACGATCCCCGCGCTCGCCGCCGCCGGGACCGCCGGGGCGCGCGAGGCGTCCACGCGGCGGCGCGCGGAGGCCCGCGAGCCGGCGGCACGCCGCCGGGCTCCGGCCGACGATGTCCGCGACCTCGGCGAACGGGTAGCGGAAGACGTCGTGCAGGACGAACGCCACCCGCTCGGCCGGGGTCATCGCCTCCAGGACGACCAGGAACGCCATGGTGATCGACTCGTCCAGGGTGACGCGGTCGGCCGGGTCGGCGGTGCCGTCCCCCGGCCGGTCGTCCAGCCACGCCGAGCGCCCCGGCACCGGCTCGGGCAGCCACTCGCCGACATAGCTCTCGCGCCGCACCCGCGCCGAGCCGAGCACGTCGAGGCGCCGCCTCACGTTCCGCCGGGCCGCGCCGTCGTACCGGCGAACGACCCCACGATCTCGGGAGTGACCCAGCATGACCACCCTGACCAGGCTCGGCGACCTGACCGGCGACTACGTCCCCCGGACGCCGGGTGCACGCGGATCGGCCGAGGCCCGCAAGACGATCGACCGGCATGAGTGGGGCGCGAACCAGAACGCCCTGTCCAGGCTCTTCGTCCGCTCGGCGGTGGACCTGGAGATCGAGGTGACCGCCGTCCGCCTTGCCTGAGGCCCTGGGCGGCCGGCTAGAAGGCGGGCGCGTCCCAGAGGCGCGCGGTGCCGTCGTCGCCGGCGGAGGCGAGCAGGAGGCCGTCCGCGCTGAAGGAGACGCTGTTGACCGGGCCGACGTGCCCGCTCAGGGGGTCGCCGAGCGGGCGACGGTCGGACGCGTCCCAGAGGCGGATCGTGCCGTCCGCGCCGGCGGCGGCAAGAGTGCGGCCGTCCGGGCTGAACGCCAGGCCGCGGGCGGACGAACCGGTCAGCGGGCCGCCGAGCGGTTCGCGAGCGGCGACGTCCCAGAGCCGGACGCCGTCGTCGTCGGCGGTGGCCAGCACGCGGCCGTCGGGGCTGAAGGCGAGGCCATAAACGGCCTCGCTCAGCTCTTCGAGGGGTTCGCCGCGCTCCGAGCGCGCGTCCGGCGTCCAGAACTCGACGCGTCCTTCGGCGTAGGCGCGGGTCGCCGTGGCGAGCAGCCGTCCGTCCGGGCTGAACGCGCACGCGTACGCCTCCTCGCCTCCGACGTGGAGCCGCCCGCCGGGACGACCGGTCGCGACGTCCCAGAGCCGCACGGTTCCGTCGAGGCTCGCGGTGGCGACGACCTCTCCGTCCGGCGAGAACGCGATGCAGGTGAGCTCCTCGGTGTGGCCCGCGGACATGGGCATGGGGATCTCGTCCACGAAGGGCTCGCCGACGAACGCGCCGGTTCGGGCGTCGCGGAGGCTGACGACCCAGACCGGCGGGAACGGATCGCCGATGCTGTTGGCGTAGTAGCCGCCGACCGCGAGCGTACGGCCGTCGGGGCTGAAGGCGGCGCACTCGGCGATCTCGACGTGGCGGGCGTCGAGCGGGCTCCGGCCGCGGCGCTTCTGGCGACGTTTCCGCCGGCTGACATGCCGTTGCGAGGCGCCGGCGACGGGTTCGCGCTTCGCCGCGTCCCACAACTGCGCGTTTCCCCGCGCGGGGACGATCGCCAGCGCCCGGCCGGCCGTGTTGAACGCCACCTGGAGCACCGGCCAGTCGCGCCGGAGCAGCACCTCACCCGAGAAGGTCACTTCGAGCAGTATGCCGCCGGCTCAGGCCGGTTTCTCCCGCAGTTCCTGCGTCGCGTCGCGGTAGGCGGCGGCGACGTGGGTGAACATCTCCAGCATCAGCGCGGCCTGCTCGGACCCGAAGCGCTCCGCCACCTTCTCCAGGTGGCGCTGGGACGTCGCGGCGGCGGCGTAGTAGCCCGCCATCCCCTCCTCGACCGGTTCGACGATGACCGCGCGCCGGTCGTGGGGGCTGCGCGTCCGGCGGACGTAGCCGCCCCGCTCCAGCCGGTCGACGAGCCGGGTCGCCGACGCCGACGGCAGGTCGAGCCCGGCGGAGATCGCGCCGACCGGGAGCGGCCCGCGCATCTCCATCAGGATCAGCGCGGCGACGTCCACGGTCTGGAGGCCGAGCCGGTCGGCGACCGCCTGGTTGTGCAGCATGAACGAGATCACGAACTCGCGGTACAGGTCCGCCGCCGGATTGTTGTCGGGCACCGTTCCACTCTACTGCTTTCCGATGTATCTTCGAAGTGGAGATACTCCGATGGGAGAAGATTATGGACGTCATCGTGATCGGCGCGGGCGTGGGCGGGCTGGCCGCGGCCCGGCGGCTGCTGGCGGACGGGCACCGGGTGCGGGTCTTCGAGCGGGCCGCCGTCCCCCGGACGGGCGGCGCCGCGCTCACCATCTTCGGCAACGGCGCGGCCGTGCTGAGCGACCTCGGCATCAGCCTGGACGGCGTCGGCGGGCTCATCGACCGGATCGACGCGCGCACCGCGGACGGCCGGCCGCGCACCACCATGAACCTCGCCCACGCGGCCGAGACCTACGGTTTCCCCACCCGCTCGATCTCGCGCCGCCAGATCGTGGACCTGCTGTCCGACGGCCTCCCGGACGGCCTCGTCCGCTACGGCATGCCGTGCGTCCGCGTCGAGCAGGACGCCGAGAGCGTCACGGCCTTCTTCGAGGACGGCACGTCCGCCACGGGCGACCTGCTCGTGGGCGCGGACGGCGTGCACTCGGTCGTCCGCCGCCAACTGTGGGGCGACGGCAGCGTCCGCCCCGCGTCGTTCGGGACGTGGCAGGGGCTCAGCCCGATCGACATCGACATCACCGACACGACCCTGCACTACATGATCACCGGGAAGGAGGGGGCGTGCGGGCTCATCCCGGCGGGTCCGGGGCTGCTCCAGTGGTGGTTCGACGTCCGCTGGAAGCCGTCCGACCCGCGCCCGGACGCGCCGCTGGAGATGCTGCGCGAGCGCTTCGGCCACTGGGCCTACCCGGTGCCCGAGGTCCTCGCCGCCGCGACCGAGGACGACCTGGACTTCTTCGGCCACCGCTGGAACAAGGTCCGCCGCGTCTGGGGCGAGGGCCGCGTCACCCTCCTCGGCGACTCCGCCCACACCATGCCGCCCACCCTCGGCCAGGGCGCGAACCAGACCTTCGAGGACGCCTGGGTCCTCGGCCGCGAACTCGCCGACGAGAGCCGGACGGTGAGCGACCGGCTCCGCGCCTACGAGCGCGCCCGCTACCCGCACGTGAACCTCGTCTCGCGGATGGCCAAGCGCAACCCGGCCAACTGGCGCATCCCGCCCTTCATCGGGCGCCGCATCCCCGAGACGGCGCAGACCGGCATGCTGGCCCGCTTCAGCAACCGCCTCACCGAGGGGCCGCTGCCGACCAGGGATCAGGTTCCGTCAGGAGCGGCCTGAAACGCGGCCTGAAACAGGGTCCGCGCAACCTGGAGCGAAGGCTAGAGCGGGGCCGGCGCGAGGTGGAGCGGCAGGAGCGCGGACGGGGCGGGGACCGCGAGCGCGGTGGCGGCGGCGGCCAGGCGGCCGGTCTCGGGGTCCCGGTGGAAGGCGGTGACGGTGTGGGAGCGCTGGTTGGCGCAGAAGAGCAGGCGGCCGTCCGGCGTCAGGGCGATGTCCCGCGGCCAGGCGCCGCCGCAGGCGACGACCTCGACGCGTTCCAGCGCCGCACCGCCGCCGGTCACGGCGTGGACGGCGATGGCGTCGTCGCCCCGGTCGGTGCTGTAGACGTGCCGGCCGTCCGGCGACACCCGGACGGCGGCGGAGAAGTTGGCGACGGGGCTCCCGGCGTCGCGCCGGGTCGGGACCTCCGCGCCGGGTTCCAGGCGGCCGGACGCCGCGTCCCAGGCGCAGGCGATGAGCGTGCAGGACAGCTCGTTGATCAGGTACGCGTGCCGCCCGGACGGGTGGAAGACCAGGTGGCGCGGGCCCCGGCCGTCCGGGACCGCGACGGTGCCGTGCAGGTCGAGCCGGCCGGAGACGGTGTCGAACGCGTAGACGTGGACCCGGTCCGCGCCCAGGTCGGTGCACAGGACGAAGCGCCCGTCCGGGGAGATCGCGGCCATGTGCGCGTGCGAGCCGGACTCGTGGCCGACGGCCTGGACGGGCGAGGACGAGGTGATCCGCCCGTCCTCGCCGGTCGGCAGGACGGACAGGACGCCGTCACCGTAGTTCGCGACGAAGACGTAGGGCGCGTCGGGGTGGACGGCCACGTGGCACGGCAGCGCTCCCCCGCTCGCCGCCTCCGCGCGCTGCTCGCCCAGATCCAGCGGGATCGAGGCGACGCGTCCGATGTCCTCCTCCAGGACGGCGTGCAGCATCGCGTGGCACGGGTCGAAGGCGACATAGGACGGCTCGGCGAGCGGCAGCGACCGCTCGATCGCCAGCGTCCCGGACGCGTCGTACCGGGCGCTGTGCAGGGCCACGCCCGGAACGGGCCCGGAGCTGCCGATGATGAGGCGGCCGGAGGTCTGCGATACGTCGTTCACGGTGTCCGATCCTGCCCTAGTGCGCGGTCCAGCCGGTGGAGGTACGTCGTGACCGGGCCGAAGGTGAGCATGCCGGTCCCGGCCCCGGCGATCTCCCCGGCGGCGGGCCGGAGGTCGTCGCGGACGCGGCGCATCGCGTCCCGGTCGTCCAGGCGCAGGGCGATCTCGGCGTGCAGGGCCGTGCGCGCCTCGAAGAGCAGGTCGCGCGGCGACGGCGGGATGTCGCGGGCGGCGCGGGCGGCCTCGCCGCGGCGGCCCGCGAGGAGCAGGAGCAGCGGCCTCGCCCAGGGTTCGTAGGGACCCCAGTCCAGGTCGGCGAGGTCGGCGGCGTCCGCGCCCGTTCGCATTCGCAGCCCGAGCAGGGCGAGCGGGAGCAGGCCGCGTTCCACGCCGCTCATGCCGGTGCCGTCCAGGCGGGCGGCGGCGCGGCGGTAGGCGTTCTCGGCGTCCGGCGATCCGGACTCGGCCAGCCGCAGCGCCCGGTACCAGTCGGTGAAGACCCCGGGAAGCGGCAGGTCGTAGCGGTCGGCGAGCGCGTCGGCGGCGTCGGCGTGCCGGTCCGCGGCGGCGAAGTCCGCGAGCGCCGACCGCGACTGGACGAGGATGAGGTGCGCGAGGATCTCGTAGGGGACAAGACCGTGCTCGCGCGCGTGCGCCAGCAGCTCGTCGGCGATCTCCGCGCGGTCGTCCGCGAGGCCCGCGCGCTGGAAGGTCTGCAGGTAGCGGGCGTTGAGCGCGAACGCCAGCAGCGGCGGGTCGGCGACCGAGCGGGCGAGCCGCTCGGCCTCGCGGGCCGCCGCGTCGCCGCGTCCGGCGGGGTCGGCGCGCAGCTCCATGCCGATGGTCGCGAGCAGCCGGGCGCGCTCGGCCGGACGGCCGGCGGGGAGGGCGGCGAGCAGGCGTTCGGCGGTCGCGGCCGTCCGCGCGGCGAGCCCGGGGTCGTCGCTGGACGTCCAGTTCGCGGGCAGGTCGAACGCGCCGAGCACGCGCGCGGCGAGCAGCGGGTCGGCCGGCTCCTCCGCGGCGGCGAGCGCGGCGGCCCGCTCCCGCCGGGCGCCCGCCAGGTCCCCGGTGAGCGCCAGCGCCCGCCCGAGCCCCATCCGGATCTCCAACAACTCCCGCGCCTCAACCCCCTCCGCGCGCGCACCACCCTCCGCGCGCGCACCACCCTCCGCGCGCGCACCACCCTCCGCCCGAGCGCCACCCTCCGCCCGAGCGCCACCCTCCGCCCGAGCGTCACCATCACCGCGAACGGAGCCATTCGCGCGGGCGGGGCCATCTGGGCGGGCGGAGGCGTCTGCGTGGCGGGGGGCGTGTGCGGGGGCGGGGCCATCCGCGCGGGCGGGGCCATCCGCGCGGGCGGGGCCATCACCGCGGGCGGGGCCATCCGCGCAGCCGAGAGAGCTTGCGTGGCCGAGGGCGTGCGCGTGGGCGGGGGCGTCTGCGTGGCGGGGGGCGTGTGCGGGGGCGGGGCCATCCGCGTGGGCGAGGGCGTGGGCGAGGGCGGCGCGCCACCAGCGGAGCGCGCTGCGCGGTTCGACGCGCCGTTCGGCGCGTTCGGCGGCGGCGCGGGCGTAACGGGCGGCGGACGGCCCGCCGGGGCCGCGCACCAGGTGGTGCGCGATGGCCTCCACATCGTCCGGACGGTCCCGCTCGATCAGCTCGGCGACGCGCGCATGCCACCGAACGCGCCGCACATCAGGCAAACCGGAGTAAAGCGTCTCCCGAATCAACGGATGCGCGAACGCCAGCCTCCCGCGCGCGCTTCCGCCGTGCGCGCTTCCGCCGTGCGCGCTTCCGCCGCGCGTGCTTCCGCCGCCGGGCGCGGTGTCGCCGACGCCGGAGGCGGGTTCGGTGAGGAAGTCCGCGCGTAGGCCTTGCTCGATCGCGTCGAGGGTTCGTTCCTCGTCGCCGGTGAGGGCGATGAGCAGGTCGGTGTCGATGTCGTCGCCCAGGACGGCCGCGCGGTTGAGCACCGCGCGCGTCGGGTCGGGCAGGCCCTCGAAGCGGTGCCGGAGGACGTCGCGGACCCCGGCGGGCACCTGGTCGAGCGTCCCGTCCGACTCCCACAGGCGGACGAGTTCGCGCACGAAGAACGGGTTTCCGCCGCTCCGCCGGCGCACGATTTCGACCGCTTCGTCCGGGATGGGGCTCGGGGTGAGCGCGCGGACGAGCCGGTCCGTGTCGGACCCGTCCAGCCCGCCGAGGTAGATCCGGGCGGGCTCGGCGCGGGCGAGGCGGGCCAGGGTCTCGGCGAGCGCGCCGGGGATCTCGCCCGCCCGGAACGTCCCGACCATCGGGATGCGGGCGGTGTCGCCGCCGGTCGCGAGGGTGGTCAGGAGCGCGAGGGTCTCCTCGTCGGTCCAGTGCAGGTCGTCGAAGACGAGCAGGAGGGGACGCTCGGCGGCCAGCCCCGCCAGGTACCCGGCGATCGCGCGGTGCCGCAGGAACCGCGCCCGCAGCGGGTCGGCCGCGTCGCTGCGGGGCTCGGGCGGCGGCTCGTGGCCCGCCGCGACCAGGTCCCGGACGATCTGCTGCCACGGCCAGCCGCCGGGAGCGCCGGGAACCTCGGGCGCGGCACCGCGCGCCGTCGTCCAGCCACGGGCCGCGAGCCGCTCGGCCAGCACGCGGGTCAGCGCCGTCTTCCCCGTCCCGGCGCCGCCCGACACCAGCGCGAGCCGCCCGTCCGAAGCCGCCTTCTCGAGCGCGTCCAGCTCGTGGGCCCGTCCGACGAACGCGTCCCGCGGGACCGCCCGGCGCTCCAAGGAGGTCTGCGGTCGCGCGGGGGCGAGGGCGGGGGTTTGGGCGAGGATGTCGGCCTCCAGGCGGCGCAGGGACTCCCCCGGGTCCAGGCCGAGCTCCTCCCGGAGGACGGTGCGGGCGCGGCGAAGGGCGCCGAGGGCGTCGCCCTGCCGTCCCGAGCGGTACAGGGCGAGGGCCAGGAGCGCCCACGCGTCCTCGCGGAGGGGGTGCGCGGCGGTGTGCGCCTCCAGGTCGGGGACGGTCCCGGCCGCGCGGCCGAGGTCGAGCGCGGCGCGGGCGCGGCGCTCGACCGCGAGCAGCCGCAGCTCGGTCAGCCTGGTGATCTCGGCGAGCGCCCAGTCCCGGTCGGCGAACTCGGCGTAGGCGGGGCCGCGCCACCAGCCGAGCGCCTCGTCCAGGCGGGCGTGCGCCTCCTCGGCCCGGCCCGCCTCCAGGAGTTCGGCGGACGCCGAGACCGCCTCGCGGAACCGCGCGGCGTCCACCGCGCCCGGAGCGGTCCGCAGCGCGTAGCCGGACGGCACGGTCACCAGCAGCCGGGACGGCGTGCGCGGCGGACGGTCCGGCTCCAGCGCCCGGCGCAGCGTGCCGACGAACGTCTGCACCGCGCCGAGCGCCTTCTCCGGCGGGTCGTCCCACAGGTCGTCCACCAGCGTGGACGCGGGGACCGCCCGGCCGCCCGCGACCAGCAGCCGGGCCAGGACGGCCCGGGGCCGCGCGCCGCGGACCTCGACCGGCCGCCCGGCCGCGTCGGTCACCGCCAGCGGCCCCAGCACGCCGAACGTCGCCTCCCCCACGTCCACCACGCTACCGACGCGCGCCGGTCACCGGGCGAGCAGGTCGCGCAGCGCCTTGGTCACCTCGGCGGGCGCCTCCTCGGCCATGTAGTGGCCGCAGCTGACGGTGCGGTGGTCCAGGTCACCGGCCCAGGCGCGCCACAGCCCGGCGGCGTCGAAGCCGAGCGCCGCGCCCCAGTCCTGCTGCAGGACGGTCACGGGCATGGTGAGCGTGCGGCCCGCCGCCCGGTCGGCGCGGTCGTGCTCGACGTCCACGCCCGCCGAGGCCCGGTAGTCGGCCACGATGGACGGGACGGCCTCCCGGCTCGCCTTGAGGTAGGCGGCGCGGGCCTCGGCCGGGATCGCATCCGGGTTGTTCGCCCACAGGTCCAGGAAGTGGCCGAAGAACGCGTCCGCGCTGGCGGAGATCATCTGCTCGGGCAGGCCGGGCGGCTGCGCCATCAGGTACAGGTGGAACCCGATCGCGCCGCCGACGCCGTGCATCACGTCCCACATGTCGAGCGTGGGCAGGACGTCCAGGGACGCCAGGTGGGTCACGGCGTCCGGGTGGTCGAGCCCGGCGCGGATCGCGACCAGCGCGCCGCGGTCGTGCCCGGCCAGCGCGAACCGGTCGTGGCCCAGCTCGCGCGCGAGCGCCACGATGTCGGCGGCCATGGTCCGCTTGGAGTAGGCCGTCCCGTCCGGGTCGGCGGGCTTGTCGCTGTCGCCGTACCCGCGCAGGTCGGGCGCGATGACGGTGTGGTCCGCGGCGAGGTCGGCGGCGACGTGCCGCCACATCAGGTGGGTCTGCGGGAAGCCGTGCAGGAGCACGACCGGGCTGCCCGAGCCGCCCACGGCGGCGTTCAGCGCCACCCCGTCGGCCACCTGGACGCGCCGGTACGCGAATCCCTCGATCTTCATGTCGTCCCCGTTCTCGGTCGGTTCTCTCGGACGCCCCCACTCTGCGCGCCCCCGATCAGCCTCCGATCAGTCCCCGATCAGCGACCGCAGGACCCCGGTGATCGGCACCGTGCCGGCCCCTCCGGGCAGGCTGCGGGACGCCGCCTGCCGTCGGCCGGACGGGGGCGAACCGGGTCGTCGAGCTCGGTTCGCGGGGTCCGGGCTACACACGCCGCGCGGAGGGAAGAGGTGGGGTATGCGTTACGTGATCATCGGGGCGGGAGCGATCGGCGGTTCGCTCGGAGGACGGCTGCACCAGGGCGGGCACGAGGTGGTCCTGGTCGCCCGCGGCGAGCACGGCCGCGTGCTGCGCGAGGACGGGCTGACCCTCGTCACGCCCGAGGGACGGGCGCGGCTGCGCGTGCCCGTCGTCTCCGGGCCGGCCGAGATCGGGCTGGCACCGGACGACGTGCTCGTCCTCGCGGTCAAGACGCAGGACACCGTCGCGGCGCTGGACGCCTGGCGCGGACGTCCCGTCCTCGGCGGCGGGACGGCGGGCGAGCGCCTGCCGGTCCTCTGCGCGCAGAACGGCGTGGCGAACGAGGTGATGGCGCTGCGCCGGTTCCGGCGCGTGTACGGGGCGTTCGTGCTGCTGCCCGCCACGTACCTGACGCCGGGCGAGATCGTCGCGCCGGGCGCGCCGCTGACCGGGCTGCTCGTCCTCGGACGGCACCCGTCCGGGATCGACGACACGGCCGAGCGGATCGCGGCCGACCTGGAGGCGTCGAGGTTCCGCGCCGTGACCGTCCCGGACCTGCCGCGCTGGAAGTACCTCAAGCTGCTCGGCAACCTCGGAAACGCGATCGAGGCGGTGTGCGGGGAGCCCTCCCCCGAGCTGCACGTGCGCGCCCGCGCGGAGGCCGACCACGTCCTGCGCGCGGCGGGCATCGACCGCGCGGACGACGCCGACATCGCCGAGCTGCGCGGTGCCCTGGTGGAGACGAGGGAGATCGAGGGCGAGCAGGTGAGCCGGAACTCGTCGTGGCAGAGCATCCGGCGCGGCGGGTCCGTCGAGACCGACTACCTGAACGGCGAGATCGTCGTGATGGGCCGCACGCTCGGCGTCCCGACGCCGGTCAACGAGGCGCTCCAGGACGCGGCGAACGAGTCCGCCCGGCTGGGCCGCGCTCCCGGCGAGCTCTCGCTCGACGAGCTGGTCGCCCGGATCGCGGCCCACGAGCGCCTCACGGTCGGAGGCTGACGGCCCGAAAGCGCCGCCTCACGTGCCCGAAAGCGCCCCACGGCCGCGGGAGGACGGTCCACGAACGCTTCACGGGCGGAGGGTGAAGAACGCCTTGTTGCGGCGGCGGTGGTACTCGATGTCGTCCTCGTCGTGCCGGTCGCCGCGGCGGCGCGCGAGCTCGAAGTACGCGGCCTCGCGGCGCAGCCGGTGCCGGATCAGCTGGGCGACGGTCTCGTCGTCCATCTCCCCCGCCGTGCCGCCCGCCTCGTGGTAGTCCGCGACGAAACGGCGGCGCTGCTCGGGCGTCTCGGCGTCCTCGTCGGCCCATTCGAGCGCGGCCGTCGCGACCTCCAGCTCGGGCGCGCCGACGACGGCCTCGTCCCAGTCCAGGACGGCGACGAGCCGCCCGTCCCGCGCGAGGGTGTTGCCGGTGTAGTAGTCGCCGTGCAGCGGGTGCCGGACGGTCCGGCGGCGGTGGAACTCCGCCAGCCAGCGGTCGAGCTGCGGATCGGCGAGTTCGGGGACGTCGAGCGGCGGCTCGCCGTACAGCCCGATCTCCAGGAACCCCGTCACCGGACGCGCCGGAGGCCGGCAGTCGGCCAGCGCGCGGTGCAGCCGGGCGAGGAACCGCGCGCCTTCGCGGCGCACCGACTCGTCGTCGGCGTCCGGCCACTCCCCCTCGACGTACGGCCAGACCGAGACGGGCCGCCCTTCCACGCGGACGACGGTCGCGCCGTCGTCCGCGCGCAGGGGCGCGACGGCCTCCGGCATGGACAGCGCCGCGTGCGCGGCGATGGCGTGGCACCACTCGGCCTCGGCGCTGCTCCGGCCCGCCGGGCCCACCCGGACGACGATGCCGCCGACCCGGTAGGCCGCCGACTCCTCGCCGCCGTACAGGCGTTTCGGCTCGTCCTCGACCGGCCGTCCCCACCGGTCGCGGACGGCGTCGCGCATGGCCGCGGTCAGCGGCGTCTCCACGAAAGGCATGATCCCCGACCGTACCCGGTCATGATCACCCGTCCGGCCCGTCAGGCCCGTCCGGCCCGTCCTCGCGGGACGGGTGGCGCCGGGGGCCGGGGCGTGTTGGAGTGATCGCAGGTGTTCCCGGGTGAAGGGGAGGCGTTCATGTCACGCGTTCGTGTTCCGCTCGCGGTGCTCGGCGTCACGGCGCTCGCGCTGGCCTGCGTGCCGGGCGCGGCGGCCGCCGGGGACCGGGCCGCCCCGACCGATCCCGGGCCGCTGTACTCGATGGTCAAGGACCGGGACACCCGGTTGCAGCTCCAGGTGTTCGGTCGGCCGGACGGGCGCGACATGCTCTACCGCATCTCGGGGGCGGTCTACGCGAACGCGCCCGGCGACACGCTCGCGCCGAAACTGCGGCACGGGACGAGGTTGTTCGGGTTCGAGGGCTACAACATCCGGCGGCTGTGGCGCGAGCCCGGCACGAACAAGCTCTACGCGCTGACCCGCGAGGTCGTCTTCTACACCGACCCGAAAGACCCCACGAAGATCCTCCGGGAATGGACGAACCCGCTCGACGGCAAGACTTACCCGGTCGTTCCCGTGAACAATCTGAACGTCGATTTCGGCCCGTTCCCCATCACGCCGGACTTCCGCCTGGGGCCGCTCAACCAGGTGCAGAGGAACCTGGTCCAGGTCTCGGACATCCCGCCCCGGACGGACTTGAAGGCCAGGACCGGGGACGAGTTCGGTCTCGCCGACGGCGTCTATACCGCGATGGAGATGTTCGACTTCTACATCGACGAGCACGAAGCGGCCAAGCGTTCCCACGGCGTTCCTCACGGCGCCTTGGAAGTGTCGAACAGCTGGGTCCGGTCGAGCCCGTTCCCGCCGTTCATGTGCGTCGCCGAAAAGGACGTCCGGGCCAATGCGCTCTATCACGCGCGGAGCTGGACGCTGAATTCATGGAACGAGCTGGAACCGTTCATCAAGGACGAGGTCGAGAGGTCGTATCCCGCGTACAAGAAGGCGCCGGATGCCCCGGCGCCTTCCGAGTCCTCGTGGACCTCGTTCTGGCGCGACCAGCTGGGCTCCGGCGCTCTCACGTGGACGGACTGGTGTGCGCGGAACGGCCGGGGCTGACCCCGGCCGCTCCCCGCCCGCTCCCCGCCCGCCGGGTCAGTGGTTCCGGCCCCAGAAGTAGGTCGCCGCGCCCATCAGCAGGACGCTGACCGTCGAGAACACCGCGCGGGCGTGGTTCCAGCCCGTCCAGCGGCCCGAGTAGTCGGACCAGACCTTCGCGGCGTCGGCCAGGTCGTGCGGGACCTTCACGCCGGCCAGGTGGTTGTTCATCGGGACGTTGACGGCGGCGGTCGGGAGGAACGCGCCGACGAAGTACACGGCCGCCGCCGCGAAGAACAGCCAGGCCGCGCTCTTCTGGCCCATGGTCAGCAGCAGGATCCCGGCCGCGGCGGCGGCGACCGGCGCGAGCGTGAAGGCCGCCAGGAAGACCGGGTTCTGGATCTTCTGGTTGATCGCGTTCATCGCCGCGATCGCCGACGGCGCCCTGGTCGCGTTCAGTCCCGGCATCACGGCGGTCGAGAAGGCGAAGAACGATCCGGCCATGAGGGCCGTCATGAGGATGGACAGGGCGGCGGACGCGGTAGCGAGCTGAAATCGCATGGGAATCTCCCTTTCGAAGGTGGAGCGGGAATGCGGAGAGGACGGGCCGCGCGGCCGGACGGGCCGCCACGGTCACGCGGCGGAGCGGGCTGGAACGGTCAGGCGGTCCAGGCGCCGCGGGCGGCGGCTTCGCGGACGAAGTCGCGGAAGTCGCGCGGCTCGCGGCCGAGGGCCCTGCGGACGCCGTCCGCCGGACGCTCGTTGCGTCCGTCGAACAGGGTGGTGAAGAGGTAGGCGAGGAAGGCGACCTCCTCGGCCGGGACGCCGGCGCCCTCCAGCGCGGCGGTGAACTCGTCCGGGGTGAGGGTGCCGTACCCGACCTCGCTGCCGGTCAGCTCGGAGATCTCGCCCATCGCCTCGGCGAAGGTCAGCGCGCGCGGCCCGGTGAGCTCGTAGAGCCGGCCGCGGTGACCGTCCTCGGTGAGCGCGGCGACGGCGACGTCGGCGATGTCGTCGGCGTCCACGAACGGCTCGGGCACGTCGCCGACCGGCAGCGCGAGATGGCCCGCGCGGACGTATCCGGCGAAGTCGGACTCGGTGAAGTTCTGGAAGAACCAGGCCGCGCGGACGATCGTCCAGTCGGTCCCGCAGCCGCGGACGATGTCCTCGCACACCTCCGCCTCGCTCTCGCCGCGTCCCGACAGCAGGACGAGCCGCCGCACGCCCGCCTCCACCGCCGCCTCGCAGAAGGCGGCGATGGCCTTGGGCGCGCCGGGGACGGCCAGGTCGGGGGCGTAGGCGAGGTAGACGGCGCGGACCCCGTCGAGCGCGGCGGGCCAGGTCGTCTCGTCGGTCCAGTCGAAGCGGGTCTCGGCGGAGCGGGAGGCGACGCGCACCGGGACGCCGCGTCCGGCGAGCCGCTCGGCGACGCGGCGGCCGGTCTTGCCGGTGCCGTTGAGGACCAGGGTCAGTTCGTGCTGGGTGCTGTTCGTCATGTCCTTCAGTCAACCGGCGCCGCTGATCATCGAACATGGTCGAGCGTCCGGCGCGCATACGCGAGCGTCTAGGGTGCGGTCATGGACACCCTCGCCGACCTTCTCGACGGCCCCCGGGCGCGGGGCGCGTTCCTGCTGCGCATGGTGATGGAGCCGCCGTGGGCGGTCCGGGTGGAGGACGGCGCGCCGCTGTGCCTGGTGGTGGTCCGCTCGGGCGGGGCCTGGGTGACGCCGGAGGACGGCGAGCCGGTGCACTGCGCGCCCGGCGACGTCGCCATCATGCGCGGCCCCGACCCGTACACGGTGGCGGACGCCCCGGACTCGCCGCCGCAGTGGATCATCCACGACGAGGAGCGCTGCACGACGCTGTTCGGCGCGCCGCCCGCGGACACGATGTCGTTCGGCGTCCGGATGTGGGGCAACGCCCCCGAGGGCCCGACGACGCTGCTCGTCGGCACCTACCTGGCGCAGGGCGCGGTCGAGCGGAGGCTGCTGGCCGCGCTGCCGCCGCTGGCGGTGCTGCCCGCCTGGGACTCGCCGCTCGCCGCGCTGCTCGGCGAGGAGATCGTCCGGGACGCGCCGGGCCAGCCGGTCGTGCTAGACCGGCTGCTCGACCTGATCCTCATCGCGGTGCTGCGGGCCTGGTTCTCCCGGCCGGGCGCCGCGGCGCCCGGGTGGTTCGCCGCGCACGGCGACCCGGTCGTGGGCCCGGCGCTGCGGCTGCTGCACGACCAGCCGGCCCGGCCGTGGACGGTCGCCGACCTCGCCGCCGAGGCGGGGGCGTCCCGCGCGGCGCTGGCCAAGCGGTTCGGCGACCTGGTCGGCGAGCCGCCGATGACGTACCTGACCGGGCTGCGCCTCGCGCACGCCGCCGACCTGCTGCGCGCCGGCGACCAGACCCTGGAGGCGATCGCGCGGAAGGTCGGCTACGGCAGCGCGTTCGCGCTCAGCGCCGCGTTCAAGCGCGAGCGCGGCGTCAGCCCGCAGGAGTTCCGCGACGGCGAGTACCCGGCCGGCGACCACCCGGTCGGCGCGTGAACCGCCCGACGGCCGGACGCCCCCGGCGCGTGCCCCGGCGGCCGCGCGGCGCGTGACCGGGCCACCGGGCGATGCGTGGCCGGGCCACCGGGCGATGCGTGGCCGGGCCACCGGGCGATGCGTGGCCGGGCCACCGGGCGATGCGTGGCCGGGCCACCGGGCGGCGCGTGAGCGGGCGGCGCGTGAACGGCGGGGAACCTCTTGATCGAATAGCGCGTTTTCCCCTGTGAGGACGGGTACCGCTGTGGCATGATGCGGGATCTCGTCCAAGCGATCACGAGGAGTGAGATGACGACCGAGCCGGCCGAGGACGAACTGGTCACCGTGTTCACGCGGGCCGACCTCGGCGGTGACGGGAGGCTCGACCTGATGGAGTTCGGCCTGGTGCTGGACAGCGTGGGGCTGTCGTGGTCCCGGGCCGAGACCCAGGACAGGTTCGAGAGGGCCGACACCGACCATGACGGCTTCATCTCCCTCTCGGAGCTGCGCGCGCTGCTGGCGTCCCAGACATGGGACGTCCCCGCCTGACGCTCCGCCACCGCCGGAACGGAAGCGGGCCGTCCCCCGCGAAGGGGGACGGCCCGAGGCGTGTCCGGGCCGGGTCAGACGGCGCGGCCCCGCAACTGCCGGTAGCGGCGGACGAGCGCGGCGGTGGAGGCGTCCGGGGTCTCGCCGGTCGGCTCGGCCGAGGTGAGCGCCGGGGTGAGCTGGTTGGCCATGACCTTGCCCAGCTCGACGCCCCACTGGTCGAAGGAGTCGATGCCCCAGACCGTCCCCTCGACGAACACGATGTGCTCGTAGAGCGCGATGAGCTGGCCGAGCGTGGACGGCGTCAGCTTCGGCACGAGGATGGTGTTGGTCGGGCGGTTGCCCGGCATCACCTTGTGCGGGACGACGTCGGCGGGCGTGCCCTCGGCGGCGATCTCCTCGGCGGTCTTGCCGAACGCGAGCGCGGACGTCTGCGCGAGCAGGTTCGCCACCAGCAGGTCGTGCATGCCGGGCTCGTCGCCGCCGGCGCCCGCGTCCTGGAACGGCTCGGCGAACCCGATGAAGTCGGCCGGGACGAGCCGGGTGCCCTGGTGCAGCAGCTGGTAGAAGGCGTGCTGTCCGTTGGTGCCGGGCTCGCCCCAGAAGATCTCGCCGGTCTGCGCGACGACGGGCGCGCCGTCCGCGCGGACGGACTTGCCGTTGGACTCCATGGTGAGCTGCTGCAGGTAGGCCGGGAAGCGGGCGAGCCGCTGGCTGTAGGGCAGCACGGCGCGGGTCTGCGCGCCGAAGAAGTCGGTGTACCAGATGCCGAGCAGCGCCATCAGCACCGGCATGTTCTTCTCGAACGGCGCGGTGCGGAAGTGCTCGTCGACGGCGTGGAAGCCGTCGAGCAGCTCGCGGAACCGGGCCGGGCCGATCACGACCATGAGGGACAGGCCGATGGCCGAGTCCATGGAGTAGCGGCCGCCGACCCAGTCCCAGAAGCCGAACATGTTGTCGGTGTCGATGCCGAAGTCGGCGACCCGCTCGGCGTTGGTGGACACCGCGACGAAGTGCCGCGAGACGGCCTTCTCGTCGCCGAGCCGCTCGATCAGCCAGCGCCGGGCGACGCGCGCGTTGGTGAGCGTCTCCAGCGTGCCGAACGTCTTGGACGCCACGACGAACAGCGTCGTCTCCGGGTCGAGGCCGGCGAGCGTGCCGGTGATGTCGGCCGGGTCGACGTTCGACACGAACCGGGCGGTGATCCCCGCGTCGGCGTAGTCGCGGAGCGCCTCGTAGGCCATCGCCGGGCCGAGGTCGGAGCCGCCGATGCCGATGTTGACGACGGTGTTGATGGCCTTGCCGGTGAAGCCCGTCCACTCGCCGGAGCGCACGCGGTCGGAGAACTGGCCCATCCGCTCCAGCACGGCGTGCACGTCGGCGACGACGTCCTGGCCGTCCACGGTGAGGCGGGCGTTGGCGGGCAGCCGCAGCGCCGTGTGCAGGACGGCCCGGTCCTCGCTGACGTTGATGTGCTCGCCGGAGAACATCGCGTCGATGCGCTCGCGCAGCCCCGCCCGCTCGGCCAGCGCGACGAGGCGGCGGATCGTCTCGTCGGTGGCGCGGTGCTTGGAGTAGTCCAGGTACAGGTCGCCCGCCGTCACCGTCATCCGTTCGGCGCGTCCCGGATCGGCCGCGAACAGCTCGCGCAGGTTGCGGCCCGCCAGCTCCCCCTGATGCTCCGACAGTGCCGACCATTCGGATGTTTCGGTGATATCAGCCATAACCCCTCATCTCCTCAGCCTGTCCGGCGGCGCCGACCGCGCCCCCGCAAACGCGCCGCCGAACCCTCCCTGCGATCATAGGGAACCGGTACGTCACCCGAGTAAAGCGGCCGCCGACGGCGTGTGTTCCCGCTTTCGCGGCCGACGCACACGCCGCCGGGGCCGCCGCCCCGTCCGGGGTCCGCGCGCCGGCGGCCGGGGAGAGGCCGGGATCAGCCGAGGACGGCCGAGGCGTAGGCGCGCACCGCGTGGCGCGGCACCTCGATCACCGCCGTCCGGTAGTCGGCCATCATGGCGGTGACCGGCTCCTCGTAGAACCGCTTCCACTCGTCGGTCTCGTACATCGAGCCGCCGCGCGCGAGGCGGTCCTCCTCGGACTCGAAGACGCGGACCAGGCAGTAGCCGTCCTCGTCGTTCAGCATCGGCCCGTGCGCGAGGACCTCGATGCCGCACCGGCGCATCAGCGGGACGGTCCCGTCCCGGCTCACCCGGTCGAACTCCGCTCGGGTGCCGGGCCGGGTGGTGAAGAAGCGGATCTCCAGCAGTGCGGTGTCGCTCATGTCAGGCCTCCGAGAGGACGCGGTCGGACGCGGGGGCGAGGGTCTTCACGCGGCGTCCGGCCTTCCAGACACCGGTCACGTGGTCGGGCTGCGCGAGGATCGACACGTCGGCGAGCGGGTCCTCGTCCAGGACGATGACGTCGGCGTCGTAGCCCTCGGCGAGCACGCCGGACTTCGGGCCCTGCGGCCCGAGCGTGGCCGGGCCGAGCGCGGTGATGGCCTCGATCGCCTCCAGCGGGGTCAGGCCCAGCTCGACCAGCAGCTCGACCTCGCGCCCGTTGCGCCCCCACGAGTCGGGCAGGTCGGTGCCGCTCATCGCGACGTCGGTCCCGGCGGCGATGGTGACGCCGTTCTCCTTCGCGATGGTGATCGCCTCGCCGTGCCGGTCCACGGTCGCCCGCAGCTTCGTCAGCGCGTACTCGGGCAGCACGTGCCCGTGGTCCAGCAGCTCCAGGAAGATCGTCCGGGTGGTGACGAGGATGGCGCCGGCCTCGCGCATCGCGACGGCCGCCTCCTCGTCCAGGTAGGTGCCGTGCTCGATGGTCTTCACGCCCGCCTCCAGCGCGGCCATGATGCCCGGCTTGCCGTGGCAGTGCGCCGCGACGATCCGGTCGGCCATCCCCGCGACCTCCACGATCGCGCGCAGCTCGGCGTCGGTGAACTGCTGGTGGATCGGGTGGTCCACCTCCGACAGGACGCCGCCGGACGCGCACACCTTGATGAGCTTGGCGTTGCGGCGGAGCTGCTCGCGGGTGGCGCGGGCGCACTCGGCCGGGCCGTCGCACAGCCGGAACTCGCCGCCCAGGTGCCCGAAGTCCACCACCCAGTGGTGCGGCAGGCTGTGCAGGTCGCCGTGGCCGCCGGTGGTGGACAGCGTGGTGCCCGCCGCGTAGATCGCGGGCCCCTCGACGCTGCCCTCCTCGATCGCCTGGACGAAGTTGATGCCGAGCCCGCCGGTCTCGCGGACCGAGGTGAACCCGGCGTCCAGCGCGCGGCGCAGGTCGGTGACGATGCGCGCCGAGCGCAGCGGGATGGACTCCTGCGGCAGCACGTTGAAGTCGGCCGAGCGCAGGCCCATGAAGTGCCCGTGCGCGTCCCACATGCCGGGCATGACGGCGCGGGCGGTGACGGTGTCGGCGCCGGGGGTCCCGGGGGCGGACGACGCGGGACCGGCGTAGGAGATGGTCTCGCCGTCCAGGATGACGACGCCGTCGTCCACGGGCTGTCCGGAGCCCGGGATCAGGCGTTCGGCCTCGATGCGCTGGAGGGTCACGGTGGCTCCAATCGGTAGGCGTGCCGGGCCGCGCCGGGCCCTGCGCACAGGAAAAAGCGGGAAGGGAAGGGGGAAAGGGGACGGAGTGACGGAGGGGTCACGCCTCCTCGGCGACCAGGGCCGCCGGCGCGGTCTCCTTCGCGCGGCTGCGCCGGACGGCGTCCGGACGGATCGCCGCGACGCCGAACACCGCGGCCAGCAGCCCGGCCACGGCGAGCACGGGCCACACGCCGTGGTGCATCCGCACGAACAGCGCCCCGCCGAGGACGGGCCCGATCGCCGTGCCGAGCGCGTGCATGAACTGGAACCCGCTGATGTAGCGGCTGCGCAGCCGGGCGGGCCCGGCCATCGCGGGGTAGGCGAACACCGCCGGGCCGCCGATGATCTCGCCGAGCGTCCAGACCAGCGTGGCGCCGACGATGACGGCCGCGCCCATCGGCAGCCCGTAGAGACCCACGCCCAGGCCCACCAGGCCGAAGGTGAGGCCGACGGTGAAGGTGAACGGCCACTTCTGGGAGAAGCGGGTCAGCGGCAGCTCGAACAGGATGACGATGAAGCCGTTCAGCGAGACGGCGAGGGTGTACCAGAAGAGGTCCACGCCCGCGCGCTTGACGTCCAGCGGGAGCGTGGACAGGTACTGCACGTAGACGATCGCGTTGAGCAGGACGGCGGCCAGGAACAGCAGGTAGCGGCGGTCCTGGAGCACGCCCGCCCAGCCCCCGGACGTCTCGGGCGCGGCGTCCGGGGCCGCGTCCGCCTCGTCCGGCGCCGCCGCCGAGGCGGTGGCCCGGGCGGGGATGGCGACGATCGCGACCAGGGCGTACACCATCGCGATCGCGCCCTCGCCCCAGAACAGCAGCGTGTACCCGTCGCCGTCCAGGTGGTACAGGCCGAACCCGACCAGCGGCGCGGCCATCGCGCCGAGGTTCAGGCCGAGCCGGTACATCCCGAAGATCATCACCTGCTGGTCCTCGGGGATCAGCTCCGACAGCAGCGTCGCCGAGGCGGGCCGGTAGATCTGCGCGGCCAGGCTGGCGATCGCCACCGCGACCAGCAGCAGGCCGTAGCTCGGCAGGTACAGCAGCGCGGCGGTGAGCACGGCGGTCACCGCCATGCTCAGCACGGTCGAGTTCCGCGCGCCGAGCCGGTCGGCGAGCGTCCCGCCGAGCAGCACGCCCGCCACGCCGCCGAACCCGTACACGCCGAGCGCGAACGCGGCCTGCCCGGCCGAGTACCCCTTGGCCGTCAGGTAGAGCACGATGAAGATGTTGAGGAAACCACCCAGGCGGCTCAGGAACACCCCGACCAGGATCGCCTTGGCCGCGGCCGGCGCGTGGCGGAAGGTCGCCCAGACGCCGGCGCGGCCGGCTTCGGCGGTCTCGGTCTTCGTCGGCATGGACTCTCACATCGCTCTCTGGTCGTTTCCTGCGGGTGCCGGGCCCCGGCCGGGGACGGTCACCGCTCGACGACCCGCAGCGCCCGCTCCGCCCCGTCCAGCGCGGCGGCGCAGGCGTCCCGGTCGTCGGCGGCGGCGATCGCGAAGGCGATGCGCCCCCAGACGGTGCCCTTCGGCGGTGGCGAGACCACCGCCCCGGGCGCGGCCACGGCCACCGCCCGCTCGATCCCGGCGGGCAGCCGGGCCTCGTCGAAGCCGACCGACTCCAGGGTCGTGTCGTCCTCGTCCACGTAGAAGAAGCGGATGCCGGTGACCCGCGCGCGGGCCGGCTCCAGGTCGGGCGCGCGGCCGCAGGCGACCGCCGCGGCGGCCAGGCCCGGGTCCACGCCGGTGGCGAGCAGCCCGAGGAACGGGATCATGTCGCCGCCGAGCCGCCCGTTCACCTCGATGACCTTCGGGCCGTCGGCGGTGAGCATGTACTCGGCGTGCGTCCAGCCGTCCTCGAAGCCGAGCGCGGCGTGCGTGTCGCGCATGACGCGCAGCAGCTCCGGGTCCTCCAGCAGCGGGTCGGCGGCGTCCACGTAGTGGCCGACCTCCTCGGCGTACGGCGGGTAGCCGACGACCTTGCGCGCGACGAACAGCGGCGCGACGACGCCGTTGCGCACGACCGAGTCGACGCTGATCTCCTCGCCGGTGACGCACTCCTCGACGAGCACCGGCTCCTCCCCCGCGTACAGGACGGGGTCGGGCGCCTTGGTGTCGCGGGTGAACGCGAACCCCGCGCGCAGCTCCGCCTCGTCCTCGACGCGCAGGACGCCGAGACTCGCGCCGAGGCCGCGCGGCTTGAGGATCGCCGGATAGCCGGTCTTCCCCGCGGCGGCGACGGCCTCGTCCAGGGTCGAGACCGGCACCGAGCGCGGCTGCGGCACGCCCGCCGCGTCGAGCGCGGCGCGGGTCTGCGCCTTGTCGCGCAGCCGCCAGACCACGGCCGGGTCGCCGTTGCGCAGGCCGAGCGCCGCGGCGACGTGCGAGGCGGCGAGGATGCGGCCCTCGTCCCAGCACAGCACCCCCTCGACCGGATCGCCGGCGTGGACCTTGCGGGCGGCCTCGGCCATCGCCGGGCCGTCCAGGGTGCTCGGGACCACCGTCCAGCCGTCCAGGTAGGGGATCTCCCAGGTCGGCTCGGCGGTGTGGAACAGGTGGACGCGGAACCGCGTGCTGATCGAACGCAGCAGGTACTCGCGGTAGGTCCGCATCCCGGTGGCGACCACCAGCAGGTGGGGCCGGTCGCCGGTGGCCGGTCGCCGGATCGTCATGTGCGCCTTCCTCCTGATCCGGCCGGGTCCGCCGGGGCCGCGGGCGGGCCGCGACCCCAACGTACGGAGCCAAGATCGTCATTTGGGTGGTTCGTCCGGAATTCGATGTGGTCCCGGCGGGAATTCGCCGCCGGGTCAGCCGCCGAGCAGGACCTTCTCCCGCTCGCGCTCGGCGCCGGTCACCTCGATCCGGCGCACCGCCGTGCGCAGCAGCGGCGGCGCCATCAGCGAGGTCGCGATCGCGACGAGCACGACGACGGTGTACATCTCGGTGGACAGCACGCCGAGCCGCAGGCCGACCATGGCGATGATCACCTCGATCACCCCGCGGGCGTTCATCCCGGCGCCGAGCGCGAGCGCCTCCCAGTGCCCGAGCCGGCTGGCCCGCGCGCCGAGGTAGGCGCCGGCGAACTTGAAGACCACCGCGACCGCGAGCACCAGGACCGCCGCGCCGAGCACGTCCGGATGGACGAGGGCCGTGAGGTCCATGCGCAGCCCGGCCGTCGCGAAGAACAGCGGCGCGAGCACGCCCATCGCGAACGTGCGCAGCGACGTCATCCGCTGCGGCGCCGCCTCCCAGCCGACGGCCGAGATGAGCAGGCCACCGAAGAACGCGCCGACGACCGGTTCGACGCCGAGCGCCTGGGTGCCCGCCGCGCACAGCACCACGACGCCCACGGCCGTGGCGACCGTGACGGCGGGCTCCGGTGACCGCGCGGCCCGCGACAGCAGCGTCCGCACGACCGGACGGCCCAGGGTGAGCGCCAGGGCGATCCCGCCGAGCAGCATGCCCACGGTGAACACCAGGTGCCCCGCCCGGACGCCGGTCGTGGCCGCCGCCGACACCACCGACAGCAGCAGCCAGCCGACCATGTCGTCCACGACGGACGCGCCGACGATGAGCTGGCCGACGTCGCGGTGCAGCAGCCGCATCTCCAGGAGCGTCTTGGCGATGACCGGGATGGCGCTGACGCACATCGCCACCGCGACGAACGCGGCGAACACCGTCCGGTCGCCGCCGGGCGCGAGCAGCGCGCCCGGCAGCAGCAGGCCGACGCCGAACCCGGCGGCGAGCGGCAGGACCAGCCCGCCCGCGCTGACCCGGGCGGCCGTCAGGCCCTGCCGCCGGATCATGCCGAGGTCCACGTTCATGCCGGTGACGCCGACCAGCAGCAGCACGCCGAGCTGCCCGACCGCGTCCAGCAGGTGCTGCTGCTCGGGCCGCGCGGGCAGCAGCCAGTGCGCGAGCGCGGGCGCGGCGTGCGCCAGCACGGACGGCCCGAGCAGCACGCCCGCGCACAGCTCGCCGACGATCGCGGGCATGCCCAGCCGCCGGGCCAGCAGTCCCAGCAGCAGCGCGGCGCCCAGCAGCAGCGCGATCTGGAGGAGGAACACCAGCATGACGTGGGTTCCGATGGGGGCGACCGGAGCCGCCACCGCGGGGTGGGCCGCGCGGATCACGGGCGCCCCTCGTCGTCGCGGTAGTACCAGTTCTCCGGGTTGATCATGCCGAACGGGTTGACCGGCCCGAACCCGCCGAGCTCGCGGGACACCTCGAACAGCCGGATCGGGAAGTTCGGCGTGAAGATCACCGGGACCTGCTCGGCGATGTAGTCCTGGTACTCGTAGAGCGCCTGGAGGTCGTCGGTGGTGACGGACTTCTCGATCAGCTCGTCGGCGACCGGGTCGCTGAAGAACCCGAAGTTGCCGCCCGCCCGCGTCTTGAACAGGATCTCCCCGGACGGGTAGTGGTACGCCCAGCCGCCGTTCCAGCAGGTCAGCTCCCAGTCGCACGGGCAGTCCGGGCCGGGGTCGCAGGGACCGTCCTCGGCGACCAGGATCGACCCGTACACCTCTTCGAGGCGCAGCTCGATCCCGGCCTGCGCGGCGTGCTCCTTGTAGCGGCGCATCAGCTCGGTGAGCGCGGGCCGTCCCTCGACGTACCGCAGCTTGAGGCTGAGCTTCGTGCCCGCCGGGATGCCCTCGCCGGCCTTCTCCGGGTCCACGCACACCGCGGGAGTCTGACTGGTGTCCCAGCCGTTGGCCTCCAGCAGCTCGCGGGCGGCGTCCACGTCGAACGGCAGCGGCCAGGCGCCCTCGCGCTGCCGCGGCGACACCAGGTCGGTGCGCGGGACCATCGGCACCGGGCCGTTCTGCCGGTAGGCGTAGCCCTGGTAGATCTCCTGGACGGCGCTGTCCTGGTCCAGGGTCCGCTGGAGCGCCTGCCGGAAGTAGGTCTGCTTGAAGATCTTCCCCGGGATGCCGGGGTTGTTGTAGTTCAGGCAGAAGTAGCGGATGCAGAACGCCACCTGCGGGACGAGGTCGTACCGTCCCTCCAGGGGGTTGCCGCCGCCGACCGTCGGGTCGGTCGTCGACTCGGTGGCGAAGCTCAGCGGCAGGTAGCCGACCTGGATGTCGCCGCGTTCGAGCATCGCGTACTGCTGCTCGTCCGACATGGTCGGGATCTGGCGGAACTCGTCCAGGTAGGGCTTGTTCGGGCCGGAGTAGTGCTCGTTCGGCACGAACGTGACGACGCCCTCCAGCGTGTAGCTCTTCAGCCGCCACGGGCCGCTGACCACGCTCCAGATCGGGCTGTCGGCCCAGCGGGTCCGGTGCGCGTTGCCCTCGTCCACGTGGTCGCCCTGCTCGGCCATCAGGTAGGCGTAGACGGCCTCGACGTCGGCGGTGTCGCCGGACGCGTTCGCCGGTCCCTCGGCCGTGCGGTCCCACGCCTTCGGCAGCGGGGTGATGGTGCTGAGCTGGTTCATCAGCACCCACTTCTTCGAGTACGGCTTGTCGAAGGTGAAGTAGACGGTGTCCTCGGCGAGCTTGCCGTAGGACGTGCAGTTGTCGGGGAAGTAGCCCGGCACGTACTCGCCGTACCGCGCGCCCTTCACCTTCATGAGGTTCACCCAGAACAGGACGTTGTCGGCGCACATGGTCTCGCCGTTGGACCACTTCCACGGCTTGATCCGGATCGTTACGGTGCGGCCGTCCTCGCTCCACACCGGCGGCTCGCCGATGCTCTGCTCGTAGTCGACCTCGGGCGTGCCCTTGCTGCCGAAGTAGTACAGCGTCCGGTACATGAGCATCTGGAACTCGTAGATGTTCCGGGTGCCCATCCGCTCGGCCGGCGTGAACGGGAAGATCACGGCGGGCGGGAAGCCGGGCGCGCACGCCCAGGTCACCACGCCGCCCTTCCGCGGACGCCCGGCGGGAGCTTCGGCGGGCGCCCCGGCTGCGGTGGTGCCGGTGGTGTCGGTCGGTGCCGTCATCGTCCCTCCCTGATCTCGGTCAGGCGGGAGACGCCCCGGCCGGCGTGCCGGCCGAACCGCTCCCATTCCTCGCGCAGGTCGATGCCGCCGTCCGGACGGAACTCCGGGGTGCTGCGGCACCGGCCCGAGATGACCTCGCCGTCCTCCAGGACCATGCAGTAGGCGAAGTCGAGGCGGCCGTCGGGCGCGCAGGTGCCGACGAGCGTGCCGCGCCGGGCGCGCCCGCCCGCGAACTCGCCCCACAGCAGGTCGCCGTCCTGGTGGTAGTGCGCGACGCGGTCGCGGGCGTCGTCCTCGGCCGGGCGGAACCGGCGGCCCTCGTAGTCGATCACCGGGCCGCCTCCCGCAGGACGGCCGGATCCGCGTGGCGCCGGACGCCGGCCGGGCGCGGCGGACGGATCTCCAGCGTGCAGCACTTGGCGCTGCCGCCGGACTTCAGCAGCTCGGCGAGGTCCACGCCGATCGGCACGAAGCCGCGCTCCCAGAGCCGGTCGATGAGGTGGACGGCCTGCTCGGGGAGCAGCACGTGCCGCCCGTCGCAGACCGCGTTCAGTCCGAACACCTCGGCGTCGGCGTCGGTCGCGGTGATCGCGTCGGGGTACAGCTCCGCCAGGACGGCCCGGCTGCGCGCGTCGAACGCGGCCGGGTAGTACATGATCTCCTCGTGGTCGAGCACCGCGAGCGCGGTGTCGAGGTGGTAGAAGCGCGGGTCCACCAGCCGCAGCGGGACGACCGGGAGGCCGAGCGCGGCCTCGGCCTCCGCGTGGGCGCGCGGGTCGGTGCGGAACCCGTGCCCGGCGAGGATCCGGTCGCCGGTGACGATCAGGTCGCCCTCGCCCTCGTTGACGAACTCGCCCACGTGGACGGGGTGGCCGCGGTCGCGGAACCAGGCGGCGTAGGCGGGGCCCTCGGCCGCGCGCTCGGCGTGCCGGAAGCGCGCGGCGAGCACCCGGCCGTCCACCACGGTCGCGCCGTTCGCGGCGAAGACCATGTCGGGCAGTCCGGGGATCGGGTCGATGAGCTCGACCCGGTGGCCGAGCCCGACGTAGAGGTTGCGCAGGCGGTCCCACTGGGCCATCGCGAGGCCGGCGTCGACCGGCTTGCCGGGCTCCATCCACGGGTTGATCGAGTAGGTCACGTCGAAGTGGCGCGGCGGGCACATCAGGTAGCGCCGGGGTGTGGCGGTGCGGGCGGGACGGGCCGCCGCGTTCTGGGTCGACACTGAGGTCTCTCCTCGGGGGGATGCGTCGAGCAGGTGGTTCGGAGGCGGAGCGGGGCGGGGAGGGGACGTGCGAAGGGGGCGGGGAGAGGGACGGGGAGGGCCTCGGACGTCAGTCGCGGAAGGTGACCTTGATCTTCGAGGCGAAGTCGGTCATGGTCGCGAACGCGTCCTCCTGCGACGTCCCGGTCGTGCCGAGGAAGCCGAGGATGGTGTTGCCGTTCGGCGGGCGCCGGATCAGGTCGCCCGGCCGGGCGGTGATCTTGAGCAGGAAGGCGCGGTCGGAGTCCGCCACCTCCGGCGGCACGTCCACCCGCTCGACCACGCCCTCGTCGCAGATCAGGCACATCGCGGTCACGTGCGTCCCGGTCGGCCGGAAGTGCCGGACGTCCGGCCGGACGCCGCGGCCGATGTCCACCACGGCCCTGATCGGGTCGTGCCCGGCGGAGATCCGCGCGATCATGTCCAGGCCGCCGCCGCCGACCCGGGCGGCGATCTCCAGGAGATGCGGCTCGCCCTTGTGGTAGCGCACCTCGGCGTGCATGACGCTGCGGTGCAGGCCCATCGCGTGCGCGCCAGCCCTGACGGCGGCCTGGACCTTGGCGACCTCCTCGGACGGCAGCGACGTCGGCGCGTGGTGCACGTCGTCGTCGAAGGTCTGCCCCTCGTCGGTGATGCGGTCCACGACCGAGCCGAGGTAGACCTCGTCGTCCCAGGCGACGGCCTCCATCAGGTACTCGCGGCCGTCCAGGAACGACTCGACCAGCAGGGCGTTCGGGCCGAGGTCCACGCCGTCGGCCTCGGAGTTCACCCAGAACAGGTTCTTCAGGCCCTCGGCGGCCTGCGCGTACCGGCGGGCCATCTCCTCCGGCGAGTCGACGCGGAACACCAGGTGGCTGCCCGCGCCGAGGGTCGGCTTGAGGATGACCGGGTAGCCGAACTCGGACGCCGCGGCGAGCGCCTCGTCCTCGCTCCGCACCAGCCGGTAGGACGGGATCGGCGCGCCCGCCCGCTCGTACGCCTGCCGCATCAGGTACTTGTTGCGGCTGCGGACGGCGGTCTCGACGCCGATGCCGGGCAGGCCGAGCGCCTCGGCGACCGCCGCGACCGTGATGACCGCGGACTCGGAGAAGGTGATGACCCCGTCGAACCGCTCCCGCTCGTGCCAGGCGCGCGCGGTCTCGACGATCTCGTCGATCTTCTTGCTGCCGACCAGGCGGTAGTGGTCGGCGGGCCAGAAGTCCTCGGTGCCCTCGCCGTTCAGGACGTACAGGTCGACGCCGAGGTCCTGCACCTGCCGGTAGCGGGAGTGGTAGTAGTTCAGGTACTGGCTGGTCTCGATCGTGAGCAGTTTCATGGCGGGCTCCTTCAGACCCCGGCGGGCGCGCGGCCGTCCGCCCCGGCGAGGGCGGCATCGGGCCGGGCCGAGTCGGGCAGCCTCGGCAGGACGAACGGGGAGATCTCGGTGGGCGGCTCGGCGGCGTCGGTGCGCAGGTCCACGCCGGCGGCGCGGGCCTCGGCGGCGACGTCGATGAGGATCGGCGCGGCGAAGGCGAGCAGCGTGCGCGCCTCCAGGAGCAGGTCGCCGGTGGAGGCCGTCCCGGCGGACGCGCTCGCGACGAGCCGGTCCAGGTGGATGAGCAGCGTCTCGGCGGCGCGGGCCGGGCTGAAGGACGCCAGGTCGTAGCAGGACCGGAAGCGGGCGGCCATGACCGCGGCGCGGGTCCGGCCCTCGCCCGACACCGGCCGCGGCCCGGGCTCGTCGGCGAGCGTCGCGGCGCGCAGGGCGTCCGCCAGCCGGTTCCACGGCCCGACCAGGCGGCGGCCGGTGGCCGCGCGCATCGCCTCGACGGTGAAGTCGGTGCGCTGGGTCTCGGGCGCGGTCAGCGACAGGTAGAACCGGACGAGGTCGCGCGGGACGTCCTCCAGCAGGTCGGCCGTCCAGACCAGGTGGCCGCGGCTGGTGGAGAACTTCTCGCCGCGCAGGTCGTAGAACTCGTTGACGACGTTGCTCTCCGGCAGCGCGTAGCGGTCGCCGTGCGCCATGAGCATGACCAGGTCGAGGAAGCCCCAGTGGTAGACGTTGTCGAAGCCGTGGAAGTACACGAGCTCCGGGTCGGCGCCGGCGCGCCAGTGCGCGTCGGTCTCGGCGGCGGGCTCGCCGTCGCGCCCGTTCGCCCACCAGGTGGCGTACATGACGGCCGGCATCGCCTCGACCCACGGGTAGAGGATCTGGCCGGGCGTCTCCGGGAAGGGCGCGGCGATCCCCCACGTGCCGGGGACGGTCACCGGGATCTCCGGCAGCGGCCCGGCGAGCAGCTCGCGCACCAGCCGCATCGCGTTCGGCCGCCAGCGGCCCTCGCGCTCGGCGTAGTAGGCGGTGAGCCGGTCCCGGTACTCCTCGGCGGGCAGCACGAGGATCTCCGCCTCCCGGACGGTGACCTCGGCGTCCGGGTCGGTGGTCGCGGCCGGCGCGAGCAGCTCGTCGTAGTTGTTGGGGTGCCCGCAGCCCTCGCAGACGCCACCCGCGCTGCCCGCCAGGCAGGACGGGCAGATCCCCTTCATCAGGCCGTCGTAGAGGTAGGTCCCGGTGGCCGGGACGTAGGGCAGCCGGACCGTCCGGCGGCGCAGCTTCCCATCCGCGTGCAGGCGGGTGAAGAAGTCGAGGACGGTGGCGCGGTAGCGGTCGTCCACCGGTGGCAGGCCGGCCATGGACAGGCCCATCGCGGTGATCGTCCGCTGGATCCGGGCGGTCGAGTCGGCGACCAGCTCGCGCGGCTCGACGCCGAGCCGGTGCGCGGTCGTCGGGACGTAGGTCTGGCTGTCGTCGGTGATCGTCGTGTAGACGACCGGACGGCCGGTGGCGGCGGCGTACCGGGCGTAGACGTCCCCGGCGAGGTAGGGGCCGGCCATGTGGCCGACGTGCAGGTCGCCGTTCGAGGTGGGCGTCGCGGCGATCACGATCACCGGACGGGCCGCGCCCGCGGCGGGCGTCCCGCTCACACCCCCTCCCGGTGCCGCGCGGCGAACCGCTCGGTCATGTCCAGGTCCCACCAGACCGCGTACATCGCGAAGGGCTCGGCGCCCTCGTTGACGACCTGGTGGCGGGTGCCCGGGGTGAAGTGGACGACGTCCCCGGCGCGGAACGGCTCGACGCGTCCCTCGCTGCGCAGCTCGGCCTCGCCGGTCATCGCGACCCAGATCTCGTACTCGTGGTGCTCGTGCGCGCCGGACGACGCGCCGGGCGGGACCACGCACCAGGAGCCCTCGAAGGGGGCGTTCAGCGCGGGCCAGGGCAGCAGCCGCTTGGCGTCCAGGCCGTTGTCGGGCCGGAGCTCGCCGGGCTGGAGCCGGTGGATGTCCATACCGCTGTCGGTCATGGGGGTCCTCCCGTTCACTTGGCGTTGAGCAGCAGCGCCGGCTCGGACGCGGCGGCGGTGGCGTCAGCGGCCGAGGCGGTGGCGGCCGGGGCGGCGACGGCGGGCTCGCGGTGCGCGAGCAGGTCGGCCACGATCTCCTGGGAGCGGACGGCGAGCACGCTCAGCAGCGAGTCGGCGATGCCGTGCGTGGCCTCGTTCACGCCCTGCAGGTAGCAGCCCGCGGTGTACTCCGGCGGCAGGTTCATCCGGTAGTTGCGGTCCACGGTCGCGCCGCCGACCCCGGCGGCGGCGGCCAGGTCCCGCGCCAGCCGCGGCATGGCCCGGTCGAAGCCGGTGCCGAGCAGCACCATGTCGCAGCGCAGCTCGCGGGTCCGGCGCTGCTTGCGGTCCAGCAGCGTCAGGACGACCTCGCCGTCCTCCATCCGGGCGCCCACGATCTCGGTCATGGTGATCATGTGCATCCGGTCGCCGCCGGTGAGCCGCTCCTGGTACATCTCCCGGTAGAGCGTGTCGAGCATGCCCGGCGCGAGCCCGGCGTAGTTGGTGCGGTGCATCTCGCGCAGCAGCTGCTCGCGCGCCTCGGGCAGCGCGTTGTGGAACTCGTCCACGAACGAGGAGTAGAACAGCTCGTTGGTGAACTTGCTGGACTCGTAGGCGTTCAGGCCGATCGAGCGCATCACCATCGTGACCTGCGCGTTCGGCAGGTTCTGGTAGGACGCCCAGTACATCTCGGCCGCGCTCTGCGCGCCGCCGACCACCACGATGCGGTGCTCGGCCGCCGGGTCCAGGTCCGCGATCCGGGCGCTGTACTCGGTGCTGTGCACGACCCGCTCGCGTGGCAGCGCGGCGACCTCGTCCGGGACGTGCGGGTCGCGGCCCGCGCCGATGACCAGGTCGCGGCAGAGGATCTCGCCGCCGTCCGCGGTGCGCACCAGCCAGCGGTGCACGCCGCCGTCCTGCTCGGGGACGGGCTCGACCGACACGCAGCGGCGGCCGAACTCGATCCGCACCCGCCGCAGGGACTCCCCCACCCAGCGCAGGTAGCCGGAGATCTCCATCCGGTACGGGGTGAAGCTGCCGAGGTTGACGAACTCGTCCAGCCGCCCGATCGAGTGCAGGTAGTTGACGAACGAGAACTCGCTGCGCGGGTTGCGGAGCGTGACCAGGTCCTTGAGGAAGGACACCTGGCTCTGGGTCCAGGGCAGCAGCATCCCGCGCTGCCAGACGATGTCGTCGTGCCGCTCGATGATCAGCGCCGAGTCCGCCAGGCCGGGCGCCGCCAGCTCCTCCAGCGCCACGGCGAGGGCGAGGTTGGCCGGCCCGGCGCCGATCGCGAGCAGTTCGACTTCCTGTCGTTCCATGGGATCCTCCTTGACTCCCGGAGCGGTGGCTCCGGACGCGCTGGTTCGGATGACGGGTCGGGTGACGGGGCCGGGGACGGGACGGGGGACGCCGCTCGGGCGGTTCACGCGCCGCCGGCCCGGACGGCGAGCCGCTCGTCCACCAGGTCCGCCATCTCCGCGGCGGTGCGCGCGGCGTGGAAGCGGCGCAGATCGAGGCTCACGCCGAACCTGCCCTCCAATTGCGCGAGCGCTTCGAGCGAGGCGATGCTGTCCCATTTACGGGCGGCCAGCACATCGTCGGGCGACAATTCTCCCGGTATTTCTCCGAGCACTTCCTCGATGATTTCCGTGACCGTTTCCACGGTGTTCGTGCCGTCCATTCAGGCGGCGCTCCCTTCGCGTGTCGAGCGGGTCGAGATCCAGGCGGGGGTGAGGTCGGGGGCGGCGGCGAGGTCCAGGACGAAGGGCCCCGCCTCGGCGTCCGCGCCGGGCGCGGGGACGAAGCCCGCGCGGGTCCACAGGTCGGCCGAGACGGCGTTGCGGTCGGAGCGGACGTACCGGCCCTCGATCCGCGCCGCGCCCGCCTCCCTCGCGCGGTCTGCGAGCCAGCCGAGCGCGGCCTGCTCGACGCCCCGGCCGAGGACGCGGCAGCTCATGACGAGGTTCAGCACCCGCCAGGTCTCCGGGCCGCGCTCGACCCAGAACGCGCCGACCACGCCCTCGTCGCCGAACCGGTCGGCGACCGCGATGGAGGCGACGACGTGGCCGCCGGACGCCGCCATCCGCGCGGTGGCGGCCTCGTCGAACCGCTCGCCGGTCAGGTTGAACTGGTTGGTGCGGGCGGCGAGCTGCGCGATCCGGCCGACGGTGAACTCGGTGGCGGGCGCGACGTCCACCCGGACGGCGAGCGCGTGCAGGAACTCCTCGGAGGTCCGGAACCCGGACGAGAAGTCCTGCCGCTCGGCGCGCTTGCGGTACAGCTCGGGCCGCTTGCGGTCGGTGTCGGTGAGGGCCGGGACGTCGAACCAGCCGTGCCGCAGCAGCGCGCCGGGCAGGCCGGCCGGGTCCCCGGCGGCCGACACGACCGCGACGTCCGGCAGCGCGTCGGCGACCTGGGCGCGTTCGAAGTCCGAGTCGTCCATGAAGACGAACGACCCGACCGCGAGGCCCAGGGACTCGGCGGCGCGGACGAGGTTCTCCGACTTGGCGCCCCAGTTGACCGCGCGGACCGAGAAGGCGTCCGCGCGCAGCGCCATCTCGGGGTGCCCGGCGAGCGCCTCGTCCACCGGGCCGGCGTCGTTCTTGCTGGCCAGCACCAGGACGACGCCCTGGTCGCGGAGCCGCCGCGCGGTGCGCTGGAGGTCGAGGTAGGCGTTGCCCGGGTAGAGGCCGCCGAGCTGGACGCCGCCCGCGCCGACCTCGCCGAGGACGCCGCCCCACAGCGTGTTGTCCAGGTCGAGGGCCAGCACCTTGCGGGACAGGCCCGCGCGCGCCTGGGCGACGCGGCGGATCTCGTTCGCGAGCACCAGCAGCGCGCCGTCGGTGTAGGGCAGGTCGCCGTAGCGGTGCAGGCGGGCGTCGCGGGCGGCGAACGGGCTGTCGGCGAGCGCGCCGGCCAGGTCCAGCGCGGCGATCTGCGGGCGGTCCGCCGCCAGCTTCAGCAGCTCGGCGTTGACGCGGTGCCAGAGGGCGGCGAAGCGGGCGCGGCCGTCCAGGCTGACGAAGGTGTCGCGCACCTCGGCGGGCAGCGGGACGGTGTGCAGGACGAGCGTGGCGGCCGTCCGGTCGGCGACGCCCTCGACCAGGCCGCGCAGCTCGCGCAGCCGGTGCTCGACGTGCTCCTCCAGCGCGAGCGGCTCGGCCGGGCTCCAGTCGCGCGGGAGCAGGAACCCGGCGTCGACCAGCAGCACCAGCAGGTCCGGGTCGGCGGGTCCGCCGGCGGCCCCGGTGGCCCCGGTGGCCCCGGTGGCCCCGGTGGCCCCGGTGGCGAGCGTGATCTCGAACGAGCCGTACTCGCCCTTGACGATGTCGGGCCGGAAGCCGGCGCCGACGAGCTGGGTGCGCAGCAGTTGCTCCAGCGGCCCGATGGTGCAGGTCGCGTGGATGGTGACGCGCACGTCGCGGAGCCCCGCGTCCGGCGCGTCCATCCGGGCGAGGACGCGTCCGGCGGTGCGGGCGGCGCTCGGGTCGGCGAGTTCGAGCAGGGCCCGGCGGGCGGCCGGGCCGGGCGCGTCACCGGCGCGGACGGTGCGGCGCAGCCCGTCGAGCAGCGCGGCGGCCGGATCGGCGGCGTTCGGGGAAGCGGCGGCGTTCGGGGAAGCGGCGGGGTCGGCGGCATTCGGGGAAGTGGCGGGGTCGGCGGCGCTCCGGGGAGCGGACGAGGTCTCGGTCATCTGCGTGTCCCTCAGCTCAGGCCCGGACCAGCGAGCAGTACCAGCGCATGCCGATGGAGATCCCGCCCAGCGCGACCAGGTCGCCCGGCCGGACCGAGCCCTTGGCGGTGAGCTCGCCGAGCGCGGTCAGCTGGTCGGCGGCGCCCATGTGGCCGTGCGCGCGGGCGGCGTCCAGATTGGTGCGCTCCAGCGGGACGTCCAGCAGCGGCGCGAGGTCGGTGATGCCGTCCGGGTCGTTGATGTAGACGTAGTGGGTCACCTCGTCGCGGGTGACCCCGGCGCGGCGGCAGGCGGCGTCCACGACCTCGACCGAGCGGTCCACCGCCGCCTGGGCGAAGGCCCGCAGCCTGGACGGGTCCTTGGCGAAGTGCGCCTGCACGCGCTCGTGCCCGGCGGGCGCGTCCTTCGCCGTCCAGCCCTCGGGCGGGACGGGGGCGACCGCGCCGCCGTAGTCGGTGCGGAACCAGTCGGTCAGGTCCGCGTCGATGATCTGCTCGGTGGCGAGCCAGCGGTTGCGCTCGTGGCCGCGGCGCAGCACGGCGGCGACCGCGCCGTCGCTGTGCACGGCGTTGTTGACGGTCATCCGGTTTCGGTGGAACTCGCTGACCCGGTTCACCGCGACGAACAGGACGGTGGAGAGCTCGGGCCGGATCGCGAGCAGTCCCGCGACGATGCCGAGCCCGGTCACCCCGGACGCGCAGCCCTCGTTCAGCAGCAGCGTCTCGACGTGGTCGGAGCCGAGCGCGCGGGCCAGCGCGGTCGAGGAGTCCCAGTGCGGGTAGTCGGGCAGCTCGGAGTGGGCCAGGACGAGCAGGTCCACGTCGCCGACCGCCAGGCCGCCGCGCTCCAGCGCGTCCCGGGCGGCGTCCGCGGCCAGGTCCACGGCGGTCACGCCGCCGGGGGCGCGATGGAAGGTGTGGTAGCCCCACCGCAGGATGCGTTCGGGGTCGGGCACGTAGGACGGGGCCGCCTCCTCGACGTCCTGGTCCTGCCCGAAGGCGTATCCGAATCCGGTGATCCCGAATTCCACGGGCGGTCGCGTCATCGCCATTGCCTCTCTGCGGGTCATAACAAATCGGCCTCTTCGTCGCGGCCTGGAAAAGCATCGCCCGGAGATCCCCGAAAGACAATGCGAAAAGGTGAACGGCGCTGTTCGACCGGCGCGGTGCCGCAGTTGAACACGGGAAAAGAAAAAATAATCCGGCCGCCCGGAAAAGGCGGCCGGATTCTGTTGACCCAGGGGTCAGCCTGTGAGCGCCCGAACGGCGGCGCGGGCGGCGGCGAGGACGGTCTTGGCAGCGCCGCCGCTGCCGCCGGTGAAGGTGAAGACGCCGCCGGCCACCGGACGCAGCTCCAGCCCCGGCGGGTCCAGGAAGCAGTCGAAGGAGGCGACGGTGCGTTCCGGCGCGACGGGCGTGCCGAGGAACCGCGCCGCGTCCTCCACGACCCGTGCCGCGAGCACCCGGTCCGGGACGGTCGCGTCGGGATCGACGTCCCAGCGGACGGTCGGCAGGCCGAGCAGGAGCCGTCCGGGGCCGTCCGGACGGCCGTAGAGCCCGCTCTCCTCGTCCACGAACGACGGGAGCGCGTCGCGGGCCGCGCGGCACAGCGTGTACTGGATCTGCCGCGTCCGGAACCCGCCGCCGGGCAGGCCGCTCGCGGCGAGCAGCCGTTCCGTCCAGGCTCCGGCCGCGACGACCACCGCGTCGAAGCCGCGCGCGGAACCGTCGGCGAGCTTCACCGACGGGCCGTCCCCGACGCGCGCCACCGGACCGGCGCGGACGGCGCCGCCGAGCTTGGCGAGATCTTCTAGCGCGGCGGTTCTCAGCGCGTCCGGCGACAGATGTCCCGCGCGCCGTTCAACGACGCCGGGCGCGCCGGCCGTCAGGCCGTGCAAGCCGTATTCGCGCGCGATCCGGCCGGCGTCGGTGAGTTCGGCCGCGCCGGGCAGCACCTCCTCGACGACCGCGAGCGAGGCGGCCAGGTCCGTGCCGGGCCGGGCGACGTAGACGGCGGCGTGCTCGCGGAACCGCGCCCGCTCGCGCAACCGCGCGTCCCCGCGCAGCTCCGCCAGGCTCTCCGCGGCCAGCCGGCTCGCCTCCGGATCGGTCTCGAACGCGCGAACCATCCCGCCGGACGCCGCGGACGCGTCGGCCCGTCCGGCGTCCGGCCCGGTGAACAGCTCCACCTCCGGACCGTCCCGCCGCTCCCGCAGGCGCAGCGCCAGCACCGCCCCGGCGACCCCGCCGCCGACGACGGCGATCCGTCCGCCGCCGCTCATCGGGTGTGGGCGGCGCGGGCCCTGACCACGCGGCGCAGGTCGTCGGTGTAGTCGGCGATGCGGCGGGTCAGGGTCGGCGAGAGGTCCGGGCGGGCCAGGGTGCGCTCGGCCAGCTCCAGCGTCGCGGGATCGGCGGCGAGGCGGGGGAAGAAAAACCGGAGCAGCAGGTCGAGGACCAGGTCGCCGCGCAGCCCGGCCGCGTCGGGCATCTCGGCGAAGAAGCGCTCGACGTAGGGGGCGGTCAGCTCGGTCTGCTCCGGCTGCCAGAAGCCCTCGCCGAGCGCCCAGAGGCGGTAGTTGGACAGCTCGGTGTCGGTGGTGATCGCCGTCCAGGCGCGGTCCTTGGCGGCGGGGTCGGGCAGCGCGGCGAGGCAGCGCGCGGCGGCCTGGTCGGCGTCCGCGCCGGGGGCGTCCGCCAGCGCCTTGGTGATCTCGCCTTCGTCCACGCCGCCGAGCGCGGCGAGCCGGTACCGGATGCGCCAGGCCAGGTCGGTGTCCACGGCGAGCCCGGCGGGCGGCGCGGCGCCGTCGAGCCAGCCGCGCAGCTCGGTGGTGTCGGCGCTGAAGTCGACCAGCGCGCGGAACAGCGTCAGCGCGCGCTCGTCGCCGGGCGCGGTGGCCGCCAGGCGGTCGCGCAGCGCGCCGGCGACCGCCGCCATCGCGGCGGGCCGCTCGGCGGGCGGCAGGAACCGGTCGGCGACGTCGCCGCGCGCCTGCTCCAGCACCTCGGCGAGGATGGACAGCTCCGGCTCGCCGGCGACCATCCGGCGGACGAGGCCCAGGTGCTCGGCGGCCGGGACGACGCCGTCCTGCACGCCGAGCAGCAGCGCGCACCACACCATCGCGCGGTTGATCGGCGCCAGTTCCGGCAGCAGCTCCGGCAGCGCCGCGCGGGACGCCGGATCGAACCGGATCTTGGCGTAGGCGAGGTCGCCGTCGTTGGGCAGCAGCAGCCGCGGGGCGGGCCGTCCGACCAGCTCCGGCAGGTCGGTGCGCTCGCCCTCGACCCGCACCCGGTGGACGGTCCGCTCGCCGTCGTCGCCGTACAGCCCGACGTCGAGGGTGTGCGTGCGCAGGACGGGATGGCGTTCGGGCGCGGTCTGCCGGATCGCGGCGGCGGCGATCCGGCCGTCCCGGACGGTCAGCTCGGCCGTGAGGGTGTCCACGTCGCACGTCCGGAACCAGGAGTCGGCCCAGCCGGACATGTCGGACCCGACCGAGTCGCTCAGCGCGGCGACGAAGTCGGCGAAGCTCGCCGTCCCGAAGCCGTGCCGGGAGAAGTAGGTGCGCAGCGCGGCGCGCAGCCGGTCGTCGCCGATGTGCGCGGCGAGCTGCCGGAACACCGAGTGGCCCTTGAAGTAGGAGATGCGGTCCAGCTCCAGCTGGACGGTCCGGACGTCCGGGCCCTCCAGGCAGACCGGGTGCGTGGACGGCCGCTGGTCGGGCACGTACGCCTGGCCCTTGCGGCGCGCGGCGAACGTGGTGGGCGGCCCGGGGAACCGGGTGGCCTCGGCGGTGAGCCGGTGCGCCATGTAGTCGGCGAGCGACTGGCCGAGCCACAGGTCGTCCCACCAGCGGTTGGTGACCAGGCCGGCGAGCCACATCAGCGAGATGCCGTGCGCGAGGACGACCGCCCGCGTCTCCCGCTCGCTCTCGGCGGCGGCGCTGCTGAACAGGTACTGCTCGCGGAGCAGGACGCAGCCCGGGTGGTCCAGCGACAGGACGCTGAACTCGGGGACGAACACCTGGTCGAGCTTGCCGAACGGGTAGTCGATGCCGAACATCTCGGCGCAGGCGTCCAGGACCTGCCCGGTGATCTCGAAGACCTCGGCGACGTCGGCGGCCAGCGCCGCCCGCTCGGACTCGCGGCAGTGGAAGCCGAGCTCGACCTCGCCGTGCCGGTGCGAGAACGCGGCGTACGGACCGGCGACCAGGGCGGTGAGGTAGGTGGCCTGCGCGGGCGACGGTCCGAGCGTCCAGGTGCCGGGGCCGGTGCGCTCGGCGGGGGTGTTGCCGAGGACGGTCCAGTCCTCCGGGCAGGTCACCTCGAAGGTGTAGGGGGCCTTCAGGTCGGGCTGGTCGAAGCACGCGAAGACCTTGGGCGCGTGGTCGAGGTAGACGAACGAGTAGACGTACACCCGGCCGTCGGCGGGGTCGGTGAACCGGTGCAGGCCCTCGCACTGCCGGGAGTAGGCCATGTCGGCCACCACGGTCAGCTCGTTGCCGGCGGCCAGGCCGGGCAGCGGCAGGCGGCCGTCGTCGAGCGAGCCGACCGGCAGGTCGCGGCCGTTCAGCGTCGCCGACAGCAGCGTCTCGGGCGCGACGTCGACAAAGGTCTCGGCGCCGGGTTCGGCGCCGAAACGCACGGTGGTGACCGAGCGAAAGGTCTCCCCCGTCCCGGTGAGATCGAGCCCTACCTGATAGGAGTGGACGTCCACAAGAGCGCCGCGCGTCCTGGCTTCGGCATGGGTGAGACTGGGCATCGGCATTCCTCCACTTCGACGAAAGAATGGTCGGAGACGGAGCGGGATAACGTCAACGAGCCATAAGAAACGCCCGCGTCCCGACAAATTCGCGACGCGGGCCCGCCACGTTTCGGCCGGCGGCTCAGGCGGTGGCCTGCCGGCGGTCCTCCAACTCCCGGGCGATCTCCCGCCAGTGCTCGGCGCAGACCAGCGCGAGCGCGGCGATCTCGTCCACCCAGTGCGGCGGCACCGACTCCACGATCCCGCGCAGCTCCTCGCCGCTGATCACCCGGCTGTCGAGCCACTGCAGGAACGCGCGGCCCGACTGGGCGTACCGCAGCGCCGGGTCCTGCCGGAGCTTCTGCCGCACGACCGGCCACTCCACCGACCACTCGGGGGCCCGCGCCGGGCGCGGCGCGACCGTCGCGCCGGCGTCGGTCCCGGCGTCGCCGCGCTGCCTGGGGGGCAGCGGATCCTCGCCGAGCCGCAGGCGTTCGCGGACGTCACGGGCGGTCGCCACGGAGATCCCCGCCTCCCGGGCGATCTCCCGCAGGGACGCCTCCGGGCGCGCGCGCACGATCTCGCTGGCGCGCAGCCGCCCCGCCGCGCCGTCCAGCGGACGCAGCCGCCCGTCCCGGCCCACCCGGGCGTTCGACTGCCGCACCGCGTCAGTCGAACGCCCGCGCACCAGCGCCACCCGGCGGGTGGAGACCCCGGCGGCCAGCGCGACCGCGCGGTCGGACCAGTCGGGGTGCGCGCGCAGGATGCGCAGCGCCGCGGCCTCCCGGTCCGCCGAGGTCAGCGGCAGGCCGTGCGCGATGTTCTCCCGGACCGCGAGCAGGAACGCCGCCTGCTCGGGGCCGTCGAAGAAGCGGGCCTCGATGGTCTCGTGGCCGCGGATGACCGCCGCGCGCAGCCGGTGCATGCCGTCGATGACCCGCATCGTCGGCCGGTGCACCAGGATCGGCGGCAGCGGCGTCTCCACGTCGGCCAGGGCCCGCGCGTGCTCCAGGTCCTCCCCCGCCAGCCTCGGCGAGTCGGCGGGGAGGAGCTTGTCGATCCGTACGGTGTGGACGGTCTGGTCGTCGAACGCCTGGGGAGCCCGGACCGCCGCTTCGGCCGTCCCGCGTTCAGGACTCACGACTCCGGGCCTCCCTGCTCAGGCGCTGCACCGATGGTTTGTCTCGTGTTCACTGCGTGCCATCTGTAAGAAGGCTCCCCGGGCATTACGTTCGACGCTCCCATCGCCTTTACCTGTGGACCTGATAAAGCCCGCGAGTACGGCCGTCGTGTTAACGATCTTTGGCCGCCCGACCACAGTTACACGTGAGACAATCCGGCGCAAGGGTTCATTGTCAACGCCCGGCGACTACATTTTTTTACCAGCTCCTTCACGGAGAGTTCGGGGAATTTCTGGCACAAGTCGCCGATGCGGACCCGGCGTCCCGGCCGTCCGACCGCGCGGTAGCCGCGACCACAGCCGACGCCCTTGCGGGTCTCGCGGCCGGCGTCGACTCACCGGGCGGATACAGAGCCGTAACCCGGCTCCGGGAAGCGCCGAAACCCGGGCGCGCCTGAGATCGGCTCGCCCGGGCCCCGGCTCGGGTGATTTTCCTTCGGCTCAGGCCCTGGTCGGCCGCCCTTCCAGCCGTCGCATGGCGGGCGCGACGAGCGCTCCGCGCGCGTTCTCGTAGGCGTGCCCGACGCGCAGCACGGTCTCGTCGTCGAAGCACCGGCCCACGAACATCAGGCCCACCGGAAGGCCCTCGGAGAAGCCGCACGGGACGCTCAGCGCCGGGTTCCCGGTCGCGTCGAACGGCATCGTGTTCCGGGCGCTGTCGAAGGCGAGGGACACCGCGGACGCCGTCCCGGACGCCCCGCCCACGGGGGCCTTCATCGGGACGGTCGGCAGCGCGAGCACGTCGAAACGTTCCAGGACCGTCTCGTACCTGCGCCGCAGCTCGCGGGCCAGCGCCTGCGCCTTCGCGTAGTAGTAGTGGCCGAAGCGCGCGGTGGCGTACGCGCCCGCGAGCGCGTGCACAACGGCGGCGGGCGGCAGCGCGTCCGGACGCGTCCAGCGGGCCCTGCGGTGGTGGCGGACCAGCTCGGGCTCGACGTGCCCGCCCCAGTTCGTCGCGGCGGCGTCGCCGCGCAGCGTCAGGTCGGTCATGCCCTGGTGCGCGACGGCGCTCCAGATGGCCGGGCCGTCGCGGTGCAGCGGCACCGACACCTCCTCCACCCGCGCGCCCGCGCGCGAGAGGCCGTCGAGGGCGTCGAGGACGGCGGCGTCCACGTCCGGCTCGGACACGCCGGGGATGTCGAAGCCTTCGCGCAGGACCGCGATCCGGGTGCCCCGCGCGTCGGCGTCGAGGTAGCGGCGGTAGCCGCGCATCCCGAGGTCCACCTGCTGGCGGGGGTCGAGGCCGTCCGCGCCCGCGAGGACCTCCAGCAGCAGCGCGCAGTCGGCGACGGCGCGCGCCATCGGCCCGAGGTGGTCCAGGGTGCGCTCGAACGGGAAGGCGCCGGTGAGCGGGACGAGCCCGTAGGTCGGCTTGTGCGCGACGCAGCCGCACCAGGCAGCCGGGACGCGCAGCTCGCCGCCGTGGTCGGTGCCGATTGCGAGGTCCGCCTGGCCCGTCGCGAGCACCACGGCGCTGCCGCCGGACGGTCCGCCCGCAAGCCGCGCCGGGTCGTGGGGGTTGCGCGGCCGGGGCACCGCGCCGGGAGCGCCGCCGCGCCCGGCGTCCGGGCCTGCGGCGCTCCTCGGCACGCCGTGGTCGTCCGGGACGCCGCAGCCGGTCGCACCGCAGCCTCCGGTGAGGCCGCCGTGCCCGTTCAGGGACTCCAAGCCGTTCAGGTCGCCCGGACCCGCGCGGCCCGAGGAGCCGGGGCCGGCGGTCCCGCCCACGCCGTCGTCCGCGGCGGCGGTCTTGCCGACGATCTCGGCCCCGGCCTCCAGCATCCGGGTGACGACCGTGGCGTCCTCGCCGGGCGCGAACCCGGACAGCAGCGGCGACCCGAGCCGCATCGGCAGGCCCGCGACGGCGATGTCGTCCTGCACCGCGACCCGGCGTCCGGCGAGGGGGCCGGCGCCGGAGTACCGCAGCGAGCAGCGCCAGGACCAGCCGTCGCGGGGGTCGGCGCGGCCCGCCGGGGGCGAGCCGGGGTCGCGCGGCCGGGGCCGCCACGGCGGCGGGGCCGGTTCCAGCTCGTCCAGCCGGGAGTAGGCGTCCAGGCGGCGGCGGACGAGCGGGGCGTACTCGGCGAGCTCGGCCCGGGTCAGGCCGAGGCCGAGGTCGGTGGCGAGCCGCTCCAGGTCGTCCGCGTCGGGGACGGCCCCGAAGGGTCGCTCGGAATCATTCACGGGATCTCCAGGCGGGGAAGGGGGTGTCAACGGCCCGTCACACCCACGACACTCCGCCGCGCTTCACCGGGGCAGGGGTTCCCGGCGGGCGGGAGACGGCGGGGCGGGGAGCGGGGCCGGGGGCGGTCAGAAGGCTCATGGAGATCAACGTGGACCGTCCGCCGCGTTCCGGCGAGGGGAGGTTCTGCCGCCTTTCGTCAAAATCCTGCCGTTCATCCCGCCGCGGGGTGATCGTCATACTGGACGAGCTCCACGAGCAGCCCCGCCGGACGCCGCGCGTAGAGGAACGCGACGCGCATGCCCGGCCGCGCGCCCGCGCAGGGCTCGCGGTCCACGGCCGTGAAGCCCTGCGCGCGCAGCTTGGCGAGGTCGGCCTCCAGGTCGTCCACGGTGAAGGCGAGGTGGTAGAGGCCGGGGCCCGGGTCGGCGAGCCGTCCGGCGACGGACGAGTCGTCCCCGGCCGGCGACACCAGCTCGACGGCGGGGTGGGCGGGCTCCCCGGGACGGTGCCAGAACTCGCACGCGACGCCGTACGCCTCGGCGACGCCCCGGTCGGAGGCCGCGAGGCCCAGCGCGGACAGGAACGGCGCGACGCCGTCCGGGTCGTCGGTCGCGAGGCCGATGTGGTCGATGCCGAGTATCACCGGGGGTCCTCCGTCTCGTCGAGGTCGTGCGGCGTGGGCTTGGGGCTGCGGGCGGTCAGGCGGTCTCGGCGGGTTGCGGCTCGGCCGTGCCGTCCGGTGCGGCGACGGGCGCGGCGGCCCGGCGGCGGCGCAGGTAGAGCAGGGACGCCCCGGTCACCACCAGCGGCCACAGCAGGTACCGGCCGGACATCAGCAGCAGCGCGGCGACCGAGACGAGCGCGACGGCCGCCGCGTACCACCCGGCGGTCCGGCGGGGCAGCAGCCGCAGCGCCGCCGCGACGCCGATCGCGTACACGGTGACGAACGAGCCGGTGGTGAGCAGGACGAGCGGCTTCGGCCCGACGTCGGTCGCGCCGACGGCCGCCAGGCACAGGAACGACAGCGCGGAGTTGGCGGCCAGGCTGCGCCGCGGCACCTCCCCCGCCACGCTGCCCCGGCCGAGCCAGGACGGCAGCGCGCCGTCCCGGCCGAGCGCCGAGCCGAGCTTGGCGGCCCCGGCGTAGTAGGCGTTCATCGCGCCGAGGGTGAGCAGCAGGGCGGCCCCGGCCGCGAGCCAGCGCGCGCCGCCGCCGAGCCCGCGCGCCATCAGCTCGCCGAGCGGCGCGGCCGAGTCGGCCGCGCCCGGCCCGAGCACGGCGATGATCGCGAAGGCGACCAGCAGGTAGAGCACCCCGACGATCCCGACCGCCGCGCCGGTCGCGCGGGGCAGGTCCCGCGCCGGACGGCGGAACTCGGCGGCCAGGTGCGTGATCGCCTCCCAGCCCGCGAAGCTCCACACCAGCAGCGCCGCCGCGGACCCGACCGCCGTCCAGCCGTGCGGGGCGAACGGCTCCAGGTTGCCGCTCCGGGCGTGCGGCAGCGACAGCGCGACCGAGACCAGCAGCAGGACGACCAGCAGCCCGGCGAGCGCGAACTGGAGCCGTCCGGACGCCTGGACGCCGACCGCGTTGGCGGCGGTGACGACGACCATGAGCAGCGCGGCGGTGAGCAGGACGGTCCCCCGCCCGCCGCCCGCGGCCTCGGCGACGTACGCGCCGCCGAACAGCGCCGCGGCGGCGGCGCCCGGCGGGACGGCGAAGTAGAAGCACCAGCCGACGACGGCGGCGGCGCGTCCGCCGAAGGCCAGCCGCGCGTAGGTGGACACGCCGCCCGCGTCGGGGTGGCGCGCGCCGAGCGCGGCGAACGTCGCGGCGAGCGGGGCGGACATCACGACCAGCAGCGCCCAGGCGAGCAGGGAGGCGGGTCCGGCCGCGCGGGCGGCGAGCGCGGGCAGCGCGATCACGCCGGTGCCGAGGACCGCGCCGACGTACATCGCGGTGCCCTGCCCGAGCGTGAGGCGTCCCGCATGAACCGCGCCGACCGCGCCACCCGCGCGGCCCGTGCCGCCCGCGCTGCCGGCGCCGTCCGCGGCGCGCGCGCCGTCCGCGCCGTCCGCGACGCTTGGGCCGACCGCGCCGACCGTGGCGCCCGCACCGGTCGCGACCGCGGCGACCGCGCCGGTCTCGCCCGTGACGCCCGCGGCGATTCCTCCCGCGGCGCCCGCGCCGCCGGTCTCCCCTTCGGCGCCGCCGGTGCCGGAGCCGTTCACTCGAGTGTCGTTCACAAGGTCCAAGCGTCGGTTGAACACCCCTTCGCCGCCAGCGACAGAAGCGACGGCGTGCGTAGAATTCCTGCCATGAGCGGACACGTCGTGGGGCTGGCCGTGACCTCCGGGACGCCGGTGTTCGAGCTGGCCGTCCCGTGCGAGGTCTTCGGGACCGACCGCAGCGACCTGGTCGATCCCTGGTACGAGCTGAGGATGTGCGCCGCCGAGGCCGGTCCGCTGCCGTCCACCGGCGGGCTCAGCCTGCACGCCGGGCACCGCTTCGCCGACCTCCCCGACGCCGACACCGTCGTGGTCGCGGCGCTGGCGCGGCCCGCGCAGCTCGCCCCGCCGCCCGAGCTGGTCGCGGCGGTGCGCGAGGCGCACCGGCGGGGCCGTCGCATCGTCGCGCTCTGCACGGGCGCCTACGTCCTCGCCGCCGCCGGACTGCTGGACGGCCGCCGCGCGACCACGCACTGGATGAACGCCGGCGACTTCGCGCACCGCTTCCCCGCGGTGGAGCTCGACTCCTCGCCGCTCTACATCGACCACGGCGACGTGGTCACCACGGCGGGCTCGGGCGCCGCGATCGACGTGTGCCTGCACCTGCTGCGGCAGGACCACGGCGCGGCCGTCGCGGGCGAGGTGGCGCGCCGGATGGTCGTCCCGCCGCACCGCGAGGGCGGCCAGGCGCAGGTGACCCGTCCGGCGGTCGGCGGCGAGCGGGACGGCGACCTCGCGCCGGTGCTGCGCTGGGCGGCCGAGCGGCTGCACCTGCCGCTGACGGTGCCGCAGCTCGCGCGGGTCGCGCACCTGAGCGAGCGGACGCTGGCCCGGCGGTTCCGCGACACGCTCGGCATCACGCCGCTGCAATGGCTGCTCCAGCAGCGCGTCCGGCTCGCGCAGGAGCTGCTGGAGACGACCGACCTGCCGATCGAGGAGGTCGCCCGCGACACCGGCTTCGGCAACGCCGCCAACCTGCGCTACCACTTCGGGCGGGTGACCGGGGTGTCGCCGCAGTCGTACCGGCACGTGTTCCGCTACCGGGCGTCCGCCGCGCGGGCCGAGCACGCCCCGGCCCCGGCGACGCTCCCCCGCCCCGACCTGGTCGCCCAGAACTGACGCCGGGCTCGTCCTCCGGGGGCGCTCAGTCGACCGCGCCGAGCGTGATGCCTTCCACGATGTGCCGCTGCGCGGCGACCGCGACCAGCAGCACCGGGACGATCGCGATCAGCGACGCCGACATGATCAGGTTGTACTGGGTCTGCGTCGTCATCTGCGCCTGGAAGACCGCGAGGCCCTGCGAGATCACCTGCATCTTCGTGGTGTTCACGGCGATCAGCGGGAACAGGAAGTTGTTCCAGTTCTGGAGGAACAGGATGATGCCGAGCGCGGCCGTCGCGGGCCGCGCGAGCGGCGCGTACACCTGCCAGAAGATCCGCAGCTCGGACGCGCCGTCGATGCGGGCGGCCTCGGCGAGCTGGTGCGGCGCGCCGAGGAAGAACTGCCGGAACAGGAACGTCGCCAGGCCGGAGGCGATGTTCGGGACGATCAGCCCCTGGTAGGTGTTCAGCCAGTGCAGGTCGCCGAGGATCTGCGCGACCGGCACGATGATCGCGCTGAACGGGATCATCAGGCCGCTCAACGCGAGGACGAACAGCGTCCTGCGGCCGGGGAAGTCGAACATCGCGAACGCGTAGCCGGCGAGCATCCCGGCGGCGAGCTGGCCGGCCGTGGCGGCCACCGCGAAGACCACCGTGTTGACAAACCAGCGCGCGAACGGTGCCTTGCCCCAGGCGTCCGGGATGTTCGACCAGTGCCACTCGGTCGGCCAGAGCGGCGCGGCCGGGTTGATGATCTGCCCGTTGGACTTCACGGCGGTCAGCGCCATCCAGACCAGCGGGAACATGACGATGAGCACGGCGGCGGCGAGCAGCGCGTAGACCGCCGCGCGGTGGGCGAGGATCCTAGGCACGCTCGTCCCTCCGGCCCAGCACGGCGATCTGCAGCCCGGTGACCGCGAGGGACAGCAGGAACAGCACCATCCCCATCGCGTCGGCGCGGCCCGCGTCGAACTTGGCGAAGCCCTCGTCGTAGACGTAGTAGAGGGCGGTGCGGGTCGCGCCGTCCGGGCCGCCCGAGGTGAGGACGTAGATCTGGGTGAACGTCTGGAGCCCCGTCAGCGTCGTGACGACCAGGATGAGCAGGGTGTTGCGGCGCAGCATCGGCCACTGCATGTACCGGAAGCGCTGCCAGGCGCCCGCGCCGTCCACACCGGCCGCCTCCAGCACGTCCTGCGGGAGGGTCTTCAGCGCGGCCAGGTAGAGGATGACGTTCTGCCCGAAGAACTGCCAGGTGCCGAAGAGGATCACCATGGCCAGCGCGGGCCCCGGCCGGGAGACGAAGTCGATCTCGGCCAGGCCGAGCCCGGTCAGCAGCCGGTTGAGCAGCCCGAACCGGGGCGCGAACAGGTTCCCCCAGATGAGCGCGGTCGCGACGGCGGGCACGACGAGCGGGATGACGAACGGCGCGCGCAGCCGGCGCGCGCCGGGCACCTTCGCGTTCAGCAGCAGCGCGAGGACGAGCCCGAGCACCATCGTCAGCAGCACGAACGCCACGGTGTACTCGGCGGTGACGCCGAGCGCGTGTCCGCCGCCCTCGGCGAGCATCTCCCGGTAGTTGCGCAGCCCCACGAACCGCAGGGACGTCCCGAAGACGTTGCCCTTCTGCAGGCTGCGCCACCCGAGCATCGCCAGCGGCACGACGGAGAACACGACGGTCAGCAGGACCGTCGGCGCAACGAACAGGTACGCCAGGCCCCAGGTGCGCCGGTCGCCGCGCGGACGGCCGCGTCCCCGCGGTCGCCGGGCGTCTCGCGGACGACCCGCGCCGCGAACGCGACTGCCACCGGCGCGACCGGCGCGACCGGCGCGACCGGCGCGACCGGCGCGACCGGCGCGTCCGTCGCGACCGGCGCGTCCGTCGCGACCGGCGCGTCCGTCGCTTCGGACGCGACCGGCGTCCGGGGCGGCGGCCGGGCTCAGCCCTGCTCCTTGAGCGCCGAGTCGGCCTTGGCGGCGGCGTTCGCGAGGGCCTGCTGCGCCGTCTCCTGGCCGCGCAGCGCCTTGTTGATCTCGGTGTAGAGCGCCTCGGAGACCGCGTTGTAGGCCGGGGTCATCGGACGTCCCTTGCCGAACCCGAGGCTGTCGGCGAAGGTCCGGTAGTACGGGTCCTTGGCGATGTGCTCCTTCAGCTCCGGCTGCTGGAGCTGGTCCGGCGCGGACGGCAGGCCGCCGTTCACCGCCGCCAGGTGCGCGCCGACCTGCGGCGTCGCCAGGTACTTGATGAACTCGAGACCGGCCCGCTCCTGCGCCTTGGACGTCTTCAGCAGCGCCGCGACCTCCATGCCCACCGACGTGGACTGGCCCGCGTCACCGCGCGGCAGCGGCGCGACGCCGAAGTCGATCCCGGCCTTCTTGAAGGTGTCCACGGCCCACTGGCCGTTCGCCATCATCGACACGGTGCGGCTGGCGAACGCGGGTGCGCCGTCGAAGCTGCCCGCCTGCGCGAAGCTGGTGGTCGGCGCGGCCTTGGCGCCCATCAGGTCGAGCCACGTCTGGAGCGCCTTCACGCCCTGCGGGGAGTTGAACGCCGACTTCGAGCCGTCCGGGCTGAGCAGGTCGCCGCCGTTGGCGCGCAGCAGCGGCATCCACGCGAAGGTGATCCACTCGGCCTCGCCGAGCGGGACGTAGTAGCCGAACCGCTTCTTGGCCGGATCGGTCAGCTTCTTGGCGTCCTCGACGAGCTCGGTCCAGGTCGCGGGCGGCTGCGCGATACCGGCGTCCTTGAAGTCCTTCTTGTTGTAGAACAGCACGATGTCGCCGACGCCGGAGCGGGCGAAGCCGAGCTGCTCGCCCTTGTAGAACAGCGCGTCCTTGATGCCGGGATAGAGGCCGTCGGTCTGCTGCTTCAGGTCCCCGCCGAGCGGGATCAGCTTGCCGCTCTGCGCGATCTCCGGCAGGTCGGAGGCGTTCTGCGTGAGCAGGACGGTCGGCTGGGTGTTCGACTTGATCGCCGAGATGACCTTGGGGAGGTACTGGTCGGCGCTCGCGATGAACTGCCCCTTGGCGTGCAGCCCCGGATGCGCCCTGGCGAAGTCGGCGTCGATCTGGTTGATCTGGTCCGGCGTCCAGCTCGTCGTCCAGTAGGTGAACGTCGCCGGGCCGGGACCGCCTCCCCCGGGCGACTTGTCCGACGATCCGCCGCCGCACGCGGCGGCCAGCGACAGGGCGGCGACCACGGCGGCGGGTCGCAGGAATCGGAACGGCCGCTCAAGCATGGTGATCACTATCTAGGCCGGTCGGGGCAGCGTCAAGCGTCCCGCGGTGTGATCTCCCCCGGTTTGGTAGGAAATCATCGGAGGACCGTGAACCACACCGTGACGGGCGTTCCATGCCGGTCCGCCGGGGCGGCGGTGACGCGGTGCCGGCCGGGTGGCAGCGCCCCGGTGACGAACTCCTGCTCCTGGTTGACCGCGTAGTTGAAGGTGCCGCGCCGGTCGGTGACGCACGGGCGCGGCGCGCGGTGCGAGCCGTCCAGGGTCAGCCGCACCGACTCGCCCGCCCGCCAGCCCGACCCGTGGACGACGAACGTGGTCGAGCCGTCCCCGCGCGGCTGGTTCACCACCAGCTTCGGCGCCGTCCCCGGGCTCTCGCTCTCGCCGCCGGGCGGCGGTGGCGGGTCGCCGTCGCTCTGCCGCGTGAGCACGGGCCCGCGGTCCGGCGGATTCGAGGTGTCGCCGCCGGGCGTGAGGTAGCGCCCGAGCACCGCGCCGACGCCGATCAGGACGGCCGCGATCGCGGCGGCGGTCAGCGGCGTGGCCAGGCCGCCGGGCCGCTTCCGGCGGCCGTGCCCGCGCGTGCCGCGCTCGGAGTACGAGGCGTCCGTCCCGTACGGGTCGCGCTGCGGGAACGACCCGTCCGAGCCGTACTGGAGACCCATCCCTTGCGCGTCCGGCGGCCCGCCCCCGGTGGACGGCCCGCCCGCTTCGGGACGGGTGAGTTCCGATCCCGGATCAGTGCCCCGCCGCCCCTCGGCGCGGCCGTCCGAGCGAGCGCCGCCACGAGCGTTCGAGCGGGGGTCGGTGAAGCGGGACGGCTGAGTCAGGCGGACGGTCGGCCCGGCGCGGTGCGCGTCCACGACGGCGAGCGCGGCGGCGGGCAGGTAGGTGCGCGCGGGGTCGGGGCCGGTGTCGGCGCGCAGGCCCGGCGCGACCATCGCGACGATCTCCGCCGGGGTGGGACGGGCGCGCGGCGCGCGGGCGAGGCAGCCGCCGACGAGTTCGGCGAGACCGGGCGGGAGCCCGGCCAGGTCCGGGTCCTCGCCGAGGAGCTGCGCGACCAGTTCGAGCACGGTCCGGCCGGGGTAGGGGCCGTGCCCGGTCGCGGCGTACAGCAGCGTCGCGCCGAGCGAGTACACGTCGCTCGCGCTGGTCACGTCCCGGGTGCTGTGCGCCTGCTCGGGCGCCATGAACGCGGGCGTGCCGACGGTGGCGCGGCTGAGCGTCATCCCGGCGCGCTCGGCGATGCGCGCGAGGCCGAAGTCGATGACGCGCGGCCCGTCCGAGGCGACCAGCACGTTGGACGGCTTGAGATCGCGGTGCACGAGGCCCGCGGCGTGGATGGACTCCAGCGCCTCGGCGCATCCGGCCGCGAGCCACCGCACCGCGTCCACCGGCAGCGGGCCCGCCGCCTTGACGAGCCGCTCCAGCGACGGCGCGGGGACGAACGCGGTGGCCAGCCACGGCACCGGCGCGTCGGCGTCGGCGGCGATGACCGGCGCGGTGTACACGCCGCTGACCCGGCGGACGGCGCCGACCTCGCGCGCGAACCGCTCCCGGAAGTCGGGGTCGTCGGCGAGCGCCGCGTGCACGGTCTTGACCGCGACGAGCCGTCCGGCGGCGGAGCGGCCGAGGTAGACCCGGCCCATGGACCCCGCGCCCAGGCGGGCGAGGAGGGGGTAGGGACCGACCGTGCCCGGATCCCCTGCGCCCAGGGGGTCGAGCGAGCCGGCGGTTGCGTCCATCGCGCCTCCCGGCAGCACCTCGTCCCCATCCTGCGCACGCGGAGGTCACGGCGGGGTACCGGCCGGGCCGGGCGGCCGACTGCGGCCACGGTCGAACCACCACGACGGCCCTTACGTACGCGCCACGGGCCTTGCGTACGGCGGCGGCCGTCCCGGAGCGCGCTTCGGGACGGCCGCCGCGGCGCGCGGGGCGGCCTGCGTCAGGCGATGCTCTGCGGCACGTTCCAGGGGTTGTCGTCGCGCAGCGGCGGCGGCAGCAGCTCCTGGGGGCAGTTCTGGTAGGAGACCGGGCGCAGGAAGCGCTCGATCGCGGCCGTCCCGACCGAGGTGGACGCCGGGCCGACCGTCGCCGGGAACGGCCCGCCGTGCTGCATCGCGTGCGTGACCGACACGCCGGTCGGCCACTGGTTCCACAGGACGCGTCCGGCGCGGTCCGCGAGGACGGCGGCGAGCGCGCCGAGTCCCGCGGCCTCCTCCGGTTCGGCGTGCAGGGACGCGGTGAGCTGGCCGGGAAGCGCGGCGAGCGCGGCCGTCACGTCCTCGGTCCGCTCGTACAGGACGGCCAGGCCGAGCGGTCCGAAGCACTCCTCGGACGCGGCCTCCATGTCGGCGGTGAACGCGGCCAGGTCCATCGCGACCAGGCGCGGGGCGGTCGGGTCGTCCGGCCACACGATCGTCCGGGCGCCCGGACGGCCCGCCAGCGCCCGCGAGGCGCCCGTGAAGCCCTCGGCGATCCGGTCGTTCAGCATGGGCGCGGACGACGCGGCGCTGATCCGGGTGGCGACGGCGTCGAGCAGGTCGCCGTCCGCCGGGAGGAACGCCAGGCCGGGGTTGGTGCAGAACTGGCCCGCGCCCTGCGTCACCGACGCGGTGTAGCCGTCGGCGATCTCGTCCGTGCGCGCCTTGGCGGCGGCGGGCGTGACGACGACGGGGTTGACGCTGCCGAGCTCGCCGTAGAACGGGATCGGCAGCGGCCGTTCGGCGGCGATCCGCGCGAGCGCGAGGCCGCCGCGCTGGGATCCGGTGAACGCGGCGGCGGTGATCCCCGGGTGGCGGAGCGCCTCGACGCCCGCGTCCTCGCCCTCGATCAGCGCGAACACGCCGTCCGGCGCGCCCGCCTCGTGCAGCGCGGCCGAGACGATCTCGGCGGTGCGCCGGGACAGCCGGGGGTGGCCGGGGTGCGCCTTCACCACGACCGGGCAGCCCGCCGCCCACGCCGAGGCGGTGTCGCCGCCCGCGACGCTGAACGCGAACGGGAAGTTGCCGGCCGCGAACACCAGCACCGGGCCGAGGGCCGTCCGGTAACGGCGCAGGTCGGGGCGCGGGCCGGTGGGCCAGTCGGGGTCGGGACGGTCGATCCGGACGTCCAGGTAGCGTCCCTCGGCGACCTGCTCGGCGAACAGCTTGAGCTGGAACGTCGTGCGGGTCAGCTCGCCGTTCAGGCGGGCCGGGCCGAGGTGCGCCTCGGCGTCGGCGAGCCCGACCAGCTCCTCCCGGTGCGCCTCCAGCGCGCCGGCGACCGCGACCAGGGCCGACGAGCGGCTGCGCGGCGCGGCGGCCCACTCGGGCGCGGCCTCGGCCGCCGCCGCGACCACGGTGTCGACAGCGGACTCGCTCACGGGGTTCTCCCTTCGGGGTCGGACTGCGGGACGGCGTCCCCGGCGGAGCCGCGCTCCGCGGAGTGCCGGTACCCGTAGCAGGCGTACACGATCAGGCCCAGGACCATCCACACCGCGAACCGGACCCAGGTGACCCAGTCCAGGTTGGCGATCAGCCAGATCGCGAAGGCGATGCCGACGAGCGGGACGAGCGGCACCAGCGGCGTCCGGAACGAGCGCGGCAGGTCCGGACGGGTGCGGCGGAGCACCACCACCGCCGCCGAGACGACGATGAACGCCATCAGGATGCCGATGTTGGTGAGGTCGGCGGCCTCGCGGATGGGCAGCAGCCCGGCGATCACGGCCGAGCCGGCGCCGACGAGCCAGATCACCCGCGTCGGGACGGCGCGGGTCGCGTGGTTGCGGGCGAACCAGGCGGGCAGCAGGCCGTCCCGGCTCATCGAGAACCAGACGCGCGTCACGGCCAGCATGTTCGCCAGCGCGGAGGTCGTGATGCCGACGACCGCGCCGATCGCCACGACCGTCCCGAGCCAGGCGAACCCGACCGAGGCGAGCGCGCTGGAGAACGGGCTCTTGGTGTCGATCTCGGTGTACTTCACCATGCCGAGCAGCACCAGGCAGACCGCGATGTAGATGGCGGCCGCGATGACCAGCGAGATGACGATCGCGCGCGGCAGGACCTTCTTGGCCTCCGCGCTCTCCTCGGCGGCGGCGCTCATCGCGTCGTAGCCGTACACGGCGAAGAACGTGGTGGCCGCGCCGGAGATCGCGCCGCCGACGCCGAACGGCAGGAACGGCGTGTAGTTGCCGCCGGAGATGTGGAACGCCCCGACGACGATGACGAGCGCGACGATCGCGAGCTTCACCACGACCAGGACGGTCTCGAACCGGGCCGACTCCTTGGTGCCGCGCGACAGCACGAACGCCAGGAGCAGGCACAGCAGCGCGGCGAACAGGTCCACCTTGTGACCCGCGCCGGTGCCGGGCGCGCCGAGCATCCAGTCCGGCAGGTCCAGGCCCATCTGGCCGAACAGGTAGGACAGGTAGCCGGAGATCGCGATGGCGACGACCGCGACGATCGCGGTGTACTCCAGCAGGAGGTCCCAGCCGATCGCCCAGCCGACCAGCTCGCCGAGCGCCGCGTAGGAGTAGGTGTAGGCCGACCCGGCCTTCGGGATCATCCCGGCGAACTCGGCGTAGCACAGCGCCGCGGCGGCGCTGGCGACGATCGCGATGAGGAACGAGATCATGACGCCGGGTCCGGCGTCCTCGTGGGCGACGACGCCCGCGAGCGAGAACACGCCGGCGCCGACGAGGCCGCCGAGGCTGAGCGCGACGAGCTGCCACAGGCCCATCGTGCGGCGCAGCCCGCCGGCCTGCTCCGCCTCGGACGTGTCGACCGGCTTCAGCCGGAACACCCCGGACCGCGACAGCGGTCGCGGTGGCGGACCGGACCTGGTTTCGGGCATGAGTCGGGACATACGGGGCACCTCCGGGGAGGTCGAGGGGGTGGTGAACGGGTGGGGTCACCCGGAGAAGAAGCGCGCCGAGGGGCGCGTCAGAGGACGAAGCCCTCGGGGAAGGGGTCGCTCGGGTCGAGCGTGTAGGTGGCGGTCCCGGTGATCCAGGCCCGTCCGGAGAACTCGGGCAGGACGGCGGGCAGCCCGCCGACCTCGGCCGTGCCGACCAGGCGTCCGGTGAAGCTCGTGCCGATGAACGACTCGTTGACGAACTCGGTGTCCAGCGGAAGCTCGCCGCGCGCGTGCAGCTGCGCCATCCGCGCGGACGTCCCGGTGCCGCACGGCGACCGGTCGAACCAGCCGGGGTGGATCGCCATCGCGTTGCGGCTGCGTTCGGCGGTGGAGCCGGGCGCGAGGAACTGCACGTGCTTGCAGCCGCCGATCAGGGCGTCCTCGGGGTGGACGGGCCGGTTCTGTTCGTTGACGGCCTCCATGATGGCGAGCCCGGCCCGCAGGATCTCGTCCTTGCGCTCCCGCTCGAACGGCAGGCCGATCGAGTCGAGGTCGAGGATGGCGTAGAAGTTGCCCCCGTACGCCATGTCGTAGCGGACCGTCCCGTAGCCGGGGACGTCGACCTTCGCGTCCAGTTCGAGCGCGAAGGCGGGCACGTTCCGCAGCGTGACGCGCTCGGCGCGCCCGTCCCGGACGGCCACGCGCGCCTCGACCAGGCCCGCCGGGACGTCCAGCCGGACCACGGTCTCGGGTTCGGTGACCTCGACCATGCCGGTCTCGACCAGCACGGTCGCGACGCCGATCGTGCCGTGCCCGCACATCGGCAGGAACCCGCTCGCCTCGACGTAGACCACGCCCCAGTCGGCGTCCGCGCGCAGCGGCGGCTGGAGCAGCGCGCCGCTCATCGCGGCGTGCCCGCGCGGCTCGTTCATCAGGAAGCCGCGCAGCCCGTCCAGGTGCTCGATGGCGTGGCGGCGACGCTCGGCCATGGTCGCGCCGGGGATCGGCGCGACGCCTCCGGTGACGACGCGCGTCGGCATCCCCTCGGTGTGGGAGTCGACGGCGCTGATCGCGCGGGCGGCCCGCATCAGGCGGCCGCGCGCTGCCGCAGGGCGGCGATGGCGCGTTCCATGTCGGCGGTCACCCCGGCGCGGTGCTCGGGGGTGAGCGGGCCGCGCGGCGGGCGGCACGGGCCGCCGTACCGGCCGACCATCTCCATGCCGAGCTTGATGGCCTGGACGAACTCGGTGCGCGAGTCCCAGCGGAACGCGGCGACGAGCGGCTCGTACAGCGCCCGCGCCTCCTCCAGCTTCCCGGCGGTCGCGAGCTCGAACAGCTCGGCCGACTCGGCGGGGAACACGTTCGGGAAGCCCGCGAACCAGCCGGTCGCGCCCATCAGCAGCGCCTCCAGGGTCACGTCGTCGGCGCCCGCGACGACCTCCAGGCCGGGCGCCCGCTCCTTGATCTCCAGGACGCGCCGGACGTCGCCGGAGAACTCCTTCACCGCGACGATCCCGTCGATCTGCGCGATCTCGGCGAGCAGGCCGGGGGTGAGGTCCACCTTGGTGTCGATCGGGTTGTTGTAGGCCATCACCGGCAGCCCGGCGGACGCGACGGCCTCGTAGTGCGCGATGATCTCGCCGCGGTTGGCGCGGTACATGGTCGGCGGGAGGCAGAGGACGCCGTCCGCGCCGTCCTCGGCGGCGAGCTCGGCCCAGTGCTTCGCCTGGTGCGCGCCGGGGCCGTGCACCCCGACGACGACCACGCCGTCCTTCCCGACGGCCTCGATCGCGGTTTTGGCGACGCGGCGGCGCTCCTCGTCGGTCAGCGAGGAGTACTCGCCGAGCGACCCGTTCGGGCCGACGCCGCGGCAGCCGTTGTCGACCAGCCACCGGCAGTGCTCGGCGAACCGGTCGTAGTCCACGGCCAGCCCGGCGGGGGCGGACGCGTCCTCCCGGTACGGCAGGGCGGTCGCGACGATCACGCCGCCGAGGCTCTCCATCGTGTTCTCACCGCTCATCGGTGCTGTTCTCCTTCTCTTCGGGGGGCTGTCCGGGGGTCGCCGCCAGCTCGCCGAGCCGGATCGGCTGCGCGACCGGACGGCGGTGGTGGCTCGCGGACGCCAGTCCGGGCACGGCCCGGTCCGGCCGCCGACCGCACAGGTCGGCGACGGCGGGCCCGCACACGCGGGCCTGGCAGGGGCCGAGCCCGGCGCGGGTGCCGAGCTTCACGGCGCGCGCGGCGCCGGTGGCCGGGTCCTCGGCCGCGGCGCGGAGGGTCCCGTAGTCGGTCTCCTCGCAGCGGCAGATCAGGGTGTCGGGGCGCAGCCAGCCGGGCCAGCCGGTCCCGATCGGGTGCGCCGCGGCGAGCCGCGCGGCGAAGGCGCGGCCCTGGTCGCGGCGGCGGACGGCCGCGCGCACGGCCCGGTCGGACGGGTCGCCGCCCGCCGCCGTCCAGCCGGCGAGCAGGCCCTCGGCGCGCGCGGCGGGCGCGCCCGCGATGCCGGTGATCTCACCGGCCGCGTACACGCCGGGCGCGGTCGTGCGCTGCGCGCCGTCCACCTCGACGAAGCCGTCGCGCAGGCCGCATCCGGCGGCGACGGGCAGTTCGAGCTGCGGGCTGAAGCCGTGCGTCACGCACACCGCGTCCACCGCGACGGTGCGCTCGGTGCCGGGGACGGGCGTCCAGCCGGCGGTGAGCCGGGCGGTGACGACCTCCTCGACGCGGCCGTCGCCACGCGCCTCGACCACCGCGCGGCCGAGCCGGTAGGGGACGCGGTGCCGGGCGAGCAGGCCGGTGTACCCGGCCAGCTCGGCGGTCTTCCCGGCCTGCGCGGCCAGCTCCCACGGACGCCGCGCCCAGCCCCGCAGGACGGTCGGGGCGGCGTTGGCCTCCAGCACTTGGAGGACGTCCGACCCGGCCTCCAGCAGCGAGGCGGCGACCGGCAGCAGGAACGGCCCGGACCCGGCAACCACGACACGGTCGCCGACGACGACCCGCTCCCCCTTGGCGAGGGCCTGCGCGGCGCCGGCGGTGAAGACGCCGGGAAGCTCCCAGCCGGGGAACGGCAGGACGCGGTCGTGCGCCCCCGTCGCGAGGACGAGTGCGTCCGGTGCGAGGACATGGCGTTCGCGCCCGGCCCCGTCCGCGGGCCCGCGCAACACGTGGACCCACGGTGCGCTCGTGCCGTCGTCGGGGCGTTCGAGGGCCCATACGGCGCTGTCCGGCCACCACTCGGCGTTCGGGTGGGACTCCACATGGGCGCGGAGCCGCTGGAAGGCGTCCCAGCCGTGGTGCAGGCGGCCGTTGTCCTCGGCCTCGTACTCGGCCGGGAGCATCCGGTGGTACTGGCCGCCGGGCCGGTCCGACGCGTCGAGCAGCGTGACGCGGGCCCCGGCGCGCAGCGCGGCGGCAGCGGCGGCGAGCCCCGCCGGGCCCGCCCCGACGACCACGACGTGCCGCCGCGTCCCGGTGCCGCTCATCGCTCGTCCCCCGCCTCGCGCGACTGGGTGGTGACCACGTCGCCGTCGCGGACGCGGCGGCGGCAGGCCCGCACGTCGCGCTCGCCGTTCACCGTGACCAGGCAGTCGAAGCAGACGCCGATGCCGCAGAACACCCCGCGCGGCGCGCCGGACGGCGCGGTCCGCCAGGCGCGGCGGCCCGCGGCGAGCAGGACGCCCGCGACGGTCTGCCCGGCCGTCCCGGCGACCGGCTCGCCGTCCACGGTGATCTGGACCGGGGTCGCGCGCCGCCGGACGGCGTCCGTGCGCGCGGGGACGATGCGGGGGCTCACGCTGCTCCTTCGGTGGCGTCGGCGCCGAGGACGGCGGGGCGGTCGGCCCGGAACGGCTCCGGGTCGAGGGACGGCGCGGTCCCGGTGACCAGCTCGCGCAGCAGGCGGGCCGTCCCGGCCGAGAGGCCGATGCCCGCGCCCTCGTGGCCGGTGGCGTGCCAGAGGCCGGGCAGCCGCGGGTCCGGGCCGATGACCGGCAGGTGGTCCGGGACGTAGGGCCGGAACCCGCCGTACGCGCGCATCACCTGGACGCCCGCGAGGCGCGGGTAGAGCCGCAGCGCCTTGCGCGCGAGTTCGGCGAGGACGAACGGGCGGATCCGGTCGTCGAAGCCGACCCGGCGGCGGGACGAGCCGATCAGGATCGTCCCGGCGCGGGTGGACTCGACGACGCTGGAGGTCTGGAGGTCCTGCGAGCCGCTGCCGACCGCGCCGACGTAGTCGGCGTCGTAGACCTTGTGGAAGACGGTCGGCGGCAGCGGCGCGGTCACCAGCACCTCGCCGCGCCGGGGCCGCACGTCGATCGGCGCGCCCAGCCGGGCCGCGGTCTCCCCCGACCAGGGACCGGCGGCGTTCACGACGAGATCGGCGTCGATCACGCCCTGCGAGGTGCGCACGCCGGTCAGGCGGCTCCCCTCACGGCGGGGGCTTTCAGTGCGGACGCCGAGGAGCTCGCAGCCGGTGCGCAGGCCGGCGCCGTGGCGGAGGGCGTCGGCGAGCAGCGCGGTCGCCGCGCCGGACGGCTGGACCTGCGCGTCGTCCGGGTAGTGGACGGCGAGCGCGGCGTCGCGGGTGAGGTGGGGTTCGGCGGCGGCGAGGGCCGCGGCGTCCAGCGGCTCGGCGGTGACTCCGGCCTCGCGCTGGGCGGCGGCGAACTCCTCCAGCGCGCCCGCGCCGTCGGCGGTGGTCGCGACGACGATGCCGCCCTTGGCGTCCCATTCGACGCCGGCGGGTTCCGGCAGGCCGTCCAGGATCTCGGGCCACAGCCGCCGGGACAGCTTCGCCAGCTCCAGCTCCGGGCCGGGGCCCTTGTCGGACACCAGGACGTTGCCCTCGCCGTGCGCGGTCGTCCCGGCCGCGGGGCCGCCCCGGTCGAGGACGGTCACCACGAGCCCGGCCCGCGCCAGCTCGCGGGCGCAGGCGGCGCCGACGATTCCGGCGCCCACGACCACGACGCGCATGCGTTCCCTCCAGCTCGTTCGTTAAACCGAACGCTTCGGAGGCTACGACGCGCGTTCACGCCGTGTCAACGGTGCGGGGCGACCGGGTTCACGGAGTTTCGGCCAGGCAGGGCGGTCCGGCCTTGGCGGAGTGAAGGCGCTGGTCAGACCGGTACTGGAGGAGCAGCACCGAGCGCACCGGCCCGTCCAGCGCGGTGTAGCTGTGCGGCAGGAGGCCGTCGAAGCCGACGTAGTCGCCGGGGCCGAGCTCGACCTCCCGTCCGTCGACCCGAACGCCGAGCCGGCCGCCCTGCACGATGGTGTGCTCGGTGCCGACGTGGCCGAGCGAGTCCTGCCGGGAGCCGGCCCTGACCTGCTGGTCGTACACCTCGAAGATCGCGTCGCCGGACTCGATGCCGCGCAGCGGGCGCAGGTCCACCCCCGCGCCGCTCAGCACCTCGACCTGCGCGCCCCGCACGATGGTCAGCCCGTTCGGCCGCTCACTGTCCAGCAGGTCGGAGATGGGCACCTCCAGGGCCCGCGACAGGCTGAACACGGTCTCGATCGTCGGGTTGCCCGCGCCCGCCTCCAGCTGCGACAGCGTCGCCTTGCCGATCTTGGACCGGCGGGACAGCTCCGACAGCGACAACCCGCGTCCGGCGCGCGCCCGGCGGAGGTTCTCCGCCAGCATGTCGCGCACTGATTCGCTCACCCGCGTTCCCTTCGTCGTCCGGCCGGGCGGTCGGCACCCTACCGTCGTTCGCTTTACCGAACGAGTATAGGACGGGCCGTCCGGACGCCCCCGCGGGCGCCCGGACGGCCCGGACGAGGGTCACCAGGGCAGCGGCCCCTCGGCGTCGAAGTAGCCGCCGGTCGGCCCGTCCGGCCCGATCTGCGCCATCCGGACGATGATCTCCGCGCCCTCCTCCACCGTCTGGTGCCCGGTGCGGTGGTTGAGGTCGGTCGCGGTGTAGCCCGGCTCGACCACGTTGATCCGCATCTGCGGGAACGCGTGCGCGTACCGCAGCGTGATCATGTTGATCGCGGTCTTGGACGCCGGGTAGGCCACGCCCGGGTAGTCGTGGTGCGGGGTGCCGGGGACCTGCGCCTTGGTCAGCGAGGCGAGGCCGCTGCCGACGTTCACGATGACGGGGGCCTCCGACCGCTGGAGCAGCGGCAGGAACGCGTGCGTGACCCGCACCACGCCGAACACGTTGGTCTCGAAGACCGCGCGGAGGTCGTCGGCCGTCAGCTCGGCCGCGCCGGGCACCTCGCCGTTCGGCCGGCGCCACTCGACGCCCGCGTTGTTGACCAGCACGTCCAGCCCGCCGTCCGCCTCGATCGTCTTGGCCGCGGCGTCCACGGACGCGTCGTCGGTCACGTCCAGCAGGACGAACCGCGCGCCCAGCCGCTCGGCCGCCGCGCGTCCCCGCCCGGCGTCCCGCGCTCCCACGTAGACGGTGTGGCCCGCCTCGACGAGCCGCCGCGCGGTCTCGTAGCCCAGGCCCTTGTTCGCTCCGGTGATCAGTGTCGTCGTCATGGCTCCAGGTTTCCGCCGCGCGGCGGGGCCGGACAGTCGTCCGTTCTTCCTGGGACCAGCGGTACCAGGAAGCGCTCCCGGCGGCCGGGCAGACTGGGGGCATGGCGACCACGGATTTCGGCCGGGCGGTGCGCGTGTGGCGCGACCGCGTCCAGCCCGAGGCGGCGGGGCTCCCGGCGGGCGGGCAGCGGCGCGCGGCGGGCCTGCGGCGCGAGGAGCTGGCGATGCTGGCCGGGATCTCGGTGGACTACGTGACCCGGCTCGAACAGGGCCGCGCGACGAACCCGTCCGCGCAGGTCGTGGAGGCGCTGGCGCGGGCGCTGCGGCTGTCGGGCGCGGAGCGCGAGCACCTGTTCCGGCTGGCCGGGCTCGTCCCGCCCGGCCCCGACACCGTGCCCGCCTTCATCACCCCGGGCGTCCACCGGCTGCTGGACCGGATGGCCGGGACGCCGGTCGTGGTCCACGACGCCGCCTGGAACCTGCTGCTCGCGAACCCGCCGTGGGCGGCGCTGATGGGCGACCCGTCCGGGTGGCGCGGGAACGAGCGGAACGTCCTGTGGCGGCACTTCGTGGGTCCGGGCGGCTTCGCCCGGCACACCCCCGAGACGCTGCTGGAGTTCCAGACCGCGCTGGTCAGCGACCTGCGGAAGGCGGCGGCCCGCTATCCGGCCGACCGGAGGCTGCGCACGCTGATCGCGGAGCTGCGGGCGGCCAGCGAGCGGTTCGCCCGGCTGTGGGACTCCGGCGTCGTGCGCGAGCACGAGGTGTCCCGCAAGGTCATCGACCATCCGCGGGTCGGAACGATCACGCTCGACTGCGACATGTTCACCGTGACCGGTGCCGACCTGCGCGTCATGCTCTACACGGCCGAGCCGGGCACCGAGGACGCGGAGAAGCTCGAACTGCTCACCGTCCTCGGCACCCAGGCCCTGACCGGCTGACGCCGGCCGGCCGGCCGGTCGCGGAGAGCGGCCGTCACGGACGCTTGGCCACCATCGTCAGCAGGTCGTACTTGGCGACCGACTCGCCCTTCTGGTTCGTGACGTCCACGTCCCAGCGGACCTCGCCGTGACCCGCGCCCTCGCGCGGCGTCAGCTGCTTGGCGGTCAACGTGGCGGTCACCTCGTCGCCGGGGTAGACCGGCGTCAGGAACCGCAGGTTCTCCAGCCCGTAGTTCGCCAGGACCGGACCGGGGGCCGGGTCGACGAACAGCCCGGCGGCGAACGACAGCACCAGGTAGCCGTGCGCGACCCGGCCGTCGAAGAACGGGTTGGCGCGGGCCGCATCCTCGTCCATGTGCGCGTAGAACGTGTCGCCGGTGAACTCGGCGAAGTGCTCCACGTCCTCCAGCGTGACGCGGCGCGGGCCGGCGACGACGGTGTCGCCGACGCGCAGGTCCTCCAGGTGCTTGCGGAACGGGTGGTCGGCGGTGACCGTCCGCTCCGTCCCCGGCACCCAGCGGCCGGTGATCGCGGTCAGCGTCGCCGGGTCGGCCTGCACCGCGGTGCGCTGCATGTGGTGCAGGACGCCGCGCACGCCGCCCATCTCCTCGCCGCCCCCGGCGCGTCCGGGACCGCCGTGGACGAGCATCGGCAGCGGCGAGCCGTGGCCCGTGGACTCCCCGGCGTCGGTGCCGTTCAGCACCAGCAGGCGGCCGTGCCAGGGCGCGAGGCCGAGGACGACCGTCCGGGCGAAGCCGGTGTCGGCCGACACGATCGACCCGGCGAGGCTGCCCCGGCCGCGCGCGGCCAGCTCGACCGCCTGCTCCGCGCCCTCGTAGGGGATGAGCGTCGACACCGGGCCGAACGCCTCGATCTCGTGCGGCTCGGCGCGGCCGGGGTCGTCGGCGCGCAGCAGGATCGGCGACATGAACGCGCCGCGCTCGGCGTCGGCGTCCACGACGTCCACCCGCTCGGGGTCGCCGAACAGGACGGTCCCGGCGTCGAGCAGGCCCTTGAGCGAGCGGCGGACCTCCTCGCGCTGCTCCAGCGTGGCGAGCGCGCCCATCCGGACGTCCGGGTTCGCCGGGTTGCCGACGGTGACCTTCGCCAGCCGCGCGCGGACGGCCTCCGCGACGTCCTCCAGCCGGTCGGCGGGCACGAGCGCGCGCCGGATCGCCGTGCACTTCTGCCCGGCCTTCACCGTCATCTCGGCGACGAGCTGTTTGACGTACAGGTCGAACTCCAGCGTGCCGGGCGCGGCGTCCGGGCCGAGGATCGAGCAGTTCAGCGAGTCGGCCTCGGCGTTGAACCGCACCGACCGGCGGACGATCGCCGGGTGCGCGCGCAGCCGCGCGGCGGTGTCGGCGGAGCCGGTGAACGCGACGACGTCCTGCTCGGTGACGTGGTCGAGCAGGTCGCCCGCCTCGCCGGTGAGGAGCTGGACGGACCCCTCGGGCAGGATCCCCGACTCGACGATCAGCTCGACCAGCCGCGCGGTCAGGTACGCGGTCTGCTCGGCGGGCTTGACGAGGCTCGGCATCCCGGCGAGGAAGGCCGGGGCGAGCTTCTCCAGCGGCCCCCACACCGGGAAGTTGAACGCGTTGATCTGGACGGCGACGCCGTGCAGCGGCGTGCAGAGGTGCTGGGCGAGGAACGTCCCGGCCTTGCCGAGCGGCTCGACCGGGCCGTCCACCAGGACGGTGTCGTTCGGCAGCTCGCGGCGGCCCTTGCTGGAGAAGGTGAACAGGACGCCGATGCCGCCGTCCACGTCGAACTTGGAGTCGGCGAGCGTCGCGCCCGTCCGGGTGGACAGCGCGTACAGCTCCTCGCGGTGCTCGCGCAGGTGCGAGGCGAGCGCCTTCAGCAGCGCGGCGCGCTGGTGGAAGGTCAGCTCGCGGAGGGCGGGACCGCCGACGCGGCGTCCGTAGTCGAGGGCGGCGGCGCGGTCGAGGCCCTCGGTGGACAGCCGCGCGACCTCCTCGCCGGTCGCGGCGTCCCGGAGGGGCACGCCCTCGCCGCCCCCCTCCTGCCAGGAACCGGACAGATAGCTGCGCAGCACGCTCACGGGACCTCCTCGTCCGCGCCGGGGGCGGCCGGGCCGCCGGCCCCCGCGATACCGACCGAACGTTCAGTATCTTCACCCCGCCGCGCCGCCCGTGTCGAGCGTTCCGCCGCCCCCGTTCCCCGTTTCCGCCGCCGACCTGCCCAAACGCCGCCGCCCGCGACATGCCACACTGATGACCATGATCTACGCCGCCGATGACGAGCGCTACGACCGGATGGACTACCGACGCTGCGGACGCAGCGGCCTCAAGCTGCCCGCGATCTCGCTCGGGCTCTGGCACAACTTCGGCGACGACCGCCCGCTGGACGTCCAGCGGGCGATCCTGCGGCGCGCCTTCGACCTCGGCGTCACCCACTTCGACCTGGCCAACAACTACGGCCCGCCGTACGGCTCGGCCGAGAGGAACTTCGGCCGCCTCTTCCGCGAGGACTTCGCCCCCTACCGGGACGAGCTGATCATCTCCACCAAGGCGGGCTACGACATGTGGCCCGGCCCCTACGGCGAATGGGGCTCGCGCAAGTACCTGCTCGCCAGCCTCGACCAGTCCCTCTCCCGCATGGGCCTGGACTACGTGGACATCTTCTACAGCCACCGCTTCGACCCCGAGACGCCCCTCGAAGAGACGATGGGCGCGCTCGACCACGCCGTCCGCTCGGGGAAGGCGCTGTACGCGGGCATCTCGTCCTACTCCCCCGAGCGCACCGCCGAGGCCGCCGAGATCCTGCGCGAGATGGGCACGCCGCTGCTCATCCACCAGCCGTCCTACTCGATGCTGAACCGCTGGATCGAGGGCGGCCTCCTGGACGTCCTGGACGACCGAGGCGTCGGCTGCATCGCCTTCTCGCCGCTCGCGCAGGGCATGCTCACCGACAAGTACCTCGGCGGCATCCCCGAGGGATCCCGCGCGAGCCAGGGCAAGTCCCTCTCCCCCGACCTGCTGACCGACGAGGCCCTCCACCACATCCGCGCCCTGAACGAGATCGCCCGCTCCCGCGGCCAGTCCCTCGCCCAGATGGCCCTCGCCTGGACTCTCCGCGACCGCCGCGTCACCTCCGCCCTCATCGGCGCGAGCAGCGTGGCCCAGCTGGAGAACAGCCTGGCCAGCCTCGGCAACCAGACCTTCACTCCGGAGGAGCTGGCCGCCATCGACCGCGACGCGGTGGAGGCCGGCATCAACATCTGGTCCACCTCCAGCGCGACCTGACCGCCGCTCCGCTACTCCTCCGGCGTCCGGACGTTCCAGGCGCGCTCGGCCGTTTCCGGGTCGGAGGAGTCGCGGAGGCGGACGAGCGGAGCGCGCCATTCGGGGGGCCAGCCGGCGTCGCCGCCGCCTCGGCGGACGAGGCGCAGAGCCAGGAGGCGGGCCGCGGTGTGGCCGCGGTCGATGAGGGCGTGGACGGTCGGCAGCAGCTCGGACGAGACCGCGCCGCCGCTGTAGGGGCCGCCGATGACGAGGTGTCCGCACTGCTCGTTCGCCAGGACGGGACGGTCGCGGAGGAGGTCGGCCAGGGCGAGCAGGTCGGAGGAGAGGTCGGCGGCGCGCCGGCACCGGGCTTCGATCAGCGCGAGGAGCAGGTCGGCGGCCGTGCCGGTCTGGAGCGGGTGCCTCGCCAGGAGGGCGATCGCGTCGCGGAGCAGCGGGTCGAGTCCTTCGTCGTCGGCGGATCGGCGCGCCAGGTGCTCCAGGGCCTTGGCGAGGTCGTGCACTCGGCGGCGGACGCGGGTCTCCGGCGCCAGGCGCGCGAGGACGTCCAGGACCTCGCGCCGCACCACGCCGACCTCGACGAGGGTCGCCAGCACTTGCGCCTGGCCGTCGCCGGACGGGTCGTCCGGGTCGGACGCGGCGGCCAGCGTCCCGGCGTGGCCGTCCGGATACCAGCGTCCCCAGGCGGCGAACGCCTTGCGGCCCCGGAACCGGACTCCCGGCTGGTCGGCGGCGTCCAGGCACGCTCTGATCAGCGTCGCCATGGCCGGGCGCGCCGCTGCCGGGTACTCGGCCGGCGACGCTTGGAAGAGCGTCCGCAGCATCTCCTCGGAGGGATGGTCGCGCGGAGCCTCGGCGAGGGCTTCGAGCGCACGCGGATCGTCCGGGAACAGGCGCAGGGCCACTGCCACGGCCACGCGCACGTCGCGGTGCAGATTCGGCTCCCGCCAGGTGTCGAGCAGGGCGTCCAGCGCGCCGGGCGGACGGTGCCGTTCCAGCAGCCTGGCCGCCTGCTTGCGGACGGTGACCTTGGTGTCCGGCGAGGCCAGCGCGGCCGTGAGGGCCGGGCCGAGGACCGACGGGCGGACGCGTCCGGCGCACCGGGCCAGTCCCGCGACGGCGACGGCCGACGCGGGGCCTCGCGCCCGGTCGAACAGCAAGGGCAGGGCTTCCGGATGGCGCGCCGCCGCTTCGAGCGCCGTCTCGGCCGGCACGCCCTCGGACTCCAGCGCCCGGGCGCGCAGTTCGGAGAGCCCGCCGGGCAGGCGGCCCAGGGAGGCCAGCGCCCGCATTCGCGCGGTCACGTCGAACGCCTCGTCGCGGGCCGCGGCGTCCAGGCTCCGCCGGGCGGCGCGGAGCTGGGCCGGCGTCCAGCGGCCGGGACGGACACCTGCGAGCTCCGGGATCCACGGGCGAAAGCGGTTGTGCGGATCGGGGGTGAGGGTCAGCAGGTCGGTGCGCCGGTTCGCGACGGTTCGCCAGACGGCGGGGAGCGCGATCGTGGACGGGTCGTCCGCGAGGAGGTCGGCGGCGCGTTCCGGATGGTCCTTGATGAGCAGGTGTGCCGCGACCGCGCCGAGGGTTTCGGGGGCCTCCCGGACGGCTGTCCGCAACTCGTCCTCAAGGCCGGTCGGACGGCGGCCGAAGGACGACGCGACAGCGATCAGCACCTCGTGGTCGCCGCGTTCGCGAGCCGCGCGCAGGTGCGGAGCGAACGCCGCGAGCAGCGCCGCCTCGCCGCCCTTCGGAACGGCCCGGTCCAGGCGGTGATCGTCGGGCCGGACCGCCGGGCGGCCCCGGCGCCGGGACCAGCGCGGCGGCGGCGCGGCCTCGGCGGGACGGAGCGCGTCGGCGCCGAAACGGCCGAGCAGGTCGGCGAGGGCGCCGATCGCCCACGCGGTGAGCGCGGGGTGGCCGGTCCGGTGGCGCAGGACGCGGACGGCGAGGCGGCGGACGGCCCGGACCGTGCCCTGCGAGGTGTCGCGCGCCTCGGTGACCGCCGTGGTCAGCGCGCGCAGCGGTTCCGCGCAGGCGTCCGACAGCGCGCGCGGGCTGAGCGCGGTGACGGCGTCGAACAGTTCGGCCCGCAGCGGGTCCGGTTCGTTCAGCACGCGCCGAACGATCTCCGCCAGCCGCTCGGCGACCAGCGCGGGATCGCCCGTCCGGGCGGCGTTGGCGAGCAGCAGCGTCCGGGCGAGGCCGCGCCGCCGTGGGTCCCCGGCCAAGGACGCCTCGACCAGCGTTACGGCGGCCTCGTCGTGCGGCAGGTAGGACGTGAGGCGCAGCGGAATGTCGGGATTGTCCAGGCGGTCGCGGGACGAGTGCCAGACTGACGCGTGCCATTCCAGCAGGCGCCGGGCCTCGCGGGCGGCCAGGTCCGGGGACAGCCACGGCAGCAGCGGCATGACCCTCCACGCGCTCACCGAGCCGCCCAGCTTGTCGACGCTCAGCCGGAAGGCGACGTCGCGGCGGGCGGGCGGCAGGCCGGCGAGGACGGCCCCGCCGGTGTGACCGCGACGCATCAGGCGATCGGCGACCTCGTCGTCCGGGCAGTGCCGCGGATCGAGCAGGCCGGCCGTCCGCCGCTCGCCGGAGACGATCTCGGCGAAGCGCGCGGGTTCCGCGCGATGGAGCGCGTTCACCATCTGCCCCGGCAGGATCCGGGTCTCCCGCAGCAGGCCGGTGCGGGCGAGCACGTCCAGCGTGTGCCGGGGCCGTGCCCGAGCGGCCGCGGCGAGGCCGGTCCGCCGCCTCCGGAGCCAGATCCAGCGGTTCGCGTCGTCGGCACCGAGTTCGTGTTCGGCCAGGTCGAGGAAGGCGCCGGGATGCCGGGCGGCCAGCGCGCGCCACATCGTGGCGGCGTGCGCGAGGTCCGGCAGCAGGCGCGCGACGGTCTCGGCGGAACAGGCGGGGAGCAGCGCGGCGGCCTCGCGGTCCCCGTACAGAGCGCGCATCTCCGGCAGGAGCCGGTCCGCCAGGGACGTCCGGCGCGCGTGGAGAAGCGTCCGGTAGACCGCGCGCCGCAGTTCGGTCGGCGCGTCGTCGAGGACGGGCACCACGGCGTCGTCCGGAACGGGCAGGGTCCGGACGGCCCGGAGCGCGGACCGGCGCAGGTCCAGGTCCGGCCCGGCCAGGACGGCGGCGACGAACGGCAGGTCGCGCGCGGCCATCGCCATGTGCAGCGCGAGGTGCCGTTCGTACCGTCCGCGGGTGGAGAGTTCGGCGAGCAGCGCGCCGAGTCCGGGTGTCCCGGCGAGCCGCCGGGCGTGCAGGGCCAGCGCGCCCATGCGGTGCGGGAAGGCCAGGGGTTCTACGTCGGCGAGCAGCGCGTCGGCTGCGCGGGGGCTCAACGGCCCGGGCGGAGACCGCCCTTCCTGTAGATCATGCGGACGATGATGGCGGACGCCCCCGCCCGCCGCAACCCCCGTCTCAGTGCGCGTGGTCCGGGCGCGCCAGCGACGGATCGGCGAGCAGCCGCGCGAAGTTGGCGCGGCTGGCCTCGTCCACGAAGGTGTAGACGACCATGCGGGTGCCCGGCCGGACGCTCAGGTCGAACGAGGTCGTGCGGGTGGCGACCTTCCCGACGCGCGGGTAGAGGAAGTCCTTCTGGCACGGCTTCGGGACGGCGACGTCCTGCGTCCGCCACAGCTTCTCGAAGCGCGGGCTGGCGTCCACGAGCCGCTGGACGAGCCGCTGGAACTCCGGGTCGTCCCGGTGCCGGACGTACCGGTAGCGGAACATCGCGACGCTCTCGGCGACCTGCTCGTCCAGGTTGACGCAGGGGTTGCAGCAGGGCGGCAGCGTGAAGAACTGCCACATCGAGTTGCGCTCGCCGTCCGGGGCCTCGGTGACCGCGGGGAACAGCGCCGCGTAGGCGTCGTTCCAGAACAGCGCGTCGCTGCGGGCGTTGGCGACCACCGCGGGCATCGGGCCGAGCCCGGCCAGGATCGTCCGGACGTCCTCGGTCAGCGCGGACGCGACGTCCGGCTCGGGCGGGACGGCCACCTCCGACAGCCGGTACAGGTGCTCGCGCTCGACCGGGTCGAGCCGCAGCGTCGTGGCGATGGCGTCGAGGACCTGCGTGCTCACGTTGATCGGCCGGCCCTGCTCCAGCCAGGTGTACCAGGTGACGCCGACCCCGGCGAGCTGCGCGACCTCCTCCCGGCGCAGGCCGGGCGTCCGCCGCCGGGGCGCGGGCGGCAGCCCGACGTCCTCGGGGGTGATCCGCTCCCGCCGGCTGCGCAGGAACGCCGCCAGCTCGTCCCGCCGCCGGCCGCCGCCGCTCGTCCGCCGCTCGCTGATCGTGATCGTCACCCTCCCAGTGTCGCCGACCCGGGCCGCCGCATCCAGGTGCTACCAGTACCAGGATCGGGCACCTTCTCACACGGGTACCGGCCCCTCACACGGGTACCGGTCCGCGCCGGCTGGCCGTCCCCCCTCACCGGACGGCTCCGGTAGCCGGTTGTGGTCATCGTCGACGGAAGTGACACCTTGTCCGGTCGATTTCTCCTTTGCGGAGCGTAGCTTCGCGTGTGAGCTGTGGCGCGGGAGCGTTCCCCCACCACCGGACACGGGAGGCATCGGTGCGAACCTCTGCGGCGCCGCGTCGGACGGGCGCGGTGCTCCTGGCGGCGCTCGTGGCGCCCGTCCTGGCCCTCGCCCTGGCGTTCGCCGTCCAGGGCAGGGCCCACGCGCAGCAGAACCCCGGCGACCGGCACCGGCCGGCGACCTGGAACATCCAGGGCGGCCGGGACCGCTGGGCGGGCGTGTACTCGCTCGCGAACTTCCACGACGTGATCGCGCTCCAGGAGGTGCCGAGCACTCCCCCGGCGGCGGCGCGGCCCACCGGGCGCAGGCTCGGCGCGCTCCGCGAGTACCGCTGGCAGGAGGGGAGCCGCGGCAGGACGGTCTACCTGTACATCCTGCGGACCCCGTCGCGGAACCTCGGCATGGTGACGACGTGGCGCGCCGACGACATCGCGGTCATCAACGGGCCGTACCGGCCGCTGCTGGCCGTCGTCAACCACGACACCGACACGGTCTTCGCGTCCGCGCACGCGTCCGCGCGCGGCGGAGGCGACGCGGCGACGCTCGTCCGGCGCGGACGCGACTGGGCCAACGCGCGCGGCTACCGCTGGGCCGTCCTCGGCGACTTCAACCGCGACCCCGGACGGCTCCAGCGACCCGCCGGGTCCTACCTCTACAGCGCCGGGCAGGCCACGCAGCGGTCCGCCGGCGAGCTCGACTACATGGTGTCGAGCGTCGACACCGAGAACTGGCAGGCGTCCGTGCTGACCAACCGGGGCAGCGACCACTGGCCGGTGGGCTTCAGCTCGTTCCGCGCTGCGGGCGGCGTCCCTCCGACGGTGTCGATCAGCAGTGACAGCAACGGCGGCGTCCTCGACATCGCGGGCGGGTCGGCGGCCAACGGCGACCACATCGACGTCTACGCCGACCACGGCGGCGCGAACCAGCGCTGGCGGCTCAGCTTCCTCGGCCCCGAGCCCGGCCCGGACAACTACCGGATCCTCAGCGGCATCCCCGGGTCCTGGTGCGCGGACGTCGAGGGCGGGCCGAACTCGGGCGCGGGCAGCCTCAGCAACGTCTGGCGCTGCCACGCCACCAACGGCGAGCCCGAGACCGACCACTGGTACCAGGACACGCAGAACTTCAATCTCGGCCACCCGTTCACCGACCAGCCGAACCGGTACCGGATCCAGAGCCACGCCAAGGGACTGTTCCTGAACGTCCTGGGGAACAGCCGCGCCAACGGCGCGCTCGTCGGCCAGTACTGGTTCCAGTGGGCCGACAACGAGTACTTCCACATCCATCCCGAGGCTCCCTGAAACACCGGACGCGCGCGGCGCCTCAGCCGGGTGGTGCCAGTACCAGTATCAAGGGGCTCTCGGCACCGGTATGCGAACGGACGGAAGCTACATGCATGACATTTCCGACCGAACGCATGAAGGGCGTGCGGGCGTCCTCCGCACGGTCTACCGGCCCGATGCTCGCGCTGCTGCTGCTCGGGCAGTTCATGGCCATCCTCGACGTCAACATCGTCAACGTGGCGCTGCCGACGCTGCGGGCGGACCTGCACGCGAGCGGGGCGAGCCTGCAACTGGTGGTCGCCGGATACATCATCGCCTACGCCGTGCTGCTGATCACCGGCGCGCGGCTGGGCGACCTGTTCGGGCACCGGCGCGTGTTCCTCGGCGGGCTCGCGGTGTTCACCGCCGCGTCCCTGGCCTGCGGCCTCGCGCCGGCGACCGGGTTCCTGATCGTCATGCGGTTCCTGCAGGGCATCGGCGCGGCGCTGATGACGCCGCAGGTGATGAGCATGATCCAGCGCGGGTTCCAGGGGCCCGCGCGGGCGCGGGCGCTCAGCATGTACGCGATGGTGATCGCCGGCGGCGTGGTCGTCGGGCAGGTGCTCGGCGGGCTGCTGGTCAGCGCCGACCTGTTCGGGTCGGGCTGGCGGCTGGTGTTCCTGGTGAACGTGCCGATCGGCCTGCTGCTGCTCGCGGCCGGGCCGCGGGTGCTGCCGCGGGCGGACGAGGACCGGCGCGGCGGCCTGGACCCGGTGGGCCTGCTCCTGCTGACCCCGGCGCTGCTGGGGCTCGTCATCCCGCTGATCCTCGGGCACGAGCTCGGCTGGCCCGCGTGGGGCTGGGCCGCGCTGGCGGGCGGCGCCGTCCTGTTCGCCGTGTTCGCGGTGGCCGAGCGGCGGTTCGCGGCGCGCGGCGGGCGTCCGCTGATCTCCGGACGGGTGCTGCGGGCGCCGGGCGTCGTCGTCAGCGTCGTCACGCTGATGTTCGGCCCCGGCTCGTGGGGCTCGTTCCTGTTCACCACGACGCTGCACCTCCAGGGCGACCTCAAGATGACGCCGCTGAGGTCCGGCCTGGCGTTCGTGCCGTGCGTGCTGGCGTTCGCGCTGGTCAGCCTCTACTGGCAGCGGCTGCCCGGGAGCTGGTACCGCCGGCTGGTCCCGATCGGCTTCACGGTCGCGGCGCTCGGCTACATCTGGATCGGGCCGCTCGCCGCCGGGGGCGCGGCCTACCTGGCGCTGACCGCCGTGATCGGGCTCGGCCTCGGCGTCATGCCGATCGTGATGACCATGGCGCTGGAGAACGTCCCGGCCGAGGACGCCGCCGACGCCAGCGGCCTCCTGCTGACGGTGATGCAGGTCGGGCAGGTGCTCGGGGTCGCGACGATCGGGACGCTGTTCCTCGTCCAGTTCCAGGACAGCGGCTCGACCCGGCACGCCGAGTACGCGACCGGCTGGGCGCTCGCGGGGCTGGCCGTCGTCGCCGCCCTCGGGTCGCTGCTGCTCGGCGTCCGCCGCCGCGCGGTCGCCCCGGCGGCCGACGAGGCGCCGGCCCGTCCGGTCGCCGTCGAGATCGGCTGACCCGGCTCGTCCCGCCCGGTGGACGTGCGCGCCCGCGCGCGTCCACCGGGCGCGCGCGGGGGCAGGTTTGGCCCCCGGCCACCGGGCAGGGTCCCGATCACTCGACGATCGGAGGTGCCCGGTGCGTGACCGGCTCGCTCTGCCCGGCCTGATCCTCGGCCTCGGCCTCGGAGGGTTCGTGGACGGGATCATGCTGCACCAGGTGCTCCAGTGGCACCACATGCTGTCCAGCACCGGCGGGGACCGCCTCGGCCTGAAGCGGTACTCGACCCACACGGTCTCCGGCCTGGAGATGAACACGGTCTGGGACGGGTTCTTCCACGTCTTCACCTGGGTGTGCGTCCTGGCCGGGCTGGCCCTGCTGTACCGCCGGATGGCCCCCGGCGACCGGCCCGCCTGGCGGATGCCCGCTTTGTGGGCCTGGCTCGCCGCGGGCTGGGGCGTTTTCAACCTGGTCGAGGGGCTGATCGACCACGAGATCCTCGGCATCCACCACGTCCGGAGCGGCCCGAAGCACGTGTGGTGGGACATGGGGTTCCTGCTCCTCGGCGCGGTGCTGCTGGTCGGCGGCTACCTGAGCGCCAGGCGCCACCCGGCTGTGGGGCCGCGCTGAGATGGCCGCGCGCGGACGGACCCGGTGGCGGACGGCGAGCCTGCTGCTGGGCGTGCTCCTGCTCGCCGCGGCCCTCTCCCCGCCCGTGGACGCCTGGGCCGACGACGATTTCCGCGGGCACATGGCGCAGCACCTGCTGCTCGGCATGTACGCGCCGCTGTTCCTGGTCCTGGGCGCGCCGGTGTCGCTCGCGCTGCGGTACTCGCCGCGCGCGGTCGGCCGCCGGATCGGGCGGCTGCTGCGGTCGGGGCCGGTCCGGTGGCTGACGAATCCGGTGACGGCGCTCGTGCTCAGCGCGGGCGGGACCGTCCTGGTCTACGCGACGCCGCTCTACGCGGCGTCCACCCAGGACGAGACCCTGCACATGCTCGTGCACGCCCACTTCCTGCTGGCGGGATGCCTGTTCGCGTGGGCCGTGGCGGGGCCCGACCCCGCGCCGCACCGGGCGCCGGTCATGACCCGGCTGGTGGTGCTGGGCGTCGCGATCGCCGTGCACGCCTCGCTGGCCCAGGTCATGTACGCCGGGTTCCTGGACCTGCCCGCCGAGCCGTCACAGATCCGCGGCGGAGCCGACCTGATGTACTACGGCGGTGACATCGGCGAGCTGCTGCTGGCGCTCGCGGTGCTGGTCACGTGGCGTCCCGCGCGGCGGCTCCGCACCGGACGGGAGCCGCTCGCAGATGACGGCCACTCCCCGTTGACGGTCAACCCGAATTGACGGTCAGTAGCGGGTGAGGGCGCGCCGGGCGGCCTCGACCTCCGGCGGGACGGGCCGCCGGGCGCGCAGGAGCGGCGGCAGCGCGCGGACGGCGGCGGCGAGGCCGTGCCGTCCGTCCGAGGTGCGGACGGCGCGGGCGACCTCCCGCGCGAGCGTCCGGCCCGGACGGCGGAGCCACGCGGTGAGCAGCCGGTTGCGGACCTCCAGGCGGCGGCGCGCGACGGGGTCGCGGCCGTGCGGCGACGGGTGGTGGTGGACGACCAGTTCCGGCACGTAGGCCATGCCCCATCCGGCGGCGGCGAGGTCGAGCGCGAGCAACTCCTCCTCGCCGCCGAAGTGCAGGGCCTCGGAGAAGCCGCCGACGTCGAGGTAGGCGTCCCGGCGGACGACGGCCGAGCAGGCCAGGAACCCGAGGACGGCGGGCCCCGGCAGGTCGTCGGGACGGCCCAGCGGCGAGTCGGCCATCAGGTCCGACACCGGGTCCGGGCGGGCCTCCTCGCCCACCAGGACCTGCGCGGCGAGCAGGGCGGCGCGCGGATGGCCCTCGAGGAGCCCCACGGCGCGGTCGAGCGCGCCCGCCGCCCACCAGGAGTCGTCGTCGGCGAACGCGACATAGCGCGTCGTGGCGTGCTCGGCGCCCAGGTTGCGCGCGGCGGCCCCCAGGTTGCTGCTCAGGCGCAGCACGCTCGCCCCCGCCTCGCGGGCGACGTCGGCGGTCTCGTCGTCGGACGCGTTGTCCACCACGATCACCGGCGGCCGGTGGTGGACGAGGCTACGGCGCAGCTCGTCGGCGCGGTTGCGGGTGGCGACGACGGTCGTGACGTCCGGCATGGTCGTTCCTCATCCCACGTAGCGTCGGGCGGTGGAGTCGCGCTGGGGGCCGTCCAGGGTGCGCAGCCGCGCCTCGACCGCGGCCGGGACGGGCGCGCGGTTCCGCAGGACCCAGGGCGCTCCGGCGACGGCCTCGGCGAGCGCGTGGGCGGTGGTCCGGTCGCGCGGGACGTCGCGGAGCAGCGCTCCGGTGCGGCGCAGGGCGGCGGGCGCGGACCGGCGCAGCCAGGTCGTCCACAGCGTGTTGCGGATGCCGTGGCGCCGGCGCAGGCCGGGGTCGCGCACCAGGGACGGCTCGTGGTGGACGACCACGTCGTCGGCGTAGCAGAGCCACCAGCCCGCCGCCATGAGGTCGGCGGCCAGCAGCTCTTCCTCGCCGCCGAGCCAGAGCCGCGGCGAGAACCCGCCCGCCGCGCGGAACGCCGACGCCCGCAGCATGGTCGCGCCCGCGAGGAACGACCCGAGCGCGGGGCCGGGCAGCCAGGACGGCCCCGGAACCGGCGAGTCGCGCAGTTCCGGGACGATCGGGTCCTCGCGGCCGTCCGGGCCGACCAGGATGCGGCCGGTGACGGCGGCGAGGCGCGGATGGGCGTCCAGCAGGTCCGCCGCGCGGTCCGGCGCGCCGGGCTCCCACCAGGTGTCGTCGTCGCAGAACGCGATGTACGGCGTGCGGACGTGGTCGGCTCCGAGGTTGCGGGCGACCGCGCCGAGGTTGCGCGGCGAGCGCACGACCGTCACGCCGGGCAGGGCCGACGCCGCGTCGGCCGAGCCGTCCTGCGAGGCGTTGTCCACCACGACGATCGGCGGACGGCCCGGGAGCGCGCGCAGCCTGTCCAGCGTCGCGAGCAGTTCGGGCCGCCGCTGGTGGGTGATGACCAGAAGCGTGTATCGCATGATCCCCGACTACCCGGGACACGGATTCCATGCAGATGCGGCGTTGGGCCCCCGACCGGCCAAAATAATCCGAATCGCGGAAGCACTGCGCACAACCGGTTTCTGCACTCCAGCCCCCAGGAAGTTGCAGGACTCTCCGTTTGGACCGTCAGTCACGGGTAGGCGAGTGACTCCACAACGGAGTCGACTGCACCGAACGTGCGGTGCACGGGGGGCATCGTCCATGCGCGTACTCGGAATCAACGCGGTGTTTCACGACCCGGCGGCAGCACTCGTCGTCGACGGGCGGGTGGTCGCCGCCGCCGAGGAGGAGCGTTTCTCCCGGCGCAAGCACGGCAAGCGGCCCTACGCCTTCTCGGCCTGGGAGCTGCCGGAGCGGTCGGCCCGCTGGTGCCTGGAGGTCGCCGGGCTGGAGCCCGGCGACCTCGACGCCGTGGCGTACTCCTACGATCCGGCCCTGGTCGAGCCGGGGCTCGCGGGCCACGAGGGCCAGTGGGAGCGACTGCGTACCCTGTACGCGCAGCGGGCGCCGTACATGCTGGCCGACGCGCTGCCCGGCCTGGATCCGGGGATCGTCCGGTTCGTCCCGCACCACGCCGCGCACGCCGCGTCGGCCGCGCTCGCCGCGCCCCGTCCGGGCGAGGGCGACGTGCTCGTCCTGGACGGGCGCGGCGAGTCGCACTCCCACCTCGCGGGCCGGTACGGCGACGACGGCCTCACGACGTTCGCGGCCCAGCGGCTCCCCCACTCCCTCGGCCTCATGTACGAGGACCTGACCGAGCACCTCGGGTTCCTGCGCTCCTGCGACGAGTACAAGGTGATGGCGCTGGCGTCCTACGGGGAGCCGCGCCTGGCCGGCGAGATGCGCGACCTGGTGCGCGCGACCGGCGACGGCGGCTTCGAGGTCGCCCGGATCGACTGGTCGTCGCTCGCCAAGGCGCGCCCGGCCGACGGCGAGTGGACGAGCGACCACGCCGACCTCGCCGCGTCCGTCCAGCAGCGGCTGGAGGAGGTGCTGATCGACCTGGCCGCCTGGCTGCACGCCCGGACCGGGTCGCGGCGGCTGTCGCTGGCCGGCGGCGTGGCGCTGAACTGCGTCGCCAACTCCCGCCTGCTGCGCGACGGCCCCTACGACGAGGTGTGGGTCCAGCCCGCCGCCGGCGACTCGGGCACCGCGCTCGGCGCGGCCCTGCACGCGGCCCACGCCGAGGGCGACCGGATCGAGGCGATGCCGGGCGCCGACCTGGGCCGGAGCTGGACCGACGCCGAGATCGCCGCCCGCCTCGACGAGGCGCGCGTGCCCTACGACCGGCCGCGCGACCTGGCCGCGACGGTCGCCGAGGCGCTGGCCCGCAACGAGGTCGTCGCCTGGTTCCAGGGCCGGTCGGAGTACGGGCCGCGCGCCCTCGGGCACCGCTCGCTGCTCGCCCATCCGGGCGACCCCGGCAACGTGTACCGGCTGAACGCGGTCAAGGGGCGGGAGACGTTCCGGCCGATCGCGCCGATGGTCGCCCTCGACCACGCCACCGAGATCTTCGACGGGCCGGTGCCGAGCCCGTACATGCTGTTCGTCCACGACGTGCGGCCCGAGTGGCGCGACCGGATCCCGGCCGTCGTGCACGTGGACGGCACCGCGCGCGTCCAGACCGTCGCGCGCGAGGACGAACCGCTGGTCGCCGGCGTGCTGGAGGAGTTCCGCGTCCGCACCGGGCTGCCGGTGCTGGTCAACACGAGCCTCAACACCGCGGGGCGGCCCATGGTGGACGACCCGCGCGACGCCCTGGAGTGCTTCGGGTCGGCCCCGGTCGACATGCTCGTGCTCGGCCCCTTCGTCGTCCGGCGGGGGGAGGTGTTCGCACGATGAAGTACTCGGTCGTGATTCCCACCGTCGGCCGCGACAGCCTGCGAGTGACGCTGGAGGCGCTGCTCGGCTCGTCCGGGCCGCCGCCCGCCGAGATCCTGGTGGTGGACGACCGGCCCGAGCCCGGCGCGCCGCTCCCGCTGCCGGACGGCGCGGACCGGCGCGTGCGCGTGCTGCGCTCGGGCGGGCGCGGCCCCGCCGCCGCGCGGAACACCGGCTGGCACGCGGCCACCTCGGAGTGGATCGTGTTCCTCGACGACGACGTCGTGCCGGACCCCGACTGGGCGCAGCGCCTCACCGACGACCTCGCCGGGCTGCCCGGCACGGTCGGCGGCTCGCAGGGACGCGTCGTGGTGCCGCTGCCGCAGGACCGGCGGCCCACCGACTGGGAGCGCAACACCGCCGGGCTCGCCACGTCCGTGTGGATCACCGCCGACATGGCGTACCGCCGTCCGGTGCTGACGCTGGTCGGCGGGTTCGACGAGCGCTTCCGCCGCGCCTTCCGCGAGGACGCCGATCTGGCGCTGCGCGTCCAGGTGGCGGGGCACGAGCTGGTGCTCGGCCGCCGCCGCATCGTGCACCCGGTGCGTCCGGCCGGGTTCTGGGCCTCGGTGAAGGCCCAGGCCGGGAACGCCGACGACGCCCTCATGAACGCGCTGCACGGCCGGGGCTGGTACGCGCGCGTCGCCGCGCCGCGCGGCCGGTTCGCCGCGCACGTCGCCACGACGGCCGCGGGGGCGCTCGCGCTCGCCGCCCTCGCGCCCTGGGAGCGGCTTCTGGAGCACCACGAGCCGCAACGCCGCGGTATGCGACGCGGCGGACTGCAACACCTTCGACTTCAACGCCACGCTGTTTCGCCACGCGGCGGACGGCTAGGCGGCGGACCGCGGCACCGCGGTCGCGGCGCCGGGGCCGTTCACGCGGCGCGGCGCGGGACGCTGGTCGCCGCCGGAACGGTGTGGGCGGGGCTGACCGCCCAGTTCGCCGCCGCGCGGATCCGGCCGGGGCCGAAGACGCCCGGCGAGATCCTCCGCATGGCCGTGACGAGCGCCGTGATTCCGCCGGTCGCCGTGGCGCACCGGGTGCGGGGAACGATCCGCCACCGCGACGCGCGGGTGTGGCGGCCGCGTCCGGTCGTGCTGTTCGACCGCGACGACACGCTGATCCGCGACGTCCCGTACAACGGCGACCCCGAGCTGGTCGAGCCGGTGCCCGGAGCGCGCGCGGCCCTCGAACGGCTGCGCCGCGCGGGCCTGTCCATCGGGGTGATCACCAACCAGTCCGGGGTGGCCCGCGGCAAGATCACCGAGACCGACGTCCGCCGGGTGAACCGGCGGGTGGAGGACCTGCTCGGCCGGTTCGACGTCTGGGAGGTCTGCCCGCACGGCGAGGACGACGGCTGCGCCTGCCGCAAGCCCGCGCCGGGCATGGTCGAGCGCGCCGCGCGGCGGCTCGGCGTCGCGCCGTCCGACTGCGTGGTCATCGGCGACATCGGCGCGGACGTAGCGGCGGCGCGGGCCGCCGGGGCGCGCGGCGTGCTGGTGCCGACCGACCGCACCAAGCCGGGCGAGATCGACGCCGCCCCGGAGGTCGCGCCGGACCTGGCCGCCGCCGTGGACCTGGTGCTGCTGGGCGGGTGGGCGCGGTGAGGGTCCTCGTCGCCCGCCAGGACAACCTCGGCGACGTGCTGCTGGCCGGGCCCGCCGTCCGGGCGGTCGCCGCGCGCGCCGAGGAGACGGTCCTGCTGTGCGGGCCGCGCGGGCGCGCCGCCGCCGACCTGCTGCCCGGGCCGGACCGGGTGATCGAGTGGTGCGCGCCGTGGATCGACCCCGACCGGGTCCCGGTCGACGCCGACGACGTCGCCGCGATCACGCGGCGGCTGCGCGGGTTCGACCGGGCGCTGATCCTGACGTCGTTCCACCAGTCGCCGCTGCCGCTCGCGCTGCTGCTGCGCCTCGCCGGGACGCCCTGGATCGGGGGCATCAGCGAGGACTACCCCGGCTCGCTGCTCGACCTGCGGCACCGTCCGGACGGCGACATCCCGGAGGCCGCGCGGATGACCGCCCTCGCCACCGAGGCGGGGTTCCCGCCGGTGGACGACGGCCGGCTGCGCGTCCGCGAGCCGCTGCCCGACGTGTCCGCCCTCACCGGGACCGAGCCGTACGTGGTCGTCCATCCGGGGACGTCGGTTCCCGCGCGGGCCTGGCCGCCGCACCGGAACGCCGAGGCCGTGCGGCTGCTCGCCGAGTCCGGGCGGCGCGTCATCGTCACCGGCCACCGCCGGGAGAAGGAGCTGACCGCCGAGGTCGCCGGCGTGGACGCCCTCGACCTCGGCGGCCGGACGGGCCTCGCCGAGCTGGCCGCCGTGCTCGCGGGCGCGGACGCCGTCGTCGCGGGCAACACCGGTCCCGCGCACCTGGCCGCCGCCGTCGGGACGCCGGTCGTGTCGCTGTTCGCGCCGACCGTCCCGGCGAAGCGCTGGGCGCCGTACGCCGTCCCGACCGTGCTGCTGGGCGACCAGGACGCGCCCTGCCGGGACACGCGCGCGACCGTCTGCCCGGTGCCCGGCCATCCGTGCCTGACGTCCGTCCAGGCGTCCGAAGTGGTGCGCGCCGTGGAGGAGGTCGTCCGATGAGAGCGCTGATGTGGCACGTCCACGGCTCGTGGGCCACCTCGTTCGTGCACGGGCCCTGGACGACGCTGGTCCCGGTCACGCCGGACCGCGGTCCCGACGGCCTCGGCCGCGCCGAGACCTTCCCCTGGCCCGACCGGGCCGTGGAGGTCCCGCACGACACGCTGCGCGACGAGGACGTGGACGTCGTGGTGCTCCAGCGCCCGCACGAGCTGGAGCTGTGCGAGAAGTGGCTCGGCCGCAGGCCCGGACGCGACGTCCCGGCCGTCTACGTCGAGCACGACACGCCCGGCAGGACCGCCGCCGCGCCCGACCTGCCCGGACGGTTCGTCCCCGACGTGCCGCACTTCCTGCACGACCGGGACGACATCCCCGTCGTCCACGTGGCCCACTTCAACGAGCTGTTCTGGGACTGCGGGCGCGCCCCGACCACGGTCGTCGAGCACGGCGTGGTCGATCCCGGCTACCGCTACACCGGCGAGGTGCCGCGCGCGGGCGTCGTCGTGAACGACCCGCTCAGGCGCGGCCGGATCACCGGCACCGACCTGCTGCCGAGGCTCGCCGAGGCGGTCCCGATCGACCTGTTCGGGATGCGGGTCACCGGCGCACCGGACGCCCTCGGCGTCCACCCCGACCGCCTCCGGACCTTCGAGGACCTCCCGCAGGAGCGGATGCACGCCGAACTCGCCCGGCGCCGCGTCTACGTCCATCCCTACCGGTGGACGTCGCTCGGCCTGGCGCTGATCGAGGCCATGCATCTCGGCCTGCCGGTCGTGGCGCTCGCCACGACCGAGGCCGTCGAGGCCGTCCCGCCGGGGACGGGCGTCCTGTCCACCCGCGCGGACACCCTCGCGAGCACCGCCCGGGACCTCGCCGCGGACCCCGAGCGGGCCCGCGTGATGGGCCACCGGGCGCGCGAGGCCGCCGTCCGCCGCTACGGCCTGCCCCGCTTCCTGCGGGACTGGCGACGCCTACTGGAAGAGGTGACACGATGAGGATCGCGATGGTCTCCGAGCACGCCAGCCCGCTCGCCGCGCGCGGCGGGCTCGGCGGCGCGGACGCCGGCGGGCAGAACGTGTTCGTCGCCGCGCTCGCCGCCGAGCTGGGGGCCCAGGGCCACCACGTGACGGTCTACACGCGGCGCGACTCGCCCGCCCCGCCGGGCCGGGTCCGGCTCGCGCCGGGCGTCACGGTCGAGCACGTCCCGGCCGGCCCGCCGTCGGACGTGCCGAAGGACGACCTGCTCCGCTGGATGCCCGACTTCGGGAACTACCTGCGGGACCGATGGCGCGCCGACCCGCCGGACGTCGTGCACGCGCACTTCTGGATGAGCGGGCTGGCCTCGCTCCAGGCGACCCGCGGTCCGGGCGCGCCGCGCGTCCCGGTGGTGCAGACGTTCCACGCGCTCGGCTCGGTGAAGCGCCGCCATCAGGGCGGCAAGGACACCAGCCCGGACGGCCGCGTGCAGATGGAGAGCGAGATCGGGCGGGCGGCGGAGGCCGTCATCGCGACCGCCGTGGAGGAGACCGCCGAGCTCGCCGCCATGGGCGTGCCCGCCGACCGGATCGAGGTCGTGCCGTGCGGGGTGGACCTGGCCGTCCACTCCCCCGACGGCCCGGCCGAGGACCGGGGCGCGCCGCGCCGCCTCGTGGTGCTGTCGCGGATGGTCGAGCGCAAGGGCGTCGACACCGCGATCCGCGCGCTGGCGCACGTCCCGGACGCCGAACTGATCGTCGCGGGCGGCCCGCCCGCGGCCGAGCTGGACGCCGACCCGGAGGCGCGGCGGCTCCTCGCCGTCGCGGCGGAGGCGGACGTGGCGGGCCGGGTGCACCTGGTCGGCCGCCGGTCCCGCGACGAGGTCCCCGCGCTGCTGCGGTCGGCCGACGTGGTGCTGGCGCTGCCCTGGTACGAGCCGTTCGGGATGGTGCCGCTGGAGGCGATGAGCTGCGGCGTCCCGGTCGTCGCGACCGCGGTCGGGGGGCACCTGGACAGCGTCGCGGACGGCGAGAGCGGGCTGCTCGTCCCGCCGCGCGACCCGGTCGCCGCGGCCCGGGCGGTCAACGCGCTGCTCGACGACCCGGCCCGGCGCGAGGCGTACGGCCGCGCCGGACGGCGGCGCGCCGAGGCCCGCTACTCGTGGCCGCGCGTCGCGCGCGACACCCTCAGCGTCTACCGAGAGGCCATGGCCAGGAAGGAGGTGGCGGCATGACTTCCAGCATCGTCCCCGGCGTCGTGCCCTCCATGCACGCGCACGTACTCTCCCGCGACCAGGACCGGCGCCTGGAGGAACTCGCCTCCGCCGCGCTCGCGTTCCGCCGCTGGACGCCGATCATCGTCTCGTGGGGCACGCACCTCGCGGGCGTGCTGGAGGCCGGTGGCCGCCTGCTGACCTGCGGCAACGGCGGCAGCGCCGCGGAGGCCCAGCACCTGTCGGCCGAGCTGGTCGGGCGGTTCGAGGACGAGCGGCGCCCGTTCGCGGCGATCCCGCTGCACGCCGACACCTCCTCGGTGACCGCGATCGGCAACGACTACGGCGCCGAGCAGGTGTTCGCCCGGCAGGTCCGGGCGCACGGCCGGCCCGGCGACGTGCTGGTCTGCTTCTCGACCAGCGGCAACAGCCCGAACGTGGTCGCGGCGGCCCGGCAGGGGCGGCGCAGCGGGCTGACGGTGTGGGCGCTCACCGGGCCCGGCCCGAACTCGCTGGCGGCCGCGGCGCACCAGGCGATCACCGTGGACGCGCCGCGCACCTCGACCGTCCAGGAGATCCACCTGGCCGCGCTCCACCTGCTGTGCGGGCAGGTCGACCAGTCGATCCAGGACGAGCGGTGAACGGGCCCCTGGTCGTCGTCGGGGACACGCTGCTCGACGTGGACCTGGTCGGGCAGAGCGCCCGGCTGTCCCCGGACGCGCCCGTCCCGGTGATCGAGCACGCCGCCGAGCGGTCCCGGCCGGGCGGGGCGGGCCTGGCCGCGCTGCTCGCCGCCGCCGAGGGCGCCGAGGTGGTGCTGGTGACCGCGCTGAGCGACGACGAGGCCGGGCGGCGGCTGCGCGCGCTGCTGCGCCCGCACGTCAACGTCGCGGCGCTGCGGCTGGACGGCCCGACCCCGGTCAAGACGCGGATCAGGTCCGGCGACCACGCCGTGGCCCGCCTGGACGCCGGCGAGGGCCGGGCCACCGCGGGGCCGGTCTCGCCCGCCGTCGCGGCGGCGCTGTCGGGGGCGGGCGCGGTGCTGGTGTCGGACTACGGGCGCGGCGTCGCGTCCCAGCCGGCCGTCCGCGCCCTGCTGGAACGGCTGCCGGACCGCGTCCCGATCGTGTGGGACCCGCATCCGCGCGGCGGCCCGCCCGTCCGCAACACGCTGCTCGCGACGCCGAACGAGGACGAGGCGCGCCGGCTCACCGGCGCGGGCGACGGGGTGGCCGCCTCGGCGCGGCACGCGCGGGAGCTGGCCGCGCGCTGGGACGTCTCCGCCGTAGCGGTGACGCTCGGCCCGCGCGGCGCGCTGCTCTGCCAGGGAGAGGGGCCGCCGTTCCTGGCCCCGGCCGAACCCGCGTCGGGCGATCCGTGCGGCGCGGGCGACGGCTTCGCGGCCGCCACGGCCTGGGCGCTCGGCACCGGCGGGGCGCTCACCGAGGCGGTGACGCGCGGCGTGCGGACCGCGTCGCGGTACGTCGCGGCGGGCGGCGCCGTCGGGCTGTCGGAGCGGCTCGCCGAGACGGGCGCGCCGATCGTGCCCGCCGGGCGCGAGGACGACGCGTTCGAGGTCGCCGAGCGGACCCGCCGCGCGGGCGGCACGGTCGTCGCGACCGGCGGCTGCTTCGACCTGCTGCACGCCGGGCACGTCAGCCTGCTCCAGCAGGCCCGGCGGCTCGGCGACTGCCTGGTGGTGTGCGTGAACTCCGACGCCTCGGTGCGGCGGGCGAAGGGACCGGGCCGTCCGGTCACGACCGCCGCCGACCGCACCCGCGTGCTGCGCGCGCTCAGCGACGTGGACGCGACGGTCGTGTTCGACGACGACACCCCCACCGCGCTGCTGGAGCGGCTCCGCCCGGACGTGTGGGTCAAGGGCGCGGACTACGCCGACCGGGAGCTGCCGGAGGCGGCGACGGTCCGCGCCTGGGACGGCGCGGTGGTGCTGCTGCCGCTGCTGGAGGGCCGCTCCACGACCCGGATCCTGGCGGCGGCGCGATGAGGACGGCGCTCGTCCTGCGCGCCCTCGGCCTCGGCGACCTGCTGACCGGGGTGCCGGCGCTGCGGGGGCTGCGGCGCGGCCTGCCGGGGCACCGGATCGTCCTCGCCGCGCCGCGCGTGCTCGAACCGCTCGTCCGCCTCTCGGGGACGGTGGACGAGGTGCTGCACGTTCCCGACCTCGGTCCGCTGCCGGACGCCGGCCCCGTCGACATCGCCGTCGACCTGCACGGGAACGGCCCGGCCAGCCACGACCCGCTCCTCGACGCGGAGCCGCGCAGGCTGATGGCGTTCGACGTCCCCGGCGGGCCGCGCTGGGATCCCGGCGAGCACGAGGTGCCGCGCTGGTGCCGCCTGCTGGCCTGGTACGGGATCCCGTCCGACCCGTCCGAGCTGGACCTGCCCGCCCCGGACCGTCCGTCGCCCGCGCCGGACGCCGTCGTGGTGCATCCGGGCGCGGCCTACCCGTCGCGGCGCTGGCCGCCGGAGCGGTTCGCCGCCGTCGCCGCGGCGTTACGGAGGCGCGGCGAGCGCGTCGTCGTCACCGGCGGCCCGGACGAGACGGGCATCGCCCGCCGGGTCGCCGCCGCGGCCGGGCTGCCGCCGGAGGACGACCTGTCCGGCCGCACCGACCTGCTCGATCTCGCCGCCCTCGTCGCAAGCGCCCGGCTGGTCGTCTCCGGCGACACAGGGACCGGCCATCTCGCCACCGCCTACCGGACCCCGTCGGTGCTGCTGTTCGGGCCGACGCCGCCCAAGCTTTGGGGGCCGCCTCCGGACCGTCCGGAGCACCGCGTCCTGTGGAAGGGCGGACGCGGCGACCCGCACGGCATGCGGCCCGATCCGGCCCTGCTCCGCATCGGCCCGGACGAGGTCGTCGCGGCCGCCGCGGACCACCTCTCACGCCTGGAAGGAGTGACATCATGGAACGCGCCGTTGTGACCGGCGGAGCCGGCTTCGTCGGCTCCCACCTGTGCGAGGCGCTGCTCGACCGCGGCACCGCCGTGGTCTGCGTCGACAACCTGCTCACCGGGGCCTTCGCGAACGTCGCGAGGCTCTCCGGACGCCGCGGGTTCGAGTTCGTGCGGCACGACATGACCCGTCCGGTGGAGGTGCCGGGCCCGGTCTCCCACGTCTTCCACCTCGCGTCGGCCGCCTCTCCGGCCGACTACCTGCGGCTGCCGATCCAGACGCTGGACGTGGGCAGCCTCGGCACGCGCAACGCGCTGGAGCTCGCCGAACGCTCGGGGGCCCGGTTCGTCCTGGCGTCCACCTCGGAGGTGTACGGCGACCCGAAGGTGCACCCGCAGCCGGAGGAGTACTGGGGGAACGTGAACCCGGTCGGGCCGCGCAGCGTGTACGACGAGGCGAAGCGGTTCGGCGAGGCGCTGACCTCGGCGTTCCGGCAGGCCCGCGGGCTGGACACCGCGATCGTGCGGATCTTCAACACCTACGGTCCCCGGATGCGGCCGGACGACGGCCGGGCGATCCCGACGTTCCTGCGGCAGGCGCTCACCGGCGAGCCGCTCACGGTCACCGGCGACGGCACCCAGACCCGCTCGATCTGCCACGTCTCCGACACCGTCCGGGGGATCCTCGCGCTGGCCGACTCGCGGCATCCCGGCCCGATGAACATCGGCAGCCCGTTCGAGATCACCATGGCCGACCTGGCCGCGCTGATCGTCGAGCTCGCCGGGTCGTCGTCCTCGATCCGCCACATCGAGCGGCCGGTGGACGACCCGGCCGTCCGGCGGCCCGACACCACCCTCGCCCGCGAGACGCTCGGCTGGGAGCCGAAGGTCTCGGTCGAGGAGGGCCTGCTCGACACCCTCGGCTGGTTCAGGCGGGCGCTCGCCCGGAGCGCCTGAGCGCCAGGCACCAGCCCCACAGCCGGTCCAGCGCGGTCCCGTCCAGCAGCGGCGGGGCCGCGTCCTCGCCGACGGTGACGACCGCGGGCCAGGCCCACGCCCGCGCCTGCGCGGTGACCTTCGCGCCGCCCGCGACCGGGTCCACCGCGAGCGCGGGGACGCCGTTCTTCAGCGCCAGGACGAGCCCGTGCAGCCGCGTCGTGACGACCAGGTCGCAGCGGCGCAGCACGCTCTCCAGCTCGTCGGGCGTCGTCGCGAGCCGCCAGTCGCGCGGGTCGAGCCGGGTGTCGAGCGGGAGCCGGGCGCACTCGCGGCGGGCCAGCCAGTCCGTCAGCTCGGCCTCGATCCGGTCGTGGCGGCGGCGCGCCCCGTACTCGTCCTGGCCCGGCGCGAGGACGACGCCCACCACCGGCACGTCCCGCGTCACGGGCCGGGCCGCCAGGTCCGCGCCGGGGTCGGCGTCCGGCGCGTCGCGCGGGATCACCAGGTCGAAGCCGGTGACGGCGGGGTCCTCCGGGTCGAGGACCGACACGCCGACCGCGATCCGGCGGCAGTGCGGGTAGCGGGCGTGCAGCTCCTCGATCTGGCGGCCGTGCAGGGGGCCGCAGGCGAACACGAGATGCGTGTAGCGGGCCGGGTCGGCGCTCGCGAGGCTCAGCGCGTCCGGCCGGAACACCGGGCTCCAGGCCGTGTCGTAGGGCAGGCCGATGGCGTCCAGCTCGTCCTGGACCGCCTGCATCGCCAGGACGTCTCCGGCCGTCGCCTCACCGTCGGTGAAGCTCGGCCATCCGGTGACCAGTACACGTGTCATTCCGGGCCCGTGCCCGCATCGGAGCGTCCGATGCGGGCACGGGCGGACGAATCCGGATCAGTCGACGTTCCGGATCAGTCGACGTCGACCCAGCCGAACGTGCGTTCGACCGCCTTGCGCCAGCCGGCGTAGCCGGCCTCGCGCTGCGCCTCGTCCCAGCGGGGCGTCCAGCGCTTGTCCTCGTTCCAGTTGCGGCGCAGCTCGTCGGTCGAGTTCCAGAACCCGACCGCCAGTCCCGCCGCGTAGGCGGCGCCGAGCGCGGTGGTCTCGGCGACCACCGGACGCGACACCGGCACGCCGAGGATGTCGGCCTGCATCTGCATGCACAGCTCGTTCGCGGTGACGCCGCCGTCCACCTTGAGGACGTCGAGGGAGACGCCCGAGTCCTCCCGCATCGCCTCCACGACGTCGCGGGACTGGTAGCAGATCGCCTCCAGCGTCGCGCGGGCCAGGTGGGCGTTGGTGTTGAAGCGGGACAGGCCGACGATCGCGCCGCGCGCGTCGCTGCGCCAGTACGGCGCGAACAGGCCGGAGAACGCCGGGACGAAGTAGACGCCGCCGTTGTCCTCGACCTGCGCGGCGAGCGCCTCGCTCTGCGCCGCGCCGGAGATGATCCCGAGCTGGTCGCGCAGCCACTGCACCGCCGAGCCGGTGACCGCGATCGACCCCTCCAGCGCGTAGACGGGCGCCTCGTCGCCGAACCTGTAGCAGACGGTGGTGAGCATGCCCGCCTTGGAGCGGACGAGGTCGCGGCCGGTGTTGAGGAGGAGGAAGTTGCCGGTGCCGTAGGTGTTCTTGGCCTCGCCCGGGGAGAAGCAGACCTGGCCGACCGTCGCCGCCTGCTGGTCGCCGAGGTCGCCGCTCAGCGGCACCTCGCCACGGAGCGGGCCGTCCGCGCGGGTCAGCCCGTAGGGGTCGGGCGCCGACGACGGCCGGATCTCGGGCAGCATCGCGCGCGGGATGCCGAAGAACGACAGGAGCTGGTCGTCCCAGTCGAGGGTCTCCAGGTCCATCAGCATGGTGCGGCTGGCGTTGGTCGGGTCGGTGACGTGCACGCCCCCGGCGGACCCGCCGGTGAGGTTCCACAGCAGCCAGGTGTCGATGTTGCCGAACACGGCGTCGCCGTTCTCGGCCGCCTCCCGGACGCCGTCGACGTTCTCCAGGATCCACTGGATCTTGCCGCCGGAGAAGTAGGTGGCGGGCGGCAGCCCGGCGCGGTGCCGGATGGTCTCGCCGCGCCCGTCCCGCTCCAGGGCGCTGGCGATGCGGTCGGTGCGGGTGTCCTGCCAGACGATCGCGTTGTAGTAGGGACGGCCCGTCCGCCGGTTCCACACCACGGTCGTCTCGCGCTGGTTGGTGATGCCGAGCGCGGCGAGGTCGGTGTGGGACAGGTTCGCCCGGTGGAGGGTGGACTCGATGACGGCGCGGGTGCGCTCCCAGATCTCGGTGGGGTTGTGCTCGACCCAGCCCGCGCGGGGCAGGATCTGCTCGTGCTCGAGCTGGTGGCGGGCGATCTCGTTGCCGCCGTGGTCGAAGATCATGAAGCGGGTGCTCGTGGTCCCCTGGTCCAGGGCTCCGACGAAGTCGGCCATCGGCACTGCTCTCCTCGCTGGTTCGGGGTGGGGGCGGGCGGCGGTCAGGAGGTCTCGCTGGGGACGTCGTAGCGCGGCTCGGGGCCCGGGGCGGCGCTCTCGGCCTCCTCGGGGTCGGGCAGGTGGTTCCCGATCAATACCAGGTAAAGGCCCGCCCCGACGAGCCCCCCGAGGAGCGGTCCGGCGATCGGCACCCAGAAGTAGAGGTCGTGGTTCTGGTCCCGCCACGCTCCCCCGTACCCGGTGATGTACTCGGCGAGCCGGGGGCCGAAGTCGCGGGCGGGGTTGATGGCGTACCCGGCGTCGGTGCCCCAGGCCATCCCGATCGCGACGACCAGCAGGCCGATGACCACGGGCGCGAGGTTGGCGAGCGGCGGCTGGTTCTTCAGGTCGGTGAGGGCGAGGATGACGAAAAGCAGGATCGCGGTGCCGATGATCTGGTCCCGGAACGCCCCCCAGGTGCTGACCGGGAGCGTTCCGTTGCCGGGCAGGGTCGAGAACACGCCCTGCGTCTTGATGGTGTGGCCGGGATCGGCCTTGGCCAGCACCTCGGTGTAGTTCCACCGGACGATCAGCGCCGCGACGAACGCCCCGGCGAACTGGGCGGCCATGTACGGCGCCACCTTGCGCCATGAGAAGCCCTTGAACACCGCGAGGGTGAGCGTGACGGCGGGGTTGAGGTGCCCGCCGCTGAGCGTCGCGGACACGTACACCCCCAGGGTCACGCCGATGCCCCAGGCCCAGGCGATGCTGTCGTGGCCGCCGATCCCGCCCGCGGCGACCTGGGCCACCACGCCCACGCCGAACAGGATCAGGATCAGGGTTCCGGCGAACTCGGCGGCCGCCTCGCGGCCCAGCCCGGTCAGCCGGAAGGACGTTCTCAGTCGTTCCGCCATGGTCTCCTCCTCTGGGCGGTGTGACGTGAGACACAACTGTCGCGAAGGTAAGTACTCGGGGGGAAAACGGTCAAGCCCTATCCCCCGCGGCGGATCAGGGATATATGGTCCGGCCGCACCTCCCTCGCGGCGCGCCGCCTCGGGCGGCCCGCCGGTGATCGCGGACACTGGCGGCATGAAGCGACGGCAGGACGCCGGGGACCCGGCGCCCGGAGTGGGCCCCGCCTTCGGCGCGGCGGTCATGGCGACCGGCATCGTCTCGGTCGGCCTGCACCTGGTCGGGGCCGAGGCCCTCTCGGTGGCGCTGCTGGTCGTCGCGGCGCTGCTGTGGGTGCCGCTCTGCGCCCTGTTCGCCGCGCGGCTGCTCCGCGCGCCGGCGCGCTGGCGGGACGAGTCGGCCACCCCCGCCGCGCTGACCGGCGTCGCCGGGACCGGCGTGCTGGGCGTCCGGCTCACGGCGGCCGGGGCGACGTGGGCCGGGGCCGTGCTGCTGGCCGCCGCGTTCGTCCTGTGGGCGGTGCTGCTGCCGACCGTCCTGGAGCACCTGCGCGGACGGGTTCCCGGCGCCGCCTACCTGGTGTGCGTGTCCACCCAGTCGCTGGCCGTCCTCGCCGGGACGGTCGCGCCGCCGCTGCACGCGGCCTGGCTGATGTGGCCCGCGCTCGCGGCGGCGGCGGTCGGCGTCCTGCTCTGGCTGCTGGTGGTGGCGCGGTTCGACTGGCGGCAGCTCAGGGCCGGGCGCGGCGACCACTGGGTCGCCGGGGGCTCGGTGTCGATCTCGGCGCTGGCGGCGGCGAAGCTGGTCGCGGCGTCCGCCCGGCCCTTGGACTGGGCGCCGGGGCTGCACGGGGCGCTGCGCGGCGCCGCGCTCGCCCTGGTGCTGTTCGCGCTCGCCTGGTACGCGGTGCTGGTGGCCTGCGAGATCCGCTGGCCGCGCTTCGCCTACGACGTGCGGCGCTGGTCCACGGTCTTCCCGCTCGGCATGACCTCGGTCGCGGCCCTGACGTGCGGCACCGCGCTGAGGATCTCGTGGCTCTCGACCGCGGGCCGGGTGCTGCTGTGGCCCGCGGTGATCGTCTGGGGCGTCGTGGCGGTCGGTGCCGTCCGCGCGCAGGTCCGCGCGAACCGGAGGGCGGGGGACGGCTGATCGTCCGGCTGCGGCGGTCTCAGCGGCGGCCAACGGGCTCCCAGCCGCGTCGCGGGGCGCGCGTGCCCGGTTCGCCGCGGTCCGCGGACCGGTACACGATGTACGGGCGGAACAGGTAGAACCACGGCGCGGCGAAGGCGTGGACGAGCCGGGTGAACGGGAACAGCGCGATCAGCAGCATCCCGACCAGCACGTGCAGCTTGTACAGGACGGGCACCGGCGCCATGAGGTCCGGGTCGGGACGCAGCAGGAAGACGTCGCGGAACCACGGCGAGACGGTCGTCCGGTAGTCGTAGGGGCCGCTGATGCCGTTGGCGACGATCGTGCACAGCGTCCCGAGGATCAGCGAGCCGACCAGGAACACGTACATCAGCTTGTCGTTGCGCGTGGTCGCGGAGAACACCGGGCCGCTGGTGCGCCGCCGGTAGACGAGCATCCCCACGCCGAGGAGCGCCGCGACGCCCGCGACCGTCCCGCCGACGAGCGACCCCACGTGGTAGGCGTGCTCGGTGACGCCCGCGCCGCGCGTCCAGCCCTCGGGGATGACCAGGCCCATGACGTGGCCGAGGATCACGAACACCAGCGCGTAGTGGAACAGCGGGCTGGCGATGTTCAGGATCGTCCGGCCGTAGATCTCCGACGAGCGCGTCGTCCAGCCGAACCTGTCGTAGCGGTAGCGCCAGACCGTCCCGCCGACCAGGGACGCGATGGTCAGGTACGGCAGCACGACCCACAGCAGAAGGCTCATCGGACGGTCTCCGGATACGGTTCGAGCCCGACGGTCTCGGCGGGCGGTCCGGTGCGGGCGAGGCGCAGCGCCTCGGCGCGGTCGCGGGGCGACGCGCCCGGCAGCGTCGCGCAGACCGCCTCCACCGGCGCGGCGTAGGGCGAGCCGCGGTCGAGCAGGGCCAGCCGCAGCAGCTCGATCCCGGCGCGGTGCTCGGCGAGCAGGTCGCCGCCGCCGTGCAGCGCGGCGAACTCCAGCACGACCGGCAGGTAGTCGGGCAGCTCCCCGCCGCCCGCGAACTCCGCCCCGGCGGCCCGGTACCGCTCCTTGAGCGCGACGAGCGACGAACCGCGGCGCCGGGTGTCGCCGTCGCGGTAGTAGGTGAGGTGCAGGCAGCAGCGGCGGCGCAGGTCGAACGTCTCGACGTAGTGCTCGGCCAGCGCGGACGGCGGCGTCGCGTCCATGTGGTCGAGGAACGCGCCGAGCCGCTCGGCGGCCTGGTGAGCCCGGGGGGCTTTGTGGGCCTTGCGGGCTTTGTGGGCTTTGTGGGTCTTGTGGCGGGCGAGCCCGGCGACGGCCTCGCGCAGCAGCGGGCGGCGCTCGTACAGGGCCGCGTCGGGATAGTCGAGCAGCAGGGACGCGGCCTGCCAGACCACGGGGCTCATGAGTCGTCCTTCTCGTCGCGCGACGGGAACAGTCCGTCCGGACGGCCCTTGCCGTCCCAGTTGAGGAGGTTCACGCGGCCGTCGCGCTCCCCCGGTTCGGTGAGCGCGCCGCTGGACTGGCGCTGCTTGAGCGCGTGGAACGTCTCCACCGACACGTTGTCCGGGCCGCCGGACGTCTCGCCGAACGGCCCGTTGCGGCCGACGCCCCCGCCGCTGTAGTCGACCGGGCAGACGGTCTCCTCCAGCGCGGCGGCCTCGGCGCGCGCCTGCGTCGGGATGACGTAGCGCTCGTCGTACTTGGCGAGGGCGAGGAGCCGGTACATGGCGTCCATGTCGGCCTCGGACATCCCGACCGACGCGGGCTTGCCGGGATCGGGCGGGTCGCCGACGTTCCGGTCCCGCATGTAGGAGCGCATCGCGGCGAGCTTGCGCAGGACGGCCGTGACCGGCGCGGTGTCCCCGGCGGTGAACAGGCCGGCGAGGTACTCGACCGGGATGCGCAGCGTCTCGATCGCGCCGAACAGGTTGGACGCGTCCTCGCCGTCGTGGCCGGTGTTCCGCAGCGCGTCCACGACCGGCGACAGCGGCGGGACGTACCAGACCATCGGCATCGTCCGGAACTCCGGATGCAGCGGCAGCGCCACCCGGTACCTGCTGATCAGCGCGTGCACGGGCGAGCGGCGCGCGGCCTCGATCCAGGCGTCGGGGACGCCGTCGCGCCGGGCCGCCTCCCGCACGGACGGGTCGTCCGGGTCGAGGAAGACGCCGAGCTGCGCCTCGTACAGGTCGGTGTCCTCCGGCGTGCTCGCCGCCTCGGTGACCTTCTCCTGGTCGTACAGCAGGACGCCCAGGTAGCGCAGCCGCCCGACGCAGGTCTCCGAGCAGACCGTCGGCAGGCCCACCTCCACGCGCGGGTAGCAGAAGGTGCACTTCTCCGCCTTGCCCGTCTTGTGGTTGAAGTAGATCTTCTTGTACGGGCAGCCGGTGACGCACATCCGCCAGCCGCGGCAGCGGTCCTGGTCGACCAGGACGATGCCGTCCTCGGCGCGCTTGTAGATCGCGCCGGACGGGCAGGCGGCCATGCAGGTCGGGTTGAGGCAGTGCTCGCAGATGCGCGGCAGGTAGAACATGAACGCGCGCTCGTAGTCGAGCCGGATCTCGCCGGACAGCCTCTGGACGACCGGGTCCGCCCGCGCGAGATCCGGGCCGCCGCCGAGGTCGTCGTCCCAGTTCGCGCTCCACTCGATCTTCATGGGCTCGCCGCTGACCAGCGAGTACGGGCGGGCGACCGGCATGTCGTCGCCGAGCGGCGCGGTGGTGAGCGAGGCGTAGTCGTAGGTCCAGGGCTCGTAGTAGTCCTGGAGCGTCGGCATCAGCGGGTTGGAGAAGATCCGCAGCAGCCGGCTCACCCGCCCGCCCGAGCGCGGGACGAGCCGTCCGCGCCGGTCCAGCGCCCAGCCGCCGCGCCAGCGGTCCTGGTCCTCGTACCGGCGCGGGTAGCCCTCGCCGGGCCGCGTCTCGACGTTGTTGAACCACACGTACTCGGTGCCCGAGCGGTTCGTCCACGCCTGCTTGCAGGTGACCGAGCAGGTGTGGCAGCCGATGCACTTGTCGAGGTTCATCACCATGGCGAGCTGGGCCATGACCCGCATCAGTAGGTCACCTCCTGGGCGCGGCGGCGGATGACGGTGATCTCGTCGCGCTGGTTCCCGGTCGGTCCGAGGTAGTTGAACCCGTAGGACAGCTGCGCGTAGCCGCCGATCAGGTGGGACGGTTTGACCAGCATCCGGGTCAGCGAGTTGTGGATGCCGCCGCGCCGTCCGGTCAGCTGCGCCTTGGGCATGTCGATGAGCCGGTCCTGCGCGTGGTGGTAGTAGACGGTGCCGGACGGCATCCGGTGGCTGACGATCGCGCGCGCCGGGACGACCCCGTTGCGGTTGACCATCTCGACCCAGTCGTTGTCGGCGACGCCGAGGCGCTCGGCGTCCGGCACGCTCATCCAGACCACCGGGCCGCCGCGCGACAGCGTCAGCATGAACAGGTTGTCCTGGTACTCGGAGTGGATCGACCACTTGGAGTGCGGCGTCAGGTACCGGACGGTCAGCTCGGCCCCAGCCCCAGCCCCAGCACCGGCCCCGGTCCCGGTCCCGCCGCCCGTGCCGAGTTCGGGCTCGCCGAAGAGGCGGTGCATGTTGAGCGGCGGGCGGAACACCGGGAGCTGCTCGCCGAGTTCGGCCATCCACTCGTGGTCGAGGTAGAAGTGCATGCGGCCGGTGAGGGTGTGCCAGGGCTTGGAGTACTCGGTGTTGATGGTGAACGGCGAGTACCGCCGGTCGGGGGCCTCGATGCCCGACCATTCGGGGGACGGCCCGACCGCGGTCGGCCGGGCCCGGGTGTCGGCGAACGTGATGCGCCGCTCGGCCCCCTCGGCGGCCAGCTCCGCGAAGTCCGAACCGGTGCGGTCGGCGAGCTGCGCGAAGCCCTGCGCGGCGAGCCGCCCGTTGGACGTCCCGGACAGCGCGAGGATCGTCTCGGCCCACTTGGTGTCGGTGTCCAGGAGCGGGCGGTTCTCGGCGTCCGTGCCGAGCCGCTCGCGCAGCACCTCGATCTCCCGGTCGGGCTTGAACGTGACGCCCTTGACGGGCAGCCCGGCGCCCTCGGCCTTCGGCCCGAGGACGGCCATCTGCCGGCCGATCGCGGTGTAGTCGCGTTCGACGATCGCGAAGGACGGGGTCGTGCCCTCGGCCGTCCCGTGCGGCGCGCCGGTCTCGCCGGGCGTGTCGTGGCCGAGCGCGCCGGCGACCAGGTCCTTGCGGGTGCCGAGCCGTCCGGCGGCGAGCTCGCTGAACCGGCGCGCGATCGCCTGGAAGGCGGCCAGGTCGCTGCGCGCCTCCCACGGCGGGTCGACCGCCGGGTTGAAGGCGTGCACGAACGGGTGCATGTCCGTGGACGACAGGTCGTACTTCTCGTACCAGGTCGCGGCCGGGAGGACGACGTCGGACATCAGCGTCGTGGACGTCATCCGGAAGTCGAGCGACAGCAGCAGGTCGAGCTTGCCCTCGGGCGCCCGCTCGCGCCACCGGACGTCCTCGGGACGCCGTTCCGGCGGCGCCTCCTCCGCGAACAGGCTCGCGTGCGTGCCGAGCAGATGCTTCTGGAAGTACTCGGCGCCCTTCGCGGACGAGCCGAGCAGGTTGGCCCGCCAGACGGTGAGGACGCGCGGCCAGTTCTCCGGGGCGTCGGGGTCGTCGCAGGCGAACTTCAGCGTGCCGTCCGCGAGCTCGGACGCGATGTACTCCCCCGGTTCGCGCCCGGAGCGTTCGATCTGGTCGGCGAGGTCGAGCGGGTTGCGGTCGAAGCCGGGGCAGAACGGCATCCAGCCGGCGCGGATCGAGTGCGCGGCGAGGTCGGCGGTGTGCTTCCCCGAGAACAGCCCCCGCGCGAGCGGCGAGGCGAGCGCGTCGGCGCGGTACCCGTCGTAGCGCCACTGGCCGGTGTGCAGGTACCAGTAGAGCGTGCCCGGGAGCTGGCGCGGCGGCCGGTTCCAGTCCAGGCCGAACGCGAGCTGCGCCCAGCCGGTGAACGGGCGCACCTTCTCCTGCCCGACGTAGTGCGCCCAGCCGCCGCCGTTGCGGCCCTGGCAGCCGGTCAGCATCAGCAGGGCCAGGAACGTCCGGTAGACGGTGTCGGAGTGGAACCAGTGGTTCGTCCCGGCGCCGAGGACGATCATGCAGCGGCCGCGGGTCCGCTCCGCGGTGGCGGCGAACTCGCGGGCGATCCGGATCGCGGTCGCGGCGGGCACGGAGGTGATCTCCTCCTGCCAGGCCGGGGTGCCGGGCGCGGACGCGTCGTCGTACCCGGCCGGCCACTCCCCCGGCAGCCCGTCGCGGGCGACGCCGTACTGGGCCATGAGCAGGTCGAACACCGTCGTGACGAGGTGCCCGCCGACGCGCCGGACCGGGACGCCCCGGCGCAGCGTGCCGCCCGAGCCGTCCGGCAGGTCGAAGCGCGGCAGCAGCACCGCCGCCGACTCCTCGCTTCCATGCAGGGTGAGCCGCGGGTCGATGCCGCCGAGGTCGAGGTTCCAGTGGCCCTTGCCCGCCTCGGTCCAGCGGAACCCGACCGAGCCGTTCGGCACGACCGGGGCGTCCGTCCGGGCGTCCAGCAGGACGGTCTTCCACTCGGCGTTCTCGCCGGTATCGCCGAGGTCGGACGCCGTGAGGAACCGGCCGGGGACGAAGGCGCCGCCGCGCTCGTCCAGCGTCACCAGGAACGGCAGGTCGGTGTACCGCTTGACGTAGCCGGTGAACGGCGCGGTCTCCCGGTCGGCGAAGAACTCCTTGAGGACGACGTGGCCCATCGCGAGGCCGAGCGCGCCGTCCGTGCCGGGATGCGGGGCCAGCCACTCGTCGGCGAACTTCGTGGCGTCGCTGTAGTCGGGCGACATCACCACGACCTTCTGGCCGCGGTAGCGGGCCTCGGCCATCCAGTGCGCGTCGGGCGTGCGGGTGACCGGGACGTTGGAGCCCCACAGCATCAGGTACGCCGCGTCCCACCAGTCGGCGGACTCGGGCACGTCGGTCTGGTCGCCGAACACCTGCGGGGACGCCACCGGCAGGTCGGCGTACCAGTCGTAGAACGACAGCATCGCGCCGCCGATCAGCGACACGAACCGCGACCCGGCGGCGTGCGACACCATCGACATCGCCGGGATCGGCGAGAACCCCGCGATCCGGTCCGGGCCGTACGCCGCGATCGTGTGGACGTGCGCGGCGGCGACCATCTCGACCGCCTCGTCCCAGCCGATCCGGACGAGGCCGCCCTTGCCGCGCGCCGACTGGTAGCGCCGCCGCCTCTCCGGGTCGCCGGTGACCTCCGCCCACGCCGCCACCGGGTCGCCGGTGCGGGCGCGGGCCTCCCGGAACATCTCGACCAGGACGCCGCGCGCGTAGGGGAACCGGACGCGCGTGGGCGAGTAGGTGTACCAGGAGAACGCCGCGCCGCGCGGGCAGCCGCGCGGCTCGTACTCCGGACGGTCCGCGCCCACCGACGGGTAGTCGGTCTCCTGCGTCTCCCAGGTGATGACGCCGTCCTTGACGTACACCTTCCACGAGCAGGAGCCGGTGCAGTTCACGCCGTGCGTGGAGCGGACGACCTTGTCGTGGCTCCAGCGGTCGCGGTAGAAGACGTCGCCCTCGCGTCCGCCCTTCCTGAAGACGGTCCGAAGGTCGGAGGACTCCTCCGCCCTGGTGAAGAAGCGTCCGGTCCGCAGCAGCGCATCGCTCATGTGGTACCCCCGAGGCGATATTCCCTTGGCCCCGGCGAGCTAAGCCCCTCACTGATCAAGTCGTCGCCACCGCCGGTGCGGGCGGCCGGTGCGGGCGGCTAGTGGGGATGGAACGCCTCGGCCAGCCACCAGGCGGGATGGTCGGTCGTGACCTTCGCCTGGACCACCAGCGGACGGTCGCGGGCCCCGCCCAGCCAGTCGCGCACCGGCTCCAGGTCCTCCACCCGGCGGACGGTGAGCGCGTCGCAGCCGTAGGCGCGCGCGATCCCGGCGATGTCGGCGGGCGGGAACGTCACCGTGTCGAGCGGATGGCCGCGCGGCCCGAAGTGGTGCACCTCCGCGCCGTACGCCTCGTCGTCGTAGACCACCACGAGCAGGCCCAGGCCGAGCCGCGCGGCCGTGTCGAGCTCGACCGCCGACATCAGCGCGCCGCCGTCGCCGAGCGCGGCGACGGTCAGCCGGTCGGGCCGCGCGACGGCCGCGCCGACCGCCGTCGCCAGGCCGAGGCCGACCGCCTGGAAGCCCTGCGTGAACACCAGGCCGTCCACGTCGGGGACGTCCAGGTACATGGTCGGGTAGCCCATGAAGTTGCCCGAGTCGACCGCGACGGTCCGCTCGGCGGGCAGCAGGTCGTCCAGGGCGATGCTCAGGGTGCGCGGGTCGATGCGGGCGCCGTCGGAACGGTCCTTGAACGGCAGGTCGCGCCAGCGGCCCTCGGCGGCGACGCGTCCGGCGACCTCGCGGGTCCGGTAGCCCCGGACGTGGTGCTCGCGCCGCGCGAGCTCCGCCTCCACCGCGAGCGCGGTCTCGGCCGCGTCGCCGATGAGGCTGAGGTCCACCGGGCGGTGCGCGGCGAGCGCCTCGGCGTCCACGTCCACCTGGACGAGCCGGGCGCCCTCCCCCAGCAGGTCGCCGTGGCGCAGCGTCCAGTCGTTGAGCGCGCAGCCCCAGCCGACCAGCAGGTCCGCGCCGCGGATCAGCTCGGCCGCGACGGGCGTCGCGAAGCCGCCGCTGACGTCCAGGTCGAACGGGTCGCCGCGGAACAGGCCGCGCGCGACCGCCGAGGTGGCGAGCAGCGCGCCGCAGCGGTCCGCGAGCGCGCGCAGCGGCGCGCCCGCGCCGGACAGCCGCGCGCCGCGTCCGGCGAGGAACACCGGGCGCCGCGCGGCGGTCAGCGCGTCCGCGAGCCGTGCGAGCGCGGGCGGCGGCGGCACCGCGAGCGGCGGGACGGTCGGCTGCCAGGCCGTGCCGGTCGCGTGCGGGGCGCGCGGCACGCACTCGTCCGGCCCCTCGTAGGGCGCGGACTGCACGTCCAGGGGCAGCCCGAGCAGGACGGTCCGGCGGGCGGCGACGGCGGTCCGGCAGGCGCGGGCCAGGTCCGACAGAGCCGTCTCCGGGCTGTGCACCCGCTCCGGGACGGCCCCGACCGCGCGCGCCAGCGCCGCCTGGTCGACCCGGAAGTTGGACCGGACCGCCGCCGCGGCGACCTCCCCGGCGAGCACGAGCAGCGGCGTCCGGCTCTTGGCGGCCTCGGCGATGCCGGTCAGCGCGTTCGTCAGCCCCGGCCCCTGGTGGACGCTGAGCACGCCGAGGCCGCCGCCGGCCCTCGCGAAGGCGTCCGCCATCGTCGCCGCGCCGCCCTCGTGCCGGGCCGCGACGTACCGCGCGCCCGACTCGACCAGCGCGGACGTGACCTCGAAGTTGCCGCTGCCGACGACGCCGAACACGGTGTGCGCGCCGAGCCGGGTCAGGGCCCGGCCGAGGGCGTGGGCGACGTTCACCGGTCGACCAGCGCCAGCACCCGGCACGGGCTCCCGGATCCGCCGGCGATCGGCAGCGGCGCGGCGACGAGCACCGCTCCGCGCACCGGGAGCCGTCCCAGGTTCCGCAGCTGGGTGAGGCCGTACTTGCCCGCGCCGAGCAAATGCGAGTGGCAGGGGAACGGCGGGTCGAAACCATGGGCCGCGCCCGCGTCCGTGCCGACCGTCTCGACGCCGATCCCGAGGATCGGCGTCTCCTCGGCCAGCCAGCGGGCGCACTCGGTGGACAGGCCCGGCCACACGCCGCCGTTGAGGAACGCACCGGCGTCGTCGGAGCGGGCGTCCCAGCCCGTCCGGTACAGCAGCCAGCCGCCGGCGGGGAGCGGGCCGTGCGCCTTCTCCCACTCCCGGACGTGGTCGGTCTCCAGCAGGAACCCGGCGTCGGACGCGACGTGCCCGGACGCGTCGAGCACGACGGCGGGCGCGACGAGGCGGCGCGGATCGACCTGCGAGACGTCCTCTCCGTCGCGGCCCGTCGCCCAGTGGACGGGCGCGTCGAAGTGCGTGCCGACGTGCTCGCCGGTGACGATGTCGTTCCAGTACCAGGCCGGGCCGCGCTCGTCGTACCGGCTGATCTCCCGCAGCGCGAACGGCGCGGTGCCCGCGAACGGCTCGGGCAACTGGAGGATCGGCGTCCGCTCCGACAGCGGCGCGGTCAGGTCCACCACGTCCAGCGCCCCGCCCGCGACGGCGGCGGCGAGGGCCCCTGCAGAGAACGCGGACTCGGTCACGGCGGCCTCCCGATCCCTGGGATGTTCAGAACGCCCCGATCTTCCGAACGTAACCGGGCCGCTGCGCCTTGAAAAGGCGCCGCCGCGGACCGCCTCGGCTACCCCACGTGGCGGCCGAGGCTCCCCTCCAGCAGCGCCAGCAGCTCCGCCAGCGCGGACGCCAGCTCGGCGTTGCGCTCGGGGGTCAGGCCGTCCAGCAGCGCGCTCTCGTAGGCGACCTGCTCGGCCAGCAGGCCGTCCATCAGCGCGTGGCCGTCCTCGGTCAGGGACACGTGCTGGACGCGCCGGTCCCGCTCGTCCGCGCGGCGCTCGACCAGCCCGCGTTCGGCGAGCGCCCGCAGGCGCTTGGTGACCGCCGCGCCGGACGCGAACGTCTCGCGCGCCAGCCGCGTCGGCGTCACGCCGGGGCCGAGCCGGTACAGGGCGGTGAGCGTGTCGTACTCGGGACGGGCCAGCCCGGCGCGGCTCAGCGGCGCGTCGGCGGCGTGCTGGAGCAGCGCGGCGCACCGGTTCACGCGTCCGATCACGGCCATCGGCGTGGTGTCGAGGTCCGGCCGCAGCTCGCCCCACTGCCGCAGGACCTCGGTCATCACGTCCCGGCCGGGACGGCGCGTCGCGGCGTCGTCGGCACTCATCAGGCGACCTCCCGGTCGAGGCGGGGCCGTTCGGCGAGCCCCGCGAGGGCGGCGAGGGCCCGTTGCCCGTCCCGCTGGGCCTGCTCGACGCGTTCGGCGGGCAGGGAACGCAGCCACCATTCACCCTCGGCGACCTGCACGGCCTCCCGCAGCTCGGCGAGCGCGTGCGTGATCCTCTCATGCAGCACGCCGTGCGGCTGGGCATCGGGGTCGAGTTCGGCATCGGGGTCGAGTTCGGCACCGGCGTGGCTCTGCAACTCGGCGAGGGCCGCTTGGAGGCGCTCGAGGGCGCCGTGGACGCGTCCGGCGGCGCGCCGGTTGGTGATCAGGACGCAGCCGAGCAGGCCGACGGCCGCGCCAGCGCAGGTGTCGAGCCAGCGCTGGCCGACCAGTTCGTGCGCGGGCCGGTGCCCGGCGAACTCGACCATGCTCAGCGCCATCGGCGTCACGAACACCGAGCCGAGCCAGTAGTTGCGCGCCATGGTCGCCTCCGCGGCGAACTGCGCGGCGAGCGCGACCAGCAGCAGCGCGGCCGGGCCGGCGCCGATGACCGGCAGCAGCGCGGTGAACAGCGCGAGGCCGAGCAGGTTGCCGAGCACCCGCTGCAGCGCGCGCCGCCAGGTCAGCACGAGGTTCGCCTGGAAGATCGCGGCGGCGGTGACGATCGCCCAGTAGGGCCGTCCGACCCCGAGCAGCATGGTCAGCCAGCCCGCGGCGGCGGCGCTCGCCCCGACGCGCGTGGCGATCGGCAGCAGCGGCGAGCCGGGACGCAGCGCCGCCAGGACGGCCCACATCCCGCGCGGGCGCGCGGCCGTCGCACCGGCGGCGGCGAGAGGAGCGGGCTCGTCCCTGCGGCGGACGAGCGCGGGCGCCATGCAGACCAGCCACGCGATCACCGCTCCGGCCAGCGCCAGCGCGAGGTGGAAGGGCACGTCGGCGAGGCGCTGCGGGACGAACGCGCAGCTCGCCGCCACGAAGGTGAAGATCACGTTCGCGGGCGGGCCGATCCGGGTGGCGTCGCAGACCAGCTTGTGCCCGGCGGCGAGAAGTGCGGCGACCGCCACGCGGACCGCCACGTCCCCGGTCAGGGCGGCGGTGCCCAGCGCGACCGCGAGGCTCGCCAGCATCAGCAGCGCGACCCGCGCGAGCGTGCGGCCGCGGGTCGCGTAGGGCCGGTTGTGGGCGTAGAGCGCGACGAGCGAGCCCGCCGAGGTGTAGAGCGCCAGGTCGAGGCGTCCGGACGCCAGCAGCGCCGCGTCCGGGATCGCCGAGGCGACCACCACGCTGGACGCCGCCCTGAACCAGGTGTCCGAGCCGCGGCCCAGCGTCAGCACCCCGCGCACCGGCAGCGGGCGCACCAGCGCCCCGGCCCCTTCCGCCACGTCCCCTCCGATACTTCACAAGTATTTCACTCGTAAAATATCAGACGCGCCGGAGTATGGCGGCCACGGGTGGATTAGGCTTACCTAACAAAAACGAGCGGAGGGCCTATGGCAACCGAACCCGGGGCTACCGGACCCAGGGCGGCGGAGCGCGACCGCAGGGGCGGCCGGGCCGTGCATCGAGGGGTCGTGCTGCGCACCGAGCGGCTCACCCCGCACATGGTCCGGGTCGTCCTCGGCGGGGACGGCCTCGCCGCGTTCGACGCGGGCGAGCACACCGACCACTACGTCAAGCTGCTGTTCGGGCGGCCCGGCGTGGAGTACCCCGAGCCGTTCGACATCGAGCGGATCCGCGCGGAGATGCCGCGCGAGCAGTGGCCGACCACGCGCACCTACACCGTCCGCTCGTGGGACCCGGCGTCCCGCGAGCTGGCGATCGACTTCGTGGTGCACGGCGACGAGGGCCTGGCCGGCCCCTGGGCCGAGGCGGCGAAGCCCGGCGACGAGATCTTCTTCATGGGTCCCGGCGGCAAGTACTCGCCCGGCAGGGAGGCCGACTGGCACCTGTTCGCCGGTGACGAGAGCGCCCTGCCCGCCATCGCGGCGTCGCTGGAGCGCGTCCCGGCCGGCGCGCCCGCCTTCGTGTTCGTCGAGGTCGCGGACGCCGCCGAGGAGCAGGAACTGTCCTCCCCCGGCGACGCCAAGATCGTCTGGCTGCACCGGGGCGACCGCCCGGTCGGCGCGGCGCTGGTCGAGGCCGTCCGCGCGCTGGACTTCCCGGAGGGGCGCGTCCAGGCGTTCGTGCACGGCGAGGCCGGGTTCGTCAAGGACCTGCGGCGCTACCTGCGGGTCGAGCGGACGCTCCCGATGGACCTGATCTCGATCTCGGGCTACTGGCGGGTCGGCCGCGACGAGGACGGCTGGCAGGCGGGCAAGCGCGCCTGGAACCAGCAGGTCGAGCAGGAGGAGGAGTCCGCGCTCTCCTCCTGACCTCCCGGCCGGGCGCTCAGGACGACCGGGCGGGCCCGGGCGGGCGGGCCGGGCTCAGGAGGCCTCCTCGGCCTCCGGGGCGTCGGCGTCCGGGTCGTCGTCGGCGAAACCGGGCAGCCAGCGCAGCGCCTCGTCCCGGAACCGGCCCTCGGCCTCGAGCTGGCACAGCACGCCGCCGCAGCCCGCCATCGCCCGCCACACGGCGAGGTACTGCGGCGGCAGCCGGAGCTGCCGCGCGATGCTGCCCGGACGCATGTCCGTGGCCATCGCGAGGCTCCGGCCCGTCTCCCGCCGCAGCCACTCGCGGGTGTACTGGAACGTCTCCTGCGTGAACGGCGTGGCGTGCGGGACGACCAGGTCGGCGAACTGGTCGGGGTCCACGTCGGCGTCCGGCGCGAGGAACCCCTCCTCGATGGCGCTCTCGACCATCTCGTCCGGGTCGCCGCCGGTGCCGATGCGCATCATCCGGCCGAGCGACCACAGCAGGTCGTTCGGGACCCGTGAGGCGCCGCCGAAGTCCATGACGCCGAGCCGGCCGTCGTCCAGCAGCCGGAAGTTGCCCGGATGCGGATCGATGTGGATCATGCCGCAGCGGGACGGCCCCGACAGCAGGAACCGGAACAGCAGCAGCCCGGCCCGGTCGCGCTCGGCCTTGGTGCCGGACGCGATGACCTTCGCGAGCGGCGTGCCGTCCAGCCACTCGGTCACCAGCACGTTCCCGGACTGCGCGACGACCTCGGGCACCAGGAAGTCGGGGTCGCCGGCGTACGCGTCGTGGAAGGCCGTCTGCGCGCGGGCCTCGTCCACGTAGTCGAGCTCCTTCTCCAGCCGCCGCCGCAGGTCGGCGATCACCGGCTTGGCCTCGACGCCCGGGAACAGCGGGTTGATCAGGCGGCTGAGCCGGGAGATCTGGTTGAAGTCGCTCATCAGCGCCGCGCCCGCGCCCGGGTACTGGACCTTGACCGCGACGGTCCGGCCGTCCGCCCAGACGGCCCTGTGGACCTGCCCGATCGACGCCGCCGCCGCGGGCCGGTCGTCGAACGAGGCGAACCGGTCGTGCCAGTCCGGACCGAGGCCCTCGGCCAGCACCTTGTGCGTGGTCGCGGCGGGCATCGGCGGCGCGGCCTCCTGGAGCCGGGTGAGGCTCGCGCGGAACGGCGCGGCCAGCTCCTCGGGCAGCCCGGCCTCGAAGATCGACAAGAGCTGGCCGACCTTCATCGCGCCGCCCTTGAGCTCGCCGAGCACCGCGAACAGCTGCTCGGCGGTGCGCCGCTGGACCTCCAGCGCGACCGCCTCGGCGGGCTTGCCAAGCGTGCGCTTGCCCAGGCCGAGCGCGGTGCGCCCGGCGAAGCCGAGGGGCAGGCTCGCCAGCTTGGCGGTGCGGGTGACCGCACGCCGGGGGATGTCGCTCACGTCGCGGACCGTCCTCACTCCCGATCCCCGGTGCGCCGGGGAGGCGATGGCAACCAATCACCATCTTTCCCGCCAAGGGCCGAAACCGTCATACCCGCCCCGAGATCAGTTCGGGCGCCGCCCGGACGGCCTCAGCGAGCGGGTTTGACCAGCGGGAACGCGATCGTCTCCCGGATCGACCGCCCGGTGAGCGCGATCAGCAGCCGGTCGACGCCCATGCCCATGCCGCCGGCCGGGGGCATCCCGTACTCCAGCGCGCGCAGGAAGTCCTCGTCCAGCTCCATGGCCTCGGGGTCGCCGCCCGCCGCGAGCAGGGACTGCTCGGTGAGCCGCTGCCGCTGGAGGATCGGGTCGATCAGCTCCGAGTAGGCGGTGCCGAGCTCCATGCCGAAGACGATCAGGTCCCACTTCTCGGCGAGCCGCGCGTCCTTGCGGTGCGGCCGGGTCAGCGGGGACGTCTCGGCCGGGTAGTCGCGCACGAACGTCGGGGCGGTCAGGTGGTCCTCGACGAGCGCCTCGTACAGCTCCTGGACGATCCGTCCCTGACCCCACTCGGGATCGACCTCGATGCCCGCCCGCGCCGCGTGCCGGACGGTCTCGGGCCGCGGCGTGTCCGGGGTGATCTCCTCCCCCAGCGCCCGCGACACCGAGCCGTAGACGGTGATCTGGTTCCACGGGCCGGCCAGGTCGTGCTCCACGCCGTCCCGGACGACCACGGTCGTGCCGAGCGCGGCGCGGGTGCCCGCCAGCACCAGCTCGCGGGTCAGCTCGGCCATCGTGTCGTAGTCGCCGTACGGCTCGTAGGCCTCCAGCATCGTGAACTCGGGGTTGTGGGTGGCGTCCACGCCCTCGTTGCGGAAGTCGCGGCCCATCTCGAAGACCTTGCCGAGCCCGCCGACCAGCAGCCGCTTCAGGTACAGCTCGGGCGCGATCCGCAGGTACAGCCGCATGTTGTAGGCGTTGATCCGGGTCGTGAAGGGACGCGCCGTCGCGCCGCCGTGGATCGGCTGCAGGATCGGCGTCTCGACCTCCAGGTACCCGCGCGCCCGCAGCACGTCCCGGACGGCGGCCACGGCGTCGCCGCGCATCCGCAGCATCCGGCGCGACTCGTCGTTGACGATCAGGTCGACGGCCTTGTGCCGGACCCGCGCCTCGGGGTCGGCGAGCCCGGCCCGCTTGTCCGGGAGCGGGTGCAGGCACTTGGCGGTGAGCTTCCACTCCGCCACCAGCACCGACAGCTCGCCGGTCCGGGACGTGATCACCTCGCCGGTCACGCCCACCTGGTCGCCGAGGTCGATCATCGTCTTCCAGCCGCGCAGCGGCTCCCGGCCGAGGATGTGCGCGGCCAGCATGATCTGGATGTCGCCCGACTCGTCGCGCAGCCTGGCGAACACCAGCCCGCCGTGGTCGCGCTCCAGCATGATCCGTCCGGCGACCGAGACCGTCTCGTGGGTGCGCGTGTGCGGGGCCAGGTCGCCGAACCCGGCGCGGACGTCCGCGGCCAGGGCGGTGCGCTCGAAGCCGAGCGGGTAGGCCTCGACGCCCGCCGCCCCGATCCGCTCCAGCTTGTCGTGCCGGACGCGCTCCTGCTCCGACAGCCGGCGGCGCGGGGCGCGCGCGGCGTCGGCGGCCTCCTCCAGCCGCCGGATCTCGGCGACCAGCTCGGGCGTCGGGACGGCGTTGGCGGCGCGGTCCAGCCTGCGCCGCGACAGGCTCGGCAGGAACCCCTCGGCGCGGGCGTAGCCGATGCCGAGGCGGATCAGGCCGCCCGCGCCGGAGCTGAAGCAGACGTACCGCGGCACCCACTCGGGGTGGTACTTGGCGTTGGACAGGTACAGGGTCTCCAGCTGCCAGAACCGGGACGCGAACGACAGCACCCGGTAGGCGGCGCGGACGAGCGGCCCCGCGCCGATCTGCGAGCCGCGCTCGAACACCGAGCGCAGCATCGCGAAGTTCAGCGAGATCCGGGTGGCCCCGACCGACCCGGCCTTCTCGATCAGCCGGACGACCATGAACTCGTTCAGACCGTTCTCGGCGGCCCGGTCGCGGCGCATCAGGTCCAGCGAGAGGCCCGTCCGGCCCCAGGGGACGAAGGACAGCAGCCCGCGCAGGCGGCCCTCGGCGTCGAACGCCTCGACCATCACGCAGTCGCCGTCGGTGGGGTCGCCGAGGCGTCCGAGGGCCATGGAGAAGCCGCGCTCGGTCTCGCCCTCGCGCCACTGGTCGGCGCGCTGGAGGATGCCCGCCATCTCGGCCGCGGAGATCTGCGAGTGGCGGCGGATGCGCACGGTGTACCCGGCCCGCTCCACCCGCCGGACGGCCTGCCGGACCTGCCGCATCTCCCGGCCGGCCAGGTTGAACTCGTGCACGTCGATGATCGCCTCGTCGCCGAGCTCCAGCACGCTGAGGCCGTGCCGGCGGTACTCGACGGCCGCGCGCTCGCCGACGCTGACCGCGCCGGGCGTCCAGGCGTGCCGGCGGCACTCGGCGAGCCACTCCTCGATGGCCGGGCCCCACGACTCGGGGTCGCCGAGCGGGTCGCCGCTGGCCAGGCAGACCGAGCCCTGCGCCCGGTAGGCGATGCCCGCCTTGCCGTTCGGGGCGACGATGAAGTCCTTGTCGCGGCGCAGGGCGAAGTAGCCGAGGGAGTCCTCGTCGCCGTAGCGCAGCAGCAGCTCGCGGGCGCGCAGCTCCTCGCCGGGGCTGAGCACGGCGTCGCCGCGCGAGGGGCGGAACAGCGCCCACACGGTCGCGACGAGCAGGCCGCTGCCGAGGACGCCGAGGATCAGGTCCACCCAGCCGGGGACGTCCACGTCGAGGGTGTGGCCGGTGACCCGCGCGCCGAGGACGGTCTGGAGCGCGGCGTAGACCGGCTGCGTCCAGAAGCCGCCCGCCGCCTTGCGGTCGGTGAGGTGCACCAGCAGCGTGCCGATGACGCCGCTCACCAGCACCATCGCGACGCCGACCCGCCAGGCGAGGCGGAGGTTCGCGCGGTCCGGCAGGGCGGTGAACTCGTGCCGCGCTCCCACCACGAGCACCAGCGCGAACGCGTAGCAGACCGGGGCGACGTAGTCGCCCGCGCCGAGCTGGACGTCCGGGTCGGGGGCGATCGTGAACACGACCGCGACCGTGAGGTAGAGCAGGAAGAACAGGCCGAGCAGCACCAGCGTGATGCGCCAGGCCGACTTCTTGCGCCGCCGCACGCCGGTGGACAGCAGGAGCAGCAGCAGTCCCCAGGTCATGCTGGGCAGCCAGCTGAAGTAGCCGATCCAGCGCAGCAGCCAGATGGCGTCCAGGTCCTCGATGATGCCGGCCGACAGCCAGGTCAGGATCGAGACGACGCCCGACAGCGCCAGATACCACGACAACACCGTCGGAACAGCCCTGATCACAGCTCTGGCGCGCACTCGTCCCCCGACACGATTCTCCCCGTGAGACCCGTCCCGCCGGGCCCGGGGGCTAGCGTACCCGCGCCGCTCCGGGGTCGGTCCGCAGGCCCGCGCCCGGCGCCGACCGGGCCGTCCGGTAGAACGGGCGCAGCGCCACCAGCGCGACGGCCAGCAGGAACGACACGACGATGCCGTCCAGCCAGTAGTGGTTGGCGGTGCTCACCACCACCAGGACGGTCAGGACGGGGTGGGCCAGCCACAGCCACCGCCAGCGGGTCCGGCACGCGACGATCAGCCCGACCGCCACGATGATCGCCCAGCCGATGTGCAGCGACGGCATGGCCGCGTACTGGTTGGCGACGGTGTCGGTCTGCGGCGCGCCGTAGACCGACGGCCCGTACCTGCTGCCGGTGTCGATCAGCCCGGTGAAGGTCAGCATGCGCGGCGGCGCGAGCGGGACGGTCAGGTGCAGGACGAGCCCGGCGGCGGTCAGCGCGACCACCACCCAGCGCACCCAGCGGTAGTAGGCGGGACGGCGCAGGTACATGAACAGCAGGAACGCGGCGGTCGCCGGGAAGTGCACGTAGGCGTAGTAGCAGTTCGCGAGGCGGATCAGCGTCTCGCTGTGCAGCAGGCCGTTCTGGACGTGCAGCTCGCTCGGCAGGTGCAGCCAGCGTTCGAGGTCCCAGACGTCGCGGGCGTTGCGGAACGCCTCGTCGACGCGTCCGCTGGCCGCCAGGCGGCCCAGCTTGTAGACGCCGAAGAGCGCCGCGATCAGCACCAGCTCCCGGAGCGGACGCGGCCGGGACGCGGCGGCCGGTACCGCGGCGGGGGCGGCGGCCGACTCCGGCGCGCCGTCCGAGGCGGCGGACGCGGCCGGCTCGCCGGGCCCGGCGGGTTCGGCGGGCTCGGTTCGGGCGGGCTCGGCTTCGGCGGGGGACGGCTCCGGGACGGTCCGGACCTGGTCGCGCGGTGAAGGGGCGCGCCGCCAGACCGGCTGCTGGAGAAGGTTCATGTCCGAGGTTCCTTGGGGGGCAGCGGGAGTTCGAGGGAGAGGAGGGTGAGGGCCGCCGCCTCGGGGCGACGAGGCGGCGGCCCATGGTCATCTACCGGACGGCGGTCCCGACGTTCCTGACGATCCGGCGGATCCGGCCGATCCGGGGCTTCCGACGGTGACGGCCTCGCGCCGCTCACCGGACGGCGAGCCGTCGTCGAGCAGGTGCCGGAGCTTCTCGCCCTCGACGTCCACGTTGGGCAGGACGCGGGCGAGCCAGCGCGGCAGCCACCAGGCGGAGCGGCCGAACAGGGCCATCACGGCGGGCACGACCGTCATCCGGACGACGAAGGCGTCGAAGAACACCCCCGCCGCGAGCGCGAAGCCCATCAGCTTGATCATCGACTGCTCGTTGCTGATGAACCCGGCGAACACCGCCATCATGATCACCGCGGCCGCGGCGACCACCCGCGCGCCGTGCCGGAACCCGGCGACGACCGCGTCCCTCGGCTCGGCGCCGTGCACGAACTCCTCGCGCATCCGGGTGACCAGGAACACCTGGTAGTCCATGGCGAGGCCGAACACCACGCCGATCAGGAAGATCGGCATCAGGCTCATGATCGGCCCGGTGGTGTCCACGCCGACCAGGGACGCGCCCCAGCCCTTCTGGAACACCGCGACGACCACGCCGAAGGTGGCGGCGACGGTGAGCAGGAAGCCCAGGGTCGCCTTGAGCGGCACCAGCAGGGACCGGAACACCAGCATGAGCAGGATGAACGCGAGGCCGACGACCAGCGCCAGGTAGGGCGGCAGCGCGCTGCCGAGCTTGGCCGACACGTCGATGCCGATCGCGGTCTGGCCGGTGACCATGGCCTCGGCGCCGGTCTGCGCCTTAAGCCCGTGGCTCTCGTGGCGGATGGCCGACACCAGGTCCTCGGTCTGCTTCGAGCTCGGCCCGCTCTTCGGAACGACGCTCAGCAGGACGGTGTCCCGCTCCCTGTTCGGCACCGGCGGGGTGACGGAGGCGACGTCGGGCATCCCCTTGAGCTGCCCCGAAAGCCGCCCGGCAGCCTTCGTCACGTCGCCCGATCCGTGCACCACGACCATCAGCGGGCCGTTGAAGCCGGGACCGAAGCCCTCGGAGACCATCTGGTACGCCTTGTACTGGGTGCTGCTCGGCGAGGACGCCTCCTCGCCCGGCATGCCGAGGCGCAGGTCGAGCGCCGGGAGCGCGAGGACGCCGAGGCCGACGATCGAGAACAGCAGCACCGCCAGCGGGCGCCGGACGACGAACCGCGACCAGCGCTCGCCCGCCGCGGCCCTGCCGGGCTTCGGCCCGCCGCGCAGGCCGGGGATCCTGCCGCCGAGCACCTGCCGTCCGGCGAAGCCGAGCAGCGCGGGCAGCAGGCTGAGCGCGATGAGCACGGCGACGACGACGGCGAACCCGGCCGCGACGCCCATCTCGGTGAGGATCGGGATGCCGACGACGCCGAGGCCGACCAGCGCGATCACCACGGTCAGGCCCGCGAAGACCACGGCCGACCCGGCGGTGCCGACGGCGCGTCCGGCGGCCTCCTCGCCCGACCGGCCCTCCTGGAGCTCGTGCCGGTACCGGGAGGTGATGAACAGCGCGTAGTCGATCGCGACGGCGAGGCCGAGCATGAGCGCGAGCGTCGAGGTGGTCGAGCTCATGTCGATGAAGCCGGTCGCGGCGGTGATCCCGGCCATGGCGATCGCCACGCCGAGGATCGCGTTCAGCAGCGGCAGCCCCGCGGCGACCAGCGAGCCGAGCGTGATCACCAGGACCACGGCGGCGATGCCGAGGCCGATCAGCTCGGACGCGCCCTGCTCGGGCATGCCCTGGGTGGCGTTGCCGCCCATCTCGACGGTCAGCCCGGCGGCGCGCCCGGAGGCGGCGGCGGAGTCGAGGGCGTCCCGGGAGGCCTGCTTCACGCCCACCGGGGTCACCTTGTAGGTGACCTGGGTGAGGGCGGTGCGCTGGTCCGGGGAGAGCGCCCGCGCCTGGTACGGGTCCACGACGGACGCGACCTGCGGGGCCGTCCTCAGCTTGCCGACGACCTGCTCGACGGCGGCCTTGCCCGCGGGTTCGGCGAGGGTGTGCCCGGCGGGGGCGCGGAGCACCACGCGCGCGGTCGCGCCGTCCGCCGATGCCTGCGGCATCCTGTCCTTGAGCAGGTCGATGGCCCGCTGGGCCTCGGTGCCGGGGATGGAGAAGTCGTTGGAGGTCGGGCCGTGGAGCACGGCCGCGCCCACCCCGAACAGGATCAGGAGCGCCGCCCAGAGCAGGGCGACGAGCCTGCGCCGTCGGTAGGAGAGCCGGCCGAGCCGGTAGAGGAAGGTTGCCAAGAGAACAGTTCCCATTCGATGCCGGACGCGCCGGGGGCGCGCCGGACTCGCGGACGGTGCACGGTCGATGACCTCACGACGGGCCGGTCGTCAGGTTGCTCAGGGGTGGGTCCGCCGGGAGGGGGTACCGGCCGGGGCAGGGCGGCGCGCCCCGGCCGGGGTCTCGTCAGCCCGACGGGTCGGCGGTGGCCGCCGCGTCCGGAGCGGGCAGGCCCGCGCGGAACTGCGCGAGCGCGGAGTCGATCAGGTCGGGCAGGTCGGCGCCGGTGCGGCCGTCCACCCAGAGGTTCGCGACCACCCGCATGGTCAGGCCCATGACGCCCGCGACCAGGTGGGGGTACAGGTCGCGCTCGGGGTCGGTGCCGGTGCGGGCGGCGATCACGGCCGCCGCCTCGCGCTGCATCTCGCCGAGGCCGCACAGCTGGGACGCCACGAGCGACGGGTCGGCCTTGACGATCCGCATCAGCGCGATCATCTCCTCGAACCGCTCGCCCGGCACGAGCACGTCGTGCAGGACGGCGCGGACCGAGTCCCAGACCGGCTCGTCGGCGGGCCGCTGGGCGAGCCGCGCGAGCACCTCGCGCGCCCCGTCGGTCAGCGGGGCGACGATCGCCTCCTCCTTGCCGGGGAAGTAGTTGTGGAAGGTGCGCGCCGACACGTCCGCCGCGGCGGCGATCGCGTCGACGGTGACGCCCTCCACGCCGTGCTCGATCGCCAGCCGCATCGCGGCGCGGCTGAGCGCTTCGCGTGTCGCGGCCTTCTTGCGCTCGCGCAGGCCCATTTCCACCGTCATACCTACGACTGTAGACATTGCTTGCACTCTCCGCAAAATTGCAGAAGCTGTAACCTTGCGTGATGTGCAGCACATTCCGGTCAGAACGCGACCGGCGGGCTCTCCCTCCCGGTGCCCTCGTAGATCCCCTGGTACATCCACCCCGGCAGCGCCCGGTAGGTGCCCCGCGCCGGCGTCGCGGACATCTGGAACGTGCAGGTCACCGACGTGCACGGCGGCGACACCCAGCGTCCGGCGTCGTCCTGGTCGAGCGTCTTCAGCACCAGCACGACCTGGACGTGGTTGGCCGCGATCAGCTTGGGATCGTCGCGGGACGCCACCGGTTCCATCGTCGCGCGCAGCAGCACCGAGTGCCCGTCCGTGCGGATGCACGCGGTCAGGTAGTGGCCCCGGTCGTCGGCGGCGGAGCGCGGCCCGCACCGCCAGCCGGTCGCCTTCGGCGCGCTCGCGCCGGGAGCCGACTTCGACGGCGCACCCGGCGACGACCCCCGCGATCCGCCCGGCGAGGCCGAGACCGAGCCGGACGGCGAGGCCCCAGATGTCTTTCCCTTGCCGGACGGGCCGGGCGCGTTCCCGCCCGCACGGGCCGCGAGCTCGCCGGTGGGCGCCGCGCCCGCCGCCTTGACCTGCCCGTCCTGCTTCGAGCCGCCGTCCCCGCCGGTCAGCGCGAGCGTGACGCCCGTGGCGACCGCGGCCGCCACGACGGCCGCGCCGACGCCGATGAGCACGTTGCGATGGCGTCCGCCGCTCCCCTGCTTCACCGCGAGAGTGCCGCCGCCCATCGGGTCGTGCGTCCCCGGCCGTCGTCCCGCCCCGGACGGCCCGAACTGCGGGTCCATCGCCACGGCTTGGGGGATCGCCGGCATCGGAACGGACGGGTGGCTCGGAACGGACGGGTGGCTCGTCACGGACGGGTGGCTCGTCACGGACGGGTGGCTCGTCACGGACGGCGCCTGCGCGGCGGTGGCTCCGGCGCCCACGCCGGCGTGGGTGCCCGAACCGGCCGTCAGGGCGGGCGAGTCGGGCGGGACGGTGATCGCGAACCGGCCCGTGTGGTGGGCCTCGGCGTACGCGGTCAGCCGGCGGCCGAGGTCGTGGGCGCCGATCCGGGCCATCGGCTGCTTGGTGAGGCTCTGCTCCAGGAGCGTCCAGAGCTCGGCGGGCAGGCCCGGCAGCGGGGGCGGCGCGACGTGCAGGTGCTCGTGCATGACCGCCGAGATGCTGCCGCCGGTGAACGGCTGGCGTCCGGCGAGCAGTTCGTACAGCGTGACGCCCACCGCGTAGACGTCGGCGGCTGGCCCCGGCTCCGCGCCCTCCAGCACCTCGGGGGCCATGTAGCGGGGCGTCCCGACGATGTTGCCCGTGGCGGTGAGCTCGTCGCCGACCGCGATCCGCGCGACGCCGAAGTCGGCGAGCCGCACGGGCGATCCGGGCGCGGTGTGGTCGAGCAGCACGTTGGCGGGCTTGAGGTCCCGGTGGACGAGCCCCGCCGCGTGCACCGCGACCAGCGCCGCGCAGACCTGTCCGAGCAGCCACGCCGCCTCGGCGGGGTGCAGCGTTCCGCCGCGCCTCTTCCGGTAGCCGGCGAGGTCCTCGCCGAGCACCAGGTCCATGACCAGGGCGAGCCGGTCGCCCTCCACCACCAGGTCGTGCACGGTCACCACGCCCGGGTGCCGGACCTTCAGCAGCGCGGTGCGCTCCCGGACGAACCGCGTCACCGCGGCCGGATCGGCGGCCAGCTCCGACCGCAGCACCTTCACCGCGCGCTCCGCGCCGGTGCGGCGGTCCCGCGCCCGCCACACCACGCCCATGCCGCCCTGGCCGATCATGTCGCCCAGCGTGTACCGGCTGCCGAGCGCCGCGCCGTCCCCCTGCATCCCAGCACCCCCGAGTCGTGAAGATCACGACATTATGGCGGCGCGGATCACTCCAGCGGGAGCCCGGCGTAGTTCTCGGCGAGGGAGGTCGCGGCGGCGGTCGAACCGGCGACGTACTCCAGGTGCGAGCGCTGCAGCCGGCGGTCGAAGTCGTCCGCGCCCGGATCGGCGTGCAGCAGCGTCGTCATCCAGTAGGAGAAGTGCTCCGCGCGCCAGACGCGGCGGAGGCAGGTGGCCGAGTAGGCGTCCAGCAGCGCGCTCGTACCGGACGCGTACCGCTCGGTGAGCGCGCGCGCCAGGACGGTGACGTCCGAGACCGCGAGGTTCAGGCCCTTCGCCCCGGTCGGCGGGACGATGTGGGCGGCGTCCCCGGCGAGGAACAGCCGGTCGTGCCGCATCGGCTCGGCGACGAAGCTGCGCATCGGCGTGACCGACCGGTCGGTGATCGGGCCGGGCTTGAGCTTCCAGCCGCCGGGCGTGCCGAACCGGGTGGCGAGCTCGTCCCAGATCCGCTGGTCGGACCAGTCGGCGAGGTCGGCGTCCGGGGCGACCTGGAGGTACAGCCGGCTCACCGACGGCGAGCGCAGGCTGTGCAGCGCGAACCCGCGCTCGTGGTGCGCGTAGATCAGCTCGTCGGTGGACGGCGCGACGTCGGCGAGGACGCCCAGCCACGCGAACGGGTAGTCGCGGGTGAACGTCCGCACGTCCGGGACGGCCGCCCGGCAGACGCCGTGGAAGCCGTCGCAGCCCGCGATGTAGTCGGCCCGGAGCTCGCGCGTCACGCCGTCCTGCCGGAAGGCGACCGTCCCGCCGGACGGGTCGACCGCGAGCACCTCCGCCTCGAACCGCACGTCGCCGCCGTCGGCGAGGCGCAGCGCGACCAGGTCCTTCACGATCTCGGTCTGGGCGTAGACGGTGACCGTCCGGCCGGTGAGGTCGGTGATCGGGATCCGGTGCCCGGCGCCGCCGAAGCGCAGCTCGATGCCGTGGTGCACCAGGCCCTCGCGGTCCAGGCGCGCGCCCGCGCCGCTGCCGCGCAGCACGTCGGTCGTGCCCTGCTCCAGCATCCCGGCGCGCTGGCGCCGCTCGACGTAGGCGCGGTCGCGGCTCTCCAGCACGACCGACTCGACGCCCTGCCGGTGGAGCAGGTGGGACAGCAGCAGCCCCGCCGGCCCGCCGCCGACGATCGCGACCTGCGTGCGCATGGTTCCTCCAGGGTCAGTCCGCGTCCGGGGGGAGCGGAGGGGTGATGTCGCCGTCGGCGTGCCAGTGGGCGGCCAGGTCGCGCGAGAGGGCGCGGGCCGCCGTGGCGAGGGGCGGGAGCAGCCGCCGCGGGTCGGCCCCGCGGGTCCGCGCGACCAGCGACAGCGCGGCGACGACGGTGCCGTCCCGGTCGCGGACGGGCACGCCGACCGAGGACGCGCCGACCGTCATCTCGTCGCGGGTCGTGGCGTAGCCCCGGCGGCGGACGGCGGCCAGGTCGCGGCGCAGCTCGTCCGGGTCGGTGAGGGTGCTGCCGGTGTGCCGGGTCAGCGGCGCCGCGAGCACGGCCTCGCGGACGTCGGCGGGCGCGTGCGCGAGCAGCACCTTGCCCGCGCCGGTCGCGTGCAGCGGCAGGTCGGAGCCCACCCGCGTCACGACCGGCACCGAGCGGCGGCCGCGCAGCCGCTCCACGAACAGCGCCCGGCCGTCGCCCAGCACCGCGAGCTGGACGTTGTCGTGCGTCGCCTCGTACAGGTCCTCCATGTGCGGCAGCGCCAGCTCGCGCAGGCCGCTGACGGCCGGGGCGCGGCTGCCGATCCGCCAGAGCCGGGTCCCGATGCGGTAGGTGCCGTCGTCGGGCGTGCGCTCCAGGAAGCCGCCCGCGGTCAGCTCGCCGACCAGCCGGTGCCCGGTGGACGGCGGGAGGCAGGCGCGGCGGCAGATCTCGCTCAGCGTGAGCCGGACGTCGCCGGGGGCGAACGCGTCCAGGATCGCCATGACCTTGCCCGCCGCCGTCGGCGGGCGCCGCGCGTCCACCGCCGCTACTCCGCCCCGTCGAGTTCCGCGAGCACGCGCTGCGCGATCGCGAACGCCGAGTTCGCGGCCGGGACGCCGCAGTAGATCGCGGTCTGGAGCAGGACCTCCTTGATCTCGTCGCTGCTCAGGCCGTTGCGCAGCGCGGCGCGCACGTGCATGGCGAGCTCGTCGTGGTGGCCGCCCGCGACCAGCGCGGTCAGGGTGATGCAGCTGCGCGTCCGGCGGTCCAGTCCGGGCCGGGTCCAGATCTCGCCCCAGGCGTAGCGGGTGATGAGGTCCTGGAAGTCGGCGGTGAAGCCGGTGGTGCGCGCGACGGCGCGGTCCACGTGCGCGCCGCCCAGGACCTCCCGGCGGGTCGTCATCCCGTCCGCATGGCGCTGCTCGTCGGCGCGGCGCTGCTCGTCGGTGCGGTGCTGCTCGTCGGCGCGGGCCCGCTCGTCGGCGCGGCGCTGCTCGTCGGTGCCGGGATTCACGCGGCGGTCCCCTTCCAGGTGCGGTTCAGGTGGTGGACGAGCGCGTCGGTGACGGTACCGGGGCGCTCGGCGTTCGCGAGGTGCCCGGCGTTGCCGACGATCGTCAGCACCGAGTCCGGGATGCGCGCGGCGAGCACGTCGGCGTGGCCGTGCGGCGGTGTCGCGGCGTCGTCCGCGCCCGCGACGACCAGCGTCGGCGCGGTGATCCGGCCGAGGCCGCCGGTCACGTCGAACTCGGCGAGCGCGTCGCAGCAGGCCGCGTAGCCTTCCGGGTCGGCCGCCTTGTTCATCGCGACATAACGCTCAGCGTCGGCGAAGTACGGCGTGAACCAGCGGGACGGCGCGGATTCGGCGATCCCGTCGATCCCCTCACGGCGCACCAGCGCGGCGCGGTCGCGCCAAGGGCCGGGCTCGCCGAACTTCGGCGACGTGCAGAGCAGCGCCAGGCTGGCGACGCGTTCGGGCGCGCGCAGGGCGGCGGTCATCGCGACGGCTCCCCCGAGCGAGACGCCCGCGATCGCGGCCCGCGCCGCGCCGAAGTCGTCGAGGAGGCGGAGCACGGCGCCGGCGAGGTCGGCGACGGTGAGCGGGCCGTCCGGGACGGGCGCGCCGCCGTGACCGGGCAGCTCGTAGCGCAGCACCCGCCAGTGCCGGGCGAGCGCGGCGAGCTGCGGGTCCCAGAGCCCGGACGTCGTGCCGAGCGAGGGGCCGAGGACGACGAGCGGCGCGTCCTCGGGGCCGTCGAGGCGGTGGACGAGTCTCACGGCGAGTTCTTCCTGTACCGGACGAGGGCGCGGTCGACCAGGGCGCCCGCCGCGCGGATGTCGGCGCCGGCGTCGTGGCCGCCGAGCAGCCCGAGCAGGTCGTCCAGGTGCGCGCGCATGCGGTCGGGGCGGACCTCCAGGCCGTCCAGGAGTTCGGCGGCGGTCTCGGCGGCGCCGCCGGCCAGCCGCAGGCACTCGCGCAGCGGCTGCCACTCGGCGTGCCACTCCCCCGCCGGACGCTCGTGCGCGGCGGCCTGCGCCGCCAGCAGCACCTGCACCTGCGCCGGGACCTGGAGCGCCGCCGACCGGACGAGCGTGGCGAGCGCCGGGTTGCGCTTGTGCGGCATCGCCGAGGAGCCGCCCCGGCCGGGTCCGGCGGGCTCGGCGACCTCGTCCACCTCGCTCTGCGCGAGCAGCGTCACGTCCGTCGCGATCTTCCCGAGCGCGCCGGTGACCAGGGCGAGCGCCGTGCCCAGCTCGGCGACCGGGGCGCGACGGGTGTGCCAGGGCAGGACGGCCCGGTCGAGGCCGAGCTCGGCCGCGAACACGTCGGCGACGTCGGGGCCGTCCGCGCCGTAGGCGGCGAGCGTGCCGACCGCGCCGCCGAGCTGGACCGGCAGCGCGACCGACGCCAGCCGGTCGCGGCCGTCCAGGCAGCCGAGCAGCCACTGCGCCGCCTTCAGCCCGAACGTCGTGGGGAGCGCCTGCCGGGACAGCGTGCGGCCCGCCATCGGCGTGTCGCGGTACCGCTCGGCGAGGCCCGCGAGCAGGAGCAGGACGCGGTCGAGCGTGCCGACGATCTCCCGCCGGGCGCGCGCGGCGACCAGCATGGCCGCGGTGTCCATGATGTCCTGGCTGGTGGCGCCCCGGTGGACGTGCCGTCCGGCGTCCCCGGCGAGGTCGCGCAGGTCGGCGACCAGCGGGACGACCGGGTTGCCCGCGCCGCGCGCCCGGCGGGCCAGGTCGGCGACGTCCGGCCGCGCGAGGCGCGCCGCCGTCGTGATCGCGTTCGCCGCGCCCGGCGGGACGATGCCGGCGCGCGCCTGCGCGCGGGCCAGCGCCGCCTCGGCGTCCAGCAGCGCCCGCGCCCACGCGGCGTCGCCGGTGAGCGCCTCGGCGGCCGTCCCGGCGCGGACCGGCGACAGCAGGCCCGCGTCCAGCGGCCCGGCGGCCCACCCCTCGTCGAGGGGCCCGGCGGCGCCGGCCGGCGCGGCGCCGAACGGCTGATCAGATGCCAAGGAAGACCGTCTCCCGCTCGCCCTGCAGGTGGATGTCGAAACGATACGTCCGGTCGTCCTCGGCCACCGCCACCAGGGTCGGACGGCGCTCGGCGGGGACGGCGGACAGCAGCGGGTCGGTCGCGTGCGCCGCCGCGTCCTGCGGGAAGTAGAGCCGGGTGCGGACGGGCTTCAGCAGGCCGCGCGCGAACACCAGCACGGCGATGTACGGGGCGTCCTCGCCGACCGCGCCCGGGCGGACCGTCCGGAACCAGTACCGGCCCGCCGGGTCGGTGCCGCAGCGGCCGAACCCGGAGAAGCCGTGGCCCGCGCGGCGCAGGCCGCCCTCCCCGGACGGGACGCGGCCGTCGCCGTCCGCCTGCCAGATCTCGATCAGCGCGTCCGGGACGGGCTCGCCCGCGCCGTCCAGCACCCGGCCCCGGACGGTGATCGCGTCCGGATGCCAGCCGGGGACGACCTCCGGTCCCTCGGCGTAGGGCAGCGCGTGGCCGAAGAACGGCCCGACCGTCTGCGACGGCGTCGGCTCGTACGCGGGCGCCTCCATGTCGGTCATCACGCCTCCATCGGGGTGTCGCCGAGCACGATGTCCCACTGGTACCCGAGCGCCCATTCGGGCACGGTCGTGTCCAGGTCGAAGCGGGCCACGAGCCGGTCGCGGTCCCGCTGCTCGGGGATCGACTGCATGATCGGGTCGTGCGCGAACAGCGGATCGCCCGGGAAGTACATCTGGGTGACCAGGCGCTGGGTGAACGCCGTCCCGAACACCGAGAAGTGGATGTGCGCGGGCCGCCAGGCGTTGTGGTGGTTGCGCCAGGGGTAGGCGCCCGGCTTGATCGTGACGAACCGGTAGCGGCCGTCGCCGTCGGTGAGGCAGCGCCCGGCGCCGGTGAAGTTCGGGTCCAGCGGGGCCGGGTGCTGGTCGCGGAGGTGGGCGTACCGCCCGGCCGCGTTGGCCTGCCAGATCTCCACCAGCGCGCCGCGCACCGGACGGCCCGACCGGTCCAGCACGCGCCCGGTCACGACGATCCGCTCGCCGAGCGGCTCGCCGGAGTGGTGCTTGGTCAGGTCCTCGTCCAGCGCGCCGAGCTCGTGGTGGCCGAACACCGGGGAGGTCAGCTCGACGCTGTCCGGCCCGAGCTTCGGCATGACGAGCTCGCGCGCGGGCGCCCGCAGCACCGTGCTCTTGTATCCCGGATGGAGGTACGGGGGGTGGGTCATGCTGCTCTCCTACGCGCGGATGGGGGCGGCGGTCCGCTCGCGGACCTCGGCCTCGGTGACGCCGGGGGCGGTCTCGACCAGGGCCAGGCCGCCGGGCGTCACGTCCAGGACGGCGAGGTCGGTGATGATCCGGTGCACGCAGCGCGCGCCGGTCAGCGGCAGCGAGCAGGTCTCCACGATCTTGGACGCGCCGGACCGGTCGGTGTGCGCCATCACCGCGATCACCCGGCGGGCGCCGTGCACCAGGTCCATCGCGCCGCCCATGCCCTTGATCATCTTGCCGGGCACCGACCAGTTGGCGAGGTCGCCGCGCGCCGACACCTGCATCGCGCCCAGCACGGCGACGTCGATGTGGCCGCCGCGGATCATCCCGAACGACAGCGCGGAGTCGAAGCAGGCCGCGCCGGGCAGCACGGTCACCGTCTCCTTGCCCGCGTTGATCAGGTCGGGGTCGACCTCGTGCTCGGCCGGGTAGGGGCCGACGCCGAGGACGCCGTTCTCGGCGTGCAGCACCACGTGCCGTCCGGCCGGGATGTGGTTGGGGATCAGCGTCGGCAGGCCGATGCCGAGGTTGACGTAGGCGCCGTCCGGCAGCTCCGCCGCCGCGCGCGCCGCGATCTCGTCCCGGTTCCAGGGCATCAGTCCCGCACCTCCCGCACGGTGCGCTCGTCGCTCCGCACCGTCGGCTCCTCGCTCCGCGCAGTCGGCTCTCCGCTCCGGACGGTCCGCTTCTCGATCGGCTTGTCGGCGGCCTGCTCGGGCGTCAGCGGGACGACCCGCTGCACGAACACGCCGGGCAGGTGGACGTGGTCGGGGTCGATCGCGCCCGGCTCGACCAGCTCCTCCACCTCGGCGACCGTGACCCGCCCGGCCATCGCGCACAGCGGGTTGAAGTTGCGGGCGGCCTTGTCGAACACGAGGTTCCCGTGCCGGTCGCCCTTGGCCGCGCGGACGAGCGCGAAGTCGGTGGTGATCGCCTCCTCCAGCACGTGGGACCGGCCGCCGAACTCGCGCACCTCCTTGGGCGGGGACGCGACGGCGACCGAGCCGTCCGGCGCGTACCGCCAGGGCAGCCCGCCCTCGGCGACCAGCGTGCCGACGCCCGCCGGGGTGTAGAAGGCGGGGATGCCGGAGCCGCCCGCGCGCAGCCGCTCGGCGAGGGTGCCCTGCGGCATCAGCTCGACCTCGATCTCCCCGCCGAGGTACTGCCGCGCGAACTCCTTGTTCTCCCCCACGTAGGAGCCCATGGCGCGGGCGATCCGCCCGGCCGCGAGCAGCCGCCCGAGGCCGCGGCCGTCCAGCCCGCAGTTGTTGGACACCACCCGCAGGCCGGTCGCGCCGCGCTCGTACAGCGCCTCGATGAGCACCGCGGGCACCCCGCAGAGCCCGAACCCGCCGACCGCGAGCGAGGCGCCGTCGCCGATGTCGGCGACCGCCTCGGCCGCGGAGGCCACGACCTTGTCCGCACCCACTGCCGCTCCGCCTCCCGATCGCTCCGGGGGCCGTCCGGCGGCGCGCGAGGACCGCGCCCAGCCGCCCCCGGCGCCCGTTTCGACCACCCTGGCAGCACGGCGCGGACGCGAAGCGCCCGCTTTTCCGCTCAACGGAAAGTCCGCTGAGCGGAAAAGCGGGCGCCGGGCCGCGGGAGGGCGGTCAGGCCGTCTCGGGAAGCCCGAAGAGCGGGAACAGGCTGGTGTCGAAGAAGACCGACGCGTGCTGGACGCCGCCGTCGGTGATGTCGAGGACCTGGAGCTGGTACGGCCGGTACACGCCGTCGTCGCCCCGCTTGTACAGGGCGAACGCGGGCTGCCCGTTCGCGCCGGTCGGCAGCACCCGGAAGGTCGCGCGCTCGGGGCCGCACTGCGCCTTGATGAGCCGCGCGATGTGCTCGGGGCCGACGAACCACTCGGGGAACGGCGGCATCTCCCAGACCGCGTCCTCCTTGAACAGCTCGACCAGCCCGTCGATGTCGGCGTCCTCGAACGCCTTGGCGTAGCGCTCCAGCAGGTCGCGCTGGCCGGGGTCGGTCGGCTCGACCAGGTGGTCGCGTTCGGGGCTGGACTCCTCCAGCTGCGCGCGGGCGCGCTGCAGGGCGCTGTTCACCGACGCGACGCTCGTCCCGAACAGGTCGGCGACCTCCGCCGCCTTCCACTTCAGGACGTCCCGCAGGATCAGCGTGACCCGCTGCCGCGCGGGCAGGTGCTGGAGCGCCGCGACGAACGCCAGCCGGGTCGTCTCGCGCGCCGCGACGATCGCCGCCGGGTCGGCCGGGTCGGCGGCGACCATGCTGTCGGGCGCGGGCTCCAGCCACGGCACCTCCGGCGACGCCACGACCGGGCGCTCCGGGTCCTCGCTCGGGCCGCCGAGCCCGGTCGGCATCGGCCGTCGGCCGCGCTGCTCGATCGCGGTCAGGCAGACGTTCGTCGCGATCTTGTAGAGCCAGGTGCGGAGCGAGGACCGGCCCTCGAAGCCGTCGTAGGACCGCCAGGCGCGGATGTAGGTCTCCTGGACCAGGTCCTCCGCGTCGTGGACGGACCCCAGCATCCGGTAGCAGTGCGCGAGCAGCTCGCGCCGGTACGGATCGACGAGCTCCTCGAACTCCCGTTCCTGGTCGATGGTGCCGTTCGCCATAGGGGGTCATCCTCACAGACCGACGCGGTGGATGGGACGCGGTGGATGGGACGCGGTGAACCGAGCTGCTCCGACCGTAGGCGAACCCTCCGACATTTTGCGGCCGAAGTCACATTCCGGACGCCCATTCCGCGCCGCGCCGCACGACGGGCATGTGTCGGCGGGGACCGGTGGACCTCACCGGGGGGTTATTCACGTTGGGAAGCGGCGTCACTACGTTTTGTAATCACGGCGTGACGAAAGCGCCCGGAAACCCCCCTCGCGAAAGCAGGTCAGCGGTGGACACGCGTGCCGAGACGACCGAACCAGCAGGAGTCCTCGCGGACCTGTCCGAAAGGTTCTCCGCGCTGCCCGCGGGGCCGACCGGGTTCGGCACCTCGGCCGCGCGCATCCCCTTCCTGGACGGAACCGGCGACGTCTCCGGGATTTCGGACGTCCCCACGCAGGACGTCCCCACCCAGGACGTCCCCACGCAGGACGTCCCCGGCGCGTCCGCCCCCGGCGCGTCCGCCGCCGAGGAGCCCGCCCCCGAGCCGGCGAAGGACCGCCGCGCGGACGAGGCCGAACCGCCCAGGACGATCAAGGGGCTCAAGTACCACCGGCCGCTGCGGGACGACCGGGCGCTCGCCGACCGGGTGAACGAGCGGCTCATGCAATGGGCCGAGAAGGAGATCGAGCTCTACCCCGGCGACGAACTGCGCGCGATGTTCCTGGCGTTCGACCCCGGGCGCTCGGTCGTGATGTGCCACCCGGACGCGGCGACCTTCGAGCACCTGGTCGCCGCCGGGATGCTCTACATCGGCGAGAACGCCGTGGACGACTACTTCTGCGAGCCCGACCTCGGCGGCCATCCCGAGGGGCTCGGCGCGCGGCTGCTGGTCGCCCAGTCGGCGATCGACCCGCTGCACACCACCAAGGCGCAGATCCCGAAGTGGCTGGCCGGGCTCGCCTCGCATCCCGCGCTGCGGTCGATGCGGTCGGCGATGAACTACTTCGAGCGGATCGCGACGCCCGCGCAGGCGCACCGGTACCGGCACGACATCTGCAACCTGTACCTCGGCTACTGCGCCGAGGCCGCCTGCATCCAGACCGGGCGGACGCCGCACGTGTGGGAGTACCTGGCGCAGCGGCAGTTCAACAACTTCCGGCCGTGCCTGACCATCACCGACGCCGTCGGCGGGTACGAGCTGCCCGCCTCGGTGTTCGCCCGTCCGGACGTCCAGCGCGCGACGGCGCTGGCCTCCAACGCCAGCACGATCGTCAACGACCTGTACTCGCTGCGCAAGGAGATGGCCCAGGAGCGCGTGCACCACAGCCTGCCCACCGTCCTCGCCGAGGAGGAGGGCCTCGGCATCGAGGAGGCGTTCCAGCGGACCATCGAGATCCACAACGAGCTGATGGACGACTTCGAGGCGCTGTCGGCCCTGCTCGGCCCGACGGACCCGGTCCTCGCCCGCTACCTGGCGGGCCTGTCGAACTGGGTGGCGGGCAACCACGAGTGGCACTCCGGGCTCGTCGGCACCCGCTACGCCGTCGCGCCCTGACCTCGCACCCCCCTTCACCGAGCACCACGAGGAGATGACCCATGTCCCAGCCCGCTCTGACCTCCTACCAGGGTGACGTCGCCGCCTACTGGAACGCCGAGGCCGACCCGGTGAACATCCGGCTCGGCGAGGTGGACGGGTACTTCCACCACCACTACGGCATCGGCGACCCGGCCCCCGGCGTCGCCGAGGCGGGCGACGACGCGGTGATCGCCGACCTGCACCGGCTGGAGTCGGCGCAGGCGAACCTGCTGCTGGACAACCTCGGCTTCGCGGGCGGACCGCTCGGCCCCGGGCACCGCGTCCTGGACGCCGGGTGCGGCCGGGGCGGCAGCAGCTTCCTGGCCCACCACCGCTTCGGCTGCCGCGTGGACGGCGTGTCCATCTCGGCCAAGCAGGTGAACTTCGCCAACGAGCAGGCCACGCAGCGCGGCGTCGCCGACCGGGTCGCCTTCCACCTCGCGAACATGCTCGACACGGGCCTGCCCGCCGGGGAGTTCCACTCGATCTGGAACAACGAGTCCACGATGTACGTGGACCTGTACGACCTGTTCGCCGCGCACGCCCGGCTGCTCGCGCGCGGCGGGCGGTACGTCACGATCACCGGCTGCTACAACGACGTCTACGGGCAGATCCCGTCCAAGGCGGTCTCGACGATCAACGCGCACTACGAGTGCGGCGTGCACTCCCGCCGGACCTACTTCGCCGCGATGGCCGCCAACCGCCTGGTCCCGGTCCGCGTCATCGACCTGACCGCCGCGACCATCCCCTACTGGGAACTGCGCGCGCGGTCGTCGGTCGCCACCGGCATCGAGGAGGCGTTCCTGTCGTCCTACAAGGACGGATCGTTCCAGTACCTCCTCATCGCCGCCGACCGCGTCTGACGGGAGGGCGCGAAACGCGTCAGCGGACGGCCTTCCGCGAGAAACCCGCGGTTCGACGCGTGTAAACACTTCCGCCCGGGCGGGTAAGGCTGCACCCTGGAGGGCACACATCGCGCAGGGTCGGTGGCAGGCTCCCGCAGGAGGGGACCGTGATCGTGAGACCGGAGGGCGGACCGCGCGTCGTCGTCGGAGTGGACGACTCGCCCGGCGCGCGCTGCGCCCTGTCGTGGGCCATCGGCGAGGCCCGGCTCCGCGGCCTGGCGCTGCTGGTGGTGCACGCCGCCCCGCTGCCGCCGCACGTGTCGGCGGCGGGGCAGATCGGCTGCGGCATCACCGAGGCGCTGCGCGCCGCGGGCGCCGAGCTGATCGCCCGCACGCTCGCCGAGGTGGCGGGCGGCACCCCGCACGGCGTCGAGATGACCGCGCTCGCGCTGGTCGGCGAGCCGGGCGCGACGCTGGTCCGGCTGGCCCGCGACGACGACATCCTCGTCGTCGGGCACGGCCACCGGAGCCTGCTGTCCCGGATCATCCGGCCGTCGGTGCGGCTGCACTGCGCCCGGCGGACGCGGGCGACGCTCGTGTGCGTCCGGCCGCCGTCGTTCGACTCGCTGCTGGACTCGCTCACCATCCCGGATCATCCGGAGCTGGCGGCCTCCGACCCGCCGCTGCTCCGCCGCCTGGCCTGGCGGCGCCGCCGCACCGTCTGACCCCGCGGACCGGACCGCGTTCGACGGTCCGGTACGGCGCACCCATAGCCGGCACGGGAAGAGCCGTCCCCGGAACCCTCCGGTTCCAGGGACGGCCCGTCATGCGCCGATCAGGAGAAGGACCAGGCGAACACGTGCAGTGAGCCGCCGGACGCCGGGGCGTTCAGCGTGAAGCTCTTCACCTGCTTGCCCGACGCGAGGGCGATCGGGGTCGCGCCGAACACGTACACGTTGATCTTCTGGTTCCCGCCGTCGCCGGAGTTGCGGTACGGGGTCTTCAGCACGATCTGGTTGCCGTACTTCGGCGGGTAGGCGTCCGCGCCGAGCGCCCAGTCCGAGAACGCCAGGTCGGACTTCTGCGTCGTGCCGTCGGTGTAGGTGACGGTGACGCTGGACGGGGCGTCGCCGTTGCCGCCCGAGCCGAGGAACGCGAGCTTCGCGCCCGCGACCGGCTGCGCCAGCTCGATCGTCTGCCCCTGGGCCTGGACGTTGTCGAACTGGCCCGGCTGCCGGGACGGCCAGGTGAAGGTGAAGCCGTTCCAGTTCAGCTTCGCGCCCGGCTTGGCCCCGGCGGCGGCGAGCGCCTGCTGCGAGTAGGTCCAGCCGCCGCCGTCGAAGTCGGCCGCGGCCGGCGTCCCGTCCGAGGAGATGCCCGCGTTGTTCTGGTACCACTCGATCGTGCCCTTGCGGGCGACGTTCACCGACACGGCCGCCTCGCCCGCGCCGGAGATGTCGAACGGCACCGAGTAGAGGTCCACCTTGGCGTCGGCGGCGACCGACAGCGTGACCTGCTGCTCGGCCTGCCCGTGGTCGGGCACCGCCAGCGTCCCGGAGGACGGGCTGACGGTCACGCCCGCCGGGGGCTTGGCCGTCCAGGACACGGACCCGCCCTTGGCCAGCGCCTGCACCCGCAGCGTGGTGGTCGCGGTGCCGCCGGGCTCGACCGCCACGATGCCCGGATTCGCCGCCGAGATGAAGGCGTGCGCGCCCTGGTCGAACGAGGGCGGCACGTCCGCGTCGGCCGTGCCGAGCGTGGTGTTCGGCTGCGCGCCCATGGTGTAGTCGAGCCGTCCGCCGCCGGTGGCGAACGACTCGGGCAGCCACAGCTTCGACGAATCCTTGCCGTTCACCTTGAGCGACTGGATGTAGGGACTGCCCGACGCGCCCGGCGCGTTGATCGTGAAGCGCTGGCCGGACGAGCGGCGGATCTCCACCTTGTCGAAGGCCGGGCCGTTCACGACGAGTTCGGCGCGTCCGGGGATCACCGGGAACATGCCGATCGACGACCACACGTACCAGGCCGACATCGTGCCGAGGTCGTCGTTGCCGACCAGGCCGCCGGGCGTCGGCTTGTACAGCTCGGTGCGGGCGCGGCTCACCACGTCCTGCGTCTTGTAGGGCGTGCTGCTCCACGCGTAGAGCCACGGCGTCTGGATGGACGGCTCGTTGCCCAGGTAGGCGTACGGCTCGTGCGGGCCCGCGTTGAGCTTGGTGAAGAAGGTGTCGAGCCGCTTGGCCGCGGCGTCCCGGCCGCCGATCAGGTCGAACAGGCCGCCGACGTTCTGGTAGGCCATCCAGCTGTACTGGGCGCCGTTGCCCTCGACGTAGGAGTTGGAGTCCGCCGGGTTGAACGGGCTGTAGAACGAGCCGTCCGACATCCGCGGCTGGATCCAGGCGTTCGCCGGGTTGAAGACGTTCTGCCAGTTCTGCGCGCGGCTCATGAACGCGTCGCCGGTGGCCTTGTCGCCGAGCCGCTGCGCGAGCTGCGCGATGCCGAAGTCGGCGAGGCCGTACTCCAGCGTGGTCGAGGTGTCCATCGGCAGGAAGCCGCGCTTGAGGTACTGCGCGTTGCCCGGACGCTCGGTGTAGCCGGACTTCGCGCCGATCCGGTTCGCGCCGTCCACCATGGCCGCGAGCGCGCCCTTGGCGTCGAAGTCGCGCGCGCCGAACGCGTACGCCGACGACACGATCGAGTGGTACGGGTCGCCGACCATGACGCCGGTGATGGTGTTCTGGTGCGACCAGCGGTCCCAGACGTTCCCGATCTGGTGCGCGTCGTCGTACATCGACTGGGCGATGTCGGAGCCGACGTCCGGGGCGAGGAACGAGATCAGCTGCGCCTCGCTGCGGTAGATGTCCCAGCCGGAGAACGTGGCGTACTGGTGGTGGCCGGGCCGCACCTTGTGCGTGCGGTAGTCGAAGCCGGTGTAGGTGCCGTCCACGTCGTCGAACACGTACGGCTGGAGCAGCGCGTGGTAGAGCGCGGTGTAGAACGTGCGCAGCCGGTCCTCGGACCCGCCGGCCACCTTGACCTGGTCGAGCCGCTTCTGCCAGGCGCGGTGCGCCGCCGCGCGGACCGTGTCGAAGCCGCGCCCGCCGATCTCCGCGTTGAGGTTGGCGCGCGCGCCCGCCAGGCTCACATAGGACAGGGCGGTCCGCATCTGGACGGGCTTCCCGGAGTCGAACTGGAGGTAGACGCCGGAGCCGGGACCCTTCACGTTGACGCCGCCGCTGAACGCCCGCTGCTCGCGGACCGGCTTGCCGCCCGGCGCGTTGTGGACGCGTCCGGTCGGCTTGACCGCCTGCGGCACCTTGTCGGGCGACTTGCCGCGCGCGACGGCGTTGCCGGCCTCGACCGAGTCGTCCTTCCAGGTGCCGAACGCCTTCACCGGACGGTCGAACGTGGCGCGGAAGTACACGTAGTAGCGGGTGGAGGCGTTGCAGAAGCCGCCGGTCTTCGCCCAGCCCTCGACGGTGTTGCCCTGGACCGTGGCCTCGGCGTCGTCCACGCCGTGGATCGAGCCCGTGACGTTCAGCAGCAGCGTGCCGGGCTTGCCGGTCGGGAAGGTGAACCGCCCGACGCCGCCGCGGGTGGACGCGGTCAGCTCGGTCTTCACGCCCGCGTCGTCGGTCACCGAGTAGTAGCCGGGGCTCGCCTGCTCGTTCTCGTGCTTGAAGGTGCGGACGTAGTCGTCGCCGTGGGTGGCGGGCGATTGACCGATCGTCCCGGAGACCGGTATCACCGGGAAGTCCTGCGCGCCGGTGCAGCCGGGGCCGGAGATGTGGGTCATGGAGAACCCGCGCAGGCGGTCGTCCTCGTACTTGTAGCCGCCGCCCGCGTTGCGCACGGTGTCGGGGCTCCACTGCATCATCCCGAACGGGGCGACCGCGCCGGGGAAGTTCTCCCCCGCGCCGCCGCCGTGCCCGAAGTCCGGGCCGCCGTCCTGGGTGCCGACGAAGGTGTTGACGTAGGAGGTCGGGTCGGGCGCGGCCTGGGCGCTCTGCGCGGCCGCGACGGGGAGCAGGGGGATCAGGGCCAGGGCGGCCGGGACGGCGATCCGCCGCACGGCGTTCCGCCGGGGGACCCGGCTGCCGGGCGGACGTCCGGTCAGGCGCCGGGGCAGACGCCGGGGCGGACGTCCGCGTGGATGCGGCCTGTGCATACGCGCTCCTCCGAGACAACGTTGTCAGGACGCCCTAGATCGTGAAGCCCCTCCCCAGGCGCGTCAAGGGCCCAATCAAGCAACAAGTCCCCCAACCAGCGCGAAAACACACCCTGGCCTCGATCAATATCAATGACAACGTTGTCCCAAGAAGTCATCTGCGCACCCGGTCGGGCGGAGGTGCGGTGGCGTCACCAGAACCCCGGGAGGCGGCGCCCAGGGCCCCGGGCGGGGGCGCTCAGGCGTCGGCGGGGGCGCCCCGGCGGACGAGCCGGGTGGGCAGGACGGTCTCGGCGGGCCAGGAGCGGTCGCCGCCGATCCGGTCGAACAGCCGCGCGGCGGCGGCGCGGCCGAGTTCGCCCACGTCGTAGGCGATGACGGTGAACGGGCGGGGCATGAGGTCGGCCAGCTCGAAGTCGTCGAAGCCGAGCAGGTCGGCGTCCGCGCCGAGGCGGCCGAGCTCGGCCAGCACGCCGACGGTGATCCGGTTGTTGCCGCAGAAGAACGCCGTCGGCGGGTCGCCCTCCCGGAACATCGCGGCGGCGGCGGCAGCGGCCTGGTCCGGGTGCGCGACGTCCGTCCTGACCAGGGCGTCGTCGTAGGGGACGGCCGCCGCGGCGAGGGCGGCGCGGACGCCGGCGAGGCGCTCGCGGGCGGTGTAGATCGTGGTCGAGTCGCTGATCACGCCGATCCGGCGGTGGCCGCGCGCGAGCAGCGCCTCGACCCCGGCGCGGGTGCCGCCCGCGTTGTCGATCAGCACGCTGTCGGCGAGGATGCCGGCCGGCGGCCGGTCCAGGAACACCACCTGGGTGTTCATCTCCAGCTCGGGGCGCATGTAGGAGTGGTCGCCGCCGGCCGGGACGATGATCAGGCCGTCCACCCGGCGCTGGCACAGCTCCAGGAACAGCTGGCGCTCCAGCTCCGGGCTCTCCTCGGAGCTGGCGGTGATCAGGTGCGTGCCGCGCTCGCGCGCGTAGCGTCCGATCGCGGCGGCGAGGGCGGAGTAGAACGGGTTGGCCAGGTCCTCGATGATCAGGCCGATGGTGGCCGTGTGCTGGCCCGACCTCAGCGAGCTCGCGATGTGGTTGCGGCGGAAGCCGAGGGTGCTGATCGCCGCGAGCACCCGCTCGGTGACCTCGGGACGGACCGAGGGGGCGTTGTTGATGACCCGGGACACCGTCTTGACGCTCACCCCGGCGGCCGCGGCCACGTCGGAGATCGTGGGGCGGCGGTGCTTGTCCTCGTTCGTCACGGTCCAACGTTATCCCCGCGCCGCCGGCGGGACCTCCCCGACCTGATGATCGTCCGGTTCCGGAAGCCGGGACGACCGGGGGTTTCCGGCCGCCCCCGGGTCACGGGCGGGTCACGGCGGGCGGCCGACTGTTGACAACGATGTCATTCGGGCCGAAGGTAAGGCCGCAACGGGCGGGCCGATTCCCGGCCCGCCGACGATCGACGACCGACCCGGCGACGACCGATCCCTCACGACGAACCCATCGACGACGAACCCATCGGACGACGAACCCCCGGGTATCCCCGGCGTTCCCCCGGAAGAGGTGGACCGACGCGTGCGACCCCTCACCCTGCCCGCCAACCAGCCGCGCCATTTCTACCGGGGCGGCGCCGCGATCGCCCGGTTCCGCGGCGTGCGGCCTCCCGACGACCACCGGCCCGAGGACTGGGTCGGCTCGGCGACCGGCCGCATCGACGACGCGTCCGCCGGGGTGACCGTGCTCCCGGACGGCCGCCCGCTGCCCGCGGCGCTCGCCGCCGACCCGGTCGGCTGGCTCGGCCCCGAGCACGTGCGCCGCTGGGGCGAGTCGTCCGCGCTGCTGGTCAAGCTGCTGGACGCCGGCCAGCGGCTGCCGGTGCACTGCCATCCGAGCCGCGACTTCGCGCGGGCGCACCTCGGCAGCGCGTTCGGCAAGACCGAGGCGTGGCTGGTGCTGGAGACCGCCGACCCCGACGGCGGCACCGTGCGGATCGGCTTCCGCGACGAGGTGCCCGAGGAGCGGCTGCGCGCCTGGTCGGCCGAGCAGGACGCCGCCGCGATGCTGGACGCGACCAACCCGGTGCGGGTCCGCGCCGGTGACGCGGTGCTGATCCCGGCCGGCATCCCGCACTCGATCGACGCGGGCGTGTTCGTGGTCGAGCTCCAGGAGCCGACCGACTTCAGCGTGATGCTGGAGTGGAAGGGCTTCGCCCCGGACGGCGACGAGTCCGGCCATCTCCGCCTCGGCTGGGACGTCGCGCTGGAGTGCGTCGACCGGACCGCCTGGTCGCCGGACGACGTGGCCGCGCTCGTGCGCCGGCGCGGCGAGATGCCCGTGACGGACGGCGGCGCCCGGCGCGTCCTGCCCGAGGCCGCCGACCCGTTCTTCCGGGCCGAGCTGGCCGGGGACGGGACGGGGTTCCCGCCGGGCTTCGCCGTCCTAGTCGTCCTGCGCGGTGAGGGCGAGCTGCGGTACGAGGGCGGCGACCTGCCGGTGCGCGGCGGGCAGACCGTCCTGGTGCCGTACGGCGCGGGCCCGACCGGCCTGCGCGGACGCGACCTGGACGTGCTGCGCTGCCTGCCGCCCGTCCCCGAGGAGGCCGGAAAGTGAGCGCGGACGCGAACACGGGCGCGGGCACGGGCACGAGCACGGGCGCGGGCGCCGGAGCGGGCGCGCCGCTGCTGGAGGCCAGCGGCATCGTCAAGAGCTACGGGCACGTGGAGGCGCTGCGCGGCGCGGACTTCACCGTCCACGCGGGCGAGGTCGTCGCGCTGATCGGCGACAACGGCGCGGGCAAGTCCACCCTCACCAAGATCCTCTCCGGGGTGGAGCGGCCGGACGCCGGGACGATCCGCCTGGACGGCGTGCCGGTCGCGTTCGACGGCGTGGAGGACGCACGCGAGGCCGGGATCGAGACCGTCCACCAGGACCTGGCGCTGTGTGCGCAGCTCACCCCGGCCGCGAACTTCTTCCTCGGCCGCGAGGTGCTGCGCGGCGGCCTGCTCGGGAGGCTCGGCTTCCTGGACCACCGCGCGATGCGCGACCGGGCGCACGAGGAGTTCGAGCGGCTCGGCGTCCGGCTGAAGTCCGACGCCGTCCCGGTCTCGACGCTGTCCGGCGGGCAGCGGCAGGGCGTGGCGGTGGCGCGCGCGGTGACCTGGGCGCGCCGCGTCGTGTTCATGGACGAGCCGACCGCGGCGCTCGGCGTGCTCCAGACCGGCCGCGTGCTGGACCTCATCCGGCGCGTCCGGGACAGCGGCGTCGCGGTGGTGCTGATCAGCCACAACATGCAGGACGTCAAGGCGGTCTCGGACCGGATCGAGGTGCTGCGCCTCGGCACCCGCGTGGCGCGCTTCGACACCGCGCGGGTCTCCATGGAGGAGCTGGTCGCCGCCATGACGGGCGCGGCGTCCGAGGCGATGGGCGACGCGATGGGCGAGGCGGCGCGCGACGCGATGGGCGAGGCGGTGCGCGACGCGATGGGCGAGGCGGTGCGCGACGCGAACGAGGCGGCCGGGCAGGACGGGAACGCGGCGGACGGGGAGGGCGCATGAGCGTGCAAGTCGGTGAACCGGTGGCCGCGCGGGACGGCGGCGGGCGCGGGCGCGCGTCCGTGCTGGACCGGGTGGCGGGCAGCCAGGTGGTCTGGATCGCGCTGGTGCTGGCGGCGATGCTCGTCGCGTTCGGCGTGCTGCGCCCGCACAGCTTCGCGACGAGCTTCAACCTGCTGAACATGGTGGGCGACGCGGCGATCCTGCTGCTGCTCGCGGTCGGCATGACGTTCGTGATCATCACGTCCGGGATCGACCTGTCGGTCGGCGGCGTGCTGGTGTTCTCGGCCGTGACCGCCGCCAAGGCGATGGAAGCGGTCGGCGCGGAGTCCGGGACGGCCCTGTGGATCGGTCCCGTGGTCGCGGTCGCGACCGGCCTGGCGTGGGGCGTGCTGAACGGGTCCGTGGTGGCGTACGGGCGGATCCCGGCGCTGATCGTCACCCTCGGCACGCTCGGCATGTCGCTCGGCGGCGCGCTGCTGATCACCGGCGGCGTGGACATGCGGGCGTCCAGTCGGCTCAACCTCGGGCTCGGGCTGGACAAGTGGCTCGGCGTCCCGGAGATCGTGTGGATCTCGGCGGCGGTGACGGTGGCGCTCGCGGTGCTGCTGGCGCAGTGCCGGTTCGGCCGCCACACCTACGCGATCGGGTCCAACACCGAGGCGGCGCGGCGCGCGGGCGTGCGCGTCGAGCGGCAGCTGGTGAAGGTGTACGCGCTGGCCGGGCTGCTCGCGGGCCTGGCCGGGTACCTGTCGCTGGCCAAGTACGGGATCACCGGGGTGTCGGCGCACTCGACCGACAACCTGCAGGCGATCGCGGCGGTGGTGATCGGCGGGACGAGCCTGTTCGGCGGGGTCGGCACCGTCCTCGGCACCGTCATCGGCGTGTTCATCCCGGCCGTGCTCCAGAACGGGTTCCAGATCCTCGGGGTCAAGCCGTTCTGGCAGCAGGTCGTCGTCGGCGCGGTGCTCATCGTCGCCGTCTACCTGGACCAGTGGCGCCGCCGGGCGGGCGACCACTGATCCCCCACCCCCCGAAGAAGCAGGCAGGAAGGCGAACGATGCGCAGGTTGATCGGCGTGCTGACGGCGGCGGCGCTGGTCGCGGCGGCGGCCACGGCGTGTTCGGACTCGGGCTCCGGGTCCGGCGGAAAGATCAAGCTCACGCTCGTGCAGGGCATGGCGGGCGAGGAGTTCTACGAGACGATGGCGTGCGGCGCGAAGCGGCAGGCGGCCTCGATGGGCGTGGACCTGAAGGTCCAGGGCCCGCAGAAGTTCGACCCGACGCTCCAGACCCCCATCGTGAACTCGGTGGTGGCGAGCAGACCCGATGGGATGCTGATCGCCCCGACCGACACCAAGGCGCTCATCGCGCCGCTGAAGCAGGCCAAGGCGGCGGGCATCAAGACGGTGCTGGTCGACACCGTGGTGGACGACCCGTCCATCGGCGTGTCGCGGATCAGCACCGACAACGTCAAGGGCGGCGCGACCGCCGCGACGGCGCTGGCGAAGCAGATCGGCGACAAGGGCAAGGTCCTGGTGATCTCCACCGATCCCGGGGTGAGTACGGTGGACGCGCGGATCAAGGGGTTCGAGCAGGAGATCAAGGCGAACCACCCGAACGTGAAGTACGTCGGCGTGCAGTACTCGCACAACGACGTGTCCGAGGCCAGCAAGATCGTGAACGCGGCGCTGGCCAAGGACCCGGATCTCGCCGGGGTCTTCGCCACCAACCTGAACTCCGCGACCGGCGCCGGGTCGGCGCTCCAGCAGGCGGGCAAGCTCGGGAAGGTGAAGATGGTGGGGTTCGACGCCGGTCCGGCGCAGGTGAAGCAGCTCCAGGACGGGGTGGTGCAGGCGCTGGTCGCGCAGCTGCCCGGCGACATCGGCGCGAAGGGCGTGGAGCAGGCCGTCGCGGCGGTGAAGAAGCAGACCGTCACGCCGTCCATCCCGACCGACGCGACCGTGGTCACCAAGGAGAACCTGAACCAGCCCGACGTCCAGAAGATCCTCTACAAGGCGGGCTGTTGAGCCGGATCACCGTTCTCGGCGAGGCGCTCGTCGACCTGGCCCCGGCCGGGGACGAGCGCCTCTTCCGGGCCGTCCCGGGCGGGAGCCCCGCCAACGTCGCGGTCGGGCTCGGGCGGCTCGGCGTCCCGTCGTCGCTGGTCACCGGGCTGGGCGAGGACGCGTTCGGGCGGCTGGTCGTCCGCCACCTGGAGGAGTCGGACGTCTCGGTCGTCGTCCAGCCGTCGCCGTTCACCGGCATGGCCGTGGTGACGCTGGACGGCGCGGGCGTCCCGGCCTACGACTTCGCGCTGTCCTGGGAGCCCGCCGAGGCGGCGCTCCCGGACGGCACGATCGCGCTGCACACCGGCTCCCTCGCCGCCGCGCTCGGCGACGGCCCCGCGCGGGTCGAGGCGATGATGGCGGCGGCGCGGGCCTCGGCGACGGTGTCGTTCGACCCGAACGTCCGCCCGGCGCTGATGGGCGACCGGCGGCGCGAGCTGGAGCGCGTCGCGCGGCAGGTCGCGCTGAGCGACGTCGTGAAGGCCAGCGAGGAGGACATCGCCTGGCTGCGTCCGGGCGCGGATCCGCTGGCCGTCGCCCGGGAGTGGCGCGCGCTCGGCCCCGCCCTGGTCGTGGTGACGCACGGGGCCGAGGGCGCGACGCTGCTCGGGGACGAGGAGATCCGCCGCGCCGCGCCGCCGGTGCGGGTCGCGGACACCGTGGGCGCGGGCGACGCGTTCATGTCGGCGCTGCTCGCCGGGCTGGCGGAGGAGGGCCTCCTCGGGCCCGCCGGGCGGGACGGCCTGGGCGGCGCGCCCGCCCGGGTGCTCGAACGCGCCGTCCTCGCGGCGTCGCTGACGTGCACCCGGCCGGGCGCGGATCCGCCCCGCCGTGCCGAACTCGACGCCGCCGCCACCGCCTGAGCGGTTGCGTCGCCACCGCTTGAGCGGTTCCGCCGCCCCGGCTGAGCGGTCCCGTCCGGCCGCCCCGGCCGAACGGTCCTGTCCGGCCGCCCCGGCCGAGCGGTTGCGTTCGGCCGGCCCGGCCGGATCGGAGCGGGCCGCTCAGGCGGGCGGCAGGTCCAGGAGGCGGGCCAGAGTGGCGCGGTGGTGCGTCGCCGTGCCGAGAGCGATCGCGTCGGCCTTGGCCCGCTTCAGGTAGAGGTGCGCCGGATGCTCCCACGTGAAGCCGATGCCGCCGTGCATCTGGACGCACTCCTCGGCGGCGCGGACGGCGACCCCCGAGCAGTGCGCCTGCGCGAGCGCGGCGGCGACGGGCAGGTCGGCGTCGCCGGTGGCCAGGCACGCCGCCGCGTGGCGCGCGACCGCGCGGGCCTGCGAGACCGACGTCCAGAGGTCGGCGAGCCGGTGCTTGAGGCCCTGGTAGGAGCCGACCGGACGGCCGAACTGGTACCGCGTCTTCAGGTACGAGACCGTCATCTCCAGGCAGCGGTCCGCCAGGCCGAGCTGCTCGGAGGCGAGCATGGCCGCGCCCGCGGTGAGCCCGGCGCGCACGGCCTCCTCACCGGTCGCGACGAGCCGTCCGGGGGCGTTCGCGAGGGTGACGTCGCCGAGCCGCCGGGTCATGTCCAGCGAGACGACCCGCGCGCGGGTCGCGTCGGCGGCGGCCACGGCGTACAGGCCGTCCGCCGTCGGGACGAGCAGGACGTCGGCGGCGAGCGCGTCGGCGACGTCGCGGATCTCGCCGGTCAGGCCGTCGCCGGACGCCCGGACGGCCGGGAGCGGCGCGTCCGGCGCGGTGCCGAACGGGACGGCGAGGACGGCCGTCCGGTCCCCCGACGCCAGCTCGGACACCAGCTCGTCGCCGGCGGCCAGCAGCGCCGCCGTGGCGATGACGGAGCTGGTCAGGAACGGGACGGGCGCGACGGCGCGGCCCAGCTCCTCCATCACGACGGCGGTCTCGCGCCAGGTCGCCCCGCCGCCGCCCCGCTCCTCGGGCACGGGCAGGGCCAGGACGCCGATCTCGTCCAGCACGCCCCAGAGCGCGGCGTCGGACGGCTCGTCCTTCTCGGTGCCCGCGAGGACGTCCGGCCAGGCGGCGCGCTCGCCGAGCGCGTCCCGCAGGCCGGAGCGGAGGTCGTCCTCGATCTCGCCGTACAGCAGGTCGCTCACTTCGGCAGGTCCTTCCACGGGACGTCCTTGTCCACCCGGATCTCCCCGGGCAGGCCCAGCACGCGCTCGGCGATGATGTTGCGGAGGATCTCCGAGGTGCCGCCCTCGATCGAGTTGCCCTTTGCGCGCAGGTAGCGGTAGCCGGGCGAGCGGCGGGTGAAGTCCACCTCGGTCGGGCGGCGCATCGTCCAGTCGTCGTAGCGCAGGCCCTCCGAGCCGAGCAGCTCCAGCTCCAGCCCGGAGATCTCCTGGTTGAGGCGCGCGAACGCGAGCTTGGCGGCCGAGCCCTCGGGGCCGGGGCTGCCGGCCGCGAGCTGCTGCCGCAGCCGCTCGCCGGTGAGCCGCGCCGCCTCGGCCTCCACCCACAGCTTCAGCAGTTCCTCGTGCGCGCCGGTCGTGCGCAGCTCCGGACGGTCCCGCCAGAGCCCGGCGACGACGCCGATCATGCCGCCCTCGCGCGGCGCGGCGCGTCCGCCGATCGCGACACGCTCGTTCATCAGCGTGGTGGTCGCGACGCGCCAGCCCTCCCCGACCTCGCCGAGGCGGTGCTCGTCGGGGATGACCACGTCGGTCAGGAAGACCTCGTTGAACTCGGCCTCGCCGGTGATCTGCCGCAGCGGCCGGACCTCGACGCCGGGCGCGTGCATGTCGCAGATGAAGTAGGTCATGCCGCGGTGCTTGGGGACGTCCGGGTCGGTGCGGGTGACGAGGATGGCCCAGCGCGCCTCGTGCGCCATGGACGTCCAGACCTTCTGGCCGTTGACCGTCCAGGAGTCGCCGTCCCGGACGGCGCGGGTGCCGAGCGCGGCGAGGTCGGATCCCGCGCCGGGCTCGGAGAACAGCTGGCACCACACCTCCTCGCCCGTCCACAGCGGGCGCAGGAAGCGGCGCTTCTGCTCCTCGGTGCCGAACGCCAGGATCGTCGGCGCGGCCATGCCGAGCCCGATGCCGATCGCCTCGGGATGGTTGGACGGCGCGCCCGCGCGCTGGAACGCCACGTCCACGCCGTGCTGGAGGGCGACCGGCGCGCCGAGCCCGCCGAGGCCCTCCGGATAGTGGACCCAGGCGAGCCCGGCGTCGAACCGGGCGCGGAGGAACTCCAGGCGCTCGGTGGCGGCCGGATCGTGCGCGGCGAGGAACGCGGCGACCCGCCGCTCCAGTTCCTCCGCGCCGGGCGGTGCTGTGCTCACGGACGGACCTCCGCAGGGGACATACCAACCAGTCGGTTAGGTTCACCCTAGGGAGCCGCCCGCGGCCCCGTCAACGACGCAGCGGTTCGGGGAGCGGCGCGGCGTGCAGGACGGCCAGGGAGGTCACCGAGCGGGTGAGCACCACGTACAGGCGGGCGAGCCCGCGCTCCTCGGCGGCGGCGATCTCGGCGGGCTCGGCCACCACGACGTGGTCGAACTCCAGGCCCTTGGCGAGCGTCGCCGGGACGAGCTGGAGCCGCTCGTCCTCTCCGGTGCTCTCCAGGTCGAGCACGCCGTGCGGGACGCCGGCGGCGTCGAGCGCTCGGGCGTGGGCCTCGACGGCGGCGTCCGGGACGATCAGCCCGACCGTCCCCTCCAGCTCCAGCAGGCCGCGCGCGGTGTCGGCGGCGTCCTGCACGACGTCGCCGGTCCGCCGGACGGTCAGCGCTCCCGCGCCCGCGCGCAGCGAGCGCGGAGCAGCGAGGCCGGTCGCGATGTGCGGGAGCAGCGCGGCGGCGAAGTCGAGGACGGTGCCCGGCACGCGGAAGCCGACGGCGAGCTCGGTCACGTCGCCCTCCTGCCCGAGGTGGCCGAGCACCTCGTCCCACGAGCGCGCCGACCAGGGCGTCGTCCCCTGCGCGATGTCCCCGAGGACGGTCGCGGACCCGGCGGCGCAGCGGCGGCCGAGCGCCCGCAGCTGCATGGCGGACAGGTCCTGCGCCTCGTCCACGACGAGGTGGCCGAGCGAGCGGGTGCGCTCGATGAGGTCGGCCAGCTCGTCCAGGAGGGCGCGGTCGGCGGAGGTCCACTTCGCCGAGCGGGGCGAGCGCGGCGGCTTGGGCCACAGGATCGCGGCCTGCTCCTCGTCGGTCAGGACGCCCCGCGCGGCGGCGCGGAGTGCGTCGGCGTCGGACAGCAGCCCGTGCAGCACCGCCTCGGGCGTGACCTTCGGCCAGACCGCGTCGAGCACCTGCTTGACCGGGCGGGACCGGGCGACCTGGTCCTGGACGCGGTCGTCGGGGGCCTCGCCGCGCTGCTCCATCAGTACCAGGATCTGGTGCGCGAGCCGCTGCGCGAGCATGTCGCGCCCGGCGGCGTAGCGGGTCGTGCCGCGCAGCGCGGCGGCCGTCTGCCGCACCTCGTGGTCGGCGAGCCGGAACTTCGCCACCCCGCGGGTGTAGACCAGGCCCTCCTCGGGTTTGCGGACGTGCCGCCACAGCGCCTTGCGCAGCACCTCGGCCATCCGGGCGTCGCCCTTGACGGCGGACGCCTCCGCGGGCCCGGTGCCGGTCGGCGCGCCGAGCAGGTCGTCCACGGTCGCCTGGTCGACGCGGACCTCGCCGAGCGCGGGCAGGACGGCCGAGATGTAGGCCAGGAACGCGCGGTTCGGCCCGACGATCAGCACGCCGGACCGGGCCAGCCGCTCGCGGTGGGTGAACAGCAGGTAGGCGGCGCGGTGCAGGCCGACGGCGGTCTTCCCGGTGCCGGGCGCGCCCTGCACGCACACCGTCCGGCCGAGGTCGGCGCGGACGATCACGTCCTGCTCGGGCTGGATCGTGGCGACGATGTCGCGCATCGGCCCGGTGCGCGGGCGCTCGATCTCGGCGGTGAGCAGCGCCGAGGTGCGCGGGCCGCCGGCGTCCTCGGGGACGTCGAGCGGCTCGTCCTCGAACGCGGTCAGCTCGCCGCCCTGGAACCCGAACCGGCGGCGCAGCCGCCAGCCCATCGTGTCCGCCGGGCCCGCCTGGTAGAACGCGCGGCAGACCGGGGCGCGCCAGTCCAGGACGAGCGGGCGCCGGTCGCCGTCGTCGTCGTGGATGTGCCGCCGTCCCACGTACATCGTGGTGAGGCCCGGCCCGTCGGCGGAATCGTCGTCGAGGTGGTCGGCGGAGTCGTCGGCGGAGTCGTCGTCGGGGCTCTCGCGGGCGTCCTCGCCGTCGCGGTCCATGCGGCCGAAGAACAGCGGCGTGTCCGGATGGTCGGCGAGCGCGGCGACGCGCTGGTCCAGCAGGGATTCCAGGTACTGCCGCGACACCCAGTCGGCGGCCATGTCGGCCGACAGGCTCTCGGCGTGCGCGCGCATCCGGCGCAGCGCTTCGCGCGCCGCCGCGAGGTGCGCGCGCTCGGCGGCCAGGACGTCGGGCGCGGCCGTGCCGGACGCGGCCGTTCCGGGCGTGGCGGGGGGGAAGGCGGCCGTGCCGGGGGCGGCGGGGGCGGCGGCGGTGTCGGATCTTCCGGGCATGCGAACGGACCTCCGGTCGGAGAGTGGTCGATGGCGAAACCATCAACCCTACCGATCCGGCGGTCGTCCGGCCTCCCGATAACCGGGCGCCCGGGGGCTACGGCTTGCGGGCGACGCCCGCGAGGAGCCAGTCGGTGCGGAACTCGGACGCCGCCTCGTCCGGACGCCACTCGCAGGCGTGCACGACGCCCGGTTCGACCAGCTCGAAGTCGCCGAAGAAGCCCTCGATGCGCGCGGCCGAGCGGAACGTCAGCGGCGAGCTGGCCCCGGCGTAGACGGCCTCGGCGGCGGCGCGCCCGGCCGGGTCGGTGCCGGTGTCGGTGAGGTGGGTGAGCACCAGGTGGCTGCCGGGCGCGAGCGCGTCGCGGTAGGCGGCGACCAGGCCCTCGGGGTCGTCGCCGTCCGGGACGAACTGGACCATCGCCACCAGCAGCAGCCCCACCGGCTCGGCGAAGTCGATCAGGTCGCACAGCTCGGGATGGCCGAGGATGCTCCCCGGGTCCCGCAGGTCGGCGCGGATGACCGTGGTCGTCCGGTTGTCGGCGAGCAGAGCCCGGCCGTGCGCGAGGACGATCGGATCGTTGTCCACGTAGACGACGCGCGCGTCCGGGATCGTCCGCTGCGCGATCTCGTGCACGTTGCCGCGCGTGGGCAGGCCCGCGCCGATGTCCACGAACTGCCGGACGCCGAGCCCGGTGAGGTGGTCGATCGCGCGGCCCAGGAACCGGCGGTTCTCCCACACCAGCTCGTAGGTGTCGGGCACGACCGCCTTGATCCGGTCGGCGGCGGCCCGGTCCACCGCGAAGTTGTCCTTGCCGCCGAGGAAGTAGTCGTACATCCGGGCGACGCTCGGCGTCGAGGTGTCGATCTCGGCGCCGCTCCCGGCCGTCGTGCCGTCCATGCGTCCTCCGCTCCCCGGCTCCCCCGCCGGCCCGCGCCGCGCCGCGCCGCGGCGGCCCGCGCGGCAAGATCGTAGTCCGGGACGGGCCGGTCGAGGGAGGAATCAGGACGATTCGCGCGGCACGATCTCCACCCGCGTCAGCTCGCGGTGCACGGCCGGGGAGCGCTCGCGGTCGCGGATGAGCCCGCCGATCCAGTCGGCGGTTCCGCCCGCCGACCCGGCGCCGATGATCCGCACCGAGCTGATCCGGGGCCGCAGCAGCGCCGCCCACGGCAGGTCGTCCGCGCCGACCAGGGCCACGTCGCCCGGCACGTCCAGCCCGGCGTCCTGGAGGGCGCGCAGCATCAGCACCGCGTACTCGTCGTTGTAGGCGAACACCGCGTCCGGACGGTCCGGAGCGGCGGCCCAGCGCGCGGCGACGGCGGCCGCCCCCGCCTCGTCGAACGCCAGGTCCACGCGCTCGACCGGCAGGCCGCGCGCGGTGGCCTCGGCAGCCACGCCGCCGAACCGGCGCTCGCCGAAGTCCCCCAGCACCGGCTCGGACGGGACGACGGCGGCGAGCCGGACCCGTCCCCGTTCGGCCAGGTGGCGCGCGGCGGCGCGGCCGATCGCCACGTCGTCGAAGACCAGCGTCGGGGTGAGCGCGGACGGCTCGGGCCCGATCGCGACCACCGCCGCGGTCCCGGCCGCGTGCAGCTGCCGGACGGCCGCGCGGGTGAGCCGGTCGGCCTGCACCAGCACCGCCGCCGGACGCCACTCCGCCCACGCACGGGCGGCGGCCACGCCCCTCTCCGCAGCGTCCCCCTGCAGCAGGACGAGCCGGAACCCGAGCTCGCCGAGCCGCGCGGTCAGCTCCCGGATCCAGATGCCGAACAGCGGGCCGAGCGCCACGTCCGGGACCGGGCAGAGCACCAGGTCGCTGCGGCCCGTCTTCAGCGCGCGGGCGGACGCGTGCGGCGCGTAGCCCAGCTCGTCGGCGGCGGCGCGCACCTTCGCGCGCGTCTCGTCGCTGATCCGCACGCCGGGCGCGTCGTTCAGCACGTAGGACACGGTGGCCTGCGAGACGCCCGCGAGCCGCGCGACGTCGACGCTGGTCGGCGGACGGTCGGGACGGGAGGACGGCAGTTTCATCGCGGCCAGTGTTCCGTTCGACGGGAGTCCGCACCAGCGTACGCACTGGCGCGCACTGGACTTTATACGTATAAGTGATACGTTTCACCAACCGCGGACCGCGGCCCCGGTCCGCGGTCCCCGGTCTCCGGCCCCCGGTCTTCGGTCCGCGGTCTTCGGTCCGCGGTCTCCGGTCCGCGGTCTCCGGTCCGCGGTCTCCGGGCCCCTGGACCGCGGTCCGCGGTCCCGCCGAGGCCGTCCCGCTCCGCGCCGGGCGCGGAGCCCTCACCCCCTGGAGGCGCAGCCATGAATCCCATCCGAGCGTCCCGCAAGGCCGTCCGGTGACCGCCGGGATGGAGGCGCGGCCCGGCGGCCCCGCCTCCGCTCCGTCCGGCACGGCGTCGTCCGGCACGGCGTCGTCCGGCACGGCGTCGTCCGGCGCGGCGGCTCCGGCCGGACGGCAGGGGCAGCGCGGGCTGATGTGGGCGCTGTTCGGCGGGAACGCCGCCGTCTTCGCCGTCTACCTGGGCATCGGGCAGATCCTGCTGCCCACCCAGGTCGGGAACATCGACCCCGGCCACAAGGTCACCAGCCTCGGCGTGATCACCGGCGTCGGCGCGGCGTTCGCGACGCTGCTCCAGCCGATCGGCGGCGCGCTCTCGGACCGCACGCGGTCCCGGTTCGGCCGCCGCGCCCCGTGGATGCTCGGCGGCGCGCTGGCCACCTTCGCCTTCCTCCTGCTCATGGGCGCCGCGAACGGCCTGCTGCTGCTCGGCGTCGGATGGGTGCTGGCGCAGGGCGCGGCGAACCTGGTGCAGGCCGCGCTCACCGCGATCGTCCCGGACCGGGTGCCGCGCGAGCGGCGCGGCACGGCCTCGGCGATGGTCGGCGCGGGGACCACGGTCGCGACCGTGGCCGGCGGCCTGATCGCGAGCCGGTTCGTGGACCGCCTCGGCTGGGGCTACGCCACGCTCGGCCTCGTGCTGGTCGCGGCGATGGCCATGATGGTCACCTGCACGCACGACCCGCGTCCCGACGAGCTCCCCGCCCCGGCGTCGAGCACGGCCCCGAATGCCTCGGCGGACGCGGCGCCGGGCTTCCGGGAGGCGGCGCGGTCGTTCCTGTCCGCGCTGGCGGTGCCGGACTTCCGCTGGGTCTTCCTCGGCCGCGCGCTCATCATCCTCAGCTACTTCAGCATCCTCGGCTACCTGCTGTACATGCTGGACGACCACATCACCGGCGTCCCGTCCGGGATGAGGCACGCGGACGCCGTCGTCCTGCTCAGCACGATCTCGGCGGTCGTGTCGATCGTCTCCACGATGATCGGCGGCCCGCTCTCGGACCGGCTCGACCGGCGGCGCGCGTTCGTCGGCGTCAGCGGCCTCGGCATGGCGGCGTCGCTGCTGATCCCGCTCGCCTCCCCCACCTGGGGCGCGATGATCGCCTACTCGGTGGTGAACGGCCTGTTCTTCGGCGTCTACATGGCCGTGGACACCTCGCTGGTCACGCTCGTGCTGCCGAGCGAGGGCGACGCGGGCCGGGACATGGCCGTGCTGAACATCGCCAACGCCGGGCCGCAGATCGTCTCGCCGTTCGTCGCCGCGCTCGTCATCGGCCTCCTCGGCGGGTACTCGGCGCTCTACGTCGTGGCGGCGGTCCTGGCATTGTTCGGCGCCGCCACGGTGTTGCCGATCAAGGGCGTCCGCTGAGCGACCAACGCCCGCGGGCGACGCGGTGCCGGTCCCGCCCGGACGGTTTCCGTCCTCCGTGGAGGGCTGGATCTGGGGGCCGGAACCGCGGGGCTGGATCTCGCCCGGTGTCGCCGTTATCGTGGCCGTCGTGATCGGGATCACATGATCTAGGTCACGCCGGGCAGACGCGAAGGCACATGGCGGTGGGCATGGGCGAGCGACGGGACGCCGCCCGGCCGGTCCCCGGCGAGGGGCTGCGGGCGGCGGGCGTGACGGTGCGGTTCGGCGGGATCACGGCCGTGGACGGCGCGGGACTGACCGCGCCGCCGGGCGCGGTGACCGGCCTGCTCGGCCCGGACGGCGCGGGCAAGACGACACTGTGCGACGTGCTCTGCGGGTTGCGCCGTCCGGCGGTCGGCAGCGTCCGGCTGGACGGCGCGGACCTGCTCGGCCGCTCCCCCGGCGAGGTCGCCCGGCGCGGCGTCGCCCGCACCTTCCAGCGGCCGTCCCCGCCGCGCGGCCGGTCGGCGCGGCGCACGCTCCGCGAGGGCGTGCGGGCCGCGGCCGCGCGGGAGGTCGCACGCCGCGAGATCGCCGGGCGCGACCGCCTCGACCGGCGCCGGCGCCGTCGCGCCGCCCGGGACCTGACCGGCGAGACCGCCGACGCGCTGCTGCGCCGGCTCGGCATCGCCGACTTCGCCGCGCACCGGGTCGGCGAGGTGCCGCCGGAGGTGGCGCGGCTCGCCGAACTCGCGTGCGCGCTGGCGACGCGTCCGCGGGCGCTGGTGCTGGACGAGCCGTCCCGCGGGCTGGGCGAGGCGGCGTCCCGGGCCCTGGAGGTGCTGCTGCGGGAGCTGGCCGCCGAAGGGCTCGCGGTCATCCTGGTCGAACGCGAGCTGGAGCGCGTTCTCGGCGTGTGCGACACCGTCCACGTGCTCGCGGACGGGCGCGTCGTCGCCTGCGGCCCGCCCGCCGAAGTCCGTTACGATCACTTCGTCCGGCGAGCGTGCGTGCACTGACCCCGCACCCCCGCCCCCGCGCAACTGCGGATGCGCGAGGGCGTGAGGGCGGGTGCGCGTGTTTGGGGATTGCGGAGGGGGGTCAGGCTCGGGTGGCGCGTAGGGAGTACATCAGGGGGACGCGCGGGCGGCCCTCGGGCACGCGGTAGATCTGGCCGTCCTTCTGGAGGTTCTGGAAGGGCGCGAACACCGTGTACTCGTGCTCGTGCAGGAAGTCGAGGCGGAGGCCGGCGGCGATGACCGCGCTGACCACGTCCCCGACGCCGTGCGCGAACGAGATCGACCGGTTGTGGCGGGTCGGCGCGCTGCGGTCGGCGTAGGTGCCGGACTGGGTCCACTCCTGGGGCCCGCGGTCGAAGTAGTCGAACGTGACGGTCGTGCCGGTCTCCTCGTCGAGGGTGTCGGCGAAGGGGTGGAACTCCGACAGGTAGAGGAACCCGCCGGGCCGGAGCAGCGCGGCGACCGTCCGGGCCCAGCGGGCGATGTCGGGCAGCCAGCAGATCGCGCCGAGGCCGGTGTAGACGATGTCGTAGGTCTCGCCGAGCGCCTCCGGCGCGGCGTAGACGTCGGAGACGACGAACCGGGCGTCGAGTCCGGTCTCGGACGCCAGGGACCGCGCGGTCTCGATCGCCGGCGCGGAGAAGTCGAGCCCCGTGACGCGCGCCCCGCGCCGCGCCCAGGACAGCGTGTCGAGCCCGAAGTGGCACTGGAGGTGCGCGAGGGAACGTCCGGAGACGTCGCCCACCTCGGCGAGCTCGAAGTCGCGGAGCGCGTCCGCGCCCGCGCGGAACCCGGCGACGTCGTAGAACTCGCTGCCGACGTGGATGGGGACCCGCTCGTCCCACAGCGCGCGGTTGACGTCCAGGTATTCGTCGTTCTTCACCGGGCCGATGATAATGAGGGGCCGTCCTTGACAGCGAACCGATTTCCGTGAGGCCATGCCAGCGAAGACGTCCGCGTCCCCGTGCCGCTCCGGCAGCCGTCCGTGAAGCCGTTTGCGAAGCCGTCCGTGAGGCCGTCCGCCGAGCCGGTCCCGAATCCGGAGTCTCGATGACCCCGTCCGACCCCGCCGATCCCACCGATCCCGCCGTCCGCTCCGGGGCCGCCGGGCCAGCCGCCACCGGACGGCGGAGCCCGGTCCGCGAGGCGCTGCTCGACGCCGCCGCCGAGATGCTGGTGGAGCGCGGCTACCGCGGTCTGCGCATGCGGGACGCGGCGGAGGCGGCCGGTGTCAGCAGGCAGACCGTCTACAACGAGTTCGGCGACAAGTGGGGGCTCGCGCAGGCGGTGGTCCTGCGCGACAACGAGCGCTACCTCGACGGCATCGACCGGGTGCTCGCCGAGCACGACGACCTGTACGCGGCGGTCGCGGCGGCGGTCCGGTTCACCCTGGTGACCTCGGCGGACGACCCGCTGAAGAAGGTCGTGCTGACCGGCGCGGGCGGGGACGAGCTGCTGCCGCTGCTGACCACGCAGGCCGAGCCGGTGCTGTTCACCGCGTCCGAGCGGATCGTCGAGCACGCGCTGGACCGCTGGCCGGACCTGGACCGCGAGGCGTTCGCCGAGGTCGTGGACGCGGCGGTGCGGCTGACGATGAGCCACCTGATCCTGTCGGACGGCCCGCCCGAGCGGATCGCCGGGTTCGTCGCGCGGATGGTCGTCCGCTACCTGGGACTCCCCGAGCCGGACGCGCATCCCTCCTGACCGTCTCGTGACCACTTGGAGTGGTCACGAGACGGCCGGAGCGAGCCGGACGGGATCAGGCCGCGGGGCCGATGCCGCAGGTGACGGGCCGCGCGTGCGCGGGATCGAGCGCGTTGGACACCATCTGGGCGACGCCGCTGTCGTAGGCGAGCCCGATGTGGCCGACCGGGTCGTCCGGGCAGGTGTCCTGCACGTAGGCGTTGGTGACGCCCGGTTCCCGCACGAAGGCGGTGTCGTTGGGCGTGACCAGCATGTCGGAGTGGGACGCCAGGATCGTGTAGGTGAGGCCGGGTTGCGCGATCGGCCCGGCGTTCAGCCGCGCGACCGCCGCGCCGCCGCTGACGAGTTCGGTGCAGGCCGCGCAGCCCACTCCGCTGAGCACCTGGTCGACCTGCGGCATGATGCCGAGCTTCTGCGCGAGCGTGACGAGGCCGGCGAAGGTCGTCCCGTGGGTGGGCGGCGCGAGGGCGACGACGCGGTCCGCGCGGTCGGCGCGTCCGGCGAACTTCGGCACGTACAGCGACTGGAAGCCGCCCTCGGAGTGCCCGACGATGTCGAGCCGCCGCGCGCCGGTCGCCGCGAGGATCTTGTCGATCGTCCCGGAGATCTCTCTGGCGGACTGGTCGATGGGCACGAACCCGCCGACGGGGATCGGCGGCAGCGCCTCGCCGTAGGTGGGCGCGAACACGCAGTATCCCCGGTCCGCCAGGTAGGGGCCGAGGTAGGCGTAGTTGCCCGGCCCGTTCCCGCCGAGCCCGTGCAGCAGCAGGACGGGCCGGGGGTGCGCCGCCGAGGGACGGCACGTCCAGTCGTTGAAGCCCGAGGACGAGGCGGAGGCCGCGGGCGCGGTCCCGACCAGCGCGGCCGCGAGCGCGAACGCGCCGAGCAGCGCCGTCGGCACGAGCCGGAAGAGACGTCGTGAGCGGCGTCGTGAGCCGGGTCGGGAGCCGGGTCGGGAGCCGGTTCGTGAGCCGGGTCGGGAGCGGGGTGGGCGCATGGCGGACCTCCGGTGGTTCGGTGAGTGGCCCGCCGATTAGAACACGATGGCTTGTTGGCAACAAGAACCCTTGTTGCTAAATCCGGGTACGGTCGGGAGGTGGCACGTTCCGACCTCCCGACCGATTCCCCGACCGATTCCCCGACCGATTCCCCGACCGACACGCCGCGCCGCCGCCGCATCCGCGGCATGGACGCCGGCCAGCGGCGCGAGCAGCGGCGGCGGCAGCTCCTGGACGCCGCCCTCGACCTGTTCGCCGAGCGCGGCTACGCCGCGACCTCGATCGAGCAGCTGTGCCAGCACGCCTACGTCGGCACCAAGGGCTTCTACGAGGTCTTCGACGGCCGCGAGGACTGCTACCTCGCGCTGCTCGCCGACATCACCGGACGCGCGCAGCGCGAGGTCACCGACCGTTTCGAGGCCCTCTCGGCGGACGGCACGACCGGCCTGGACGCCGAACGCCGCCTCGTCGAGACGTTCGCGCACGCGATGGTGGACGACCCGCGCCTCGCGATCGTCACCTTCGGCCGGGCCGCCGCCGTCTCCCCCGCGATGGAGCGCCGCCGCCGCGAGAACCGCCGCTGGGCCGTCGCCTTCGTCGAGTCCGTCTGGCGGCACCACGGCGTGCCGGTGCCGTCCGGCCATCTGCACGCGGTCGCGACCGGGCTGGTCGGCGGCCTGTTCGAGCTCATCGCGGACTGGCTGCTGGACGCCGACCCGCACGACGCGTCCGCCGTCGAGTCACTGCTGCGCGATCTGGTCGCCTTCTACGAGACCGTCCGCGCGGGCGCGACCGCCTGACGCTCGACCGTCTGACGCTCGACCGCCTGACGCTCGACCGCCTGACGCTCGACCGTCCCGGAGGAGCCAGGCCGCAGCCGCGTCCACCGTCTCCACGGTCGGGACGTCCGGTACCGGCGGACGGTCGATCATGACCACCGGCAGGCCCAGGCGGCGCGCGGCGGTCAGCTTGGCGGCGGTCATGTCCCCGCCGCTGTCCTTGGTGACCACGACGTCGATCGCGTGCCGGCGCATCAGCTCGATCTCGTCTTCGACCTCGAACGGTCCGCGGTCTAGCAGGACGTGCATGCGCGGCGGCGCGGGCGGGGCCGGCGCGTCCACCGACCGGACCAGGAACCAGCGGCGGTCGTCGGCGGCGAAGGCGGCCAGGCCGGTGCGTCCGGTCGTCAGGAAGACGCGCTCACCGGGCAGGTTCGCGGCGGCGGCCTCCAGCGACGGGACGCGCCGCCAGTCGTCGCCCGGCCCGGCCGTCCATCCGGGCCGCCGGAGCAGCAGGAACGGCACGCCGGCATCGGCCGCCGCTGCCGCCGCCGAGGCGGTGATCCGCGCGGCGAACGGATGCGTCGCGTCGACGACGGCGTCGACCGCCTCGTCGGCCAGCCACGTCCGCAGGGCGTCCGGGCCGCCGAACCCGCCCACGCGCACCCGTCCGGACGGCACGCCCGCACGGCCCGTCCGCCCGGCGAGCGAACTGATCACCTCGACGCCGGGACGCCCGTCCAGCAGCGCCGCCAGCCGCCGGGCCTCACCGGTCCCGCCCAGCAGCAGCACCCGCCGCCCCGCCATCCCGGACTCCGTTCCCGCTCGTGGCGTCCCAGCGTAGCGGGACCGGTACCGTCGTCCCCATGCGAAAGATCATCGTCATCGGCATCGGGGCGGGCGACCCGGAGCAGATGACCCTGCAGGCGGTGGCCGCGCTGAACCGGACCGACGTCTTCCTCATCCTCGACAAGGGCGAGGTCAAGCAGGAACTGGCCGGCGTCCGCCGGGAGATCCTCGACCGGTACGCCGGGGACCGCGCGTACCGCGTCGTCTTCGGCGAGGACCCCGAGCGCGACCGCACCGCCGGCGGCTACACCGAGGCCGTGGACGACTGGCGCCGCCGCCGCGCCGACGTCTGCGAGCGCCTCATCACCGACAACCTCCCGGACGGCGCGACCGGCGCCTTCCTCGTCTGGGGCGACCCGTCCCTGTTCGACAGCACCCTCGCGATCCTCGCCGACCTCGCCGACCGCGGCCTGGAGTTCGAGCGGGAGGTCGTCCCCGGCATCAGCTGCGTCGCCGCGCTCACCGCCCGGCACGGCATCGCCCTCAACCGCGTCGGCGCGCCCGTCCAGATCACCACCGGCCGCCGCCTCGCCGAGCAGTGGCCCCCGGGCGCCGACGACGTGGTCGTCATGCTCGACGCCCACAACGCCTTCACCCGGTACGCCGACCAGGAGAACGTGGACATCTACTACGGCGCCTACCTGGGCATGCCCGACGAGATCCTCATCTCCGGCCCGCTCCCGTCCGTGGCCGGCCGCATCGCGGCCGAGCGCGCCGAGGCCCGCGCCCGCAAGGGCTGGATCATGGACACCTACCTCCTGCGCCGGCACTGACGTCCGGCCCGCGCCGCGGGGTCCGGACGGCCCCGGTCGGACCGGACACGGCCCCGGTCGGACCGGACACGGGCCCGGTCGGACCGGACACGGCCCCGGTCAGACCGAGATGGTGTCCCCGGGCGGGACGATCGTCAGGCCGACGTCGGTCAGCCCGTCCGGATCGAGGAACCGCGTCATCGACTGCTGCCCGAGGCCGCTGAGCATGACCTCGTGGATCTGGACGAGGCGGCTCGGAGCGACCTCGCGCACGTAGTCCACCGCCTCGCCGAGCTTGGTCCACGGCCCGCTGGTGGGCAGCAGCAGCGTGTCGACCGTCGCGTTCGGCGCGTGGTAGGCGTCGCCGGGGTGGTAGAGGCTCCCGTCGACGAGGTAGCCGACGTTGGCCACGCGCGGGATGTCGCGGTGGATCGCCGCGTGCAGGTCGCCGTAGACCGCGACGTCGAAGCCCGCGACGGCGAACTCGTCCCCGGCCGCGACCTCGGTGACCTGGCCGGGCCGCGCGGACCAGCGTCCGACGACGCTCCCCGGCCCGTAGACCCGCAGCGCGGGCCGGGCCTCCAGCGCCTCGGCGATCAGCTTCTCGTCGAAGTGGTCGAAGTGCTCGTGGGTGATCAGGACCGCCTCGGCGGCGGCCACGGCCTCCGCCGCGTCCGGGGTGAACGTCCCGGGGTCGATGACGATCCGTCCCCCGTCGCCGGTCAGCGAGACGCAGGCGTGGGCGTGCTTGGTCAACTGCAACGGTCGGCTCCTCTGCCGTCTCGATATACAGATGGGACTGTACAGTATTCACTGTAGGTCTGTTAGCCTGAGGCCGTGCCCTCCCCACCTCCCGAGCAGCCCTCCCCACCTCCCGAGCAGCCCGCGCCGACCGCCGAGGACCTGGCCGCCCGGCTGCGGACGTCGATCGGCGCGCTGGTCCGCGCCACCCGCCCCGTCGACCGGCTCGCCCCCATCCCCGCGGCGGTCCTCGACCTGCTCGACACCCGCGGCCCGATGACCACCGCCGACCTGGCCGCCCGCCGCGGCGTCCGGCACCAGACGATGGCCACGACCGTCCGCGACCTCGCCGCCGCCGGTCACCTGACGGCGGCCCCCGACCCTGGCGACGCCCGCAAGAAGATCCTCACGCTCACGCCGTCCGGCAAGGCCGCGCTCGACGCCGACCGCCGCCGCCGCGTCGGCGCCCTCGCCGACGCGCTGACCGCGTCCTTCGACGAGGACGACCGTCGCGCCCTGGCCCACGCCCTGGACCTCCTGGACCGCCTCACCGCGACCGTCACCCGGAACACGTCCCCCGCCGAAGCCGCCCCCATGACCGGCCCCTGGTAAAGATCCGGCGCAAGGGTGGGAGAAGGTGACAGAAGGCGTACCGGGCCGCTACTGTGAGCAGTCCTCCCGAAGGTCCGGTCGCGCCCTCACGCGGTCGGAGCCCCCGCCTGTCGAGGGGACAGCCATGGCCCAGCACGAACGGCCCGACCATGGGCTCGGACGGCCCGCCGCGTCGCGGGTCTACGACTTCTCGCTCGGCGGGAAGGACAACTACTCCAAGGACCGCGACGTCGCCATCCAGGCGTTCGAGCGGCTGGACGCCGCGCGGCTGCTGCCGCGCGAGAACCGCAAGTTCATGCGCCGCGCGGTGCGGTACCTGCTGGACGCGGGCGTCCGGCAGTTCCTCGACATCGGCTGCGGGCTGCCCGGACGCGGCAACGTGCACGAGGTCGTGCACGGCGTCGATCCCGAGGCGACCGTCGTCTATGTCGACCACGATCCGGTCGCGGTGGTCCACTACCGGGCCCTGCTGCACTCGGTGCCGACCGCGGCCGTGGTGCACGCCGACGCCCGCGACCCCGCCTCCGTCCTGGGCGACCCGCAGGTCACCCGGCTGATCGACTTCGACCGGCCGGTCGGGGTGCTGATGATCGCGATGCTGGACCTGATCCCCGACCGGGACGACCCGCGGGCCGTGGTCCGCGCGTTCCGGGACCGGATGGCGCCCGGCAGCCACCTGGTCGTCTGCGACTTCCTCGACGAGAACCTCACCGACGAGGAACGCGCGATCGCCGACGACCTCGTGCGCCGCAACGGGATCGTGGTGACGCTGCGGCCGCGCGCGTTCATCGCCGACTACTTCGACGGCCTCCAGCTGGTCGAACCGGGCCTGGTCTACGCGCCCGACTGGCGTCCGGACCGTCCGTACGACCCGCCGACCGGGTGGCTGCTGGCGGGCGTCGGCGTCAAGCCCTGAGGCGGGACCGGGTCGGTGACGAGCGCGTCGAGGGCCCGGGCGCCTAGGCGACCCGGCGTCGGTAGGTGACCATGGCGAGGGCGTACGCGACGGCGAGGAGGCCGAGGCACCAGGCGAGGGCCGTCCAGATCCCGGAGTGGACGGGCTGCCGCGCGAACAGGTCACGGACGGTGTTGACGATGGACGTCACGGGCTGGTGCTCGGCGAAGGCGCGCACCGGACCGGGCATGGTGTCGGTCGGGACGAACGCGGAGCTGACGAACGGCAGGAACGTGACCGGGTAGGCGAACGCGCCCGCGCCGTCCGGGGTCTTGGCGGTGAGGCCGGGGATGACGGCGAGCCAGGTCAGGGCCAGCGTGAACAGGACGAGGATGCCGGTGACCGCGAGCCAGGCGCCGACGCCCGCGCCCGAGCGGAAGCCCATGAGCAGCGCGACGAGCACGACCAGCGCGACCGAGATCAGGTTGGAGACGACCGAGGTCAGCACGTGTGCCCACAGCACGCTGGACCGGGCGATGGGCATGGACAGGAACCGCTCGAACATCCCGCTCCGCAGGTCGCCGAAGAGCCGGAGCGCGGTGTAGGAGATGCCCATCCCGATCGTGATCAGCAGGATGCCGGGCAGCAGGTAGTTCACGTAGTGGTGGGTGCCGGTGCGGATCGCGCCGCCGAACACGTACACGAACAGCAGCATGAGGGCGATCGGCGTGATCGACACCGTGATGATGGTGTCCAGGCTGCGGGTGATGTGGCGCATCGTCCGGCCGGTCAGCAGGACGGTGTCGCCGACGAAACTCGTGATCACCGTGACTCCTCGGCGGCCGAAGCCGCGGTCGGGGGGACGTCGCCGCCGGCGGCGTCGGCGTCGGCGGTGTCGTCGGCGGCGTCGGCGGGGTCGTCGCCGACGATGGCGAGGAAGACGTCCTCCAGGGTGGGTTGCTTCTCGACGTACTCGACCTTGGCGGGCGGCAGCAGCCGCCGCAGCTCGTCCAGGGTGCCGTCGGCGATGATCCGGCCGCGGTGCAGGATCGCGATCCGGTCGGCCAGGTGCTCGGCCTCCTCCAGGTGCTGGGTGGTGAGCAGCACCGTCGTGCCCTGACCGGCGAGTTCCCGGACGCTGTTCCAGACTTCCGTGCGGGCCTGCGGGTCGAGGCCGGTGGTCGGCTCGTCCAGGAAGACGACCGACGGGTCGCCGATGAGGCTCATCGCGATGTCCAGGCGCCGGCGCATGCCGCCGGAGTACGTCCCGACCCGCCGGTCCGCCGCGTCGGTGAGCCGGAAGCGGGCGAGCAGGCCGGCCGCGACCCGGCCGGCGTCCCTCACCCGCCGCAGCCGCGCCACCAGCAGCAGGTTCTCCCGGCCGGTGAGCACCTCGTCCACGGCGGCGAACTGGCCGGTGAGGCTGATGGACGCGCGCACGTCCGCCGGCCGCGCGGCGACGTCGAAGCCGTTGACGGCGGCCGTCCCCGCGTCCGCGCCGAGCAGCGTCGCCAGGATCCGCACGACCGTCGTCTTGCCCGCGCCGTTGGAGCCGAGCAGGGCGAACACGCTGCCGGGCGCCACGTCGAAGTCCACCCCCCGCAGGACGCTCAGGTCACCGTAGGACTTCTCCAACCCGCGCACCTGGATCGCCTGGGCCGTCATCCGGATCTCCCCTCGTCCGCCCGGGGGCGGCGTCACTCGCAGAAAACCTGCACCTTGCTCTCGGCGTCGTCGAGATCGACGACGACCCCGGCGAGCTGGTCGATGAACTCCTCGACGTGCTCGGGCTTCAGGTCGGCGAGGTCGATCGGCACGCCCGACCTCGCCAGTTCCTCGTTCACCTTGCCGAGCGCGCCCGGCGGGACGAGGCTCGCCAGCCGGACCCCGGCGCGCAGCAGCTGGAGCGGGATGCGGATGTTGATGCGGGTCGGGCCGTCCTCACCGGGGTCGTCGGCGATCACCACCACGCGCAGGTACCGGGGCCGGGCGGGCGGACGCGACTCGGCGGGCGGCGGCTCGGGCCGCTTGCGCTCCACGGCGTCGAGCAGCCGCTCGGCCTCGTCGGCGGTGACCTTCCCGTCGGCCAGCATCTGCAGGATCTGGCGGCGCTGCTCGTTCATCCCTGCTCTTCCCCTGTCTCATCCGACGCCGACCGGCTGCGGGATCACGACCGCTCCAGCTCGTCCAGCGCCTCCTGGACGCCGATCTCCCCGCGCTGCAGGCGGTCGAGGACGTCGGCTCCGGTCGGGGCCGGATCGACGTCGACGAACTCCAGCCGCTCGGCGATCCGGTTCAGCCGGGCCTTGACCGTCGGGTAGCTCACCCCGAAGATCCGCTCCATCGCCTTGATGGAGCCGTGCGACCGCAGGAACGCCGCGACGAACACCTGGTCGTCGGCGCCGAGCCGGGCCAGCTGCGGCGGCTCGAACTCGCCCTCGACCACGATGCCGCTGCCCGCCAGCCGGACCCGCTCGACCACGAAGTCCTGGCCGCGCGTCAGGTCCGTCAGCTCCTGCCACTCCACGCCCGCGTCCCCTTCCTCGCGGCTGCTCGCCGCACCTCAGTTGTACCTTGATTTATCTGAGCGAGCAACGCTCAGAACTTAACTTTCTTCATCTCCACTTCAATATTTTGAAGCCTTGCGCCGGGTCAGGGGAGAAGCTCGACGTGGCCCGCGGTGCCGTCGACCCTGATTCGCTGCCCGTCCCGGATCAGGCGGGTGGCCCCGTCCACGCCCACCACGGCGGGCAGGCCGTACTCGCGCGCGATCACCGCGCCGTGCGTCATCAGGCCGCCCACCTCGGTCACCAGCCCGGCGGCGGTCACGAACAGCGGCGTCCAGCTCGGGTCGGTGGACGTGGTGACGAGGATGTCGCCCGGAGCGAGGTCGGCCCGCGCCATGTCCGTGACGACGCGCGCGCGGCCCTCCACGGTCCCGGCCGAGACGGGGAGCCCGACCAGCGCGCCGGGCGGGACGTCGTCGCGCCGGTACCGGCCGGTGAGCGCCTCGCCGTCCGAGGTGAGGACGCGCGGCGGCGTGAGGGCCTCGTAGCTGCGGAACGCCTCCCGCCTCTCCCGGATGAGGTCGGCGTCCGCTTCGCCGGTGCGAACGACGTCCCGCAGTTCCTCCATGCGCAGGTAGAAGATGTCGTCCTTCGCTTGCAGGACGCCCTCTCCGACGAGGCGTCCGGCTTCGCGCAGCAGCGCCTGCTTGTAGAGGAAGTAGCGGCTGACCATGCCGTACTTGGGGTACTCGCGGTATCCGGAGTACGCGCGGACGCGGTCGATCATCCGCTTGGTCTCCGCGGCCTTCCGCTCCCCGTCGGGCAGGGCGCGCAGGCGCTCCAGCACCTCGCGCTCCTTCTGCCGCGACTCCTGGAGGCCTCGCTCGAAGCGCCGCCTGCTCTCGCCCGGCGCGAAGTTCGCGATGTGGCCGAGGATGGCGGGGACGAGCATGGCGGGCCGCTCGCTCCAGCGCGTCCGGGTGACGTCGATCTCGCCCGCGCAGCGCATCCCGTAGGCGTCGAGGTAGGCGCGCAGGGCGTCGCGCGCCTCGGGTCCGCCGGGGAGCCGGGCCATCTCGTCCAGGAAGCCGTCCCCTGCATCGTCGCCGGCCCGGTCCTCGTCGGCGACACGGCGCAGGAAGGCCACGACGTCCGCGTGCGGGCGGACGGCGTCGGCGACGTCGAGGAGCGCGAGCCCCATCTCGGACGTGACGTTGTGGGGAACGGACTGCGCGAGCGCGTCGGCCGCGTTCGTCTCGCCCAGCCACTCCGCGAGGCGGTCGTTGAGCCACCAGGTCGCCTCCATCGCGGCCATGAACGTCCGGTGGCCGCGCCGATCGAACAGCAGACGCCGCAGCTCCTCGACGTCGGCCATGATCAGGTCGAGCAGGGCCGTCCCGGTCGGTTCCCGGATCTCGCGGCGCAGGGCGTCGACGGACTCCCGGTTCTCCCGGATCAGCTGCTCCACGATGGCCGGGTCGGGCTCCTCCTGGACGGGCGCGGCACCGGCGGAAGCGGACGCCGACGCAGGCGCGGGCTTAGGCGCAGGCGTGGGCGCGGACGTCGGCGGCTCGTCTGGAAGCGTCCGGAGGAAGCCGTCGCGGTCGAGGACGGTCTGAAGCGCGTCCCGCATCAGCGGGTCGGACCTCTCCATGGTCGTGAGGAAGCCCTCCCGCCCGGCCGGCTTCGCCAGGATGGCGGTCACGTCGACGAACAGCCGCCCGCCCGCCTCGGCCATCGGACGCGGGGTCGTGAGCTGCCACAGGGAGAGGCCGAGCGGCCTGATCGCGTCGGTCATCATCTGCTGGTGCCCGACGGAGAGGTAGACGTGGTTCTCCCCGTCATCGACCGACGGGATCGGGAACAGCGTGGTGATCGGACGGCTCTGGACGATCTGGAACTCATCGTCCGCGAGGCACCATTCGATGTCCTGCGGCTGGCCGAAGTGCGCTTCGATGCGCCGCCCCAGCCGGACGAGGCGCACGACCTGCTCGTCCGTCAGGACGGGCCGGGCGACGTCCGGGCGCGTCACGATCCGGTCGTCGCGCACCGCGTGGACCTCCCCGGCGGCCCGTCCCGAGACGAGCGCCTCGCCGAGTCCCCGGACGGCCTCCACCGCGGCGACCTTCCGGTTCGAGGTCACCGGGTCCGCCGTGAACAGGACGCCGGCCGCGTCCGCGGCGACCATCCGCTGCACGACCACGCCCATCCGGACCTTCCGGTCCTCGAAGCCGTTCCGCCGCCGGTACGTCACGGCCCGCTCGCTGAACAGCGACGCCCAGCAGAGCCGGACGTGCCGGAGGATCTCCTCCAGCCCCACGACGTTCAGAAAGGAGTCCTGCTGGCCCGCGAACGACGCGTCCGGCAAGTCCTCCGCCGTCGCGCTGGAACGCACCGCGCAGGGCACGTCCTCCCCGATCCGCGCCAGCGATTCGCCGATCGCCGCCACCAGTTCGGCGGGCAGATCGACGCTTTCCACCGCCTCGCGAATATCGGCGCTCAGCGCGCGTATCGCCTCCGGGTCGCCCGCCCCCGCCCGCGCGAGCGGGCCGAGCCGGGCGGCGACCGCCGGCGCCTCCGCCACGACCTGCCGGAACGCGTCCGTCGTGACGCAGAACCCGTCCGGCACGCGGACGCCGTCGAGCCGCGAGAGCTCCGCCAGCCGCGCCCCCTTTCCGCCGACGTCCGCGATATTCGTCGCTCCGAATTGCCCGAAACCCAGCACGTAACCCAATTTCGCCGCTCCACCGCTCGTCGATCGCGTCCGGGACGGCGGCCAGTATGGAGCAATTTTTCGCGCCTCATGAGGCTCGCGAATCTGCTATAAAGTGAAACTGGGGGGAGAAACATGCCCGCCCCACGGCGGAGGCACGGACGTCAGCCCCGCGGGCCCGCCGATCCGGGGAACGGAAGCGGGCAGCCGTCCTGATCGGCGCAGTCCAGCAGATCGTCACAACCCGCCTCGACGGCCCGGCGCAGCGTGTCGCGGACGGCCTCCAGCTCGGCCATCCGCCCCTCGATCTCCGCGAGCTTCGCGCGGGCCCGTTGCCGCAGCCCGCCGTGGGGACGTCGCGGCCGGCGGCCACCGCCCGCCAGCAGGTCCGTGATCTCCTCCAGCGTGAAGCCGAGGCCCTGCGCGGTCTTGATCACCCGGAGCAGCGTCACCGTCCCGGCCGGGTACAGCCGGTGCCCGCCCGGCGAGCGGACGGGCTCGGCCAGCAGCCCGCGCCGCTCGTAGTAGCGCAGGGTCTGCCGGTTCACCCCGGCGGCCGCGGCGACCTCTCCGGCGCGCAGGCCGTCCGGCGCCGTCATGCGACGGCCTTGGACGCGCGGTCGGCGAGGGCCGCCACCACGGGGGCGTGGCGGTCGGCGGCGGTGATCTCCAGGACCAGCTCGCCGCCGGTGGCGGTCAGGGCGAAGGTGAAGAACGAGCAGCAGCCGGTCTCGCGGACGGCCAGCTCGGCGGCCCGTGCGGCGAGCCGCGGTTCGGGGCGCAGGCGCATACGGACGCGTCCGGGCGCGTCCGCGCGCACCTCGATGACGGCGTCGGCGAACAGCGCGTCGAACTCCTCGACGCGCAGCGGCTGCTCGGCCGTCGGCAGGGTGCACGACCGCGGCACCCACCCGAGCGTCCCGTCCGTGGGCGCCGAACCGGGCCCTGGCTGCGTGAACTCCATGGCTCGACGGTAAACCTGTACCGGGGTGCGGGTTGCAAGGCCCGGATCCGCCTCTCGTCGGAGCGCCTCTTCGGAAAGGGCACGGTGCTGAACGACTCCTTCGCGGAGATGCTCTCCGTCGTTCTCCTGCTGGCGGTGCTGGCCTGCGCGGTGATCCGGCCGTGGGGGTGGCCGGAGGCCGTCGTGGCCGTCCCGGCCGCCGGGGTCCTCGTCGGCACGGGCGCGATCTCCTGGCAGCACGCGGTGGACGAGGCCGCGCGCCTCGGCCCGGTGATCGGCTTCCTCGCGGCCGTGCTCGTCCTGGCGCAGCTCTGCGACGACGAGGGGCTGTTCCGCGCCTGCGGCGCGTGGACGGCCCGGGCCGCCGCCGGACGGCCGCGGCGGCTGCTCGTCCTCGTGTTCGCCGTCGCCTCGCTGACCACCGCCGTGCTGAGCCTGGACGCCACGGTGGTGCTGCTGACGCCGGTCGTCTTCGCCACCGCCGCGCGGCTCGGCGCGCGGCCCAAGCCGCACGTGTACGCCTGCACCCACCTGTCCAACACGGCGTCCGTGCTGCTGCCGGTCTCCAACCTGACCAACCTGCTCGCCTTCGCGGCCAGCGGGGTGGGCTTCGCGCGGTTCGCGGCCCTGATGGCGCTGCCCTGGCTGGCGGCGGTCGGCGCCGAGTACGCCGTCTTCCGCCGGTTCTTCGCCGCCGACCTGCGGGCCGGTGCGTCTGCGGTCCCGGAGGAGGAGACTTCCCAGCAGCGCGACGTTCCCGTCTTCGCCTTGGCGACCGTGGCCGGGACGCTGGGCGGCTTCCTGCTGGCGTCCGCGGTGGGGATCGACCCCGCGTGGGCGGCGGCGGCCGGTGCGGGCGTGCTCGCGGTGCGCGGACTGGCACGTCGGCGCACCACGCCGGTCGCGCTCGTCCGCGCCGCCTCGGTCCCGTTCCTGCTGTTCGTCCTGGCGCTGGGCATCGTGGTGCGCGCCGTGGTGGACAACGGCCTCGCGGACGGGCTGGGCCGCCTGGTCCCGGCCGGCGCCTCGCTGCCCGCGCTGCTCGCGATCGCGGCGGTGGCGGCGGTGCTGGCCAACGTCATCAACAACCTGCCCGCCGTCCTCGTGCTGCTGCCGCTGACCGCCCCGACCGGGCCGGGGGCGGTGCTCGCGGCGCTGCTGGGCGTGAACATCGGCCCCAACCTCACCTACGCCGGTTCGCTGGCGACGCTGCTGTGGCGGCGCATCGTCCGGCATCACGACACCGACGTCCGGCTCGGCGAGTTCACCCGGCTCGGCCTGCTGACCGTGCCGCTGGCCCTGGTGGCGGCGGTGGTGGCACTGTGGGTCTCACTGCACGTGATCGGAGGCTGAGCCGCTGTGACCGTCCTCGTCTGGATCGCCGAAGGCGTCTGGCCCGCCTGCGTGGACGCCGCCCGCGCGCACGTCCCCGCCGGCGCCGGGATCGAGCTGCTGCACGTCACCGGCCCGGACGCGGCGGGCGCGGCACACGGGGCCTTCGCCGGGCTGCTCGGCCGGGCGCGTCCCGACCACGATCCGGGGACCGAGATGGAGCGGCTGGCCGCGGACGCGGGCGCCCGGCTGCTGTCCGCGGCGGCCGGGCGGCTGGGGCGCCCGTGCACCACGACGGAGCGCATCGGACGGATCGAGCACGAGGTCGTCGCCGCCGCCGAAGGCGCCGACCTGCTGATCCTCGCGCGCGACGGGGACCGTTCGCGCCCCGGCCCGCACAGCCTGGGCCCCGCCGCCCGGTTCGTCGTCGATCACGCGTCCTGTCCCGTGCTGCTCGTCTGGCCCTGACCGGCAAGGGCCGAAGGTCCCGCGTTCACGGGACCTAAAAGGACGAAACGTGTACTTCGGACGGATGACAGCGGCCGGGGGCCGCGACGATACTCGGGGGACGCACGAGGGCCGCGCGGCCGCCGTGCGAAAGGAGTTCCATGACCACGGTCCCCCGGCTCACCCGCCGGCTCACCCGGCAAGAGTCCCTCGCGCTGCTGGGGAGCGCGAGCATGGGCCGGGTCGTGTTCACCCACCACGCGCTTCCGGCGATCCGGCCGGTCAACCACGTCCTCGACGAGGACACGATCATCATCCGCTCGCACCTGGGCGCCGCGATCGTCGGCCACACCGACCAGGCGCAGGGCGCGGTGGTCGCCTACGAGGCCGACGACATCGACCCCGTGTCGCATCTCGGCTGGAGCGTCGTGGTCACCGGCACGGCCCGCCTCGTCCGCGACCCCGGCGTGCTGGAACGGTACAAGGACGTGCTGCGGCCGTGGGTGGACGGCGAGATGGACCACGTCGTCTCGATCACTCCCGACCTGGTCACCGGCGTCCGCCTCGTCGCCGGGGAGCCCGGCCCCTGAGTCGGGACCTTCGCCTCTCCGCCGCGCCCCGCCGCCGCGCCTAACGTCGTGGGCATGAGGAACGGTCGCGGGCGCGCCCCCGGGACGCGTGCCGGGCCGTTCACCGACCGACCGGGGAGCAGCCGTGACCTCGCTGGACCACCGTCCGGTGGCGGACCTGATGACCACCGACCTGCTGACGGTCACGCCGGACGAGTCGGCGCTGATGGCCTGGGAGCTGATGTGCCGGGCGAACGTCCACCACCTCCCGGTCGTGGACGACACCGGACGGTTCGTCGGCACCGTCGAGATGCGGACGCTGATCGACCGCTGGGAACCGGCCGGTCCGGGACGTTCCCGCCGGCCGGTCCGCACCGTCCTGCCGTCCGGCCCGGCGCCGGCCGTCCCGCCGCAGGCCGACATCGGGGCGGCGGCGCGGGTCATGCTCGACGAGGGCGCCGACCACGTCGCGGTCGTGGACGCGGAGGGACGGCTGTGCGGGCTGCTGACCGCGCACGACCTCATCGCGATGCTCGCCGGACGGTACGGCTCGCCCACCGAACACGGCGAACGCGGCGTGGACGGCGAACGCGGCGAGCGGGGCGAACCCCGTGAGCACGGTGAGCACGGCGAGCACGCCGGACACGGAGAAGCGCGGACGCGGGAGCACGGCGCGGCGACGCCCTCGCTGTACCGGATCGAGCCGGTGCTGCCCGCCCCGCGCCATCCGGGCGGCTCTCCCCTGCCGCCGGACTGAGGGACGAAGGTCCCTGCGGATCGGGGCCTCGGGCCCCTGCGGTCGCGTCCCCGCGCCCCGGATGATCGAAGCGCGTCCATGCGGGACGGGAGGGACCATGGCACCTGTCGGCCGAGCCGAGACGACGACGCTCCCGGCCGGGCTGGAGCGGCGCGCGACCGCCACGGCGGTGGTCGCCGAGCGGGCCGGGGAGCTGGCGGCGGCGTGCGCGGCCGTCGCGGACCGGATCCTCGGCGGCGGCCGGCTGATCGCGGTGTCCGGGACGGAGGCGTCCGCCGACGCGCACCACCTGGCCGTGGAGTTCCTGCATCCGGCGCTCGTCGGCAAGCGCGCCGTCCCCGCGTTCGCCCTGGTGTGCGCGACCGGCGCCGAGGCCGCCCGCGGCCTCACCCTTCTGGGAGCCGCCGCGGACTCGGTGGTCGTCATCGGCCGGACTCCGGACGACCCGGTGGTGCGCGAAGCGCTGCGGACCGCGCGCGGCCTCGGAATGCTCACTCTGGCGCTCGTCCCCGACCCGTACCCACCGCACTGGCCGCACCCACCGCACCCACCGCACTCGCCGCGCCTGCCGCACCCGCCGCACCGGGCCGGCCACGTGCTGGCCGTGCCGTCCGGCGACCCGCTGGTGGTCAAGGAGGTGCACGTCACCGCCTACCACCTGCTGTGGGAGCTGACGCAGCTGTTCCTGGAGCACGAGGGGCCGGGCGGCGACGACTACGACTTCCTCGGCGGGACGCTCGACCGGCGCGCTCTGCTGGACGACGCCGCCGAGGCGATCCGGGCCAAGGCGGCCGAGACTACCGCGTTGCGCGCGCGGGTCGTCACCGGCCTCGGTCCGGAGCTCGCCCGGTGCGGACGGCGGCTGGCGTCGGCGTTCCGGGACGGCGCGCGGCTGTTCGCGTTCGGGAACGGCGGGAGCGCCACCGACGCGTCCGACCTCGCCGCGACGTTCCTCAGCCCGCCGCGCGGCCGGGCCGTCCCCGCGTGGGCGCTGCCGGACGACACGGCGGTGGTGACGGCGCTGACCAACGACATCGGTTTCGACGTGGTGTTCGCACGGCAGCTGGAGGCGCTCGCGCGGCCCGGGGACGTCGCGGTGGGCCTGTCCACCAGCGGCGGTTCGGCCAACGTGGTGCGCGGCCTGGACCGGGCGCGGCGGCGCGGGATGCTCGCGGTGGGGCTGGCCGGTCACGACGGCGGCGCGATGGCCGCGCCGGGCCTGGCCGATCACCTGTTCGTGGTGCCGTCCCGGTCGGTGCACCGCGTCCAGGAGGCGCAGGCGACGATCTCCCACCTGCTGTGGGAGCTGGTTCAGGAGGAGCTGTGTGCCTCGGGCTGCCCGGACGGGTGATCGCGGTGGAGGACGGCGCGGACGAGGCGCTGGTGGAGGTCGGCGGCGTCCGGCGCGAGGTGCACGTCGGCCTGATCGACGACGGGCCGGTGCTGCCGGGCGAGTGGGTGCTGATCCACGTCGGGTTCGCGCTGTCGCGGATCGACGAGGCGGAGGCCGCCGCCACGCTGGAGCTGCTCCGGCAGGCCGGCCGGGCCTACGAGGACGAGCTGGCCGCGCTGCGAGGGGAGAGCACCTGATGAGGTTCGTCGACGAGTACCGCGACGCCCGGGACGCGCGGGCGGTGTCGGCGCGGATCGCCGAGCTGGCCGATCCGGGCCGCCGGTACGCGCTGATGGAGGTGTGCGGCGGGCACACCCACGCGATCTACCGGCACGGCGTGGAGGACTACCTGCCCGCGAACCTTGAGCTGGTGCACGGGCCGGGCTGCCCGGTGTGCGTGATCCCGATGGGACGGGTGGACGACGCGATCCACATCGCCCGCCAGCCTGACGTGCTGCTCGCGACGTTCGGCGACCTGATGCGGGTGCCGGGCGGCGACGGGTCGTTCCTGGACGCCAAGGCCGCCGGGGCGGACATCCGCGTCGTCTACTCCCCCATGGACGCGCTGCGGCTGGCCCGCGAGAACCCCGGCCGGCACGTGGTGTTCATGGCGGTCGGGTTCGAGACGACCGCGCCGTCCACCGCGCTGACGCTGCGCCGCGCCGCCGCCGAGGGCGTGCGGAACTTCTCGGTGTTCTGCAACCACGTGCTGATCGTCCCGGCGATCCGGGCCGTGCTGGACTCCCCCGACCTGCGGCTGGACGGCTTCGTCGGCCCGGGGCACGTGTCCACGGTGATCGGCTGCCGTCCCTACGGCTTCGTGGCCCGCGACTACGGGCTGCCGCTGGTGGTGTCGGGGTTCGAGCCGCTGGACGTGCTCCAGTCGATCCGGATGCTGATGGAGCAGATCGCCGAGCGGCGCAGCGAGGTCGGCAACCAGTACACCCGGGCCGTCCCGTGGGAGGGGAACCGCCGGGCGATGGCGGCGCTGGCCGACACGATGGAGCTGCGCCCGCACTTCGAATGGCGCGGCCTCGGGTTCATCGCCCGCTCGGCGCTGCGGATCACCGAGCGCTACGCCGCCTTCGACGCCGAGCGGATCTTCCAGGTGCCGGGGGTGCGGGTGCCCGACCCGTCCGCCTGCCAGTGCGGGGAGGTGCTCAAGGGGGTGCTCAAGCCGTGGGAGTGCAAGGTGTTCGGCACCGCCTGCACGCCCGAGACGCCGATCGGGACCTGCATGGTCTCCCCCGAGGGCGCGTGCGCCGCCTACTACAACTACGGCCGCTTCAACCGGACCGGGACGCCGTGAACGAGCGCGAGCGGCAGGTCCTCGCCCGCATCGAGCGGGCCCGCGCCGCGCGTCCGCGCGTCCGGGACGAGCGGATCACCCTCGCGCACGGCGCGGGCGGGCGGGCGACCGCCGACCTGGTCGGCGCGGTGTTCCTCGAACAGTTCCGCAACCGGTGGCTCGAACCGCTGGAGGACCAGGCGGTGTTCGCCGCGGACGCCGGACGGCTCGCCTTCACCACCGACTCCTACGTCGTGCGGCCGCTGTTCTTCCCCGGCGGCGACATCGGCGACCTGGCCGTCAACGGCACCGTCAACGACCTGGCCGTGTCGGGGGCGCGACCGCTGCACCTGTCGGCGGCGTTCGTCCTGGAGGAGGGGTTCCCGGTCGCCGACCTGCGCCGGGTCGCCGCCGCGATGGCCCGCGCCGCCGGGGCGGCCGGGGTGACGATCGTGACCGGGGACACCAAGGTCGTCGAGCGCGGCAAGGGCGACGGCTGCTACATCACCACGTCCGGGGTCGGCGTGCTGGAACGGGACGTGACGCTGGGCGCGGCGCGGGCGCGCCCCGGCGACGCCGTCCTGGTGTCCGGGCCGGTCGGTGACCACGGGATCACCGTCATGCTGGCACGCGGCGACCTGGGCATCGAGGCGGAGCTGCGGTCCGACACCGCGCCGCTGAACGGACTGGTGGACTCCTTGCTGGACGCGGTGCCGGAAGGCGTGCGGTGCCTCCGCGACGCGACGCGGGGTGGCGTCGCGACCGTTCTGAACGAGATCGCCGGGGCCTGCGGTGCGGGCGCCGAGGTGCGGGAGGACGCGGTTCCGGTCCGTCCGGCGGTGCGGGGCGCGAGCGAGCTGCTCGGCATCGACCCGCTGTACGTCGCCTGCGAAGGCCGCCTGGTCGCCGTCGTCGCCGAGGAGCACGCCGCGACCGCGCTGGCCGCGCTGCGCGCTCACCCCCTCGGCGCGGACGCCGCCGTCATCGGCTCGATGACCGACGGGCCGTCCGGGCTGGTGCTGCTACGGACGGCCTTCGGCGGCACGCGCGTCCTGGACACCCTGGTAGGCGACCCTCTCCCCCGCATCTGCTGACGCCTGTCCCGTTGCGGCGGCGACGGCCGCCTGGCCGAGGCTGAGGCCGCCGTCGTTCGGAGGGACCTGGCGGTGGACGAGCACGGCGAACCCGCGCCGCTCCAGCTCCGTGACGGTCAGGTCCAGGAGCAGGAGGTTCTGGAAGACGCCGCCGGACAGCGCGACCGTGGCGAGGCCCGTCCGCTGCCGGACGAGTTCGCAGCCGTCGGCCAGCGCGAAGGCAAGGCCGTGGTGGAAGCGGGAGGCGATCACGGGCGGCGGGGTTCCGGCGTCCAGGTCGGTGAGGGCGGCCCGGACGAGGTCGGTGGCGTGGAGGCGGAACGGGTCGTCCTCGGTGAGGCGAGCTTGGTGGCGGCCGGCTGCGGACGGGGCGGCCAGGTGCTCAAGCCAGATCGCCGCCTGTCCCTCGTGCGTCACCTCGGCCGGGCCGCCGAGCAGCGCGGCGATCGCGTCGAACAGGCGCCCGGCCGACGAGGTCGGCGGGCAGTTCAGGCCCGAGCGCAGCAGCTCCAGGACGGCCCGCCACACCACCGGACGATCCGTGGCCACCGGCAGGTGCGACGCGTCCGATCCCAGGTAGGCGGCGGTCATGCGCCACGGCGCGCGGACGGCGGCCTCGCCTCCCGGCAGCGGGACGTGCTCCAGGTGCCCCGCCCGCCGGAACCCGGTCAGGTCGGCGACCAGGAACTCGCCGCCCCACACCGTGCCGTCCGGGCCGTGGCCGGTGCCGTCGAAGGCGACACCGATCACCGGTCCGGTCGCGCCGTTGTCGGCCAGGCAGGAGGCGATGTGCGCGTGATGGTGCTGGACCGCGAGCGCCTGCACGCCGTCCAGTGCTTGCGCGTAGCGGGTGGACGGGTAGTCGGGATGCAGGTCGTGGGCGACGATCTCGGGCGTGACCTGGAGGAGACTGCGGAGGTAGTCGGCGGTCCGCACGTACCGGCGCAGGACGTCGTAGTCGGACAGGTCGCCCAGATGGGGCGACAGGTGGGCGGTGTTTCCTGCGGCCAGGCAGAGCGTGGCCTTCTGCGCCCCGCCGCAGGCGAGAACCGGACGCGTCGCCGCAACGGGCAGCCGAACCGGCCGCGGAGCCAGTCCGCGAGCCCGGCGCAGCGGATAGGGCGCGTCCCGGAACACCGCCATCACCGAATCGTCGGCGGGCGCGTGGATCGGACGGTCGTGCGTGAGGACGGCGTCGGCGAGCGTCTCCAGCGCGCTTTCGTCCTCGTACACCAAGGGCCGGCCGCTGGCGTTCGCGCTGGTGAGCACGTAGGGCCGTCCGAACCGGCGGGCGAGCAGGTGATGCAGCGGCGTGTAGGGAAGGAGCAGGCCGAGCGTCGCCGAAGCCGGCGCCACCGAGTCCGCCACGGGCGCGCCGGGCCTTCGGGGCAGCAGGACGACCGGCGCGGACCGGGCGGTCAGCGGAGCCGGGTCCTCGACGTCGGCGAGGGCCCGCGCGGCGTCGAGGTCGGCGACCAGGACGGCCAGCGGCTTGCCGGGGCGGCGCTTGCGGCGGCGCAGCTCGCGCACCGCGTCGCCGTCCGCCGCGTCGCACGCGAGATGGAAGCCGCCGATCCCCTTGACCGCCACGATCCGGCCCGCCGCGAGCAGCTCGGCCGCCCGCTCGATCGGATCCCCGTCCTCGCCGCGGAGGACGAGGCGCGGGCCGCAGGCGGGGCAGCAGGTGGGCTGGGCGTGGAAGCGCCGGTCGGACGGGTCGTGGTACTCGCGGGCGCACTCGGCGCACATCGCGAACCCGGCCATCGTCGTCGTCGCCCGGTCGTAGGGGACGGCGCGGATGATGCTGTAGCGCGGGCCGCAGTGGGTGCAGTTGATGAACGGATAGCGGTGGCGGCGGTCGGCCGGGTCCCACAGTTCGCGCAGGCAGTCCCCGCAGGTGGCCGTGTCGGACGGCACCGACGCGTGCGCCGCGTCCGGGGCACTCGGCAGGATCGCGAAACCGCGCGCGCCGGTGCCGGGCAGGGGCCGCGCCTCGACCGAGGCCACCGAGGCCAGCGGCGGGGCGTCCGCCAGCAGCGCCCGGCGGAACTCGGCCAGCACGGCACGGTCGCCCTCGACGTCGATCTCGACGCGTCCGCCGGTGTTGCGGACGGTACCGGCCAGGCCGAGACCGGTGGCCAGGGCGTGCACGTGCGGCCGGAACCCGACACCCTGGACGGTCCCCGTGACGCGAAGCAGCAGCCGCCGGCGGACATCCGATGACCCGTCCTCGGGCCTCATCCGGCCGCCCCTTCGACCAGGGCGCGGACGCGGGCGGCGACCTCGCGGACGGCGCACGCGACCGGCGGGCTCAGCCCGGGCCCCCATCCGAAGTCGCCGCCCTCGATCGCGAGAACGTGCAACTCGCACGGCATGCAGCCGACGGCGGCACCGAGCGCGACCGCGTCCTCGAGGCCCAGCGCGTGCCCGCTCGCCGGAGGGCGCGGAGCGGCGTCCGGCGCGGTCGGGGCGAGCGCGTCAACGCTCGCCGGACGGCGTGCGGTGGTCAGGTCGAGGGCGTGGATGCGGCCGGGAACGGCGGGGTCGGCGGAGACCGCGTCCACGACGACGGCACGGTCCGCGCCGTCCCACAGGGCGATGAGGCGGGCGGGCTCGCCGTCGGTGACCGCGAGCGCGACCCCGGCGGGCGGGTCGGCCCGCAGGAGGTCGATCACCGCCGGGCCGGCGCCGTCGTCGCGGCGGAACGGGGTGCCGACGCCGATGACGATCCTCACGAGCGGTCCACGGTGAGCCGCAGGAAGTGCGTGGAGCAGGAGATGCACGGGTCGTGGTTGCGGATCGCGCGCTCGCAGTACCGGGTGAGTTCGGCGTCGTCCAAGTCGAGCCGGTCGGCGACGACGCGGCGCAGGTCGTCCTCGATCGCGGCCTGGTTCTGGGAGGTGGGCGGGGTGATCCGCGCGGTCGTCACCAGGCCGTCGGCGTCGAGGGCGTAACGGTGGAACAGCGTGCCGCGCGGAGCCTCGGTCGCGCCGTGCCCGATGCCCGCGCGCGGCGCCACCGGCACCGACGGGCTCGCGGGCGGGACGAACCCGGCGACGATGCGCAGCGCCTCCTCCACCGCGAGGACGATCTCGACCGCCCGGACCAGGATGCTCCGGAACGGGTTGCGGCACTCCGCGCCGAGCCCCGCCTCGTCGGCGGCGCGCGCGGCCAGCGGCGTGAGGCGGTCCCGGTTGAGGGCGAACCGCGCGAGCGGGCCGGTCAGGTAGGCCGATCCGTCCGGCAGGCGGGCGTGCAGGGCGGTCGAGTGCGGGACCTGCTCCTCGACGACGTACCGCTCGAACTCGGCGGGCTCGAAGGCGAGGCCGCCGGTGGTCCGGACCGTCCCGGACTCGATCGGGTAGCGGTCGCCGGTGAGCGCCAGGTAGTCGCACTCGTGGACGAGGTCGGGGAAGTCGAACCCGGCCGCCCAGCTCACCGTGGCCAGCGCGTCGTCCAGCGCGGGACGCAGCACGGCGGCCAGGCCGTCCAGCTCGGCGCGGGTCGGCAGCCGGTAGAAGCCGCCGACCCGGACGTTCACCGGGTGGATCGCGCGCCCGCCGATCACCTCCATGACCCGGTTGCCCGCCTTCTTCAGCCGCAGCCCGCGCCGGACCAGGTCGCGATGGTCGCGGGCCATCTCGACCGCGCCCGGATAGCCGAGGAAGTCGGGCGCGTGCAGCAGGTAGACGTGCAGGGTGTGGCTCTCGATCCACTCTCCGCAGTACAGCAGCCGCCGCAGGTCGTTCAGCGGGCCGTCCACGGTCGCGCCGCACGCCGCCTCGATCGCCCGGCACGCGCTCATCTGGTAGGCGACCGGGCAGATCCCGCAGATCCGGGCCGTGATGTCGGGCGGCTCGGTGTGGGCACGGCCGCGCAGGAACGCCTCGAAGAAGCGCGGCGGCTCGTAGATGTCGAGCCGGACGTCCCGGACGAGGCCGTCGCCGACCCGGACGTACAGGCCGCCCTCGCCCTCCACGCGCGCCAGCGCGCCGACCTTCAGGCTGCGGTCATGCCGGTGGGTCATCGGCGTCCTCCTGCCGGAAGGCGGTCACGTTGAAGGTGGACAGCATGCGCCGCTTCTCGCCGGGGTCCAGCACCAGGACGGGCAGCAGCGCGCGGGTGTTCGGGCGCGCTCCGCCCCAGTTCGGGGACGGCCCGAAACAGCCGTAGCAGCCGCGCCCGTAGGACGGGCAGATCGCGCCGCAGCCCGCGCGGGTCACCGGTCCGAGGCAGGGCGTCCCGTGCGCGACCAGGACGCACGGGTTGCCGCGCTGCTTGCACTCGAAGCAGACGCTGTGCCCGGGAAGGTTCGGTCTGCGCCCGGCGAGCAGGGCGGTGAGCAGCTCCATCAGCTGCCGCTTGTCGATCGGGCACCCGTGCAGTTCGTAGTCGACCGGGACGTGCGCGGCGATCGGCGTCGAGGTGTCCAGGGTGGCGATGTAGTCGGGGCGGGCGTACACGACGGAGGCGAACTCCCGCACGTCGGCGAGGTTCCGCAGCGCCTGGACGCCGCCCGCGGTCGCGCACGCCCCGATCGTGACGAGCGTCCGGGACTCCGCGCGGACGCGCCGGATCCGCTCCAGGTCGCCCGGGGTCGTGATCGACCCCTCGACCAGCGACACGTCGTAGGGGCCGGGCCGGACCTCGGCGGACGCCTCCAGGAAGTGGGCGACGTCCACGCCGGCGGCCAGCTCCAGCAGCTCGTCCTCGCAGTCCAGGAGGGTGAGCTGGCAGCCGTCGCAGGAGGCGAACTTCCAGACCGCGAGCCGGGGCCGCACCTCACAGCTCCCTGGTCGCGAGCAGGGGCGCGGCCTCGGCGTAGCCGACGACCGGGCCGTCCCGGCAGACCAGGCGGGGGCCGAGCTGGCAGTGCCCGCACCAGCCGACGCCGCAGCGCATGTTCCGCTCCAGCGAGACGCGGATGTCGCGGGCCTTCAGGCCTGCGCGCAGCAGCGCGTCGGCGGTGAAGCGCATCATGACCTCCGGGCCGCACAGGAACGCCGAGGTGCGGCCGGGGACGATCCCGGCGAGGCCGACCAGCGTGGTGATCAGTCCGGTGTGCCCCGTCCAGCCGGGGTCGGCGCGGTCCACGGTGACCTCCACGCGGACGCCGCGCGCCCGCAGTTCGTCCAGCTCGTCGGTGTAGAGCAGGTCGTGCGGAGTGCGCGCCCCGACCAGCAGCGTGACGCTCCCTTCGCGGGAGGCGGCGGACGCCTCCGACGCCTCCGACGCGGCGGACGCTGCGGAGGCCTCTTGTGCGGCGAGGGCCGCGAGGATCGCCGGGCGCAGCGGCGCGAGGCCGATGCCGCCCGCCGCGAACAGCAGGTCGCGGCCGGACGCCTCCCCGACCTCCCATCCCACGCCGAACGGCCCGCGCACGCCGACGACCTCGCCCGGACGGCAGGCGCACAGCGCGCCCGACACCGCGCCGACCGCGCGGATCGTCTGGTGCAGCACGCGCCCGGTCCGGCTCACCGAGATCGGCACCTCGCCGACGCCGAACGCGTACAGCATCGTGAACTGTCCCGGTTCGACGTCCGCGATCGCCGCGTCCACCGGTTCCAGCACCAGCGTCACGGTGTCGGCCAGCTCCCGCCTCCGGTGGACGACCCGGTAAGGCAGCGGCGTCATCGCACTGGAAGGCGTCGGTGCGTCGGACGGCGTCGGCGTGCTCGGGGACGCGGCGGCCTCGGGCGGGCCGCCGGGGCTCAGCGGTCGGGCCACAGGGTCTCCCCCGGACGGGTCTGACCCGGATGGGCGTAGACGTCCAGCAGCCGGAGCCGCGTCGCCTGGAGCCGGTCGAGCATCACCTCGGCGAACCGGCGCGTCAGCTCGTGCCCCAGCTCCGGATCCGCCGCGCACAGCGTGCGGACGAGCTTGCCGTCGAACTCCACCGCCCGCACCGGCGACAGCGCGCGGGCGCCGAACCGCCACTCGAACGGCGGGAACAGCCACGACCAGCCCAGCACCGCGTCGCGGCCGAACGTCTCGACCAGCACCAGCCCCCGGCCGGGGACGTGCATGTCGAGCCCGACCCGTCCGGTCTCGATCAGCCAGAACCGGTCGGCGCGCCCGCCCTCCTCGAAGAACCGGTGCCGCTCGGGGACCTCGATCTGCCGGGCCGCCCTGGCCAGCCGGTCCAGGTGCCGTCCCTTAACGTCGTGCAGGAACGGGTGGCGCGCCAGCGAGGACGCCACGACGGGAGTCATCGCGCCCTCCCCTCGTCCGGGCCGGAGGCAGTCGCGCTCTCTCCAGCCGGGCCGCTGGAGGTCGCGCTCTCTCCAGCCGGGCCGGTGGTGGTCGCGCTCTCCGCGGCCAGGGCGGCGGCCTCTTCGGTGATGTCGATCCCGACCGGGCACCACACGACGCACCGGCCGCAGCCCACGCATCCCGACTCGCCGAACTGGTCGTGCCAGGTGCCGAGCTTGTGGGTCATCCACTGCCGGTAGCGGCTGCGCGCCGACGCGCGCACCGGGCCGCCGTGCAGGTGGGAGAAGTCCAGGTCGAAGCAGGAGTCCCAGAGCTGCCACCGCTCGGCGTGCGTCCCGGACACCTCGGAGGTGTCGGTCACCGTCGTGCAGAAGCAGGTCGGGCACACCATCGTGCAGTTCCCGCAGGTCAGGCAGCGTTCCGCGACGTCGTTCCAGCGGTCGGCCTCCAGGCTGCCCGCCATCAGGTCGCGCAGGTCCAGGTCGGGCATCGCGCGTCCCATGCGGTCGGCGGCGGCGTCCACCTCGCGGCGGGCCCGGTCCACGGTGCCGGGATCGGCCGGACGGCCGCCGAGGCGCGCCAGCACGGCGCGTCCGGCCGCGCTGCCGGCGACCGCGACGAATCGGTGGCCGCCGTCGCCGGTCAGCTCGTCCAGCCGCAGGTCGAACCCCGCCTCGACGCCGGGTCCGGCGTTCATCGAGGCGCAGAAGCAGGTCGCGCCCGGTTCGGTGCACTCGACCACGACGACGAACACGCCGTCGCGGCGGGCGCGGTAGTCGGGCGAGGCGTGCCGTCCGCCGGTCAGCACCCGGTCCTGGATCGCGATCGCGCGCAGGTCGCACGCCCGGACGCCGAGGAACGCGTAGCGCGGCGCGGGCTCCCGGTGCTCCCGGACGGTGAGCCCTCCGCCGTCCCGCTCGAACTCGGCGAGCTTCACCCGCGGCCGGTGCAGGAACGGCTTCCACGACTGCGGCCCGGCCGAGTGCGCGAAGGCCGCGCCGTCCGGGCGGGGGACCGTGCGGTACCCGCCCGGACGCGACTCCACGCCCCAGCCGAACGGCAGCCCGTCCGCCGACTCCAGCTCGTCGAGCACGATGACGCCGTCGCGGCGGGTCGGCCCGACCACCGTGTACCCGTCGTCCCGCAGCACCCGGACGAGCCGCTCCAACCCCTCGACCGGCAGCTCCGTCGCCGCCGTGCCGGACTCCTCGGAAACCTTCGCCATGGGGAGAGTCTCGGGGGCGGCGGGGCGGCTCCGGCAGGGCCGGGAGTCGGCGGGCGATGGGACCTTCGCCCCGTGCTCAGCCCGACGCGCGGGTCACCATCCACATGCTCTCGGCCAGGGCGACGAACCGGTACCCCTGCCGCCGGAACGCGCCGCGGTCGCCGCCGGCGAGGGCCGCCAGCAGGTCGTCCTGCGCGATCGCCAGCCGCCGGATCCGGCAGTCGAGCAGCCGCGCGAGCGGGGCGCGGCGCGGGCTGTCCCCCAGCTCGCCCAGGCGCAGGTCCCGCAGCGCGGTCAGCGCGCCGAGCGCGCGGGCGACGTCCTCGTGCACCGGCCTCTCCAGGCGGTCGCCGCCGCCGACGGTGATCGCCAGGCGGAGGCCCCCCAGCCCCCGCGCCAGCTCCTGCTGGAGGTCCCGGATCGTCGCGGTCTCACCGCGGACAACCATGAGCGACACAAGCGTCCTCCCTCGCCGTGTGACGGGCGCACTACGATTCTGCGGACCCGCCGCGCGTTCCCCCAGGGCCGTTCGTCCTTCGCGTTCCGGCCCGGCACCTGCGCGGCGGGACCAAAGTCCCGTCCCACCGGGGCGTCCGGCTCTGCGAGAGGCGGCCCCGGCGCGCTGCGATGGAACCGTTCACCGGACCGGACGACCGCGCGGAGGCGGACCATGGACGTCCTGGTGGGATACGCGAGCGCGCACGGCTCGACCCGGAGCATCGCCGAACGCATCGCCGCCGTGCTCGGCGACCACGGACTGGCGAGCCGCGCCGTCCCGCTCGACTCCGCGGTCGACGCCGCCGGGTACGGCGCGTTCGTGCTCGGCAGCGCCGTCCACAACCGCACCTGGCTCGTCGAGGCCAAGGACTTCGTCGCCGCCAACCGCGCCGTCCTGCGGACGCGCCCGGTCTGGCTGTTCAGCGTCGGCATGCCCGCCGCCCTGCGCGGCCCCTGGCGCCGCTTCGGCCCCCTGGAGGAGCGGACCATCTCGGCCGAGCTCCGCAAGACCGTCACGCCCCGCGACCACGTCCTGTTCTCGGGCGTCTTCCGCCCCGAGCACACCTCGGCGTTCGGACGCCTCCTGTTCCGCGCGATGGGCTCCCGCTATGGCGACTACCGCGACTGGGCCCGCGTCACCGCCTGGGCCGAGGAGATCGCCCGCCACCTCACCAAAGAACCCGACACCGACTGACGTCCACCCGCCCCGGTCCCCGCAGCCACCACCGCCACGCGACAGACGATCAACGGCGATCGTTGCCAGCACGCGGATCGAAGTCAGAGGCGATCGCCGCTGCGACGCGAAGCACGATCAGCGGCAGTCACCGCCGACGCGCCCAGGGGCAGTGTCAGGAGTGGTCGCTGCCGACGAGCACGCCGTAGGCGATGACGTTGTCGCGGTAATGGCCGGTCGAGGCGTCGAACTCGCCGCCGCAGCTCACCAGCCGGATCGTGGAGTCGGGCGTGTCGCCATATACCCGCACGGTCGGGAAGCGGCTCTTGGCGACCTCCTCGACCGAGGTGATCTGGAAGACCGCGGTGATCCCGTCGCGGCGCGGCACCCGGACCTCGTCGCCCGGCCGGAGCCGCGCCAGCCGGTAGAAGACGGCCGGGCCCGACGCGCGGGTGTCGATGTGGCCGAAGAACGTGGCCGGGCCCTTCTCCCCGGGTGCCGAGCCCAGGTCGTACCAGCTGGTGAGGTGGGGCTGGCCGAGCGACGGTTCCTGGACGGTCCCGTCGGGGTTCAGCCCGAGCGCCAGCACCGGGGCGTCCACGCCGATCGCCGGGACCAGCAGCCGTACCGGGGCCGACCGCGTCAGCGGCGCGGCCGGACGCGGCGACGTCGCGCCTCCCGACGCCCCGCCCGGACCGCCGCCGGGAGCGTGCCGGTGGACCAGCGCATAGCCGACCAACACGGCACCGACGACCAGGGCGGCCGTCGTGAGGACCGCCAGCAGGGTCCGGGTGCCGCCGCGTCCGCGCATGTCAGCCGCCGTTCCGCCCGCGCCGGCGCAGCGCCACGCCACCGGCCGCGCCGATGCCGAGCAGCGCCAGGCCGGTCAGGTACAGGACGGCGTCCGGACGGGACGTCGAACCGCCGCCCGTCCGCGGCGCACCGGTGGGCGTGGGACGCGGGCTGCCGCCCGCCCCGACGACCTCCAGGGAGGTGCTCGCGGTGCGCCCGTTGGAGCAGGTCAGGGTGATGATGTAGCGACCTGGCGCCAGCCCCGCCCGAGTGCGCGTGCCGACCTCGCTCTCTCCCTTGGCGGGCACGGTGCCGAACGCGCTGGAGCTCACGTGCGCGCCCAGCGTGCCGCCCGGGCAGGCCACCTGGATCGACAGCGGCGTCGGCTCGGTGGTGACCGACGTCGGGTTCACCGACACCGCCGGTCCCGTCGGGCTGGTCGTCGGCGGCGCGGTCTTCGTGGGCGATCCGGTCGGCGAGGTCGGTGAGGTCGTCGGGCTGGTCGGCGTGACGGTGGGAGGGGATCCGGACCCCGATCCCGAACCGGTGCCGGTCGGCGCCGGGGCGGGCGCGCCGAACGTCAGCGCGCCGGTGACCAGAGCTGCGGCCAGTGAAGCGAACATCGCGCGTCTCCTCGCTGCGCGCAGGGTCCGCGCGCCTCGGCGTGAGCCGCCGGTCTCCTCCGACGGCCCCACACCGTCCAGACCACCACCGGCCGCCACGGCCGATCAGGGGCGGACGTCGCGGTTGCGGCGGCCGTTGGTCCCGCCCTTCCCCGCCACCCCGCGCCCTCCCTGCGTCCAGGCACGCCCGCACGACCGCTCGCGACCCGAACGGCCAGAACATGACCACACGCTCGGAGAACGCGTGGCCGGACGCTCGAAGCGTGGTCGGACGCTCGAAGCGTGGTCGGACGCTCGAAGCGTGGCCGGACGCTCGAAGCGTGGCCGGACGCTCGAAGCGTGGTCGGACGGTCGGACCGGGGTCGGGTGGTCGGCGGGAGTGGGCCGGTGAGGATGGGTCAGTGGGGGTGGATCACGGCGACGGGGCAGCGGGCGTGGTGGAGGACGCCGGTGCTCACCGCGCCGGAGCGGAGGTCGGCGAAGCCTCCGGCGCCGCGGCTGCCGACCACCAGCAGGTCGGCGGCGGCGGACAGGGCGGTGAGGATCTCCACGGCGTGGCCGTGCGGGGCCTCCTCGCTCACCTCGACCTCCGGGTACTTGTCCCGCCAGGGCGCGACGGCCTCGCGCAGGGCCCGGAGGCGCCGTTCCCGCGCGTCCGGCGACCGGTACTCGGCGAGGCCCGGCGCGGTCGGCGCGTTGAGCGGCGCGGACCAGGCGTGGACGACCCGGAGCCGGGCGCCGTGCGCCGACGCCTCGGCGAAGGCGAACTCCAGGGCGGCCTGCGCGGTGGACGACCCGTCGAACCCGGCGACGATCCGCCCGTAGGAGAGCGCGTTCGCGCGGACGACCACCACCGGGCAGCGCGCGTGGGCCGCCAGCTTCAGCCCGACCGGCCCGACCAGCGGCGGACGGAAGCCGCCCGCCCCGCGCGCGCCGACGACGAGCAGCCGGGCCGTCCGGGCGCGGGCCAGCAGCCGGGTGACGGTCTCGCCCGTCTCCAGCTCGCAGGCCACCGGCATGTCGGGGAACCGCTCGCAGAGCTCGTCCACGACGTCCCGCAGGACGCGCCGCCCGACCGCGCGCGCCCACGGGTCGGGGCCGGCGCCCGGCGGGCGGGCGAGCAGGTCGTCGGCCCAGGCCGGGACCGTGTGCACCACCAGCAGCGGCGCGCCGTGCGCCGCCGCCTCGGCCGCCGCCCAGGACGCCGCCCGGCGCGCGCCCGGGGAGGTGTCGACCCCCACCACCACAGCCTTCATGTTCACTCCCCGGGTGTCTCAGATCGGTGTGCCGTGCTCGGGCGCGGCGCTGGGGTGCAGCAGCCGCCGCAGGTCGCGGGGAAGGTCGTCCAGCACGTGCGTCAGGGCACCGGACGGGAGCCGCGCGGCGAGCGCCTCGGTGACCAGCGCCGCGGTGCGGGGCACGTCGGCGCGTCCGATCCCGGCGTCGGCCGCGAAGTGCTCGGTGAAGGCGTCCAGGTCGTCCTTGCGCGGGACGCGGCCCGGCCGCCAGCCGTCGTAGAAGACGCCGCGCAGCAGGGCCGGCAGCTCGGCGGCGAAATGCGCCGCCACCTCGGCCGGCAGCCGGTCGCGGACGGTGCGCAGCCAGCCGCGCAGCGCCCGGTGGGCGAACTCGCGGTCGGTGGTCCCGAAGGCCGCGGCGACCACGGTGATCCATTGGCGGGTGACCTCGACGTCGCGGTCGAGGCCGCGGACTCCGGTGCTCGGCATGCCGGTACCTCCGTTCGACGGTGCGGGCGCGCCGCTCGCGCCCCGCGCTGTTCAGCTGTCCGGACGCAGGGCCGCGCGGGTGCCGGCGGCGATCTGGACGTCCTCGCGTGCGGTGACGACCGCGATCCCGGCGGACGAGCCGGGACCGGTCAGGACGGCGTCGCCGCGCGCGGCGCCGTTGGCGGCCTCGTCCAGGCGCAGCCCGAGGAAGGCCAGGTCGGCGACGAGGCGGCGGCGGGTCTCGGGATCGTGCTCGCCGACGCCGCCGGTGAAGACCAGGGCGTCCAGACCGCCGAGGGAGGCGACCATCGCGGCGGCGCAGGCGCGCAGCCGATGGTGGTAGACCGCCAGCGCCGCGGACGCCGTCTCGTCGCCGCCGGCCTCGCGGGCGCGCAGTTCCCGCATGTCGCCCGTCCCGGCCAGCGCGCGCAGGCCGGACCGGTGCTCCAGCGCGTCGTCGATCTCTCCTGCGGGGACGCCGTGCTTGAGCAGCCACAGCGGGACGCCCGGATCGACGTTGCCCGCGCGGGTGGCCATGACCAGGCCCTCCAGCGGCGTGAAGCCCATGGTGGTGTCGACCGACCGGCCGTCGGCGACCGCCGCCAGGGACGCGCCGGAGCCGAGGTGGCACACCACGGTCCGGCGCGAGGGCCCCAGCAGTCCGGGCGCGCGACCCGCGGCGTGGGCGTGCGACAGGCCGTGGAAGCCGTAGCGGCGGATCGCGAACCGCTCCCGCCACTCGGCGGGCAGCGCGTAGGTCGCGGCGGCCTCGGGCATCCCGGCGTGGAAGGCGGTGTCGAAGCACGCCACCACCGGGACGCCGGGCAGCGCGCGGCGCGCCTCGCCGAGCGCGTACAGCGACAGCGGCTGGTGCAGCGGCGCCAGGTCGGCGAGCGCGTGCAGCCGCTTGGCGACCTCGTCGTCCACGACCGCGGGATGCGTGAAGTCGCGGCCGCCGTGGACGAACCGGATCCCGACCGCGTCCGGGGCGGGCGTGCGGGACACCGCGGCCAGGAACCGCTCGGCCTCCCGGTCCGCGCCGCCGGTGGGCAGGTCGGCGTGGTGCAGGACGTTGTCCGCGCCGTCCAGCAGGGCCAGCTTGACGCTGCTGGAGCCGGGGTTGACGGTCAGCACGCGCATCAGTACGGCCACCTCCAGTCGCGGACCTCCGGCGCGTCCTCGCCGTGCTCGCGGGTGTGGGCGCGGGCCCGCAGCCGCTGGTCGGCCATGCGCTGCCGGACGTGCCCGACCCGCCCGCCGAGGGACGGGACGCGGTCGATGACGTCCATGACCAGGTGGAACCGGTCCAGGTCGTTGAGCATCACCATGTCGAACGGGGTGGTCGTCGTGCCCTCCTCCTTGTACCCGCGCACGTGCAGGTGGTGGTGCCCGGCGCGGCGGTAGGCCAGCCGGTGGATCAGGTACGGGTAGCCGTGGAAGGCGAAGATGACCGGCCGGTCGGTGGTGAACAGCGCGTCGTACTCGGCGTCGGTCAGCCCGTGCGGATGCTCGCCCGCGGGTTGCAGCCTCATCAGGTCCACGACGTTCACGACCCGGATCCGCAGCGCGGGGAAGTACTGCCGCAGCAGGTCCACGGCGGCGAGCGTCTCCAGGGTCGGGACGTCCCCGGCGCAGGCCAGGACGACGTCGGGGTCGGCGCCGCCGTCGGTGCTCGCCCACTCCCAGATGCCGATCCCGCGCTCGCAGTGCCGGGCCGCCTCGTCCATCGGCAGCCACACCGGCGCGGGCTGCTTGCCCGCGACGATCACGTTCACGTAGTCGCGGGAGCGGAGGCAGTGGTCGGCCACCGACAGCAGGGTGTTGGCGTCCGGCGGAAGGTAGACGCGGGTGATCTCGGCCTTCTTGTTGAGGACGACGTCCAGGAAGCCGGGGTCCTGGTGGGTGAAGCCGTTGTGGTCCTGCCGCCACACGTGCGAGGACAGCAGGTAGTTCAGCGAGGCGACCGGCCGCCGCCAGGGCAGGTGCCGGCTGACCTTCAGCCACTTGGCGTGCTGGTTGAACATCGCGTCCACGATGTGCGTGAACGCCTCGTAGGTGTTGAACAGCCCGTGCCGCCCGGTGAGCAGGTAGCCCTCCAGCCAGCCCTGGCACAGGTGCTCGCTCAGCACCTCCATGACCCGCCCGGACGCGGCCTGGTGCTCGTCGGTGCCGCGCCGCTCGCCCGCGAACACCCGGTCGGTCACCTCGAACACCGCGCCGAGCCGGTTGGAGGCGGTCTCGTCCGGGCCCATGATCCGGAAGTCGGACGGGTTGGCGGCCACCACGTCGCGCAGGTACTCGCCGAGGACGCGGGTGGCCTCGGCGGTCGCGGTGCCGTGCTTGTCCACCGGCACGGCGTGCGTCCGGGGATCGGGCAGTTCGAGCGGGCGCAGCAGCAGGCCGCCGTTGGCGTGCGGGTTGGCGCTCATCCGGCGTTCCTGGACGGGGGCGATCTCGCGCAGCGCCGCGACGGGGCGTCCGCCCCGGTCGAACAGCTCGTCCGGGCGGTAGGACCGCAGCCACTCCTCCAGCTGCGCGAGGTGCCGCGGCTTCTCGCGGACGCCGCTCAGCGGCACCTGGTGGGCCCGCCACGTGCCCTCGACCGGCACGCCGTCCACCTCCTTCGGGCCGGTCCAGCCCTTGGGCGTGCGCAGGACGATCATCGGCCACCGCGGCCGCCCGCCCGCGTCCCCGGCGGTTCCGGCCGCTCCGGGCTCGCGGGCGGCGCGCTGGATGCGGGCGATCTCGTCCAGGGCGTCGTCGAGCGCGGCGGCCATGTCGCGGTGCGCCTTCGCCGGGTCGTCCCCGGACACGATCACCGGCGCGTACCCGTAGCCCTCGAACAGGCTCAGCAGCTCGTCCTCGGGGACGCGGGCCAGCACCGCCGGATTGGCGATCTTGTAGCCGTTCAGGTGCAGGATCGGCAGCACCGCGCCGTCGTGCACCGGATCGACGAACTTGGTCGAGTGCCAGCTCGTCGCGAGCGGCCCGGTCTCGGCCTCGCCGTCGCCGACGACGCACGCGACGACGAGGTCCGGGTTGTCGAACGCGGCGCCGTAGGCGTGCGCGAGCGAGTACCCGAGCTCGCCGCCCTCGTGGATCGACCCGGGCGTCTCCGGCGCGACGTGGCTCGGCACGCCGCCGGGGAAGGAGAACTGCCGGAACAGCCGTGCCATGCCCCCCGCGTCCTGCGAGACGTGCGGATAGACCTCGGAGTAGGTCCCCTCCAGCCAGGCGTTCGCGACCGCCGCCGGACCGCCGTGGCCCGGCCCCATGATGTAGATCATGTCGAGGTCGCGCGTCCGGATCGCGCGGTTGAGGTGGACGTAGCAGAAGTTCAGCCCGGGTGACGTCCCCCAGTGGCCGAGCAGCCGCGGCTTGACGTGCTCGGGCCGCAGCGGTTCGCGCAGCAGCGGGTTGGCCATCAGGTAGATCTGCCCGACCGCCAGGTAGTTGGCGGCCCGCCACCAGGCGTCCATCCGGTCCAGCTCGGCATCGGTCAACTGCACGGTTCCTCCAGGGGTCGGCGATCTCCAGCGCACCACCCGCCCCACCGCACCGGCAGGGCCGAAGGTCACATCACGCGGATGACCATCGCCACGCGACACCACGCCAGACCGCCTCCGCCCTTCTCCCCGCACCGCCGCTCCCGCGAACGGGACCAAAGCCCTCGCCGGACGAGTCGTTGGACCATGGCGGTCGGCGGCCGGCCCCGCGAAGGCTGGGGTCGTCGAGCACGCACCCGGCCATCGAAGCGCAGGCGACCGGCATGACCGTCCCCGAGCCGTCCACCGGCGGCTCCTCCCTGTTCTCCTCCGGTCCCGTGGCCGCTGGAAGCCCCTTGGCGTCGTTCCTCGCCGACGAGATCCTGCGGGACCGCCTCGGCGTGGAGTGCCCACGGCCGCGGTTTCAGCTGACGCGGATCGGCGACAGCGCGGTCCTGCGCTGCGACGAGGCGCGCACCGGCCTCTCACTCGCGCTGAAGTCCTACGGCCTGAAATGGATCGACGGCCGCCAGGGGGCCGGGGACCGCCACGCGTTGCGGGCCCGACTGATGCGGCAGGAGTTCCAGGGCATCCGGCTCGTACGCCGGCTGGGACTGGACCGGCCCCCGCTGCGCGCCGTCCGCCCGCTCGCCGTGAACTCGGAACTCGGCTGCCTGCTCGTGGAGGAGTTCGTTTCCGGCGACGACCTGTACGCGGCCATCCGCGACGCGGCGCTGGAGGGCGCGCACGCCGAGCTCGACGGCGCGCTGGCCGCCGTCGCGCGGTTCCTCGCGATGCTGCACGATCGCTCGCCCACCGGTCCGCCGGACGATGGGCGAGAACCCGTCGCGTACCTGGAGAAGATCACCCGGCAGTTGCTCGCCTGGCGAGTGATCACTCTCTCGCAGGCCGAGGATCTGCGCCGCCTCCAGCGCACCTGGCGCGCCGACGGGGTCCTCACCGGCGCGCCCGAGGTCCTGGTGCACGGGGACGCGACTCCGACGCAGTTCCTCTTCGGGGACGACGGACTCGTGGTCATCGACTTCGAGAAGCTGCACCACGCTGACCGGGCCGCCGACATCGGCCGGCTGGCGGGCGAACTGAAGCATCTGTTCGCCCGTTCCACCGAGGACGCGTGGGCGAGCGAGCCGCACATCCAGAGCTTCTACCGGGAGTACCACCGGGCGGCGGTGCCCGAGGCCGGTGATTTCGGAAGCCTCACGGAGCGAGCGCGTTTCCACATGGGCTGTTCCGAACTGCGCATCGCCCGCAACCCGTGGGAGGAGATCGGTCACCGGCGCTGGCTCACCAGGGAGGCCATGCGGTGTCTGACGCGTTGAACGTCCGTGCCGTGCTCTTCGACCTCTACCGGACGCTCATCGACATCTGGACGAACGAGCGGCACGAGCGGGTGTGGCGCGGCCTCGCCGGCTTCCTGTCCTACCAGGACGTGAGGATCTCGCCCGGGGACCTGTCCGCCGGGTTCTTCGCCGGCTTGGCGAGACAGCTCCGGGAGAGTCGGGAACCCTACGGCGAGGTCGATGTGACCCTCGCGTTCCAGGACATCCTCACCGAGGCGGGCCACGCCGATCCCTCCGGCCTGGCCGCGGCGACCGCGGGAGCCTTCCGCACGTTGAGCATCGTGAGGTTCGAGCTCTTTCCCGACGTGCTCCCCGCCCTCGGACGCCTGCGCCCCCGTTTCGAACTCGCCGTCATCAGCGACGCTCAGCGGGCGTTCTTCCGTCCGGAGCTGGCCGCGACCGGGCTCGCCCCCCTGTTCCGCGTCGCGATCGCCTCGGGCGAGCACGGCTTCCACAAACCCGACCCGCGGCTGTTCGCGATGGCCCTGCGACGGCTGGGCGTTCCTCCGGAGCAGGCGGTGTACGTGGGGGATTCGCCGGATCGTGACATGCGCGGAGCGCGCGCAGCGGGAGTGCGGCCGGTGCTGCTCGACCGCGGCGGTGATCTGGGCGCGGGCCTGCCGGACTGCCCGCCGGACCGTATCGTGAGGAGTCTGGACGCACTCTGTGACTGGCTCATCCCGCCGGGTGCCGGTACCGGAGCAGGAGCTGGGGGTCGAGGGTGAGCCGCGCCGTGAGCAGCCGGTTGGCTTCCCACTCTTCCGCCGAGTCGTCCGGAAGCGGCAGGTGAAGGGCGGTGAGCAGGTCGAAACGCTGCAGGTCGAAGGCCATGCGGATCATGACGCCGTACCCCTCCGCCGCGAGTACTGCGGCCCGGTAGGCGACCCGGGCGGCCCCCAGCGCCAGGCCCGTCAGAACGCCCAGGTCGAGCCAGTAACCCCAGAGCAGGCAGACCGCGACCAGCGCGCAGAGGACGAGCACCGCGCAGAGCCGCGCCGCGAAGTCCAGCTGGTCGCGCTGGTCGTCCACGGCCTCACGCACCTGCGGCGCCAGAACCGCGTGCAACGCGGGCCACATCGTCACCGTGTCCAGGCCGTATCGCTGCGCCGCCGAGTCCTCGGCCGCACGCAACGCGTTACCCAACGCGGTCGGCAGCAGACGTTCCGGGCGGGGGAAACGGCTTCGTTTCCATCCGGCGGCCCTGAAGGCGCGCTCTTCGCCGACGGCTTTCCATTCCTTGATGAACCACGCGGCCTCGGCATCGTCCTGGCCGTTGCGCCGAAGGTGGTGGAGGTAGGCGCGGTCGACCCCCGTAGGACGTGGCTCCTGGTCCGCCTTCGGCGACGCGATGCGCTCCAGTTGGACGAAACGGCGGTACTGGCAGTGCCTCGCCGCTCTCCACAGCACCACGGGGAGCCCGGGCCGCTCGGCCCAGTACCCCTCGAGCAACCGCACGAGCGGGCGCTGCAGGGGCTGGCCGAAAAGCGATGCGAACAGAACGAGGAGAACCAGCAGCACCGCCTCGCCGAGCGTGAGATTCCGGGCCGTCCGCAGTAGGTGCTGCCATGACGGCTCGGTGCCCGGAGCGCCGCTCCAGGCGAGGGCGATCACGAACCCGGCGAGGAAGGCCGTCGGGACGGCACTGACCAGGTTGAACCGAGCTCCGAATGATCCTCCCGCCCGGAAGAGCGCCTGCCAGGTCATCCGACCGCTCCATCGGCGACGATCTGGACGAGCCGCTCATGATGGTGAAGGCAGTGCGGCCAGTTCTCCTCCCACCGGTCGTGAACGATCCGGCGTTCGGGACAGCCCGCGACCGGGCATTGCAGGGCGAAGGCTCCGACCGGGTTGCGCCAGAGACAACGCATCCAGTCGGTGTCACCCACCAGCCGGGCGAGGTCTGCCGCCCCGAGAGCGCCGAGCGGGACACCCTGCGCCGGATCGTGGAATCCCAGTCCCGCCAGTCGCGCACCGACTCCGGCGAGTTCGGCCCATGCACCGTGCTGCTTGAGCGCATGCTCGGCGTGCCGGAGATAGCCGCGCGCCCTGTCCTCGTCCCCGGCGCGCTGCTCGAGTTCGGCGAGGCTCTTCAGGGCCTGGCCGCAGCGCTCGAGCCAGTCGTTGCGCTCGAACAGGCGCAGCGCGCGGTTCATGTGCTCCCTGGCCTCCTCGAACTGGTCGAAGGCGAGGGCGATCTCTCCCAGGTGGTGTTCGGCGGTTCCCATGCCGATGTCGTCCTGGAGAGCGGAATAGATCGCACGAGCCTTCTCGTAGCCGTCCCTCGCCGCCTCGAGCTCACCTCGGCGCTGGTCGTGCTCCGCGATCGCGGTGATGAGATGACCCCGCATGTCCGCGTGGACGTCCTGCTCGCCGAGGCCTTCGCGGTAAAGGCGCAGGGCGTCGGTCGGCCGGCCCGTCACGGCCATGACCCGGCCGAGGTAGCGCTTGGCACACGCGATGCCGTGTCCCTGACCCAACCGGGTGAACTTGTCGAGGGCGCGCTCGCTCCACAGCCGAGCCTGGTCGTAGTCCTTCCGGTAGAAGCAGTGCCTGGCCAGCGGGTACAGAGCGCACCACGCCTGGCTCTCGTCGTCGTCGATCCGGTCGGCGGCATCGTAGGCCCACTTCCCGAGCCTGACCCCCGCCCTCCACATGCCCTGCCGGAAGAGGGACTCGTGCAGCCGGTCGCGGTAGCTCAGGACCCCCTTCCAGTCGTGCAGCGCGTGCGCCTGGGAGGCGGCCCACAGCGCGTTGCCCACCTGCGCGCGCGTCCGCCGCGGCTGCACACCGCCCGGCTTCGCGCTCGCGCCGTCGAGGATTTCGAGCATGTCCTCGACGGCCTCGGTGATCCGCGCCTCGGCCCCCTCGTCGGTGAGATCGCGCAGTACTTCGAGCCTGATCCGCCGCGCCATCTGGACGGTCGCGCCGTCGTCGAACTGGGCCAGACCCAACCGGCCCAGCCGGCCGAGCATGGTCACGAGCTCCGGGGCCGGGCGTCGCGTCAGCTCGGCCAGGTCCGTGAGACCGATCGGCTCGGGGAAGATCGCGATGGTCTCCAGGAGCGATCGTTCGCCTTCGGAACAGCCGTCCAGGCAGTCCGAGATCAGCCGCCTCAGGAGCTCGGTGTCGGGTGCGGCGGACGGATGCTCCGGGGGTGCGGGCAGGCGGACGCCGAGTCCCGCCGTCAAACGTCCCGCGAGCAGGCGGAGCACGAGCGTGTTGCCCGACGCCCTTCCGATCCGCTCCGACAGCGCGCCCAGGTTCCCCGCCACATCCAGGGACCGGGCCATGCGGCGGAACAGGTCCGCCGCGTCCCCGGCCGCGAAGTGCCCCGCCGATATCCGGAGACCTCCGGCGGCCTGCAGTTCGTGGGTGGTGACCAGCGGTTCGTGGGTGGTGACCAGCAGTACGGTCGGCTCGGGCACCCGATCGACGAGCTGCTCCAGGTTGAGCCCGCGCAGCTCGTCGAAGTCGTCGATGACGATCAGATAGCGTTCCTGCCGGAGCGCGGCGCGCAACAGGTCCCACCGCTCGTCCGGCCCCGCCTCGGCGAGGCCCGGCGTCGGAAGGGCCTCGTCCAGCCGACGGTAGAGGTCCTCAATGCTCCATCCCATGGTCCGCCGGACGGGTGGCGGTGCCTGAAGCGGCGGCCTCCGTCCCGACACCCAGATCGCGCCGGCGAAGGTCTGCCGGGAAGGCGGCCTGTTCCGCGACGCGTCCAGGCATCGGCGGGCGGCCTCCAGGGCGAGGCTCGAACTTCCGGTGCCGGGCTCACCCTCGATGACGACCACGCGTTGCGGCCGCTCGGCGGTGATGGCGTCGATGATCCGCCGCAGCTCGTCGTCCCGGTGCCAGAGCACCTCGTACCACGGCGTCGGCAGGCTCTCCACGAGCGTCCGCCGTGGTTGGGCCGGCGCATCGCCTCGGCCGTCCGGCGTCGCGAAGTGGTCGAAGAGCAGCCCGTCCTGGACGTTGGTGTAGAGCACCGGCGCGGCCCAGTTCGAACGCCATCCGTTGACGTCGCTGAAAATGCGGGCGCGCCCCTCGGTCACGCAGGTCTCGAGCGGCTCACCGTTGATGAGCGCGGTGTAGAAACCCTGGGAGAAGGCCGCCGACTCGCGGTCGGAGAAGTAACCCTGCATCGCGACGACGGCCGGGACGTCGGCGTGCAGCGCGGCGTCGGCGATCCCCAGCCGGGGATCCAGCAGGGAGGCGGCGGCCAGGTTGCAGGCGGTGGCGACGAAGAGCCGGACACCGGTGCCGGCCAGCATACGGCCGAGTTCCCGGGCGTCCAGCGGTCTCGACCCGTGCTCGCGCGTCTCCAGCAGAAGACAGCTCTCCTCGTGCGCGAACCGGCCGTGGCCGACGAAGTGGAGGACGTCGCAGCCCTCCAGGAGGGCGTCGTCGAGAGCGCCTTTGGTCGTCCTGGACACCACGTCCACCACCGCGCGGCCCGCGGACACCTCACGGGCGAGGGAGCGCTCGACGGCGTGAACGACCGCTTCCCAGTCGAACCGCTCCTGGTCGTCCGGCGTCGCGACGGCGACGAGGATTCTCAGCTGGTCGGGAGCGCCGAACCCGCTGCGCGGGCCGAGATCATAGGCGCAGCGGGTGATGAGCCTACGCGGTGAGAAGGCCAGGGCGATCTCATCCTCGACGGCCGCGTCCGGCCTCATCAGCTCCCAGGGCAGGTTCGCGAGGAACGCCTTCCTGATGTCGAGGCGCACCCGCAGAGCGGTCTGGCGCCCCAGAGTCCCGCGCATCCGATCCCACAGCATCGCGATCTGGTCCGAGAACACCGCGGTCCACAGGGCCCTGCCCAGCGCCTTGGCGGTCTCGGCGTCCGCCTCGCCGTTCCGGAACCGCCGTACCCAGGTGATGATCTGGGGATCGTCCAGCGTGAGCCGGACCGGTTCGCTTCGCGCACCCGGTGCTCCCACGGCCTCGACCCAGCAGTCCCCGTACGCGTCCTCCCGGATCATCAAATCGAGATCTCGAAAGGTCAGCCGTGTCGCCTCGGCCATGCTGCCGGCCTCCGTGGGGCCGTGCGGGCCGCCGGTCGACCCGCTCTCCCTTCACGTCTATCCGCATCCGCCTCGGCGCGGCAGGGACCCACGTGCCGCGGCGGCCTACCAAAGGTCCCGAACCCGTCACAGTGCGCAGTCCTTCACCGTGGCCTTCCCGTGTCACGAGCACCGCTCGTTCCCGACGAGGCGATAGCCGGCCGGTGAGGAGATTCGCGTGAGGCGAAGCCTTCTGCATGCGGCTCAGGCGGCGGCGGGGACGACCGCTACCGTGCAGGGGGCGTGCTGGAGGACGGCGGCGGCGATCAGGCCGAGGCCGTCGGGGCGCGTGCCGCCGATGCCGCGGTCGCCGACGACGACCAGGTCGGCGGAGTCGGCGGCGGCGAACAGCGCGCGGCGCGGCGGCTCCAGCAGCAGCGCGGTCTCGACCCGCACGGCCGGGTACCGCTCCCGCCAGGGGGCCACCGCGCGCTCGAGGCGCTCGCCGAACACCCGGCGCAGCTTGTCCTCGTCGGCGTACAGCGCGAGGTCGCCGGTCTCGGCGCCGCCGGGCTCCCAGCAGCCCTGCACGACGCACAGGCGCGCGCCCCGCAGCACCGCCTCGCGGACGGCGAACTCCAGCGCCGCGTCCCCCGCCGCCGACCCGTCGAACCCCGCCACCACGCGGCGGTGCCGGACGTGCGCGGCGCGCACCACGATCGTGGGACGGACGGCCTTCGCCGGGACGCGCAGGGCGGTCGAGCCGGGCGGCACCTCGTCCGGCGGACGCGAGCCGACGACGATCAGCTCGGCGTCGCCGGACAGGTGCAGCAGCGCGCTGTAGGCGGGGCCGGACATCAGCCGCTTGCGCACGGTGAGGCCGGGATCGAGCTCGCGCGCCCGCCGCACCCCGTGGTCGAGCAGGTGCTCGCCCATCCGGCGCACGATCGCCGCCGCGTTGTGGTCGATGTAGGTGGCCGGGTAGGGCCAGCGCCAGGCGTGGCAGAGCGTCAGCGGCAGGCGCCGCAGCCCGGCCTCGCGGACGGCCCAGCGCAGCGCACGGTCCGCCTCGAAGGTGCCGTCGAACCCGACGAGAAGGTGCGTTCCGGTGTCCATCACATCCGCTCCCTTCGCGTCCTTCCTCCCTCCACTGTCGGCCGGAGGGACCGGGCCGGGCAGGGACGGGCGTCGGGCGTCGGCGGGACCTTCGGCCCGCGCGTCCGACGTGGCGGAACGCGTCCGGACGGCACCCGGCCGAGGGGACCTTCGTCCCTACGGGGTGCGCCCGCGCCCCGGAAGCATGGTTCGCGGAACGGACGGGTCGTCCGGGAGAGGGGACGTTCCATGGGTGCATCACCGCGTTCCATGGGTGCATCACCGCGTTCCGCGGCGCACCGGCTGTGGGACCTGCGCGACGAGGCGCTGCTGGCCGCGGCGCTGGGCGGGCTGGCGGCGGGAGGCGCGGCCCGGTGGCTCGGCGCCCCGGAGGCGGGGGACGCCGCCTGGACGGCGGTGACGCTGCTGGCGCTGGTCCCCGCCGCGTGGTGGGTCGTGGACGGGCTGCGGCACCGCCGCATCGGCAGCGACCTCATCGCCGTGCTCGCCCTCGCCGGGACGCTCGCCGTCGGCGAGTACCTGGCGGGCGCGGTCATCGGGGTGATGGTCACCGGCGGCCGGGTGCTGGAGCGCCGCGCCGGACGCCGCGCCCGCCGCGACCTCGGCGCCCTCCTGTCGCTGGCGCCGCGCGTGGCGCACCGCGAGGACGGCGGAACCGTCACGACCGTCGACGTCGCCGAGGTCCGGCCGGGCGACCGGCTCCAGGTGCGCGCCGGGGAGATCGTCCCGGTGGACGGGCGGGTCGAGGCGGGTCCGGCCGTCCTGGACGAGTCGACCCTCACCGGCGAGCCGCTCCCGGTCGAGCGGCGGACGGGCGAGGAGGCGCGCGGCGGCACCGTCAACGCCGGCGGCCCGTTCCCGCTGCGCGCCACCACCGACGCGGCGACCAGCACCTACGCCGGGATCGTGCGGCTCGCGCGCGACGCGGCCGCCGAGTCCGCGCCGTTCGTCCGGCTCGCCGACCGGTACGCCGCGCTGTTCCTGCCGGCGACGCTCGCCCTGGCCGGAGTGGCGTGGGCCGCGGCGGGCACCCCGGTCCGGGCGGTGGCGGTGCTGGTCGTCGCCACCCCCTGCCCGCTGATCCTCGCCGCGCCGATCGCCTACGTGTCCGGGCTGTCGCGGTGCGCCCGGCGCGGCGTCGTGGTCAAGGGCGGCGGCGCGCTGGAGCGGCTCGCGCGCGCCCGCGTCCTGCTGTTCGACAAGACCGGCACCGTGACCACCGGACGGCCCGAACTGGTCGACGTCGCCGTCCGCGACGGCGGCGACGCCGACGCCGACGCGCTGCTGGGTGCCGCCGCGTCCCTGGACCAGGTGTCGCCGCACGTGCTGGCCACCGCGATCGTGCGCGGCGCCCGCGAGCGCGGCCTGCCGCTGCGGCTGCCCACCGGGGTCGTCGAGCAGCCCGGCCGCGGCGTGCGCGGCCGGGTCGGCGACCGGACCGTAGCCGTGGGCAAAGCCGACTGGGCGGCCGCCCCCACCACCGACGCGGCGTCCCCAGCCACCAGCGCGGCCTTCCCGGAGGCCGACGCGGCCTCCCCCGCCGGCAGCACGGCGTCGCCCGCCGACGGCGCAGCGTTCCCCGCTGGCAGCACGGCGTCGCCCGCCGGCGGGGCAGCGTTCCCCGCCGGCGGGGCGGCCTCGCCCGCCGGCGGCGCGGCGTTCTCGGCTCCCGGCGCGGTCCGCGACGGGGGCGCCGCAGGGGACGGTGATGCCGGAGGGCGCGACGGGGACGGCGCGGGCGGTGAGGGTGGGGCCTGGGCCGCGCGGGTTCGGGCCCGGGCGGCGGCGCGGGGGGCGATCACCGTGTTCGTCGGGCTGGACGGCCGCCTGGCCGGGACCCTGCTGCTGCGCGACCGGATCCGTCCCGACGCCGCGCGGACGTTCCGGATGCTCCGGCACGCCGGGATCGACCGGACCGTCATGGTGACCGGCGACCGGGAGGCCGTCGCGCTCCCGGTGGCGGACCTGGTCGGGGCCGACGAGGTCCGCGCGGACCAGTCCCCGGCGGGCAAGGTCGCCGCCGTCCGCGCCGAGAGCGGGCGCGCCGCGACGGTGATGGTGGGCGACGGCGTCAACGACGCGCCCGCGCTGGCCGCCGCCGGGGTGGGCGTCGCGCTCGGGGCGCGGGGGGTGACCGCGTCGTCCGAGGCCGCCGACGTGGTGGTCACCGTCGACCGGCTGGAACGGCTCGCCGAGACCCTCGCCATCGCGCGGCGCACCCAGCGGATCGCGCGGCAGAGCGTCCTGGCCGGGATGGGCCTGTCGATGGCGGCGATGGGCGTCGCGGCGTTCGGGCTGCTCACCCCGGCCGTCGGCGCGGTGGTGCAGGAGGCGATCGACCTGGCCGCCATCCTCGGCGCTCTGCGCGCGCTCGGCCCCGGCCGCGACCGCTGGCCCCGGCTCCGCGGCGACGACGCCGAGCTCGTCCGCCGCCTGGACCAGGAGCACCGGGCGCTGTGGCCGCGCATCGAGCGCCTGCCCGCCCTCGCGGACGCCCTGACCGGCCCCGACCCGGACGTCCGCCGGTCCGCCGGTACCGAGCTGGCCGGGTTCCTGCGCGACCTGGCCGAGCACGAGCGCCGGGACGAGCGGCTCCTGTATCCCGCCGTCGCCGCCGCGCTCGGCGGGACGGACCCGACCGGCGCGATGAGCCGCGCCCACACCGAGATCGCCGACCTGTCCCGCCGCATCGGCCTGCTGCGGGCCGAGCTGGACGAGGATCCGGACCGTCCGGGCGTGCGCGACGAGCTGCGGCGCGCGATCGAGGACCTGCGCGCCGTGCTGCGCCTGCACTTCGCGCAGGAGGAGGAGAACTACTTCGTCCTCGCCGACGCCCCGGACCAGCCCGGCGCCACCTCCGGCCCCGCCGACGCCGCCCCGCCCCGGCCCGGCCGTTGTCCCGAGGCGTAGCCCGACGTGCTCCCGGCCCGTCCGGCGCCGGCGGCACGCCCCGCGCGTCCGCCTCGGCGCCGACCGCACGCCCCTGCGCTCGGCCTCGGCGTGGACCGCACGCCCCTGCGCGACCGCCGCGGCGTGGACCGCACGCCCCGCGCGTCCGCCTCGGCATCGGCCGCACGCCCCTGCGCTCGGCCGTGGCGTCGGCCGCACGCCCCTGCGTTCGGCCTCGGCGTCGGCCGCACGTCCCGGGCGTGCGGCCGAAGAGTTCCATGGCCCGGCCCGGGCGTCGGACGGATCGCCCCTGAGCGGCGGTCCGGCGTGGACGCCCGGGCCGGGGAGTCGGAGGATAGCGCGGGTCAGAGGCCGGCGCGGGGTGGGACGACGGCGACCGCGCAGGGGGACTGCTGGAGCATGGCGCTGGTGGTGGCGCCGACGCGGAGGCCGTCCCGGCCGCCGGCGCCGCGCCGTCCGACCACGATCAGGTCGGCGGTGCGCGCGGCCTCCAGCAGCGCCTCGCGCGGTGAGGTGACCAGCAGCGACGTCCGCGTCTCCACCTGCGGGTACTTGGTGCACCACGGCGCGACCGACTGCTCCAGCCGCGCGCCGCGCACCCGGCGCAGCCGCTGCTCGTCGGCGTACAGGCCGAGGTCTTCGGGGGCGGCGGCGTTCGGCTCCCAGCAGCCGGACACCACGTGCAGACTCCAGCGGCGGACGGCCGCCTCCTCGAACGCGAAGGCCAGCGCCGCCTCCGCCCCGGCCGACCCGTCGAACCCGGCCACGACGCTCCGGTGCCCGTGGTGGTCCGGCCGGACCACCACGACCGGACGGTCGGCGCGGGCGGGCAGCCGGAGCGCGGTCGAGCCGAGCGGCATCTCCGTCCGCTCGTGCGCCCCGACCACGATCATCTCGGCGGATTCGGCCAGGTGCAGCAGCGCCGAGTCCGCCGGGCCGTCCGCCAGATGCCCCTTGACGGTGACCGTCGGCGCGATCTCCCGGGCGCGCGCCACCCCGTGGTCGAGCACGTGGCGGCCCATCTTGCGGACGATGACCGCGCCCTCGTGGTCGATGTAGGCGATCGGATAGGGCCAGCGCCAGGCGTGGCAGACGCTCAGCGGCAGCTTCCGGATCTTCGCCTCGGTCGCGGCCCAGCGCAGTGCGCGCTCGCCGTCGGTCGTGCCGTCGTAGCCGACGAGGATGTGGGAACCCCAGCTCATCGCGTCGTCCTTCCGTTCGCTCCCTTCCATCACACGCCTCGCGCCCGCTCCGTCCGTAGAGGCGGAAGGCCCCGCCGGGCCAGGACTTTCGCACTTGCCGCACCCGGGGACGCGGCTCCCGCGGCGAACCGGACCCGAAGCCGGCCCCGAAGCCGGGCCCGAAGCTTGAAGCCGGACTCGAAGGAGGACGGCGGTCCGTTCGGGACCTTCGGCACGGGATGGGCGGCCGAGCGGCCCTCCCGGCGCGTGCGGGGGTCGCAGAGCGTGAGATCCATGGATCATCGGACGGGCGACGCCGCCCCGACCGCCACCGTGAGTCCGGCCGCGACGGTCGACCCGGAGGAGCCGCTGCCGCTACTGCGCCGGGAGCTCGGGACCGGACCGGGCGGGCTGTCGCAGCGGGAGGCCGAACGGCGCGTCGCGGTGTACGGGCCGAACGAGGTCCGCCGCCGGGAGACCTCCTCGCTCCCGCGGGAGCTGGGACGGCAGCTCGTGCATCCGCTGGCGCTGCTGCTGTGGGGCGCGGGGGCGCTGGCGTTCGTCGCGGGCACCCCCACCCTGGGCTGGGCGATCCTGGCGGTGATCGTGCTGAACGCCGCGTTCGCGCTCGTCCAGGAGCGGCAGGCCGAGCGGGCGGTGGAGGCCCTGGCCCGCTACCTGCCCGACCGGGCCCGCGTCGTGCGGGACGGGACGCTCCGCGCCGTCGAGGTGCGCGACCTGGTGCCGGGTGACCTCGTCGCGCTGGCGGAGGGCGACCGGATCCCCGCCGACGCGCGGCTCACCGACGGCGCGCTGGAGGTCGACCTGTCGATGCTGACCGGCGAGTCCGCGCCCGTGGAGCGGCTGGCCGGGCCCGCCCTGGACGGCGTCCTCCCGCTGCGCGAACCCAACCTCGTGTTCAGCGGCACCACCTGCGTCGGCGGCGAGGCGACCGCCGTCGTGTTCGCCACCGGCGCCCGGACCGAGCTCGGCCGGATCGCGGCGCTCAGCCAGCGCACCCGGCGCGAACCGAGCCCGCTGGAGCGCCAGGTGAAGCGCGTCGCGTGGCTGATCGCGGCGGTCGCGGTCGGGATGGGCGCGGCGTTCCTCGTCGTCGGCGCGGCGGCGGGCCTGCCGCCGCGGGACGCGCTGACCTTCGCGATCGGGCTGCTGGTCGCCAACGTCCCCGAGGGGCTGCTGCCGACCATCACCCTCGCGCTGGCCGTCGGCGTGCGGGTGCTCGCCCGGCGCGGCGCGGTCGTCAAGCGGCTCAGCGCCGTGGAGACGCTCGGCTCGACCAACGTCGTCTGCACCGACAAGACCGGCACCCTCACCGAGAACCGCATGCGCCTGCGCGCCCTCTGGGCCCCGGACGGCGCCCCCGGTCCCGCCCCGCCGGCACCGGACGGCCGGGCCCGGCCCGGACCGTGGACGCCGGACGGTGAGCGGGAACCCGGTCCCGGGACGGTTCCGCTCGCCGAGGCGATGGCCGAGTGCACCACCGTGACCAGGGACGAGGACGGCGCGCTGGTGGGCGACCCGACCGAGGTGGCGCTGGTCGAGGGAGCGTCCGCCGCCGGGGTCGCCGCCGACCCGGCGGCGCGGGACGCCCGCCGGCGGGCGATGTTCCGGTTCGACCCGAGACTGCGGCTGATGTCCACGGTGTCGGACCGGGACGGGCGGCTGGTGGTGACCGTCAAGGGCGCGCCCGAGGCGGTCGCGGCCCGGCTGGCCCCGGGCGCCGACCGCGACGCGCTGCTCGCCGCGGCGGCCGATCTCGCCGGGCGCGGCCTGCGGGTGCTGGCGGTGGCCGTCCGGGAACTGCCGCCGGACGCCGCCGTCCCGCAGCACCGCGAGGACGCCGAGACCGGTCTCCGCCCGCTCGGCCTGGCCGGGCTGCACGACCCGCCGCGCGCCGAGGTCCCGGACGCCGTCGCGCGCTGCCACCGCGCCGGGCTCCGCGTCCACGTCGTCACCGGCGACAACGGGGCGACCGCCGCGGCCGTGGCCCGCGAGGTCGGCATCGGCGTGCCGGACCTGCGGACCGTCCCCGACTCCGAGTCCCTGACCGACCGGGACCTGGACCGGCTCCTGGACGCCGACACCGAGATCGTGTTCGCCCGGTCGTCGCCCGAGACCAAGCTGCGCATCGCCGACGCGCTGCGCGCCCGCGGGCAGGTCGTCGCCATGACCGGCGACGGCGTGAACGACGCCCCGGCGCTGCACCGAGCGCACATCGGCGTCGCGATGGGCCGCTCCGGCACCGACGTCGCGCGCGAGGCCGCCACGATGGTGCTCACCGACGACGACTTCGCCACCATCGTCACCGCGGTCGAGGCGGGCCGCCGTGCGTTCGACGACGTCCGCAAGTTCGTGCTGTACATCTTCACGCACGCCGTGCCGGAGATCGTGCCGTTCCTGGCGTTCGCGCTCAGCACCGGGCGCGTCCCGCCGCCGCTGACCGTGCTGCAGATCCTGGCCATCGACCTCGGCACCGACACGCTGCCCGCGCTGGCGCTCGGCCGCGAGCCCGCCGAGCCGGGCGTGATGGACCGGCCGCCGCGGCCCGCGTCCGAGGGCGTGATCACGCGGGGCATGCTCGTCCGCGCCTGGGGTTTCCTCGGGCTCCTGTCGGCCGCCCTGGTCATGGGCGCGTTCTGGTACGTGCTGGGGACGGCCGGATGGCATCCGGGCGATCCCACCGGACCGGGCAGCCCGCTGCATCACGCGTACCTGACGGCGACCACCGCGACGTTCGCGGGGATCGTGGCCTGCCAGGTCGGCACCGCCATGGCCGCCCGCACCGACCACGCCTCGCTCCGCCGGATCGGCCTGTTCACCAACCCGCTGCTGCTGGCGGGCATCGGGTTCGAGCTGGTCTTCACCGCCCTGCTCGTCTACGCGCCGCCGCTCCAGCGGCTCGTCGGCACGGCGGCGCTGCCGCCCGACGTCCTGGCGCTGCTGGCGACGTTCCCCGTGATCGTGTGGGGATCGGACGAGCTGCGCCGCCTGGTCGTCCGGCGCGTCGCCGCCCGCCGGGCCGGGGCGGCCGGAGCGTCCGCCCCGGTCAGCGGGGCTGCGGGACGACGGCCACCGGGCAGCGGGCGTGGTGCAGGACGCCGTGGCTGACCGAGCCGAGCCCCCGCCACACCGGCCCCGGACGCCGCCGCCGGCCGACCACCAGCAGGTCGGCGCCCGCCGCGGCGTCCACGAGGGCCGCCACGGGGTGCCGCCGGGCCACCTCCTCGGTGACGGCGACGTCGGCGAACCGCTTCCGCCAGGGCGCGTGCGCCCTCACCTGCGCCCACCGCAGCCGCTCGTCGTCCTCGGCGCGGCGCAGCGCGTCGGCGCGGCCGTCCGGAACGGACCAGGCGTGCAGCACCCGCAGGCGCGCGCCGTGCGCCCGCGCCTGCCGGAAGGCGTACTCGAGGACGGCGTCGTCGTCGGCGAGCCCGAGGCCCGCGACGATCTCGCCCTCGGCCCGTCCCGGCGCGCCGCTCTCCCGGACCACCACCACCGGCGCGGTCGAGCGCTCGGCGACGCGAAGGCTCACCGAACCGAGCACCAAGCCGGTGAAGCCGCCGAGCCCGCGGCTCCCCACCACGATCTCCCGGGCCCGCGCCGACCGGTCGCACAGCGCCCGCGCCGGCGTCTCGGCGACCAGTTCGGTGGTGACGTCCACGGTCTTCGCGCGCGTGCGGGCGAGCCGCTCGGCCTTGGCGAGGACCTCCGCCCCGGACTGGCGCAGCGACTCGGTGAACCCGGGCGGCGGCTGCAAGGGGATGTCGAAGGGCCAGTTCTCCACCGCGTGGACGACGTGGAGCGTCCTTCCCTGGAGCTCGGCGTCGGCGGCGGCCCAGGCCAGCGCCTGCTCGGCGGCCGGCGAGGCGTCCACGCCGACCGTCACCGGGCGGTCGTCGGGCATGTTCACGAATGCTCACCTCTCGCATCGATGGATCGTTCCGGCTCGGCCGTGGCGCGGCGCAGCCTCGCGCCGTCCTCGCGTTCGCGCTCCTCCAGGGTCAGCTCGACCCGCGCGAGCGCGGCGCGGAGCTCGGGCAGGCGGCGGTGCTCGATCGCGCGCAGCCGCCACCGGGTGGCCTCGATCTCGGCGTCCAGGGCCGCGAGCGCGCCGTCCGCGACGGCCCGGGCGGCGCCCGCCTCCATCGCGGCCCGCGCGCTCCGGCGGGCCGGTTCGAGCGCCGCGCCGTCCGGCACGCGGGACGGCACGTCCGGCTCCGGCCCCAGGACGGCCCGCGCGGGCAGGACGACCCCGAGCAGCATGCCGTGCTCGACGGTGACCGGAACCGGGTCCCGCGCGGCCAGCGCCAGCGTCCGGCGTCCGTCGAGGAGCGCCGCGCGCAGCATCGAGCGGTCCGCCTCGTCCGCCCGTTCCCGCCAGGCCTGCTCGGCCGCCTGAAGGGCGCGGCGGCGGGCGTCCCGCTCGGCCGTCAGCGCGGCGAGCTTCTGCCGCAGCAGGCCGACGGCCCGTTCGGCGGTGCCGATGCGCTGCCGCAACCAGAGCCGTCCGGCCCGGCCCGGCGGGACCGGCGTCACGGCGTCCCCCCTTCGAGGGGCGCCTCGGACGAAGCCGTCTCGGCGTCGGCAGGCCGGTAGTACGCGTCCAGGGCCGCCTGCGGGAGCATCGTCAGTTCCCGGCGCGGCAGTTCGCCGAGGGCTCGCCAGGCGCGGTCGAGCGTGTCCGGCAGGCCGCGGTGCTCGGCGCGGCCCTGGGAGACGAGGGTCTCCTCGCAGGCGCGCTCGAACGCCAGGTAGGCGCGGTCGGTGCCGGTGAGCGCGGTCTCCCCGACGAGTTCGGCCAGGTCGCGCACCTGGCGGGCGCGGGCGAGCGCCCCGATGGCCTGGGCCGCCACGTCCAGATGGTCGGTCCTGGTCCGGCCGGGCCCGGCGGCCTCGCGCATCAGCCGCGACAGCGAGCCGAGCGCGTCCACGGGCGGATCCACGCCGCGCGCGTACAGCTCCGGCGACAGCACGATCTGCCCTTCGGTGATGTAACCGGTCAGGTCGGGCACCGGGTGGGTGATGTCCCCGGCGGGCATCGTCAGGAACGGCAGCAGCGTGACCGAGCCCGGACGGCCCCCGATCCGTCCGCACCGCTCGTAGAGGGAGGCCAGGTCGCTGTAGAGGTAGCCGGGGTAGGCGCGGCGGGCGGGGATCTCGCCGCGCGCCGACGAGACCTCGCGCAGCGCCTCGCAGTAGGACGTCATGTCCCCCATCACGACCAGGACGTGCCGTCCGGCGCGGAAGGCGAGGTCCTCGGCGACGGTCAGCGCCACGCGCGGGGTGAGGACGCGCTCGATCACGGGCGCGTCGGCGAGGTTGAGCACCATGACCAGCTCGTCCGCCGCGGCCCGGTCCGCCAGCGCGCGCCGGACGGCCTCGGCGTCGGCGTGGCCGAGCCCCATCGCGGCGAACACCACGCAGAAGCCCTCCGCGCCGTCGCCGGTGCCGGCGGCGCCGCCGGTGCCGGCCTGCGCGGCGATCTGCGCGGCGAGCTCCAGATGCGGCAGCCCGGCGACGGAGAAGATCGGCAGCTTCTGGCCGCGGGCGAGGGTCGTGAAGGCGTCCACGGCCGAGATCCCGGTCAGGACGGGCTCGGCGGGCGTGGCGCGGTGCACCGGGTTGAGGGGGCGTCCGGCCACGGGCGCGGTGGCGTCCGCGAGCACCGGCGGCCCGCCGTCGAGAGGACGGCCGAGACCGTCGCAGGTCCGGCCGAGCCAGGCGGTCCCGACCGGCACCCGCAGCGGCCCGCCGGTGAAGGCGACGGCGGTGTCCTCCGGGCTCATCCCGGCGGTGCCCTCCAGCACCTGGAGCACCACCCGGTCGGCCGAGGTGTCGAGGACCAGGCCGTGCCTGCGGCCGGCGCCGGTGGAGATGTCGGCGAACTCGTCCCAGCCGATCCCGCCCGCGCCGCGCAGCACGAGCAGCGGTCCGCGCAGCTCGCTCGCGCCCGTGAACGCCGTCCGGCCCAGTGCGGTTCCGTCGCTCGGCCCGGCCATCAGGTCGCCGCCTCCTTCAGCGCCGCGAGCGTCCGGTCGCGGCGCAGCCGCACGTCGGCGACGGCGGCGGCCTCCTCGCGGGCGCGCGCGAGCGGGGACAGGTCGACTCCCTCGACGGCCTCCGGCGGTGTCCCCCCGCTCATCAGGTCGAGGACCAGGTCGGCGACGTCGAGCACCGCGTCGGCGAGGGCCGCCGCCCGGTCGGCCGAGCAGCTCGCGTCGGTCTCGCTGAGGGCGCTCTGTTGCAGCACGCCCTCGCGGACGAGCCGTCCGGCCAGCAGGACGCCGCGTTCGCGCGGCGGCAGGCCGGTGCGCCCGACCAGCTCGGCGAGCGCCGCGAGCCGGTCGGCCTCGGCCAGCAGCCCGACGAGCCGGGCGCGGCGGCCCGCCCAGGCGGGGTCGCCGTGCGCGGCGTGCCAGCGCGCGACCGCGCCGGTGTCGCGGGCGAACGACTCGGCCCAGGACACCGCCGGGTAGTGCCGCGAGTAGGCGAGCGACCGGTCCAGCCCCCACACCGCGCGGACGAAGCGCCGCGTGTAGGCGGTGACCGGCTCGGTGAGGTCGCCGCCGGGCGGGGACACCGCGCCGACGATGGTCACCGACCCCTCGCCGCCCGCGCGGGTGCGGACCCGCCCGGCGCGTTCGTAGAAGGCGGCGAGCTGGGACGGCAGCGCGGCGGGATAGCCCTCCTCGGCCGGCAGGTCGCCGCCGCGCGAGGCGAACTCGCGCAGCGCCTCGGCCCAGCGCGAGGTCGAGTCCGCGATCACCACCGCGTCCCGGCCGAGGTCGCGGAAGTACTCGGCGACGGCGACGCCGCTGTGCACGCTCGCCTCGCGCGCCATCATCGGCATGTTGGACGTGTTGGCGATCACGACGGTGCGGTCGGCGAGCCGCCCGCCGGTGCGCGGATCGGTGAGCTCGCCGAGCCGGGCCAGCACCTCGGCCATCTCGTTGCCGCGCTCGCCGCAGCCCACGTAGACGATCACGTCGGCGTCGCACCACTTGGCGATCTGCTGGAGCAGGACGGTCTTGCCGGTGCCGAAGCCGCCGGGGACGGCGACCGCGCCGCCGCGGGGGACGGGGAACAGCAGGTCCAGCACGCGCTGCCCGGTGCGCAGCGGGACGGCCAGGTCGAGCCGTCCGGCGTGCGGGCGCGGCGTGCGCACCGGCCACCACTCCCCCGCGCCGTCATCGCCCGGGCCGGAGGACGCGGAGGCGCCGGCGGCGGACGCCCTCCGCGCCGGGTCCAGCCAGATCCCGGCGGACGTCAAAGGCCGCAGCAGCCCGTCGTAGACGCCGCCGAGGAGGTGCTCGCCCAGCCGCACCGACAGCGGCCGGCCGACCAGCCCGGCCGGGGCGCCCGGCGCGAGACCGCCGGTGTACTCGTAGGCCTGGACGGTGGCGGTGTCGCCGTCGCGGGCCACCACCTCGCCGGGCAGCCGGTCCGCGCCGAGCTCGACCAGCGCGCGCATGGCCGCTCCGCGCGTCCCGGCGACCTCCACCAAGGGCCCGTTCACGCGCCGGACCGTGGGCTCCACAGCTCCTCCGTCTCCGTTCCCAGCGCGGCCAGCGCCGCCTCGGCGAGCGCGGCCGCGGACAGGTCGAGCTCCCGGCCGCCGGCCCGTCCGGTGACGCCGCCGCCCGGGGCCGGGACGATCTCGGCGCCCGGGCCGAGCCGGTGCCGGACCACTGCGTCCAGGACGGGTCGCAGCGCCGGGTCGCCCATCTCTTCGCGGACGCGCGCGGCGAGCTCGTCGTACACGCGCCGCCGGGCCTCCAGGACGAGGCGGCGGGCGCGGTCCCGGGCGTCCGCGCGGTCGGCCCCGGCAAGGGCCGCTCCCTCGGCGCGTCCGGCGGCGCGCGCCCGGTCGAGGATCGTCTCGGCCCGCCGGTGCGCGGCGGCGACCGCGGCGTCGGCCTCGGCGCGCGCCCGGGCGACGGTCTCCGCCGCCCGCCGTCGCGCCTCGTCCAGCAGCGCCTCCGCGACCGGGCGGGCCGCCGCCTGCATAGCCGCCGGCCCGCCCTTCGGCAGCGTCCTTTCGACCGCGCGGTCCGCGGCCCGCGCTCTCACGGCAGCACCGCCGTCAGGACGCCCGGACGGGCCGTCCGCCGCGGCCCCAACGCCGCCGCGGCGCGCGCGGTGAGGATCACGATGGCGGCTTCGCCGGGCAGGGCGTCCCAGGCCGCGGTGACGGCCGCCGCGTCCTCGGCGGGCAGCACCAGCGCGCCCGCCAGGCCGTAACCCTCGATCCGGACCCGTTCCCCGAGCACGGCGACGACCGGCATCCCGTCACGCCTTCCCGACGAGGATGATGCCCATGATCAGGCCGTAGATGGCGATGCCCTCGGCCAGCCCGACGATGACCATCGCCCGGCCGAACAGCTCGGGCCGCTCGCTGAGCGCGGCGAGCGCCGCCGCGCCGGTGTAGGCCACCGCGATCCCGGCGGCGATGGACGCCGCCCCGACCGCGATGCCGGCCCCGATCATCGGGGCCCAGTCGTGCTTCGCCGCCGCCTCGACCACGGCCGTGGCGGCGCGGACCTCAGTGGACACCGACGTCCACCTCCTGTCGTGCGAGAGGGATGTGCCAGGGCCGGAAGGGCCGTCCCTGGGTCAGGAAGATCCGGGAGAAGAGCTCGTAGTACTCCAGCCGCAGCGCCTGGACCCCGGCGACCAGCGCCTCCAGCGAGAACGTCAGCGCGGTCCCGGCGGCGAACAGAGCGGCGGCCGCGACCGGGCCGAGGCCGCCGCGCGTCCACAGCGCGACCGTTCCGCTCCACACCACGGCGGCCAGCGCGGCGTGGGTGAGCCCGAAGGCCGCCAGCCGCGCGAACGACAGCAGGTTCGCGCCGAGCCGCGTGACCAGGTCGAACAGCTCGACGGCCGCCTGCGCCCAGCCGGTGCCCCCGCCGCCGGAGGACGCGCGGAAACCCGCGAACGCCAGTCCCAGCCCGGCCAGCGCGGCCACCGCGCCGAGGACGGCCGGCACCGCGATCCCCAGGTAGATGCCGGCCGCGAGCGCGCCCAGACCGAGGAACGCCGCCGCCCCGGCCAGCCCGGACGGCTGGTACAGCACCAGCGGCCAGCCGCCCTCGCGCAGCCGGTCGGCCACGCCGACCGCGTAGGCCCCGGCCAGCAGCACGGCCCCGGCGCCGGTCGCCGCCAGCAGCAGCGGGACGGGCTCGTCCACCGGATCCAGCCACAGGCGCGGCACGACGCCGGTCGGCCCGAAGAACTCCCCGTACAGGAAGCCGAACAACGTCGCGGCGGCGCCCGCCCCGATCAGGAACGGCCAGGCCCGCCGGAGCCCGGCCGCCCTGCGGGGCCGTCCGGCCAGCAGCAGCGCTCCGGCGGCGACGAGCATCAGGCCGTGCCCGGCGTCGCCGAACATCGCCCCGAACATCAGGACGTAGGCGACGGCCGCCGGGACCGTCGGGTCCAGGTCCCGGTACGGCACGGTGCCGTAGGTCTCCACGAGCGGCGCCAGCGAGGCGCGCATCCCGGTCCGCCCGTCCGCGCCGGTCGGGCGCGGGAGCAGGGTGGGCGGTTCCAGGCCGCGCGGGGACGGCAGCGGCACCGCCCCGCCGCCGACCCGGGCGAGGCGGGCCGCGAGCGCGGGACGGTCCGGCTCCGGCACCCACCCCACCACCGCGGCCACGTCACCGCGGCGGAAGGCGGCCGACGCGCGGCCTTCGAGCTGGGCCTCGCCCGCCAGCAGATCCAGCCGTCCGCGCCGCGCCAGCTCCTCGGGTTCCTCGGCGCCGGCGCCGAGCGCCGGGACGGCTCCACCCGAGCCGCCGAGCGCGCGGAGCAGCGCCGCCGCCGCGCCGGGCGCGGGCGGCTCGCCGGGGCCGGCGTCCGGTTCGTCCGGTTCGTCCGGCTCCACCAGGCCGGACGCGGCCGTCTCGGCCAGCACGTCCCGCAGCCGGACGGCGGGGGCGACGACCGCGACCCGCGTCATCCGCACCGGGACGAGCCGGTCAGACCAGCGCATCGTAGGCCTCCAGGTCCCCGCCGCCGCGCGCCGCCGTCTCCAGGGCCGCGCGGACGCGGTGGGCGTCGACGAGCAGCAGCGCCGCCGCCCCGAGGACCGGCCTGGCGTCCGCCGCGGACGACGCGGCGAGGCTCCGCGCGTCCCGGTCGACGCGCCGCCACCAGCGGGTTCGCGCCCGCCAGAGCTCCGCCGGGTCCTCCAGGCCGGCCAGTGGCCAGCGCGCCGCGCGTGGCAGCCGCTCGATCAGCCGCGGCAGGTCGCTCGCGGTCGGGCAGCCGCGCCCCAGCAGCACCGCCGCCCGCTCCCCCGCCCCGGACGGCAGCGGACGCCCCGTCCCGAAGCGTTCCCCCGCGACCAGCACCGCCGCCGTGCCCAGCGCCCATGGGCGGGCTTGCGCCGACCGCGCCGCCAGCCGTTCGGCCGCACGGAGCCGCAGGAACAGCCGGATCGCGTACGGATCGTCCGAGCCGGGATCACCCCACGCCGAGGCGGCCAGCCGCTCGCGCAGCCCCGCCCGGCCGGACGCGTCGCGCAGCCGCCGCCACGCCGTCTCCAGCGAACCGAGGACGAACTCCGGCTCGGCGGGCCGCCCGTCCGCGCGTTCCATCAGGCCGTCGAGGTTGGCGAGCTCGAACTCCGCCGCCAGCGCCCGCAGCAGCCGCACCCCCGGCTCGGGCAGCCAGCCCGCCAGCACCCGCAGATGCCACACCAGCGTGGCCGAGACGGCGTGCTGCGCATCCGCCAGATCCCCGGCCCGCGCGACCCGCGCACCGTACGAGGTCGCCGCCAGCCCCGCGAGCGCCTCGGCCGACGACGCGGAACCGGCGAGCATCCGGGCCCGTCCCGCCCCCAACGCCCGCCGCGCCAACCCCCGCGCCCGCACGCTCCCCCCAACCCAAGAAGCCCTCACACCCGCCCCCCGCAACCGCCCCGCCACCCGCAAACGCCCCACAACCCGCAACTGCCGCGCACCCCGCAACCGCCGCGCATCCCGCTACCTCCGCGCAACCCGCAAACGCCCCACAACCCGCAACTGCCGCGCGTCCTGGAAACGCCGCGCAACCCGCGATCACCTCGCGTCCTGCTACCGCCGCGCGTCTCGCAACCTCCGCGCGTCCCGCTAGCGCCTCGCGGGGTGTCATGTGGCTGCTCGGGCGGTTGCGAGGGGCCTGGGCGGGGCGGGGGGTGGGGGTGGGCTCGGGCGAGGGGGCGTGCCCGGGCGGGGGTCATGGTCGTGCTCCTTCGGGGCGGGAGTTCATGCGTGGCCGGCCTCGGCGAGGGCGCGGACGGCCGCCGCGGCGCGGGTGGCCAGGACGGGAGTTCGCCGGGCGGCGGTTCGCCGGATCCGCTCGGCCTCCGCGTTCGCCGCGGCGAGAACGCGCTCGGAGTCGGCGCGGGCGGAGTCGCGCGCGTGCGCGGCCCCCGCATCCCGTTCGGCGCTCTCACGCGCGCGGGCCCCGGCGACGATGCCGTCCGCCTCGCGGCGCGCGTTCGCGCGCAGGTCCGCCGCGTCCCGCTCGGCCGCCGCCAGGACGCGCGCGCACTCGGATTCGGCGGGCGCGAGCAGGGCGAAGACCGGTTCGAGCTCGGCGGCCAGCAGCGTCCGGCGGTCGGCGGGGACGGCCGCGGCGGGCGCTCCCGGCGCGGCGGACGGCCGGAACCGTTCCAGCAGGTCAGCCACCGTCGGCATCGCGTCCCCCTCCCCCGGACACGGCCACCAGGTGGTCGACGCAGCCGTCCACGGTGGAGACCGCGGGGTAGTCGTCCTCGTCGATGGCGCAGCCGCCGGACTCGCTGACGAGCTCGACGAAGGCGAGGAAGTCCATCGAGTCCAGTCCGAGGTCGTCGCGCAGGTCCGCCCCGCCGGACACGTCGGCCGTGTCGACGTCGGGCGCGACCTTCGCCAGCGCGTCCAGCACGAGGGCGCGCGCCTGGTTCTCGTTCACAGTTCCTCCGGGTGTCGCAGCAGCCGGTCCAGCGCCGTCAGGAGGCGCGCCCCGGTCCGTCCGTCACTGGCGCGGTGGTCGCCCGAGAGCGTCGCGGTGACCAGGGGCCGCACGCCGAGCAGGCCGTCCACCGCCCACGGCCGCTCCCGGACGGCGCCGAACCCGAGCAGGGCGACCTGCGGCGGGTGGATCACGCCGGTCACCGACTCCACGCCCTGGTCGCCGAGGTCGGTGACGGTGAGGGTCGCGCCGTCCATCTCCGAGCCGCGCAGCCGCCCGGTGCGGGCACGCCGGACCAGGTCCTTGAGCCGGGACATGACGTCCTCGGGCGGCAGGCCGGCGGCGTCGCGCAGCACGGGCGTGGTCAGCCCTCCCTCGCGCAGCGCCACCGTGACGCCCAGGTGCACCCCTTCGCCCGGGACGAACGCGTCGTCGATCCAGTGGCCGTTCAGCTCCGGCACCTCGCGCGCGGCGCGGGCAGACGCGCACAGCAGCAGCGCGGCGGGCACCAGCCGCCGCGACACCGGCACGCCGCGGTTGTGCTCGCGCAGCCAGTCCAGCGCGGGCCCCATGTCGATGGTCGTGCTGAGGTAGTAGTGCGGGATCTCCCGCTTCGACCTGGCCATCGACCGTCCGATGGCCAGCCGCATCGCGGCCTTGCGGTCCGGACCGCGCCCTCCGGCGACCGTTGCGGACGGCCCGGCGGTCGGCGCGGACGCCTTCCCGGACAGCGCCGAGGGCTTCCCCACCGGCGCGGACGCCTTCCCGGACGGCGCGGACGCCTTCCCGGACGGCGCGGACGCCTCGGCCGCCGGGGCCGCCGCGTGGCGGACGTCGGCGGCGAGGACGGTGTCGTGCGCCCCGGTGCCGACGACGGTGGCGAGGTCGATCCCCCGCTCCCCGGCGAGCCGCCGCGCGAGCGGCGTGACCCGCCTGCGGCCGGGCCGCCCGGCAGGCCGCCCGGCGGGATGCTCGGCAGGGCGCCCGGCGGGATGCTCGGCTGGATGCTCGGCTGGGCGTTCGGGCACCGCTGCGACCGGACGCGCAGCCGGACGTCCGGCGGGACGCGTCCGCCGGGCGGCCCGCTCCACATCCGCCCGGACGACCCGCCCGTCGTGACCGCTGCCCTTGACCGCGGCCAGATCGACGCCGAGATCGGTGGCGAGACGCCGGACGAGCGGCGTCGCCACCGGCGCAGACGGCACGTGCACCGGCTGCGGTGCCGGCTCCGGTGTCGGCTGCGGTGCCGGCTCCGGTGCCGGCGCCTGCGCTGGTTCCGGGACGGCCGGACGGGCCGGTTCCGCCGGGGCCGCCGCGGGTTCCGGAGGCGCCGTGCGCCCGCCCGCGCCGATGACCGCCAGCGGCGTCCCGACCGGGACGGTGGCGCCCGGTTCGACCAGCAGCCGGTCCACCGTCCCGTCGGCGAAGCACTCGACCTCGATGTCGGCCTTGGCGGTCTCCACCACGGCCACGACGTCGCCCCTGTGGACCTCGTCTCCGGGGTGGACGAGCCACTGCGTCAGGGTGCCCTCGTCCATGTCCGCGCCGAGCGAGGGCATCCGGAACTCAGGCATCGCCGCGCACCGCCCTGCGCGCCGCCTCCGCGATCGCCTCCGGGGACGGCAGCGCGGCCTCCTCCAGGTGCCGCGCGTAGGGGGTGGGGACCTCCGCGCCGCAGACCCGGCCGACCGGCGCGTCCAGCTCGTAGAACACCTGCTCGGTGATCCGGGCGCTGATCTCGGCGGACAGGCTGCCCGACCGCCACGCCTCGTCCACCAGGACGGCCCGGTGCGTGCGCGCCACCGACGCCGTCACCGTCGCGTCGTCCAGCGGGCGCAGCACGCGCAGGTCGATCACCTCGGCGTCCACGCCGCCGGCGGCGAGCCGGTCGGCGGCGGCCAGCGTGCGGGGCAGCATCCCGCCGTAGGTGACCAGGGTGACGTCGGCGCCGGGCCGCCGGACGGCGGCGCGGTCGATGCCGACCGGCGCGGGCTCGGCGGGCAGGACGTCCTCGGCGTTGTACAGCGCGCCGTGCTCGAAGATCAGCACCGGGTCGGGGTCGGCGAGCGCGGGGGCGAGCATGCCGCGCGCGTCGGCGACGGTCGCGGGCGCGAGGATCCGCAGCCCGGGGATGTGCGCGTACCAGCCCTCCAGGCTGTGCGAGTGCTGCGCGGCGAGCTGCCGGCCCGCGCCGGTGGTCATCCGGATCACCAGCGGGACGTTGAGCTGGCCGCCCGACATGTGCAGCAGCGTCGCGGCGTTGTTGAGGATCTGGTCGAGCGCGAGCAGGCTGAAGTTGACCGTCATGATCTCGACGATCGGGCGGAGCCCGCCGAGCGCCGCGCCGATGCCCGCGCCGACGAACGCCGACTCCGACAGCGGGGTGTCGCGGACGCGCTCGGGCCCGAACTCCTCCAGCAGCCCGAGGCTGACGGCGAAGCACCCGCCGTAGCGGCCGACGTCCTCGCCCATCAGGAAGACGCGGTCGTCGGCGGCGAGCGCCTCGCGGAGCGCGGCGCGCATCGCCTCCCGGTAGCTGGTCCGCGCACCGGGCGCGGCGCCGGCCGTCCGTTGCGCGCTCTTCGCACGCGCCGGTCCGGATCCGTCCGCGCTCGGACGGCCGGGTCCGGCGCCGCCCGCCGCTTCGCCGGACCTCGCCGTGGCGGGCTTCTTGTCACGGGTCCTGGAGCCGCTGGACGTCATGGGCGTGCCGCCTCCTCCGAGTAGACGAACCGGGTCAGGTCCTCGACCGGCTCCAGCGGCGCCCCGGACGCGCGGGCGACGGCCTCGTCGATCTCGGCCGCGATCCGCTTGTCCAGGTCCGCCTCGTCCTCGCCGGCGAGGGCGTCCAGGGCGCGGAGCCGGGCCGCGAGCGCCGCCACGGGGTCGTGGCGCTTCCAGTCCGCGATCTCCGCCTTGTCCCGGTACCGGTCCGGGTCGTACATCGAGTGGGCGCGGAAGCGGTAGGTGCGGGCCTCCAGGAAGTACGGCCCGCCGCCCGCGCGGATCGCCTCGGCCGCGCGGCCCGCCGCCTGCTCGACGGCGGGGGCGTCCATGCCGTCCACCGCCCAGGCGGCCAGCCCGTAGGACGCGGCGCGCAGCGCGAGGTCGGTCTGGGCGTGCTCGCGTTCCAGCGCCGTCCCCATCGCGTACCGGTTGTTCTCGCACACGAACAGCACCGGCAGGTGCCACAGCGCGGCGAGGTTCAGGCACTCGTGGAACTCGCCCTCGGCGACCGCGCCGTCCCCGAAGAAGCAGGCGGTGACGCGGGCCAGGCCGCGCATCCGGTCGGCCAGCGCCAGCCCGACCGCGACGGGCAGCCCGCCGCCGACGATGGCGTTGCCGCCGTAGAAGCGGGCGGACGCGTCGAACAGGTGCATCGAGCCGCCCCGGCCCCGGCTGCAGCCGGTGGCCCGGCCGAACATCTCCGCCATGATCGCGGTGGCCGGGATGCCGCGGGCCAGCGCGTGCGCGTGCTCGCGGTAGGTCGACACCACCGCGTCGTCGGAGGTGAGGACGGCCGTCACGCCGACGGCCACCGCCTCCTCGCCGATGCCGAGGTGCATGAAGCCGCGGATCTCGGCCGCGCTGTACAGCTCGACGCAGCGTTCCTCGAAGCGGCGGATGCGGAGCATCTCGCGGTGCAGGCGGCGCATCCGGTCGAGGACGGGCTCGGGTGCCGCGGTCATGACCGTCCCTCCACGGTCGACACGTCGCCCTCGGGGAGGCCCAGCTCGCGCGCCTTGAGCAGGCGGCGCATCACCTTCCCGCTGCGGGTGTGCGGCAGGTCCTGGTCGAAGTCGATCTCCTTGGGGGCGAGCGCGGCCAGCCGCTTGCGGGCGAACCCGACCAGCTCGCGGCGCAGCTCGTCCGACGGGGCGTAGCCGGGCCGCAGCGTCACGAACGCCTTGACCACCTCGCCCGCGACCGGGTCCGGCTTGCCGATCACCCCCGCCTCGGCCACCGCCGGATGCTCCATCAGCGCGCTCTCGACCTCGAACGGCCCGATCAGGTGCCCGGCCGACTTGATGACGTCGTCGGCGCGCGCCACGAACCAGTAGTAGCCGTCGGCGTCGCGCCGGGCGATGTCGCCGCTGAGGTACCAGCCGCCCGCGAAGCAGGCCGCGTAGCGGGCGTCGTCGTGCAGGTAGCCGCGGAACATCGACGGCCAGCCGGGACGCAGCGCCAGCTCGCCCTCGGCGTCCGCGCCGTCCAGCTCGCGGACGCCGCCGTGCGCGTCCACCAGCGCCCTGCCGTCCGGGCCGCGCTCCAGCAGCGCCGCCTCGATCCCGGGCAGCGGTCGGCCCATGGAGCCGGGCCGCACCCGCGCCGCCGCGGTGTTGGAGATCATGATCGCGCCGGTCTCGGTCTGCCACCAGTTGTCGTGCACCGGCGTGCCGAACGCCTCGGCGCCCCAGGTCACCACCTCGGGGTTGAGCGGCTCGCCGACGCTGGCGACGAACCGCAGCGCCGACAGGTCGTGCTCGCGGGCGAGCGCGACGCCGTGCCGCATCAGCATCCGCAGCGCGGTCGGCGCGGTGTACCAGACGGTCACGCCCTGCTCGGCGAGCGTCCGGTACCAGCGGCGCGGGTCGAACTCGGCCGCGTCGGCGACCACGGTCGCGCCCAGGACGAGCGGCGCGACGATCCCGTAGGAGGTGCCGGTGACCCAGCCGGGATCGGCGGTGCACCAGAACACGTCGCTCTCCCGCAGGTCCAGCGCGTGGGCGGCGGTGGCCCGGTGCGCGACCACGGCGGCGTGCACGTGGACCGCGCCCTTGGGACGGCCCGTGGTGCCGCTGGTGAAGTGCAGCAGCGCCATCTCCTCCGGGTCGGTCGGCGGGATCTCGAACACGGGGTCGGCGGCGTCCATGAGCGCGTCCAGCCGGACGGTGCCGGGCGGTTCGTCCGGGCCGGTGACCAGGACGTGCCGCAGCCCCGGCAGGGCGTCCCGGATCGGCGCGACCTTCCGCCGGTACAGCTCGCCGCTGGTCACCAGCACCCGCGCGTCGCCGAGCCGCATCCGCTCGCGGATCGGCTCCGGCCCGAACGCGGAGAACAGCGGGCAGAAGACGCTCGTGTTCTTCAGGGTGCCGAGCGCGCTCACGTACAGCGCGGGCTCGCGGCCGAGCAGGGAGAAGACGGACTCGCCCCGGCCCACGCCCAGTCCCCGAAGGACGTTGGCGAACCGGCCGGTCCGCTCCCGCAGGCCGGCGTAGGTGAGTTCCACGGGCGGGCCGTTCTTCGGCAGGCACCGGAGTGCCGTCACGTCCGCCCGGGGGCCGGACGCGTGCCGGTCGACCGCCTCGTGCGCGATGTTCAGGCCGCGCCCGCCGGGCAGGCCGTCCAGCGCCTTGCGGGCCCGGCGCCAGGAGAACGCGGCGCGCTCGCGGTCGTAGGAGGTCGGGTCCGGGGTTCCGGCGCGGAATCCGCTTCCGCGCGCTTCTTCCTCTGCCATGCGAACCGTCCAGGAGTGGGCACGGTGCCTGCTTGCGGGTCTGTGTCCGGTCTACGTCCGGTGGCGCGGCCGGTCAGCGGGCCGTCCGTCCTCAGCCGGCGGCCATTGGTCCTCCGCCGGCCCGCGGGCGATTCCCCCGGCGGGCCGGACGAGGTTCGTCACGCTCGCGCCGGGACGATCGCGACCGGGCAGGCGGCGTGGTGCAGGACGCCGTGGCCGACCGAGCCGAGCCCCCGCCACGTCGGGCCGGGGCGGTGACGGCGTCCGACGACCACCAGGCCCGCCGTCCGGGACGCCTCCACCAGGGCGGTCACCGGGTCGTCCCAGACGACGGTCTCGTCGACCCGCACGTCCGGGAAGCGCTTGCGCAGCGGCGCGTGCGCTTCGAGCATCGCCCACCGCAGCCGCTCGTCGTCGGCCGTCTGCCGCATGGCGTCCACCGCGAGCCGGGGCGGGACGGAGACGTGCACGGTCCGCACCGGCGCGCCGCGCGCGGCGGCCTCGGCGAACGCGAACTCCAGCGGGGCGGCGTCGCCGTCCAGCGCCAGCCCGACCACGACCTCACCGTGGCGTCCGGGCTCGGCGCCGTCCGCGACATCGTGCTCCCCTTCGGGGCCCCGGACGACCACGACCGGCGCCGGGGACCGTTCGGCGGTGCGCAGGCTCGCCGAGCCCAGCATCATCCCGGCGAACCCGCCCCGCCCGCGATGCCCGACCACGACTTCCAGGGCGTCCGCCGCTTGGTCGCACAGGGCGCGGACCGTGTGCTCCTCCACCAGCGCGGTGGACACCTCGACCTTCGGCGTCCGCGCGCGCACGGCGCGCTCCGCCTCCGCGAGCGTCCGCGTCGCCGCCTCGCGCAACGAGCCGGCGAAGCCGGGCAGGGCCTGCAAAGGCAGGTCGTAGGGCGGCACTTCGAGGGCGTGGACGACGAGCAGCGGCCGTCCTCGGCGTTCGGCGTCGTCGGCCGCCCAGGCCAGCGCGCGGTCGGCGGACGGCGAACCGTCCACCCCGACGAGGACGGGCCGGTGGTCCGGGGTGTTCATGGCTGGCCGCCTTTCCGGCGCGGATCTCGGGAGGGGCGCCGCGCGGAGGGAGCACCGGGGCGCTGGACGAGGGGTCCGGCCGGGCTAGCCGCTCTGTGGTCGGCTCCCATCGCCTGCCGGGAGTCCGTTCCTCAGCGCCGGACCCCTCTGCCTCCAGTCTCGTCAGCGCCGGCGCGCGGACCACCGACCAAAGTCCCGGACTTCCCGGCGTTCGACCGGCGCCCTCCGGCAGCGAATCTCCGGTTTCGCTCGGGAACGCGTGCCGCGGAATCTCCGGGTCCGTCCGGGGACGCGTGCCGCGGAATCTCCGAATTCGCTCGGGAACGCGTGCCGCAGAATCTCCGGATTCGCGCGGGGACGCGTGCCGCGGAATCTTCCGGTTCGTCCGGGGACGCGGGCCGCGGAATCTTCGGGTTCGTCCGGGGAGGCGCGCGGTGGGACGTTCGGGTCGGTTCCGAGCGCGTGCGACCGCCGGCCCGGGGACTTTCGGCACGTGAGGAGGGGAGGCCGGGCGGCGAGTCTGGAGGTGGGCGCTCGGGCCGCGCGGCGGGGAACCGCCCGCCGGACGGGACCCCGCACCGGCCGAAGGAGGTCGTCATGGGACACCCTGCGAAGACGCTGGTCGAGGACGTCATGACGCGGCGGGTCGTCGCGGTGGCGCTCGACACCCCCTACAAGACGGTGCTGCTGGCCATGCGGATGAACCGCGTCAACGCGATGCCCGTCGTGGACGCCGCCGGGGCCGTGCGCGGCATGGTGTCGTCCGCCGACCTGGTGCTGAAGGAGATTCCCGGCCTGCGCGCCCGGCCCGTCCTGGGCGTCGGGATCGGCCGGCACGGCCACGAGCACCGCCGGGCGGTCGCCGGGACCGCGGCCGAGCTGATGACCGCCCCGGCGCGCACCGTCCACGCCGAGCAGACGGTCGGCGAGGCCGCCGACCTGATGCGCCGGTACCGGGTGAACCAGCTGCCGGTGGTGCGGGCGTCGGACGGCCGCATGATCGGCATCGTCACCCGCTCGGACCTGCTGCGCGTGTTCGCCCGGCCCGACACCGACCTCCACCACCAGATCGCGCGCGAGCTGCTGGCCGACCTGCCCGGCGTCCGGGTCCAGGTCGAGCAGGGCGTGGTGATGCTGCGCGGCACGGCGCCCTCCCGGGCGGCGGCCGAGCGGCTCGTCCGCGCGGTGGAGGAGGTCGCGGGCGTGGTCCGGGTGGACGCGCGCTCGCTCCACTCGGCCGACGACCGCTACCCGGCCGCGCCGCTCAACTGGTGACCGAGGAGGCCCCGATGAGGATGCTCACGACCCTGCTGCTCACCGATCCCGGTGGCCGCTGGGGACACATGGGATACGACGACTCCGGATGGGCGTGGTTCTGGATGGCCATCATGATGACTCTGTGGCTGCTGGTGATCGGCGTGGCCGTCTGGGCCGTCCTGCGGGCGGGAGCCGGCCGGGGGCGCGGCTCGGGCGGCGGTCCCGGCAGTGGTTCGGGCGGTGGCCCGGACGACGGTGGTGCGCGCGCGTCCGACCCGGACGGCAGGACCCGCGCCCGCGAGATCCTCGCCGAGCGCTACGCGCGCGGCGAGATCGACGGCGAGGAGTACGAGGAGCGCCTGGCCAAACTCGGCTGAGGCGCGGCGGCCCGTGCCGTCGGCGCGGCACGGGCCGGAGGGAACCCAGGGGCGGGACGAGGCGGAGACCGGGACATGCTGGCGAACGACGAACGAGACGCGCTCGGACGGGCCGAATGTTTGGCGCTGATGGGCTCGGTGCCCGTCGGCAGGGTGGTGTTCACCGAGCAGGCGCTGCCCGCGGTCTGGCCCGCCGCGTTCGCGCTGGACGGGCAGAGCGTGGTGTTCCGCACGACCGTCGGCACGAGGCTGGACGCGGCGCTGCGCGGTGGCGCGGTCGTCGCGTTCGAGACCGACGCCTTCGAGCCCGTCCCGCCCCGCGCCTCCGCACCGGGATCGCGTGCGAGCGACCGCGGGGCGAGCGGGGACGGCGCGGGCGGCGGAGGCGGAGGCTGCGGAGGCGGAGGCAGCGAGGGCGGAGGCGGCGCGGGGCCGCGGGGGTGGACGGTCACCGCCGTCGGGCGGGTCCGGGCCGTCCGCGATCCGGCCGACCTGGCGCGGCTGGAGCGGCTGCTCCCCGCGCGGCGGGCGAACGGCGTGCTCGAACGCGTCGTCCGCGTGGACTGCGACCGGCTCACCGGCCGCCGCTTCCCCATCGCCCCGCCCGCACCGCCCCCGCCGCCCGCGCCGCCCGCGCCGCCCCCGCCGCCCGCGCCGCGCGTTCCGCACGCGTGAGCGCGCGCTCCCGCAGGACGAGCGGGAGCCGTCCGCGCGGCAAGGGGCTTTGGTCCTGATCCTCAGGCACCGCCGCATCTTCCTACTCGCCATATGTCCGGTTAGCGTCGGAAAGTCTTACCGATCAGAGTTCGAGGAGAGTCGATGGCCGGCACTCGGCAGACCCCGCACACGATCCGGGTGTTCCTGGTGGACGACCACGAAGTGGTCCGCCGGGGCGTGGCGGCGCTGCTGTCGGCCGAGCCGGACCTGGAGATCGTCGGCGAGGCCGGCACCGCGGAGAGCGCGATCGCCCGGATCCCGACCGTCCGCCCCGACGTGGCCGTGCTGGACGTGCGGCTCCCGGACGGCGACGGCGTCACCGTCTGCCGGGAGGTCCGCTCCCGGATGCCGGGGCTGGCGTGCCTCATGCTGACCTCGTTCGACGACGACCAGGCGCTCATGGACGCGGTGATGGCCGGTGCCGCGGGCTACGTGCTCAAGCAGATCCACGGTTCGGACCTCGTCGGGGCCGTCCGGACGGTCGCGTCCGGGCAGTCGCTGCTCGACCCGCAGAGCACCGCCCGGATGCTCGCCCGCATCCGCCACCGGCAGGAGCGCCGCGACCCGCTGGCGGCCCTCACCGACCAGGAGCGCCAGATCCTCGACCTGATCGGCGAGGGCCTGACCAACCGGCAGATCGGCGAGCGGATGCACCTGGCGGAGAAGACCGTCAAGAACTACGTCTCCAACCTGTTCGGCAAGCTCGGGATGAGCCGGCGCACCCAGGCCGCCGCCTACTCCGCCCAGCTCAAGGCGGGCGACACCGACTACCGCGACGAATCCTGACACCGGCGGCGGGAGGTCTGCGATGTTCGAGGGCATCCTGGCGGGGATCGACGGTTCGCACTGCGCCCTCGACGCGGCGCTGTGGGCCGCCGCCGAGGCGCGGACGCGGCGGCTGAGGCTGCAACTGCTGCACGTCGTCCCGCCCGTCCCGGACGCCGAACGAGCGAAGGCCGAGGACCGCGGGCGCGACGCCCTCATCGACGCCGCCCAGGCGATCGAGGAGGCCTTCCCCGACTCCCCGCCGCGCACGCTCCTGCTGCACGGCGATCCCGGCCACGTCCTGCTGCGCGAGACCGAGCAGGTCGGGTTCGGCGTGCTCGGCCGGCACGGCGACCGGCTCGGGGCGCGCGCCCGCACGGGATCGACGGCCTACGAGGTCGCGGGCCGGATCCGGTGCCCGGTCGTGGTCGTCCCCGAGGGCACCGCGCACATGCGGGGCCCGGTCGTCGTCGGAGTGGACGGGTCGAGGGAGGCCGCCGTCGCCCTGCGGTTCGCGTTCGACGCGGCCCGGGAGCGGCACGTCCCGCTGCGGCTGATCCACGTCGTGCGGGCGCGCGCCGGTTCGGTGCCGGACACCGACCTGCGGGTGCCCGACCACGTCCGCCGGTTGTCGAGCGCCGTCCTCACGAGCCGGGCGCTCGCCGACCCGCGGGTGGACGTCGCCGAAGAGGCCCTCTGGGGCTCCCCCGCGCAGGAGCTCGCGGCGCTCGGCGCGCACGCCGGGCTGCTGGTGGTCGGATCGCACGGGATCGGCGGCGTCCACCTGACCCTGGCACGGCGTTTCGGCTCGGTCAGCGAGCAGCTCGTCCACACCGCCCCCTGTCCTCTGGCGGTGGTCCGGCGCTGACCCGCCTCCGGCGCCGGCCCGCCCCCCGCGATAGCCCGCCCCGGCATGGCCTCGCACACGCGTCGACTCGCGCACGGCGCGGGCTCAGCGCCCCGCCCGGCGCGGACGACGCGGACGGCGCGGACGACGCGGACGGTCAGGCCGGTGGTAGCGGAACGCGCCAGGTCAGGACGGTCCCGCCGTCGGGGCCGTCGTCGATCTGCAGCTCGCCGCCCAGTTCCTCGGCGCGGCGGAGCATGTTGTTCAGTCCGCCCCGGTGCTCGCCGGGGTGCATGCCGACGCCGTCGTCGGCCACCCTCAGCACCAGGTCGTCGTCGCCGACGTCGACCGACATCTCGGCGCGGCTCGCCCGGGCGTGCCGGGCGACGTTGGAGAGCGCCTCGCGCACGACCGCGACCAGGTGGTCGGCGACGTCGTCGGGGACGACCGTGTCGAGCAGGCCGTCCAGCCGCACCGACGGCGCGAAGCCGAGCTGCTCGGTGACGCCGTCCACCAGCGCGTGGATCCGGCTGCGCAGGCTGCTCTCGCCGGGCGTGCTCTGCAGCGCGAAGATGGTGGAGCGGATCTGCCGGACGGTGGCGTCCAGGTCGTCCACCGCCCGCTGCACCCGCACCGCGACCTCCCGCTTCTGGGTCATCTTGATCGCGGCCATCAGCGTCATGGCCGTCGCGAACAGCCGCTGGATGACCGTGTCGTGCAGGTCGCGGGCGATGCGGTCGCGGTCCTCCAGCAGCGCGATCCGCTCGTCGTCGCGGCGCCGGTCGGCCAGTTCCAGCGCCACCGCGGCCTGCCCGGCGAACGCCTCCAGCAACCGCTGCGTCCCGTCGTCGAACGCCGGGCCCTGCGGCTCGCGCGCCACCGCGATGACGCCCCGGGCCGCGCTGCCGGTGCCGAGCGGCACGATCAGCAGCGGGCCGACCGCGACGTCGCTGAACGCGTCGATCCCGGCGAACGCGGTGCGGCCGTCCTCCAGGCGGGTGGCGCGACCGTCCCGGAACACCTCGCGCGGGACGCCGGCCGGGGCGAACCGCGACCCGGTCAGCTTCCCCGCGTCCGCGCCGTCGGCCGACACGACCGCGAACTCCTCGCCGCCCGCGTCGGCCAGCACCACCGCGGCGAGCTTCCCGTCGGCGACCTCGCGCACCCGCCGCGCGACCAGCTCGGTCACCGGGCCGATCTCGCCGCCCGACAGCAGCGCGGTGGAGATCTCCGCGGACGCCCCGAGCCAGCCCTCGCGCCGCCGCGCCAGGTCGTACAGCCGCGCGTTCTCGATCGCCACGCCCGCCGCCGTGGCCAGCGCCGACACCACGACCTCGTCCTCCTCCTCGAACTCGCGGCCGTCGCGCTTCTCGGTCAGGTACAGGTTGCCGAACACCTCGTCCCGCACCCGGATCGGGACGCCCAGGAACGCGCGCATCGGCGGATGGTTCGCCGGGAAGCCGTAGGACTCGGGATGCGCGCCGAGGTCGGCCAGCCGCAGCGGGCGCGGCTGCTTGATGAGCAGCCCGAGGATGCCGTGGCCCTCCGGCCAGTGCCCGATCGCGGCGATCTCCTCCTCGCCGACGCCGACGGTGATGAACTGGACCAGCCGCTCCCGGTCCTCGGAGATCACCCCCAGCGCGCCGTAGCGGGCGTCCGCCAGCGTGGTCGCCGCCTCCACCAGCCGCCGCAGGACGGTCTCCAGGTCCAGGTCGCTGCCGATGGAGACCACCGCCTCCAGCAGCGCGTGCACGCGGTCGCGGGTGGCGCGGGCCGCGGCCAGCCGCGCCTGCAGCTCGTTCAGCAGGTCGTCCAGCCGCAGCTGCGGCAGGTTCATCCGCGCGCCCAGGGGACGGGCCGGGTCCTCGTCGCTCACGCGCTCAGTAAACACCGTGAACGGCGGGGCGTCCCGTCCGGAACGCCCCGCCGCAGGGGTTGACCGCGCCGTCCTCAGACGGATCACTTGAGCACGGGCAGTTTCCGGACCAGAGGCGTGCTCCCCCACCAGCGGCCCAGTCCGACCGCGTCGCCCGCCGACACGAAGGCCAGACCGATCAGCAGGATGGCGTAGATCAGGTGGTCGTCCATGAACGGGTTGTTGGCCGGGGGCAGCACGACCGACCACATCATCACCAGCAGCACCGCGCCGGCGACCGCCGCGATACGGATGCACACGCCCAGGATCAGTGCGACACCGATCGCCGCGAGGCCGATCATGAACAGCCAGTCGGCCCAGGCCGCGCCCGCGATGTCGTGGTAGAAGCCCTTGAACGGCCCCTTGGCGCCGAACTTCAGGAACGCCTTGGTGGGGCTGCCGCCGTGGATCCACGCTTGCGCGTGCTTGGTCTCGTGGCCGAGACCGAAGGTCTTGTCAAGGAACGCCCACAGGAACACCCAGCCCAGCGAGAGCCGCGCGAGGGCCCACACGTACCGGGCCGAGGTCGACTCGACGACCCTCCCGGGCGTCAGGGCGTGGAGATCGGGCAGGTGGACGCGGTGGGCGTGCTGGGCGCGCCCCTGTTCGGAGACCGTCATCGCGTTCTCACTTCCTCACTTCGTCGTCGTCGCCTCCATTCACCCCCGCGGGCCGCCGCGGGGTCAGGCGCTTAAGACCGTTGATCTTCGGGACGTTGGTCCCCGGTTCCGCGCCGAACGGCGAGGCCAACGTCCGCGCCCGCCGGGTCGCTCGCCCCTGGGTCGGCGCCCGGTCCCGTTCCTAGCGTGTGGACCACGACTACCGAGGAGCCGACGATGAGCCGCACCCACCGACCCGGGCCGTCCCGTGCGGCCGTCCTCCGCCACCGCTTCGGTTTCGACTCCAACCCCCTGCGCCGCGACGTGGACCGCTTCCAATGGCTGACCGGACTCGTCCTGGTCCTGCTGTTCCTGGTCTTCGCCCCGGTCATGGGCCTGCGCGTCGGCGAGGCCTACTACGCCAAGGGGGTGCGGACCGAACGCGTCGAGGCCACGGCATGGCGTCCGGTGTCGGCCGACGTGACCCGCGTGACCGAGCGCAAGCGCGGCTACCGGGTGGACGTCCTCGGCACCGCCGCCGACGGCCACCGCCTGACCGGCTCCTACACCACCTCCCGCGCGACCGTCGTCGGCGACCACGTGTCCCTCTGGGCGACCCCCTCCCGCCTGACCGACACCCCGCCGCGCCGCCACGCCAGGACGATCACCGACACCGTCGTCGCCGTCGCCGCGTCCACCCTGGTCGTCGCCGCGCCCCTCGCGCTGGTCCACCTCGTGACCCGCCGCCGCTGCGACCGCCTGCGCTCCCGCCTGTGGGACGCCGCCTGGGCCCGCTTCGACCGCCACCCCACCCCCTGAGCGACGCTCCGCGCGATCCACCCGCCGCGCATCCGGCGACACGCGGTGAGGACGCGCGCGAACGCGACCCGCTCCCTAGACTCCACGCATGGCATTGAGATTCGGACTCCTCGGCTCGGGCCACTGGGCGACCGAGACGCACGCGCCCGCCCTCGCGGCGGCGCCGGACGCGGTCCTCGCCGGAGTCTGGGGCCGCAACCCGGACCGGGCCGAAGCCCTCGCCCGCGAGCACGGCGTCCGCGCCTACCGGGACGTCGACGAACTGCTCGCCGACGTCGACGCCGTGGCGATCTCCCTGCCGCCCGAGGTCCAGCAACCGCTGGCGCTGCGCGCCGCCGCCGCGGGCAGGCACCTTCTGCTGGAGAAGCCGGTCGGCCTGTCCGCCGCCGACGCGGCGGCGGTGGCCCGCGAGGCGTCCGCGGCCGGCGTCGCCTCGGTGGTCTTCTTCACCTACCGCTTCGTCCCCGCGGTCGAGCGCATCCTCGAGGACGCCGCGGCGAAGGGCGGATGGGACGGCGGACGTGCCGACGTCCTCGCCTCGATCTTCGAGCCCGGCAGCCCCTACGCGTCCTCGGAATGGCGCCGCACCCGCGGAGCCCTGTGGGACCTGGGACCGCACATCCTGTCGGTGTTCCTCCCCGTCCTGGGCGAGGTCACCGAGGTCACGGCCATGAGCGGCCCCCACAGCACCTCGCACGCGCTCCTGCGCCACGAAAGCGGCGCCGTCTCCACCATGACCCTGAGCCTGGACGCGCCCCCCGCGGCCAACGGCGCCCGGCTCGGCTTCGTCGGGGACGACGGCGTCCTGACCGTCCCGGTCGGCGAGATCCTCGCCGTGAACGCCCTGACCCGAGCGATCGGCAGGCTGGCCCAGAGCGCCTCCGGCTCCCGCCCCGACCCCTGCGACGCCACCTTCGCCGCGAAAGTCAACGCCGTCCTGGAAGCCACCCAGCGCTCAATGGACCAAGGCGCGACCGTAGCCGTAACCCCACCTGACCTCTTCCCAGCTCAGTGACCCAACCGCTGCGAGCCGCATCTGGAACCGTGCGAGGAAGGGCCAGAGCCGCCTGGCCTCGAAGCACCGAGTGTCCCGTGGTGGACAGCGGTTGGAGGGGACAAGCCGCCCGCGTACGAGGAACATGGCGATTGATGCTTCCTGCGGACCCGACCCCGTCCCTGGAGGGCCTGGATGCGGCGACTCCCCGCGATGGAACTGAGCCACCTGCTCAGTGATCTGCCGGATCGGGCGACCTACCTGACCGCGGCCGGTGCGAGCCTGGGCGAGGTGATCGGCTGCGACCGCGTCTCCTGGACGGCCATCGACCTGACGACCCGGTCGGCGGAGATCTGGGGGGACCCGCCCGTGGGGCGGTGGGAACGGCAGACCTTCCTCCGCAACATGGCCGACTGCCCCACGGTCCGCCACTACCGGCGGAACCCGGCCTCATGGAGGCCCTGCCGGACGAGCGACGTGGTGTCGGATCGGGAATGGCGGTCCAGCAGGGCGTACGCCGAGCACTACCGGCCGCTGGGCCTCCCCTACCAACTGTCGATGGCCCTCGTCCCCCGGACGGCGGCCTGCGGCGCCGGCTGGTTCCTCAATCGGGCCGGCACCGATTTCTCCGCAGCCGATGTGGCCCTCGCAAGCGCCCTGCTGCCCGTGCTCTCCGTGCTCGACAAGCTCTACACCGGCGTCCCGGGAGTGGACCAGGAACTCGCCCGCGAGGAGGTCGGGCTGACCGCCCGGGAACTCCAGGTCCTCACCCTGCTCCGGCAAGGCCTCACCGCCCGGCAGATCGCCACGGCGTGCAGGATCAGCGTGCGCACGGTCAACAAGCACCTCGAACACCTCTACCGCAAGCTCGGCTGCAACGACCGGCTCCAAGCCGTGACCCAAGCCCGGCGGCTCGGCGTCCTCACGTGAACGCGGTCGAGTGGGCCATGGCGGGCCTACGGCGGTCCAGGTGGACGATCTCCCTCCGACGGCAGGGGCGGCTCTTGGTGCGCTTGCACCCTTAGGGGGTGTTTTTCCGGGGCGGGTCAGGGGTGTTACCCGATGCGTCTCGGGTTGCGGGTGAGGGACCGTGCAGGACATGGCCCGGCCGAATCCGCCGCTCGCAGGGGGGCGCAGTGTGCGGGGAGTGGTGGGTGGCAGTGCCGCCCTGACGCAGGAGCCGCCGGAACGTGCGGCGCTGCCGGGGGCCGGGCCAGGAGTCCGGTGCACATCTCTCGACCGACGAGGAGACGTCCATGCCCGAGCTGTCCCGCCGGAACACCCTCAAGATGACCGGCGTCGCGGCGGTGGCCGCCGCCGCGCCCGTGCCGCTGGCGGCGTCCGGTGCCTTCGCGAGCACCCGCCGGCCCTCCCGCGGACGGGTCGACACTCACCACCACGCGCTGCCGCCCCGGATGCGGCAGTGGGCGATCGATCAGGGCATCCTCCCGCCGACCGGCGGGCCGTCCTGGGCCCGGTGGACGCTGGAGGGCACCCTGGCGACCATGGACGCCAACGACATCGCGATCGGGGTGGCGTCCGCGCCCGTGCCGGCCGAGGTGTTCGCGGACCGCGAGGTCGCCGGGTCGGGCGTGCGCGAGTGCAACGAGTCGCTGGCCGAGCTGGTGCGCGACCATCCGACCCGGTTCGGGTTCTTCGCCAACGTGGCGATGCTCCATCCGGACCTGGCGCTCGAGCAGATCGCGTACGCGCTGGACGAGCTGGGCGCGGACGGCGTGCTGCTCAACACCTCGGCCGCCGGACGCTACCTCGGCGACCGCGCGTTCGACCCGCTGCTGGCCGAGCTCGACCGGCGCGGCGCCGTCGTGTTCACCCATCCGTCCTCGCCCAAGGGGATCGTGGAGGTGCCCGGGGTGGGCGACTGGCTCGGCGACTTCCTGCTCGACACCACCCGCACCGCGCTGAGCCTGATCGCGACCGGGGCGCTGGACCGTTACCGCCGGCTGTCGGTCATCCTGTCCCATGCCGGCGGGTTCCTGCCGTACATGGCCGGACGCGCCGAGCGGTGGGGCCGGGAGGACGACGGTCCCGCGCCGGCGAAGGTCCGGCGGGCGCTGCGGCGCTTCTACTACGACACGGCGCTGCCGATGTCGCCGTACGCCACCCCGACGCTGCTCGGCGCGGTCGGTGCCGAGCGCGTGCTGTTCGGCACCGACTGGCCGGCCAACTCCGCCCGCGAGGTGGCCCTCAACACCGCCGACCTCGACCGCGACCCCGGGCTGGACGGCCGCGCGCACCAGGCCATCGCCCGCGACAACGCGCTGCGCCTGCTCCCCCGCCTCGCGAAAAAGACGGCGCTGAAAGCACCGGCGCCCTGACAGCGGCGGAGCCGGTCACCGGACGGGTCAGCGGACGAGCCGGAAGAACGTGCGGAGCTCGTCGACGAAGAGGTCGGGCTGCTCGAACGCGGCGAAGTGGCCGCCCTTGCCGGGCTCGTTCCAGTGGCGGATGTCGGTGAAGCGCCTCTCGGCCCACCGCCGGGAGGGGCGGGGGTTCTCCTTGGGGAAGACCGAGCATCCGGTCGGGACGGTCACCAGGTCCGCCCGGCCGGACGTCCCGGCGGTGAAGAGCCGCTGCACCTGCTTGAAGCTCTCCCAGTAGAGCCGGGCGGCGGACGCGCCGGTCCCGGGCAGCCAGTAGAACATGAGGTTGTCCAGGAGTTCGTCGCGGGTGAGCGCGTTCTCCGGGTGGCCGTCGCAGTCGGTCCAGGAGTGGAACTTCTCGATGATCCAGGCGCACAGCAGCGCCGGGGAGTCGACGAGCCCGTACCCGATGGTCTGCGGGCGGGTGGACTGTTCCAGTGAGTACCCGTCCTCCCACTCCCGCGCCCGTTCCAGCGCGGACAGCGCGGCGCGCTCGGCGCCGGTGAGGTCGCCGAACGTCGCCGGGTCCGGTGCCGCGAGGGGCGGCACGAGGTGGATGCCGGCCACGCGGTCCGGGGCCTTCTGGCCGATCAGCGCGGTGATGGTGGTGCCCCAGTCCGAGCCCTGCGCGCCGTACCGCCGGTAGCCGAGGCGCGCCATCAGCCGGATCCACGCCTCGGCGATCCGCTCGACGCCCCAGCCGGGCCGGGCGGGCTTGTCGCTCCATCCGTAGCCGGGCAGCGACGGGCAGACGACGTGGAACGCGTCGCGCGCGTCGCCGCCGTGAGCGGTCGGGTCGGTGAGCGGGCCGATCACCTTGAGGAACTCCACGACGGAGCCCGGCCAGCCGTGCGTCAGGACGAGCGGCAGCGCGTCGTCGTGCGGCGACCGGACGTGCAGGAAGTGGATCCCGAGGCCGTCGATCGACGTCCGGAACTGCGGCAGGGCGTTCAGGCGCCGCTCGGTGGCGCGCCAGTCGTACTCCTCGGCCCAGTACCGGCACAGCTCGCGCAGGTAGCCCGGCGGGACGCCCTGCGACCAGTCGCCGACCGTGGCGTCCTCGGGCCAGCGGGTGCGCCTCAGCCGGTCGCGGAGATCGGCCAGCGCGGACTCCGGGACGTCGAGTGCGAACGGTGTCACCTCGCCGGTCATGCCGTCCTCCCCCCTTGGCGCCGCGGGGCGCCCCGGCGAATAAACTCGTAGAACGAGCATAAACGAGGGGAAGGTGCGCATGGCAAGCCCCCGGAACCGGTCGCGATCCGCGCGTGCGAGGGACGCCCGCTGGCGCGGGGCGCTCGCCGTCCTCGACGAGATGCGCCGGGAGCCGGGGGTGACCAGGGCGGCCGTCGCGCGCCGCCTCGGCCTCGGCACCGGCTCGGCCACCGAGATCACCGCCCGGCTGCGCGACCTCGCCCTGCTCGCCGAGACGCCGGCCGCGACGGCCGGACGGGGCCGTCCGACGACCGTGCTCGCCCCGCATCCGGACGGCCCGGTCGTGATCGCGGTGGACGTCCGGCAGGAGGACTGGCGGTGCGCGGTCGCCGCGCTCGACGGAGAGCCCGCCGTCGCGGAGGCCGGGGCGCACGGGAGCCGCGAACCGGAGCACGTGATCGAGGCGGTCGCGGGGGCGGTGCGGCGTCTCCACCGGCGGTACGGCGACCGCGTCCGGGCGGTGTCGGTGGCGATCGCCGCGACCGTGCAGGGCGGGAAGGTCGTCCAGTCCTCCGCGCTCGGCTGGGACGCCGTGGACCTGACGCCCCTGGCGGTGGATCCGCGCGTGCCGCTGCTGCTCGGCAACGACGCGACCTTCGCCGGTCTCGCCGAGGCCCGGCGGGGCGTCGCCGCCGGTGCCGGGACCGTCCTGCACGTCACGGTGGAGGTGGGCGTGGGGGGCGCCCTGGTCGTCGACGGCGGTCCGGCGGAGGGAGCGACCGGCGCCGGCGGGGAGTTCGGTCACCTCCCGTTCGGCGACCCGGCCCTGCGCTGCCCGTGCGGTGCGCAGGGCTGCTGGGACCTCATGGTCGACGGCCGCGCCATCGCCCGGCACCTCGGCGAACCTCCGCCCCGCGATCCCCGCACGTACGCGGAGCGCGCCCTCGCGCGCGCCTCGGCGGACGCGTCCGTCCAGGCCGCCGTCGGCCGTGCGGCGACGGCGCTGGCCCGCGGCCTCGCCGGGCTCGTCAACGCGATGGATCCCGCCGTCGTCACCCTCGGCGGCCTCGCGGAACCGCTGCGAGCCGCCGCCGAACCGGAATTCGCCGCCGCTTTCGCCGACGGCCTGATGCGCTTCCGACGCGCGGACCCGCCTCCCGTCCTCGCCGCCGCCCTCGGCGGCGACGGGGCGCTGCACGGCGCGGCGGTGACCGCGCTCGACCACTTCCTCACCGAGGACGGCCTCACCGCCTGGGCGGACCTCCGCTCCCGGTCGTGATCCGGGGACGCGGCGGGGTCAGGAATCGGCCTCGTCGGTGCGGGCGCCCGCGAGGACGGCGTCCAGCAGGCCCGGGTAGCGGGCGTCCAGGTCGTCGCGGCGCAGGGTGAGCAGGTTCTCCCGGCCGGACGGTTCCTGGAGGATGACGCCGCTCTCGCGCAGCACGCGCCAGTGGTGGGTCATCGACGACTTGGCCGTGATCCCCAGTTCGGCGAGGACGCTGCCGCAGTTGTGCTCCCCGCCGGCGTCCAGGACGCGGACGGCGGCCAGCCGCACCGGGTGGCCCAGCGCCGACAGCACGCCGTCGACGCGGATCTGGTCGCGGTCCGGGTGACGGTACCTCATGATCCGACTGTACCGCGATAGTCGAACAATCGTCCGCCGCCGCCTTGCCGAACCGTTCGATCGTACGTAATCATTCGTACAGTCGTACTTCCCCGGACCCGAAGGGTGTCCTCTGGCATGTCCGCACTCGCAAGGCAGCCCGCCGGACGGCGGCTGGGCTGGACGCTGGCCCTGCTGGCGCTCGCGCAACTGATCTACGCCTTGGACCTCAACATCGTCTTCGTCGCGCTCCCGGAGATCGGCGCGGACCTGGGCTTCCCCGGCCAGACCCAGCAGCTCGTGGTGAGCGCCTACGTGGTGTTCGCCGGCGGGTTCCTGCTGTTCGGCGGGCGCGCCGCCGACCTGCTCGGCCGCCGCCGCGTCTTCGTGTCCGCCTTGGCCCTCTACGCCGTCTCGTCGCTGGCCGGCGGGCTCGCGCCGTCGCCCGCGACGATCGTCGTGGCGCGGGCGGTGCAGGGGATCGGCGGCGCGCTGCTGCTGCCGTCCACCCTGTCGCTGATCAACACGCTGTTCGCCGAGGGCCCGCAGCGCAACCGGGCGCTGGCGGTCTGGGGCGGCGCGGGCGCCAGCGGCCTGACCATCGGCGCATTGCTCGGCGGCGTGCTCACCGAGAACTTCGGCTGGCCCGCCGTGTTCTACGTGAACGTTCCGCTGGCCGCGCTCGTGGCGCTGGCCGCGCTCGCGGTGATCCCGCCCGACCCGGCCGCGGGGCAGCGGCGGCGCTTCGACCTGCCCGGCTCCCTGACCGTCACCGGGGGCGCGACGCTGCTGGTGTTCGCCCTGGTGGAAGGGCCGGAGGAGGGCTGGAGCAGCCCTCTGGTGATCGGCGCGTTCCTGCTGGCCGCCGTTCTCCTCGCGGCGTTCGCCGTCATCGAACGCCGCAGCGCCGACCCGCTCATGCCGTTCCGGTTGTTCCGCAACCGCAGCCTGACCATCGGCATGAGCGTCACGTTCATCTACATGGCGACCTTCGGCGTGCTGCCCTACTTCCTGACCGTCCTCATGCAGAGCGTCCACGGCTACAGCGCCCTGCAGACCGGGATGGCGTTCCTGGTCCCGTCGCTGGCGATCGCGACCGGCACGCAGCTCGGCGAGCGGCTGACCACCCGGATCGGCCTGCGCACGACCCTGCTGATCGGTTTCGCGATCGGCGCCGCCGGCACGGCCGTCCTGGCGCTCGGCTTCGACGCGGACGCCGGCTACGGCCTCCTGCTCCCCGGACTGATCGTCTCCGGCGTCGGCCAGGGCATCGTCTGGACGGCGATGTGGATCGCCGCCGCCACCGGCACCGCCCACCACGAGCAGGGCGTCGCCAACGGCATCGCCTCCACGACCCTCAACATCGGCAACGCCATCGGCCTGGCGGTGTTCACCGCCCTCGCCGACATCGGCACGGAGGGCCGGACCGGCGAGGCCCTGCGCTCGGCCACCGCCCACGGCGAACTCGTCGTGGTCCTGCTGACCGCGGCCGGAATGGTCGCCGGACTGCTGGTCTGCCTCGTCCTGCCCCGCGCCTCCGCACCGTCCCCGGTTCCCGCGGAGGCGCCCGACCCGGCACACGTCACCACGAGCTGAGCACACCCGGGGTCGAGTACGCCCCGCCCTCGTCCGGTTCTCGGACGGGGCGGGGCGTCCGACTCGTTCCGGTCAGGCCGACGCGCGGACGAAGTCGGCCACCGACACGGGCGTGACCTCCGGGTACCGGTCGTTGTCCAAGGTGTCGAACTTCGCCTTCCCGCTCACCATGCACCACTGGTACTGGAGCGCCACGTAGTCGAACGGGTCGTCCGTGAGCGCGGCCCGGCGCTCGATCTCGGCGCGCAGCTCGTCGGCGGTGCCGAGGTTGCGCAGCTCCAGCCGCCGGCCGGAACCGCGCTCGACGGCCTCGTGGAACTGCCGGAACGTGACGACCTCACCGGCGAAGCGGAGCGTGCCGGTCGCACTGGGATCGAGCGCGACGGCGGCGGTGTAGGCGGCCGTGTCCGCCACCGAGGTCAGATCGAGCGGCTGGTCCGGATCGCCCCAGTGCGACACGGTTCCGCGCTCCCAGTCCACGATGCCCAGGAAACCGAGCATGACCTCGTAGAACGCCCCGCTCAGGACGGACGCCACGGCGATGCCGGCGTCGCGGTACCCGGCGGCGGCCCGGCGACGCCAATCGATCATGAAGTTGTCGCCGTCGTCCAGCTTGGTCACGTCGACGGCGAAGTCGGACGGGAGGAAACGCGCGGCACCGGCCTTCTCGGCGGCGCGCACGAGGTTGAGCTGGCCGTCCACGATCACCTCGGGGCCGCCCTGGACGGCCGAGACCACCGTCGTGGCGTCGCCGACCGCGTCGGCCAGCCGCCCCACCGGGTCGGTCAGGTCACCCTCGACGACCTCCAGGCCGCGGGCCTGGAGCGCGCTGATCGCCGCCTTCTTCTCGCCGTCCGCGCCGGGCCGCACCAGGGCCCGGACGGACGCGCCCCGGTCGAGGAGCGCGCTGACGATGCGCCCGCCGAGCAGGCCGGACGCACCGGCCACGAAAACCTTCGATGACATGCTGTTCTCTCCTAGATGTGCGGTGCCGGGAATCTGTTCCCGGACGTTCAGGGGATGAGCAGGGTCTTGCCGACGGTGGCGCGCGCCTCGACGGCGGCGTGCGCGTCGGCCGCCCTCTCCAGCGGGAACCGCCGGCCGACCACCGGTCTGAGGGACCCGGCGACGGCCAGGTCGAGCACCTCGGTGACCAGGTCGCGGGCGTGGGCGGGACGGCTCCAGATGAGTCCGGCGCTGAAGCCGGTGAGGGTCAGGCCCCGGCCGACGAGTTCCACGGGCCGGACGTCCAGCGGCGTCCCGCCGGAGAACCCGAACACGACCTGCCGGCCGGAGCCCGGCGCGAGCAGCCCGAACGACTCGCGGCTCAGGTCGCCGCCGACATGGTCGAAGACCACTTCGACGGAGCCGCCGACGGCGTCGCGCACGCGGTCCGTCCAGCCGGGCAGCGAGTAGTCGACGGCGTGGTGCGCGCCCAGGCTCCGGACCAGCGCGAGCTTGTCCTCTCCGCGCGCGGCTCCGACGACCGTGGCACCGGCCCGTACGAGGAGCTGCACGAGGATGGTGCCGACCGCGCCCGCGGCGGCCTGCACGAGCACGCGGTCCCCGGCGGAGACGCGGGCCGCCCGCACCAGCCCTTGAGCCGTCGCCCCGTACCGGTAGAGCGCGACCGCGTCATGCAGGTCGAGGACGTCCGGCACCGGGACGAGCGAGTCGGCGGGAACGGTGGCGACCTCGGCGTAACCGCCCGTGCCCGTGGTGCTCGCCAGGACCCGGGTGCCGACGAGACCGGCGTCGCCGTCCGGGCCGACCGAGGCCACCCGGCCCGCGACCTCCTTGCCGAGGACGACCGGGAGCGCCGCGCCGCCCAGCGCCCCGCGCATCGCCCCCGAGCGGATCTGCGTCTCCAGGAACTGGACGCCCGCGGCGGCCACGCGCACGGTGACCTCGCCGGGACCCGGCCGCGGTTCGGGCGTCTCCGCGACGCGCAACCGGTCCGGTGGACCGAATTCGGGCAGCACGACAGCACGCATGTGACCTCTCACTCCGTGGATCAGGGGACGCCGGAGAGAGCCGGCGTCCTGTCGAGAGCAGACGGGCAGGGGAAACCCGCCCATGACCGGGACACGCGTCATGGGAAGCGGGTGGAACGCAGCGCGAAAAGCGCGGCAAGACGCAGCGCACCAAGTCGCAGCGCGGCAAGTCGCAGCGGCAAGTCGCAGCGCGGCGAACCCAGCGAGACGCGGCACCTGGCGGGGGCGCAGCGCAGCGCGGGACGGCGCGGTGAGCGCCGGGGAAAGTGAGCGCGGTGACGACCGTCAGCGCGCGATCAGATGTCGGTCAGGAGTTCTTCTTGATGGCTTCGGCGAAGGCACCGAGCCCCTCGGCGAGGTGCTCGATGTCGGAGGGCTCCCAGTCGGACATGAGCGCGGCGACGGCCTCCGCGCGGGCCTTCCAGAGTTCGCGGATGGCGAGCCTGCCGTCCCGCGTGACGCTCACCAGCTGCGCCCTGGCGTCCGCCGGGTCGGGCCGCCGCTCGATGAACCCGCGCGACTCCAGGCGCTTGGCGGGCGGTGAGAGCGTGGACTTGTCCACCTCCATCAGCCCGGCGAGCACCGAGAGCCGCACCGGCCCGTGCAGCGAGACCTGGGCGAGCAGCGTGTAGTCCCCCAGCGACATCTCCAGCCCCGAGGCCGCCATGATCCGCCGCCGGGTGGCCGGGGCGAACATCCAGTTGCCGACCGTGGCCAGCGCCGCCGCCACGCGGTCGGCGGCCTCGCGGCCGTCCGGCCGGTCGCCCCGGCGCGCCGGGTCTTCGCGGCCTTCGCGGCCTTCGCGGTCGGCGGCATCCCCCATCGCCCGTCACGCTCCCGTATTAGTTGGTTTGATGCAACCAACCATATCCGCCCGCCTCCGCGCCCGCAAGGGGGATGTGACCGTTGCAGCGGACGGCGATGTTCAGGAATGCGGCGCGCCCAAGACTCTCCGGCTCATCCGTCCTGGTGGCGGTCACGCCATCGGTCGGTGGCGACGCCGGAGAGGATCACGTTCACGACGTCCTCGGCGAGTTCGGGCGTGACGGGCAGGTGCCCGAAGAGCACCCGGTAGTAGGTCGTCGAGGCGAGCATGTCCAGCAGGAGGTCGACGTCGATGCCGGGCCGCAGGTCGCCCCGGTCGATGCCGCGGCGGAGCGCGGCGGCGGTGGTCGCCCGGCGCGGATGGAAGAACAGCTCGAAGAAGTGCCGTTCGAGATCGGGATCGCCCGCGAGGTCGGCGACGAGCGCGGGCAGCGCCCTGCGGCCGAGGGTGCTGCCGAAGGCCGCGCTGAGCGTGCCGATCCCGGCGACGAGGTCGCAGTGGGTGCAGCCGGTGTCCGGCGTGGGCGCGGTGCCGACGGCGCTCGCCAGGGCGTCGATGACGAGGTGCTGGCGGGAGCGCCAGCGGCGGCGGATGGCGGGCTTGGTCGTACCGGCGCGCGCCGCCGCCGCCTCCATCGTCAGGCCGCTGTAACCGACCTCGCCGAGGATCTCGACGACCGCCCGCCGGACCGCGTCGTCGATGCGCGCGTCGCGAGGACGCCCCCCGGCGGCGGAAGCGGGCCGGGTGGCGGCGGAGTCCCGCGGAGTGGAACGAGCGGGGCCGGAATCGGCGGAGGAGCGGCTTGTCGGCGTGGCCATGCGAGCAGTATAAGGGATATGTTCCGTTCCGGATCGAAACGTAACTGGAGGCTGCCATGGACCGCACTGCCGGCGACCCGGCCACCGGGTCTCCCGATCGCCGCACCGGCGTGGACGAGCCCGGACCACCGCCACCCGAGGACAGGGACGCCGGCGACGGCGTGTTCGGCGCCGCCCATCGCGCGCTGACGTGGGGAATCCTGCTGTCGGTGGGACTCGTCGCCCTGGAGTCCCTCGGAGTGGCCACCGTCCTGCCCCGCATCGCCGCGGATCTCGACGGCCTGGGCGCCTACGGCTGGGGCCTGTCGGCCCTCATGCTGGCCAACGTCATCGGCACCGTCGTCGCCGGAAGGTCCGGCGACCAGCACGGTCCGCTGCGTCCGATGGGCTGGGGGATGCTGACGCTGGCGCTCGGCTGCGCTGTGGCCGGAGCCGCGCCGACCTGGCCGCTGTTCCTGGTCGGCCGCTTCTGCCAGGGGCTCGGCGTGGGCGCGGTGATGGCCATGGCCTACACCGTGATCGGGCTGGCCTACCCCGAGCGCCTGCGCGCCCGGATGTACGCGCTACTGTCGTCGGCCTGGACCGTCCCGTCGCTGGTCGGCCCGGCCACCACCGGGTTCCTCGCCGAGCGGACGACGTGGCGGTCGGTGTTCCTGCTCATCCTGCCGATCGTGGGCGTCGCCGCCGTCCTCACTCTGCCCGCGTTGCGCGCGCTGCGACGGTCCGGGGGCACCGAGAGCAGCGTCCGTTCTGCGCTGCCGTGGTGGAAGCGTCCGCTGGGCAGCGCCGTGCTGCTCACCGTGGGGACGGGCGTCCTGTTGGAGGCACTGCTGCTCACCGACGTCGCCGCCTTGGTTCTTCTCGGTGCCGTCGGCCTTCTTGTCACGGTTCCGGCGTTGCGATGGGCCACTCCCCCGGGCACGCTGAGCGCCCGTCGCGGCCTCGGCGCGGGCGTCGCCGTTCGCGCCCTGCTGTGCGGGGCCTACTTCGGCACCGAGGCGTTCCTCCCGCTCGGCCTCCAGGAGCTGCGGGGCATGAGCGCCACCGCGTCCGGTCTCGGACTCTCGGCGGGCGCGATCACGTGGGTCGCCGGTTCGGCGCTGCAAGCCCGCAGGGACGCCCGCGGCACCGGACGCGTCGCCGCGACCGCCACCGGCTTCGCCGTCCTCGCCCTCGGGGTCGCGCTGATCGCCGTGACCACGTTGTCGAGCGCGCTTCCGTCCTGGACGGCCCTGCTGGGATGGTCGATCGGGGGGCTGGGGATGGGCGTCGGGTTCAACGCCTCCACCACCCAGACGCTCCAGCAGGTTCCCGCGGAGCGGCAGGGCGAGGCGAGCGGCGCGCTCCAGCTCGCCCAGACCTTCGCCACGGCCGTGATCGCTGGGGTGGGCGGAGCCGCGATCGCCTTCGGACGCGATCACGACTCCTCGATGCGGGCCACCCTGCTGGGGGTCTTCGTCCTCACCGGGCTACTCGCGGTGGCGGGCATGCTTCTCGCGCGTCGGCTGCGCCCCGAGGCCCCCGCGAAGCCGGCCTGACCCGCTCCCCGCGCACTCCGCACGGGTCATGCGGTGCGCGCGTGCGGTGCGCGCGTGCGGTGCGCGCGGGTCGCGCGGTTCACGCGCGGGTCGCGCGGTGTGCGCGGTGCCCGCGGTGCGCGCGCGGTGCCCGCGGTGCGCGCGTGCGGTGCGCGCGCGGTGCGCGCGGGTCGTGCGGTGCGCGCGGGTCGTGCGGTGCCCGCGGTGTGCGCGCGTGGGTCGCTGTCCCGGGGGAAGGCTCGCTCGCCGTCCCCCGGGCTACCGGCGCCGCCTCAGAAACGCTTGCCCTCTTCCCGGGCCCGGGCGTGGGCTTCGCGGCGTCCCGTCTCGGCGTCGGCGGTGGCGAGGTTGGGGCGGAACTGGACGGTGGTGATGTCCGTGATCCCCGTCCAGCGCAGCCAGTCCTCGAAGAAGGTGCTCTGGAAGTCGGCGCCGAAGGCCGGTCCGCGGCCGTCGCCGTAGACGGCGCTGGTGTAGACGACGGCCGCCTTCTTGCCCTGCAGCAGGCCGGTGTAGCCCTGCTCGGCGTCGAAGCCGAACACCCAGCCGGGCTGCGAGACCACGTCGATGAACTGCTTCAGGATGTACGGAACGCCCGAGTTCCACATCGGGACGCTGAACAGGTAGCGGTCGTAGGAGTCGAAGCGCTCGAAGACGGCGCGGGCCGCCGCCCAGGCGCGCTCCTGCGCACCGGACGGGTCGGCGCCCCCGAAGACCGTCATCTTCGCTCCGGCTCCGGCGGGGCCGAACTCGGGGAGCGTGCCGTCCCAGAGGTCGTGGTGCTCGACCGTGTCGTCCGGGTGGGTCTCGCGGTAGGCGTCGAGGAACGCGGCGGCGAGCGCCAGCGACTCCGAGGACTCTCCGCGCGGCGAAGCGGAAACGTGCAGCAAACGGCTCATGGCCTGATCCCTTCAGAAAAACGGACTACAGTCCGAATGACTCTGCGAGGGACGCTAGCGGACCGCAGTCCACTTAGCAAGGGCGCGAGCCCGGAGGCCCGTTGCGCGAACCCGGAGACATCCCGTTCCGGGACCGGCCGGCGGCTCTAGGCGGGCCGGACGCGTTCCGCCCCGATGGCGACGCCGACGATCGTGCAGGGCTCGGCGCCCCGGTTGTGCCAGGCGTGCCGGGTGCCGTTCTGGACGACCACGTCGCCCGCCCGCAGCACCGCCTCCTCGCCGTCGTCGAGTTCCAGGACGACCTCGCCCGAGACGACCAGGACGTAGTCGAGGCTGTCGGTGGTGTGCATCCCCGGCGCACCGGGCTCGCCGGCGGCCATCGCGCCCGGCATCCGCCGCTCCAGCTCGTCCAGCGCCGCGGCCTTGTCCACCCCCGGAGCCGGGACGAGCTCACCCGGCGGCACCGTATTGATCATGAAGCGCGAGCCGTCGCGCGGCGGGTACCACGCCTCGGCCGGACGCGGCGTGCCGTCGTCCGGGAAGGCGGGGCGCTCGTCCCGGCCCCACAACCGGAAGAACGCGCAGCCGGGCATCAGCTCCGAGGTGATGGGCTCGACCTCCCGGTCGTCCACCACGCGCGACCTGCCCTCGGCGTCATGTCCGGTGACCACCCGGCGTACTCGCGTGAACTCCATCCGACCGCTCCTTGATACTCATCCGTATTAATACGGTGCCGTATGGATACGCCATCGTATCCTGCGCGGCCGGGCGGGACAATACGACGGCGTATCCTTCTGACGTGGTGAACGAGTCGACCCGGCTGTCGGCCCGGGACTGGGCGCGGGCCGCGCTGAAAGCGCTGGCGGACGGCGGCCTCGCCGCGGTCGCGGTCGAGCCCCTGGCCCGGACGCTCGGCGTGACCAAGGGCAGCTTCTACGCCCACTACCGGAACCGCGACGAGCTGATCTCGGCGGCCCTTTCGGAATGGGCGCGGACCCACGGCGACGAGGGGCTCGCCGAACTCGCCGGCATCGCCGACCCGGAGCGGCGGTTGCGCGAACTGCTCACGATCGTCGTGCAGGCCGTCCACCCGCTGGCGCCGTCGGTGCACCTGAGCCTGCTCGGCGACCGCAACGACCCCCGGGTCAGGGACGCGGTGGGCCAGGTGAACCGGGCCCGCCTGGAGTTCCTGACCCGCACCTACCGCGAACTCGGCCTCCCGCCGGACCGGGCGGAGCTGCGGGCCCGCGTCGCCTACGCCGCCATCCTCGGCCTGGTGCACCTGGCGCGGACCAACCCGGACGCCCCCAACTCCGCCGCGCTCGCCGAGGAGGCGATCGCCATCTTCCTGCCCGCCTCGCCGCCCCAGTCCGCCTAACGGATCGACCAGGCCGGCGGCGAGCAGCGCGCGGTTCAGCGAAGCGCTGCCGCGCGAACACATCGGGGTGGCGGGAACCGCTGAACCCCAGCGCGCACGGCTCGGCCTCAAGCCCGTCACGGACGTCCGGTCTCCTCTGCTCACCGACCGTCCGTGGCCTGCGGCCGACGCCGTCCTGGCACCCTGGCCCGGCCCGCCGCGGCCGGGACGCCGCACGTGCTTCTGCCGCAGATGTCCGACCAGCCCTACTACGCCGAGCGCGTCCACCTCCTCGCCCTCATGGGTGCAGCGAGGCCTGTTTCCCAGGCAGGTTGTGGCTGCGGTCGAGGACGGGTCACCACTGCTCGATGAGCAGCGCGTCGGATCCGTGCCGCCGCCAGGCTTCGGTGAGGCGGAGGAGCCGGCCGGGGGCGGCGATACCGCGCACGGTCGCGATCCTGCCGCCTGCGAGGTCGAACGTCACGGCCCCGATGATCTGATCGCCGACCACGAACAGGAGGGCGGGCGCGCGGTTGACGGACGCGTAGTGGACGGCGGGCGTGCCTCCTGCGAAGCGCCGTTTCGCGGGCGTCGGAGTGAATCCGGCTCGCGCGACGGCGGCGATGCGTTGCGGAGTGTCGTACCGCAGCAGGGACTCGGTCAGGCCGGCGCCGTCGGAGATCGCGGTCGCGTCGTCGGTGAGCAGCGCCACCAGCCGTTCGGTACGGCCCGAGGAGGCGGCGGCGAGGAACTCCTCGACGACCCTGCGAGCGGACACCGGATCGACATCGCCGCCGCGGCGGGCGGCGGCGATGCGGCGCCGGGCCCGGTGGAGGTGCTGCTGGCTCGCGGACTCGGTGAGGTCGAGGATCTCGGCGACTTCGGCGTGGCTGTAGGAGAAGGCTTCGCGCAGGACGTAGACCGCGCGCTCCACGGGAGACAGGCGCTCCATGAGCGTCAGCACGGCCAGGGAGACCGATTCGCGCTGCTCGAAGGTGTCGGCCGGGCCGAGCATCGGGTCGCCGTCCAGGACGGGTTCGGGCAGCCAGGCGCCGGCGGCGCGTTCGCGGCGGGCCCGTGCCGAGCGGAGCCGGTCGAGGCACAGGTTGGTGACGACCTTGGTCAGCCAGGCCTCCGGTACCTGGATCCGCTTCCGGTCCGCCGCCTGCCACTGCAAGAAGGCGTCCTGGACGGCGTCCTCGGCGTCGGTGGCGGAGCCCAGCAGCCGGTAGGCCAGCGAGGCCAGCCGGCTCCGGCCGGCCTCGAACCGCGCGGCGTCGAAGCGATCGGGGACGATGCCGTCCACGCGGACCACCCTAGGCGGCAACGTGACCGCCTTCCGGGTGGGCGGCCGTCTTCCCGGCGGTCGCGTCCGGTGCTGTGGTCACGCGGTGCTTGCGCTTGGGCAGGCCGAAGGTCGGATGGGACGTGCCCCACAGCGACATGGTGACGATGCCGGCCTTGATCCGCGCGGCTTTGCGTCCGCCGATGAACACCGGTTTCGCCCGCCCCTGGTCGTCGACCGTCTGCAGGATCGCGTCCCGCCGTCCGAGGCTGATGTGGTGGAAGGAGTAGGCCAGCTTGGCGTCGGCGGCCTTCCGCCCGGTCAGGCGTCCCACGATCGCCTCGACGGCCTGCCGTCCGGTGGAGCCGGCCGAAGCGCAGGACATCGGCATTGGCCGGCCGTTGTCCCCGATGGCGTGAGCGCTGTCCCCGATGGCGTGGACGTCCGGATGCGAGACCGAGCGCATCGCGCGATCGACGACGATCCGCCCGTTCTCCGCGACGTCCAGCCCGCCGGTGGCGGCGATGGGGTCGACCGCGAACCCACCCGTCCACACGGTCGCCTCCGACGCCAGGGCGGTGCCGTCGTCGCACAGCACCCGCGTCGCTTCGACGGCTCGCACGCCGGTGTGCTCCAGGACGGTGACGCCCAGCCGGTCGCAGGCCCGCCGCAGGTGATCGCGGGCACCGGCGGACAGCCGGGCGCCCAGCTCGCCGCGGGCGACGAGCGTCACCGCCAGACCGGGCCGGGCTTCGGCGATCTCGGTGGCGGTCTCGATGCCGGTCAGCCCGTCGCCGACCATCACCACACGTCCGCCTTGAGGCAGGCCGTCCAGGCGATCGCGCAGGCGCAGCGCCGAGGGCCTGGCGGCGACGTCGAAGGCGTGCTCGGCCGCGCCCGGAACGCCGCCGACGGCGCCGCGGCTGCCGAGTGCGTACAGAAGAGTGTCGTAGCCGAGCTCGCCGCCCCCGCCGGCGTCGGCCACGGCGACGACCCGACGCTCGGGGTCGACGGCGGTGACGCGGGCCACGCGCAGCCGTATCCCCGTCCCCGCGAAGACGTCGGCGAGCCTCGGAGCCGCGATCTCCCGGCCGGCCGCCAACTGGTGCAGCCGCAGCCGCTGGACGAAGTCCGGCACGGCGTTGACCACCGTGATCTCGGCGTCCGCCGGGGACAGCCGCCGGGCCAGGTTGCCGGCCGCGTACGCCCCGGCGTAACCGGCGCCGAGGACGACGATGCGGTGCTTCATGTGATGCTCCTGTCGGTCCGATCGCTTTCGGTGACTTGAGCGGAACAGCACCCCGATTGCTGACGGGAACTCCGTATGGTCCAGCTCACATGCGCCGGCAACGCCTCCCGACCACGCACCCAGCATCCGGACGACGCGGACACAGCGCCTGAACGGGGCCTGCGCCGACTCCCGTCGCTACTCTCCGTATATTGATTGCGACACAGAGCATCCGTCGGAGGGTGTTCGACTCGAATGAACGGAGACCGCACGTGCTCAGGATCCTCACCGGTACCGCAGCCCTCGCCGCCACGGCCGCGGCGCTGATCGTCCTTCCCGGCACCGCGCAGGCCGCGCGCGGAAGCGACTTCGAATGCGACCGCCTCCACGTCAGCGGCGACACCGTGGAGGGCATCGGCTGCGAACCGCGCATCATGGCTCCCCTGTGGCAGTTCCGCATCTGGAAGAAGGAGGCCTCCGACCACACCTACCGGTGCACGATCGGCCACATCTCATCGCCGGGAACGGTGCACGGGGAGGGCTGCCGGCGCGTCTAGGACGGGCGCACGGTCGCTGAAGTCCGGAGTCACCGGCCGGGAGGTCGGCCGGCGGCGCGGTAGTGGGAGAGGAAGACGTCGACGCCGGAGGACACGAGGTTCTCCAGCTCGCCGTCCGCGAACTCGTAGGAGGGCCGGAAGGTCCTGATGAGCTGGGCCGCGCCGACCGTCATGGCGATGAGCTGGCGGACGGCCGGGCGCGGGTCGGGGACGTCCAGCACGCCCCGTTCGGTCAGCGTGGTGAGGGCGGTCGTCAGGTCCGCGTCGTTGTGCGAGTTGATCTCCGCCCACACCGCGCCGAGCTGCGGGAACCGCTCGACCTCGCCGATCACCAGGCGGCGCAGCGTCATGATGTCCTCGCGCAGGACGATCCGGACCCAGGCGTCCAGGTACTCCACAAGCGCGGCGCGCGGGTCGGGCGCCTCGGTGATCCGCGCGGCGAGCGGCGCCAGGCCGGTGTAGCCGGTGCGCAGGTAGCCGCCGATCACGGCCAGGAAGAGCCGCTCCTTGTTGCCGAAATGCTTGTAGACGGTCGGCTTGGAGACCTTGGCGCGGGTGGCGATCGAGTCGACCGAGGCGCCCGCGTAGCCCTCGCGGACGAACTCGGCGACCGCGGCCTCCTCGATCGCCCGGCGCTTGCGCTCGGACGAGCTGACCGGCACCGCGATGATCGGGATGCCGAGCTCGTCGAGGTCGGTCTCTGGCACGGTGGCTCTCCGGGGTCGGCGGGACGGTCCGGCCCCATCATAAACTGAACCGTTTGGTTTCATGAGCCGGCCGGCTCGCCGGCGTTCTCGGTCGTCGCCGGCTCGGGCGCGCTCTCGACCACGACCGGGACGGGCGCGCTCCGATCTTCCCGCCGGAAGTTGAGCGCCACGGCGATCATGACGGCGAGGATGCCCGCGGCGAGCAGGACCGCCGTCCGCGCTCCGTCGGAGGTGGCGATGCGCAGCGCCTCCCCGCTGCGTCCGGCGAGGCCGGAGTCGGCGATCGCGACGAGCACCGCCAGGCCGACCGCCGTCCCGGCCTGCTGTCCGGTGGAGGCCATGCCGGACGCGACGCCCTGCTGCCGCGCCGGGACACCGGTGGCCGCCGCCGCGAACATCGTGGTGAAGGTGATGCCCTGGCCGACGCTCAGGATGAGCAGGCCCGGCAGCAGCGCGAGGTAGGAGGCGTCCGGCGTCATGGCGAGCCCGAGCCAGGCCGTGCCGACCACCCCCAGCGGCAGGCTGACCAGCAGGGTGGAGCGGGCGCCGAGCCGGGTCAGCAGGCGTCCGCCGGCGGCCGAGCCGGCGAACACCGCCACGCAGGGCGGGAGGAACGCGATGCCGATGCCCAGCGCGCTGAACCCGCGCACGGCGTGCAGGTACTGGGTCACGAAATAGGTCACCGAGCCGAAAGCGGCGGTGAACAGGAACGTGATGGCCACGCCGGTGCTCAGGTTGCGGTTGCCGAACAGCCGCAGCGGCATCAGCGGGTCGGCGCCGCGCGCCTCGACGACCACGAACGCGGCGAGCAGGACGATCCCGGCGACGGCGGCGGCGAGGACCGCGGGCGCGTCCCAGCCGGACTCGGGCCCCTGCACCAGGGCGAACACGACGAGCGTGGTCCCGGCTGTGGAGGTGAACGCGCCGGGCAGGTCGAAGCGGCGGCGGCCGGCGGCGGGCGGGTCCGCGGGGAGCAGCGGGAACGCGGCCAGGACGGCGACGGCGGCGAGCGGCACGTTCACGTAGAAGACCGACGCCCAGCCGAGCGCCTGGGTCAGCACGCCGCCCAGCAGCGAGCCGAGGACGAGGCCGCCCGCTCCGGCGCCCGCCCACACCGACAGCGCGCGGTTGCGTTCGCGTCCCTCCGCGAAGGTGGTGTTGACCAGCGACAGGGTGGCGGGGAACAGCAGCGCCCCGCCGAGCCCCTGCACGGCGCGCGCCGCCACCAACGGGCCGGGCGCGGTCGCGAGCCCGCCGACCAGGGAGGACACCGCGTAGAGGACGAGCCCGAGGACGAACATCCGGCGGCGGCCGAGCAGGTCGGAGGCGCGTCCGCCCAGCAGCAGGAACCCGCCGTACGCGACGACGTAGGCGCTGATGACCCACTGGAGGGTGTGCGCGGAGAAGCCGAGGTCGTCGCCGATCCGGGGCAGCGCGACGTAGACGATGTTGTAGTCGATGGAGATGATGAGCTGCGCGAAGGCCAGCAGGGCCAGCGTCAGCCGTTTGCTCGCGGCGGCGGTCGGCATACCGGACCTCATTTCTCGCCGGTCGTGGCGGCGAAGACGACGGTGAGCAGGGGGAACAGGGCGACGGCGGCGGTGGCGGCGGAGAGGCCGACCGCCGGGCGGAGGGTGACGGCCAGGGCCGGCGCGAGGGCCGAGCCGAACTGGAAGACGAGGTTGAACAGCCCGATCGCCGCGGTCTGGACGCGGCCGGGGACGGCGGAGCCCGCGACGCCGACCAGCATCCCCTGACCGGCGGCCGAGGCGAACGTCGCGCCGGCCGCGCCGAGCAGCACCGCCGCGGATCCGGGCGCGAGCCCGGCGACGGCGGCGGAGCCGGCCGCGACGGCGGCCTGCAGCAGGATCGAGCGGCGGTATCCGAGGCGGGGCGCGATCGCGGCCATCGTCCACGACAGCGCGGCCCCGGCGAGCGCGGCGGGCGCCAGGACGACCCCGACGTGGACGCGCGTCCAGCCCGTCCGGTCCATGAGGAGCTGCGGCGCGGCGAACAGCAGCGTGAAGTTGACGGTGGCGAGGCCGAACGCCAGCAGCGACGGCGCCAGGAAGTGCCGGGCGCCGATCACCGCGGCGGGCAGGAAGCCGTCCGGCCGCGTCCGCACCCGGCGGGCCAGGACGGCGGCCGCGACGACCGCGACGGTCACGGCCGCGGCGAGCGGCGGGACGGACAGGCCGCCCGCCGGCCCCTGCAAGGCGATCACGCCGGCCGTCACCACCGAGCTGAGCAGCACGGCTCCGGCGACATCGAACCCGCTCCGGCTCCGCGACGAGGACGCCGGCACGGTCGCGGAGGCAGGCGCCAGTGCGGGCGCGGGCGCGGGCGCGGGCGCGGACGCAGGCGCGGACGCGGTTGCCAGTGCGAACGCCGGCGCGGGCGCGGGCGCGGGCGCGGGCGCGGGCGCGGGCGCGGACGCGGACGCGGGCGCGGACGCGGACGCAGGCGCGGACGCGGACGCAGGCGCGGATGCGGGTGCGGGCGCGGGCGCCGACGGGGGTGCGGGCGCGGTTGCCAGTGTGGGTGTGGGTGTGGCGGTGCGGGGCTGGACGGCGCGCGGGAGGGCGCGCACCACGAAGGGCAGGACCGGCAGGCTCAGCACGGGCAGGACCAGCGCGGCCCGCCACGACATCACCTCGGCGACCTGCGCGCCGACCAGCGGGCCGGCCGCGCCGGAGACGCCGATGGCCGCGGTGACGAGCTGGGTGACGCGCCGGGCGGCGCGCGGCGGGCGCAGGTCGCGGGCCAGGCCGAGCGCGAGGATGACCATCTCCCCCGCGCCGAGCGCCAGGACCGCGCGTCCGAGGGCCATGAGCGGCAGGGACGGCGCGGTCGCCGTCACCACCGCGCCGGCGGCCAGCAGCACCGCGCCGATGACGGCGGCGGCGCGCCGGCCCAAATGCGCGGTGAGCGCGGCCATCAGCGGCATGCCGACCGCCAGGCCCGTGCCGTACGCGGTGAGCAGCCAGGTCACGGCCGCGAGAGGGACGCCCAGCGCGGTGGCGGTGGACGGCAGCAGCAGACTCACCGCGGACACGCCGAGCGAGGTGGGTAGCGCCAGCGCCGCATAGGCGACTCCAGCGCGCCGCGCGGACCGCGGGGCCTGGTCGAACTGCGCGGTCCGCATGGCCTGGTCGAACCGCGCGGACCGCGGGGCCTGGTCGGCCTGGGCGGACCGGGTGGCTTGGGCCGGTTGCGGGTTGTGGACGCGAGGGGTGGCGGAGCGGACCGCCGAGGTAGGCGACATGCCGCAGAGCTAACTACACCGTTCAGTTAACCGTCAATACTGAACCGTGTAGTTGCACAAATTAACGATACGGTTTAGTTTGCTCATGCCGCACCACCGCGGCGCCGCTCCGAACGGAAGTGATCACCATGCGCATCGACGTGCACGCCCACGTGTGGACCGACGGGTTCCTGGACCTGATGGAGTCGTTCGGCAGCCCGAACACCGCCGTCCACCGCGGCCTCGGAGCCGGCGCCGGCGAGGCGGAGCTCGCGGCCCGCTTCGAGCTGATGGACTCGGCCGGGATCGACCACCAGGTGCTGTCGATCAGCCCGCAGGTCCCGCACTTCGCCGACGCGGACCATGCGGTCACCGCCGCCCGGTACGCCAACGACATGTACGCCGAGCTGACGGCCCGGTTCCCGAGCCGCTTCTCGGCGTTCGCCGCGCTCCCCCTCCCGCACGTGGACGCCGCGCTCACCGAACTCGCCCGCGGCCTGGACGAGCTGGGCATGGTCGGCGCGGCGGTCACCACCGACGTGCTCGGCACGTCCCTGGCCGCTCCGTCGCTGGCGCCGCTGTGGGAGGAGCTCGACCGGCGCGGCGCCGTCCTCTACGTCCACCCGTCCGGACGCGCGGCGCACTCGCCGCTCGTCGAGAACTTCGACATGCGCTGGTCGGCGGGCGCGCCGATCGAGGACACCATCGCGGCGCTGCACCTGATCCTCGCGGGCGTGCCGAGCCGCTACCCGAACGTGCGGATCATCAACTCGCACTTCGGCGGCGCGCTGCCGATGCTGCTCCAGCGGGTGGACAACCAGCAGCCGTGGGAGTCGCCCGGCACCCCGGAGAAGCCGAGCGTCGCCGCCCGCCGCATGTGGTACGACACCGTCGGCCACGGGCACCTGCCCGCGATCCGCGCCGCCGCCGAGACGTTCGGCGCCGACCGGCTCGTCCTCGGCACCGACTTCCCCTATCAGGCCGACGACCTGTTCCGCCGCGCCGTCACCTACGTCCAGGACGCCCTGCCCGCCGCCGACGCCGCGGCCGTCCTCGACCACAACGCGTCCGCCCTCTTCCCCACCCTCGGGAAGTGACCAGCGCCGTGGACGCCCCGAGCGGGCGGCGCGGCGCGACCCGTCAGCGGGTCCGGCCGGCCGCGCTCAGGGTGGCGAGGCGGCGGACCGGGGAGAAGAACACGATCATCCAGCGCAGCGCCAGCACGGCGGCGCCGAGCCAGAGTCCCGCGCGGACGGTCGCGTACTCGCCGACGAGGCCGCCGAGGACGCCGCCGACCGCGAGCGCTCCGGTGAGCAGGAGGCGGAACGTCGCGTTCATCTGGCCGAGCAGGTCGTCCGGGGTGACGTGCTGCCGGTAGCTGACCAGCAGGACGTTGTCGACGCCGACCTTGAACAGGCTGATCGTCCAGGCGAGGCCGGCCGTCCACAGCAGGGGGCCGCGCTGGACCAGCGCGACGACCGGCGCGACCGGCGCGATCGCGACGCCCACCAGCCAGAGGGCGCGGCCCAGGCCGAGCCGCCGGGCCAGGACGGGCGCGGCGGCCGTGCCGAGGAACGCGCCGAGGCCGCCCGCCGCCAGGAAGAGTCCCAGCACCCCGGCGGGCAGCCGCAGCCCGCTGGTGAACAGCACCAGCAGCTCGACCTGGCAGATCTGGATGCCGAGGTTGGTCAGCGCGCCCTCCAGCACCACCGGACGCAGCACCGGATGCCCCAGGACGAACCGCAGTCCCTCACCGAAGCCGCGCCGTCGGGCCGGACGCGCGGGTTCGACCGCCCGGAGCCTGCGCAGGAAGCACGCCGACCACAGGTAGCCGAGCGCGTCGGTGAGGATGGCGCAGGGCGCGCCGAGACCTTGCACGACGAAGCCGCCGAGGCCGCTTCCCGACACGTCCGCGACGGTGGACAGCCCGGCGAGCGCGGAGTTGGCCGCGATCAGCCGGTCGCGGCCGACCAGCGCCGGCACCAGGCTGAGGTGCGCGACGTCGAACAGCACCGTCGCGACGCCGGTGAGCAGCGTGACCGCGTAGAGCTGCTTGAGCGTCAGCAGACCGAACGCCCAGGCCAGCGGCACCGACCCGACGAGCCCTGCGCGGACCAGGTCGGCGGCGACCAGCACGCGCCGCTTGCGCATGCGGTCCACCCACGCCCCGGCCGGGAGGCCGACCAGCAGGAACGCGACGGTGCCGAGCGCCGCCAGCAGCCCGACCCGTCCGGGTCCGGCGTGCAGGACGGTCTGGGCGAGCACCGGAACGGCGAGCGCGCCGAGCTGAGTGCTGATCTTGGACGCGGTGTCGGCGGTGAACAGCAGGCGGAAGTCGCGGTCGGCCAGCACCGGCCGCCGGACGTCGTCGATGAGGGAGGTCATGCCGCGCACCCTCGCCGACGTCCGGGACGCGGCTCGACGGATTTAGTCTGGACCGAATCCGGAGGGGGCGACGCGTGCTCGAAATCCGGAGGGGGGCGACGCGTGCTCGAACTGACCTTCTCGGCCGACGACCTGGCCTACACCCGCTTCGCCTTCTCACCGCTGTGGGAGGCGGTCGCGGCGGCGCGCGTCGTGAAGTACCCGGCCGAGCATCCGCTGCACCGCCGGTGGGTCGAGGCCGTCCGTCCCCGCCTCGCCGGGACGCGCCTGGACCCGCTCCTGGAACTGATCGGCCCCCGCCTGATCGCCGCGTTCGCCTGCCCGCCGCCGACCTCGCCCGCTCCCGACCTGGCGCTCGAACTGGCCGCCCTGCGCCGCCAGCCGCACGGCCGGGTGGCCGACGACCGCGCGGCGCTCGGCCTGCCGCCCTCGTCCGATCCGCAGGCGGACCTCGACCGGCTCGCCGACACCGTCGCCGAGTTCTGGGACGTCGCCCTCGCGCCGTACTGGCCGCGCGTCCGGACCCTCCTGGACGGCGACATCCTGTACCGCGCGCGGCTGCTGGCGTCCGGCGGAGCGCACCGCCTGTTCGCCGACCTCAGCCCCGGCGTCACCTGGATGGGCGACCACCTGCGCGTCCCCCGCAGCCGGCCCGGCGCCCTGGCCCTGGACGGACGGGGCCTGCTGCTCGTGCCGTCCGCGTTCGTCTGGCCCAAGCTCTTCTCGCTCACCGCCCCCGGCTGGCAGCCCCTGCTCCGCTACCCCGCCCGCGGCGTGGGCACCCTGTGGGAACGCACCGAGCGCGACGCCCCCGAGGCGCTCGCCAGGATCCTCGGCCGCTCCCGGGCCCGCCTCCTGGCGCTGCTGGACGAACCGGCCTCGACCGCCGCCCTGGCCGTCCGCACCGGCCTCTCACCGGGCGGAACGTCCCAGCACCTCACGGCCCTGCGCGACGCCGGTCTGGTCTCGGCCCACCGCACGGGCCGCTACGTCCTGTACGCCCGCACCGAGATCGCCGAAGCCCTCCTCGCTCCCCCGCCATGACCCCGCCCGGATCGACCGAGACGAGGCCCTCGCCACCTTGACGGTGGCGAGGGCCTCTCGTCCGGTCAGGAGAGGAAGCCTCCGAAGATCACAGCGGACCGCCACGCCCGGATCCTGAAATTGGGACCGGTATAGGTGAACTTGCCGGTGGTCAGGTCGACGAGGGTGCCGCGCATGTCGTCGGTCGCACCCGCATCATCGCCGCGCGGCACATCGGACATGGGCGGACTCATCGGGCGGAAGTACGTGCTCGGCCCCGTCCAGCCCCGCGGGATTCCGACTCCGCCGCGCACCGGACGCACCGAAGTGATCTTCCCCGTGCGCACGTCCACGAGCATGGCCTTGTCCAACCTGAGCGAGGGGACGACCAGAGTGCGGCCGTCGGGCGAGAGCAGGCTGCCGCTGGAACCGTTCAGCCTGGCCTTGGGATCGAGGGTGACCCGGGCGCGCACGGCGCCGTCCGGGCCGGCGACCGTCAGGGGCTCCTTCGAGTTCCAGACGTTGCCGAGCACGATCGTCGAGGCGTCCTCGCTGAAGCCGATCAGGTCGCCCGGGGGAAGCGCGGTGAGGGCGCCGGTGCGGACGTCGGCCAGCAGCGTCCTGCGCTGGCCGGGCTCGCCCCAGGTGATCGCGAGCCGCGTTCCGTCGTTGCAGAACATCAGGCTGCCGAAGGACCCGGGCAGCTGCGCGCCGGCCGAGCCCTCCCCGATCACGGTCACCTTCCCCGTGGACAGGTCGCGGGCCACCAGGCGCCGGTCCGCCGCCCGGTAGTAGGCCAGGCGCAGGCCGTCCGGGCTGATCGCCATCTCCGCGTCGCTGTTCATGTAGTCACCGGGCTTCCCCGTCGTGGAGCCGATCCCGTCCGCGAGCCGCCACTGCCTCCCGGACCGGCCGACCAGGCGCCACTGCGCGCAGTCGCCCGCGGCGCTCGTCGCCGCCCTTCCCTTCTTCCCGCAATGGTCGAGGAAGCCGAGCACGATCGGCTCGACCTCGCCCTTCGGGAGCGGTCCGGGCAGCACACCCGGAGGGTTGAGGAGCTTGCCGGGTCCGGTGACCAGAGGCCGGTCGGGCTGTTCGGCGGGCCCGGCCGGCTCGGTGCCGCCCCCGACGAGCACCGCGCCCATGAGGACGGCGGCGGCGGCGACCGCGGCCACGGACGGGACGGCGACCAGACGGATGCGCTTGCGGCGGCGCGCCCCGGCCAGCACCCCGTCGAGGCTCACCCGGGACGGCGCCCCCTCGGCGAGTTCGTGCAGCGCGTCGTGCAGCTGGGACTTCATCGTGCCACCTCCGGGATCTCGACGTCGGTCAGGAGGTCGGCGAGGCCCGGTTCGAGGACGCGCAGGCGGGCGAGCGCGCGGTGGGTCTGGCTCTTCACGGTGCCGACCGAGCAGCCGAGCAGCTGCGCGGTCTCGCTCTCCGAGCGGTCCTCGTAGAAGCGCAGCACGATCATCGCGCGCTGCCTGGCCGTCAGCTTCCCGAGGGCCTGGCCGAGGAGCATCGACCGGACGGCGCCGTCGGCGATGTCGGGATGCCCCGCGGGCTCCGGCGGCGCCGCGCTCGGGTAGACGTGCCTGCCCCGGCGCCTCCACCAGTTCAGGTGCTCGTGGTAGAGGATCTTGCGCACGTAGGGCTCGGGGTCGCCGTCGTCCGCCACCCGCCGCCAGCGAGGGGCGACCTTGACCAGCGCGGTCTGCACCAGGTCCTCGGCGAGATGCCGGTCACCGGTGAGCAGGAACGCCGACCGCAGCAGCGCCGGTCCCCGGGCCGCGACGAACTCGGGCAATCCGTCGTATCGCACTATCTGCCTCCTTGTCGCCCGTTACACACACCGCACGGGCGGCAGAGGTTGGCACCCGGCGAGCGCATTCTCCGCCCGCGCGTCCCCACCCGCCCTCGCCCCTCCCGGCGACCTCTCATCCGCCGCCGAGTCGGGTCACGGCGGACGTCGGCGTGCTGCCGCTGCAACGCGTCCGAGGATCTCCGGACTTTGCTGTTGCGGGGTGTCACGGGTGTTGTGGGACGTTTGCGGGACGTCCCGCTTTCGAGCTCGTCAGCTTGGACCGGGGCCGGGACGTCCCGCATGCGTCCCGCAGTGGAGGACGCCGCTTGCGGCGGCGGGGAGCGGACTCGCAGGCTTCTGGGCACCGCCGTCGGGCGGGCCGAGAGGAGAAGTGCGTGAAAGGTAAACGGCAGGCGCTGGCGCTGGTGGCGACCGCGACCGCGTTCGCGGTGACCGCGACGTTCGCGCCGGACGCGTCGGCGAATCTCAACAACGCGAGCGGGCCGGTCGGGTTCGGCGAGTTCAAGGTCGACAGCTACGTCCGGCACAAGACCTCCACCGGGGCCTTCAGGGTGCACCGCCTCTACAGTGCGCCGTGCAGCTTCGACAGTTGCGACATGGTCATGGAGCTGGTCTACAAGGGCACGCACCACGGCATCTGCCCGGGCGTCCGGCTCACCCCCGGCGCCCAGCGCGACTGGGACAAGGTCATCTGCTCGCGGGTTCCGGCCGGCACCCAGTTCCAGATCGCCGTGGCCGGCAGCGGTCCCGGCCAGTGGAGGGGCGTCGTCGACTACTGACCGAGGTCCCGGCCGGGCGGCCGCGCGGGTCACCCGGCCGGGACCCCTCTGGCCGCTTCGGGTCACCTCCCGGGACGTTGCAGGCACTCATGCGAGGAAATGCCGTAGGTGAGGAACGTCCTGAGGGGGTGGTCACATCGGAGCCGGCCACGAGCGACGCCCGGACGCGACTGGCGAAGCGGCTGCGGCGGCTTCGGGAAGTGTCCGGCCGCAGCCTCAAGGATCTGGAGGCCGAGACCCACGCCAGTGACTCCTCGCTGTCGCGCTACCTGTCCGGGAAGACGGTGCCGCCGTGGCAGGTGGTGGAAGCGCTGTGCAGGGCGGCCGACGAGGACCCCGATGGGTTGCGGCCGCTCTGGGAGGCGGCGCGGCGGGCCCGACAGCGCGGAGAGCCGCCGGGGATCGATGAAGAGCCAGAGGTGTCCGCCGCCTCGACCGCGGTCCCGCCGGCCGCGGTTTCGAGATGGCGACGCGGGCAGGCCCTGCTCCTCGTCGCGGCCGGCGTGCTGCTGGGAGTCGCCGGGTCCCAGGTGGTCACAGTGGTGGAAGGGTGGAATGCGCATCCGTCCGGCTCGGCGGTCCGAGGGCCTCACTTCTCCGTGACGCTCATGGAGCAGACGGGCGGGGCCGCGGCCACTGCCATCTGGTCGTTCAACTCCCGCTGCGGGAACGCGGACGAGTACCGGCTCACCTACGACCTGCCCATCTCGGTCCAGCACCGCGCGACCGCCTACCGCCTGGACCGCGCCGACTGCACCGTCAAGCTGTTCGACGGAGTCGGCGGCAGCGGAGTCGGGGAACCGCTCGCCGACGACCAGAAGCTCCACCCCGTGCCGCCTGAACTCGTCCGCCGCGGGTCGTCGCTCGTCGCGTACTCCTGCTGCAACGGGACGGTGCTCAAACCTCGTCCATGACCGAGGGCTCCCACCCCCACGCGCCCAGCCTCACCGCGGCGTTCGCCCTCGGCCTGGACGGCACGACCACCGGGCTCGGCCCACCGCCCCCGGCCCGCGTCCGGTCGCGGCGGGGTGCTGAGGGGGAGCGGATCATCACCGGCCGCGGGGCGGAGAACGCCCTTTTCAAAGGTGGGCCAGGGTTCGTCCAAGGGCGCATCAATCCCGCTCGGGAGGGCATAGAGTAGCTGAACAAACACTCACCGTAACCGGAGTAGCTCATGTCCGCCCCCCGCCCGCGTCTCCACACCGCGGCCCGCACGTTCGACGTCCTGGCGGTCACCGCGGCCGCAGCCGGTCTCATTTTCGCCGCTCTCAGCGGCCCGCCTCACCAAGCGCGGGTCGCCCGGGCGCTCCCGACGGTCCACAGCGCCCACGTGAGCAGCGGGATGGGCAGCGTCCTGGCTGCGATCATCCAACTCGTCGAAAGCGTCTGAGGTCGGGATCCCCGCCCTCGGCGCCGTCGCCGGTAACTGTGCGTAGCCGCGGAGGGTGGCCACACGGCCGTCCCTCCGCGGCAGCGGCCTCGCATTCCAACGCCGCCGGCTGCGCCGCAGGCGTCTCCGCCCTTCGCCCGGCCTGGTCGACGAACTGCCGACCGTGGCACCAGGCAAGCCGTGCTCACGCGTCGTCCGCCACCTGCGCGGCGGACGTGCGGAACGCATCGAAACGCGGCGCCCCCGGCTCGGGGGCGAGCCTGGTGGCGCGGGCGGTGATGCTGATGGCGTGGTACCAGCCGCACAGCATCAGCAGGTCGAGGATCTGTTCGGGGCCGAAGTGGCCGCTGAGCCGGGCCCACAGCGCGTCGCCGATGTCGCGGTCGTCGTGCAGGGCGTCGGCGGCGTCGAGGAGCAGCCGGTCGCGCTCGTCGGTCCAGCACGGGTCGGCGCTGGATCCATGGGTCAGGGACGAGATCTGCTGGGACGTCAGCGCGGCACGGCCGGCGAAACGCGCGATGTGGACGCCCCACTCGTACTCGCAGCCGCACCGGGCGCAGGTGCGGTCGATGAGGATCTCCCGGTCCCGCAGGCCGAGGCTGAGCCGGCGGCTGAGCTGGTAGGAGCCCCAGCCGTGCAGCGCCTCGGCGAGCGGAACGTTGCGGGCGTAGGTGCGGAAGAGCGCGATCGGCTCCTCCCCGCCGGGCATCATGCGCCGCAGTACCGCGGCGGCCTGCTCCGGGTAGGGGGCCGACAGCGGTGGGATCCGGGTGGCCATGGCGTCGGGTTCCTCCAGCATGATGCTTCGATTTTCGAAGCGCTCTCCGGAGAGTAGTGTTTCTCTTTCCGAAGCGCCACCCCACCCGTACCGAAGGACGGCATCCCCGATGACGCCGACACCTCGCCCGCGCCGACCCGTCCGAGGTTCCACCACGGGCCGTCCGCTCATGGCCGCGCTCGACCTGTTCGGCCGGCGGTGGAACCTGCGCATCCTGTGGGAGCTACGCGACGGGCCGCTCGGTTTCCGGCCCCTGCAGCAGCGATGCGACGGCATGTCCTCCAGCGTCCTGCAGCAACGCCTCACCGAGTTGCAGGAGACCCTGCTGGTCGAACGCGACGTGAACGGCGCCTACCGGCTCACCGCACTGGGCCGCGACGCCCATGCCGAACTCCGGGGCCTGGTGAGCTGGGCCGACCGCTGGGCGACCGAACTCGACCGCCACCCCTCCGCCCGCCCCGCCGCAGAGCCGTAACGGACGCGCCGACGAGGGGTTCGACCTGCTGCTCCCGCACATCGACGACTGGCTCGCGGCTGAGGCGTGGGCCGAAGCCGCCCACGCGGCGGGTCGCGACGAGGAGGCGGCCGGGCTGTTGGAGGCTCGCGGTGACCTGGACGGCGCGATCAAGGCATACCGCCAACGACCTGACGATTCGGCCGAACGTCGGAGTGGTCGTGGGCGATGGCCTGGTGGATGCTGGGGACGAGTCCGGAGGAGGTCCGGTGTCCGAGCAGATCGAACAGCTCACGCGAATTCTTCAGCAGCATTCTCCGTAGTCGCGTCGGCCTCTGGAGGCGGACGGCAGGTCGGGCATCCCCGCGCCGCTGGTTTGCGTCCGGCGGGGTGGACCCGGTCGTTAGGACGCGGTCAGGACGTGGCGGTGGGGTGGTGGGGGGTCCAGGGGTGGAGTTGTTCGAGTTGGTGCGCCACGCGGAGAAGGAGGTCTTCGCGGCCGTAGGCGGCGGCCAGTTGGACACCGATCGGCAGGGCGTCCGGGGACCAGTGCAGCGGCAGGCTGATCGCCGGTTGGCCGCTGACGTTGAAGGGCTGGGTGAAGGCCACGCAACGGCGCGAGCGTGTCGCCAGGGCCGTCAGGTCGGTGGAGTTCCCGGCGAACGTGCCCAGCTCGGCCGGTGGTTCGCCCGTGGTGGGGGTCAGCAGCAGGTCGAAGCCGTCCGCCCACCACTGCTGGACGGCGCGGCGGAGCAGGGTCCGGCTTTCCAGCGCCCGCGCGTAGCGGACCGCGCCGACGTCTCGGGCCTGTTCGACCAGTGCCCAGTTGACCGGTTCCAGGTCGGCGGGCGTCAAGGAGCGTCCCAGCGCCTCGGCGAGCCGGTCCGCCATGACGCCGATGCCGACCGCGCGCAGGACGCCCATGTCCCGTCCGAGCGTGCGGTCGGCGAGCGCGGCGGGGAAGCCGTGCTCCACGCGGTGCCCGAGCGCTTCGAGCAGCCGTCCGGCGGCACGCGCCGCCGTCGCGCAGTCCTCGTGGACGGCCTCGCCCCACGGGTAGTGGTCGAGCAGCCCGATCCGCAGCGGGCCGGGATCGGCGGCGAGCTCCCGCATGTACGGACGCGCCGGCGGCGGCGCGATCACCGTGTCGCCGACGCCGGGTCCGGACACGGCGTCGAGCATCGCGGCGACGTCCCGGACGGACCGAGCATGGCAGAAGTGCACGCCCGGCCCGCTCTCGTCGCCGTACGGCCCGAGCGAGACGCGTCCCTGCGTCGGTTTGAGGCCGACCAGCCCGCACCAGGACGCGGGGATCCGGATCGATCCGCCGCCGTCGCTGGCGTGCGCGACCGCGACCATGCCGGACGCGACCGCCGCCGCGGACCCGCCGCTCGAACCGCCGGCCGAGCGGTCGAGATGCCAGGGGTTGCGGGTCGGGCCCCAGGCCAGCGGCTCGGTCGTCGGCAGGCTGCCGAACTCCGCGCTGTTCGTCCGTCCCGCCGTGACCAGGCCGGCCGCGCGGAAGCGCGTGACGACGGCGGCGTCCACGCTCGCCGGCGCCGCCTTCTCCTTCAGCCGCACGTTGCCGTCGCTCAGCGGGCGGCCCGCGTACGAGACGAGGAAGTCCTTGAGCAGGAAGGGCACACCGCGGAACGGCCCGCCGGGCGGCGGACCGGACGCGAGGGCGCGCGCACCGTCGAACCACCGCATCACCACGGCGTTCAGCGCCGGGTCGAGGTCGGTGATCCGCTCGATCGCGGCGTCGAGCAGCTCGGCGGCGGTCACCTGGCCGGAGGCGACCAGTCCGGCCTGCTCCGTCGCGTCCATCCAGCGCGTTTCCTCAGCGATCGAGCCCATGCGCGCCTCCCGCGTCGACCGGGCCGTCGCCGCTCAGGCCCGGCAAGGCCTTCGGAGCGGCGTTCACGGCTTCCCGGGTCCGTGCGACTCCTGCCTGGTGACGGCCCGGGCGGGTCGGCGGACGGAGGTCAGGCGCTTCCCGGCGGGGACGCCCAGACGCAGAAGGATCTGCGGGTGGGCTCCGGAGCAGAACCGGTCGCGGATGAAGGCGCGCAGCTCGGGGATCTCCAGCGCCTGGGTGTGGAAGGCCGCCGACAGGTCGTCCATCGCCCCGGCCCGCAGCAGGATACGTTGCAGCGCCTGGCCCGCGCACAGCCAGTCCATCGGCGTGTCGTCGCCGGTCACCAGCAGCATCACCACGCCGGTGAGCAGGTCGTCGACGGTGCCGGACGGCTCGGCGGGGTCGTCGATCCCCCAGCCCTGGCCGCGCGCGAAGTCGCGGGCCGGGAAGTGCGGCTCGGTCCGGACGTCGTCGCGGCGGTAGGCGGCGGCGTGCACGCCGTCCCGGCGCGTGCTGCCCGGACGCGGCGCCCAGCGGGCGATCTCCCGCAGGTAGGCGGGGGTGCGGCGCTCCAGATGGTCGGCGGCCTGGGTCAGCCCGGCCAGCGCGGCCTTGACGTGCGACTCCGCCGCCAGGACGATCCGGGCGCCCTCCGCCTCGGCGTCCCAGCGCAGCGCCGCCAGCACCGGCGCGGCGACCGGGTCGGGGTGGAACGCGCCGCGGTGCGTGCGCCGCCGGAAGATCTCCTCGTACATCCGATCACGGTCGTGCCCGGATTCGCCGTCCGTTTCGTAGAACCCGCCGTCCGTTTCGTAGGACCCGGCCTCCGCTTCCTCGCGGGCGCCGGCCGTTTCGGCGCCGGCGGCGTCCGTTTCGGAGCGGGCGTCCTTCGGTTCGGTGGGCGGGCCGATGCGGACCAGGGCGAGCAGGTGCGGGCGGTCCGGGTCGGGCAGCAGCCGCACGTCCGGCTCGTGTCCCAGGTGCCGCAGCGCGACCCGCAGCGTGTACAGCGCGGCGCCGCAGCTGATCAGCATCTCGCGGCCGTCGGGATCGGCGACGGTGATCCGCCGGTCGGCGTCGGCGCGCAGCGCGATCAGGCCGTCCTCGACGCCGAACCGCCACGGCTGGGTGTTGTGCACCGACGGCGCCCAGATCGCGGCCTCGATCGCCTGCTCGGCGACGGTGTTGCCGGTGGCCTTCATGACGCACCCCTCCCTCTTGTCGCCTCTCCAGCGCATCACCCGGACGGACGGACGGGCAGGGCCGCAGGTCCCTCCCGTCCGGGACCACCGGCGGCCCGCCGCCCGCCTCCGTCCGCGCGCCACCGTCCGCGCGCCACCGTCCGCGCACCACCGTCCGCGCACCACCGTCCGCGCACCACCGTCCGCCCGGGCCCGCGTCCGCGACGCCGTTCAGGTCGTCCGGAGACGGCGCAGGTAGGGGTCCCAGACACGGATCGGGGCGATGCGGACCCGGACGTCCACGGTGAGCACGCCGTCCGCGCGGACGAGGGTGGGATTGAGGTCCAGCTCGCTGATCCGCGGGTGGTCGGCGGCCAGCCGGGACAGCCGGAGCAGCAGGTCGCGCAGCGCGGCGGCGTCCCCGGGCGGACGGCCCGGACCGCCCGCGAGCAGGCGTCCGATCCGCGTCTCGGCGACCAGCTCGTCGGCCTCGCCGGCGCTGAGCGGCGCCAGCCGGGCCGAGCGGTCGGCCAGGGCGTCCGCGTCCACGCCGCCGCTGCCGAACACGATCACGGGTCCGAAGATCTCGTCGGAGACCACGCCGCACAGCGTCTCGACGCTCCGGTCCACCATCGCCTGGACCAGCACCCCGCGCAGCTCCCCGCCGAACCGGTCGGCGAGGTCGGTGAACGCGCGGCGGACGGCCTCCCGTCCGACCAGGCCCAGCCGGACCGCGCCGGCGGCGGTCTTGTGCAGCGCCCCGGCGGCGTCGGCCTTGAGCGCGACGGCGCGCCCGAGCTCGGCCGCGGCGGCGACGGCCTCGTCGGCGGTGCGCGCCCAGCGGCGCGGCGCGGACGGGATCGCGTAGGCGTCCAGCAGGTCGAAGGCGTCGGCGGGAGCGAGCCAGCCGCCGTCCGGACGGGCGCTCAGCAACCCGGAGATGATCTCCGCCGCGCGGTCGGGGTGGAGGCCGGGCAGTTCGGGCGGCGGCGCGACCGGCCGCGCGCGCGACCGCGCGTAGGTGCGGGCGTGCCCGAGCGCGCGGGCGGCCTGCTCGGGTTCGGCGTAGACCGGAACACCCGTCCCGGTGATCCGGACGCTCTCCGCCTGGCCGAGCGCGACGACCACCAGCGGCTTCTCCCGTCGAGCGCCGTCCTCCGCGGCGGAGGCGGGGTCCCCGGACGGCGGCGCCGTGAGGATCTCGGCGGCCGGGTCGCCGAGCGCCGTCGGGACGGTCACCACGAGCACGGCGTCCACCGACGGGTCCGCGGTGACGCGCCGGACGGCCGCTGCGAGGGACGCCGCGGGCACGGCGGCCGTGGTGTCCACCGGGTTCGCCGTCGCGGCCCCGGCGGGCAGCAGGCCCGCCAGGTCGTCGCGCAGCGCGGCGGCGAAGCGCGGCACGGTCAGTCCGGCGTCGGCGCAGGCGTCGGCGGCGAGGACGCCGGCCCCGCCCGCGTTGGCCACGACCGCCACCGCCGGGCCGTCCGGCGGCGGCTGGACGGCCAGCAGCGCGGCGGCGTCCACCAGCTCGCCGAGCCCGTCGGTCGCCACGATCCCCGCCTGCCGGAACAGCGCGCGCCTGGTCAGGTCGGGGGTGGCCGCGGCGGCGGTGTGCGAGGCGGCGGCGCGCCCGCCCGCCGCCGACCGTCCGGCGAGCACCGTCAGCAGCGGCATCGTCCGCCCGACGCGGCGGGCGGTGCGGGCGAACTTGCGCGGGTTGCCGAACGACTCGACGTGCACGACGCCGAGCCTGGTCGCCTCGTCCGACTCCCACCACAGCAGCAGGTCGTTGGCGCTGACGTCGTGCTTGTCGCCGAGCGAGGCGAACGAGGAGACCCCGATGCCCAGCCGGGACAGGTGCTCGACCAGCGCGATGCCGACCCCGCCGGACTGCACCGCCACCCCGGCGGCGCCGCGCGCCGGGTGCCGGGGCGCGAAGGTGGCGTCCAGCGCGGCGGCGGTGTCGGCGACGCCCAGGCAGTTCGGGCCGACCAGCCGCATCCCGTGCCGGTGGCAGGCCGCGCGCAGCTCCCGCGCCCGGGCCGCGTCCAGGCCCGAGGTGATCACCACCAGCGCGCGGACGCCGCGGCGCCCGCACTGCGCGGCGACCTGCGGCACCGCCGCCGCGGGGACGGTCAGCACCGCCAGGTCGGGCCGGACGGGCAGGTCGGCCACCGTCGCGACGCAGGGGGCGCCGTGCAGCTTGCCCGACGCGTGCGGGTTGACCGCGTACACCGGACCGGGAAAGCCGCCGTCCAGGACGGCGCGGAGCACCGCCGCGCCGATCGAGTCCGGACGGCGGCCCGCCCCCACCACCGCGACCGCCTCCGGACGGAACAGGCGCGTCAGGCTCGCCACGTCGGCGCGGCGCTCCCGCTCGGCGACGGCGTCCAGGTACCGGTCGTCCACGGTCAGCGGGATGACCAGCTCGACCACCCCGGAGACGAAGCGGCGCCGCGCGGGCATCCCGGCGTCGGCGAACAGCCGCAGCATCGCGGTGTTGTCGGCCAGCGTCTCGGCGCGCAGGGCCCGGACGCCGCGCTCGCGCGCGCACGAGCCCAGGTGCTCCAGCAGCAGCGTCCCGACCCCCTGGTGGTGGACGGCGTCGGCGACGGCCATCGCGACCTCGGCCTCCCCCGCCGTGCCGGTCGCCTCGTACTGGGCGACGCCGACCAGCTCCCCGCGCAGCCAGGCGCCCATGGCGGCGTGGCCGGGGCCGGACTCCCGGCAGAGCCGCACGGCGTTCTCGTCCGCCAGTGCCCGGTTGAGGCCGAAGAAGCGGTAGTACAGGCTCTCGTCGGACAGCCCCCGGTACAGCCGCCGGACGGCGTCCTCGTCGGCGGGCGTCACCGGTCTGATCTCGATCTGCGTGCCGTCGGTGAGCAGCGCGAAGGCGGACCCGGGCAGCGGCGGAATCGTCATGGCCCCAGCGTTGATCGCGTGCGCTCGCCGCGCAGGGGCCGGAGGTCCCCGGACGCCGGGACCTTGGCCGGACGCGGTAGCCGGACGCGGCAGCCTAATCCGGTGGCCGAACGCGGTAGTCGAACGCGGCACCGCGCGGCCGTCGATCCCCGCGCCCGGGCACCGAGGGGACCAAGGACTCTGGGGCCGCCGCCCCGGCCCGCCGATCCTGGACGCGACGAGCCCGAACGTCCATCGGTGAGGAGAGGTCCATGCTGGTGCGCGAGGCGATGACCCGGCCGGCCGTCACGGTCCGCCCGGGCACCCCGGCCCGGAGCGCGCTGCGGCTGCTGCGCGACCACGCGGTGACGGCGCTGCCCGTGGTGGACGACGAGGACCGGCTGGTCGGCGTCGTCAGCGAGATGGACCTGCTGCGCGGCGAGTTCGAACCCGACCCGCGCGCGTCCGTCCGCCCGGCGGAAGCCCGGACCGGGCCGCCGCCGCGCACCGTCGGCGCGGTGATGACCCGCAAGGTGCTGACGACCGGCCCGAACTCCGACGTCGCGGGCCTGGCCGAGATGATGCTCCGGACGCGCGTCAAGAGCGTTCCGGTCCTGGACGGCCACCGCGTCGTCGGCGTCATCAGCCGCAGCGACCTGGTCGCGCTGCAGGTGCGCGACGACGAGCGGATCCGCGCGGACGTGCGGACCGAGCTCGCCGCCTACCTGACCGGCTCCGGCTGGAAGGTCCGCGTGCACGACGGCGAGGTGACCGTGGACGGCGACCTCGGCACGGCCGACCGCCGCGTCGTGGAGATCCTGGCCCGGACCGTCCCCGGCGTCGTCCGCGTGACCGTCCCGGCCGCGCCCGGCGCGCCGGAGGAGTCCGGTTAGGGACGGACGAAGGTCCCGGCGGACCGCCGCCCTTCGGCTCTTCGGGCGCGCCCCGGCGACCGGTGGGATGGAGGTGTCAGGAACCCCGTCACGGGAGGTCGAGATGAGCAGGATGGAGCGGTGGGAACCGCGGAGCCTGATGCCCGAGCTGTACGACCTGTTCGAGTCGCCGTTCGGCATGCTCCGCCCCGGGACGTCCCCGGTCGTGCGGATCGAGAGCTACACCGAGGGCGACTCCTACGTCGTCCGGGCCGAGCTGCCCGGCATGGACCCCGACAAGGACCTGGAGATCACCGTCTCGCACGGCATGCTCCGCATCCGCGGCGAGCGGCAGACCGAGGAGCGGGAGGCGCATCGCAGCGAGTTCCGCTACGGCTCGTTCTCCCGCGCCATGCCGATCCCGGCGGGCGTCAAGAGCGAGGACATCAAGGCCCGCTACGACAAGGGCATCCTGACCGTCCGGATGCCGCTGCCCGAGACCGCCAAGCAGGAGACGCGGCGGATCACGATCCAGAAGTGACCCCGGCGCCCGCTCGCGGGGCGCCGCTCCACCCGGCGCGACGCCCCGCACCCGCGGGCGTCCATCGACTCTCAGGGATGCGAACATGACCGGACCGGGAACCCCCGACGTCCTCGACCGGGCCGCCTGCCTGCGGCTGCTGGAGACCGTCGTGGTCGGACGGGTCGCCTGGACCGGCGGCGACGGGCGCCCCGTCGTGCTGCCGGTGAACTTCTTCCTGGACGGCGACGCGATCGTGTTCCGCTCGGCCCCCGGCGGCAAGCTGGAGGCGACGCGCACGGCCGGCGAGCTCACCTTCGAGGCCGACGACGCCGAACCCGCGCTGCGCACCGGCTGGAGCGTGCTGATCCACGGCTCCGCCGAGGTCGTCACCGAACCCGGCGAGATCGCCCGCCTGGCGCACCGCGCCCCCGCGTCCTGGCTGGCCCTGCCCGGCGCGTCCTTGGTCCGGATCGTCCCGTCCGAGGTCACCGGACGCCGCCTCCCCCTGCATCTCGGCGGAGTGACCGTCGTGCACCAGGGCCCCTGGCGTTCCCCGGAACCCTGACCGAAGTGCTCCCTCCCCCGCCGCGGTCGCCACCTCCGATCACGCGCCAGGCCGGGGTGGCGGGACTGGAGCCGCTCGTAGCAGGAGTTCGGCCTTGGGTGCGAGCGCTTCGACGCGGTTCGCTAGACGCGGGTCCAGGAGTGCGGCGTGACGGTGCAGGGCGTGCCGTCATGGAACGCGAGAGCGCCTCGGGCCGGGTCCAAGGTGATGGTGATGAGGGTCTGCCAGCGAGGTTCGTCCGGGGCGTCCGGGACGGGATGGCAGCAGAGCGCCGCGCCCTGTTCACGGTGTTGGAGGAGAGCCACCGCCCGGATGGTGGCGGTCTGGCTCTTCAGCGCCTCGGCTCGGTCGGTCAGCGCCGCGTGGCGGGCATAGGTGTCGGGATCGGTCGGGCCCAGGCGCTCACCTCGCGCCAGGGTCGCGTCGAGGAAGTGGTTGGTGTGCAAGGAGAGGCCGTCCGGACGGGCCGGGACGACCGCGAGGCCCGCCGGGGACAGCTCCAGGCAGCGGGCGCCCTGGCGGGTCACGACCGTCAGGGCCACCGAGGCGGTCACGGTCGCGGAGCGGGCGATCTCCTCCGCCTCGTCCAGGGTGGCGGCCTCGTCCAGGACGCGCCGGGCGACCAGGTGGACCGGGACGCCGCCCGTCCCGCCGTCCCGCTCGTGCTGGAGCAGGTTGAAGTGCACGCCGAGGCCCGCGTCGCTGACGCCGATCTTGGCGAGGATCCCGTACTCGGTGAACGTCTTGACGGTGCGGCCGGGCGCGGGCGAGTACTGCCAGATCAGCTTCACGCCGTCCATCGACTCGTACCAGTCCCACGTCTGGACGGTCCGGGGCGCCGTGCCGTCCGGCGGGCTGTAGGCGGCGGTCGAGCATTCGCCGGGCAGCGGCTGCCGGACGTGCCCGAGCACTTCGGAGCGTGCGTTGAGCGCGGCGGCCTGCCAGGGTTCGAGCGCGGCGCCCTCGGCGATGCCGAGGATCTCCTCGGCGAGTCCGGGCGCCCAGGCGGCCACCGCGTCGAGAGCGCGGGCGCCGACGTCGCGGACGAGCCCGTCCGCCAGCCCGAGGTCGGAGAACAGCCGGGCGTAGGCGTCCCAGGTGGCCCGGACCTCCGGACCCAGCGACCTGCCGAGGTGGGCTCCTCGCGCCGCGCCGGTGAGCGGGGGCGAGGCGAAGACGGTGATGCTCATGAGCGCTCCGCGGGCGGCCTCGGCGAGTCCGGTGTGCCCCGAGTGTAAGGCAGCCGGTCGGGGCGCCTACTCGGAGCGGTGTCCGTCGCGCCGGACGGACTTCTCGGCGATATGCCCCAGTACGGGAGATTTGACCTGGTCGACCGGTGCGTCCAGGAGCGGACGCAGCTTGGCGTAGCGCTCCTCGGCGGCGGCCGCGTCGGCGAGCCCCAGCAGCGCGGCGACCTGAAGCCAGGACAGGCCCGCCTCGTGCACCGTGCCGAGCAGCTCCACCTCCAGCCGTCCCATGTCGAGCCGCGCCGCCCGCAGGACCGTCAGCGCCGCGCCCAGGTCGGCCGGATCGGGCGGGACGCCGGACGGCCCGGCGGCGCGCACCGCCGCGATCGTCCTCGCGATCGCCTCCACGTCCGGGAGGGGGAACCGGTGGGCCTCCCACAGCATGGTCTCGACTCCCCTTCCGAACCTGCACACCAGATGCGCACGCGCGGCGCGCACCCTCTCCGGCGACGGAACAGGAAGATCGCCCATGTCAGCACGATAAACCCCGGGCCGATCCGCCCCCGCGACCGGCCTCGACCTCGGCCATCTCGGCGACCCCTCGGCCCTGTTTCGGCGGCCCTTCTGGCGGCCCCTCGGCCCGTCTCGGCGGCCTCTCGGCCCCGGCCTCAACGACCCCGGCCCCGTCTCGACGGTCTCGCGGCTCAGCTCGACGGTCGTTCGAGCCGGCTCGGCGGTCAGCTCGGCTCGGCGGCCGTGGCCCGAGGGGCGTCGTCTCCGGCGTCGAGTTCGACGCAGCAGCGGCCGGGGGCGGGCGCGAGCGTGGCGCGCACGGCGGGGGCGTCCAGCCCGGCGAGCAGGCCGGACAGGAAGGCGTGGTTGATGCCGCAGACCAGCTCGGGGGCCCTGGCCGCCAGCGGATGGAACGGGCAGTTGCGCAGCCGGACGCGGGTCGGGCGGTCGCGGAACGGTTCGAAGCCGTGCCGCTCCAGGGCATGCTGCGCGCAGGTCAGGGCGCGTTCGGGGCCGAGCCTGCCGCCGCGCGGGGCGCCGCGCTCGGCCCGGCCGAGCTCCCGGCCGCGCTCGGCGGCCAGGCGGCGGGCCGCCTGCTCGGCCGTCTCGTCCGGTCCCTCGGACAGCACGGCGTCCACCAGGAGCTCGGCGAGCAGGCCGTGCTCGCGTCCGGGGATGGCGACCTGGACGTCCAGCGCGGACGGCTCGTAGACCTTCGGGGTGCGGCCGACCCGGCGCAGCCCGGCGGGATGGGCGTAGCGGGTGGACAGCAGCCCGGCGTCGACGAGCTTGTCCAGGTGGAAGGCCGCCAGCTTGCGGGAGATGCCGGCGCTCTGCGCGGCCTCGTCGCGGGTGACGGCGCGTCCGGCGCGGCGGACGTAGTCGTACAGCGAGCGGCGCAGCTCGTCGCTGAGGGCCGCGACGGCGGCGAGATCGGTGGCGTCCCAGGTCACTCGTCCACCATAACGCCTACAAAACTTCCCAATTAGGAAAAGACACGCCCGTATTTCCCTGTGGTTGACGGCGGCCGTGGGTTTCGCCAAGACTTGTTGGTGAAATAGGAGGTGGGTCATGGACGAGGCGCCGGAGCGGGCCCCGGAGCGGGCCAAGGAGCCGGTGACCGTGCTGGCCGGACCGTACGGTCACCCGGTGCACCCGATCTTCGTCACGGTGCCGATCGGGGCGTGGGCGGCCAGCCTGGTCTTCGACATCGCCTCCCACGTGGTGGCCCGGGGCGACTTCCTGGTGCGCGGGTCGCAGTGGCTGGTCGCCGTCGGGGTGATCGGCGCGCTGGTCGCCGCCTCGGTGGGGTTCCTGGACCTGTTCGCCATCCCGCCCGGCACGTCGGCGTTCCGCACCGGCCTGGTGCACATGGCGCTCAACCTGGCGGTCACCGCCGGGTACGCGGCCGGGTTCGGCTGGCGCCTGGCGGACCGGCACCACCACGCGTCGTCCGTCGGGCCCGGGCCGATCGCGCTGTCGGTGGTGTGCCTCGCCGCGCTCGCGGTGTCGGGCTATCTGGGCGGCAAGCTCGCCTACCACTACGGCGTCCGCGTCGCGGACGAGGACACCCAGGCGCGCGGTTTCACCACCGCACGCCGGCGCACCGGAAACTGACCGCAAAGCTCTCGCGAAAGCAGGACCGCGATGGACATCGCCGCACTCGTCACCTGGCTCGTCACCGCCGTCGGCGGCTTCTACATGCTCGGCGTCTGGATCTCCCGGGGCGGGGTCCGGCAGCAGCGGGACGGCTCGACCCGGCTGCCCGCGCCCGTCGTCTTCGGGCACTTCCTGCTCGCCGCGGCCGGGCTCGTCCTCTGGATCATCTACCTGTTCGCCGACACCAGGGCCTTGGCGTGGATCGCGTTCGCGCTGCTCGTCCCGGTAGCCCTGCTGGGCCTGGTGATGTTCCTGCGCTGGCTGCCCGTCCACCGCGCCGCGCCGTCCGGCGGGACGACGGCCGGCCCGGCCGAGCGCTCCATCCCCATGGCGGCCGTCATCGGCCACGGCGTCTTCGCCGTGGTGACCGTCGTGCTGGTGCTGCTGGCCGCCCTGGGCGTCGGCGCGAGCTGACGTCCCCCGCGCCCGGGACCGCCTCGACGCCACCTGCTCGCCGTCCGGTCAGGCCGGCGGGTCCTTGGCGAGGTCGTCGGCGATGGACTGGGCCCAGGCGCGGATCCGCTCGCGGTCGCGGAAGTCGCCGGAGCGCGAGCGGGCGATCCGGGACGCGACGAAGCCGCGCGCGTCCGGGGCGATGCGTCCGCCGAAGGTGACGTGGTCGCGGGCGTTCGTCCGGGCCGCGATCCTCTCGACGGACGGGGGCACGCGCGGCTGGGTCTTCTCGACCGCCTCGTCGAGCGGGCCGCTGCTGAACAGCCAGACCGGGCGATCCCGCAGCTCGGCGCGGAAGCGGCGGGCGAACCGGCGGGCGTCGCGGTGCCAGCGGTTGGCGTACAGCGCGCCGCCGAGCACCACGGCGTCGCAGCCGCGCAGGTCGCGCACGCCGCCGGCGGGCCGGACGCGGGCGTTCACCCCCCGCTCGGTCAGCTCGTCGCCGATCCAGCGGGCGATCTCGGCGGTGCCGCCGCGCTTGGATCCGAAAGCGACCAGGACGTCGGTCATGTCCGCTCCTTCGGGCCGGTGGTCGGGTCGGCGGGTGAGCGGCGGAGGGAGCACCGAGGGGAGGGGGTCGACTCCTCCGCCGCCGTTCACCCGCCCTTCTCCGAGGCTCTCCCGCGCGCCCGCGCCGATCGAGGGGCGAACGTCCCGGCCGCGGAGGGCCGATCGGCCCGTCCGGACGGGGCCCGCGGACCGTGGCGGCGCCCGCGGCCCCGGCGCAGACTGCTGACCCGGGACGACGAGCCGGGACGACGAGCCGGGACGCGACAGAGCCGGGAGACGAGATGAGACGCGCAACGGTAGGGGACGTCATGACCACCGACGTCGTCGCGGCCAACCCCGCGACGACCTTCCGCGAGCTGGTCGAGCGGCTCGAAGGGCACCGCATCGGCGGCATGCCCGTGATCGACGAGGACGGGCACGTGCTCGGCGTCGTCTCCGAGACCGACCTGCTGCCCCGCGAGGCCGCCGGGACGCCGCCGGGCGGCGCGGCGGACGGGCCGGGAGGGCGCGGACGCCGCCTCGCGCAGGCCCGCGAGCGCGGCGGGACCGCCGCCGAGGTGATGAGCTCCCCCGCGCTGACGGTCACGCCCGGCACGAGCGCGGTCGAGGCCGCCCGGCTGCTCGCGCGGCACCGCGTCAACCGCCTCCCGGTGGTGGACGCCGAGGGCGTCATCGCCGGCGTCGTCAGCCGCGCCGACCTGCTGCGCGTCTTCCTCAAGCCGGACGAGCAGATCCGCACGGAGGTGCTGGACGAGGTCGTCGCCCGCAGCCTGTGGCAGGATCCGGCGCACGTCACGGTCGAGGTCCGCAACGGCGTGGTCACCCTGCGCGGACGCCTCGACCTCGCCAGCCTCGTCCCGCTCGCGGAGGAGCTCACGCGCTCCGTCCAGGGGGTGACGGACGTGCGCAACGAGCTCACCTACGTGCGCGACGACGTCCACGAGCGCATCAACCCGCAGGCCCTCCGCTTCCCCCGCTGACCGCTTCCCCCGCCTTCCGCTGCTTCTCCCGCTGACGCGCCTCCCGCGCCTCCCCCGCTGACCGCTTCGCCCGCTGATCCGGCGAACCGGCCGGCGGGCGAAGCGGGGCGCGCGGAAGGACGTGATCAGCGGGGCCGGACGATGGCGACCGGGCAGCGCGCGTGGTGGATCAGGCCGTGCGTCACCGAGCCGAGGCGCGGCACGCCGGCGATCAGCCGGCCGTGCGGGGCGACGACGAGCAGGTCGGCGGCGCGGGAGGCGTGCGCGAGCGCCGCGACCGGGTGCCCGATCTCCACGGCCGGCACGAGCTCGACGCCGGGGTGCGCGGCGCGCCAGGGGGCGAGCCTCGCGTCGAGGCGCTCGCGGAGCCGCGCCTTCACCTCCGCCTCGTCCACCGTGTAGCCGTACTCGCCGTAGCCCGCGAACGCCTCCCAGACGTGCACCACCCACAGCCGCGCGCCGCGCAGCTCGGCGGTCTCGAACGCGTACCTCAGCGTCTCCTCCCGGTCGTCGGCCAGGTCGACGCCGAGGAAGACCTCGTTGCGGCCGGGGTCGGGATCGTCGCGGACGACGATGACCGGCCCCGAGGCGCGCTCGGCCAGGTACCGTCCGGTCGAGCCGAGCAGCAGGCCGGTGAAGCCGCCGTGCCCGCGGTGCCCGACGACCGTCTCGAAGGCCTTCGCCGACTCGGCGCGGAGCAGCACGCCGGGGGCTTCGGGGGCCAGCATGCCGACGACCTCCAGGCCGGGGTGCCGGGCGCGGACGGTCTTCTCGGCGTCCGCGAGCACGGCGCGTCCGGCGGTGGCGACGGCCTCGGCCCGCTGCGGCGGCGCGAACAGCGGCGCCTTGGTGGGCCAGGACTCGACCGCGTGCGCGAGCCGCAGCGGGCGCCCGCGCCGCGCGGCCTCGTCGGCCGCCCACAGCAGCGCCCGCGCGCCGTCCGGTGAGCCGTCGACGCCGACGACGATGGGGTTCTCGGTCATGGCGATCAACTCCCGTCCGTGTGCCGGTGGACGATCGCCACCGGGCAGGTTCCGAGGGACACGACGTTCTGCGTCACCGGGCCGAGCAGCGCGCCGGGCGCGGCGCCGAGGCCGCGCGCCCCCAGCACCAGCAGGTCGGCGTCGGCGGCCTCGTCGGCGAGGACGCGCGGCGGGTGGCCGAGGACGAACCGGGTCTCCGTCACCACGTCGGCGAAGTCGGCGCGCATGCGCGTCACGAACGTTTCGAACCGCATCCGCGCGCCGCGCTTCATCGCGTCCGGCAGGGTGAACGGCAGCCAGCGGACGCCGGGCCGCTGCGCCGCGTCCTCCCAGACGCACATCACGAGCAGGACCGCGTCGCGCAGCCGGGCCTCCCGGAAGGCGAAGCGCAGCGCGGCGGTGCCGTCGGCCGAGCCGTCCACGCCCGCGACGATCCGCCGCGGCGACCGGGCGCGCGGCGCGGACCCGGCCGGGACGACCACGACCGGGCGGTCGGTGTGGGCGGGCACCTGCACGGCCGTGGACCCGGCGGCCAGGCCGTCGAACCCGCCGCCGCCGCGGTCGCCCACGACCACCAGCGCCGCCATCCGCGCCGCCTCGACGAGCACGCCGCCGGGCGAGCCGCGCACGAGCGCCTGCTCGACCTTGACGTCCTCGGCGTACGCGCGCGCCTGCCGGACGGCCTCGTCCAGCGTCAGCGCCCCCATGCCCGCGACGACCCGCCGCGTGGACTCGTTCGCGTCGGCGTCCGGGTAGGGCCACTGCCAGGCGTGGCAGACGAGCAGCGGCACGCCGCGCAGGCGCGCCTCGTCCGCCGCCCAGCGCACCGCCGTGTCGGCGGCGAGCGACCCGTCCACCCCGACGACCACGCTCTCGGCACCCTCCCGCACACCCATCTCCAGCCTCCTGGTCGCGGTACCTTCACTCTCCGCGCCGTCCGCCCGCCGGAACAGGGCCGTGAGTCCGCCCCGTGCAGGACCTTCAGCCCGCCCCGCGGGCGGGTCTGGGAAGATCGTCGGCATGGTGCAGGTGTGTCTGAACGGAGCCCGGAGCCGTGCCGAATGCGCCCACCTGCCGGTGAGCCCGCGAGAGCTGGCCGCGGCGGCGCGCGAGGCCGTGGCCGCCGGGGCGCGGGACGTCCACGTCCACCCCAAGGACGCCGGCGGCGGGGACACCCTGGAACCCGCGGCCGTCGCGGCGGTCCTCACGGCCGTGCGGGAGGCCGTGCCGGGCGTCACCGTCGGTGTCACCACCGGCGCGTGGGCGACGCCGGACCCCGCCGCGCGCGCCGCACAGGTCCGCGCCTGGACGGTGCTCCCCGACCACGCCTCGGTGAACTGGCACGAGGACGGCGCCGCCGACGTCGCGAGCGCCCTGCTCGAACGAGGCGTCGGCGTCGAAGCCGGGATCTACTCCGGGACGCCGGCGGCCGAGCGGTTCCGCGCCTGGCCGCACGCCCACCGCGTCCTGCGGGTGCTGGCCGAGGTCACCGACACGGACCCGGCCACGGCCGCGCGGACCGCCGCCGACCTCCTCGACGACCTCCTCGACGACCTCCGCGAGGTCACGGCCGCGCCGATCCTCCTGCACGGCGAGGACGGAGGTGCCTGGCCCGTCCTCCGCCTGGCCGCCGCCCGCCGGCTCGCCACCCGCATCGGGCTGGAGGACGTCCTGCGCCTCCCCGACGGCACCTCGGCCGAAGGCAACGCGGCGCTCGTCCGGGCCGCGCTGGAGGTCGTCCGGCAGGCGTCCTGACCGCCGGACCGGGACCTTCGGCCCGTGATCCGGACGCGCCGGGCGGCCAGGCTGGTGGCATGGGCCGGGTCCAGCGACTTCCGCGCGCGTCGTACGAGCGTGAACTGCTCAAGCTCCAAGCTCAGCTCGTGGTGCTCCAGGAGTGGGTGCGGACGGAGGGCGTCCGCATCGCCGTGGTGTTCGAGGGACGCGACGCCGCGGGCAAGGGCAGCGCCATCAAGCGCGTCGCCGAATACCTCAACCCCCGCGTCGCGCGGATCGTCGCCCTTCCCGCGCCGACCGAACGCCAGCGCGGGCAGTGGTACTTCCAGCGCTACGTCGAGCACCTGCCGGCCGCCGGGGAGATCGTGCTGTTCGACCGGTCCTGGTACAACCGGGCGGGCGTCGAGCGGGTGATGGGGTTCTGCTCGCGCCGCGAGCACCTGCGGTTCCTGCACCAGTGCCCGATCTTCGAGCGGCTGCTGGTCGAGGACGGCATCCTGCTGCGCAAGTACTGGTTCTCCGTCAGCGACGCCGAGCAGCACCGCCGCTTCCGGCAGCGCACCAAGGACCCGATGCGCCGCTGGAAGCTCTCACCGATGGACGTCGAGTCCCTGCTGCGCTGGGAGGACTACTCCCGCGCCAAGGACGAGATGTTCCTGCACACCGACATTCCCGAGGCCCCCTGGTACGTCGTGGAGGCCGACGACAAGCGCCGCGCCCGGATCAACATGATCGCGCACCTGCTGTCCACGATCCCCTACCGCGAGGTGGCGCGCCCGCCGGTGCGCCTTCCCCACCGTCCGCCGCCCACGGGCTACGAGCGGACGCCGATGAGCATGCAGACCCACGTCCCCGACCACGCCGCCACGCTCCTCCCCGACCGTCCCGAGTGAACCCGCCGCCCAGAGGCGCCGGGCGGTCCGGAGCCGGCCGGCGGGATCACGCGGCGCCGGTCCCGGCGGCGGAGTCCATGTCGAGGACGGTGTCGGCGGCGGAGATGACCGCCGGGTCGTGGGTCGCGACGACGGTGACGCAGCCGTGCGCGCGGGTGCGGTCGATGATGAGGCGGGCGATGGCGTCCGCCTGGGTGCGGTCGACGGCGGCGGTCGGCTCGTCCACGAGGAGGAGGTGCGGGCCGAGGAACAGGGCGCGGGCCAGCGCGACGCGCTGGCGCTCGCCTCCGGAGAGCTGGTCGGGACGGTGCTTCAGGCGGTCTTCCAGGCCGACCTCCGCGAGGGCGGCGGTCGCCCGCGCGCGGTGCCGGCGGGTGCGCTTCCCCGCGACGTGGGCGGCGGCCAGCAGTTGCTCGGTCGCGGTCAGGGCGCTGAGCAGGTTGCCGGTCTGGAACATGTAGCCGATCCGGTCGCGGCGCAGGCGGGCGCGCTCGGCGTCGCCGAGGCGGGTGATGTCGTCGCCGTCCAGCGTGACGGCGCCGGAGTCGGGGACGAGCAGCGCGCCCGCGACCGCCAGCAGGGTGGACTTGCCGGAGCCGGACGGGCCGACCAGCGCGCTCACCTCGCCGGGCGCGAACCGGGCGGTGACGTCGCGGAGGACGGCGGTGCGCGTGCCGCCGTGCCCGCGCGTGACGGTGACGGCGGAGAGGGACAGGGTCATCGGGCTGCTCCGAGCATGGTGAGCGGGTCGGGGGTGGTGACGCGGCGGAGGGTCAGGCAGGCGCCCGCCAGCCCGACGAGCGCGACCGCGGCGAGGGTGGCGAGGAGCGTCCCGGGCGGCAGGCTGAACGGCACGGCCGCGCCGAGGAGCAGGCCGGTCGCCGACGCGAGCGCCCCGCCGGCGAGCGTCCCGGCGAGGACGACCAGCGCCGCCTGCGTCAGCGTGTAGGACAGCAGGCGGCGGCGGGACGCGCCGATCGCGCGCAGCAGCGCCAGCTCGGGGGCGCGCTGGACGGTCCAGACCGCGAAGAACGCCCCGACCACCAGCGGCGCGATCAGGTACAGGAACACCTGGATCGACGTCATCGTGACGTGCTCGCCCCGGTAGCCGGGAGCGGCCTCCAGCACCTTGCCCATGGGCAGAGTGGAGGTGCCGAGCGCGCGGTCGGCGGCGGCGAGGTCCGCGCCCGGCTTCGCGCGCAGCGCCACGCCCGACGCGTCCCGGGGCAGCCGGGCGGGCGCGGTACGCGCTCCGGGCACGCCGAACCGGATGGTCCGCCAGCTCTCCAGCGGCAGGTACACCGCGGGGACGTGGCCGAACGACAGGCCGTCGGTGACGCCCGTGACCGGCAGCGCGAGTCCCAGCCGGTCGACCGTGACGGTGTCGCCGATCCGGACGCCGTCGTCGGCGAGCTTCTTGGAGATCACGAGCCCGGGGCGCGCGGCGTCCAGGCCGGTGCCGTGCCGGACGGCGGGCGCCAGGAAGGTGCCGGGCTCGACGCCGAACGCGGCCATGTCGATCTCCGCGCCGCGGTCGGTCGTGCCGCGCGTGATGGTGACGCCGAGCGGGGCGGCCTCGACGCCGGGACGCTGCCGCCAGCGGGCGACCGTCGCGTCGTCCACGAGGCTGCGGTTGAACTGGTCGGACCGGGCGCCGGTCGCGAAGGCGACGTGGGTCGCGGGAAGCGCGCGCAGCGCCGACACGGTGTCGTTCCCGAGGCCGGTGGTGAAGCCGGAGACGATCCCGACGAGCGCGGCGACCAGCATCACCACCAGGCCCATCAGCAGGAAGCGGCCGCGGGCGGCGCGGATCTCGCGCAGGGCGAGGAACAAGGGGACCCCCGTGAACTTAGGGACGGTGTGTCGCCAACCTAGCGGATGGGGACGCGGTGTCGCCAAGTGGGGGCCGTAGCATGGGGACCGTGCCGAAGATCTCCGCCGCGACGGTCGCCGACCACCGGGAGCAGCAGCGCCGGGCGCTCGTCCGGGCGGCCCGCGAGCTGCTGGAGGAGAGCGGCGACGCCGAACGGGTGACGTTCGGCGCGGTGGCCGAGCGCGCCGGCCTCGCCCGCAACAGCGTTTACCGGTACTTTCCCGACCGCACCGCCCTGTTCGCCGCCGTCGTCGCCGACGCGACGCCCCGCTGGACGGCCCGCATCGCCGCCCGCATGGACGCCGCGACGACCCCCGCCGACCGCATCGCCGCGCACGCCCTGGCCCAGCTCGACCTCGTCCGCGACGGCGAGCACCGCATCGCGCGCGCCCTGGCCGCCGGACGCGACCGCGCCGCGCTGCGCCAGGACGCCGCCCGCGCCCACGGCGACATCCTCCAGCCGCTCGTCACCGCCCTCGCCGAACTCGGCGACGACGCGCCCGAGCAGACCGCGGCCCTGTTCCAGGGCATGGTCAACGCGGCGACGCTCGCCCTGGAGGCCGGAGCGGACCACGACGCCCTCAGCGCCCGGACCGAGGCCCTGATCCGCGCCGCGCTGACCGCGCTCCCCGGCGGCGCGCCGACCGCGCCGCCCGGCGGGGGCGCGGTCAGTCCTCGATCAGGACGCGGACGGACGTGAGGTCGGTGTCGGCGGCATCCGGGACGACCATGCCCGCCTCCACGCCCGTCCGGAGGTAGTCCAGCACCGGACGGGTGAGGCGCTCGCCCGGCATGGCCGCCGGGATGCCGGGCGGGTACGGGGTGAGCATCTCGGCGGCGACGCGTCCGTCCGCCTCGTCCAGCGGCACCTGCTCGGCCGGGCCGAAGAACGCGTCGCGCGGCAGGACGACCAGTTCGAGGCGCAGGTCCTCCGGCGCCGGCACGAGGGTCGGGGGCGCGCCGCGCAGCTCGTCCGCGTGGTCCGCGACGTCCTGCAGCGCCGCCAGCAGGGCGTCGGCCGTGGCGTCGTCGTCGGCGAAGGTGAGCTGCGCGCTGATCCGGCGGTGGTCCGAAAGGTGCAGGTTGACGTGGTGGTGCTCGCGGACCCAGTCGGCGGCGCGGTAGCCGCTGACGCCGTCCATCCCGGCGATGTCGATGATCACCTGGAGCGGGTCGCGGTCGAACGCGCGGTCCGGGCCGACGAACTCGTCGCCGTTGACGTGCATGCCCGGGATGCCCTCGACCGCCTCGCGGACGCGTCCGGCGAGCTTGAGCGCGTCCCCGAGGAGCTGCTCGCCGTGCTCGACCATCTGCCGCCGCCAGCCGTCCAGGCCCGCGTAGATCAGCACGGACGGGCTGGTGGTGCCGAGCAGGTCCTCGCGCGCGCTCAGCACGTGCGGATCCACCAGGTCGCCCTGGAGGTGGAAGACCGAGCCCTGCTCCAGCCCCGCGCCCATCTTGTGCACCGACGTCACGCACACGTCCGCGCCCGCGTCCATCGCCCAGGCGGGCAGGTCGGGATGGAACGGCAGGTGGGCGCCCCACGCCTCGTCCACGATCAGCGGCTTGCCGTGCCGGTGGCAGACCTCGGCGATCGCCGCCAGGTTCGCGCACGTCCCGTACGGGGTGGGGCTGGTGACAAGCGCGCCGCGCGCGTCCGGGTGCTCCTCGAAGCGCCGGGCGAACGACTCGGCGGACGGCGGGTGCGCCAGGCTCAGCTCCGGGTCCCACTGCGGCTCCACCCAGATCGGGCGGACGCCGCTGAGGATCAGCCCGGACACCACCGACTTGTGCGCGTCCCGTCCGACCAGCAGCTTCTCCCCCGGCCCGGCGACCGACAGCATCGCGCTCTTGACCGACAGGGAACTCCCGCACGTGGAGAAGAACGTGTGATCGGCGTGCACGGCGTCGGCCATCAGCTTCTGGGCCTCCGCCAGGATCCCGTGCGTCGAGCGGCGGTCGTCCAACCCGGAGATCGCCAGGACGTCCGACCGGTAGACCGCGTCGCCCAGCACCTCCCGCGCGCGTGGATCGGCGCCCCGGCCCTGCTTGTGGCCGGGAGGGGTGAACGGGACGTCGCCGCGCCGGTGGTAGGCGGCCAGCGCTTCGAGCACGGGAGCCTTCGAGTGATCCATGAGGCGTGAGTTCCCCGCAAAAGCCCCTTTTAACGTCCCGCGAAGGCGCCTTCGACCTGCCCAAACAGCTACGTCCCGCCATACACCCGTCCGACCCACCACGCTTGCGGTACTTTGCGGACGAATCGCGCCCGGCGCTCCCGGGACGAATCGCGCCCGGCACTCCAGGAAGGACCGAGCCCTTGACCGACGACAGGCTCCGCGTGATCGGACGCGTCGAGTCGTCCCTGACCGACCGGGCGGCGGCCCCGCGCCAGCCGGACGAGGGCGCCCCCGACGCCTGGCTCGTCTTCGACGACCACTACGCGCCCGCCCTGGACGGCCTTTCGCCGGGCACCGACGCCCTCCTGCTCACCTGGCTCGACCGCGCCGACCGCGACACCCTGACCGTCCACCCCCGCGGCCACACCGCGCGCCCCCGCGCCGGCGTCTTCGCCACCCGCAGCCCCGACCGCCCGAACCCGATCGGCCTGCACGAGATCCACATCCTCGCCATCGCGGGACCCCGCGTCCACGTCCGCAACCTCGAAGCCCTGAACGCCACCCCGATCCTCGACCTCAAACCCCTCCTCACCCCCGACCGCTGACCACTCCCGACCGCCGATCACCGGGACGGCGGGCGCAGCCGCGGCGGCGCGCCCGCCCGACCGGTGGCCGGCGGTCGCGGGACGGGTCCGGTCAGGTGCTGTCGGGGTTCTCCAGGCGGAAGAAGTTGCTCTGGGCGCCGTCCTTCTTGTGCTCCTGGTAGATGAAGTTCAGCTTGCGTTCGTCGAAGGTGCGGAACCAGTCGTCCCAGGAGATGTGCTCCAGGCTCTCGCCGCCGTAGCCGGGGAAGTCCATGAGCAGGCGGCCCGGGCGCCCGTCGTACTCGCTGCCGGGGACGGTCGCGGGTTCCGCGCCGCGCTCCCGGGCCCAGTTCATGATCGTGTCGTGGTCGGTCGTGACCAGGCTGCGGCCGGGGCGTTCCTCGTGCTCGTCCGGCGAGGTCACGTGCTGCTGGTACTGGTGCTCGCCCTGGACCGGGCGGCCGGCTGCGGACATGATCGGCTCCTTTCGTCGTCCGTCGCTCTTCCTGGCCCGTGCCCGCGACCAGGGTCTTATGCCTGGGAACTGGTCCGAAATCCGAATTTCGGACCAGTTCGCCGCCATGGCGGGGGAAAGCGGGCGTCAAGCGCGTGAGAGGCGGGCCGCCTGGTGGCGGCCCGCCTCTCGTTCGGAGGGGTCACTTGGCGAAGTGGGTGCGCAGGGTGCGGCCGTGCGCGATCAGGGCGACGCCGGCCAGCAGGAGCGCGCATGCGGCCTGCTCAAGGCGCATCCAGACGGGGAACATGCCGGGCAGGGCGACGATGACGACCGTGGCGGCGAGCATGACGGTGGAGACGATCCGCACTCGCCGGTAGGCGCCGGACGAGCCGCGGGCGGCGCGCAGGGTGAGGGCGACCAGGACCAGCGAGCTGACCGCGACGATGCCCAGGCGGATCCAGACGGGCTGGGCGGCCGAGGCGCCGGCGGCGGCCAGGGCGGTGACGGTGGTGACGCTGACGGCGGCGTAGGAGCCGGCCAGCATCGTGACCCGGCGGACGGCGGCGGAGGCGTCGAGGACGTTCGGGCTGTTCACTGCGGTGTTCGTCATGGCTTCATCGTGCTCGCGGCGCCCCCGCCCGGCCCAGTGAGTCCCTCCACGAACCGTCCATGACATTTGTCAGCGGCGACCTCGGGGCCGACGGACATGGTCGCGGTGGTTACGGTGGAGCTCATGGTGGCAGAGCTGGCCGAGGTTTCGGTGGAGGGGTCGGGCCTGGAACCCGGCGGGGTCGAGGACGCGGTGGGCGTGCTCCTCGACGCGCTGGAGGAGGTCGACCGCGGCGGGTGGTACGCGGCGCTGGAGGTCTCGCGGCCCTGGTCGAAGCACAATCCGACGCTCGTGGGCGAGTTCGCCCGTCCGGGCGCGATCCGCTGGTACCTGCGGCGGGAGCTGAGCACCCTGCTGTCCAGGGGCGCGGACGTCACCGTCCGGCCGTCGCGCCGGCGGCTCGCGTTCGACGACCCCGAGTTCTTCAAGGCGCTCGACGAGGAACGGTTCGACGTGCGGGCCAAGAAGCTGTTCCTCTTCGGCCCGGAGCGGATGGCGCTGTCCCTGGACCGCCTGTCCCACTACTGCGGCACGCCGGCCGAGTCGTTCCAGCGCTACGTGCTCTTCACCAACTACGCGATGCACGTCGAGGCGTTCCGGGAGCGGTTCCCCGACGCGGAGGGGCCGGCCCGGGAGGGCGTCCAGATGCCCGCCTGGCACCACCGGGCCGAGGACGGCGGCGGCGTGAGCATCGTCAACATCGGGGTCGGGCCGGCCAACGCCAAGACGGCCACCGACCACCTCGCGGTGCTGCGTCCGGACACGATGCTGATGATCGGCCACTGCGGCGGCCTGCGGAACCACCAGCGGATCGGCGACTTCGTGCTCGCCACCGCGTACCTGCGCGCCGACCACGTCCTGGACGAGGTGCTCCCGACGACCGTCCCGGTGATCCCGACACAGCGCCTCAACATGTACCTGCTGGACGAGCTCGACGTCCGCGACGTCCAGTACCGGCTCGGCACCGTCTACACCACCGACAACCGGAACTGGGAGCTCAACCAGCGGCAGCCGCTGGCCACGATGCGCGCGGCGCGCTGCGTCGCGGTCGACATGGAGTCCGCCACGATCGCGGCGAACGGGTTCCGCTACCGCATCCCGAACGCCACGCTTTTGTGCGTCTCCGACAAGCCGCTCCACGCCGAGCCGAAACTGTCCGGCGAGGCCGCCACGTTCTACGAGGCCAGCAAGCGCCAGCACCTCGACATCGCCCTGAGCTGCCTGGACCGGGTCCGCCGCAACTACCCCGGCGGCCTCCCGAACCAGGACATCCGCGCCCACGACGAGCCCCTCCTCAGCGGCAAGTAGCCCGCGCGCCGCCAGCGAGCCCCGCCGACGGCCGCGGACGGGATCGGCGGCGACCCCGGCTCGTCCTAGTCGTGCGACCGGGATTCGTCGTCCGGCCGGGGTTCCTCGTCTTGCCGGGGTTCGTCGTGTAGCCGGGGTTCGTCGTGTAGCCCGGGTTCGCGTCCGGACGCTCTGAGGGCAGCCTCCACGAACGACGTCACCAGCGGACGGCGGTCGTGCTCGTTCCAGGCGAGGACGAGGCGGCTGAGCGGCGCGTCGGCCACCGGGACGCAGGTCAGGCCGGGCGGGAGGGGCTCGGCCAGCGACCGGGGCAGCACCCCGACCATCCGCCCGACCGTGATCATCTGGAGCAGCTGGACGGCGTCGGCGACCGCCGGGCCGGTGCCGTCGCCGCCGGGGACGCCCTTCCAGCTCGGCAGCGTCTCGCCGTCCAGGTCGGGCATCCGCACCGAGGCGCGCCCGGCCAGCCGGTGCCCGGACGGGACGATGACGACGCGCTCCTCGGTGTGCAGCGTCTCGTGGGCCAGGCCGTCCAGGTCGTCGAACGGCGCGTAGAGGAGGCCGACGTCGGCGCGGCCGTCGCGCAGGAAGTCGGTGCGGTCGGCGGGCCCGCTGAACAGGATGTCCACCCGCCGGGCGTCGGGCCGGTGCGAGTACTCGGCGAGGATCCCCGACAGCAGGCCCGCGTCGCCTCCCGGCTTGAGCACGAGCCGAAGCTGGGCGTGGGGGTCACCGGCGCGGCGGGCGTTCCGGACGGCGGCGCCGACCGCGTTGAGCGCGTGCCGCCCGTGCTCCTGGAGCGCCCGTCCGGCCGGGGTGAGCTCCACGTGGCGGCTGGACCGGACGAACAGCGGGACGCCGAGCCGCGCCTCGACCCGCCGGATCGCCTTCGACAGCGCGGGCTGGGCGATCGACAGCCGGACGGCCGCCCGTCCGAAGTGCAGCTCGTCGGCGACCGCCATGAAGTACTCGATCTCGCGGGTCTCCAGCTCGGCCATGCCTCCAGGTTATCGCTGAAGAACGAACGTGTCTTGGACTCCGGCGCCGGCCGTCGCCGAGAATCGACACATGGTTCAGCACACAATGCTCGTCTCGTTCGAGCGTCCTCTGCCCGACAACGAACTCGATCAATATCTCGCGGATATCGAACGCGCCATGCGCGACACCGGTCTGGTCCGGTCGTTCGCCGCCCGGCGGCACCTGCCCGTCCCCGGCGAGGAGGCCATCCCGGCGATGATCGCGACCGCGCTCGTCCAGGTCGCGGTGGCCGACATGGAGGCGCTGGCCGCGGCGTTCGCGGCGCCCGGCGTCCACGAGGTCATCGACCGGTGGCAGGCGCGGCACCCGTACCGGGTCGCCTGGGCGAACCACGAGCCCCTGGCATGAGCGAAACGGCGTGAGCGAAACGGCATAAGCGCGACGGCATAAGCGCGACGGCGTGAGCGCCCGGCAGGAGGCGATCACGCCGTCTCGGTGATGCGGCTCGCGGAGGTCAGAAGACCGGCGTGCCGTTCCGGGTGAGACGCCAGTTCACGGTGTGGAAGGCGGCCGGGTCGATCGTGCCGGACGCCGAGGCGTAGGCGACGATCGCCTCCCGGATGGCGAGCTGCGCGTTGTAGACCACGGGCGCGGTGGTGATGTGCGGGAAACCGCCGCCGCCGGACTGGCGGTAGTTGTTCACGGCGACCACGAACTTCTGGTCCGGGGTCACCGCCGCGCCCTTGTAGGTCAGGTTCGCGATGCGCGAGCCGGCGTCCTTGGAGATGTCGATGTCGTAGTCGACGCCCGAGAGCTGGTCGTAGTTGTAGTCTGGCCGGTTGTTCTCGTTGGTCCAGGACGCCGGGTCGACCGGCGCGTCCGGCGCGGTCTTCTTGAAGTACTGCGCCGAGTACTCGAGGTAGTCCTTGAGCTGCGCGCCCGTCAGGACGCTCGCCATGAGCGTGTTGTCGTAGATGTAGAGCCCGGCGATGTCCCGGATGGTGACCTGCCCGGCGGGGAAGGTCGCGGCCCGGCTGAACGGCGCGGCGATCGACAGCACCGGCAGGGACGCATGCTCCGTCCCGGCGACCGCCTCGGTGACCTTCGCCGTCTGGACGAGCTGGACGTAGTCCAGGATCGCGGTGTCCTTCCAGCAGGACTCCGCCGCCGACAGCGCCTGCGTCGAGGTCGCCACCTTCTGGTTCACGTAGCCGACGACCGCGTCGTGCTGCTTCTTGACCAGCCTGACGATCGCCTGGTCCTCCTCGACGGTGTTCGTGTTCACCGTCGTGGCGGACTTGCCGGTGACCTTCCAGCGGCCCCGGTCGCGGGTGAGGGTGAGGTCGAAGACCGACAGCCGCTCGCCCCAGCACTTGGGCTCGCTCATCACGACGCTCTGGCCGGTGGCCTTGTTCGTCACGTACCGGACGGGGATGTCGAGGTGCGCGTGCCCGAACAGGATCGCGTCGATGCCGGGGACCTGCTCGGCGACCATCGCCGAGGCGTTCTCGACCGGGATGTCGCCGCCGTAGGACGACAGCCCGCTGTCCCCCGCGTGCGCGCTGACGACCACGACGTCGGCGCCCGCGGCGCGGATGACCGGCACCCAGCGCTTCGCCGTCTCGACCAGGTCGAGGAAGTCGAGCTTCCCCGACACGTTGGCCTTGTCCCAGATCGCGACGCCGGGGTTGGTGAGGCCGAGCAGCCCGACCTTGATCGGCGGATGCCCGGGGACGTGCATCCGCTTGATCATGTACGGCCGGAAGGCCGGGCGCCGGGTGCCCGCGTGGACGGCGTTGGCGGCGAGCACCGGGGCGTCCATCTGGCCGATCCACTTCTCCAGCAGCGGCAGCCCGTAGTTGAACTCGTGGTTCCCCAGCGCCACGGCGTCGTAGCCGATGGCGTTCATCAGCCGCGCCATCGGGTGGACGTCGCCGGTCTTGGTGATCGGCTCCACGGTGGCGTAGTAGTAGCCGAGCGGGGTGCCCTGGATGGTGTCGCCCGCGTCGAACAGCAGGGTGCGGTCGCGCCCGCGCGTGGCGCGGATCTGCTCGACCAGGCTCGACACCCGCGCGAGGCCGACGACGTTCCCGGCGCTGTCCCTGTAGGCCGCGTCGGTGTAGTAGTCCCAGTTCACCGCGTGGCTGTGCAGGTCGGACGTCCCCATCACGGTGATGGTGACCGACTTGTCCCGGCCGGGGGCCGCGGCCTGCGCCGAGCCCGGCCAGCCGGCCACCGCCAGCGCTCCGGCGGCGGTCAGCCCGCCGAGCACCCGCCTGCGGCTCACGCCCGACGGCGCCTCCGCGCCGTCCGGCACCCGGCAGGAGCACCAGCGCGGCGCCGGACCCGTGCCGTTACCCGCATCCGCCATGTCTCACGTCCTTCTCTAGTGGGGCAAGGCGACACAATAGCGGCGCCATCCGGACGAACGTCGGCGGCGGCGTCAGCGGTGCGCGGCGCCCTCGGGCGACGGCCGCTCCCGCACCGGGCCGGCTTCCGCCGGAGTGCCCTCGACGCGCAGGTCGGGAAGGCCGCGCAGGAGGCGGGACGGACGCCAGGCCCGGGCGCCGAGGAGACCGAGGATCGCCGGGGCCACGGTCAGCACCAGCAGCGCCTGCACGAGGACGGCGACCGACAGGCCCAGGCCGAACTGCTTCATGATCCGGTCGGACGACAGGGTGAAGCTCGCGAACACGGCCGCCATGATGAGCGCCGCCGACAGGATGACCCGTCCGGACGCCCGCAGTCCCTCGGCGACCGCCCCGGACGCGTCGCCCGTCCGGCTGAAGGCCTCCTTGACGCGGGACAGCAGGAACATCTCGTAGTCCATGCTCAGCCCGAAGAGCAGCGCCATGAGCGTCATCGGCGTGTAGCTCTCCAGGGGCCCGGTCCGTCCGATGCCGAACGCCTCCTTGGCCCATCCCCACTGGAACACCGCCACCAGCACCCCGTACGCGGCCACCAGGGACAGGACGGTGAGCAGGACGGCCGTGACCGGCACCGCGAGGTTGCGGAACAGCAGGACCAGCAGGAGCAGCGACAGGCCGAGCACGGCCAGCACGAAGGCCGGGAGCCGGGAGCCCATCCGGTCGGCGAGGTCCTGGAAGGTGGCGGTGACGCCGCCGACGTGCACGCGCATCGCGGTGCCGGACGTCGCGTCGGGCAGCACGTCGTCGCGGAGGCGGCGCACCAGGTCGCCGGTCGCCCGGTCCTGGGCGTCCGTGCGCGGCGTGACGACGATCATCGCGGCGGCGCGGTCGCGGCTGAGCACCGGGGGCGTCGCCGCCGCGACGCCGGGCGTGGACGCCACGCGCTTCACCAGGCCGTCGAGCGCGGACGGCGCCGTTCCGCGCAGATCGACGGCCAGGGTGAGCGCGGCGGTCGAGCCGGGGCCGAACGCCCGCGTCTCCAGGTCGAAGGCGCGGCGGGTGGTCTCGGACGTGGGCCGGTTGCCCGCGTCGCTGCTGCCGAGGCGCAGCGCGAAGGCGGGCGTCGCGAGGACGGCCAGGACGGCGAGCCCGGCGGCGATCACGAGCGCGGGACGGCGGGTGATCCCGGCGTGCCAGCGCGTCCAGCCCGCGCCCTTTCCCGTGCCGGTTCCCGTACCGTTTCCCGCGCCGTTTTCCGTGCCGTTTCCGGCGCCAGGGCCGAGGCCCGCGCCAGTGCCGAGGCCCGTGCCATTTCCAGCGCCAGTGCCGAGGCCGGCGCCGGGGCCGCGCTCGGCCCACCGGCGCAGGCGGCGCTCGGGGACGAGCGCGAGCAGCGCGGGCACCAGCGTGACCGCCACCGCGAGCGTGACCAGCACACCGAGCGCGCAGCCGATCGCGAGCCCGCGCACGAAGCCCACGCCCATGAAGAGCATGCCCGTCAGCGAGACGACGACCACGAGGCCCGCGAACAGCACGGCGCGTCCGGCGGTGGCGACGGCCTCGCCCGCCGCCGCTTCGGGCGTCCGCCCGGCGCGCAGCGCGGCGCGGTGCCGGGTGACGACGAACAGCGCGTAGTCCACCCCGACACCGAGCACGATCATGGTCGCGACGGACATCGTGAAGTCCGGCACGACCATCGCCTTGGCGAGGAACATCACCAGGCCGAGCGAGCCGAGCAGCCCGACGAGCGCGGTCAGCAGCGGCATGCCGACGACCAGCAGCGAGCCGAAGGCGGCCAGCAGGACGATCACGGCGGCGGCGAGCCCCACCGTCTCGCTGAGCCCGGTGTCCGGGACGGGCGCGAACATGGTCCCGGCCAGCTCGGCGCGGACGCCGTCGCCGCCGTCCCGCCGGACGACCGACCTGATCTCGGAGCGGGCGGCCTTCGGCACGTCGGTGCGGGACGTGGCGAACCAGACCCGCGCGACGCCGGTCCGCCCGTCCGCGCTGATCAGGCCGCCGTTCGCGGCGTCGTAGGGGCTGACCACGTCGCGCACCGACGGGTCGGCCCGCCGCACGTCGCCGACGATCCGTTCGACCCGTGCGCGCGCCGCCGGGTCGCGCAGCCCGGCCGGGGCGGAGAACACCACCTCCCCCATGCCCTTGGACTGCTCGGGGAAGTGCCGGGCGAGCACGTCGTAGGCGTCCTGGGAGTCGGCCCCGTGCAGGGCGAACTCCGAGTCGAAGTGCGGCCGGGCCATTCCGGCGACGCTGACCAGCGTGAACGCGACGAGCAACCAGCCGGCGATCACGGTCAGGCGGCGCCGGTGGCACCAGCGTCCCAGGCGGTCCTGCATCGTCCACCTCCTAAGCGACAGTTTGGTACTACGACCCGTAGTACTACACCGTGCCGGAGGTGTTCGTACAGCGAACCGGCGAACCGGCCCGGAGAGGCCGAGGAGGGACGGGCGGAGGGTCAGCCCGCCGGGGCCAGCGTGTCCCGGCCCGCCCAGTCGTGGGGCTGCAGGAAGCGGGCCACGTCCGCCTCCGGGCTGCCCGGCTCGGGGACGATCTCGAAGCCCCAGCGCGCCACCGGCGGCATCGACATCAGGACGGCCTCGATGTTCGCGTTGGTCTGGAGCCCGAACAGGGTGCCCCGGTCGTAGACGAGGTTGAACTCGGCGTAGCGCCCGCGCCGGGCGAGCTGCCACTCGCGCTCGCGCTCGCCGTACGGCGTGTCCGCGCGGCGCGCGACGATCGGGAGGTAGGCGTCGAGGATCGCCCGGAGACCGTCGTCCACGAACGCCAGGTGTTCCGGCGACGGATGCGGCGACGGGTCGGCCACGCGGTCGAAGAAGACCCCGCCGATGCCGCGCATCTCGTTCCGGTGGCGGATATGGAAATACTCGTCGCAGGTCTTCTTCCATTCGTCGTAGCGGCCCAGTTCGTGACGGTCGCACCACGCCTTGAGCGTGCGGTGGAAATGGACGGCGTCCGCGTCGAACCCGTACATCGGAGTGAGGTCCATGCCGCCGCCGAACCACCATTCCTCGTCGGCGATCTCGAAATACCGGAAGTTCGCGTGGAAGGACGGCGTGTAGGGGTTGAGCGGGTGCAGGACCATCGAGATCCCGGTCGCCACGAACGGTTTGTCCGCCAGGTGCGGCCGGTCCCGCGAGACGGCCGAGGGGACCTTCTCCCCCGCGACCAGCGACACGTTCACCCCGGCCCGTTCGAAGACGTTGCCGCGTTCCAGGATGCGCGCACGGCCTCCGCCCAGGCCCTGGCGCTGCCAGCGCGCGTCCCGGAACCGCGTCGTGCCGCCGTCCTGCTTCTCGAACGCCGCCACGAGGCGGTCCTGGTGGGCGCGCAGCAGTTCGGTGACCTTCTCGGCGTGGCTCATCGGCCCTCGCCCTCCTCCCGGACGAAGTCGTGGACGAGATCGACCAGGCGCGCGACGTTGTCCGGCGGCGTCCCCTGGAGCACGCCGTGGCCGAGGTTGAACACGTGCGGCCCGCCCTGGCCCTCGCGGAGCACGCGGCGCGCGGCGGCGAGCAGGTCGCCGGGCTCGGCGAGCAGCACGGCCGGGTCGAGGTTGCCCTGGAGCACCTTGCCGGGCAGCGCCGCCCGGACGGCGTCCAGCGGCTGCCGCCAGTCCACGCTGACCACCTCGGCGGGCAGCCGGGCGATCTGCGGGTACAGGTGGGCGGCGCCGACCGCGAGGTAGACGCGCGGGACGCCGGTGTCGGCCAGGCCGTCCAGGACGCGCCGCGCGTAGGGCATGCCGAAGGTGGCGTAGCCGCGCCGGTCGTGGACGCCCGCCCAGCTGTCGAACAGCTGCACCGCCTCGGCCCCGGCCTCGATCTGCATGCGCAGGTAGCCGGTGGTGACGTCGGCGAGCTTGTCCAGCAGGTCGTGCGCGGCGCGGGGCTCGCGATGCAGCCAGGCGCGGAACTCGGCGTAGTCGGACGACCCGGCGCCCTGCACGGCGTACCCGGCGACGGTCAGCGGGGCGCCCGCGAACCCGATCACCGGCACCTCGGCCTCGGCGCGGACCAGCCGGATCGCCTCGCCCACGAACGGCGCCACCTCATCGCCGCCGGGGGTGGCGAGCCGAGCGACGTCGGCGGCGCTGCGCAGCGGGGAGCGGATCACCGGCCCGGGCGCGAAGTCCACCGGCACTCCCATCGGCGGCAGCGGCGTCATGATGTCGCTGAAGATGATCGCCGCGTCCAGCGGGAAGCGGCGCAGCGGTTGCAGCGTCACCTCCGCCGCGATCTCGGGCGTGCGGCACATCTCCCAGAACGCGTGCCGCTCCTTCAGCGCCCGGTACTCGGGCAGGTAGCGGCCCGCCTGGCGCATCAGCCAGACGGGCGCGCGGTCCCCGGCGAGCCCGCGCGCGGTGTCGAGAAAGAGGGTGCGTGCGCGGACCTCGGTGCCGTCCGCGTCCGTTTCGGTCGTGGTCACATTTCCTCCAGGAATGACGCCGCCGGTCGGCCGTGCCGTGACATTAGCCCGGCATGTCCCGGCCGTCACGGGACGCGTTTCTTTACCGCACTTCCCGGCGGCTAGTACGGCAGCGGGCGGAGACTTCCGTACTTGCCTGGACCGCGCTGAATTCGGCTGCCTACGTTCGTGCCGCCCCGCAGCGATCCCCGCAGCGATCCCCGAAGACCGCCCGAACGCGCCACGAAGGTGACCTTTTCCGTGATGCAGCTACACACCGTCGGCGTCGACCACACGACCGCCCCGATCGGACTGCTCGAACGCCTGGCCGTCCCTCCCGACCGCATGCCCGCGCTGCTGGCGCGGCTCAGGGACCATCCCGCCGTCGGGGAGGTGATGGTCCTCGCCACCTGCAACCGGCTGGAGGCCGTCCTGTCCACCGGCCACCGCAGCGCCGCGACCTGCCATGTCGTCGAGACGTTCGCCGCCATGGCGGGCGTCCCGGAGCACGACGTCTGGGAGTCGGTGGCGATCCGGCGCGAGACCGAGTCGGTCGCCCACCTGCTCCGGGTCGCGTGCGGCCTGGAGTCGATGGCGGTCGGCGAGGAGCAGATCGTCGCGCAGCTCCGGTCCGCGCTGCGCGCGGCGCGGGAGGCGGCCACGGCCGGGCCGCTGCTGATCGCCGTCACCGAGCACGCGCTGCGGACCAGCAAGACCGCCCGCAGCGAGACCCGCGTCGGCCAGGCGGGCGTCTCGCTGGTGCACGCCGGGCTGGACGCCGCCGCCGAGACGCTCGGCGGCCTCGCCGGCCGGACGGCCCTCGTCATCGGCACCGGCACGATGGGCGCGCTCGCCGCCCGGCTCCTGCGGGACGCGGACGCCGGCGCCCTCCACGTCGCGAGCCGCACCCCGGCCAACGCCGAGCGGATCGCCGGAGAGGTCGGCGGCACCGTGGCGCCCGAGGCCGCGTGGGCGGACGTCCTCGAACGCTGCGACCTGGTCGTCTCGTCCACCGGGGCGCACGGCCACGTGCTGGACGCCGACACGCTGCGCAGGGCCCGCAAGAACGCCGGCAACCCGCCGATGGTCGCGCTCGACCTGGCGATGCCGCGCGACCTGGACCCGCTGTGCGCGGACGTGGACGGCGTCCACCTGGTGGACCTCGCCGCGCTCGGCCGGCTGCTGTCGCGGCGCGGCCCGGCCGCCGACCTCGCCCGGACGGCGGAGATCTGCGCCGAGCAGACCGGCGCCTTCCTCGCCCGCCGGCTGGAGTCCTCGGTCCGGCCGCTGATCGTCGCGCTGCGCGCGCGCAGCCGCGAGGTCGTGGACACCGAGCTCGACCGGCTCGGCAAGCGGCTGCCGCACCTGGCGGACGGCGACCGGGAGGCGACCGTGGCCGCCGTGGACCGGATCGTGGCCAAGCTGCTGCACACCCCGATCACGCGGGCCAAGCAGCTCGCGGGCACCCCCGACGGGCGCCTCTACCTGGAGGCCCTCTTCCACCTGTTCGACCTGGACACGAGCGAGGCCCACGCATGAGCCCCCACAGCGATCACGACCACCCCGCCACGCACGCGCACGGCGCGCGCGAGGAGAAGCGTCCGCTGCTGCTCGGCACCCGCCGCAGCAAGCTCGCCGTCGCGCAGGCCACCTGGGCCGCGCACCGCGTCACCGAGGCGACCGGACGGCCCGTCCGGCTCGTCACGCTGTCCACCGAGGGGGACGAGAGCGACGCGCCGATCGAGCGGTTCGGCTCCACCGGCGTCTTCGTCACCGCGCTGCGCGAGGCGCTGCTCGCGGGGAAGGTCGACTTCGTCGTCCACTCCTTCAAGGACCTGCCGACCGCGCCCGAACCGGAGCTGCGCCTCGCCGCCGTCCCGGTGCGGGAGGACCCGCGCGACGCGCTCGCCGGACCGGCGGGCCTCCCGGCGGACTTCGCCGGGTTCCCGCCGGGCACGCGCGTCGGCACCGGCTCGCCGCGCCGCGCGGCCCAGATCCTGGCCGTCGCGCCGCACGTGTCGGTCGTCCCGCTGCGCGGCAACGTCGACAGCAGGCTCGCGCGCGTCAGCGACGGCGACCTCGACGCCGTCGTGCTGGCGATGGCCGGGCTCGCGCGGCTGGGCCGGCTCGCCGACGTCGTCGCGCCGCTGCCGCCCGAGACGCTGCTGCCCGCGCCCGCGCAAGGCGCGCTGGCCCTCGAGTGCCGCGGCGCCGACCCGGCGACCGCCGCCGCGCTCGCGGCGGTGAACGACCCGGAGACGCGGCGCGCGGTCACCGCCGAGCGCGCGTTCCTCGCCGGCCTCGACGCGGGCTGCACCTCGCCGGTCGCGGCGCTGGCCGTCCGGGAGGGGGACGGCCGGACGCTGCGCCTGGACGGCATGGTCGCCACCCCCGACGGCTCGACCGTGCTGCGCCGCTCCCTGAGCGCGCCGGTGACGCGGACCGAGCACGCCCGCGCGCTCGGCGAGCGCCTCGCCCGGATGCTGCTCGACGCGGGCGGCGGGGACCTCCTCGCCGCGCAGCCGCCGGTGGACGACCCCCGCCGCCGTCCCGCGCAGGCCCCCCACCAGCCGACGACGCCCGCCCTGGGCTGACCCGTTCCGGAGGTTCCGCGATGACCGACCATCCCCCAACGGCCGCAACGCCTTTCGACGTCCCGCGTCCCGCCGTCCGGCCGCGGCGGTTGCGGAGGACGCCCGCGCTGCGCCGCCTGGTCGCCGAGACCCGCGTGTCCGGCGCCGACCTGGTCCTGCCGATGTTCGTCAAGGAGGGCCTCACCGAGCCCGCGCCGGTGCCGTCGATGCCGGGCGTCCTGCAGCACACCCGCGACTCGCTGCGCAAGGCCGCGCGCGAGGCCGTGGAAGCGGGCGTCGGCGGGCTGATGCTCTTCGCCGTGCCCGCGCAGAAGGACGCCGAGGGCAGCGGCGCGACCGACCCCGGCGGCGCGCTCAACACCGCCGTGGCCGACCTGGTCGCGGAGGTCGGCGACGCGACCACCGTCATGGCCGACCTCTGCCTGGACGAGTTCACCGACCACGGGCACTGCGGCGTCCTCGCCGCCGACGGCTCGGTGGACAACGACGCGACCCTCGACCGCTACGCCGCCATGGCCGTCGCGCTCGCCGAGGCGGGCACGCACCTGGTCGGGCCGAGCGGCATGATGGACGGCCAGGTCCGCGCGGTCCGCACCGCCCTGGACGCGGCCGGGCACACCGGCGTCGGCGTCCTCGCCTACGCCGCCAAGTACGCCTCGGCCTTCTTCGGGCCGTTCCGCGACGCGGTCGACTCGTCGCTGACGGGCGACCGCCGCACCTACCAGATGGACCCGGCCAACGGCGCCGAGGCGCTGCGCGAGGTCGCCCTCGACGTCGCCGAGGGCGCGGACGCCGTGATGGTCAAGCCCGCCCTGTCCTACCTGGACGTCGTCCGCCGCACCGCCGACGCGGTGGACGTGCCCGTCGCCGCCTACCAGGTGTCGGGCGAGTACGCCATGGTCGAGGCCGCCGCCGCGCGCGGCTGGATCGAGCGCGACCGCGCCATCGCCGAGACGCTCACCTCCATCCGCCGCGCGGGCGCCTCGATCATCCTCACCTACTGGGCCGTCGAGGCCGCACGGGAGCTGTCGTGACCAAGCCACCGGAACCCAAGCCCGCCGAGAACCACGCGGAGAACCACGCCGAGAACCACGCGGGAGACCACGCGGGAGACCACGCCCGGGGCGGACGCAGGGCCGTCAACGGCGACCACGACGTCGTCGTGATCGGCGGCGGCATCACCGGGCTCACCACCGCCCACCAGATCGTCGCCCGCGCGCCGGGACGCTCCGTCGTGGTGCTGGAGGCGTCCGAGCGGGTCGGCGGCATCGTCGGCTCGCACCACCGGCAGGGCTTCACCGTGGACACCGGCCCGCACGGCTTCGTCGTCTACGGCCCCGGCGGGGTCGGCGACCTGGCGCGCGAGCTGGGCCTCGGCGACGAGCTGATGCTCGCCACCGACGAGGCGCAGGACCTGCTGCTCCTGCGCGACGACCAGGAGCTGATCCCGATGCCGACCACGCCGCGCGAGTTCCTGCGCTCGCCGCTGCTGTCGGCGCGGGGCAAGCTGCGCATCGCGCTGGAGCCGTTCGTCGCCAGGGACCTCACCGAGGAGTCGGTGTTCGAGTTCACCGCGCGGCGGTTCGGGTGGGAGCTGGCGCGCACGCTGGCCGTCCCGGCGGTGCTCGGAGTCACCGGCGGGGACTCGCGGCGGCTGAGCATCGACGCGAAGTTCCCCTACGTCCGGTACCTGGAGGCGCGGCACCGGAGCGTCCTGCTCGGCGCGCTGCGCGCCCAGCTGCGCGGCACGCAGACCGGCCGGTTCTACATCCCGCGCCTGCCGAAGTTCCGCGAGTTCGGGATGCGGCTGCACACCTTCCGCGGCCACGGGATGCAGCGCCTCGTGGACGCGCTGGAGAAGTCGCTCGCCGACCGCGTCCGGCTCGGCCGCAGGGCCGTCCGGATCGAGCGGACGCCGGACGCGAAGCGGCGCTGGACGGTCGTCCAGCAGGACGGCGCGACGCTCACCGCCGACCACGTGGTCGTCGCGCTCCCGGCGTACCGGGCGGCCGAGCTGATCGCGCCGCACCTGCCCGACGCGGCCGAGGCCCTCGCGGCCATCCCGCACCCGGACGTGCGGGTCGTCGCCCTCGCCTACCGGCGGGCGGACGTGCGGCGCGAGCCGTCCGGCATCGGGTTCCTGACGATCCCGACCGAGCGCACGCGGATCCTGGCCAGCATCCACACCTCGACGATCTTCCCCGAGCAGGCGCCCGAGGACATGGTGCTCATCCGCACCCTCGCGGGCGGGATGCAGGACCCGGCGTTCTCGTCGCTGCCGAGCGAGGACGCCGTCCGGGAGGTCCACCACGACCTGGTCCACATCTTCGGCATCCGCGGCGAGCCGGTGTTCTCCTTCGACCACCTGTGGCGGCGGGCGATCCCCGAGTACCCGGTCGGGCACCGCGCGCGGATGGACGCGGTGCTCGCGCAGGCGGCGGCGTCCGGCGGGCTGCACCTGGCCGGGAACACCTACCACGGAGTCGGGATCAACGACTGCGTCCGGGACGCGCGGCGGGTCGCGGGCGACATCGCCTCCGTGCTCGTCCCCGCGGGTGACGCCGCCCCGCGGCCCGTTCCGGCGGGTGGCTGAGCCGGTGCCCGGAGAACCGAGGACGGCCGGCGCCCGCTCCGGCGGCGCCCGTCCGGCGGCGGCCGAGCGGGCCGTCCCGGACGGGCGCCGCCGGCGGCTCCGGTGGCTGCGCCTGGTCACGCTCAGCGTCGCGGTCTCGCTGATCATGGTGGACGGCACCGTCGTGAACGTCGCGCTGCCCACCGTGATCGGCGACCTCGGGCTGACCTCGACCGACGCCGAATGGGTGAACGCCGGGTACATGCTGGTCTTCGCCGCGCTCCTGCTCCCCGCCGGACGCGTCGGGGACGTGGTGGGGCACCGCCGGTTCCTCGCCGCCGGGGTGACGGTCTTCGTCGCCGCGAGCGTCCTCGCGGGGCTCGCGCGCGGCGGCCCGTCGCTGCTGGCGGGGCGCGTGCTCCAGGGCCTCGGCGCCGCGCTGATCCTGCCCTCGGCGATGTCCGTGCTGAACACCGCGTTCCGGGGACGCGACCGGGCCGCCGCGTTCGCGGTCTGGGGGTCGGCCATCGGCGCGACGGTGGCGGTCGGCCCGGTGTTCGGCGGCTGGCTGACCGCCGCCCACTCCTGGCGCTGGATCTTCGCGGTGAACGTGCCGCTCGGCGCGCTGGTCGTCGCCGGCGCGCTGCGGTGGCTGCCGGAGAGCCGGGACCCGCGCGCGACGCTCCGGGCCGGGGCCGTCAGCGTGCTCGCCGCGTCCGCGGGTTTCGCGGCGCTGGTGTTCGCGCTCATCGAGGGCCAGCGGTACGGGTGGTGGACGCCGTCGCGGACGTTCCGGATCGGCGGCGCGAGCTGGCCCGCGCCGGGCGTCTCGCCGATCCCGGTGGCCGCCGTCCTCGGCGCGTGCTGCCTGGCGGTGTTCGCGGTGACCGCCGAGCGGCGGCGCCGGAGCGGCCGGCCGGTGCTGCTGGACATGACGCTGTTCGCCATCCCCGGTTTCCGGGTGGGGAACGTCGCGATCGCGGTGGTGGGGCTGGCCGAGTTCGGGCTGGTGTTCGTGCTGCCGCTGTACCTCCAGGCCGTGCTGTCCCTGGACGCGCTGCACGCCGGGCTGGTGATCCTCGCGCTCGCCGTCGGCTCGCTGGCGGCCGGCCCGGTCGCGGGTCCGGCCACCCGCCGGTACGGCGCCCGCGCGGTCGTCATCGCCGGGCTCGCGCTGGAGACCGCGGGCATCGCCGCCGTCGCCGTGCTGCTCGGGCCGGCGATCTCGCCGTGGACGCTCGTCCCGCCGCTGTTCGGCTACGGGGTGGGCGTCGGGCTCGCCAGCGCCCAGCTGTCGAACGTCGTGCTGGCGGACGTCCCGGTCGAGCGTTCCGGGCAGGCCGCCGGAGCGCAGAACACCACCCGCCTGCTCGGCTCCGCGCTCGGCATCGCCGTGCTCGGCGCGGCCCTCGCGGGCACGCTCGGCGTCCACCTGGACCGGCGGCTGGACGCCGCCAGCGGCCTTTCGCACGACGGCAGGCGGCAGGCGGCGGCGTCCGTGCGGGGCAGCCTCGGCGCGGACATACCCCGGCTCGCCGCGTCCCCCGCCACGGCGCCCGCCCGGACGGCGGCGCGCTCGGCGCTGGCCGAGGCCACCCGCGACGTCACCTGGATCACCGCCGCGCTGATGTTCGGCGGCCTCGTCGCGAGCCTCCGCCTCCCCCGCGACGCGCCCCGCCGCCGAGCCCCGCACGACGACGGTTGACCGACCCTTGGAGGGAGAACACCGGTGCACATCCCAGACGGCTTCATCAACGCCCCGACCTGCCTGGCCGCGGGTGCGTTCACCGCGGCCTGCGTCGGACGGTGCCTGCACGGCGCCCGGTCCGAACTCGACGAACGCACCGCCCCGCTCGCCGGGCTGACCGCCGCGTTCGTCTTCGCCGCCCAGATGATCAACTTTCCGGTGGCGGGCGGGACCAGCGGGCACCTGCTCGGCGGGACGCTCGCGGCCATCCTCGTCGGCCCCTACACCGCGGTGCTCTGCATGGCGGTCGTGCTGACCGTCCAGGCGCTGCTGTTCGCCGACGGCGGGCTCACCGCGCTCGGCGTCAACATCGCGCTGATGGGCGTCGTGACCGTCCTGGTCGGGCACTGGACGTTCCGCCCGGCCGCGCGCCGGTTCGCCGACCGGCCGCGCGCGCTCGCCGTCGCCGCGTTCGTCTCGGCGGCGCTCTCGGTGCCGGTCGCGGCGCTCGGGTTCGTCGCGGTGTACGCGGTCGGCGGGACGGCGGACGTCCCGCTCGGCACCGTCGCGGCCGCCATGGTCGGCGTCCACGTGCTGATCGGCCTCGGCGAGGGGGTGATCACCGCGTTCACCGTCGGCGGGGTCCTCGCCGTCCGCCCGGACCTGGTCCACGGCGTCCGCAGGGCGATGGCCCGGCGGGCCGCCGCCGCGCCCGAACCGTCCCGTGTCTGATCCTCACGGAAGGAACCTGCCATGGACGAAGAACCTGCCAGGGACGAGCCCCATGTCATGCACGACGAGAACGTCCCGGAGGAGAAACGAGCCCGGGACCGCGCACTCAAGCGGCTCCTCGTCATCGGCACGATCGTGGTCCTCGCGCTCGCGGGGTTCGTCAGCTACTACGCCAGCAGCAAGCCGGACGGCCTGGAGAAGGTCTCGGCCGACCACCACCTGGACGCCCGCAAACGGGACCAGCCGATGAAGGACTCCCCGGTCGGCGGTTACCAGGTCAAGGGCGTGCACGACGCGCGGCTGTCCAACGGGCTGGCCGGGCTCGCCGGCGTCGGCGTCGTCGCCGCGGCGGGCGGCGGCCTGTTCTGGCTCGCGCGCCGCCGGCGCACCGAACGGCGGGACGGCCCGTGAGCGGCGGGCACGTCCACCGGCTCTACCGGGCGGGCGACGGCCCGGTGCACCGGCTGCCGCCGCAGTGCAAGATCCTCGGCACGCTCGGCTTCGGCATCGCCGTCGTGGCCACGCCGCGCGATCAGGTGTGGGCCTTCGGATGCTACGCGCTGATCCTCGCGGCCGTCGCGGCGGCGTCGCGCGTCCCGCCCGGCTTTCTGCTGCGCCGGATGGCGGTGGAGCTCCCGTTCGTCGGGTTCGCGTTCCTCCTGCCGTTCGTCGTGCCGGGCCCGCACGTCCACCTGGCCGGAGTGCCGCTGAGCACGTCCGGGCTGTGGTCGTCGTGGAACGTTCTCGCGAAGGCGACCCTGGGCGTCACCGCCTCGATCCTGCTGGCCGCGACGACCGAGCCGCGCACCCTGCTGCTCGGCGTCGAGCGGCTGCGACTGCCGCCGCTGATCGTGCAGATCGCGACGTTCATGCTGCGCTACACCGACGTCGTGCTCGACGAGATCCGCCGGATGCGGACGGCCCGGCTGGCGCGCGGGTTCGACGCCCGCGACCTGCGGCACGTCCCCGTCCTCGCGCGCTCCCTCAGCGCGCTGTTCCTGCGTTCCTACGAGAGGGGTGAACGCGTGTACGTCGCCATGGCCAGCCGCGGCTACAGCGGCACGACCCCGACGCTTCACGACGTGTCCGCGACGGCGCGGCAGTGGGCCGCGACCGGGCTCGTCCCGGCCGTGGCCGCGGCCGTCGCCGCGACCGCCTGGATGGTGCCCGGATGACCGAACCGACCGAACCGACCGCGCCGCCGTCCGTGGAGGTCGGCGGCCTCACCTACGACTACCCGGGCGGGCACCGCGCGCTGCGCGGCGTGGACCTCACCGTCCGGCGCGGCGAGCGCGTCGCGCTGCTCGGCCCGAACGGCGCGGGGAAGACGACCCTCGTGCTGCACCTCAACGGCATCCTGTCCGGCGGAGGGGGCACGATCCGGATCGCCGGGCTGCCGGTGGCCAAGCCGAACCTCCCGGAGATCCGGCGGCGCGTCGGGATCGTGTTCCAGGACCCCGACGACCAGCTGTTCATGCCGACCGTCCGGGAGGACGTCGCGTTCGGCCCGGCCAACCTCGGCCTGCGCGGCCCGGACCTGGACGCCCGGGTCGAGGACGCGCTGCGGCGCGTCGGCATGCTGCACGCGGCGGGCCGTCCGCCGCAGCACCTGTCGTTCGGGCAGCGGCGCCGGGTGGCGGTGGCGACGGTGCTCGCGATGGAGCCGGAGATCCTCGTGCTGGACGAGCCGTCCTCGAACCTCGACCCGGCGAGCCGGGCGGAGCTGGCGGACCTGCTGCTGGGTCTCGGCGTCACCGTGCTGATGGTGACCCACGACCTGCCGTACGCCGCCGAGCTGTGCCCGCGGTCGCTGATCCTCTCCGACGGCAGGATCGTCGCGGACGGACCGACCGGGCTCGTCCTGTCCGACGAGGAGCTGCTGGAAGCGCACCGGCTGCGCCTTCCCTACGGGTTCTCCGTCCGGGAGACCGCCGCCGGCTGACGGAACCCGTCCGACGGAACCCACCCGACGGAACCCCGGCACACGAGAAGGCGGCCACCGGTTGCGGTGGCCGCCTTTCCGGTTCGCCGGGTCCTGCGGTCAGCCCGCCTCGGCGGCGGCCCGCGCGGCGTGCGGCAGCACCTCGACGATCCGCTCCAGCGCCGCGTCGTCGTGGGCGGCCGACACGAACCAGGACTCGAACGCCGACGGCGGCAGGTAGACGCCCCGGTCGAGCGCGGCGTGGAAGAACGCCGCGTAACGGGCGGTCTCCTGCGCGCGGGCGGCGGCGTAGTCGTGGACGCCTCCGGCGTGGTCGCCGAAGAAGACCGAGAACAGGTTGCCCCCGGTCTGGATCAGGTACGGCACTCCCTCCTTGTCCAGGGCCTCGGCCACCGCGGCCCGGAGCGCCGCGGACGTCCGGTCGAGTCCCGCGTAGACCTCGGGGGTCGCCGCCCGTAGGACGGCCAGCCCGGCCGCCGTCGCGAGCGGGTTCCCGGCCAGCGTCCCGGCCTGGTAGACCGGGCCCGCCGGAGCGAGCAGGTCCATCACGCCGGCGCGACCGCCGAAGGCCGCCGCCGGCAGGCCGCCGCCCATGACCTTGCCGAACGTCACGAGGTCGGCGTCGATCGGCTCGTGGCCGTGCCAGCCCGCGGCCGTCACCCGGAACCCGGTGAGGACCTCGTCGGCCACCAGCAGCGCCCCGTGCCGGTGGCACAGCTCGGCGAGCAGGGCGTTGAACCCGGGCCGGGGCGGCACGACGCCCATGTTCGCCGGGCACGCCTCGGTGATGGCGCAGGCGACGGTCTCGCCGTGCTCGGCGAACGCCGCGCGGACCGCGTCCGCGTCGTTGTAGGGCAGGACGATCGTGTCGGACGCGGCGGCGCCGGTGACGCCCGGCGAGTCCGGGAGCCCGAACGTCGCCACGCCCGACCCGGCCGCCGCGAGCAGCGCGTCGGAGTGCCCGTGGTAGCAGCCCGCGAACTTGACGATCCGGCCGCGTCCGGTGAAGCCCCGGGCGAGCCTGATCGCCGACATGGTCGCCTCGGTGCCCGAGGTCACCAGGCGGACCCGCTCGACCGGCGCGCGGCGGGCGATCTCCTCGGCCAGCTCCACCTCGCCCTCGGTGGGCGCGCCGTAGGACGTGCCGCGCTCCGCCGCGTCCCGGACCGCGCCGACGACGGCCGGCGGGGCGTGCCCGAGCAGGGCCGCGCCCCAGGAGCACACCAGGTCCACGTACTCGGTGCCGTCCACGTCCACCAGGTAGGGGCCGCGGGCCGAGGCCATGAATCTCGGGGTGCCGCCGACCGCGCCGAACGCCCGCACGGGCGAGTTGACCCCGCCGGGCGTGACGCGCCGGGCGCGCCGCCACAGTGCTTCCGTTCGCTCCGTGCGGTTCATCGCGTTCCTCCCTCTCCGCTCGGCCGGCCCGCTCAACCGGCCCGGCCGGCCGTCTCCGGAGCGGACGCGCCGGGCGGCGTCCGGTACCACTCGTGGACGTCCGGGATGTCGCCGATGGTCGCCTTGAGGACCTCCCCCGGACGCTCCTCCTCGCCGACCGCGAGCACGAACCGGGCCGGGACCTCACCGGTGATCTCCATGGTGTAGGTGCCCGCCTCGGCCGCCATCCGGCCGACGCTGTAGCTGAGGTAGGACGTGTCGGTGTAGGGCTCGTCGAACGTCTCCCGGCGGTGGGCGGTGAACACGCGCCGCTCCCCGGACGGCGCCACCAGCGTCAGCGACGGCAGCAGCTCGGGCGCGATGCCGGTCTCGGGCGGCAGCTTGGGGATCAGCATCTCGACGAACAGCACGTCGCCCGCGTCCAGGTCCGCCTGGACGACCCGGACGTCGCCCGGCTCGTCGAGCACGCCGTAGAACGCGAACGACACCTTGCCGTCCGGGAGCGCGGGGGCGGTGAGGGCGCTGGCGTTCAGCCGGGTCAGCATCACCGGGATGTGGGCGGCGAGGACGCCGGCCCGGTAGTCCCCCGCCGTGGCGAGAAGGGCTCCGGCGCCGGCGATCACGGCCTGCGCGCGCCAGCCGAGACGGCGGCGGAGCGCGGACGGGACGAACTTCATGGTCACCTCCAGGTCGGTCCGCGGCGGCGTCCGCCGCGGCGGTTCACGGGTCGGGGGATCAGCGGTCCGATCCCGGGTCGCCGGACGGGGACGCCGTCCGGCGGTAGCGGAAGACGCACACCCGCGCGCCCTCGGCGCGGTGCGCCAGCGCGCGCACGTCGAGTTCCGGCAGCGCCCGCCGCGTCGCCTCGACCTCGAGGTCGCACAGCAGCGGTTCGGTCTGGTCGGCGGACAGGCCGAGCTCCTCGGCCGCCGTCACGCACGTGCAGGTGAAGGCGATCTCCAGGGCGGCGTCCTCGCCGGGGAGGCGCTCGTCGACGACCTCGTGGACGAGGCCCGCCGCCTCCAGCCACGGCAGGGCCTTCGCCATGCCCTCGGCGAGGGCGCCCGCCGCCACGGCGGGGCCGAGCCGGGCGGCCTGCTTCTCGGGCAGGCCGTCCAGCATCGCCTCCCGGGCGCGCTCGGGTCCCAGCCGCTCGCGCAGCTCGCGGTAGCGGCGCAGCTGCTCGGCCAGGCCGCGCCTGAGGTTCGGGTCGGTGATCTCGCGCATGGTCACTCCTGCGTGGGTTGCCGGTCGCGGTGGACGGTGGGCGGGGTCCTCGGCGGGAGCGGCGGGCGGCCGGGCCGCGGTGACGCCGGCTCCCCGGCGAGGACGAGGCTCGCGTGCGCGAGCAGGGCGAGGGTGATGTGGCGGTACCAGGCCGTCCAGAGCCTGACCTCGTAGTGGTCGAGGCCCACGTCGGCCCGCGCGGACGCCGCGTACAGCGCGCCGCGCTCGGCCTGCCGCGCGACCTCGGCGAGCTGCCGGAGCGTGGTGCCCGCGGGTCCGGCGCAGAGGTAGGTCAGCGTCCGGCGCAGGTCCCGGCGGACGAGCAGCCACTGGGCGAACCCGGCGCGTCCGGCCGGGCGGAGCAGCACGCGCGCGGTGTGGCACACGCCGTCCGGGCGGAGCGGGTCGCCCGGGTCCCGGACGCGCAGCCAGTCCCGCGCCGGGATGGCCGCGATGACCTCCTCCGGGACGCCCCGCTCGGTCCACGCCTCCGGTCGCGGTCCGGGCGCGTCCGCGCCCCCGCTCGCCCGCCCGAACGAACGCCCGGACGAACGCCCGGACGCCCGCCCGGACGGACGCCCGGGCGGGCGCAGCCCGAGCACGTACGGCACGCCCCGCGCGGCCAGCCGCCGCCGGAACTCCACGTCGTGCCCGAAGGGGCTCGCCGCGGCGACCCAGGCGAACGGGACCGACGCGTCCAGCGCGCGCCGGACCATCTCCCAGCCCAGCTGGGTCCGGGTCCGGAACGGGATCTCGACGGGCACGCCCGCGCGGGCGCGGCGCAGCGGGTCGCGCGCCCAGGCGGGCGGCAGGAAGAGCTCCCGGTCGATGATCGCCTGCGCGCGCGGCACGGCGTAGGTGAGGAACACCGCCGTCTGGCAGTTGCGGACGGCACCGGCGGCCGCGACGTGACGCGGGCCGACCCCGACCGAGCTGCTCCCCTTCTTCTCGAACGCCTCCTCGTGGACGACCAGCACCGCCGCCTCGTCGGCGAGGTGCTCCAGCACGACGTCGCGCAGGTCGTCGCGCAGCTCGTCGGCGTCCCAGCGCGCGGTGGTCAGCAGCCGCTGCATGCCGTCCGGACGGTCCTCGCCGGCGGCCTCGGCGAGTCGCCTGCCGTTGCGCCGGCCGCCGGAGGCGACCATGCCGCGCAGGAAGGCGAAGGCGCGCTCCCGGGGCTCCGCCCGGGCGAACCTCGGTCCGATCATCCGGTGCAGCCGGCGCAGGAACAGCTCGGTGCGCAGAATGCGCGCGGATTCGGCGCTTCCCCGGTCCGGGACACCGCCCGGCGCACCGTCCCGCGCCCTTTCCCCCGGGCTGCCCCCGGCGCTCTCCCCCGCGTTCTCGCCCGGCGGCGAGAACTCCATGACACGAGCCGGCGACGTGTTCAATTCGATCCCCTCGAATTTGATTTTCGTCGGCCGCCGATCCCCCTCACACTTCGGCGCCCTCATTCGGAAATGCGGTCGCCGTCACAGTAGGCGGCCCGGCACCCGGCTGTCTTCGGTCATGCGTTGATCTTTCCCGGCCGGGAATTCCACGGGCATCCAGGGCGGGGTCCACGAATGTTGAGCGGCGCCGGACGGGCCGTCCACCCGCGTTGCCCCTGGCGGGGCGCCGGACGAACGGATGTGGAATCACCGTCCGTGACGTCGGCGTCTTCGAAACGCCGGAACATTCGCTCCGAACACACAAATACCCTCTTCCCGCTTTTGCAAATCATTCGCAAAAACGGGAAGAGGGTATTCGCCGGGCGCGGGGACCGGCTAACCGCGCCCGGCCGGCTCCCCGGCCACCAGCCCCTGCCGGAAGGCGAACGCGACCACCTGCGCGCGTCCGGGCACGCCGAGCTTGGCCGTGATGTGGTGCACGTGGGACCGGACGGTCGCGGTCGACACGTGCAGCTCCTCGGCGATCTCGGTGTCGGAGAGCCCGCCGGCGACCAGCTCCAGCACGTGCCGCTCGCGGTCGCTCAGCGCCTCGGCCACCGCGGGCCGCACCGAGGTCGCCACCGGCACCCGCGCCACCCAGTCCAGGAGCTGCCCGGTGACCGCCGAGGTCAGGACCGCTCCACCCGAGGCCACCACCCGGATCGCCCGCACGATCTCGTGCGGGGGGCAGTCCTTCCCCACCACGCCCCGCACCCCCGCGCGCAGCGTCTCCAGCAGCGACGCCTCGTGCGCGGACGCCGCCATGACCACCACGCCCGGTCTGCGCCCGCCGTCCGCGACGAGGTTCCGTACCAGTTCGCTCGCCTCCCCTTCGGCCAGCGGCAGGCCGACCAGGACGATGTCCGGCCGCCGTTCGGCCACCAGCGGCACCAGTTCGCGTCCCGTCCGGGCCTCCGCCACGAGCTCCAGATCGGGTTCGGCCTCCAGGATCATGCGGACCCCGAGCCGGGTGAGCGCCTGGCGATCAAGAACGATCACCCGTACCGTCACGCGCCCCTCCCTCTCGCGCGCACGCTCCGCTTCCACCTCATCGAGCACACCCCCAAGTCGCGGCCGCGGCCGCGGTCGGTCGACCGCCACCCGGCCCGGCGCCGCGCTCCGCACGTCCGCATTCGGGCAGGCGAACAGTCCGGAGCGGGGGTACGGGGTTCGGGAGCGGCCGTCGACGACAGTTCCGGGACGCGGCCTCCAGGAGGGCGGCCGCGCCCGGTCGTTCACCGCGGGGACGCGGAGCCCACGACGATCACGCTCCGCATTCCCGCGTCCAACTCAAGGTCACCGGTCAAGGACGTCTTGCGATTCACATATACATAGGTTTCGTCGAACCGATCAACAAACGAGTTCGTCAGGCAACGGTAAAAACGCTCGACCGGCCCGGAGAATTCTTGATACGGGTGGCGGGATTCGGCCGCGGAAACCGACTACCGCAGATATCTTGCACATCCGTCCGCGATCCTGTTCGAAAGGCGGCGCGCGCGGCCCGCCGCCGATTCGCAGGCGACGCGGCGTCCGGCTGACGCATCCCTGACAGACCGTCCGCGCGCGGCGCCGCTCGCGGAGCGGTCAATGGCGCACCGGTTCGAAAACAGTGTCCCGGTGGTGCAGATCGGGCTCACCCGCACGCCGGGGCTCCGGTGTCAGGCGGTGGCCCCGAGACTGCGCAGCACGAAGGTGGTGACCCGCCCGACCGTCTCGTCGAGGTCGCGCACGCCCTGGCCGAGGGGGTAGCGCTCCGCGCCGAGGCAGGCGTGGACGAGGTGGGCGGTGGCGGCGGGATCGCACTCGGCGAACTCCCCCGCGCGCACGCCGTCCTCGATGATCTCGGTGAGCATCCGGCCGAGCGGACCGACGTGGGCGTGCATCTCACGGTAGCCGTCGGGGCCGAGGAGGGTGGCCAGTTCCGGACCGGCGGGCTGGGGATGGGCGGCGAAGTCGGCGAGCTGCCGGCGGATGTAGACGACGATCCGCTCGGTCGGCGTCCCGGCGTCCCGGAGCGCCCGCTCCAGCTCCTCGGTGAACCGGCCGGTCTCGTGCTGGGCGTGCGCGATGAGCAGGGCGCGCACGTCGGCGAAGTAGTTGTAGACGACGCTCCGGTTCAGTCCCGACCGCTGCGCGACCTCGGCCATCGTCAGCCGGTCCACGCCGTCCTCGGTCATGATCTCCCGCACCGCCAGGAGGATGCGCTCGCGCATGGCGGCCCGGTGCTGGTTCAGGGATCCGGAGATTCGGGGCACGCTCGCATCGTAGGCGACCCGCCGCCGGACACCCGCGCTGACCAGCGATTTTTCGGCGACACGTAGGTACTACAGGACGTAGATACACAACGTCTGTAGGGTGGCCCCGTGATGGTTCGCGGAAGGACTTCGCCCGCGCCCGCGGCGGCCGGGCCGCCGGACGGCCCCGCCCCGTGCGCGGCGACCGGGCTGACCAGGAGATTCCCGGGCGCGTCCCGGCCGGCCGTGCGGGACGTCTCGGTCACCGTGCGCCCCGGCGAGATCTTCGGGGTGCTCGGACGCAACGGGGCCGGGAAGACGACGCTCATCCGGATGCTGGTCGGGCTCTGCCGCCCGGACTCCGGCCGCGTGCTGCTGCGCGGCCGCGAGATCACCGGGAACGCCGCGCTCGGCGCGAGCGGCCTCGCCTACCTGCCGCAGCGCGAGTCGGCGCTGGCGGACACGACCGTCCGGACCGCGGTCGAGACGACGGCGCGGCTGCGCGGCCTGCCTCGCCGCGACGCGCGGGCCGCGTGCGACGGCGTCCTCGCCGAGCTCGGGATCACCGGCCTCGCCGGACGGCGGGTGGCGCGGCTGTCGGGCGGGCAGCGCAGGATCGCGGGCGTGGCCGCCGCCCTCGCCGGGTCCGGCCCGCTGCTGGTGCTGGACGAGCCGACCACCGGCCTCGACCTCGACGCCCGCCGCGCGGTCTGGTCGGCGCTGGCCCGCCGCCGCGACGCGGGCTCCTCCGTGGTCCTGGTGACGCACAACGTGCTGGAGGCGGAGACCGTCCTCGACCGGGTGCTGGTGCTCCACGCCGGACGCGCCGTCGCGACCGGCACCCCCGGAGAGCTGAAGGCCCGGTTCGACGGGCGCGTCCGGCTCGATCTGCGCTGGCGCGGGCGCCCGCCGCTCGATCCCGGCGACCTGGACGGCGAGGTCGCCGCCGACGGGCGGCGCTGGTCGGTGCGGCTCCCGCTCGGGCGGGCCCGCCGCCTGCTCGACGTCCTGCTGGCCGGCCCCGCGTTCGCCGAACTCGACGACTTCGCCCTCGCCCCGCCCAGCCTGGAGGACGTCCTACTGGCCTGCGACGCCGGCCCGCCACCGCCGGACGACCCCGCGCCCAGCGACGCGGACGCCGGAGATCGGGAGGCGGTGCGATGACGGCGCCGGCCTTCACGCCCGTTCCGAGGACGGTCGCCGCCGTGTTCGCCGGGCAGATCGGGCGGGCGCGCGCCGGAGGCGGCGCGGTCGTGCTCGTCGCCACCGTGCAGGCGCTGGCGATCCTCGTGCTGCTCCACGGGATGGGCGGGTCGCCCGGCCAGGGGTCCCGCGCGGCCGTGACGGCGGGCGCGACGTTCTCGGTGGCCGCGTTCATCGGCTGGAACCTGCTCGCCCAGCGGACGTCCGCGCTCAAGCACGGCGGCGGCCTGGAGTACTACGGGACGCTTCCGGTCCGTCCGGCCGCCGTGGTGCTGGGCTTCTGCGCCTGCTACGGCGCGTTCGCCCTGCCCGGGATCGCGCTGAGCGCCCTCGCCGGGACGTCGCTGTTCGCGCTTCCGACCGCGCACCTGTGGGTGCTGGTCCCGGCGACGGTGACGTCCTGCCTGCTGTTCAGCGCGCTCGGCGCGCTCAGCGGCCTGGGCTTCCGGCGGCCGGAGACCGCCGCGCTCGCGGGCCAGCTCGGGCTGACGCTGGCCATGTTCGTCGGCCTCGTCCCGCCCCAGTCCCTGCCCGGCTGGCTCACGCCGCTGCGCGCCGCGCTCCCCCTCGCCTACGACGTCGACGCGCTCGCGTCGGCGCTGTCCGCGCACCCGCACTGGACGGCCATCACCGCGCGCCTTCTCGGCTCCGCACTCGCCGGTGCCTGCTGCCTGGCGCTGGCCTCGCGCGCCTACCGCTCCGCACTCGACGAGTGACGCGAACCTCCGACCGACGACCGACGACCGACGACCGATCGAACGATCGACCGCACGATCAGACACGATCAGAGAGGAACGACCCTTGCCTTCGGACACCGCGCTGGCGGCGCTGAGCAACACGCTGATCAACAGCGCCACCGCCCTCTACACCCTCGCCGCCCTGGCGTTCATGGCGATCTTCGCCTACCGCGGCGCGCCCGCCCGGGAACGGAGCGTGCCGGCCGCCGTCCCCGAGCGGGTCCTGGTCGGCTCCGGCGCGCCCGTTCCCGCGCCACCGGGCCCGGCCGGCGACCCGGACGGCCCGCCCGCGGGCGGGCCGCCGAGCGCCGAGCCCGAGCAGGCGCGCGCCCTGTCGGCGGAGAACTTCGGCCGGTACGCGGTCGCGCTCACCGCCCTCGGCTGGACGGTCCAGCTCGCGGCGCTCACCACCCGCGGCCTGGCGGCCCACCGGGTGCCGTGGGCCAACATGTACGAGTTCGTATGCGCGGTGACCTTCGCGGCCGTGACCGCGCTGCTGGTGCTGTTCGGCCGCGGGCGCACCTACTACCTGGGCGCGTTCGTCGTCTTCCCCGTCGTCGTCGGGCTCGGGCTGGCCACCACGGTGCTGTACACGCCGGTCAGCCCGCTCCAGCCGTCCCTGCACTCGTACTGGCTGGCCATCCACGTCCTCGCGGCCATCGTCGCCACCGGCGCGTTCACCGTCGCCGCCGCGCTGGCGGCCGTCTACCTGTACCAGAGCAGCGCGCGCGGTCTCGCCGCCGCCGCAGCCGCCGGTTCCACGTCCGCGGGTTCCGCGTCCGCCGGTTCCGCCTCCGCGGGTTCCACGTCCGCCGGTTCCCTCTCCGCCGGTTCCGCCTCCGCCGCGTCCGCTGAGGACGACGGCTCGCGCGCGTTCACCGTCGCGGCGATCGCCGCCCGGCTGCCGAGCGCGGCGACGCTGGAGCGGCTGGCCCGCCAGACGATCCTGTTCGCGTTCCCCATCTGGACGTTCGCCATCATCGCCGGCGCCATCTGGGCCGACAGCGCCTGGGGCCGCTACTGGGGCTGGGACCCGAAGGAGACGTGGGCCTTCGTCACCTGGATCGTGTACGCCGCGCACCTGCACGCGCGCAACACCCGGGGCTGGAGCGGACGCCGGGCCGCCGTCATCTCCCTCGTGGGGTACGGCTGCCTCCTCTACAACCTGGTCGGCATCAACATCTGGGGTTCGGGTCTCCATTCCTACGCGGGCGTCTGACCCCTCCGGGATTATCTCGGGCATATCACGGCTCCCGCCCGCCCGAACATATCGGGAAGATCATCCAAGAAATCGAGAAAAAGCCGCGGCGACAGCGAAGAGAAAAGAGAGAAGGCGGCCGCTGGCCGGGGATGGCCAACTTATTCGCGACGCATTCTCAGGCGGCGGGATGTGTGACACAGTGCTCCTCGTTCGGCCCTTGCCGAATGGTTTCGGTGTGCGAGGGGAGCTGGCGAATGTCACACCGTCCTCGATGGTCGTCGCGTCCATTCATGATCCTTGCGGCGGCCGCCGCGCTCGTCACGGCCGTCACCACCGCGCCCGCCGGGGCCGTCCCGGCGGGCGCCCCGGCCGGCGGGGGGCCGAGCCCCGCCGCCTGCGCCCACCGGGTGAACGACACCGCCAGGAAGCTGGTGGAATGCGTCCGCACCGAGGACCTCTGGCGGCACATGCGGGCCTTCCAGGCGATCGCCGACGCCCATCCGGGGGCCGACGGGCACCCCTCGCGCAACTCGGGTGAGCCCGGCTACAAGGCGTCCGTCGACTACGTCGCCAAGCTGATGCGGCAGTCCGGGTACGACGTCACGATCCAGACCTACAAGTTCTTCTACTTCGCCTTCACCTCGACGCCGACGTTCCGCGAGGTGTCCCCCACCGCGCACGACTACACCGTCGTCACCGACTGGAACCCCGGCCAGAGCACCGGCTCGGCCTCGGCGGCGCTCCAGCCGGCGGGCGGCATCGTCATCCCGCCGACGCCGACGCCGAGCTCGACCAGCGGCTGCACGGCGGCCGACTTCACCGGCTTTACGGCGGGACGGGTCGCGCTCGTCCAGCGCGGCGGCTGCAACTACGGGGTCAAGGTCCAGAACGCGCAGGCGGCCGGCGCGTCCGGTGTGATCGTCTTCAACGAGGGCAACCCGGGCCGGACGGACGTGGTCAACGGCAGCCTCGTGGACGCCAACGGCAACCGGATCGTCCCGACGATCCCGGTGGTGTTCACCTCGTTCGCGACCGGGAACGACCTGTACACGCAGTACCAGCAGGCCGCGAAGAACGGCACCGCGCCGCCGGTCATGGGCATCGACATCAAGGCGAAGGTCGACCCGAACGCCGACGACTACAACGTCATCGCCGAGTCCAAGGGCGGCGACCCGAACCACGTCGTGGTCGTCGACGCGCACCTCGACGCGATCTACGGCGCCGGGATGCTCGACAACGCGTCCGGCTCGGCGACGATCCTGAACATCGCGCAGCTGATGCACAAGGTCACGCCGCGCAACAAGCTGCGGTTCATCTGGTTCGGCGGCGAGGAACTGGGCGAGCTCGGCTCGTCCTACTACGTCGGCAACCTCGCCCCGGCCGACCTGGCGAAGATCGGGTACGACCTGGACGCGGACGTGACCGCGACGCCGAACTACGACGTCGGCGTGCTCGACCCGGCGGGCGTCGACCTGTTCACCCGCACGGTCTCCGAGCAGTTCCCGCCGCAGGTGTACGAGCCGTCGAAGATCGCCCGCGACCTCGGCGTCCAGTACTTCGACTCGATCGGCAAGAAGCACATCTTCTTCTCCCCGGTCGGGACCGACGCCGAGCAGTTCAACCTGGCGGGCGTCCCCGCGAGCGGCGTGCTGACCGGCCAGGACTGCTGCAAGCTCCAGTCGGACGTCGATCTGTTCGGCGGCTACACCGGCAACTTCGAGGGCAAGATCCCGAGCACCGACGGCGGCTGCGTCGACAACCCGTTCCGCTGGTGCGACAACCTGAGCAACAACGACCCCAGGGTCATGACGTTCATGTCCAGGGGATTCGCGAACATGGTCGGCACCATGGCGTTCGACACGAGGGTGCTGTCGGGGCCGGCCAATCCCCGCGTCCACGCGGCGGCGCCTCCGTCATCCCATTCCCGGGGCGCTCCGGTCCGCTGATCCGAGCCTTTGGTCACCACTGAAACGGCCGCGAGCCGAACGGCACTCCCAGTGCCGGGACGGCTCGCGGCCGCTCCATTTCCGCCGCGATTCACGGCGTCTCTTGAAGGCGTGCGCGAATCACCCGCGAGTCACGACCGGCCCCCGGGACCATGGGAGGCGAGGGTCTGGTCGATGTGGGCCGCCAGTTGCGCGGCGGAGGGGTGGGCCCATGCGCTGGCGGAGGTGAGCGAGACGTCCAGCGCCTTGCTCAGGCGCTGGGTCAGCGCGACGGCCATGAGCGAGTCCAGGCCGACCTCGGCGAACCTGGCGTGGGCCGGGATGGACGCCTCGTCGGCGCCCATGAGGCCGGCCAGGCTGCGCAGGATCAGGTCCTGGATGAGGTGGGTGCGCGCGGGCCCCGGCGGTTGCGCGTGGACGGCGGCGGCGTCGGCGTCCTTCCCGGGTCCGGCCGTCCGGGCCTGGAGGTCGGTCAGCAGCGGGGCCTGGACGCCGTAGGGGTAGTAGGCGGCCATCACGTCCGGCTGGTACGGGAACATGCCGGTGTTCACCCTGCCGTGGCGGATCAGTTCGCTCAGCGCCGCGAACCCCTCGGCGTTGGTGATGGTGGTGAACCCGCGTTCGGCGAAGTCGGTGGCCCGTCCGGTCTCGCCCCAGGCGCCCCAGTCCACCGACAGGGCCGGCAGGCCCTGCCGGTGGCGCCATCGCGCGAAGGCGTCCACCCAGTTCCCGGCGGCGGAGTAGCTGGCCTGCCCCAGGTTGCCGACCATGGCGGCGAGGGAGGAGAAGATGACGAACCAGTCCAGGTCGGTCCCGGCGGTGGCCTCGTGCAGGTTCCTCGCGCCGGTGACCTTGGGGTGCCAGACGGACGCCACCCGGTCGGGAGTGAGGTCGGGGATGGGCGCGTCGTCGAGGACGACGGCCGTGTGCAGGACGCCGCGCAGTTCCGGACCGGCGGCGGCGACCAGGCGGCGCGCCGTGCCGGGGGCGGCGATGTCGCCGCGGACCAGCTCCACCGCGCAGCCCGCCGCGCGGATGGCCGACACGATCCGCCGCTCCCTGGGGCCGAACCCGCTGCGTCCACCTAGGACGACCCGTCCGGCGCCCGACTCGGCGAGCCAGCGCGCGGCCTCCAGGCCGACGCCCTTGGTGGCGCCGGTGATGACGTAGGCGCCGCCGGGGCGGACCACGCGGTGGTTCTGCGGCGCCCGCACGCGCAGCGGCTCGCCGGGTTCCGGGAAGGTCAGCACGACGCGTCCGATCTGGTCGCCCGAGGCCAGCCGCTTGAACGCGGCCGGCGCGTCGGCCAGCGGATGCGAGTCGCAGGGCAGCAGGGGCAGCCGTCCCGCGGCGATCTCGGTGAAGATGCGCTCGGCGGCGGCGCGGAAGAGGTGCGGGTGCTCGGCGAAGGTCAGCGCCATGTCCAGGGCCGCGTAGCTGTTGCCCCGGCGCAGGTGGCTCAGGTCGACGCGCGTGCCGCCGTAGAGGTCGCGCTTGCCGATCTCCAGGAACCGTCCGCGGGGCGCCAGCAGGGACAGGGACGCGTGCATGGCCCGGCCGGTCAGGGAGTTGAGCACCACGTCGACGCCGCGCCCGCCGGTGACCTCGCGGACCTGGTCGGCGAAGTCGAGGCCGCGGGAGTCGAAGACGTGCTCGACGCCCTGCTCGCGCAGGTGGCGCCGCTTGGCCTCGGTCCCCGCGGTGGCGAGGACGGTGGCGCCCAGCAGCCGCGCCACGGCGACCGCGGCGAGCCCGGTCCCGCCGGCCGCCGAGTGCACGAGCACGGTCTCGCCCTCGCTCAGCCTCCCGACGTCGTGCAGGAAGTGCCAGGCGTTGGCGTAGGTCAGCGGGTTCGGCGCGAAGGCGGTGGGGTCGGCGCCGGCGGGGAGCGGCAGCGTCAGATCGGCCCGGGCCAGGCACTGCGAGGCCATGGTCCCGCTGCCGTCGGGGACGATCGCGACGACGCGGTCCCCCGGCCGCACGTGCTCCACGCCGTCGCCCACGGCGGTCACGACGCCGACGGCGTCGGAGCCGAGGCGGGGCAGGTCGCCGTCCTCGGCCGGATAGATGTTCAGAGCGATCATGACGTCGCGGAAGTGCACGGTGCACGCCTCCGGGCGCAGCAGCACCTGGCCCGGGCCGGGGACCGGCGCGGGCGCTCCGGTGGCGGTGAGCCGGAGCGCGTCCAGGCCGCCGTCCGGGCCCTGGTCGAGCGCGTACTCCTGCTCCCCCGCGACGATCTCGACGTCCCGCGCCTGCCGCGGCGGCTGCGGCGCCAGGGGCGCCCGGGCGATCCGCGCGACGTACCGCTGCCCGGCCCGCCAGGCGACCTCCGTCTCGTCGTCACCGGCGGCCACCTCGGCGGCCAGGTCCTCGACGGAGTCGGCGTCCACCCAGCCGACCGCGGTGTCGAGGTGCTCGAAGGACGCGACCCGCAGCAGCCCCCGCACCGCGCACACGTCGGGATCCACCGGGTCGTCGTCCAGCACCGTCCGGGCGCGGTCGCTGGCGAGCCACAGCCGCGCCGGAGCCGTTCCCCCCTCGCCGCGCAGGACCGCCAGGATTCGATTGACCCGTTCCAACCCGTCCAGGTCGCCGGTGGCACACCACACCACGTTCGCGGCGTCCGGTCGGCCGGGCGCGGGATCAGCCTCGATGTGGTCCGGCCGGTGGACGGTGACGTCGTCCACGTGCCCGGCCAGCGCCTCGGCGAGGCGTTCGGCGACGCGGCCGCCGTCTCCCGGTTCGCCGATCACGGCCCACCGTCCGGTGTCCCCCTCCGGCCGCCGGGCGGGCGGCGCCTGCCGCCATACGATCTCGAACAGCCGGCTGTTGAGGACCTGGGTCGCCGGCGGACGGGCGCTCCGGACGAAGTGCAGCCCGTCCAGCGCCCCCACCCACCGGCCGTCGCCGTCGTACAGGTCGGCGCGTCCGGTGGCGGTCTCGTTCTCGCCCCGCTGGAGCTCGCACCGGGTCCAGGCGATGACGCCCGGGTCGTCGGGCAGCAGCACCGACTCGATCCGGGTCGGCAGCCAGTGGCGGCCCTGGCCGGAAGCGCTCCGGTCGGCGGTCGCCAGCTCCGTGGCCACCGACAGGATGCAGCCGTCGAGCAGGACGGGATGCACGCGCGGGGCACCGGTCCGCACGACGGCCTCGTCCGGAACGCGCACGCGCCTGACGCCGCCGGGTGCGAGGGCGGTGATGGAGCGGAACGCCGGGCCGGAGTCCAGGCCGATCCGCTCGAACGCCTCGTAGAGTCCCTCGGGCTCCGCCGCGTCGGCGTCCGGCGTCACCAGCGGCGGACGCTCGTCCGGCGGGGCGTCGGACCGGGACACCACCGCGCACGCGACGCGTTCCCACGTCCCCGCGGCCTGGTGAGAGATCTCCACGTTGACCTGCTGCCCGCTGACCGTCGCGGTCACGTGGACCGGCACCGAGGACGCCAGCGGCAGCAGCCGTTCGAACCGCACGTCCCGCACGCGCAGGCGGCCGGTCGCGGCGGCCAGTAGATCGCCCGTCGCGGCCAGGATCAGCTCGACGTAGGCGGCGCCGGGGACCACCGGGTTGCCGCGCAGCGTGTGCTGCGCCAGCCAGGCGACCCGGTCGGTGCCCAGGTCCGCGCTCCACACGTGCCGGGTGCGGTCCTCGGCGTCCCGGTCGTGCAGGGTGAGGCGCTCGCCCAGCCACATGTGGCCCGAGCCGCCGTGGCCGCCGGTCCTCGGCTCCTCCCAGAACCGCGACCGGTCGAACGCGGTGGCCGGCAGGGGCACGCGGGCGCCGTCGCCGTTGACCGCGCGCAGGTCCACCGAAGCCCCGGCCACGTGCAGCCGCGCGGCGGCCCGGCACATCGTCTCGCGGGCGTCCTGGTCGCGGAGCAGGCTCGGCGCGGTGACGACCGGGGCGCCCAGCACGGCGGCGCTCTCCTCCACCGCCTGGAGCAGCAGCGGATGCGGCGACAGCTCCACGAACAGCCGGTGCCCGTCCTCCAGCAGCGCCCGGCACGCCAGATCGAAGCGGACGGGCTCGCGCAGGTTGCGCGTCCAGTAGGCGGCGTCGAAGCGGACCGGCTCGCGCGGGTCCTGGCCGGTGGAGTACAGCGGCACGTCCGGCCGCGCCCCCGACAGCCACGCCACCTCGCGGGCCAGGTCGTCCAGGATCGGGTCGACCTGCGGCGAGTGCGCGGCCACCGTCACCGAGATCTGCCGGCAGAACACGCCGCGCTCCCGCCAGCCGCGCACCACCTCCCCCACCGCCTCGCCGTGCCCGGCCACGACCGTTGCCGAGGGCGCGGTCACGACCGCCACCGAGACCCCGGGCACGCCCTCGATCTCGGCCGCGACCCGGTCGGCGGGCAGCGCGACGCTGAACATGCGGCCACCGGCGACCCGCTGCAGCATGGCCGACCGGGTCACGGTGATGCGCATGCCGTCCTCGGGCGGCAGGATGCCCGCCGCGACCGCCGCGGCGGCCTCGCCCATCGAGTGGCCCACCACCGCGGCGGGACGCACGCCCCATTCCCGCCACATCCGCGCCAGCCCGGCCTGGACCGCGAACACGAGCGGCTGCACCACGTCCATGCGGTCGCTGCACTCGCCCGACTCCAGCATGCCCCGCAGCGAGAACCCGGCCGCGTCCGCCACGATCGGCTCCAGCCGGTCGATGACGCCGGTGAAGGCCGGCTCGCGGTCCAGCAGCGGACGCGCCATGCCCGGCCACTGCGAGCCGTGGCCGGAGAAGACCCACACCGGCCGGCCCGGCAGCTCCGGCAGCCCGCAGATCACCCGGTCCGGGTCCGCGCCGTCCGGGTGGCGGTCGGCCAGGGCGCGCAGGCCGTCCAGCAGCTGCTCACCGTCCCCGGCCACGACGCAGGCGCGGCGGGCGAGGTGGCTGCGGTGCAGGGCGAGCGTGTGCGCGACGTCGCGCCCGGCGGGGCGGATCGTCTCGATGTGCTCGGCCAGCCGCGCGCTGGTGGCGGCCAGACCGCCCTCGGACGCGGCCGACACCGGGAACACGCGCACCCGGTCCGCCTCCGGCTCCGGCCGTCCGGCGCTTTCGGTCTTCCGGTCCGCCGCGGGGCGCGGACGCGGGGGCCGGGGCGGTGGCGGCTGCTCCACGATGACGTGCGCGTTGGACCCGGTCACGCCGAACGAGGACACCCCCGCCCGCCGCGGCCCGGGCGCGTCCGGCCACTCGACGCCCTCCGTGGGCACGAAGAAGCGGGTGCCGGCCGCGTCGATCGCCGGATTCCAGCCGGTGAAGTGCAGGTTGGCGGGGATGACACCGGCGCGGACGGCCGTCACCGCCTTGATCAGGCCCAGCACGCCCGACGCGCTCTCCGGGTGCCCGATGTTGGTCTTGAGCGAGCCGAGCGCGCACGGCGCGTCGCCGGACCCGTAGGCGCCGCTGAGCGCGGCGAACTCGATCGGGTCCCCGACCGGCGTCCCGGTGCCATGCGCCTCGACGAACCCCACCTCGCCGGGGGCGACGCCGGCGGTGCGCATCGCCGCGGCCATCACCGCCTGCTGCGCGGCCCGCGAGGGCTGGGTGATGCCCTGCACGCGGCCCGCGTGGTTGACGGCCGTCCCCTTGATCACCCCGAGGACCGGGTCGCCGTCGCGGACGGCGTCGGGCAGCCGCTTGAGCGCCACCACGCCGCAGCCCTCGCCCCGGACGAAACCGTCGGCGCTGGCGTCGAACGCCGCGCACCGTCCGCGGGCCGACAGCGCCCCGGCCCGCGCGAAGCCGACGATGCCCGCCCATTCGAGCTGCACCGTCGCCCCTCCCGCCAGGGCCAGGTCGCTCTCCCCGGTGTGCAGCGAGCGGCACGCCAGGTGGACGGCGACCAGCGACGAGGCGCAGGCGGCGTCCACCGCGGTCGAGGGGCCGTTGACGTCGAGGAGGTAGGAGATGCGGCCCGGCGCACCCGAGATGGTCGAGGAGATGCCGTGGTAGATGTCGACCGTGTCCAGCGTGAACCGCCGGGAGTAGTCGGTGTTGGAGATGCCGACGAACAGGCCCGTCTGCGAGCCAGCCAGCGACCTCGGGGGGATGCCCGCGTTCTCCAGCGCCTCCCACGTCGTCTCCATCAGCAGGCGGTGCTGGGGATCGACGCTCGGGCCGTCCTTGGCCGGGATCCCGAAGAAGCCCGGATCGAACAGCTCGATGCCGTCCAGGAACGCGCCGTGGTGCACCGCCCGGGTGCCGGCGAGGTCGGCGGGGACCACCCGCCGGTCTCCCGGCCACCGCGCGTCCAGGTCGCAGCCGGCCACGGCGTCGCGCCTGTCCAGCAGCAGGTCCCACAGACTCTCGACGTCGGTCACGCCGCCGGGCGCCCTGCACGCCGCTCCCACGATCGCCACCGGTACCTGGACATGCTCGGTCGGGCTCACCTGAAGGTCCTCTCTCGCTGCCTGCCTTGCTCGTGCCGGCCGGGACGGCGAACCGGGACGCGCCGGCCCGGACGGACCGGACGCGCGGCTCACAGGAAGCGGTCGGCCGCCCGCACCGCCATCCGGGCCGCCGGATGCGCCATCAGCTCGGGAATCGTCGTCTCGCCGTGCACGTACCGGTCGAACATCCGCCACACCGGCGGGACGCGGGTCAGCGCGCCGTGCAACGCGCCCGGACGCCGCCAGAAGATGTCCATCACCCGCCGGGAGGCCGCCATCTCGGCGCCCAGGACCGTCCGCACCCGGCGGGCGTACTCGGCGCCGGCGACGTCCACACCGGACGCGCCGGAGCCCGCCATCACCACCGCCGTCTCCCCCGCCCAGCGGCCGGAGCGCAGCGCGAACGAGATGCCCTCGCGGGACCAGGGATCGCACAGCCCCGCCGCGTCCCCGGCCACCATGATCCGGCCGCGGGCGAGCGGCGAGTCCGGATGGCGGCACCGGGTCAGGTGCCCGGTGTCGTGCACCGGCGTCGCGCCGTCCAGGCCCTGCCGGGCCAGGAAATCGCGCATGTAGCCGCGGGTGGCGGCGCCCTGGCCGCGCGACGCCACCACGCCGGCGGTGCAGAGGTCCGTCTTAGGGAACACCCAGCCGAACGACCCCGGCAGCGGACCCCACTCGAACACCGCCCGGCCTCGCCAGCCGTCCGCGAACGCACCGCTTACGGGCACCTCCACCTCCAGCGCCAGGTCGGTCTGCTCGTAGCGCACGCCGATGTGGCGGGCGATCCTGCTCGCGCTGCCGTCGGCGCCGATCAGCACCCGCGTCCGCGCGGCGCCGCCGTCCGACAGCCGCACGGTGACGAGATCGTCCACGTCCAGGCCCGCCACGGCCGTGCCGTCCCGGACCTCGGCGCCGGCCCGGGCCGCGGACTCGGCCAGCGCGGCGTCCAGCTCGTCGCGGAACACCATCAGGCACGGGCGGTTCCCGGACGAGGCGAGCGTCCGCTGCCGGCGTCCTAGATGGCTGAAGGTGAACGAGCCGATCGTGTCGTGCACCCGCACGTTCAGGTCGTCCGGCAGCGCGGCCTGGGAAGCGCCGATCAGACCGCCGCCGCAGGTCTTGTAGCGCGGCATCTCAGCGCGCTCCAGGAGCAGCACGCGGCAGCCCGCCTCGGCCGCCGCCCGGGCCGCGCTGGCACCGGCCGGTCCCGCGCCGACGACCACGACATCCCACGACAACACGGCTCTCCGTCCTGGAAGGGGGGACCGCTCCAGCGAAGCGGTGGAGCGGCGGGCACGAGGGGACGTGCCTCGGGCGGCGGGATCCGGGCCGCCGCGCGGGGCGTTCCCGCACGGCCGCTCGATCCGGCCACCTGAGGTATGGCCTCGCCCGGACATCCGGAAACGTGTCCGGAAAGTTACTGTGGGTAGTCACTTGGGGCGCGGCAGAAGTACCGTTGACCAGGCATCGCTCATCGCATAGAGTCATTGGAAGATTACTTACCGTCACATCTCATGACGCGATGAACCGATGGCGCGGGGACGGTCGATGAGCCGGCAGCGGTCACCGGCCGGAGTTCACCCGGGTGGCGGCCGTGGACGTCGATTCATCGATGCCCCCGAAGGAGATCGAAATGATCAGACACCGCCGCGGCGGCACCACCCGCCGGATCGGCGACCTCATCGACGACACCCTGGACCGGGCGAGCGACGTCGAACACGATCTGCGACGGGCGGCCCGCAAGGCCGTCGAGAACCGGGACGACGACGACCGCGACGGCGGCCGGTACCGCGACCGCGACCGCCACGACGGCCGCCGCCGGGACGATCGCGACGATGACCGCCGGTACCGGGACGACGACTACGGCTGGGACTACCTCGACGAGATCCTGGACGACCTGCGGGACCTGTGCCGCCGGCGGCGGCACCCCCGGGACGACCGAGACGCGCGGGATTGGCGCGACGACCGAGACGCCCGGGAGCGGCGCGACGGCCGGCGGGAACGGCCCTACCCGCGCGACCGGGAGCGGGACGCCAGGGCCCGCACCCCCGACGGCGACGTCGAGCTCGCCGACCAGCTCGCCCGGCTGAACCGCCGCCTGGAGGAGGTGGCGCACCACCTGCGATCGGACGACCCCGACGAGGAGGATTCGCGGTAGGGCCGTCCGATGGGCCGGGCGCCGGCCGGACGGGAGCTCCCGGCGGTCCACGGCGCGCGAGACGACGACCGGCAGGAGAGGATCCGGATGCCCGAGCGGCCCCGCTCCGAGCACCGTCGGCGGCGCCTGCGGCGCGAGGGTGACGGGCGGCTGTTCGACCTCGACGAGCGCCGCTTCGCCGGTCTGGCGGAGCTGGCCGACGACATCCGCGCCGGACGCCCGTTCCAGGCCCACCGGCAGGGCACCGGCGCCGAATGCACCAACCAGGTGCTGGTCGAGGTCCTGCGGAGCGCGCTGGCCCGCCACGCCGGGCCGATGGCCGCCCCCGCCCCGTTCGGGACGGCTCACCGGCTCCTGAGCGCGCCGGCCGAGATCGAACCGGGCCCGCCGCGGGACGACCGGCCCGAGCCGGAACGGCCCGAGCCGGAACGGCCCGAGCCGGAACGGCCCGAGCCAGGACGGTCTGAGCCGGGACGGCCCGAGCCGGAACGCCCTGAGCCGGGACGGCCCGAGCCGGGGCGGCCTTGACCGGCGGTCGGCTGCTCACCGTGACCAGGGTGCTGGCCGAGCTCGTCGGCACCGAACTGCCCCGCACGGTGCGCGGCACGGCGCGCCGCAGATCCGCGCCGGGCGAGGACGCGGTCGGACGGCCGCGCGCGATCCGGCTCGCGCTGGAACGCCTGGGCCCCTTCTACGTGAAGGTCGGGCAGATGCTGTCGACCCGTCCGGACCTGGTGTCGCCGGAGATCAGGGCCGAGCTCGCGCTGCTGCACGACCACGTGTCCCCCGTGCCGTTCGCGGTGTTCGAGCCGGTGCTGGCCCGGGAGCTGGGCGCGGACTGGGAGCGGCGCTTCGCGCACATCGACCGGTCCCGGCCGCTGGGGTCGGCGTCCCTGGCGCAGGCGTACCGCGTCGTCCTGCGCGGCGGCGAGACGGCCGTCCTGAAGATCCAGCGGCCCGACGTCCGCTCCCAGGTGCTGGCGGACATGAAGATGATGCGGCGTGCCGCGCGGCTGGTCGCCCGCGCGTTCCCGGACTTCAACGCCGTGATCGACGTCGAGGCGTCGCTCAACCTCATCTTCGAGGCGATGGAGGCCGAGCTGGACCTGACGGTCGAGGCGGCCAACATGGAACGCGCCCGCGGCCTGCTGAAGCCGTTCGAGTACCTCGACGTGCCCGACGTCGTCTGGGCGACCCCCGGCGTGATCGTGCAGAGCACCGCGCCCGGACGGTCCGTCCGCGAGGTGGATCCCGGCTCGCTCACCGAGAAGGAGCGGCTGGGGATCGGCCGCGACCTGCTGGCGTTCATGTACCGCGGGTACTTCGTGGACCGCTTCTTCCACGCCGACCCCCATCCGGGCAACGTCTTCGTCGCGCCCGGCCACAAGGCGCACCTGATCGACTGGGGAATGGTCGGGCGGATCGACCGGCGGATGAGCATGACGCTGGTGACGGTGCTGCTCAGCCTCGCCCACAACGACGGCCCCGGCCTGGCCCGCGCCTGGGTGGAGCTGGGCCGGGCCACCCCCTGGGCCGACATCCCCGGGTTCGCCGGTGACATGGCCCTGCTGGTGCCCAAGGTCGCCACCGTCTCGCTGGAGGACCTGGACTTCGGCGTCACCCTCACCTCGGTGCTCAAGCACTCCACCCGCCGCGGCATCCAGACCAGCCCGGTCGTGTCGCTGCTGGGCAAGTCGTTCTCCAACATGGAGGGCTCGGTGCGGTACCTGGCGCCGGAACTGCGGCTGACCGAGGTCTTCCAGGAGGAGCTGCACGGCATCCTGCTGCACCTGGCCGGCGAGTCGCTGTCGGAGATCCAGGCCGCCCGCACCGCGATGGACCTGATGATCGGCAACACGCTGGCCACCGAGCAGCTCCGCGGCCTGGTCCGCGACGCCGCCGACCGCGACCTGACCATCCGCGTCGGCCACCTGCGCGGGCGAGGCGCCTCCGGCGACCGTCCGTCGAGGACCGCCCTGCGGGCCGCCGCGGTCATCGCCGGCCTGATCTGGTGGACCCGCCGCCACCCGCCCCCGAACCGCCACTGACCTCGGCGTAGCGGCGGGCCAGCAGCGCGCACGCGGCTCTGAGCTCGTCCGGGCCGACGACCTCGATGTCGGCGTCGAACCTGCCGAGGGACGCGGCCAGCCCGGTCCACGACCACGAGCCGAGGACGAGGCGGCAGCGGCCCGGGCCGAGCTCTTCGACGACGCCGTCGCGGGCGAACCGGGAGACGTCCGCGGCGGGCCGGGCGAGGATCGCCTCGCCGCGGCAGGGCCAGTCGCCGGGGCCGTCCGAGCCCCGGAACCTGCCGGTCACGAAGGCCGCCACGTCGCCTCCGGGCACGTCGCGCGGCGGGAAGCGGGGCCCGGTGGGCGTGCGCGGGACGATCCGGTCGGCGCGGAAGGTGCGCCAGTCGTCGCGGTCGAGGTCCCAGGCGACGAGGTACCAGCGTCCGCCCCAGGTGACGAGGTGGTGCGGCTGCACCCGGCGCGGAACCGGCGAGGCGTCCCCCGCGGCGGACGTGTAGTCGAAGCGCAGTTCCTCGCGCGCGTGGACTGCGGTGCTGAGCGCGCCGAGCACCTCGCCGTCGAGCCGCTCGCTCGCGGGCCGCTCGTTCGCGGGCCGCTCGCTCGCGGGCCGTTCAACGGCCGTGACCCGCAGGGTGTCGATGCGGTGGCGCAGCCGGGCGGGCATCACCTGGCGGACGGTGTTCAGCGCACGCGCCGCGTCCTCTCCGATACCGGCGCCCGTGGCGGCGGCCGTCTGGAGCGCGACCGCCAGGGCGACGGCCTGTTCGTCGTCGAACAGCAGCGGCGGCAGGCGCGTGCCCGCCTCCAGCCGGTACCCGCCGTCCGGGCCCTTGACCGCGGTGATCGGGTAGCCGAGCTCGCGCAGGCGGTCGACGTCGCGGCGGACGGTGCGCGGGCTGACCTCCAGCCGTTCGGCCAGCAGCGCCCCCGGCCAGTCCCGCCGGGCCTGGAGGAGGGAGAGCAGGGCGAGCAGCCGCCCGGAGGTCTTCGGCATGGCTCCATGCTGCCGCAAGTAGAGGCCATGACCTGGCCTCTACTGCTGCGAGCGTGGTCACCACACCGGGCGGCGAGGGCCGTCCGAAAGACGAACGAGGAGCCGGCCATGTCGGTCAACGCCGTGACCCACCTGAACTTCCGGGGCGACGCGAGGGAGGCGCTCGCCTTCTACCAGTCGGTCTTCGGGGGCGAGCTCGTGGTGATCACCTACGAGGACGCCGGCGCCACCGGCGGCGCGGCCGAGGCGGACCAGGTGATGTGGGGCCAGGTCACCGCACCGAACGGGTTCCGGGTGATGGCCTACGACGTCCCTTCGGACCTGCCCTGGGACCAGGGCAGGAACGCGTTCTTCCTCTCGGTGCGAGGCGACGACGCCGGAGAGATCACCGGTTACTGGGACGGTCTCTCCGGCGGCGCGACCGTGCAGCAGCCTCTCGGGCCGGCGCAGTGGGCTCCGCTTTACGGGATGCTCACCGACCGGTTCGGCGTCACGTGGGTCCTCGACGTGGCCGCCGCGTCCTTCTAGGGCCGGGAATCAGCGCTCGTAGGCCGGGCGGCCGAGCCACCAGTTGCCGGGGGCGTCGGGGGACGCGCTCGACCAGTAGTCGACGACCGCGTTCGTGAACTCGGTCGTGGTCAGGCGTCCGTCGGCGTCCCCGTCGAGGTGGGCGAAGGCGTCGGCGATGTCCTGGTCGGCGATGTCCGGGTTGTGGCCGCGCAGGAAGGTCGCGTACTCCTCGCGGTCCACGTGGCCGTCGCGGTCGACGTCGGCGACCTGGAGGAACCGCTCGGCCAGCGCGCCCACCGTGGCCTGCGCCGCCCGCCGGTCCGCGGCGAGCGTCATGGTGGAGCGGACGAAGTCCTCCCTGGTCAGGGCCGTGGATCCAGGCGGCAGGTGCGGCAGATGCAGGTCGCGCCAGATGCCGACGTAGGCCTCGACGGCGTCCCGCTCGGCGGCGGAGCCGGGCGCGTGCCCGAGCAGCCCGGCCATCCGCCGCCCCATGAGGATGTGGTCCCGCTCGGTGAGCCGCCCGTCGCCGTCGGCGTCCAGGAAGTGGTCGAAACCGTACTCGATCTTGGCCCGAAGGATGTCCGCCTGCGGCACGCCGGCCTCCTCGTCGCTCGGTGAGCCCCGCTTCGCCGCGCCCAGCGGACGGCCGGAGCAGTGGCCCTCACTCTAAGTCAGCGACGGTCACCGTGTGCACGACATGCGACAAGTGACAGCGGGTGCTCATGGTCAGCGATGACGGACGGCCGGCTCCGGGGTGGACGCGGCGACACAGACGACCGCGCGGGAGCCGATGTCGGCTACTCGCGCCGTGACGTGCACGAATCCGGCACTGGCCGCCAGCGCGGACGCCTGCTCGACGTTCTCCGGCAGCGGCAGGTCGTCCGCGACGAGCGCGGCGAAGGTGCCGCTCGGACGGAACTGGGACGCCAGCGGCAGGGTGAACCCGATCCGTCCGCCCGGTCGCAGCGCGCGGCGCCAGTCGGCCAGCGCTCGCGCGCCCAGGAAGTGCAGCGAGGACGCGCACAGGACCAGGTCGAGCGCGCCGTCGGGCACGGGCAGCGGCAGGGCCGGGCCGACGCGCCAGTCGATCGCCTCGGCCCGGCCGAGCCGCTCGGCTCGGGCTCTGCCGACCGCCACCATCGCTTCGGACAGGTCCACCGCGAGGACGGCGGGCGCCCGATGCGACAGCATCGCCGCGACCTGGAGCGCCACCGCCCCGGCCCCGCACGCCACATCGGCGACGGCGTCCTCCGGCTCAGGCGGGGCCAGGTCGAGAAGCGCGCGGGCGACCGCGTCGTGGTGCTCGTGGTCGTAGGTGTCGGCCAGCTCGCCGAACGCGTCGGCCATCAGGGCGGAATCGTCCACCCCGAGACTCTAGCGCCGCCCGCGCTGGGCGTTCTCGCGGCGGCGGGGGCGTTTGGTGTCGACGTTGTTCGTCAGCACGCCGAGGAGCGCGGGCAGGTCGGCCACCGTCTCGTCGGGCAGCCCGGCGACCGTCTCCTCCGCCAGGGCGCACCACAGCTCCTTGACCCGCTCGGCCAGGGCCTCGCCCTTGCCGGTGAGCTCGACGACGGTCGCGCGCTGGTCGTCCGGGGCGGGGCTGCGGCGGAGGTGGCCGGCCGCCTCCAGCTTGCGGACCATGAGCGTGACGCTCGGCCGCTCGACGCCGAGCGCCTCGCTCAGCTCGGCCTGGATCATGGGCCCGGTCCGGGCGAGTTCGAGCAGCAGCGCCTCCTGGCCGGGGTGCAGGCCGAGCGGGGCCAGCAGCTCGGCGGCCCTGGCCCGGTGGCGCAGGCTGAGCAGGCGGATGGCCTGGTTGAGGGCGTCGGCCCGGGCGAAGTCCACGGGATTCTCCTTGACAAGTTCGTTACGCGCATAACTATTATGCGGCTAACGTTATCCGCATAACGAACTCTACTCCAGCATCGGGAGCCGGCATGTCCGTGAAGATCGCCGTCGTCTACTACAGCGCCACCGGCACCGTCCACGCGCTCGCCGAGGCCGTCGCCGAGGGCGCCGCCTCCGCCGGGGCCGAGGTGCGGCTGCGGCGGGTCGCCGAACTGGCCCCCGCGGACGCCATCGACCGGAACCCCGGCTGGCGGCGGCACGCCGACGCCACCGCCGCGATCGCCGAGGCCGCGATCGACGACCTGGCGTGGGCCGACGGGCTCGCGTTCGGGACGCCCACCCGGTTCGGCACGCCCGCCGCGCAGCTCAAGCAGTTCATCGACCAGGCCGGCGGGCTCTGGCAGGACGGCGGGCTCGCCGACAAGCCGGTCACGGCCTTCACCTCGGCCTACAACCGGCACGGCGGCAGCGAGGCCACGCTGCTGTCGCTCGCCAACGTCTTCTACCACTGGGGCGCGCTGATCGTCCCGCCCGGCTTCACCGACCCGGCCGTGTACGCCGCGGGCGGCAACCCTTACGGCGCGTCCGCCGTGACCGGGCCGTCCGGGGACGACCTCCGGGACGCGGCGCTGGACGCGGCCCGCTACCAGGGACGGCGGCTGGCCGGCACCACGATCCGGCTGCTGGCGGGAACCCGCGCCACCGCCGTCGACGCCGCCGAGGCCGGGCCGCAGGGTCGCGTCGAGGACGAGGCGTCCCTCCAGACCGCATGAACCGCGATCTCACTTTCGAGCTTTCAGGAGACCTCTTATGACGACCCAAATGTCCGCGGCCACCCGAGCGACCGGCCAGGTCACCGGACGGACCAGACCCGCCTGGCTCGTCCTCGCGCTGGCGTGCGCCTGCCAGTTCATGGTGATCCTCGACTCGTCCATCGTGAACGTCGCGCTGCCCTCGATCGACCGGGACCTCGGCTTCTCGTCCGCCGGCCTGGCCTGGGTGGTGAACGGCTACCTGCTCACCTTCGCCGGGTTCATGCTGCTCGGCGGGCGCGCCGCCGACCTGTTCGGGCAGCGCCGGACGCTGACCGCCGGGCTGGTGCTGTTCTCGGCGTCCAGCCTGGTCGGCGGGCTCGCCACGGGCGCCGGGGTGCTGGTCGGCGCCCGGGTCGCGCAGGGCGTGGGCGCCGCCCTGCTGGCCCCGGCGACGCTGGCGGTGATCAACACCGGTTTCGCCGAGGGACGCGCCCGGGCCCGCGCGTTCGGCGCGTGGTCCGCCGCGGGCGGCGTCGGCGGGATGGCGGGCGCCGTCGCGGGCGGCGCGCTCACCACCGGCCTGTCGTGGCGGTGGGTGTTCCTGATCAACGTGCCCATCGGCGCCGTGCTCGTCGCGGTGGCCGCGACGGCGCTGTCCGGCGCGCGGGCCGGACGGCGCGAACCGCTGGACCTCGCGGGCGCGGTCACCGGGACGGCGGGCCTGGCCGCGCTGATCTACGGGGTCATGCACGGCGCCGACCACGGCTGGACGTCCCCGCCGGTGGCCGGGCCGGTCGGCGCGGGGATCGTCCTGCTCGCCGCCTTCGCCCTGGTGGAGGCGCGCTTCGCGACGCGTCCGATGACGCCGCCGCGGCTGCTGCGGATCCGCGGCGTGGCCGTCGGCACCGGCATGCTGCTGCTGTTCGGCGGGATCGCCATCGCGATGTGGTACTTCAGCTCGCTGTTCCTGCAGAACGTCCTCGGGTACGGGCCGCTCCGGGCGGGCCTCGGGCAGACCCCGGCGGCGGTGACGTTCATGCTGGTCGCGCGCTGCGCCGCCGGGCTGCTGCCGCGGTTCGGCGTCCGTCCGCTGGTCCTCGCCGGGGGCGCCGGTTTCGTGGCCGGGTTCGGCTGGCTGTCCACGGCCGGGGTGCACACGTCCTACCTGGCCGGGGTGCTCGGCCCGACGCTGCTCGTCGCCGCCGGGATCGGGCTGGTCTTCCCCACGCTGATGGCGGCGGCGACCGCCGACGCGCCCGGCGGGGACGCGGGGACCGTCGGCGGCCTGGCCCAGACCGCCCAGCAGGTCGGCGGATCGGTCGGTCTCGCGGTGCTCGCGACCGCCGCCGGAGCCGCCACGCCGGCCGGACGGAGCACCGCGGCCGCGTTCGCGACGGGGTACGACCGCGTCTTCCTCATCGCGGCCGGGCTCGCCGTCGTCCTCGCGGCGGTGGGGTTCGCGCTGCCGCGACACGCGCGTGACTGACCGTCCGGCGAGGGGCGGGCGGGGACCAGACGGGCCCCGCCCGCCTGCATTGATACGTGAAATGTGCTTAATCCACGACTGATATCAGTATTGGACACGATGGAAGCGCCTCTGGTCTGCTCGTCCCCGATGAAGATCGGAACCGAGAGCAGGGAGCCGGACATGCGACGCCCCCACATCCCGAACGGCCGGACGAAGCTGGGGATCTCCGCCCTGGCGATCGCGACGGTGTTCGCCGCGACCGCCTGCGGCGCCGGATCGCGGACGGCGACCGGCGAGCGCGTGGCGCACACGGAGGCCGCGCCGAAGCCGCTCGCCGCGAGCGACGTCACCAGGGAACTGCGCCAGTTGGAGGCGTCCTTCCACGGACGCATCGGCGCGTTCGCGATCGACACCGGAACGGGCAAGACCATCGGCTACCGGGCCTACGAGCGCGGTCCCAGCAACTCCACCTTCAAGGCGATCCTGTGCGGCGGGCTGCTGCACAAGGCCCGCACCTCCGACCCGGGGCTCATGACCCGCACCCTCCACTGGACCCAGAAGGACGTCCTGGACAATTCACCCGTCACCGGCAGGCCGGAGAACGTCGCGCACGGCCTGACCACGGCCCAGCTGTGCGAGGCGACCATCACCACCAGCGACAACACCGCGGCGAACGTGCTGCTCAAGCAGATCGGCGGGCCGCGCGGTATGACGCGGTACTACCGCTCCCTGGGCGACCCGGCCGGACGCCTCGACCGGTACGAGACCGAACTCAACCACTGGTCGCCCGGCGAGCGCCGCGACACGGTCATGCCCGCGTTCATGGCCCGCGACCTGGCCCGCCTCACGGTGGGCGACGCGCTGGTCCCCTCGGACAGGCGGCAGCTGACCGCCTGGATGAAGGCCACCACGACCGGAGGGGAGCGCATCCGCGCCGGCCTCCCGAAGGACTGGACGGTCGGCGACAAGACCGGCACCGCGGACGGCTGGTACGCCGCCGCCGACGACATCGCGATCGCCTGGCCGCCCTCGGGCGCCCCGCTGGTCATCGCGATCTACACCCACCGCGACGCCAAGGACGCGAAGGTGGACAACACCGTCCTCCAGCGGACGGCCACCCTGCTGGCACGCGGCCTGGGCCGCATGCCCTGATCCGGTCAGTCTTCCTGCGGCGCCAGGCCGCTGCGCCGGGCCAGCACCTTGGTGCCCGGGCCGTACGCTGCGCCCGGACCGGGCAGCGACCTCACGTTGGCGGTGGTCACGACTCCCCCGCACGTCGAGCAGGTGACCTGCGGCGTGAACTCCGTCCCGCACTCGTCGTGCACGAGGCGGACCGGCGGGCCGCCCTCCGGCGTCGCCCATCTGTCCCCCCAGGCCATCAGCGCCATCAGCACCGGCACGAGCTCGCGTCCGGCCTGGGTCAGGTGGTACTCGTACCGCGGCGGACGCTCCTGGTAGGCCCGCCGCTCCACGATGCCGTCGGCGACCAGCGCCTCCAGCCGACGCGTGAGCAGGTTGCGGGAGATGCCGAGGTTCTCGGCGATGTCGTCGAACCGGTGCAGCCCGAGGTGGACGTCCCGCACGATCAGCGGCGTCCACCACTCGCCGACCCGTTCCAGGGACTGCCCGATCGAGCAGTGCATCGCCGCGAAGCTGGTCCGTTGCATGCCCCCAGTCTAGAGGGTTGATTCATTGAACTCACCCGTTATACGGTTCCGGGACCAGCGAGTTCAATGAAAGGACTGACTCATGCCGTTCGTGGAGCTGTTCGTCCGCCGGGGCACGCTCGCCCCGGAGCGCCGGGACGAGATCGGGGGCCGCCTCGTGTCGGAGGTGATGCTCGCCGAGGGCGCGCCCGACACCGAGACGGCCAGGGCGATCTCCTGGCTGGTGGTCAACGAGATCGACGCGTGGTTCGTGGGCGGACGGCCGCTGCCCGCCGACGAGAAGCCGAAGTACGTCGTGCGGGTCGGCGTCCCGGCCGGATCGATGAACGACGACAAGCGGCGCGACATCGTGGAGCGGGTCACGCGCGTCCTCGCGGACGCCGACGACGAGCCGGAGCGCTTCACGCAGGCCGCGACCGCCTGGGTGCACATCAACGAGATCCCCGAGGGCAACTGGGGGGCGCGAGGGAAGATCGTCCGGACCGAGGACATCGTGGCCCTGGTCGCCAACGGCTAGGCGACCGGTCCGCGGCCGAACCCCGTCCGGTGCCGGACGTCGTCCAGACGCTGGACGATCGGCCGCACCGACCGGGTGATGTCGCGCGGGAGCACCGCGACGCCGACCGGAACCGGGCACCGCTCGGGACCGGGGCGTCGCGGTACGGCCGTTCCCGACATCACCGATATCCGCCGGCGACGCCGGCGTCGGAGCACCGGCCAGCAATGATCGTGGGCGCCGCCGACGAGTGGGTAGGCTGCCGGGCATGACGACCGGTGAGCAGACGCCGCCGCGCCTGCGGAACGCGCCGAGCTGGCTGATCGGCCAGGCCTCGGCGCACGGCCACCGCCTGGTGACCGAGCGGTTCGCCGCCGCCGACGCGCGCGGCCACCACTACCGGCTGCTGGCCGCGCTCGCCGAGTCCGGCCCCGCCAGCCAGGCCGAGCTGGGCCGCCGCACCGGCATCGACCGCAGCGACGTGGTCGCCGCCCTGAACGAGCTGGCCGACCGGCGCCTCGTCGAACGCTCCCCCGACCCCGCCGACCGCAGGCGCAACGTCGTCACGCTCACCCCCGAGGGGACGCGCCGTCTCGCCGTCCTGGACGACGTGCTCGCGCAGATCCAGGACGACCTCTGCGCCCCGCTCTCCCCCGCCGAGCGCGCCGAGCTCGTCCGGCTCCTGACCCGCCTCGTCGAGCACCACGCCTCCGCCCGCGGTGTCGAGCACCACGCCTCCGCCCGCGGTGCCGAGCACCACGCTCCCGCCCGCGGTACGGAATCCGCTCGCCGGGTGTGACCGGACGCTGCCGGGCGCGGCCCCTGACGCGCATGTGAAAACCGAGGTGGAAGCTCTCCTCCCCCGGTGCGGAACTCCCGATTGCGCAGCCCACGCCCTTGCCACGGAACGAATTTCGCAGGACGTTGGGAGGGAAGCAGCCGCGCCGGCGGGCTGTCGCCACCCGCTCCCACGCGCGAAGGCGGAGGCATGCGGATCGATCAGACGCGGGACGGGCCGTCCCGTCCCGTCCCGGAACCCCCGGACGGCGCGGCTGCGAGCCGGTGCCCATGCCTCCCGCCGAGCCCGGCCGCGACCGCCTGATCGCGGTGCCGGTCACGGCCCGGCAGGTCGCGGTCATCGAGCGGGCCGCCGAGCTGGCCGGCCTGTCCGTCGCCGAGTACGCCCGTTCGGCCGCCGCCGACCGGGCGACCGCCGATCTGCGGATCATCGAGGCCGGGCGCGAGGACGGCGCGGCGCCGATGCTCCCCGGCACCTCGTCCGCGGCGGGCGCCGGACGCGGCGCCGAACTCGCCGCGCTGATCGCCGCCCGGGCCGTCCGGCGCAGTGAACCCGCCACCCTGGCGGACCTGTGCGAGGTCTCGGTGGAGGTCCTCGCCGTCACCGGGGCGGCGGTCCGGGTGGCAGCGGACGCCGAGCACCGCGTCCTCGCCCATGCGACCGACCCGGTGTCGCGGCAGCTGGACGAGCTCCAGCTCACCTTCGGCGAGGGCCCCTGCACCGACGCGTGGGAGCTCGGCGGCCCGGTGACGGCGAAGGACCTGCGCGCCGTGGAGGCGCATCTGCGCTGGTCCGGCTACACGCCCGCCGCGCTGGCCGCGGGGGCGCGGGCGGTGTTCGCCTTCCCGCTGCGCAGCGGCGCGATCTCCGCCGGAACCCTTCAGCTCTACCGGCGGGAGCCGGGGCCGCTCGCCGACGGCCGCCTCGCCGACGCGCTCACCCTCGCCGAACTGGCCCTGGACATGATCCTCGCGCACGTCCATCCGGGCACCCCCGGGAGCGCAGGAACCGGCGGCAACGCCGGGAGCGCGGGCGGGGACGCGGGCGGCGAGCAGGTCGGGCTGCCGTGGCACGGCGACGGCCTGGGCGCCGACCGCGCCGAGATCTTCCAGGCCACCGGAATGGTCTCGGTCCAGTCGGGGGTCGGGCTGATGGAGGCGCTGACGCTCCTGCGCCGGTACGCCGTCGCCCACCGCCGTCCGCTCTCCCGGGTGGCGCTGGAGGTCGTGGGCCGCGAGCTCCGCTTTCCCGCGACCGGACGGAAGGACGACCATGGCGACTGAGCAGATCACCCGCGAGCAGCGCCTCACCCGCGCCTTCGTCGACCTCGCCGACACCCTCGTCGACGACTTCGAGATCATCGACTACCTCACCCGGCTCACCGTCCACGCCATGGACCTGCTCACCGTCGCCGCGGCCGGGGTCCTGCTCACCAACCGGCGCGGGCGGCTCCAGCTGGTCGCCGCGTCCACCGAGCGGGTCCGCATGCTGGAGCTGCTGCAGCTCCAGCAGGACCAGGGCCCCTGCCTGGACACCTTCACCACCGGACGTCCCGTCTCCGGGCCCGACCTGACCGCCGCCGGAAAGCGCTGGCCCGCCTTCGCCCCGGCCGCCCGCCAGGCCGGGTACAGCGCCGCCCACGGGCTCCCGCTGCGGCTGCGCGACGACGTCCTCGGCACGCTCAACCTGTTCACCCACCACACCGGCGACCTGCCGCCCGGCGAGCGGCGGCTCGGCCAGGCGCTCGCCGACCACGCCACCATCGGGCTGCTCGGCCACCACGCCGCCCACCAGGACGGCACCCTCACCCGGGAACTGCACATCGCCGTGCACAGCCGGATCCTGATCGAGCAGGCCAAGGGCGTCCTCGCCGAGCGCCGCGGCCTGTCCGTGGACGACGCCGCCGGCGAGATGCGCGCCTACGCCGGACGCCACCACCGCAAGCTCTCGGACATCGCCCTCGCCCTCATCCACGACTCCCCCGACGTCCGCGCCCTCGCCAACGGCTCCGGAGCCCACCGCTCCTGAGCTCGTGGCTTCCCGGCCCGGCCCTGCCCCGCCGCGGACGCGCGTCAGGCGGGGAGGTCGCCCGCGGCGGCGATCACGCGGGTGAGGGTGCGGTGCAGGTCCCGGAGTTCCTCCAGGCTCATGCCGAGGCGTTCCATGATCGTGGCGGGGATCTCCTCGGCCCGCTCGCGGAGCGCCCGACCGGCGGGCGTGACCGTGACGGCCAGCAGCCGCTCGTCGCGGACGTCGCGTTCGCGGCGGATGAGATCGGCCGCCTCCAGGCGTTTGAGCAGGGGTGACAGCGTCCCCGGATCGAGCTGGAGGAGCCTGCTGAGCTCCTTGACCGACAGCTGCCGGTGCTCCCAGAGGGCCAGCATCACCAGGTACTGCGGGTGGGTCAGGCCCATCGGCTCCAGGATCGGGCGGTAGTGCGCGAGGACGGTGCGCGAGGCCACCACCAGGGCGAAGCACACCTGGTTCTCCAACGCCAGCGGGTCGGGAACGTCGGGCGGATCACCGGCCACGGGTCCTCCAGTCGGGCTGCTCGTCGGATATAAAGAGGGTACCGCAATAATTTGTGCACCAACTTTTGGTGCGGCAACGGAAGCGGCTCCGCCCGGCGCGGGGTCCGGCTCGCCGTCCGTACGCGTGGAGGAGAACCGATGGCCATCCGACGATCGTCCTTCTTTCCGTCGCTGGACGAGATGGAGCAGCGGGCCCTGGACCGCTCCGCCCAGCGGTCCGAGCCGGGGTCCCAGTTCGACCATCCGACGGCGAAGAACCTGTTCATCGCCGTGGGCGTGCTGACCGTCCTGGCGCACGTGGTCGGCGGCATCCTCTTCGCCATCCTCGGCACGTGACCCCTCCCCGGCGACGGGACGGGACACCGGCGCCGGGCACGCGGAACGCGCGGCCCTCCTTGGGGGATGAGGGCCGCGCGTGTTTTCCGTGATGGCGTGTTCTCCGGAACATCTCCGTGATGGCGTGCTCTCCGGAGCGTGGGCGCCTACTGGACGGGCGTCAGCTTGAAGCCGAGCGTCAGGCCGCGGGCGTTGAGGGCGGTGCCGACGATCACGCCGTGGTCGTTGATGCTCGACGCGGTGTCCAGGGTGACGCCGGATCCGGCCGGGATGAGGGTGTTCAGGTCGGTCGCGACGCCGTTCCTGTAGATGAACGCGTGGCCGCCGCCCTCGGCGACGCCGCCGTCCCCGACGACGACCCCGGCCGTGTTGATCGACTTGGCCTGCGCGTCGCCGCCCGCGCCGAAATGGAGATCGGTGACCGTCCCGTTGGACCAGAGCACCGCGTGCGCGTCGAGGTCGGACTCCAGCGTGTCGGCGCCGACGGCCTGACCGGCGTTGTTGACGCCCAGCGCCTTGGCGATGGTCGTGCTGCCCGGCAGGAACGGCAGCTCCTTGATCGCGCCGTTCACCCACTCCACGGGCACACCCGATCGGGTCCTGTCGTCGGCGTCGCCGACGATCGTGGTGCCGGCCGCGTTGACCGCGATCGGATGGCTGTCCACGCCGCCGTTGGGCAGCTCCGGCAGCAGCGTGACCGTGCTGCCCTGGATCGTGAACCCGATCGTGGTGTCGCCGCGGGTCCCGGGGCCCTCGCCGAAGCCGACGATGAGGCCGTTGTCGTTGATGTCGGTGGCCTGCGTCTGGAAGAACCGGCTCGACAGGCCGGGCAGCGTCGCCTGGAGGTTCGTCGGGGTGCTGCTGTCCGGCCACTTCAGCGCGGTGAAGTTCCCGTTGTCGGACTCGCCGACCACGGTGTCGGCGTTGTTGAGGGCCTCGGCCGTGGCGAACGCCGAGCCGGTCTGGTTCGCCGGGACGTCGAGCGGCAGCGGAGTGCTCGACCTGGTCGTCAGCAGGAAGGGCGCGGTGGTGCCCGTCCCCGCTCGTGGGCCTTCTCCGATGATGTCGCCGTTGTTGTTGATCGCGGTGTACTGGGTGTTGACGGTGGGGCTGAGAGTGAGCTTGTACTGCGGGACGGCCGCCTGCGCGGGCCCCGCGGCGACGACCGCCGCGACGGCGATCCCGGCGGCGGCCGCGGTCGCCGTCAGCTGCCGCCGTACTCGGGCGGTCCAGGCGTGACGCGTGTGCTCGGGCACGGGGAATTCTCCTGTCTCAAGGATGCTCACCCTGAGATAGGCGGGACGGTTACACGCCCCTTACCTCGGCGGATCGGGACGCCGCGACCGGCGGGGGTTCGTGCCAAGCAGGACACCGCGATCGGCGGAGGTTCGTGCCGAGCAGGACGCCGCGGCCGGCGGAGATTCGTGCCGAGTAGGACGGCGTTCTGCGGGTACCGGACCCCGCGACCGCAACGTAACCAGAGGAACGCATGGGGGGACGTGGACACGGGCAGTTCCGGATCGGCCGCCGAGGGGCTGCTGCTCAGCCTCAAGAAGGCCGCGTCGGTGATGCAGGAGGCGCAGGTGCGCTTCGCCCTCGCGGGCGGTTTCGCCGCCTACGCGCGGGGCGCGGCGGTGTCGATCCACGACGTCGACTTCGTGCTGCCCGAGGACGAGGTCGAGAACGCGGTGAAAGCTTTGGTCAAGGCCGGGATGCGGTACCACGAGGCGCCGGAGAACTGGCTGGCCAAGGTGTACGACGGCGAGCAGCTGATCGACCTGATCTACGCGCCCGCCGAGATGCCGGTGGACGGCGCGCTGCTCGCCCGGGCGGACGAGCTGACCGTGGCGGCGGTGCGGATGCCCGTCCTCGCGGCGACCGACCTGGTGGCCATGCGGCTGCACGCGTTCTCCGAGACGGCCTGCGACTTCAGCGGCTACCTGCACGTGTGCCGGGCGCTGCGCGAGCAGGTGGACTGGCCGGAGGTCGGCCGCCGCACCGCCGGCTCGCCGTACGCCTACGCGTTCCTGACCCTGCTCGCCCGGCTGGGCGTGATCGAGGGGGGATTCCTGTGACCGAGCAACCCGACTACCTGGAGGCCCGCATCACCGAGCGGCTCGCGGCGCGCGCGCACGAGCTGGGCGTGCAGGTGGACGTCCGGGACCAGACCGTCTACCTGCGCGGCGAGGTCGTGTCGGAGGAGCGGCGGCGCGAGCTGGAGGAGGCCGCGCGGACCGCCGCCGAGGGCCGCGAGATCCGCAACGAGGTGTCCGTGGTCCCGGTCCGGGCCCCGGACGGGGAGGAGACGCTGCCATGATCCGCATCGCCGCCGTCGGGGACATCCACGTCGGGCCGGAGGTCGCCGGGAGCTACGGGCCGCGCCTCGCCGGGCTGTCCGAGCACGCCGACGTCCTGCTGGTCGCCGGGGACCTGACCCGGCACGGGACGGCCGAGGAGGGCGAGGTCGCCGCCGCCGAGCTGTCCCACGCGGACGTGCCGGTGGTCGCCGTGCTCGGCAACCACGACTACCACTCCGACGCCGAGGACGAGATCACCCGGATCCTGCGCGACGCCGGGATCACCGTCCTGGAGGGGACGGGAACGATCGTCGACTGCTCCGGCGTCCGGCTCGGGATCGCGGGCGGGAAGGGGTTCGGCGGCGGCTTCCCCGGAGGCACGGCGTCCGACTTCGGCGAGCCGGAGATGAAGGCGTTCGTCCGGCACACCCGCGACTTCGCCGACCGGTTCGGGTCGGCGCTGCTCGGCCTGGACTCCGACGTGCTGGTGGCGCTGACGCACTACTCGCCGGTCGCGGGCACGCTGGCGGGCGAGCCGCTGGAGATCTACCCGTTCCTCGGCAGCTACCTGCTCGCCGAGGCGATCGACTGCGCGCACGCCGACCTCGCCGTCCACGGGCACGCGCACCACGGCACCGAGAAGGGCCTCACGCCCGGCGGGACGCGCGTCCGGAACGTGGCGCTGCCGGTGATCCAGCAGGCGTACGCGGTGTACTGCCTCGATCCCGCCGAGCGCGAGGGCGGCGCCCTCAGCGGCCAGCCTGAGCTTCTCGGAGGAGCTTGAGCACGGCCTCCTCGACCGGCCCCTGCGTCGCCAGCTCGCCCGTCTCGGTGTCCACCCCGAGTTCGGTCAGCGCGGGACTGATGGTCTTCCCGCGCTCGTACAGCTCGATGACGCGGGGGTCGATGTAGGAGGCGCGGGCGACGGCGGGCGTGTTGCCCAGGTAGCTGGCGACCTCCTTGACGACCCGGCTGACGGCCATCTTGCGCCGCGCCTCGGTGCCCGCCGCGGCGGTGGAGACGGCGAGGCCGACCGCCGCCAGGACGGTGGCCTGCCAGGTGCGGAAGTCCTTGGCGGAGAAGTCGCCGCCGGTCACCTCGCGCACGTACTCGTTGACGTCGGTCGTGGTGACGTCGTGCCAGCCGTCCGGGGTGCGGTAGGCGAGCAGCTCGGGGCCGTCGTCGCGGCGGCGCTTCAGCCCGGTCACCACCTTGCGGACGGCCTCCTCGGCGATCGACTGGTGCCGCTCCTTGGAGCCCTTCGCCGGGTACTCGAAGACGATCTCGTCGCGGCGGCAGGTGACGTGCTCGCGCAGCACGGTCGCCACGCCGTAGGTGCCGTTCTCGGCGGCGTACTCCTCGCCGCCGATCCGGAAGAAGCCGAGGTCGATCAGGCGCAGCCCGGCGGCCAGGACGCGCTCGCGGGGGAACCCGCGCCGGGCGAGGTCGGCGCCCACCCGCTCGCGGACGGCGGGCAGGCACTCGGCCAGGTCCAGCACGCGGTCGTGCTTCTCGCGGTCGCGCTGCTCCCGCCAGGTGGAGTGGTAGAGGTACTGGCGGCGGCCCGCCGCGTCCACGCCGACGGCCTGGATGTGCCCGGACGGATCGGGGCAGATCCACACGTCGGTCCAGGCGGGCGGGATGACCAGCGCCTTGATCCGGGCGACCTCGTCCGGGTCCGCGAGCGGACGGCCGTCCGGCCCGAGGTAGCGCCAGCCGCGCCCGCAGCGCCGCCGCGCCAGCCCCGGCGCGGACGGGTCGCTGCGGGTCAGCTCAACGCAGGAGGGCTCCCCGCGGAGCGGTTCCTTCGTGTCGGTCATCCTGGATGGATCTCGCCTCCCGCCGGGACCAGGGTCTGCCCCGTGTAGTAGGACGACAGCCGGTTCGCCGCGAAGAACACATACGACGGGGCGACCTCGTCCGGGTCGGCGGCCCGCCCCATCGGCGCCTGCTTGCCGAAGCTCTCGACGCGCTCGTCCGGCATCGTCGCCGGGATCAGCGGCGTCCAGACCGGGCCGGGCGCCACGCAGTTCACCCGGATCTCCTTGTCCATCAGCGACTGCGCGAGCGACTGGGCCAGCACCATCGCGGCGCCCTTGCTGGCGGCGTAGTCGATGAGCGTCTTGTTGCCGCGCAGCCCGTTGATCGAACCGGTGATCACGATCGACGAGCCGGCCCCCAGGTGGTCCAGCGCCTCCTGGACGGTCCAGAACAGCGACAGCACGTTGACGTCGAAGGTGCGGCGCAGCTGCGCGGTGTCGATCTCGCGGACGTCGTCGACCGGCTTCTGCGTGCCGTGGTGCAGCACCAGCACGTCCAGCCCGCCGAGATCGCGCACCGCGTGCTGGACGACCTCGCGGGCGTGCCGCTCCTCGGCCAGGTCGCCGCCGAGCGTGACGCAGCGCCGCCCCTCGGCCTCGACCAGCTTCGCGGTGTGCCGGGCGTCGCCGTCCTCCTCCAGGTAGGTGATCGCGACGTCGGCGCCCTCCTTGGCGAACGCCACCGCCACCGCGCGGCCGATCCCGGAGTCGCCGCCGGTGATCAGCGCGCGCCGCCCGTCCAGCAGGCCGCTGCCGGTGTAGTCGCGCATCTCGTCCCGGGGCTCGGGCGTCATGTCGCCCGTGCGCCCCGGATACCGCTGGCTCTGCGCCGGCGGGTCGGCCGGCCGTTCGCCCCTCTTCTCCTCGTTCATCACGTCCCCCTCGTGTCAGGAGGCGCCTGCCCCGAGAGGACGGGAGCAAACCGGTGCGAGCCGGGATGATCAGATCACGCCGGCCTCGGCGAGCCAGCGCCACAGCTCGTCCTGGGGAACGACCGTGACGCCGAGCTTCTCCGCTTTGGCGGTCTTGGCCGCGCCGACATTGTCCCCCGCCAGCAGATAGTCGGTGTTAGCCGAGACCGAGGAGGCGGCGGTCGCCGTGGCCCGCTCCACCAGGCGTGTGACGTCCGGACGGCTGATCTTGGCGCCGGAGCGCGGATCGACGAACGCGCCGGTGATCACCACCGACCTGCCCTTGAGCGGCGAGTCGCCCGCGACCGCGGCGTCGACCGGGCGGTCCTCGTCGAGCACGTCGAGGTTCACGCCGCGCTCGCGCAGCGCCGCGATCTCCTCCCGGACGTCCGCGCGGGCGAAGAACGCCACGACGCTCTCGGCGACCTTCGGGCCGATGTCGCGGATGGCGACCAGGTCCTCGACGGTGGCGTCCGCGACGTCCTCGACGCGCTCGTAGCCCGCCAGGCACAGGCGCTTGGCCGTGCCCTCGGACGCCATCGGGATCGCCAGCCCGATCAGCGCCCGCCGCAGCCCCATCCCCTTGGACGACGCGATCGACTCGACCATGTTCCGGGCGCTGACCTCGCCCATCCGCTCGTAGCCGAGCAGCTGCTCCGCCGTCAGGTCGTAGAAGTCGCTGCGCCGCCTGAGCACGCCGTCCTCGGCGAGCTTCTCGATCCAGACGTCGCCGACGCCCTCCATGTCGGCCGCCGGGCGCGAGGCCCAGTGCATCAGCCGCCGCGTCGCCTGCGCCGGGCACTGGAGGTTCACGCACCAGCGCTCCTCCCCCGCGCCGCGCACCTCCAGCTCCGACCCGCAGGACGGGCAGTGCGCCGGCGGGACGATCTCGACCTCGGTGCCGTCGCGCCGCTCGGGCAGCGAGCGGCCCGCGAACGGGATCACGTCGCCGCGCCGGACGACCGCCACCGTGTCGCCGATCCGCAGGTCGCGCTCGCGGATCAGGCGCGGGTTGTGCAGGGTGATGTTCTCCACCGTGACGCCGCCGACGAACACCGGCGCGACCTTCGCGCGCGGCGGGACGCGGCCGATCTTGCCGACCGGCCACTCCACCGACAGCAGCGTCGTCAGCTTCTCCTCGGGCGGGTACTTGAACGCGATCGCCCCGCGCGGCTCGGCGCTGTTGAAGCCCGCCGCGGCGAAGGCCGCGGGCTCGTGAAGCCGGACGACCGCGCCGTCGATGTCGTAGTCCAGGCCGTCGCGGCGCGCGCCGATCTCGTGGATCGCGTCCATGACGTCCTCGACGCTCGTGCCGACGTACTGGGCGACGGGCTCGAACCCGGCCGGGATGTCCATCGCCACGCCGTCGCGGTCGGCGCCGAAGGCGTAGAACCGCAGGAGCCGCTTCGCCTTCGCCGCCGCCTCCGGGTCCTTCAGCACGAGCGTTCCGGCGGCGCCCGAGCGGGGGTTGGTCAGCGTCCGCTCCGGATGCGCCTCGTTGTAGGCGGCCCACACCGATCTCAGCATCACGGCCTCGCCGCGCACCTCGACGCGTCCGGGCTCGGAGATCCCGGTCGGCAGGCCCGGGATCACGTGCCGGACCTTCTCGGTCACCAGTTCGCCGACCGTCCCGGTGCCGCGCGTCGCGACATAGTCGAGTTCCCCGTCGACGTAGACGACGCTCAGCGACAACCCGTCGAGCTTCTCCGACACGCGGAAGACCTGGCCGCCGAACCGCTCGCAGAACGCGCGGATCTGGTCCTCGTCGGTCGCCTTGGCCAGCGAGAGCATCGGGCGCGCGTGCCGGACGGTCGGCCCGGTCAGCTCCGCCGGCGCGTTGACCTTCCCGAGCGGGCTGTCGGCGGGTTCGAGCTCCGGATGCTCGGCGACGAGCGCGGCCAGCTCGTCCTTCAGAGCGTCGTAGTCGGCGTCCGGCAGGGGGCTGTCGCCGGTTCCGTAGTACAGGTCGTTCAGCCGCCTGACCTCGGCGGTCAGCTCCGCGATGCGCTTTTCGACGTCCACCCCACGATTAAACGCGATCCCACCGACAACCCCGCCGCCCGCGCTCGGCGGCGGTCGGCGGGCGGGCAAGGCAGGCGGGGCGTGGGGAGGGCTCCGGCAACGTCGCGGCACTCGATCTCTTGCGTGCGACCCTACGCGAGCCGCAGACGCTGGAAGCGGTCTTCGGCGGCGTCGAGCTTGCCCGTGGCACCGATCCGCGCCTCGACGCCGCCGTCAAGGAAGCCAAGGAAAGCTTCGCCGACACCGCCACGATCGAGTTCCGCGCCCGCCGCGTCGCCGAGCGCCTGGCCCTCGTCCTGCAGGCATCGTTGCTGGTCAGGTACGGCCACCCGGCTGTCGCCGATGCCTTCTGCGCGAGTCGGCTCGGCGGCGACTGGGGAGGCGTCTTCGGCACTCTCCCGCCCGGCCTCGACCTCGCTCCGCTCATCGAGCGCGCCACCCCGAAGCTCGGCTGAGCCCGCACGCAAGACCAGCATTCGAAGCCCACCGAACCGCCCCACAGCCCCGACCACGACCCACCCTGGAAAGATCATCCGCTAGCGAATCCGCTAGTAGGCGCCCGCCGCATCTTCCTCATGGCGTCCGATGCAGTCCTGCACCACCCGTTCCCCGGCTACACACGGTAATCGCGCTCGCCCGCGTCCCTGCCCCCTCGCGCAGCCCAAGTCGCGGCGAGCGAACGAGAACCTAAAAGCAGCGTCGGCGCAGACCCCTGAAAGACGAGCGGAAGGCTAATCCTCTGTCCTCCCCAGGGGGGCTGTCACCCGCCACGCCGAACCCTACGAACGCCTCATCCGGACGGGGATCGGGATGGAGCGGGAACCTTCACGAACGAGGCGGCCGTAGAGGGTTTCGGTGCTGCCGTCGCGGCGGATGCGGTGCAGTTCGCGGATGGTCAGGTTGTGGGCCTGGGCGTAGGGGATGGCGTGGCGGCGCAGGTAGGTGAGCGTGGCGGGGTTCTCGCTGTCGTCGCCGACGTTGGCGAACAGGAAGGTGTCGAAGTCCAGGTCGCCGCGCGCGGCCAGGACGAGGGCGGCGACTGATTGCCAGCCGCCGCCGAAGCTAAAGGCGCGAAGCGGGCCGCAGGGTGGCTTCTTGGCGGGGCGGCGGGTGGCGGTGTGGGTTCGGCGTGGGGCGAGGTGGGTGTCGGGGTCGCCGTGTAGGTGGGGGTGGCGTCGGTAGGGGACGGGGTCGGGACGTGGGTGGCTTTGGGGCATGCGGCCTCCGGTCAGGGCGTGGGGGCGCCGGGGCGGACGGCTCCGGTGTATTCGCGTTCGCGGTAGGGGTCGCCGGTGAAGGTGGAGATGCGGACGACGTCGCCGGTCTGGGGCGCGTGGATCATGCGGCCGTTGCCGAGGTAGAGGGCGACGTGGTGGATGGACGCCGGGTTGTTCGGGTCGTGGGCGAAGAACAGCAGGTCGCCGGGGGCGAGCTGGTCGCGGGGGACGTGCGGGCCGTCGTGGTACTGGTCGGCGGCGATGCGGTCCAGGTGGATGCCGGCTTGGGCCCAGGCGTAGAGGGTCAGGCCTGAGCAGTCGAAGCCGATGGTGTCGGCGCCTTGGGCGCTGCCGCGGGTGGGGCCGGAGGCGTTGCCGCCGCCCCAGGCGTAGGGCGTGCCGAGCCAGCGGAGGGCGGCGCGGACGGCGGTTTGGCCGCGGGTGGAGGCGGTGGGCGCGGCGTACTTGGCGGCCAGCGCGAGAACGCCGGCAACGTAGGTGTCGCTGTGGTTGTAGGCGTAGATCGCGGCGCGCAGGTGGTCGCCGCCTTGGCCGGCGCCGTTGGCGCACAGGTAGCGGGCGGCGGTGTAGATCGCGTCGGCGGGGTCGTAGCGGTCGGCGCGTCCGTCGTTGTCGCCGTCCACCGCGTAGGCGGCGAAGGTCGCGGCGAGGAACTGCATCGGGCCGCCGGCTCCGGCGTAGTTCTGGCCGGAGTGGACGCCGGGTTGGGTGGAGCGGCCGTGGTCGGATTCGGTCTTGCCGATGCCGGCCAGCACCGCCCAGGACAACCCGGGGCAGGTCTGCGCCGCGTCCAGGTACCAGCGCAGGTAGTCGGGTGGGATGTCGCGGCGGGCGAACGCGGTCGGTGCGCCCGCCACGTCCGGGCTGGGGCTGCTGGACGAGGCGTTCGGGGCGAGCAGGACCAGCAGGAGGGCCAAGAGGGCGGCTCCGGCTGCGGCGGCGAGTTTCAGCATCGCGGCCGCGCCGGGGCCGGGGGCGGGTCAGTCGTCGGTGGTGGCTCCGGTGCGGGCGCGGCGCTGGGCGCGGTAGCCCGCGCCCTTGGACGGTTCGGTGGCTGGATCATCGGCGGTCCCCGGTTGGTGGTGGGGCTGCCGCAGCACCTCGCGGACTGCTTCCCAGGAGTAGCGGAAGTCCTTGCCGGTCTTGAGCGCGGGGATCTGTCCGGCGTGCGCCATCCGGCGGACGGTCTGCGCGGACAGGCCGAGCTTGGCGGCGAGTTCGGCGGTGGTCAGCACGTCCGGGTCACGGCCGGTGTCGCCACCGGTGTCGGCGCCGGTTCGGTCTGCCATGTCGGCTCCTGGGGTCGCGGTCATGGTCTGGCCCTTCATTCTCGCGGATGCGGTGCGGCGGAAGCACGCTCTTCGATGCGTTGAGGCTCGTTGAACTTCTTTGACGCTACTTGCGCTCTAAAAGATTGCCACGTACGGTAGCCGCATCGCAACCCTGAGAAGCCAACCGGAGGTCTCCGGATGCAGCTCGGACGACTCGAACTCAACCTCACCGCCACCCACCCACCAGCCCCGCACGCGCTCAGTCCGGGCAACCTGCGCCTGATCGGAGCGCACGGCGGAGCAGGCACCTCGACACTGGCCGTCCTGCTCGGCGGAGCCGACGACCTGGGCACCACCGACCACGCACCCGACTCCGCCCAAGCCCCGATGGTGCTGGTCACGCGGAACACCGTGGGCGGCTCCCGCCGGGCCGTCTCGGCGCAGTACTTCCTGGATCGCATCGGCCAGCCGGTCCGGGTCCTGGCGATCGTCGCCGACGGCTTCGGCGAACCGCGGGACGCCACCGCGCGGTTCCGGCTGCTGGCCGCGCGGGTCGCCGGCGTCGTGCGAGTGCCGTTCATGCCGACACTGCGGCTGACCACCGATCCGGCGCTGGTCCCCGTTCCGGCCAAAGTGCGAAGAGCGCTGGACCAGATCCGCCTCCTGGCCGGTGCGCCGGTCGGCGCCACCCTTCCCACCGCGAGGAGGCCTTGATGTCTCTGGTCTTCGCTCATCTGCCGCAGTTCGCCCGCTGGGTCGGGGCGCTGCCCAACCCGCCCGGTCACGGGAACGGGGACGGCTCCGGTGTCCAGGTCCCCGACCCGCCGCCGTCCGCCCCGCCCGGCTTGGACGAGAAGGTGAGCACCCTGCTCAGCTGGGGGAAGTGGGCGGTGCTCGTCTGCGGCGTCGCCGGCCTGTTCATCTGCGCCGGGCAGATGGCGATCGGTCGCAAGAACCGGTCCACCTTCGCCGCCGATGGCGCGACCGGCATCCCGTGGGTGCTGGGCGGGCTCAGCCTGGCCGCGACCGCCTCGGCGATCGTGGGGGTGTTCTTCAAATGAACCGCCGCGCGCTGCTGATCAGCGCCGCTACGGCCGCAACGCTCGGCCTCGGCGCGCTGACGCTGATGCCTCACGGGACCGAGAACTCCCCGCCGTCGCGTCCGCCTTCCGCCATCGTTCAGCTTCAGGCCTCCCCCGTCACTCCGTTGGACGGTCTGACCTGGCGCGACTTCCACGGTTTGCGGATGCCGTACTCGGCGTCCGAGGGTCCGCACGCCGTCAGCGGTGATCGTGTCGCAGGCTTCGGACACAGCCCGCTCGGGGCGCTGCTCGCGGCGATCCACCTGTCGGTGCGGTCCGATCCGCGTTGGGGTTTGGCGACCGCCGCGTCCACCGTGAACACCGAGTTCGTCGGGCCGGACACCGTCGGGATGCTCGCCTCGATCAACGCCGCGCCGCCCGCACCGAATACCCCCCACGCCTATGTCGTGCTGGAGGGATTCCGCTGGCAGGGCTACACGCCCGACACCGCCAGCATGGACGTGGTGTCGGCCGGGCCCGGCGACAGCGACCAGGTCGTCCGCGCCGCCACCCGCATCCAGCTCCAGTGGCGGGACGGCGACTGGCGGGTCGTCGCGCCGCCCGGCGGGAGCTGGCAGGCGTCTGCGACGCCGGTCGGCTCGCTGGACGGCTACACGCGTCTCCCCGCCGCAGGGAGCAGCCGATGATGCTCCTCGCGCCGGCGCCGCTGGTCCCGCCGTGCAGCACCGTCCTGGACCCCCAGTGCGCCCAGACCGGCGACCACCACGGCGCAGGCGGACACGCGTTCGGGGTGCCGCTGCCCGATCTGGCCGCCGAGGCCGGCGGCAACGCCCTGGACGGCCTCGCCAAGGCCGTCACCGCCGCGGTGAAGTGGTTCATCTCCCAGACCTCCGCCTGGTGGGTGCAGACCCCGTCGCCCAACCTGGAGACCGAGCCCGCCATCGCCCGGATGCACCAGCTGATGCAGCCGCTCACGATCGCGGTGGCCGTCGGCGCGCTGCTGGTGGTGGCCGCCAAACTCGCGTTGCTGCGCCGTGCGACGCCACTCATCGACGCCGGAACCGGGCTGGCCGTGCTCGCCGTCGTCAGCGTCCTCGGGGTCCTGCTGCCCAACCGGCTCCTGCAGTGGAGCGACCAGTGGGTGTCGTGGGTGCTGGACGCCTCGGCGTCGGGCGGGTTCGCCAACAGGATGACCAACCTGATGATCGCCGGGCAGGGGATTCCGGCGGTGCTCGCGGTGATCCTCGGGATCGTCGCGCTGTTCATCGGGATCGTCCAGGCGTTGTTGCTGCTGCTGCGCGGGGCCGCGATCGTGCTGCTGGCGGGCCTGCTGCCGCTGGCGGCGGCCGGGATGATGACCGGCGCGACCAAGTCCTGGTTCAAGAAGGTCGCCGGATGGATGCTCGCGCTGATCTTCTACAAGGCGGCCGCGGCGGCGGTGTACGCCACCGCGTTCACCTTCGTCGGCAACGGCAGGAACCTGCACACCCTGCTCGCGGGCTTCGCGATGATGCTGCTCAGCCTGATCGCCTTCCCGGTGCTGCTCCGGTTCTTCACCTGGACGACCGACAACGTCTCCTCCGGCACCGGCGGCGGTGTCATGAACAGCGTCATGGGTGGCCTGACCGCGATCGGCGCACTGCGCGGCTACGGCTGGGCCCCGGGGATGGCCGGCGGCGGCTCAAGCGGTAGCTCGGCGAGCGAACACGCGAGCCTGCTTTCCCAGCAACTCGGCGATCAGCACACCTCCGGCCAAGGCGCGCCCGCCGGCCAGCACAATGCCGGACTCAGCAACACCCCTGGATCAGCCGCCCCCGAAGGCAGCGCAAGCAGCACGGGTAGCCACGGGCCCGCGTCTTCGACCTCCTCCCCAGCAGGACGCCCCGACCTGGCCGAGACGGCAACGCCGACCGGAAGCACGACCCAAGGCGCGGACACGGCTTCGGGCGCGGCGAGTCCGAGCGGCGAGCCGATCGGTCCCGCTTCTGTCCGGATGGCGGATCGGGAACGGCAACGCGGACCGGAGATGATCCGTTGGCTCGGCAACCCAACCGGAAGCGACGGCGGCGCATCGGGCGCGCCGTACGGCGCCGCCGACGCGGGCGGTGTGGGAGGTGGCGCAGGTGGAGCCTGAGATCCGCACCTACGGCGGCTGGCGACGCCGTCACGGCATCGGGCTGCTCGGCCTCGACACCACCGCGACGTTCGGCGCCCTCGCCGCCGCCCTCGTGCTCGTCGTGCTCGCCGCTATGAAGCCGACCGTCCTCCCGTACGTCGCGCTCCCCGCGGTTCTGGCGGGCGGCCTCTGCCTGATCCGCATCGGTGGCATCCCGGTCGGACGGCTCGTCCTGGCGCGCACGCGCTGGTGGTGGGCCGCCTGGCGAGGCCGCACGCGTTACCGCGCCGGCATCGTGGTGGACCATCCGCGCGCCTTCCAGCTTCCCGGTGTCCTGGCTCCGCTGACGCTGCTCAGCGCCGAGGACGGACGCACCGGAAGCTACGGAATCGTCTGGGACCGCCGCACCGGCCTGCTCACCGCGACACTCCGCGTGGTTCCCGCCTCGACCTGGCTCGCCGACCGCGCGGACGGCGACACCTGGGTCGCCTCGTGGGGCGGATGGCTGGCGGCGCTCGGTCATCTCCCGCAGGTGCGGTGGGTCAGCGTCACCGTCGACACCGCTCCCGAGCCCGGCTCGACGTTGGCCGACGCGGTATCCCGGTCGCTGCTCCCGGAAGCTCCGCAATCGGCACGCGCCATTCTGGACGAGCTCGTACGCACCGCCCCAGCCGCCGCCGCAGACGTCGACACCCGCGTGTCGATCACCTTCGATCCGAACGCCTCGCCGACCAAGCCGCGCTCGCTCCCCGAAGCCGTCGCCGAACTCAGTCGGCTCTTGGACGGGCTCGCGTCTCGGCTCGGCAACTGCGGAGTCTCCGTGCTGGGCCGCGCCACCGCCGCCGAACTCGCCGGGACGGTCCGGATCGCATTCGACCCGCACAGCCGCGGCGAGGTCAACCGGCTCCTCTCCTACGGCTCCCCCGACGTCCTGGGCTGGGGCGACGCCGGGCCGCTCTTCGCCCGCGAGCACACCGACCACTACGAGCACGACGGCGGCGTCTCGGTCTGCTGGGGATGGCACGAACCGCCCCGCCAGAACGTCCGGTCCGACATCCTCGCCGGGCTGGTCGCGCCCGGCCCCTTCCCCAAGCGCATCACGCTGCAGTACCGCGCGCTCCCGGCCGCCGCCGCGAGCCGCCTCGTCCAGCAGGAGGTCAACGCCGCCTCCTTCCGCGCCCAGTTCCGCCGCCGCACCGGACGCGACGAAACCGCCCGCGACAGCATCGACGCCGCCCGAGCCCGCCAGGCCGCCGCCGAGGAAGCCGCCGGCGCAGGCGTCTGCCTGGTCTCCATGTACGCCGCCGTCACCGTCACCGATCCCGAACTGCTCCCCCGCGCGGTCGCCCACGTGGAGTCCGCAGCCGACACGGCCAAGATCCGCCTTCGCCGCCTGTGGGGCAGCCAAGCCGCCGCGTTCGCCACCACCCTGCCCTGCGGGATCCACCCCGCCGACCTCACCCGCCGCCTCCCGCACTAGGAAGGAGCCCCCGTGCTGGCAGATGCACCGACCGACGCCGAAACCGCAGCAATGGCCGAACCCCTGGCTCCGCCCTGGGGCTGGCGGCACCGGCACGCCGGACGCGCCGCGCACGTCGAAGCCGCGCCCGAGTTCCAGGCCACCACCAGCCAGGTCTGCGGCCTGTACCCGTTCACCGCCGGGTCCGGGACGCCGACCATCGGCACGCCGATCGGACGGCACCAGCTGTGGGGCGAGGTCGTGTGCTGCGACCCCCTCGCCTGGCTGCGCGCCGGGCTGGTCACCAACCCCGGCATGTTCGTCCTCGGACAGCCCGGCACCGGCAAGTCCACCTTGGTGAAGCGGCTCATCACCGGAGCGGTCGCGACCGGCACCACCCCGATCGTCCTCGGCGACACCAAACCCGACTACACGATGCTGGTCGACCACCTCGGCGGCCAGGTCATCCGCATCGGACGCGGCCTCGACCGCATCAACCCCCTCGACGCCGGCCCCCTGGCAGCAATAGCCGGCTCCCAATCCGACTCGCTGCGCTGGGAAGTCCGCTCCCGCCGCCTGTCACTGCTCCTCGCACTGGCGACCCTGGTTCGCGAAGCCCGCATCACCAACGCCGAGGAGGTCGTGCTCGGCCGCGCCCTCGACCTGCTCGACGACCGTCTCGACAGTGAGCCGACGATCCCGGACGTCCTGCGCATCCTCGAACAGGGACCGGACGAATTGCGCGCCGTGACCCGCACCGACTCGCTCGCCTCCTACCGGAAGCAGACGCGCGAGCTGGCGTTCACCCTCGACCTTCTGCTCACCGGCTCACTCGCCGGAGTCTTCGACGCCCCCACCACCCGCCCCCTCGACCTGAACGCCCCCGCGATCAGCGTGGACATCTCGCGCGTCCGGGCCGCCGGAGACAAGCTGCTCACCGCCGCGATGCTGTGCACCTGGGCGTACGCCTTCGGCATGGTGGACGCCAGCGCCGCGCTCTCCGACCTCGACCAGGCCCCGCGCCGCACCCACCTGGGCGTGATGGACGAACTCTGGCGGGCCCTGCGCGGAGCGCCCGGCCTGGTCGAGCACGCCGACGCCCTCACCCGCCTGAACCGCGCCAAGGGCATGGCGTCCATCATGATCACCCACTCCCTCGCCGACCTCGACGCCCTGGCCACCGAGGAGGACCGCGCCAAGGCCCGCGGCTTCGTCGAACGGGCCGCCATCACCGTCCTCGCCGGCCTCCCGCCGCGCGAGCTGGCCCGCGTCCACCAGGTCACGCCGCTCACCGGGCCCGAACAGCACCTGGTCGGCTCCTGGTCTGCGCCTGACTCCTGGCAGCCCGGCGCCCGCCACCCCGGACGCGGCAAGTACCTCATCAAGACCGGCGAACGCCTCGGCATCCCCGTCGAGCTCTCCCTGGTCGGCCCCGAGTTCGACCTCTACGACACCGACCAGGCCATCCGAGGCGGCGCCGCATGACCCGGGCACTGGGACCACGCGCCTCCGTCTGGGCTTCCCACGCGGCCGGCGGCTGGATGGTCCTGATCGCCTGCTGGCTGCCTATCGGATGCCTGTGGGTGCTGTGGGCCGCCGCTCGCATCGCCGCCGCGATGGTCGGCGGACAGGTGATGCCGTTCGGCACTGACTTCGCACTCGCGCTCGCGCATCACGACACGTCCCGCATGTGGCCAGGGACACCGACCGCGCTGGTCCTCGTGCTCGTCGCGCTGCTCACGGGACTGATCTGGACTGCCGTCTGGAACATCTGGCAGCGCATCGCGAGCCAGCTCACGCCTCCCGGCGATCCGGTCGCCGCGCTGACCGAACGCGCCGACATCACCAGCCTCACCCCGGACGCGACCGCATCACGCGCTGTCGCCCTGCGGCGCTCGCTGACCGGCCGTCCGACTGCCGACCTATCGCGGGACGACATCGGCCTGGTGATGGGCGACATCCTCAAGCCCGGCGGCTCGGGAGCCACGCTCTTCACCTCGTGGGAAGACACTGTCGTCGCGTTCATGGCGCCGCGTTCCGGCAAGACGACCACCCAGTCCATCCCGCACGTGCTGTCGGCGCCCGGCGCGGTCGTCGCGACCAGCAACAAGGCCGATCTGTGGTCGGCGATCGCGACCGTCCGCGCCGGCAAGTCCGGCGGAAAGATCTGGCTCTTCGATCCGCAGCGCATCACCTACCAGGCTCAGGAGTGGTGGTGGAACCCGCTCGCGGACCTCACCACCGTGGAGGACGCGCACCGCCTCGCCGGGCACTTCGTCCTCACTGTCGACGACGGACAGAAGAAAGACCTCTGGGGGCCAGCCGCGCAAGACCTGCTGTGCGCGCTGCTTCTGGCCGCCGCGACATCGGGCCGCTCGATGCACCACATCGCCCAATGGCTGGACGAGCCCGCCGTCCCCACCCCCATCGAGCTGCTCCAGCAGGCCGGCTTCAACCTGATGGCGTCCTCACTGAAGGGCACCCAGAACGGCGCGGTCGAGACCCGCGACGGCATCTACCAGACCGCCCGCACCGCCGCCAAATGCCTGCGCGACCAGGAGATCCTCGCCTGGGTCACCCCACAGGACGAACTTCCGGTGTTCGTCCCGGACGCGTTCGCCGCCTCCCGCGACACCCTCTACCTTCTGTCGAAGTCGCTCAGCGCCGCCGCCCCGCTGATCGCCGCGCTCACCGACACCACGATGCGCGCCGCCGAACGCCGCGCCGAGCAGTCCGGCGGACGGCTCGACCCTCCGATGGTCGTAGTGCTGGACGAGGCGGCCAACATCTGCCGCATCGCCGACCTGCCCCAGCTCTACTCCCACCTCGGTTCGCGCGGAATCATCCCCGTCACGATCCTGCAGTCCTACGAGCAGGGCGTCACCGTCTGGGGCGAACCCGGCATGGCCGCACTCTGGGGTGCGGCGACGCGCAAGCTCATCGGCGCCGGGATCGACTCACCCCGGCTCGCCCGCGACCTCGCCACCCTCATCGGCCAACACGACGTCCCGGTCCGATCCATCACCTACAGCGAGGGACGCGCCTCCGAGCAGATCTCCCTGCGCCGCCAGGAGATCTTGGAAGCGGCCGACATCCGAGCGCTTCCCGCCGGAACCGCACTGCTGCTCGCGACCGGCACCCGCCCAGCGCTGATCAAACTCCTCCCTTGGTACCGCGGCGCCTACGCCACCCGCATCGACGCCGCGATCAAGGACGCCGACCTCGCCATCACCGAAGCCGCCCGCCACTACCACCGCAAGGAGCCGAGCTCCCCGTCCGACGACTGATCGCCCGGTTCACCAGCACGTTCCCGTCCGACCGCACGAAAGGACCACGTCCCATGAACGTTCCGACCCTGGAGTACCTGCCGTGTCCGACACTGAGCGCTCAGCGGCGCCGAACGCCGCCGCCAGCGTAGATCCCGCCCGCGCCCTGGAGCGCGTCTCCAAGCCGTACTACTCGTCGGTGACCTCCTGGGTCACCCAGTACTTCGTCCCGATGTACCGCCGCACGCTCGGCGGGGAGTTCCGGTGGTGCGCCCAATGGTGGCGGCACGCCGAGGCGATCTCCCGCCTGAACGCGCTGTGGCAGTCCTGGGAGGCATCCCGCCTCCAGGGCGCGACCGGCATGGGCCTGTGGTACCGCGACTACCTCGACCCGCAGCTGCCCATCCTGCTCGGCGCCCGCGGCCCCTTCTACCAGTGCACCGAGGACGAGCACCTCGAACCCCACCTCGCCCGCCTGGAGCCCCCGCCGCTGCGCTGGTGGGACGCGCCCGAACCGCAGCTCGACGAGCGGGCGGACGCATGAAGGGCCGTTCGATCGCGCGAGCCGAAGCCGCGCTCGACATCTACGTCAGCTCGTCACAGTCGTCCTACCGAGAGAACCCCGAGATCGCCGCAGCGGTCGTCCGGTTCCTGGTGCGTGACCTCGCGCTCTTCGCCCTTGAGCACCGCCTGGCCGTGGACACCACCCGGTTGCTGGAAGCCGCCGAGAACCGCTCCGCCTCGCCCGCGGTGCCGCGTCCGACGTTCGACCTCGGCGCAGAGGTGCGGCTCCGCGGCGGCTACGACCAGACCACGCCCCGGACTCCCGGCTACGTCACGGCAGTCCGACTGGGACCGGACGGCGAGCACCGCTACGAGATCACCTTCCCTGGCGCCGAGCCGCGAGAGCGTGACCTTCCCGCCTCGGCCTTGATGGAGGCGGCTCCGTTCGGCGAAGTAGAGGTGTCGGACGGGACGCTGTCCAGCGCGCTCGCCGCTGACCAGCAGTACCTGCTCATCGCGGCGCGCATCCACACCACCAGCCGGATCGGCGAATCCCCTGCTCCCGCCGACTTGGCCGACCAGGCTCGCCTGGCCGAAGCCCTGGCCACCTGGACGGGAATCCCCGCAGAGAAGCTGTGGCCGTTCGAGCAGTTGCCTGCGGCCCTCAGCGCACACACGCAAGAGACCTCGGCGCAGCTCGCAGCCCACGACACCCCGCCGGAGCCCCCGCCGGACGCCGCGCCGGCCAAGCCCACAACCACCAAGTCAGCCACCAAACGCGCCTCCTCCGGACGGCCCAAGTCCGCGAAACGAGCAGCCTCGTCCCGCCGCACGGGAGGCAAGTGATGAGCGACGCCATCCGCCGCAGTCAGGCCGCCCTGGACGCCTACGAGAGGCAGTTCGCGCTACCAGCCGGGACCAGTTCCTACCGAGCAGACCCGGCCGTCGCTCGCACGCTCATCAACACCTTGCTGAGCGACCTGGCCTCCTATGCCGACCTGCACCAGATCCGCCTCGATCCGGGGCAGATCGCCGCGCTGGCTCGCCCGCGCACCTCTCCCGACCCTTCCCAGTTCGCGGTTCCGCACGTTCTCGGCTGGGAGGTGGACGACGCGGTCAAAGCCATCCCCCGCTCAGGCTGTCTTCCGCCTACGCGTGGGTACGTGGCCGCGATCCACCATGCAGCCGACGGATCACTCGAATGCACGGTGGCGTTCCCCGGAGTTCCCGCGCCGGTCCGCATGCAGGGCACGAACGTGCGCGCCACCAAGCCGTTTCCCGGCGTCTCGCTTGAGGACGCCGAAGTCACTCGTCCGTCCGAGGCGATGCGACGGTTCGTCATCGCCAGCGCGCGCCGTCTCTACGGCAACGCCGGCCCGCGAGAGCTGATCGACGAAGCGCTCCTCGGCGCCGCGATATCCGACTGGGCGGGAGTGTCGACGGCTCGGCTCCGCGAATCGCTCCAACGCCCGATCGTCCGAGCCGCAGCGGACCTGTCCGCCAGCCCGATGAACGCCGCCCAGCTGGCCGCCAGCGACCTTCCCACCTCCGTCTTCTGGTCGCCCACGTCCGCGCCTGCACCTCCGGCCGGAGCGTCTGCGCCCCCTCAGCCACCGTCGCCTCACCAGAGCCCCCGGCTCTGAACTCTTCTCCGCTGGAGCCATACATGTTCGACCCGCCACAGCGAAGCCTGCCCACCTTCCCGAGGTCCGCCCCACGAAGCAGCCCCGACGCCGTCGAAAGCGCCGAGATCCTCCTGGACACCTACGAGCAGGACGTCATCGATCTGCCGGGCTCGGGCTCCTACCGCGACGACAAGACGCTCGCCGCCGCCCGGATCAGCAGCTTGATCGGCGACCTCGCCGCCTACGCCGAGCATCACCGCATCGACTTCTACCCGTCGAGCCACGCCCGGCTGACCCACTCCCGTCCCTCACGCCGATACCCCGAAACCGCTCCCTCGGAGGACGGCTGGCAGATCGGCAGCGAGGTACGCGTCCGTCCGGGCGTACCGGACGTCGAACTCCCCGCCTCACCCGGCTACGTCAGCGCGCTCCATCCCGGCGAAGCACCCGAGTGCACGGTCGTCTTCCCCGGCGTGCCCGCTCGCCAGTTCCGCGTCCAGGCCGATCACCTGTGCGCCGCCGACCCGTTCCCGATCGTGTCGACCACCCATGGTCCGGTCCTCGGCGCCGCCCGCGCCGAGGCCGCCTTCGTGCGCGCAGCCGCGCACATCCGCCTCGCCCGCGACCAAGGCGATAGGCCCACCCCGCAGGACCTGGTCAACCACGCCTGCCTCGCGGTCGGCCTGGCCCAGTGGACCGGCATCAGCGCCGGACGCATCGAAGCCGTCCTCACCTCGCGCATCGAAGACGCCATCCGCCCCTTCAAAGCATCGCTTCGTCGAGCCGCCCCGGACGCACCCGCTAGAAGGAGCCGCTGATGCCACCCAGCGACAACCGCGATTCCGCGAACTCCGCCCAACAGCTGGTGGAGGCCTACCAACGACAGCTCGCCAATCAGCCCGAAAGCCGGATCCCGGGGCAAGCCCTGATCAGCGACATGCTCACCGACCTGATGCATTACTGCTGGCTGCACGGCGTGAGCTTCACCAAGGCCATGGAGGCCGCACAACTGACGTTCGCCGCCGAACGCACCGGCGTCCCGAAGTTCGAGCTCGACTCCTCCGTCGAGCTGGTGGGCAAGGCCGCCGAGCAGGCCCGCGAAGCCGACCTTCCCCGCCGCGGTCTCATCACCGGAATCATCAACTCGTCGGGCGAACCCGTCTACCGGGTCCGTTTCGCCGGCGTCACCCACGCGGGCGGCTACAGCGAGGACGAGCTGCGGCCCGGCATGGACTTCCGTCCGGTCAGGACGAGCAACGGCCTGATCCGCTCCCCGTTCGACGCCGAACGCGCCATCATCGCGACCTCCGTCCAAGTGCGAGCGGCGGCCGAGCAGAACCGGGCTCCACGTCCGGAACACGTCCGCGACCTGCAGGACCTGTACGGGGAACTTCGCCTTTGGTCAGGCACCTCCTCGACGCATCGACTGCGAGTCCTGCTCTCCCCTCGCATCGAAGCCGTGCTTCGCCAGGTGGGCTCCAGCCCGCCGCCAACCACCGGCGAGCACTCTGCTCGCCTCGCAGCCGCCAGCGAGCATCCAGCCCATGCCGCAGGCGCCGGCGAGCATCCGGCTCATGCCGCAGGCGCCGGTGAGCATCCGGCTCATGCCGCAGGCGCCGGTGAGCATCCGGCCTACCTCGCCGCCGCCGACGGAACCAGCCCCGAACTCGGCGTCACGCCACCCGGCCAGCCAACGCCTCGGCCTTCGTCGCCGCTGGGCGCCCGGCCGCGCCCCAATCTGCACCCGTGACAAGGAGGAGCCCCGCTTGTCGCTGCCATTGATCGCGCACCACCTCGGCGCCCTCGCCAAAGCCCGAACCGTCACCGACCGGCTCGCCGCCTCCTACTGCGCACTTGAGCTGCTCGAGGCAGCCGTCCAGGAGCTCGGTTTCCTGGACGCGCTCGACCCGCCTCCCCGCTGGGCCGCCATCCATCGGCACGCCGCGCAGGCCCGCGCGCTGCTGACCGGCGCTCCGTCGATCGCCTGGCCCCTGACCGTCCCGCCGCCGACCGTCGCTCTGGCCGTCCACGACCACGCCACCGTCACCGGACGGCTGATCGAGCTCGGCGAAGCCCTCACCGAAACGCTCCTCGCCACCGCCCGCCAGGCCGAGGACGTCACCGACGTGCTCTGCACCCTCAAGGCCGCACTGCGCGTCCAAGTCCTCACCGCCGAACTGCACCACTCGCGGGCGCTCGGCAGGTACTGACCACCCGAACAGGAGAACACCGTGGAAGACCACATCCGATTCGTCAGCGGCCAGACAAACAACGCCGACACCCTGCCCGCCCTGCTCACCGCAGCTTTCTACGGCCTGGAAACGATCGAACGCGCCACTTCGCTGCTCAGCGAACACGCGCCACCTCACTGCCGCGAGGCGTGCGGCACCGCACTCGCCGAAGCCGTCAACGCCTGGTGGGCGCTGTCGGACGCGCCCGCCTGGGCGGTGCCGTCCGGGCCGGCCAGCTTTCCCGAACTCGCCTCCCTGACGGCCGAGCTGGTGCTCCTGGTCAGCGAGACCCTCCTGAAGGCCGCGAACAAGACGTCCCTGTCCGCCGACCAGGTCGCCTGCCTGGCGGCCGTCGACCATGCCGGACGCGTCCACGCCGCGCTGAGGAGGATCGCGTGAACACCGCCTCCGCCGACCCGGGCGACATCCCGATCGTCGAGCGCATCGCCCACGTCACCGAGGCGCTTCGCGCCTACGAGCGGGGCGCACTCGACGGCCAGCCGACCGGGCTGCCCAGCGATCCGATCTCCATGCAGGCTCTGGTGGCCGCATTCCTTTGTGACTTGGAGCACTTTGCATCCGCAAACGACGTAGACTTCACGGAAGCCGCTGTCGCAGGACACGACGCCTACGCTGACGAGATCGCAGCCGCCCGCCGGTACGCGATCGGTGACGCCGTCCAGCTTCGCCACAGTCCGTACCGGCGCGGCACCATCAGCGACATCGACGACGCCCATACCGACGATCCCTCGTACCTGGTCAAAGTCCCAGGCCTGCCGTTCGTCCACTGCGAGCGCGCCGTCGCGCTGGAACCCGCACCGCCGTTCCCGGCCGTGCAGGGCATGTACCGGGTCGCGGCCACCGTGAAGCAGGCCGAGGCCGAGCTGATCGACGCGAAGGCTCATCTGCACCTCGGTTCCACCTCGCCCGGCTGGACGCAGACCTACAACCGGACGGTCGAGGCGCTGACCGCGTGGAGCGGCTGCACATCGCACGAGCTCCTCACCGACCTGAAGACGCAGATCAACCGGCGGGTGCAGCAGCTGCGGACGCCCGTCCCGTCCGAGCAGCATCCAGCGGCCCTGGCGGCTCACGATCTCGCAGACCAGACCGGCAGCCCCTCCGCCGACGCCGACACGGCGGCTCGCTCCGCGCCGCTCCCCGCGAGCAGCGCCGCCCGCCGCGACCACGCCTAACCGAAAGACCACACCCATGACCAGACCTGAAGCCACCAGACGAAGGCACGACTCCCTTTCGGAGCCGGCCTCGAACAGCCACAGCACCAGCCGTCCCGTCGGAGGGAACCTCGTGAATCAGCCCCGGGCAGCCGAGCCCGCCACCGTCCTGCAGGAGGTCTACACCGACCTCAACAGGGCCAAAGCGATCATCACCCGAGCGATCGACCAGCTCCCTGACGGCTACATCCGGCTCGGCCTCGCCGAGGGTGAGGCGGCAGACGCCCTCGCCGCCCTGCGCAGCGCGCCTTCCCTCTCTCCTACGGCCGTCGCCAAGGCCCAGGTCGAAGCCGATGCGGTGACGGGCCTGAGCGACGAGGACATCGCGCCGGCCCTGGACCAGATCGCCACCGTCGCGGCCAGCGCCTCGACGAGCCTCGTCGAGGGAGCCGGCCGCAGCGTCCTGCCCGCCGACGTCCTGGCCTTCCTCAACGCGGCCCTGTACGTCGGGCGGCTCCGCGAGCAGTTCGAGTAGGAGGCCGACTCCATGGCCACCTTCGGGGAGCTGCTGGCGGTCGCCGACCTACACCGGTCCAAGGCCCATGAAGCTCTCCAGCAAGCCGACATCACCACTCAGGCCAGCCACCCCAGTTCGATCACCGAGCTGGGGAGGCTGACCCGAGTGCTGATCCGCTACACCGACCGCATCGCCAGCGGATTCGGACTGCCAGGTGACCACGGCGCGAAGGCACGCGGCATCGCGCGCCGCGCCGGAACGCTGCTGCACCAGGCAGGCGAAGCCCTGGATCTGGCGGGCGTCCGCACGTCTCGGGACACTCGCCTGGCCGACCACCTGCGTGCGTCGTCCGTGGCGCTCGGGTGCGGACTCGACCTTCTGGCCACGCACCTGCCCGCCCCGGACCAAGGCCGCTTTCCGACGTCCGTAGCCGCCGTCATCACCGCGCCGGACAGCGCACCGTCCCTGTTCCACCTGATCACCCAACACGCCGCCACGGCCGGACGCATCGCCGCGGAAGCCGGACCCCTCGGAGGCATGGCCGGTCGCGCCCTCCTCCAGGCCGCCGCAATGACCGGCCCCGTCTCACACCCCAGCGACGCGGGCATCAACGCGGTTCCCCTGAATGAGACGGCCGAACGCATCCCCCCTGACGAGAACGAAGGCCGAGAACAGCTCCTCGCGGGCATCGACAGCAGCGTCCGTCGTCTGGACGCGTCCCAAGCAGCGGGTTCGGTGACCACCTGGCGCTATCTCGCCCGCGCCGCGACGATCATCTGCGACCTGGACCGGCACCTCCTGTGCATGCTCCGCCTGCGCGCCGAGGCGCTCGGCGCCAGCGACCTCGTCGACCCGCTGTGGCAGACGATCCGGGCCATGGATCCGCTGGCCGAGCGATGGCGGGCGCTCGCGCGCAGGTGGCTTGACCTCACCGCCGCGCACGCCGATCCGGAGACCGGGCCCGCGGTGGACGCCGGCGATCTACTCGTTCGCCTGGGCAGGCTCGCCTACGACGACCCGCACTGGAAACCGGGCCACCGCGCCCGACCGGAGAACATCGATCCCGCCGTGCTCGCACCCACGCGTGAGGAGTTCAGCACGATCGGCCTCACGGTCATCAAGACCTTGGACGCCTGCAACCAGATCGCCGCCCACCATCGCGACGCCCTCAACGACGTGCTCCGAATCCGCCGGCTCGAAGGCACCATCTCGCCGGCGGCCAAGCGTCCGACAGAGATCAGGAAGCTCTTCATGCATTACCCGGCGAACTACAACGCCGGACGAGCGGCCATCACCCAGCTCATCGACATCATGCACAAGGTCTCACCAGAGCCGGAGGCCAAGACGGCCCTCGCGCTGCGCATCGCCGCCACGCCCTCGCCGGCGCTGCTGGCCGGCGCCGACTGTCCGCATCCGTTGACTGACGGCGCCCTCGACGGTACGGCGTTCCGCCATTTCTGCGCCGCTCGGCGTCTCGACCGACCCCACCAGCCAGGCCCACGTCTTTGAAGGAGGAAGCGCATGACGACCGTCCGCCCGCCCGCGTCCCCGCAGCCGTTCGAACGCCCGGCTGCAACGGAGTTACCGATCACCGAGCAGACCCGCACGGTCCGGGCGGTGACCGGAATCCTCGTCCCGCTGATCGTCACCCTCGCGACGCTCGGCGGGATCGGGTCCTTCACCACCGTCCGCGCGATGGCCGAGCCCTGGTTCGGTGACCGAGCCTGGAGCGTGCCGATCGGGATGGACGTGGGCATCCTGGTCCTGCTCGCCTGGGACCTGCTGATGGAGTACCTGGACATGCCCTGGCCGGTGCTCCGATGGGTCGCCTGGAGCTACATCGCCGCCACCGTCACGATCAACGTCCTGGCCGCGCACGGCGACGTGGCGGGAAGTCTCATGCACGCCGCGATGCCGATGCTGTTCATCACCGTCGTCGAGGGCATCCGGCACCTCATCCGACATCACGTCGGCCTCGCCTACGGAACGCGCACCGAACGCATCCCGACCCGGCGCTGGCTGCTGGCTCCGGTCTCCACCGCCCTGCTGTGGCGGCGCATGGCGCTCTGGAACATCACCACCTACCGCGAGGCCCTCCAGATGGAGTACCGCCGCCTCACGACGGTCGGTCAGCTGCAGGAGCAATACGGTCGGCTCGCCTGGCGTTGGCGCACCCCACTACGCGAACGCCTCAGTCTGCGCCTCCTGGCCGCCGAGCTCCCCGAACACCACCCGCCGACCCACGGGAGCGCTCCCGCCCCACCGCCGCGAGATCCTCAGCCGCCGCGGCCGTACTGGCTCGGTGATGATCTGCTCCTCGCGACCCGGCGGGTCCTCGATGACGCCTTGGCCGCCGACCGCGCCCTCACCCGTACCGAGCTCGGCCAGCATCTGCGCGAGCAGGGCTTCTCGATCTCCAACGAGCGCCTCACCGAACTCCGCCAGCACGCAGTCACAGCCGAAGTCGCCACCGCCAGCACGGCCTAACCAGAAGAAAATCATCCCCAGTTCGATAACTCACAGTTGACAAACGGTCACCCGCCGATGCATCGTCGAGGCTCCAACAACTTTAGTTGACAGAGATCGCGTCTGTTGACCTTGTCCTTCAGAGGTGACGTTCATGGCCGCACCCGCCTCGTCGTCCGCCATCCACCAGAACATCCCCGCACCGAGGGCACGCCGGCGTCACGATCCGGACCAGCGGGCACGCGAGGCCGACCTCAACCGCTTGCGCACTACCCTCATTGCCCTCGGCGTCCGGACCCGCCTCACCAGGCCCCGCAGCGGGATCTGGCGGTTGCGCCTCCACAAGAACGGCTGGCACGAGACGGTGATGTGCGCAGGCAGCGAAGGCACCTACGCCTACGTCACCGCACACGGCCGCCTCCTCGGCCCGACCGCCGACGTCCACTCCATCGCCCGCCTGCTCGTCTGGATGCTGGACCACCAGCAGCGATGACACCTTCGACTCCCGCACCGACCGGACGTGGCGCCGACGCCCTCAGCAGTGCCGGCGCCAGCCGGGCCGACGCCGAGCGACGCGGCCAGATCGCCGTCCTCCGCGGCATCGCCGACCACCAGATCCGGCAGCTCCACGACGGTCGGCTGGCCTGGGCGGACTTCCTCGACCTGGCCGACCGCCACGGGCGTCACGGTTTCACCAACGTCCTGCTGGTCAACGCCCAGCGGACGGCGGCGACGGACGTACGCCGCTACGACGACTGGAAGGCCCAAGGACATCAGGTACGCAAGAACGAACGCGGCATCCGCGTCATCTCCCGCCGCGGCGTGCCCTACTCCGTCTTCGACGTCACGCAGACCGACGGACCGACTCCGGCCCCCTCACCCCGCACACCCACACCCGCCTCCGAGGCGCTGGAGCGCCTCGTCCAGCTCGCCGCCGACCTGGAGGTCTACGTGGATCGCGGCGGCTGGCCCTACCTCGGACGCCCCGACCGCCGAGTTCCCCTCCCGGGCGAACTGAGCGACGACCTAGCCTTGGCCGTCCTCGCTCATCAGCTCGCGCACGTTCTCCAACGCGGCGAACACTTCGATCCGCAAGAGGGCACGCCCTGCCGCGGCGCCCGCCGCGTCCGCGCCGACTCCATCGCCTACCTCACCCTGGCCCACCTCGGGGCAGACACCAGGAAGTTCACTTTCCCGTCCGTCACCGCCTGGGCCGGAACCGACAAACGCGCGCGCCCGTTGACCGCCGTCCAAACAGTGGGAGCACAGGTCGTCCGAACGGCCGAACACTTCCGACGGCGCTTGAGCAGCCCGCCGAGCACCAGCACACCGCTCGCCCCCGCACCCCGAACCCGGCCACCTTCGACATCATCACCTCAGCGCGAAGACCTGATCGACGCCCTCAGCCAAGCGCACAAGTTCTTCCGCGACCACCTGGCCACGAGCTGGTGTCCGGCGTACCTAGCCGAGCGCGGCATTCCCAGCAGCGCGCTGGACGCCTGGGCAATCGGATACGCCCCCGCCAACGGGCTCGTCCAACACCTCAAATCCCTCGGTTTCACCGACGCCACCCTGCACGAAGCCGGCCTGACCAGGGACTCCCCCGCCGGCCCGCGTCCCCTGTTCGCCGACCGGCTCATGCTCCCGCTCCGCACCCCGGACGGCACGGTCGTCGGCTTCATCGGCCGACGCCACGACACCGGCCGAGGCCCCAAATACCTCAACACGCCCGCGACCGCCCTCTTCGACAAGAGCCAAACCCTGTTCGGCCTCTCCGAGGGCCGAGATCAGCTGGCCGCCGGAACCCGCCCCCTCATCGTCGAGGGCCCGCTGGACGTCCTGGCCGTCCGCATCGCCGCACCAGACGAGTACGTGCCCCTTGCCCCCTGCGGTACCGCAATCACCGCCCAACAGCTGGCGCACCTGAGCCAGCACGCCGCCCTCGACACCGTCGGCCTGGTCCTCGCACTGGACGGCGACGAAGCCGGCCAGCGCGCCATGCTGCGCGCCTGGAAAACGCTGCAGCAGATCAAAGGACCAGTCGACGCGGTCGTTCTTCCCAAAGACCGCGACCCAGCCGACATCCTGCGCTACCAAGGATCCATGAGCGTGCGCGAGTCACTACGTTCTGTATCCCCGCTCCCCGACCTGGTCGTCGACGCCCAGATCGAGCGCATCGGCGGGACGCTCGAACACGCCGAAGCCCGAGTGGCAGCAGCCCGCGCCGCCGCCACCCTGATCGCCCAGATGCCCCCGGCTCAGATCACCCGCCAAGTCCCCCGCATCGCGACCGCGACCGGCGTCCCCCACGACATCATCACCACGCTCGTCACCGACGCGATCAGCCATGACAGTTCGCCCCCAGCCGACCCCACCCGGCCTCGCAGCCGATCAAGCGCGACCTCAAACCCCAGAAGTAGGAGAAGGCAATGAGCCAAGAGCAGCACCCCGACCCGTTCACCGAAGGTCTCACCATCGCCGGCCAGCGCTTAGTGCAAGCGCTCACGATCGCGACAGTGGTCAAACAGGGCCAGGACGCACTCACACGCCGGTTAGCCGCAGCACGCCGCGCCAAGGACGAAGCGGCAGCGCAACGCGAAGAAGCCCTCGCTCGCGCGATCCGCGACGAGGCGCGAGCGCGCTGGGTTCCTGCTCACGACCGCGAGTGGCTAGGCCAGGCCGATCTCTACGAAACCGGTCAAGCCTGGACGGCCACGCTTCCCTACCTCGACACGGTCGCCTCCGCACGCTCGGCCGCCGAGAAATGCGAAGCCCGCCTGCGCGAACTTCACCCTTACGCCATGCACCGCTACGACGAGCTTCGCGCAGAGGGCAAGGATCGCTTGGAGGCGATGCAAGGGGCCGCCCCGTTCTTCGCCAACGCGCCACACACCCGTCCCGGCGACGTCCCAGCCCGTCAGCAGGCCCTCCCGGCAGGGACCGGGACTCGATGGGCAGCGAACCCTCACGGCCCCACCCGGGCGGATCTGGAGAAGGCTCAAGAGCGCGAACGAGCACTGGAGATCACCAAGAGGCTCCGGGACAAGGTTCGCGAGAAGGGCCACGACCCGAGCGCGGCCGAGCTGCGCACGATGCTCGAGGTCACCACCAACCTCCCAGAAGACGTGATCACCGAGGTGGTCCCTCTCCGCTCCGGACGCGGAGCAGGCAGCGGCATCGACACCCCTGAGGCTGCTCTCGCCGACGCGGCCTTCCCGTTCACCATCGACGAAGCCCTCGCCATGCAATCCGCGCGCCCCGTCGGCCAACCGCCATTCCGACGTCACCCGAACCAGGTTCCCGAGCGAAACCGTCGCCGCAACCTCTGAGCAGGCTGGAGTCAACCACATGCAACTCCCAATGGGCGGCGCGGGACTCGCACTCGTAGTCGTCGTCATCGTCTTCGCGCTGACCGTCGCGTTCCTTCCCACGCTGATCGCAACAGTCCGCGGCGTCGACACCGAGCATGTCCTGATCTTCGGCCTGCTCAACGTCCTCGCCTGCCCGACGATCGTCGGCTGGTTCGTCCTGCTCGCCTACGCCATCAAGTGGCCCACCCGCAAAGCCGCAAGACCACTCCATCGCGCAGATCACCCCAGCAGCTCGTGCAGGACGAGTCGCCATTAGACATAAGGCGCCTCCTACGTGTCCACCACCCACCACCCACCACCAGAAACGCTGCCCCAAACCCACGATCACCCCAGCAAGTCCATCGATCGTCACGCCAGCCCAATGACCGACAACATCCCCATCCGCGTTTACACCACCCGCGGCCACATCAACACCCACGCACCCGACCCCGAAAACCCTCCAAAACCAAGCCACCGACCAAGCCGCCTGACGACAAAGGGCCAGCCCCGGCAAACCGGCTACTACCTCAGCCAGGACCCCTCAGACCCACACTGAACAACCCGCCCAGCCCTGCGCAGACCCGCCCCGCATCGCCAACTCACACCATGGCTCGTCCCACGCGAACAGGCAGCCGAACACCAGCCGCGAACGTTCACATCGGTGACTGCTGAATCGCTTGAAGCGCCTGGTGGGCGGCTTCCTCGGCCGTCCCGGTCGCGTCGAAATCGAGCACGACCGTCTCATCGGCGTAGATCCGCGCCAAAGCGGCGGACCATTCCTGGTGGGAGTGCAAGAGAGGACGAACGGCCTCTTCCTTGTCGTCATCGCGCTGGTACAGGGTGCTGCCGCAGTCACCGCAAAGGCCGTCCTGAACGTCGTCGTCATCGACGTGCCAGAGCCGATGGCACTCGCCGCAGGACCGTCGGCCCGACCACTGCCGCAGAACCTGCTCGTAGTCCACCACCGGACGCAGAACCAGATCCAGCCCGACACCGAACTCGGCGGCGAGCATCTGATTGAACGCGTGAGCTTGAGGCACCGTGCAGGGAAACCCGTCCAGCACGAACCCGTCACGAACACCGTCCAGCGCGAGCTGCTCACCCACCATCGCGACCATCACCTCGTCGGCGATGGCCTCCCCGCGGTCCAGGTAAGCCTTGGCCTGCCACCAGAGGTCGGTACGGTCTCGGAAGTTGACGCGGAAAGCGTCGCCCGCCGAGAACCTCGGGAGGGACAGCTGCGAGGCGAGCAGCGCGGCCGGCCGCTCCTTGCCCATAACCGGGGCGGCGATCACGAAGATGCACAGCTCCGTCATCCTCACCTGGTCAACCTCGCTATCGGGGGAGTAGAGCAAGCAGCCACAGGACAGGCAGCGGCCAGATCACCACTACCGACCCGAAGAGCATCTCAGACGCCTGATCATGCGGGAGGTCCTCCGCACTCGGGGCTTGGATACGTCAGAGAACGGCCGTTGAGCTCTACGAAGCGGAGTTCGCCGGGCTGGTCTCCACTGGCGAGCTTGATCAGCTCGTAGGTGCCGGTCGATCCGCCACGTCTCGGGGGAAGGGCGAATCCGGACTGTGACCCGAGCTGGTTAATGGCGTAGTGCGTGGTGGTACCGGCCAATGGCCCGTCGAGACGGATCGCTGTGCAGAGTTCGATCTCGGGCATGCGGACGACCTTGGAGAGGCCGTAGCGTGCGGCGAGTTGCTCCTCGCTGAGATGCGGATCGACCAACTCGTGCTCTCCGTCAGGAAAGACCAGCAGGTGACTGCCGTCGGCGCTCACCGGGACTCTGCTCAGGAGTCCAGGAGTTTCGTCCACGTTCGATCTTCTCAAGCCCGGTGCCTGCGGCACCGGGCTCGAAGCTCCGACCTCTTCGGATGCCATGCGTCGCGCAACTCGCTGACCGGCGGCATGCCGGATCAGCTCCAGGACGAGACGGCCCAAGACGGCCTCCGCCACTACGGTTCGCAGGAATCCGCAGGTCGGCTGGCCGGGCTGGTCCTACCGCCGTCCGGGCCGGCCTGTTGTTGATCAAGCCCGGTCCCCCCTTGGTCCGGCCTGGCCTGGGGTGACAGCATGAACGGTGTGGCAGGTGAACCAGGTCGGCGGAGCAGGTCGCTGGATTTGCTGATGATCCGGGCCGATGTCGAGGCGTTCAGTGCCGCGCTCGCCCCTGCCATCGCGCGTCTGGCCCTGTGGAACGACCAAGCCCACACGACCGCCAGCGAACACCTGACCGAGGTTCTGGCGGTCGATGACGTACAGGCCTTCCTGCGGCTACGGGACGGCTCAAGCGGGCAGATTGGACCCATCATCCAGTTCCTGACAACGGGCCACTTCCCCTACGACGGGTTCGAGGTACTGCCCGACGGAAGGCACGTACCGGTGGTGATGCAGGAGACCCTGGACAGCGGGCGGCTGGCGTATACGTGGTTCCCCGACGAACAGACACCCGAAATCCGCGAACGTTTCACCGCCCTGGCCGAGCTGGCCTTCCGGCACGTCCGCGCGGTCACCCACCCCCACGTCGCCAGGCGCCTGGACGGCAGCCACTGGCGCAACTGCCGGATCGGCTCCCACGCCAAACAGTGGCTGCGCGAAGACCCACCCGAGGTATCCGCAACAACAGCGTCCTGCTGAAACTCACCAAGCCCTGACCCCGATCAACACCGACCTGCATCCGCCGGTTCTCCCCCACACTCTTCACTTCTAGGCTGACCCCAAAGGGACGCACGGGGAGAAGAACGGAACGTCATGAGTCGCGAACCAGATCCTGCTGTTCTCTACCCGGACGTGGTCGCACACGGCAGCCTGGCTGCGGCACTCCAAGCCGCAGCCGACGACCAAGGCATGTTCCTTCCGCTGGCTGTCACCCCCTCCGATCCACTGCGGCACGCCACGATCCACAGTGTCGTCCCGCATCGCCACTCGTCCTACGTCACCGCCTGGCATCACAAGCGGAGATGGTCCCTCAGGGGTGCGTCCAACAACAGAGTCATGATCTGCGGAAACACCGCCGACCTGTATGGACTTCCCCGTGTGATCCGCGGCTGGGCCGAAGGAGCACCCCTCGAAGAGATCGGACAGGCCGCGTCCTTCGACCTGCTGACCGGACGTTTCGAGGTCCCCGACAACAACCCCGCCGACGTCACCGCCTCAGAATGGCAATGCATGCGCAAGGACGCCGCCACCGTCGGCTGGCCCCAGTATCAGGCACTCATCGAAACCGCCCACGCCGAACCGAAACTCCGCAGGCTCTACCCCTACACCAACCACTGGGCCCTCGGCTTCGCCGCGCCCGACCTCCCCTACAACACCCCGGCCTTCGTCTCGATCGAACCACCCCGGGGCACCGGCGACTACACCATCAGACAATGGTGGAACGGCCCCGCCCTCCACCACGTCCCCACACCCGCCGAAGCAGTCGCCATCGCCGTCGGCCGAATCCCCGCCGACCTGCTGCAGGGATCCTCCGATGCGCCCGCTTCAAACGCCTAACGTCGCCCCCCACCGCCGCAGACGGTCGGCGAACCTGGCCGCAGCCGGACCCAACACCACGGCCGAACCCTTCTCCCGAACCTCCGAACAGCGAAATCCGATGGCCCAAGGGCCGCATACCGGGCACAGTGTGCTGCCATGGTCTATGTGCTGTGGCACATCCATCATCGAGCCGAGGACGAGACAGGAAGCATCGTCCACCGTGACGACAACGGCGAGCTGTCGATTCTCTGAACCTGCTGGCGCGCGGAGTTCCCGCAACTCGGACGGCCGAGACAAACGGCATCTCGCTCATATCGACCGCTGCACTGAACGTCCGGGTATGCGGCTCAGCATTCTCCTGGCCCTCCTCGAGCGGCGGCCAGCACCAACACCCGCACATCGACCCCCAGGAGACCACCGAGCACATCATCGCCACACTCGGCTCAACCAACTGCCCCACCGCCCGCTGACCACCAGCCGGTCCCGGACTGACCGCGACGGCGGGAGGTCAACCCCAGAGCTCTCCCGGACGGGGACGCGTCGTCATAACGCCGCATTCCCGTCCTTTACGCGGAACCTGCGCAACCATCCGTCCAGGCAAGGGCGTGTGCTCCCGAAGGAACTTTTTCCGATCCAGCTGCGACTGGGACCATGCTGACGTGACTCCCGAAAGCACCAGAAGAAGATCTCTAACCTTCAACGAGATGCACAGTCAGTCTGAAATCCAACTGAATGAAAACCGCCACTCCCGCCCACAAACTTCCTGGTCATCAAGTGTCGGCCCCGCGCACGCGGGGATGTTCCGAGCGTTAGGGAGCTTCAGGAGCTTTCCAAGGCGTCGGCCCCGCGCACGCGGGGATGGGTCCCGCGACGGCCCTGGGGCTGGGTGTATGGAGCGATGTCCGCTCCGTCAAACTGCCGGGCTCGGCCCTCCGACCGGACAGTCAAGGACACCTCGGTCGGGTCCGCCACAGAGGCGGGGCGTAGTGGCTGGGACGTGTCGTGATGAGTCGTGCACGCAGCTGCGCGGCAGCGGTGTGGCGCAGTGAGAAGGCTTCAGCGAGGCGTCGGAAGGTCAAGTAGTCGATGCCTCGAGCAGCGGCCTGCTGCTCGAATGCCCGCACCTGCTCGTCGTCGGGCAACTGGCAGGGCGACGCTCGACGACGGATGGCAGCGACCTTCAGCCGCTCGAAGTCGATTTCAGAAAAGCCGCAGTACCGGCGGACGACCATCTCGGCTTCCTCCATACTCCTCGTGCTCTGTAACGCCCGCGCGACGGGATTGAGGGTTGAGGCTCTTGCCAGGGAGATGCGGTACACGTTCGGGCTTCGGTCAGTGAGAAGAACCGGGACGCCGTCTCCTCGGATCTCGGCTTTCCCGCGCGCCCCGCGCGCTGCAGCGACCAGCAGCGCGCTCGCTTCCGAAGGGTGCCAGTCAAGGATGTGCCCATGTCGATCAACGTGGGCCGCGGTGAGCCGGAGCGCCAGGTCGTCTCCTGCACGCGCGAGCACTTCGGCCTCGGTGAGCTCGCCATCGAGCCCGGGCCCGGCGACCAGAACCGTCACGGGGACGTCCAGTCCGTCGCAGGCCGCCAAGATCAGGCCGTCAGCGAGCGGACTGCGCAACCCGGCTTCGTCTCCCCGAGCGAGGATGTCTCCGCCGACGTCGACCACTTCGACACTGCGGGCGTCGGTCACGGTAGCGATCACACGAATCTGAGCGCGTAACCCCACAGCGCCTCCTACCGCGTCCAACAGGAGCAACGGCACATCGAGCTCGACCGCCAGGCGAGGGAGAGTCGATCCGGCGGGCGGTAGGGGTCGCGTGATCTCCGTGATCACGGCGACGCCGGCGCCGATGCGTCCGAGTCCAGTGAAGTCGGCCGTCCCCCGCGGTCCCGGCCTTGGGTCGACGGCGAGCCGATCCCACGCCCAGGTGGCGATCGCTGCCGGCTCGCTGGCAGACGCCCGACCTACGGCGGTCGCATCGTGAATGAGAGCGGCGGCCAGCGCATCTCCCCCACCACCCGCCGCGATCAGGAGCCGGGACATATCCCGCAGCCTAGGGTCGACTCGACGGCCCCTGGCTAAGATGGTGGCCAGTGGATCTATCCACTCTCACATCCGGGAGGCGCCACGTGCCTGAACTGGAGCAGTCGCTGCCGAAGTACCTGCAGATCGCCGCGTACATCCGTGATCAGATCCTCCGCGGAGATCTGGGCGCCGGCGACGAGGTCCCGTCAGAGCGGCAGATCGCCGCCCACTGGGACGTGTCGCGTCCGACGGCGACCAAGGCACTGGAAGCGCTCCGAACGCAAGGCCTCGTCGAGTCGCGTCGCGGCTCTGGTACCTACGTCCTTGACCTGTACGGGCTGCACCGCCGCGCCCGGGAGCGTTACCAACGAGCATCCCAGACCGGACGGATCTATCCGCCGACCGAGCGTGCTGAGATCGTCGCGTCGGAACTGGTGACCGCGCCCGCACACGTCGCCGAGGCGCTGACTCTTCCGGACGGCGCCAGAGCGCTGCGGCGGCAGCGCATCGTCTTCCGCGATGACCGGCCAGTGGAGATCTCTGTCTCCTGGTATGCCGAAGCCGTCGCCGAGCGGGCACCGCTGCTGAAGGACCGGGCACGTATCCGGGAGGGCACGGTCGCCTACCTGGAGGGCGCCACCAACCGGCGGGCGCGGCACGGGCATGACCGGGTGTCGGCTCGTTTGGCCGACGAGGACGAGTTGGAGGTCTTCGGACTGGCCGGGCCGGCGGCCGTCCTGGTCGTGCGGCACACCGTGTACGACATGGATGAGCGTCCCATGGAGTTCGCCGAAGCCGTGTACCCGCCCGACGCGTGGACCTTCGAAGAGACCTACATGATCCACTGACGATCGTTTCTCGGAAGTCATTGCCGACCGTAGTGGCCTATGCCACTCTGAGTGAGTGGCATAGGCCACTATCCGGATCGCCCGAATGGCTAGCCGGAGACGGAGTCTCACTCCCCCGATAGCAGGCGGCCCCGGCCGGTGATGCGACCACCGGCCGGGACCTCTTCGGACACTGGAGGTCCGACTTGAAACAGGATCCCACGGGGCCCACGACGAACACCACGCTCCAGCCCGCCCCGGGCCAGCACCCGGCCCGCGCGCAGTGGACCCCCAGATGAGAGCCCAGAACCCCGCCGATCTTCCGTACGGCGGCGCATGCGCTTGGCCGCTGCCATCCGACGAACGGTGCGCTCATGTAGCGCGAGCCGCACTGCGCCGCGCGATGGAGGCGCTGCGCTTCGACACTGACGCTCTGGACAGTGCCGAACTCGCTGTCAGCGAACTCGCGACCAATGCCCTCCAGCACGCCGCCAGTCGTCGGCCGCTGCCGCCGCACTCGGTCAGCGAACTGGCGATATGGGCACGCCTGTCACCCCGGCCCGAACTGGTGATCTCGGTGTTCGACCTCGACCGCCAGGTCATTCCGCGCCCCGGCGACGGCCCTCTGCTGGCCGAGGGCGGACGCGGCATGACCATCGTCGGAGCCGTCACCAGCGGCTGGGGTTCCCACCCGTCCCGGTCCCGCCTGGCACCTCAGCCACGCTCCGGCAAAGCCGTCTGGATGGCGATGCCGCTCCCCTCGAACTGGCCGCGCCCGACTGGCCCGATCTTCCCCGCCGTTGCCGCGCAGCGCCTGACCATGAACCTGTCGGCACGGGGAGTCGCCACGCACCGCACCACGGAAAGCACGGGAATCTCGCTGGTCGACGCGTCGGGCTTGAACATCTGGGTCCGTCCGTCGGTCTTCTCCTGGACCGGTCCGAACGGAACCTGCCACGGTCATCCGCTCATCGATCTCCAGGAGACCACCGAGCACATCATCGCCACGCTCGACTCGACCAACTGCCCCACCGTCCGCTGATCACCAGCCGGTCCGGACTGACCGCGACCGCGGAAGGTCATCCCCAGAGCTCTTCCGGACGGGGACGCGTCGTCACACCGCCGCGTCCCCGTCCTTCACGCCGAACCTGCGCAACCGTCCGTCCAGGAACGGGCGCTCCCGAAGGAACTTTCCCCGACCCAGCTGCGACTGGGACCATGATGAGGTGACCCGCGAAGCACCAGGAGAAGATCTCTAACCTTCAATGAGATGCGCAGTCAGTCTGGAAATCCAACTGAATGAAAACCGCCGCTCCCGCCCACGAACCTCCTGGTCAGCAAGTGTCGGCCCCGCGCACGCGGGGATGGTCCGTCCGCGAGGGACGCGTCATCGGCGTTCCAGAGGTCGGCCCCGCGCACGCGGGGATGGTCCCTAGCCTATGGCGTATTCGCATCGGCTAGTGCAGTCGGCCCCGCGCACGCGGGGATGGTCCCACCTTCGTAAGGGCCCGCTGTCCGTCCTCCGCGTCGGCCCCGCGCACGCGGGGATGGTCCGACCGTCCGTGTCCAGGCCCTGTGTCCCAGCGGGTCGGCCCCGCGCACGCGGGGATGGTCCCCTCCGCCGGGGCCGCGCGGCACCCCCCCTCATGTCGGCCCCGCGCACGCGGGGATGGTCCGCCCGTCCACACCATCGCCGGGTTCGCCACCCCGTCGGCCCCGCGCACGCGGGGATGGTCCGTCGCCGTAGTTGCCGGCGAGCCTGACCAGCCAGTCGGCCCCGCGCACGCGGGGATGGTCCCAGCCGAATTCCTCGGCGTCCGCCGTCTCGCCGGTCGGCCCCGCGCACGCGGGGATGGTCCGACTCCGCTGTACATGCAGGCGGCCGTGGGCGAGTCGGCCCCGCGCACGCGGGGATGGTCCGCCGTGCGAGCCCGGTCCGGTCGAACGCCAGTCGTCGGCCCCGCGCACGCGGGGATGGTCCGAAACCGCGCCGCGTCCACCTCTCTTTACCGGGGTCGGCCCCGCGCACGCGGGGATGGTCCGTACCGTCCCGCCATGCTCACACTCCCGACCTCGTCGGCCCCGCGCACGCGGGAATGGTCCTCTCCGCGATCCTGGCGTCCTGGTCGCGCTCGGGTCGGCCCCGCGCACGCGGGGATGGTCCTGCTGGAACAGCGCCTCGACATTCCCCTGCAACGTCGGCCCCGCGCACGCGAGGATGGTCCCGGCGTGACGTCCGTCCCGCCGCTGATTGATCCGTCGGCCCCGCGCACGCGGGGATGGTCCGGCGGTGCGGCGGGTCAGCCGTGGTAGTCCCGCGTCGGCCCCGCGCACGCGGGGATGGTCCAGCGTCAGCTCGGCCGTACCGCACTCCGGGCAGGTCGGCCCCGCGTGCGCGGGGATGGTCCGGGCGCGTCGTGACCGAGACCGCCGCAGCCACGGTCGGCCCCGCGCACGCGTGGATGGTCCTCTTCCCGTACGCGTCCGGTCTCGGCATGGACGGTCGGCCCCGCGCACGCGGGGATGGCCCAACACCGTGCGCCTCGTCCAGAACGGCTCTGGAGGTTGAGTGCCGAACGGTGTGCTGGCTCGCAGGAGTGCTAGTTGGTGGTCGGGTCGGCGAGGAGCTGTTGGGCGAGTTGGTCTAGGTGGAGGGCGTGGCTGGCTTTGATGAGGACGACGTCGCCGGGTTTCAGGATGGGTTGAAGCGCGTTGTGTGCTGCGGCGTGGTCGTGGACGGTGACGGTCGGCAAATCGGCTCTGGTCTGGCGGGCGGCGTCGGCGAGGGTGTGGGCGTCGGTGGTGCCGACGGTGATGAGGTGGTCGATGCCCAGGGTGGCGGCGAGGCAGCCGAGTTGGGTGTGGGCCTGGTGGCTGTGGTCGCCGAGTTCGCGCATCTCGCCCAGGACGGCGATGGTGCGGCGGCCGTTGGCCAGGGCGGTCGCGGTGTGGAGGCCGGCGGTCATGGAGTCGGGGTTGGCGTTGAAGGCGTCGTTGATGATGGTGACGCCGTCGGCGCGTTCGAGTACTTGAAAGCGTCCGGACGACAGGGGCTGGGCCTGGCTGAGGGCGGTGGCGATGGCGGGGGTGGGCATGCCGACGCCGTGGGCGACCGCGGCTGCGGCCAGAGCGTTGCAGACCTGGTGTGCGCCGTGGACCTGGAGGGCGACCGGGGCGGTGCCGCTCGGGGTGGTCAGGGTGAAACGGGCCCGGCCGCGGTCGAGGGTGACGTCGGTGGCGCGGACGGTGGCGTCGGGGGTGCGGCCGAACATCACGAGAGGGGCCTTGGTGCGGGTGCCCATTGCGGCGACCAGCACGTCGTCGGCGTTCAGCACGGCCAACCCGTCGCTGGGCAGGGCTTCGAGGAGTTCGCCTTTGGCGGTGGCGATCGCCTCGCGTCCGCCGAACTCGCCGACGTGCGCGGTGCCGATGTTGAGGACCAGGCCGATGCGGGGCGGGACCAGGGCGGTGAGGTGGGCGATGTGGCCGATGTGGCGCGCGCCCATCTCCAGCACCAGGTAGCGGGTGTCGGGTTCGGCGCGCAGGACGGTCAGCGGCAGACCGATCTCGTTGTTGAACGAGCGGTCGGTCGCCACCGTGGGCGCGTGCTGCTGCAGGACCTGCAGGAGCAGGTCTTTGGTGGAGGTCTTGCCGGACGAGCCGGTCAGACCGATCACCGTCGTGTCGGTCAGGCGGCTGGCGACGGCGTGGGCGAGCAAGCCCAGCGCCGCGGTGACGTCCTGCACCAGGACGGCCGGGACGCCGACCGGGCGGGTGGCCAGGACGGCGGTGGCGCCGGCGGCGACCGCTCGCGGGGCGTAGTGGTGGCCGTCGGTGTGGTCGCCGGGCAGGGCCGCGAACAGTCCGCCGGGCTGGACGAGCCGGGAGTCGATCACCGCGGGGGCGGTGACCCGGGCGGTGGGATCGGGCACCGCGTCCAGTCGTCCGTCGACGGTGCGGGCGATCTCTTCCAGGGTCAGCGGGATCACAAGGCGTCTCCAGTGAGCGGACGAGGCTGGACGGTTCATTGTTGCTGATCAGAGGCGTGCCCCTGCGGAAAGACGCGAGGCATGGTCAGGGCCGGAAGCCGTGGCCGCGGGTGGCGGTGTGCAGGATGCGAAGGACGAGGGTGTCGTAGTCAAGGCCGCCAGCGGCAGCCATGGCGGCCATGCCTCCCGCCGGGGACAGGTCGGGCAGAGTGCGGGTCTTCAGCCACCACAGCCGACCGCGGTGATCGAGGACGAAGTCGGAGCGGGAGTGGCCGCGGCAATCCAGCAGTTGATGGGCAGCGGTGGCGGCGCGGGTCAGGTCCGCATGCTGCTGGGTGGTCAACGACGCAGGACACCGAGGGATGCGCTGTTGGTTGGCGCTGGAACCGACACGTTCGTCGGTCGGCTCGATCTCCAGAGGCGGCAGCACGACGAGTTCACCGCCGGTCTGCAGAACGCCGAGCGAGAGGTGGCGTCCGGCCAGGTAGGGCTCGATGAGTAGTTCCTCGCCGCGCCTGTAGGCAGGGGCGAGTTCGGTCAGCAGGCCGCGAAGCTCATGTTCGTCGCGGGCAATGCGCAGGTCGAGTGAGCAGGTTTGGGAGGCGGGCTTGAGAACGATCGGCGCTTGGAGGACGGCGAGGATCCGGCTCGTCCAGTCGTCGGCGAAGGCTTCGGCCGGACGACTCGGCAAGGTCTCGGTGCAGTGCAGCCAAGGTGCGGCCGGCCGCACCACCGTGCGGCGCAGCAGCTTCTTGGCGGTCGGCTTGTGCGCCGCAAGCGCGGACGCCAGAACACCCGAACCGGTGTAGGGGATGTCCAGCAGTTCGAGCATGCCCTGGAGCTTGCCGTCCTGGGCGTACTGATCCGCGACGGCGAGGAACGCCACATCGGCCTTGCGGATCTCCTGACCGAACAGCGGCGCGGCGACGTCGAGTTCGGTGACGATGTATCCCTGACGACGCAGCGACTCCGCGACAGCAGCACCCGACCGGAGCGATCGTTCGCGTTCGCACGAGCGGCCTCCGGTGCACACTGCCACAACGCCTCGTCCGGGCGACACGAGGAACGACATGGAACTGCTCCTGAAAGCCTGCCGCGCCGCCGTACGAGGGAGCGGCGCGGCACGTGTTCAAAGGGCCGATTGGCGGGTCAGGACACCAGGAGAGGACTGTCGAGCAGCGCGCAGATCTGCGGTCCGAGCTCGGTGACGCGACCGGTGCCCATCGTGACGATCACGTCGCCCGGGCCGGCCAGCTCGGCCAGGAAGCGCGCGCTATCGGCCGAGATCTCGGGGGCGTCCCGCACTGGGACGTTGTGTTCGCTCAGTTCCCTGCGAATCTGCTCCAACGCGTCCGGCCCCGGGGTTGCGAACTGGCTGTGGACCGGCAGCAGGAGTACGCCCGCGCTGGTGGCCAGGGCACGTCCGAGCTCCGGGCCGAAGCGCTCGACCCGGACCGCACCGGACGGCTCGAACGCCACCCACACACGCCCTTGCGGTACAGCGATACCGCGCACGGCGGCCAGGTCGGCGGCGATGGCGGTCGGGTGGTGGGCGAAGGAGTCGACCACCACGATGCCGTGATGGTTGCCGTGCAGCGTCAACCGGCGCTCCACGCCGGGATAGGTCACCAGCGCGCGGGCCGCCAGGTCCGGCGGGACGCCGAGCAGGTGTGCGGTGGTGACGGCGCCGACCGCGTCCAGCGCCAGGTGCCGTCCGGGGAAGGGCAGGTGGACGTCGACCTGCCGTCCGCCGACTCGGGCAACGGCATGAGATCCGCCCCGGCGCGTTGTCATCTTCCCGATGACGGTGTCGGCGGCGAGGCTGCTGCCATAGGTCACCACCCGTGGCGTGACCGGGCCGCGTAGCCGTTCGATCAACATGGTGGCGCCCGGGTCATCGGTACAGAGCACGACCGTCCCGGTCACGGGCAGCCGTCGGACGAACCGCTCGAACAGTGCCAACGTGTCGTTGAGACCGTTGAGCGTCTCGGGATGGTCGTCATCGACGTTGGTGACGAGCGCTACCTGCGGCGACAGAAGCAACAACGACCGGTCGGACTCGTCCGCCTCCACCACCATCGGCCCGCGGCCGGTCCGGGCGTTGCCGACACCGACCAGCCGTCCGCCCACCGCGAAGGTCGGATCCTGGCCGGCTTCGGTGAGGATGTGAGCAAGCATCGCGGCCGTGGTGGTCTTGCCGTGCGTACCGGTCACCGCGACACCGGTCCGGTCGCGCATCAAGCTCGCCAGCGCCTGCGCCCGGTGGACCACCGGCAGCCCAGCCGCCCGGGCGCGGAGCACCTCGGCGTCGTCAGGGTCGATCGCCGACGAGACCACAGCGCACGTCGCGGCGTCCAACGCAGGACGACGACCTTCCCCACGCTTGCGGTCCCAGCCGGTGAACGCGCACCTGGCCTCGATGTACAGCGCCGCCAGCGCCGACATCCCGACTCCGTCGCACCCGATCAGGTGCGGACGGCTCACGTCCACCCCGGGCACCCACATGGGAGCCGGGGCGCCACGACGTGTATCGGTCATCGTGTTCCTTTTCTAGAGGTTGTGGTCCCCTGAGGGGTTGTAGCTGACAGCACACGCCCGGGTTTGATTTGCTCGCAACGTCGAGAAAAGGCGAGGAGGGCGAGCCGATGTCCCCCACCTCGGAGGGCTCCGACAAGCGCAAGGCGGGCCGTCCTGCCAAAAAGGTGGACGCGTCCGCGTCCGCCCGTCTTCAGCTGGCCGCCGAGTTGCGGAGGTTGCGGCTGGAGGAAGGACTGACGCTCGTCGAACTCGGTCGGCTCGTCAACTACTCCAGTCAGCACCTCAGCGCGGTGGAACGCGGCGAGGTGGCCCCTGCCGAGCCGTTGGTGGTGCGATGCGACCATGCGCTGAACGCTGCGGGACGGCTCATCACACGGTTTCCCGCCGTGGTCCGCGAGGAAGCCGCAGATCGGCATGAGCGCGGAGCATCGCGCCAGCGAGGAGCACCGGCGACGACCAGTTCGTTGCCGCCCGACCTGGACTGGGCTCGGCTGGCCGCCCTCGGCGGAGCATCCGCGACCGTGTCACCGGACATCGTCGCCGACTTGGAAATGATCACCGATCGGCAGCGGGTGATGTACCACCGGTTGTCATCGGCTCAACTACTCGTCCCGGTCGAGACCCACCTTGGTTTGCTGGTCTCCCTGCTGAAGGGTTCGCAACCCAAGCCGCTGCGCCGCCGCATCGCGGCAGCCGCCGGCGAGGCCGCCGGATTCGCCGCGTGGATCTGGTACGACCTCGGCGACGAGTACAAGGCGAACTTCTACTACCGGCGAGCCGAAAAGCTGATCGCCGAGTCGGAGCACCCTGCGCTCGGTTCCTACATCAGCGCTTACAGGGCGTTGGCCTGCGAGGGAATGGGGCTGCTTCCCGAGTCACGTCAGTATGCCGAAGCCGCGCTGGTCAAGGCTCCCAGATTCATCAGCCGTCCCACGCGAGCGTGGCTGAGCGCGGTGAATGCCGCGGCTTTCGCCCTGGTACCTGATCGACGCAATGACGCGCGACGGCTCCTCGCTGACGCGCGGGTCCTCCTCGACGCCGCCGCACGCCGAGAAGAATGGATGTACGACTTCGACCGTGTGGCGTTGGCAGGCTATTGCGGAACGGCCTTGCTTCGAATGGAGGATCCGCAAGCCGCTGCCGCCGCGTTCTCCGAAGGGATCGAAGCGCTTCCCCACTCCTGCGCACGACGTGGCGCCCAGCTCAGGGTCGGTTTGGCAGAGGCGTACCTTCGCATAGGTGACGTCGATGTAGCGGTGGCGGCGGCCACCGATGCCTTGGAGGTGTTCGCGATGCGCGGATCAGTCTCCGGAATCCGGCGAGTGCACCGGTTCCGCGACGTCCTCGGGAGCATGGGCGAGCAGAGTCGCGCCCGGGCGATGGACGATCTGGTACGCGAACGGCTGCGAGCCGCGCAGTGAGCGACGTGTCTGCAGACCTGGTAGCCCAATCGACTGTCGCTTACGACGCGGTCCAGGCGGTCGGAGACGCGGTCTTCTGGGTAGAAGGGCGACCGGACGGACGAGACGCCCTAGTGCGCTGGACACCTCGAAACGGCATCCAGGACGTTCCGACCGGAGGACAGGGTGTCGCTTCACAGGTCCACGCGTACGGTGGCGGCGCGTACTGGGCCACGCCCAAAGGCGTCTGGTTCTCGTCCGCTAACGACCAGCGGATCTACTGGACGTCGGGCGACTCCGATCCGGTTCCACTGACACCGCCCTGCGGCGATCATCGGTATGCCGATATGCGCCCCAGCATCGACGGGCGAAGGCTGTGGGCCGTCCGGGAACGCCACGAGTACAACCACGTCCGCAACGACCTGGTTCTGATCGGCAACGACGGCTCAATACGTTCAGTGGTGAACGGAGCCGACTTCTACTCCGCGCCCCGGCCCAGCCCAGACGGTCACTGGCTTGCCTGGACCAGCTGGAACTCGCCCCTGATGCCCTGGGACGGCACCCAACTCTGGATCGCCGAGATCCGCGGTGATCACCTGGGCACCCCGGTTCTCATCGCAGGGAGCCCAGAGGAATCGGTGTTCCAGCCCGAATGGAGCCCCGACGGAGTGCTCCATTTCGTCTCCGACCGAACCGGCTGGTGGAACCTCTACACCTGGCAGCACGGACACGTCCAAGCCCTCTTCCAGGACGAGCGCGAGTTCGGCGTCGCCCAATGGGAACTCGGCTACGCCACCTACGCCTTCGTCACCGACGGACGCATCGCCATCGCCGTCCAGCAAGGCGGTCGACACACCCTGGAAATCCTCGCCGACGGCAAGCTCATCCAGCTGGACCAGCCCTACACCTCGATCAAGCCGTACGTGTCGGCATCCGGAACACGGCTCGCCTTCATCGGCTCCAACCCGACACGCGCATCCGAAATCGTCCTGCTGGATACGAACGACCCAAGCCTCCAACGCATCACCGCACCGCGCGCCGAGGCGGCAGGTGTAGTGCTTCCTCGCTCCTTCACCTTTCCCACTCGTGACGGCGCGACGGCGCACGGCCTCTACCACCCACCGCGTAACAGCCACGGCATACCGCCACTCATCGTCAAGGCCCACCCCGGCCCCACCGCGAACGCCCCGCTGCGCCTCGACTGGCACACCCAGTTCTTCACGAGCCGCGGATACGCCGTCGCCGAAATCGACTACCGCGGCAGCACCGGTTACGGACGCCCCTACCGGCAAGCACTCAAAGGAAACTGGGGCATCACCGACGCCCACGACTGCGCCGACGCCGCGCTCCACCTGGCCGCCACCGGCCTGGCCGATCGCAAACGGATCGCGATCTGGGGCGCGAGCGCCGGCGGCTACACCGCGCTCCGCGCCCTTGCCCTCACCGACGTCTTCGCCGGCGCCATCGCCCGCTGCCCCGTAGTGGACCCGGCCACCTGGCGCAACGTCGCCCCCAAATTCCAAGCCCACCACGCTGACGGCCTCATCGGCCCCTGGCCCGCTTCGGAAGCTCTCTACCGAGCGCGTTCCCTCCTCAGCCAGCCAGAACAGATAACCCGTCCCGTCCTGATCCTGCACGGCGAAGACGACCCCATCACGCCCGTGGCCCAGTCCAGGAAACTCGCTCAAAACCTCGGCCAGTCGGCAGAGCTCGTCACCTTCCCCAACGAAGCGCACGTCCTGCGCTCCCCCGCAGCCGTCCAGACGGCATTGCAGATGGAAGACGTCTTCCTCCGAAGGCACATCCCGGAAACTGCGACCAGCGGATGCCCAGAACCGCGTTTGCCGCCTCGGCGCGATTGACCACGCCGTCCCGTTACACGGACCTCCTGGCCGACAGCCGTGCTCACGGGCCACCATCCAGTCCGAGGGCAAAGTACCGGAGTCGTCTGCCTGCCGCGACGACGGTTCCTTGGCCTGCCATGACGTGGAGGGCTCATAAGCAACACCGCCTGGCAGATCGGCGTGGTCCTCGGCATGGCGGTGCTCGAACCTGTCGATTACGTCATGGTCAGTTCGCCTGCTCGTCTGGCGTCTGGTCTTGTTCAGCTCCGCCGTCGAGCTCGGGCAAGCCGGACGTGTCCAGTTCGGATGCGTTGTTCCTGTCCAGGCGGAGAGGGTGTTCTGGTTTGCCAAGGAAGTCGTGAACGCGGCGGCGGTTGCGGGCTTGTTCCGCGCTGATCCAGTCCTTTCCTTCGACTGCGACGGCTTCGAGGATTCGGCAGGCGGACCGGATCCCGGAGGGGTCGAGGGCCAGGTCGTAGATCGTCCGCTCATCTTCTTGCAGTCGGTCAATGAAGCCATCGTCGAAGTTTTCGACCCCGATGCTGACCTGTTGACTATTCACAAGTGTGACGGAGAACGACTCCTCAACGACCAGGCGTCCGACGTCGTCCGATCCTGGCGGGGAAGGCGAGTTCGGCATCCCGTGTTGCGTGGGTCGAGCGAAGCCCGGAGTTTTCCACCGCGCTCCGGGGGGTGAGTGCACGTACGGATGTGCACCTTGCGCGGGACTGATACCGGCGTCCAGATTGGTGGATTTCTCGTGAACACGCGCTGAAGCGATCGCGCCGTAGCTAAAACTCATACGCCGTGGGTCGCTGGCGGTACCCGTGTAGAAGTCGAGGTCATACATCGCGACTCTTACGCCTGCGCCGGTGAGGAGGAATAGCGTTACCACGAGACGTGAGTAGCGCGGTGGTCCGCCAACGACCCTGGCCCGACGGGCGCCCCGGGCGGGGTCGCGCTCGGTCAAGATCACCGGTGGTACGACCAGGTCGCGGTATACGAGGCCGTAGTTGCGGAGAGCCAGACCCGCCAGATACATCTTGTCGCACTCCAGCCACTCGGCGATCTCCCGATCGTTGGGCCGGTCGGCAAGCCAACTCTTCCATTGATGGAACGCGATATTTTCGGCCGTCAAGCGCTGATAGTCGTCATGTCTGTCCCATCCGTTGCGTTCACGCCAGACAAGGTACTTATCGAGCTCACTGGCATAAACCATCGCAGCGCCGCCGCCAAGGAGCGCGCAGGCGAGGAAGCCGAGGAGTGGATTCGAGCCGATGCCGATCGCGGCCGTCAGCCCGCCGCACGCCAACAGGATCAATCCACCGACCGCGCCGAGGACCGTTTCGGGTCGCGGCCGCATAGTTCGCCTATATGCGAAGAGCGCGCCGCGGTTCCAGGCGTCCCGAATTCCTCGTACGCGCCAGCGGATGAGCCACTGGATCGCCGCGGGCTCGACCGGCGGCAGGCCGCCGTACAGATCGAACATTTCCTGGATGACTGCCCGAACCTGATGTTCGGTGTCTCTATACCATTGCGCCAGGAGCCGCGGCTGGTCCGTCCCCGGGGCGTATGTCATGAACGCAGCTTTCACGCCTTCAGGCATGTACTGGTCGAATCGGTGTCGGCGCTCGGACTGCGCCAGCAGATTCGGCATGTTCACCCGGCCGAAAGCGTCCTCCCATCCGACGATAGCGGGCCGGAGGAGGGGCGGCGGGGCGTAGCGGCCGACCGGCTTGCCGAACCCGTTTCGGAAGTCGGCCGCGGCGAGCCGAGCCCGCGCCGCCAGCCACCTTGGCAAAAAGAGCGCGGTCAATGCCGTTCCCGTCAGAAGTAAGAGCGGGTCGATGATGGCGATCGCGTCACTCCCGTTGACCTGGGCCAGAATCGACAGGAGCAGGCCGAGCGCTGCCATCGTCACGCCAGTGACCGCAATGCCGATCTTGACGGGATGCCAGCTGTAGTGGTCGAGGGTGCGGGGGCGGGGCGCTTCTGGGAGCGGCTCGAAGAACTTCCAAGCCCGTCTGGCACGGTCGCTGCTCATCCGCCGGGTTCGGATCTCGGTTTGACGCACACTGTCCAGGTAGTCCTGGATTGCTCCGCTCGTGAGCATGGCCAGGTGCCGCACGATCTCCCCGCGCCGGGCTTCGTCGAGAGATGCGAGCGCGCCGCCGGCCGCTTCCAGCTCCGCCTTGCCGAGGCTGCCGTCATAGCCTTGGCGGTACACGAGCTGAAGCAGGGTCTGCACGACTGTCAGAGGGCGTTGCCACAGGCGGTCGGCTGACTTGGCAGGCACCTTGCTGACACCCTGCAAGACCTCGAAGTCCTCCTCGGCCAGCTCAGCGAGAGTACGCCCGCTGAGCATCGCGAGGACCCAGTAGTAGGCGACTCGGCTGGTGAGCGGAAAGCCTTCGTGGACGAGTTCACGAATGATGCGTTCGGCCCGGCGGGGAATGTTGCCCTGTAGCATGGCGACTGCCTGGCTGAACCGCTCTTCAGGCGTGCCGGCCTTCGACGAGTTGTACTCATAATTGTTGATGACCGAGGCGAGCTGGTCGATGCGACCCTGAAAGTGACCGAACTGCCCGCCGACCCGGGCACCTGAATGCGTTTCGAAATGATTCATCGCCGACCCGTCACCGCTGCGATGATCGCGTCGGCCTTCGCGACCAGCGCAGCGACCCCGTTGACGAGATCGAGCACTTTCTGCATTGCCGTCAGTACTCGGCCTCGCCCGTCCTTGTTACCGCCCAGCTCGACTTCGGCAGTCTCGACCTCGGCCCGCGCGGCTCCGTACGCCACCGGGTCCAGGTTCCCCTCTGCATGAGCCTTGTCCAGCGCCGTGAGCAGGTCGTCCAACAGGGCCAGCAGGTCGTTGGAGTCGGCGTGGGTGACGTTGCTGATCGTGCCGCCGAGCTGGCCGATGTTGCCTTCGAAGCGCCCGAACTGTCCACCGACGTTGGAGCCGTAGCCGGCGTTGAAGTGGTTGTTGTCAGTCATCTGGCGGTTTCCTGTCCTGAGTCTCGGCACGAGCGTGGCCAGCACATCACCGATCCGCTGGACGTCGGCGCCGTTGTCACGCATGTCGAGACGGAGCGACTGGATGCCGGCGAGATAGGCCAGCTCTGCCGGGAGGTCGTCGGCGCGGAGGCGGCCGGACGTACGTCCCTTCAGCACCGGAATCACCGGAATGCGCGCAGCCCGCGCCTCGAGGATCTCCCGTCGCACCCAGTCGCCCGGATCACGAAGCCGCTCATCCGTGGCCCAGCCCGGGCCGATGATCGCTAGTAGCACCGAGGCGGCCCGCACTGCCGTAAGCAGCTCCGTGTCGAAAGCCTTGCCGGGCGGTATGGACTTGGCCGCGCGAAAGATCGCCTCGCTGCCGAAGCGGTGTGACAGCGCATTCTCCAGGAATGCGGCTGCCTCGTCTCCATCACCAGTCCGGTAGTTGATGAATACTTCGTTCATACTGGCCTTCCTCCCTCGCCCAGGCCGCGTACCGTCCGGGCCAGGTCAGGGGCCAGCTGACGGACCGCAGAGTTCGTCGGATGACGCCGTAGTGTGCCGTCCAGCCGGTCCAGGTCGCCGACAACGGTCGAAGCGCCGACCCTTATGGCGTCCGGTAGTAGGCCCGCCGTCACGGCGCAGGCCTGCTCGATCTCTCCTGCAGCAGCAAGGGCCAGCGCCTGGCGGATGCCGTAACGGACCCGGGTGCGCACGGCCCGCTTCGGCGTCCGCACAAGCTGGGTACCGATCACTTCGGCTGCGGCTTGAGGGCGCCCCAGGTCGTACAGGCACCAGCCAGTGATCATCTCGACCGGGTCAGCCAGGTTGGTGGAGCCGATGACCGGCTCGCGGGGATCCTCGCTCGGCTCAGCGAGTAGCGGACGAGCCTGGTCCAAAGCCCGCATGCAGGCGTCGTATTCGCCGGCAAGAGCGTGGCCCTGCGCCTTCCTCTGCGCGGCCAGGCCTCGGATCCGAGGAGCCGCACGGCTCGTCCGGGCATGCTCGGCCAACTGGACAGTCTGCCGCGCATGCCCGCGATAGAGAGTGATCAGAGCGTGCCGGACGCGAGCGTACGCGGCGAGATCGTCATCGCCCCCAGCCGCCGCGAGTCTGACCGCCCGACTCGTCCACCAAAGCGCACCGTCCTCGTTCCCGGTCTCCTGGACCAGCCAGCCGATGTACTCGGCGTAGCGGGAACTGAGCCGAAGCAGCGCGGGCCGGGCACCCGTTCCGGCTCGCGCCGCGAGCTGACCGAGTATGTGGGACTGGGCGATCACCGGCGGCAGAACCAGTCCCGGCTCGACCGACTGGGCCGTCTGCCGGAAGTGGTCGAACAGCACCCGAGAACCTTCGATCATCGAAGTGTCCTCCAAGCCGTGCGCAGACGGCCTCAGCCCAATTCGCAGCCCCGCAACAGCCGCCGCCCCGGCCGCCAGCGCCTGCCGCCGATCAATGGCTGTGAACGAACTCTCACCATCCGCAGACAACCGCAGGATCCATACGTCACCAGTTATCTCAGAGGATTTCGAGGTACTGGTCTCAGCGGACGATTGAGGAACCAGCACTGCGAGCTCTCCGTCCGCCTCCAAGGCTGCGTCACATAGGCGCGCCAAATACCAGCAAGCTTTTTTGATCCCCCGCTCAACCTTACTCAGATGCGCCTTGCTGTAATTCACCCGTGCACTCAGCTCGCCCAGGCTCATCCCCGCAGCGAGCCGCCGCTTCCGCAGTTCTTCACCGAAGTCGTTCGGCTGCTGAAGCATGCCCCCTCCCTCCGCCCTACCCGACAGCCACGTTCCAGCCTGCAACAGTCGAGTCTTCCGGGACAAGGTGTTTCCCGTTGCCCACTGGCATGACGATCACAACTGTCTCGTACTGACGCTCGATAGCGAGTCCTTCTGCGAGTCCAATATCATGCTGCCCGGGCCTCGACTCTACGCCGGTAAGCTTCCTCCTCCGAATCACCGATGTACGATCAAACTCTCCGAACCAGATACTGGGCAGTCGGAAAATTGATCACCTGCTGGCGACGTGCGCTCTTCTCCTGATGGATCTTCGGCACGAGCGTCCGCAATTCCGAAGACCTCGCACGAGGTAACGACCAGCACCGCACCCAGGCCATCCCCAAGCGCAGAGTTCGCCGCGGGCAGTGAGGGCACAAGACCAACCGTGGCTGGATCCGGCCACCGACCGAAAAGCCGTTCCGCCGAACTTTCACCACGAGTGAGTCGTCCCATGCCGAGGTGTCCCATTGAGGACCGTCGAGAGGTGCCTGCCAGAAACGCCGAGGGGGAGGGAGTCACCGGTGGTACCGACGTCTGTGCAGCAGGTGACGCTCTTGATCTTGACCGTACTTCCCGGTGTGTTCTACCGGCGGCGCGTGAACGGCTTCGGGGGTTGCACCCCGCCGAACGGGATCCCGGCAACCGGGTCGTCCGGGCCCTTGGCGCGAACCTGCTCTAAGCCGCCGAAGGGGCCACCGACATGGCAAATCCGCCAACGCCCGTCCGCCTGGTCCTCTGGGACGTCGACCACGCCCTGATCGAGACCGGCGGCGTCGGCCGCGAGGTGTTCGCCGATGCCTTCGCTCAGGCGGTGGGACGGTCGATGGAGCAGATGGCCGAGGTGAGCGGACGCACCGAGCCCGACATCTTCCGGGAGACCGCCGAATTGCATGGCGTGGACGTCACGGAAGAGCTGTTCGACGCCTTCTCCGAGCATTTGGCCAAGGGCTACCGGGACCGGGTTCAGGAGATGCAGCGGCGCGGGCGCGCGCTGCCGGGCGCGGCGGAAGCGCTGGCTGCGCTGGCGGAAGAATCGGGCTTGGTGCAGTCAGTGCTGACCGGCAACATCCGGGCGGTGGCCGAGACCAAGCTCGCTGCTTTCGACGACGAGCACTTGGACTTCGAGGCCGGGGCGTACGGGTCCGACGACGCCGTCCGGCCTCGGCTGGTGGCCATCGCCCAGCAGCGCGCGGCAACCCGCTACAAGACGGTGTTCGACGCGACGACAACGATCCTGATCGGCAATACGCCCAGCGACATCACCACTGCTCACCAGGGCGGCGCGCGAGTGGTGGCCGTCGCTTCGGGCAAGAGCAGCGCCGCCGAACTTCGCTCCGCAGGGGCCGAGTCCGTCCTGACCGATCTCTGCGATCTGGATCGGCTGCTCGCAGGGCTCGCATGAGGTCAGAGGACGTGCCTGGGTTGCTGGTCCTTCTTGGGCCGGCTGGCTAGGGGCGCAGACGGAGGGGCAGCGAAGGCCGGCGGGGCCCAGGGCGTGGGCACGTCGGCCATGGCCAGCGCGACAGGTTCAGGCATCGGCTGATCCTTGGAGAGCCAGGGGTGCTCTTCGCTGTTGATCTGGTGAAGGTGGGCGGACGCTGCGCGGGTGGCGCCTGCTTGAGCCTGACGATTCTGAAGCCGGTGCAGGTCGGTGATCGCTTCTACCAGCGCCAGAAGGGCGAGCGCGAGAGTGCTGATGAGCTGCAGCGCGACGCTGTCGCCGGACCGGGTGATCGCCAAAACGCGAGCGATGGCGCGAAGCCGGTTGCCGCTCGGAGTCGGAGCGGGCGGGCGGCCGAAAGGCGCGCGGGCGGCACGGTCGTAGGCGTCAGCGGCGTTCCGCAGGTGGTTGTTGCCAGTGGCGCGGGCAGCGGAGCGAAGCACGTCGGCGGTAGCCCAGCAGGCATCGCGAGCAGCGTGAGGTCGGGTGACGGTGTGACGGCGAATCTCGGCGCTGGCGAACGCCGCCGCCCGGGCAGCGTCTTCATAGACGGCGCGGCGTTCGTCGGCCGATAGCGCAAGTGCTCGAGGCACGGGCGAGGGTTCGTGCTGCCAAGCGCGGACCAGTTGCGTCCAGGACAGGTCGGCGGCGAGCTTTCCACTGGTGTACCAGGCGGGCCGGCCCTGAGCGTCGCGGTGATCGGGGAGTGCGACCGCGTACCCGGTGAGCTGCTGGGGATTGCGAACGCTCTCTCGCGTCCGGACCATAATCCCCGCCGCCTCAAGGTGGCCGAGGAACTCGGCAGCCGTCCGGGCTTGGTCCGCGGCTTGGCGGACGGCGGTCCGGAGGTAGGCGCGGACGGTCCGCTCGTCCAGACCGCGTCCGGACACCGGCGGACCGGCCTCCGTCCAGCGGGCCCGCAGCTTCGGCAGCGTCAGGTCAGCCGCCAGCTTCCCGCCGCCGTACCAGACCGCCGGTCCGGCGGCCGTCCGGTACTCCGGCAACGCGACCGCATAGCCGGTCACCTGGTCGGGATTGTGCTGGCTGTGTCGCTGGCGAACCAGCACGCCCGCCCTGCGCAGCAGGTCATAGAACTCAGACTCGGTCCGGGCGGCGGCCGCCGCCTCCTGCACGGTGCGCCGCAACGCGGACCGGGGATCTTCGGCCCGTCCTTCGCGGCGTGCCTTCTCCTGTTCGCCTCGGGTGGCGCGCCGGGCCGCGGTCCGGTCCGCCGGTGCGGTCCGCCGGAGGCCGAGTTCGTCCTCCACCTCGCGGCAGCCGGCGCGGATGAAGCGTGCGTCGTTCCACACGTCCGGCCGGACGCCGTCTTGGCGCGCCAGCGTGGCGACCAAATGGATGTGGTCGTCGGCGTGCCGGACCGCGATCCAGCGGACCGCGTCCGGATCCCCGTCCGGCGCGAGTCCGACTCGGTCCATCATCTGGACCGCGATCCGGGCCCACTGCTGATCGGTCAGGATCGGGTCCTCGGGCGCGGCCCGTAGTGACAGATGCCAAACGGGCTTGCGGTAGTTCCGCTCCCCCAGCAGCTTCATCGGCTGAGTGAGCAGCGCATCCAGCCGACGTAGGTCTCGGGTTTCGTCCGGCCGCCGCAGGGGTTCGAGCTCATCGACGCTGCGGAAGCCGGTGACGATGTACGCGTCTCGGTGCTCACCATCATTGCCGGGCCCGAAGAGGTACCGCAGGAGCCCTTCCACCCGACTGCCGCGGCGCACTTTGCCGATCATGCCCGCTGCCCGGTGCAGAAGGTCACGGCAAGCGCCGACAGATCTCGTCGGCCGTCCGATCCAGTTTGTCCACCGCCCGTGCGCAGGCATGGGCATAGGCACCGAGTTGCTGCGCCAGCTCGCCCGAGTGCAGCGCCGCGACAGCTTGGTTGAGGTTCACACCCAACCGGCGGACCTGCCCTCCGGCTTGCATCAACTCCCCCAGAAGCGCGCGCAGCTCGGCGTGGTCGGCGCGGCCGGCACCGGTCGCCTCCGCCAAGGCCGCATGTGCGACGAACGCACCGACTGCCAGATGCGAACGGCGCGCGGCGTCCCGGAGGACCGCGTACTCCTGCCGGGACAGCGAGAAAGTGATCTTTTTGTCCCGGCGTGGGGACTGGTGTCTACGGCGGTTCTGGTCGGTGCCATGTCGTCTTTTCGGTGCCTGCTGGGGAAGTCGTTCTTGCGGCAACGCCACCTCCATACCGGATCGCGCCCGATCCGGTTCGTGCTCCCGGCCGCGCTCGGTCGGGAGCGAAATCCCTGGGATTTCCATTTCTTGCTCCGCGCGGCGAGCAGCGGCGGAGCAAGCTCGCCGTTGCCCCCGGATGCAGCCTGCTGCGACGCTCGGGGCGTACCGGTCAAGGGACGGTCGGACGAGTCGGCGGAAGCGATGATGTTAGGCGTCAGCGCGACCTTGGTGAGGAAGTCGGCGGGCACCGGTGCGGCTGGCATGGTCGGCCGACGAGATGGCGCGGCTCGCTGAGATGGCCGACGTGTCCTCGCGGTGGCCGGCCAGCCATCCGTCCGAGCCGTCCTGCTTCGAGAACATGCCCATCTGCCCAGGCGGTCGGGTAGGTCTGGTCGCGGCTTGGTTCCGGTTAACCAGGAGGACGCAGACGGTCTGCAACGTGGTGAGACCGGCACGCTCGACGCAGGGTGGGTCAGGTCTCGAACCAGCTCGCGGGGGTTGGAAGCGGGTGGGAACGTGTGCTCATCGTCCGAAGTGCCGGGCTCGCTCATGAAGGGGCTCCACAATCACGCTGAGGTTGATCATCGACTTCCTTCCTCGCGAGACTGACTATGGATGACATTCATAGAAGCTGGGTAACACGCTCTGCGCTCCATACTCGTTCAGATGAGACGAAGAGTCAAGAGCTGGGTGCGCAGAGTAGTCCCCGCCGATCCCAGGGGCCCCTCAGAGTGCGGCGGTGACTAGGGCACCGCGAGCGCCTCGGATTGCCCTGCTTCTCGGCCGCCAGGCCTGCGACTCGTCGCCAGCAGTAGGAGGGCCGCCGCGAAAGTCGAGGCGAAGACGCTCGCCACGATCACCAGGGCGGCGTCGCTCGGGCCGTCGGCCGTCACAAGGGGGCCGACAAGCAGAAGGGCGATGGGCGCAAGCGCGTAGGCGGGGACGAAGTTCCAGCCGCTCACACGTGCGATCGTCTCGATCGGAAGGGTCCGTTGGAGTTCGGTGACCCACAACACCATGTACACCGCTTTGGCGATCCCGGATGCGAACATGCCTGCTGCTATGACGGCTGAGGGGGCTCCGGCACCGATGGCCAGGGGCGGTGCACCCGCGAACATCAGCAGGACGACGGCGACCGGGATCGGCCGGCGTGGCTTCCAGCGGACGGCCAGAAGCGCCCCTGCGACTGCGCCCAGAGCCTCGCAGGCGCTGACGATTCCCCAGGTCTTCGCGCCGCGGTGGTGGTCGTCCATGAAGACGGGACCGATGATCTCAACGAGGGTGGCGGTAGCGATGATGGCCGTGGTGAACTGCAACGCCATCGCCCACATCCAGCGGTGCGGGACGAAGTGTTTCCATCCGGCCGCGAGTTCGGTGAGCGGCCCAGGCGTCGCGATCCTGCGGCGCGAGATCTTGAGCCGGAGCAGCAGCGCGGCACTGGCAAGGCACATCACGCCCTTCAGTACCGCGGCCGGCACCGCGCCGACCGAGCTGACGACCACGCCCGCCACGGTCAGGCCGATGAGCGCACCGACGGCCTCGGTCTGACCGACGAGCGCGTTCGCGCAGTGCCGCTGGTCGCTCGGAAGGAGATCGGCGGTGATGCTCCGGACGGTGGGCAGGAAGATGAAATAGGCCGTTCCCGACACCAGCGCGAGCGCGCACAGCAGGCCTGTCGGTGTGTGGCCGTTGAGCAGGCATCCGCCGATGGCCACCCAGGTGACGCTCGCGGTGACTTCGGCCGCGGCCAGCACGTGGTGACGCTTGAACCGGTCCCCCAGGACGCCTCCGGCCAGGATGAGCAGGGCGGGAATGGCCTTGCAGGCTGCCACGAGCGAGATCGCGCCGGCGCTGTAGCCGTTGGTCTTCATCCCCCAGACGAACGCGACCTGCCCGAAACCGACCCCCGCCGACGAGATGAGGCGTGCGGCCAGCAAGGGCGTGACAGCGGGATTGGTGAGCACCCGGAGTGCGGTCATGGGAAGTACCGGCTCAGCTGGGTGATGAGGGAAGCGGTCGGATCGGAGAACAGGTGAAGCGCCGTCACGTTCGATCCCCCCGTAGATGAGTGACAAGGAACGTGGCTGCTTCGGTGTAGGCGCGTACCTCGTTGGCCTGGGTGGCGAAGCCGTGGCCTTCGTCGGGGAAGACCTGGTAGTCGACGTGGACGCCGCGGTCGCGGAGGCGTTCGACGAGATTGTCGGATTCGGCGCGCGGGACGCGCGGGTCGCGGGCGCCCTGCAACACCATCAGCGGGGCTTTGATGGCGTCGGCATGAGTGATCGGTGAGTTGGCGAGCAGCCGTTCGGCGTCCCGCTCCGGGTTGCCCAGGATGACGTCGATGTAGTTGCGCCAGGTCGGCGGCGCTTCGGTCGCGAGGGTGACCAGGTTGCTCGGGCCGCAGATCGACACGCCGGCGGCCCAAGTGTGGGGAAGCCGCGCCAGGCACGACAGCGCGGCGAACCCGCCGTACGAGCCGCCGAAGACCGCGATCCGGTCGGCGTCGAGCTCGGGACGGCTGCGCAGATACTGGACGGCGCGATCCAGATCGTCCAGATCGATGCCGCCCCAGTCGCAATAGATCAGCTTCTGGTAGGCGCTGCCGTAGCCGGTCGAGCCGGCGATGTTCGGCGCGAACACCGCGATCCCCTGATGCAGCAGATGCTGGTAGAACGCCGCATAGCGGGGACGCTCCTGCCCTTCGGGGCCACCGTGGATCGACAGGAGCACTGGATGCGGGCCCGGTGTGGACGGACGGTAGACGAACCCGTGCACCTCGCGCCCGCCGGACGCCGGATAGGTGATCGACTCCGGTCGGACGGGTGTGACCGTGTGCAGCGCGGGCGGCCGTCCGTCGGTGAGTCGGCACGGAACGGCATCGTCCAGGTCCACCACCACGATCTCTTCAGGATGGGCGGGCGTGTCCAGCAGCATCGCCGCCGCCCGGCCGTCCGGAGACAGCGTCAGCATCGAGATCACGCCGGACGGCACGTCCGGCTGGACGACCGTGCCATCGCGCCGGACGTACAGGACCGATCGGCCGGCTTCGTTGACGGTCCAGGCGAGCGTTCCGTTGGCCGCGTCGAGTTCCTCGACGTCCCATTCGTGATGCGCGACCGGGCTCAGGGTGTGGTCGGTGATGCTGTAGAACGCCGCCGCTGTGAATCCCCACAGATCGGTCAGCAAGTAGAAGCCGGAGGAGTCCGGCGCCCAGCTTCGCGGTTCGAACAGGCCGTTGCCGTGGGTCCTAGTAAGGCATTCTGGTTCGGCATCAGGGCGTAGGAGGTCGACCAAATAGGAGTCGGCCTCGGTGTTGGAACGCTCACCCGAAATCAACAGCCAGCGGGAGTCCGGAGAGAACGCTACCGGAGTGAACATCACGTTCTGCTCCGGCTGGAAACGCTGCACCTCCCCCGTGGCCAGATCCCGGATCAGCAGGTCCTGGACGGACGGGTCACGGTCATTGGCCGCATACAGAAGCCGGCGTCCCACCTGGTCGAACGGTCTCGACGCGAGCAGGCGCTGGCATTCCGGAGCCAACGCGATCGGGGTCGGCTCGTCATCCTCCAGCCCGATCCGGAAGAGCCCGAACTGCTCATCGCCTTCGTGGTCGGCCGTGAAGACGATGCCGGTCCCGTCGGGCGTCCATGCAGCTTGTCGGACGATCCGGCCCGCTATCTGCGCGGTCTTGCGCGCGGCCCCTCCTTTGGTCGACACCGTCCACAGCGCGGACCGGCCATCGGCGTTACTCGAATATGCGATGTGGTCACCTTGTGGCGAGAACGCCAGCGTGCGCTGAAACCGCTGAGCGGGAACGAAGTCCTGATACTGGAAGGAAGGCATGACGCTCCTGAGATTGGTATGGACGGCTATTGGATCCAGCCGCGGCGAACGGCTGCAGCGCCGGCGGCGAAGCGCGAGGTGACTCCCAGCTGCTCGCGGAGCATGGTGAATCGCCGCCGGACCGTCGTGGTGCTGATCTTCAGACGGCGTGCGATGGCGTCGTCATCAGCACCCTGGGCCAGCAGCTCCAGCACCTCGCGCAGGTCTTCGCTGAGCGGGTTGTCCGGCCGAACCGTTCCGATCGGCGTCGCCCGCTCCCACAGCAACTCGAAGTACTCCCGCAACGCCGCAACGATGACCGGTGAGCGGACGAGGACCGCGCCCGTCATCCCGGTAGGTCCGAGCGGGAGAAGCGCCACGCTCGCATCAGCGAGTTTCATCTTCATCCCGATCCCGCCGAGCAGGCGGGATTCCTCGCCGAGTTCGGCGGCCCCGACGATGTTCTCGGCGACGACGGGATGTTCGGCCCACCGGCTCTCGTAGATCGTGCGACACCGCACGCCGCTCCGCAGGGCCGGCGGCGGCGCGATGATCATGGTGTCATCGATCGGACGGTCGGTCAGGTAGTTCTCCAGCGTCAGCCAGTCATGCCTGGCCGCGTTCACGAGAACGCCCGACAACCGCGTGATCTCCTCCGGTTCGGTGACGACCTGGATCAGTCCGCGGGACGCGTCCTGCCCGCTCGCCGCCGGCGCGGGAACGTATTCGACCAGCCGCCGATGACCGGCCAGGAACCGTTCGTGCTCGTCGGTCAGCCGCTGGTTCATCTCGGCCAGTACCGCCTGGAGCGCCAGGTGCGGCGGCGCCGGGATCAGCTGCGGCGCCTTTCCCGGTTCCGGCACCCGGTACGCCATCCCCCGGTCGAGCAGAGCCGTGACGAGATCTGCGGTCCCCAGCGTCTCCATCGCCTGGTCGGAGGAACACCCTTGCCCATCCAGCAACACCCGGTAGGCGCGGTACAGCTCGTCCGGGATAATCCCCTCCAGCAACTGCGCCGCCACCTCAGGCCTGTCCCTCACATCACTCCTCTAACCCCGAGCGACAAAGACGACACGAAGAGTAACAGCACGATGGCGCGCCCGAGGGCTTCTCGTCAGCGACAGGAATTGATCGCATCGCACTCAGCGCCGACAGCGACGCCTGAAGGCCAGTGACCACCAGGCCCGGCCGCTGCTCGCCGCACGGCACTCCAAGAGCGACCCTGAGATCACTTCCTGTCCTGAGGGATTGATCATGGCCGCTGACCTGGCCATTCGACTTCACCGAGGCAACCGACCAGCGACACCCAGGAGTTTCAGACCTTATGTCAACCTAGGTTGATACAGGAGCGCTCAGCACCACGGCTGTGCCGACCAGGCTGTGCTTGACTCTCACCCGGGATTCGCTCCAAAAACTGGAGATCCGCAACCCCACGATGGCGTGGGCGCCGCGACCGGCCGCGTCCTGGGCGAGCTGGTCGAGCCCGCTCCCGATGTCGTCGACCTCATTGACCCAGGCGGGCCAGGCTTGCAGGACGGTGCCCGCGCTCGCGGCGATCGGGATGGTGTCGGTGGTGTAGATCGGGATCACTGGCGCATTATCCCGACTGGATGCAGTGCCAGCCCGTGGCCGAGCACCGGGATGCGGCTATCGTGCCGCGCGGGTGGCGCGAGCATGACGCCCTGGTCATCCGTCGGCCGCCGCCCAGCCCGGCCGCGCCGTCATCGTCGGGCAGGAGCGTCCCGGCCTCGTGGCAGGCCGGGGGTGTGGTGGTCAGTGGTAGGCGGCCAGGGCGGCGAAGTACAGGCCCAGGCTCGTGGCGGCGGCGCCCGCGCCGGTGAGGACGGCGTTGGCGGCGCCGGCACCGGTCCGGCGCGCGACCAGCGCGGTGATCGTGGCGATGTGGAGCGCGATCGAGGCGGCCAGCAGCAGCCCCATGATCTGCACGGTGGTCAGCACGTGAACCCTCTCCCCAGGTTGGTGCGATGGTCGGTTTGGGCTCAAGCCTCGAACCACCCCGCAACCGCGATGCCGGGCTGCGATGAGCCGGTGGCCGGTGTCGGCAATCGCCCCAGGACAGGGTGAGGCGGGTGTCGGGCCGGGGCGATGATGGTGCGATGAGCGGCGACGACCACGCGGATCACGGGGCCGACGGCAAGCGCGGCTCCCAGCGGCGGCTCAAGCAACCGACGCTGCCGCCCGGACCGCTGCGCGCACTGAAGGACTGGCTGTACTGGCTCTACCAGCGGGCGGGGAATCCGTCGCTGGATGAGATGCACCGCCAGTGCGAGCGCGACGGGACCGATCAGGTCGCGGGGTGGCCGAGCCGAGACACCATCCACCGCATCATCAGCGCGCGGACGGTGCCGCCGTCGCAGCTCGACACCGTCGCGGTCGCCCGCACCTTGGCGCGGCTGGCCCGCCAGGACCCCGGCGACGCCGCCGTCCGCGCCCGTGAGCTGTGGTTGCAAGCCCAGACCTTCGTCCCGCTAGGCACGCCACTGGATCAGGTCCGTGATCCGTTCGCCCTGCATGTGCACCGGCCGATCACCCTGGACCGGGCCGTTGACCTGCCGCCGCTGCCGCCGTATGTGCGGCGGGCCCATGACGACCTGCTGGATGCGGTCATCGCCCAGGCCCGGTGCGGGCAGAGCGCGATGGCGGTGCTGGTGGCCGGGTCGTCGGCGGGCAAGACCCGGGCCTTGTGGGAGGCGCTGGAACCGTTGCGCCAGGCGGGTGGGTGGCGGCTGTGGCATCCCTTCGACCCGACTCGGCCGCAGGCGGCGGTGGCGAGGCTGGACCAGGTCGGGCCGCGCACGGTGGTGTGGCTGAACGAGACCCAGGAATACCTCGACGCCCCCGGTGACATCGCTGAACAGGTCGCGGCCAAGCTGCACAGCCTGCTGATCGACTCGACCCGGGCGCCGGTGCTGGTGCTGGGCACGCTGTGGCCCGGGCATCACGCGGGCCTGACCCGGCGGTCCGGCTCGCAGGTGACCCAGCTGCTGGACGGCACGGTCATCCAGGTGCCCGAAACCTTCCGCGGCGCCGACCTGGACACCATGGCCCGGACGGCCAAAGCAGACGCGCGGCTGGCCGCCGCGGTGAAGCAGGCCGAGGGCGGGCACATCACCCAATACCTGGCCGGGGCGCCGGAGTTGCTGGCCCGGTTCGACGCCGCCCCGCCAGCGGCGCGGGCCGTGATCGAGGCGGCGATGGACGCCCGTCGGATGGGACACCGCAACGCCCTTCCGCACGCGCTGCTGGAGGCCGCCGCCCCGGCCTACCTGACCGACCTGCAATGGGACCAGCTCGCAGACAACTGGCTGGAAGACGCGCTGGCCTACACCGGCGAGCCCTGCAAGGGGGCTCGCGGACCGGTCACCCGCATCCGCTCCGCCCACCCCCGCTCGGCCCGCCGCACCCCCGGCTCCTCGTCCTCAGCAGACGGCGCGGTGAGTGCGGGCGGGCCGGTGTACCGGCTGGCCGACTACCTCGACCAGCACGGCCGCGCCACCCGCGCCGACCAGATCCCACCCATCGGCTTCTGGACCGCCGCAGCCGCCCACGCCCACCCCACCGACCAGGTCACGCTCGGGCACGCCGCCTGGCAGCGGCTCCTGTACCGCGATGCCGCCCAGCTCCATAAGAACGCCACCGACCATGGCAGCCCGTCGGCGGCGCGAGCCCTCATCGGCGAGTTGCACGCCGTGCATCCAACCGACCACCGTCCAGCAGCCCACGTCGCCGCGCACGTCGCTGTCGACGATCCGGCCGAGCTCACGGGCCTGCTAAACGACTTGCGGCATATCGGGGCGGGTGAGCAGGTGACTGCGCTGGCGGAGCGGGTCGTCGCCCACGCCTCCCTCGACGACCCGGCCGCCGTCGGTGCGCTGCTGGAGCAGTTGGAGCGGGTCGGGGCGGGCGAGCAGGTGGCCGCGTTGGTAGCGCGTGACATCGCCGCACACGTCGCTGTCGACGACCCGTACGCCGTTCTACGTCTGCTGATCATGTTGCGGAGGATCGGGTCGGACGAGCAGGTGATCGCCCTGGCCGACCGGGCCGCCGCGCAGGCCCCCCTTCACGTCCCAGGCGACGTCGCCGCCCTGCTGGGCGAGTTACATGAGATCGAGTTGCAGATCGGGGCGGGCGGGCAGGTGGCCGCGTTGGTAGCGCGTGACATCGCCGCACACGTCGCTGTCGACGACCCGTACCCCGTCGTTCTCTTGCTGACCCGATTGCGGGAGGTCGGGGCGTACGAGCAGGCGGGCGCACTGGCCGACCGGGCCGCCGCCCGCACCTCCCTCGACGAGCCGGCTGCCATCGCATGTCTGATGGGCGAGTTGCGGAAGGTCGAGGTGGACCAGCAGACGGCTGTACTGGCCGAGCGGGCCGCCGCCCACACTCCCCTCCACAAGCTGCACAATTTCCCCGTCCTGCTGAAGCAATTGCGCAAGGTCGGCGCGGTCGAGCAGGTGACTGCGCTGGCCGACCGGGCCGCTGCCCACGCTCCCCTCCACGACCCGGGCTCCCTCGCCTTCCTGCTGAAAGGGTTGTGGGAGGTCGGCGCGGTCGAGCAGGTGACCGCGCTGGCCGACCGGGCCGCCGCGCACGCTCCCCTCCACGACCCGGGCTCCCTCGCCTTCCTGCTGGAAGGGTTGCGGGAAGTGGGGATGGCCGAACAGGTGACCGCGTTGGTGGGCCGTGACATCGCCGTGCACGTCGCTCTCGATGAACCGTACGGCGTCGCACGCCTGCTGGACGAAGTGCATGAGATCGGCGCGGTCGAGCAGGTGACCGCGCTGGCCGACCGGGCCGCCGCGCACGCTCCCCTTCAGGACCCCGCTGCGGTCGCCGCCTTGCAGGCCGCGCTGCGAAGGGCCGGCGCGGACAGGCAGGTGACCGCGCTGGCCAGACGGGCCGCCGTCGCGCACCGGCTGTCCCGGTTGCGGCATAGGGCACGGGCCCGCAGGCAGATGACCGCCCTGATGGCATCCGAACCCGCCGCCCGCGCCCCCCTCGACAACCTGGACGTCATCGCCGCTCTGTTGGAGCGATTGCGCAAGGTCGGCGCGGACGAGCAGGTGACCGCGCTGGCCGACCGGGCCGCCGCGGACACACCCCTCCAGGACCCGAGCGCCGTCGCCATTCTGCTGGAGCGATTGCGCAAGGTCGGCGCGGACGAGCAGGTGACCGCGCTGGCCGACCGGCTGCCAGCTGTCGGCATGCTCGGTCCATTCCTAAAGGTCGGTGATCACAAGTCGCGGTATCGGTTTGGGCGAAAACCGGACGGACGTCCCGCCGACCCGTGGGGGTGGGGCGAGCTGGAGTGATCGACCGCTACCGTCCTTCCTCCTCGCCGCCGCCCCTCGGTGGACGTTGTCGGCGCCCCGCTCCCTGGATCCCGACATAATCGGACGGTGCGGATTCTCGTGCTGGGCGGGACGTGGTTTCTTGGCAAGGCGGTCGTGGCCCAGGCTGTAGCCGACGGGATGGACGTCACGACTTTCAGCCGCGGTCGGACGCCCGGGGTCCCAGGGGCTCGTGCCGTGCATGGCGATCGTGCCGCGGGTGAGGACCTGATCCGGCTGGCCGAGCAGGGCCCGTGGGATCTGGTGATCGACACCAGTGCCGAGGTGCCGATCGACGTTCAGGTGGGAGCGCGGATCCTGGCGGGGAGCGCTGCCCGGTACACGCTGGTGTCGACGGTGAACGTGTACGCCGGCTGGCCGACCGAGCCGTTGGACGAGTCCTCGCCGCTGCGCGAGGGGGCGGCCGACGCGGACGGTTCGTGGCGTGAGGGCGAGTGGTACGGCGCCCGGTATGCCCGGCTGAAGGTCGGCTGCGAGCAGGCCGTTGTCGGGGAGTTCGGCGCGCGGGCGACGATTTTGCGGCCGGGGGTGATTCTCGGGCCGGGCGACTACATCGGCCGGTTGCCGTGGTGGCTGCGCCGGATGGCCGCCGGAGGCCGGGTTCTGGCTCCGGGCGATCCCGATCAGCCGATCCAGCCGGTCGACGTCCGGGATGTCGCCGCGTTCGCCCTGCGCACCGGTGACATGGCGGGGCCGATCAACCTCACCGCGCCGTTCGGCCATGCGACCTACGGGCAGATGCTGCGCGCGTGCGCGGCGGTCACCGGCTCGGTCGCCGAGCTGGAGTGGGTGGACAACGCGTTTTTGTTGGAGCGGGACGTCGAGCAGTGGACCGAGCTGCCGTTGTGGCGCACCTTCCCCGGCACCTGGCGGGTCACCAGCGCGGCCTGGCAGCAGGGTCTGCGGTGCCGCCCGATCGAGGAGACGGTGGCGGCGACGTGGAAGTGGATGCAGCAGGGCGGTGTCCCGGTGGAGAACTACCGCTCCTTCGACATCGGCCTGGACGCGGCCAAGGAGCAGCGGCTGTTGGGTGAGTGGGACGGCTACCGCAGGGCGAGTTGACCGGGCACGACCGGGAGCGTCGGCGTGGCGGGCAGCAGGGCCTTGGCGGTGAAGTGCCGCATCTCGTCGGTGAGTTCCCGCGCCCACGGGTCACGGATCGCCGACAGCACGGCGCTGGCGTGGCCGGTGCGGTAGAGCAGCGGGTAGGTGCGGCGCTGGTCGGGGAGCTCGAAGAGGTCGGCGAGGGCGTCGCGGACGCGGTCGTGGTCGCCGAGGATGATCGCGGCGGTGGCCATGTCGAGCCGCATGGAGGTCTCCAAGGCGATGGAGCGTCCCTGGTGCGGGGCGCGCTCGGAGGAGGCCAGGGCCCGGGAGGCGTGGTGGACGACCTGGTCGGCCAGCCAGATCAGTTTCTCGCGGTCGATCTCGGTGCGCAGCAGGCACAGCAGTTGGACGTAGGCCGAAGCGGCGCACATTTCGCGGCGGGTGGTGTCCCAGCGCAGCAGGCCGCCGATGCCGTCGGACAGGTCGTCGTTGCCGGCGGCGGTGGAGGCCAGTTCTTCGGCGCGCCGGACCGCCAGGACGGTCTGGTTGATGTTGCCGTTGTGGGACCAGGCCCGCGCGGTGAGGCTCGCGGCGCGGACCGCCATCGGGCCGCTGGTCACATACTGTTCGGCCCGCTGCATCGAGGCGATCGCATCGCGCGGCCGCCGATCCCAGAACGCGACGGTCGCCTGCATGCCGCGCCCCCACCCGGCCAAGCCGTTGTGACCGATGGTCTGGCCGAACGTCCACGCCGCCAGCGCGTGCTCGGTGGCCGATCGTTCATGGCCCAGGTCGATGCACAGCTGCGCGAACAGCCCGGACAAGATTCCGGCCAGGAGCATCAGGTCGGTGATCTGTTGGGGCCGGCGGGTCCGGTCCAACATGTCGAAGACCAGCTCTCGGGTGTCGTGGACTTCAACGATCAGTTCGGCGGGAGAACGGTCCATGTAGTCCCCGGCCAGACGGCGGGTATCGGCATGTGCCTGTTCGAGCGCATAGTCGCTGATGTTGGCTCCGGCGAGTTCGGCTTGGCGACGCGCCCGTCCGGCTCCGGCCCGCAGCAGCTCCTCCAAAGACCTCGCATCCTCGGACGCGGGTGGGCTGGAGGCGTCGCTGCTCGTCCGGTTCGAGGGCTCGGCCGGGGATTTCTGGGTGCGACGGTCTTGTGAGAACAGGACGGCGACCGGGACGCCGAACATTCGTTCCAACACTTCGCATGCCGCCGCGCGGGGCAGTGCCTTCATGTCGCCGCGGGTCCACCGCAGATGCTGGCGGCGGCTGAGGTCTGCGTTGCGCTGCCCCAGCTCATGGGCCGCCTGGCAGTAGGCCACGCGGAACCGGGAGTAGCTGTCGAGGTTGCGCTCGGCGGCGATGCGGACCAGCACGTTGGTCATGTCGTCTCCCAGCGCCGGTGGTTTGCCGTCAGGGTAAGCCGCCGTCCTGCTATCTGCCGGATTTCCCTTCCAAGAGGCGCACCCGGGCCGTGAAATGGCGCACTGCGCCGTGAAGTGGCGCACTTATGGCGCACGGACGCCCACTTCGGTTGACCATCCTCGTCGTTGCTCCGAACACCAACGGAGCCGGCCAGTGCCAGACGAGCGGCGATCAGGAGGAGACGCGCGGTGGGAGTCCACGAGCTTGAGGCGCGCGTGCCGAACACCTCGGCAGGCATCGAGCGCGCATCGCTGTCGGCCGCCGACACCCAAGCCAGCCTCGACCTGCTCGCCGCCGCCCTGAAGAAACGGCGCTGGCGGGTCGAGCAGGCGACCGCCTATGACTACCGCGGCGAACAGGTCCCGCTGCTCAAGGTCCAGCCGCCGCACGGCCTGGGAACACCCCGGCTCATCACCATCCGGAAAGTTCCTTCCTCGGGTTGGTTCTGGGGCCGCGCCGACCGGCCGAACTCCTACTACGGCCGCATCCAGGAGATCGAGAAGACCGCCGACCGGCTCGACCGCCTCTCCCGAATCGGCCACCTGTGAACGCGGCCGTCCCCCCGAACTGGCACCGGACGCGCCGTCCGGTGCCGGCGGGTCCGCCACCGAGCCAGGGCATCTCGGTGAGGACCGGGCCGACGATGCGACAGCGAGCAGTACGCCCCATGCAGGGATTGCGCGGTGCTGCTGCGTCATCGGTTTGCGGGCCCGTTCGCCGCTTCGTCTCTCCTCCTCTCCCAGGAGGCGGAGCGGACCTCCCCCCTGCGTGTCCCGCCCGTCCCGCTGTGGCCCCGTCCGGGCGGGACGCGCAGGCCCCCACATCCGCACCCGTAGGGACCCCCGTGATGACTTCTTCGCACGCGGCCCAGCCGCTCCCCGACCCGCCGCCCCGCCGGGGCGATACCGAACGGATCTGGCGTGAGCTCAAGGAGGAGTTCCCGGACGGCCCTGTGGTTCCGGCGTCCGGCGGGTCCTGGCTCGGTCAGGTCCCGGCCGGACCGGACTCCGCGCTGCCGTACCGCAGCGAGCTCGCCAAATCGCCGGAGGAGCTGCGCGGCTGGCTGCTCGACCTGTCCCCCGACCACCCCGCCGCCCGGAAGTCCTGGTGATCCAGCCACCCGCCCACCAGGCGCAGCCGAACATCGCCCGGATCTACAACGGCCTGCTCGGCGGCAAGGACGCCTACCGCCCGGACCGCTCTCTCGCCGAGTTGCTGGACGAGCAGTCCGGGGGCCTGTTGACCAAGGTGGTCCACGCCAACCGGGCCTACCTCGAGCGGACTGTGCGCTTCCTCGTCGGTCGCGGCGTCCGGCAGATCCTGGACATCGGCTCCGGGCTACCCACCGACCAGAACCTCCACCACAACGTGCACCAGATCGCGCACCAGCAGGACCCGGCCGTGCGCGTGGTGTACGTCGACAACGATCCCCACGTGGTGGCCACCGGCCGCGCGCTGCTGGTCGACAACGCCCACGTCGCCGTGGTGGACGCCGACGCCGGCGACGTCCCGACCGTCCTGAGCCAGGCGTCCCGGCTGCTGGATTTGGACCGGCCGTTCGCGGTGCTGCTGCTGGCGATCCTGCACTTCTTCCCCGACGACCAGGCGGCGCAGATGGCCGGGCAGTACGGGGCGGCGCTTCCGCCGGGCGGGTGGATGGCGATCTCGCACGTGGGTGACCATCCCGCGCTGGATGAGGCTGTCGCCACCTACACCGACCGCGTCCAGCCGATCTACCCGCGCCCCCCCGGCAGGTCCGGGCCCTGTTCGGTGAGCTGGAACCCGAACCCGGCGTGCGGGACATCGCCACCTGGCCGCCGCCGGTCCTGCCCAACGACACCACCGACGGCGCGGGCCTCGGCGGTATCGCCATCCGCTGCCCCGCCGACAAGGACCGACCGTGAACGCCATCCCCTGCCCGGCCCCGGCCCCGGCCCAGGCGCCGGGGGCGGCCGCCAACGCCCTGGCCGCCCACATCGCCGCCTACTGCACCAAACGCGGACTGGCCCTGCGCGCGGTCGGCTACCACGAGTCCGACGGCGCGCACGTCGTCGTCAAAGCCGCCCAGACCGCCGGGGCGTCGGACGCGCGGTCGGTGATGCCCGACCACTCCCCCGCCCCCCGCAGCGCGATCATCTACCTGCGCCCGGTGCCCCGGCCGGACGACGACGGGGCCTTCGCCGGCTGCATTCCGGTGCGCTGCTGGGGCTGGCTGCGGTGGCGCCCGCCCGAAGACGGCGGCTTCGTGTTCACCCCCGTCGCGGCCGTGGACGACCTCGACACCGCCCGCACCGCGCTGCTCACCAAGCACGACCCCACCCTCACCCAATCCTGACCCCGTGTTCGGAGGAGTACCGCATGCCCGACGCGATCACCCTGCGCGTCACCACCTGAAACCTCAACAACGGCGGCCTCGACGACGGCGCGCGCCTGGGACATCTCCCCGCGGTGGTTGCAGCAGCTCACGCCCGGAGGGTGCTGGTGGTGCTGCGGTTGAACGGCGTCACCCGCACAATCGCGTTCTACCAGTTCGGCGGGCACCTGGAGAGCTTCGTACGCAGGTCGCCGGGTTCGTACCGATGCAGCGCGGCGACGCGCACGCTGACGGGACTTTCCGGGTTGCCCAATGGGCATGGCAAGCACATCGAGGGTCCATCCCGGCGTGCGGGGAGCACCGGGCGTTGGCCGCGCGCGCCATTATCTCCCAGGGACCATCCCCGCGGGCGCGGGGAGCACATCCAGGTTCCGCCAGGTCTGGCCGAGGATCTGGGACCATCCCCGCGTGCGCGGGGAGCACAAGCGTGCACGCCCACCTGAGTTCTTACCAAGGGGACCATCCCCGCGTGCGCGGGGAGCACTCTCGATGACCTGGGCTCTTCTACGGGGAAGGCGCCGAAATCGAGCACTTCTTGAGAGGCGGACATATCGGACATCTTTGTTGAGCCCAAGATATGGGAGGTCTCTGTGGCACAGGCAAGGTGGGTTAGCGGTTGCCGTAGCGGCGGCGTTTGGAGGCTTTGCTCCAGCCTTGGCTTGGGGGTGTGGCGGTGATCGTGGGTGCTTGTTTGGTGCGGCGGATGAGGGTGACGCCTTCGTGGTCTACCGGGTGCCAGTGGTGGTCGTAGGTTTCGAAGGTGAAGCCCTGTTCGTTGTTGGTGGTGTGGGCGAGGAGGGCGCGGCCGGTGTCGGCGTACTTCATGACCTCGTCCCAAAGAGCGGTGCGGACGCGCGCGGACGGGTTGCCGATGAAGACGCCGGGTGAGATCTCCATCAGCCAGCGGGTGAGGAAGCCGCGTAGGCCGGAGGGGCATCGGGTGAGGACGATGATGGTCACCAGGGGTCCTGGGCGTAGTTGTAGCCGGATTCGACTTCGAGGCCGTTGTCGCTTTGGAGGGTGACGCGGTCGAAGTCGGTGCCTGTCGGGTCGCTTTCGGGGGACTCCGGGAGCAAGAGCTGTTTGATGTCGTTGACGCAGCGGCGCAGGAGGCTCAGGTCGTTGACGCGGTCGCGGATGGCTCGGCGAGTGCGGGAACCCACGTCGTCGATACTTTCGGCGGCTGTTTCGAGCGCGACGGGGATGGCGATCTCGGTCTTGTATAGGTCGGCGATGTCCAGGACGAAGGCGAGTTCGTGGCCGGAGTGGACGAACCCGAGGCCGGGCGCGCAGCCCAGGGCGGCGACCGTGGTTTGTGCGATGCCGTACATGCATTGGGCGGCGGCGGTGATGGCCTGGTTAGCGGCGTCGCCGACGTCGAACGCCCCGGGCACGTAGTTTCGGCCGCGCCAGGTGATCCCGACCCGGGCGGCCTCGCGCCGATAGCACTCTTTGACCCGACGTCCCTCGTGGCCGAGGAGTTCATGCCGGGTGAGGCCGGAGGGGTCTTCGTCGGGGAAGCGCAGCCGGTACATAGCGCGGGCGACGTCGAGGCGGGTGCGGCGGTTGGCCCATTTGGTCGCCTGGGCTTCGACCAGGGCCGAGGAGCGGGTGAGGGAGCGTCCGCCGGAGTAGAAGCGAACACCTTGCTCGCCGACCCAGACGACGCCCGCGCCGTTGTCGCCGAGCAGGCTCATGGCCTGGTGGGTGACGCGGGTGCCGGGGCCTAGGAGCAGGGTGCCGATGGTCGCGGACGGGATGTGGATGACGCCGTCGGCGTCTTCGGCGGTGATGGCGTTGTCGTCGCGGTGGAGGGTGCAGCGCTCCAGGTAGATGAAGGAGATGCGATCGCCCATCCGGGTGAGTTCGCGTGGGGTGGAGGCGCCGCGTTTCCCGACGGTGCTCATGCTGGCGCGAGGGTGATGAGGCCGCAGCCGTAGGCTTTGGCGCGTCCCAGGCCGTTGGTGAGGGTGTGGCGGAAGGCTTGAGGGTCGGTGACTTCGAGCAGGCCGTCGTAGGTGAGTGTCACCAGGCTGACGGTCTTGGCTGGGCGGCCACGGCTGAAGGACAGCTGGCGCCGGTTGTGCAGGAGCAGCTCATGTTCGTCGCCGTCGGGGAGTGCACGTTGGGCGAGGGGTTTCTCGACGATCTGGAAGCCGGCGGCTTGCTGGCGGTCCAGAAGCCACTTCTTCTGGTGGTGGCGTCCGACGTGGGCGGTGAGTTTGGTCGGTTCGTCATCGTTGCGGCGGGCGGTGTGGACGGGGTTGGCGGTGAGTCTGAAGCGCCATCGGTCGCCCTTGGCCAGGCGGGTCAGCAGGGGCGCGTAGTCGTAGGTCTTCCAACCCTGCGGAGCGGTGGTGGGCCAGCCGGCCTGTTCGACGAGGTGGGTGAGGTCGGGAGGGGCGGGGCTCACGATGTACAAGTGAGTCTGGGCCCGGTCGCTGCTGGTGTCCAGCCGCCACAGGACGCGGGCGCCGTCGCGTTCGGGGTCGGGGGCGTCCGCGAAGCCGGACATGACCGCGGCGTGGAGGTTCTGCGGTGAGGCCAGCAGGCGGCGGGCGGTGACCCTCGCGGTGTTGATGCGGAAGCGGGTCAGGTACATCAGGCGCCTTCCAGGGCGGCGATCGGGTCGTGGTCGGGAGGTGCCGGCGTAATGCGGGCGCGCGGGTTGGGTTTGCGCACCGGGTCGGCGACACGGACGCCGCGCAGGGCGTAGCGACGGTGCCGCGGGTCGAAGCTGAGCGGCTGGTCCCGCAGAGTGTCGACCGGGCCGTCGGTGCTGGTGGCCTCCAGGTGGAGTTCCAGCTTCACGGTGGCTTCGTTGCGGCGGCGGCGCTGATGCCAGTCGGCGGCGTGCCAGGGCTCCTGGTGCAGAGCCATCTCGAGCGTGACGTCGCGGCGGACGCCGAGGTCGACCGGCTTGGCGGGCGGACAGGAGCGGCGGCCAAGGTAGGGCAGGAACGCAGGGGCGCGGACCGCGGCGTCGAGGCGCTCGATGAGAGCGTCGCCGCCTTCGACACCGGCGACGAAGACGGCGTCCGCGAGGTAGAAGCGCTCGGAGACCGGCATGGATTTCTCGGTCTCGAAGTGGAGCGCGACCTGGTAGTCGCGCAGGACGGTGCCGGGCTGGTCGGTCCGGACGCCGAAGCGCAGTGCGGCGAGGTCGGTGATGTCGTCGGTGCGGTCGCGGCCGAGTGCGGCTGCCAGCAGGCCGATGACGCCGCTTTTGGTCGGAAACGGTTCGGTGGTGCGGCGGGCGAACCGGGCCGTGGCGCCCCATGACTGGAGGGGGCCGGCGAGCCGGAGCATCAGAACGCTCACGGCTGGGCGTCCAGGCGTGCGGCGACGGCCGCGCCGACCTGCTCGACCAGTTCGGGCAGGCTGACATCGGTGCCGAGCTCGCGCATGGACGCCGTGTTCGGCCCGATCGTCATCACCCAGGCGTCGTCGGTCCCGTTCACGCCGTAGGCGCGCTCGATGTCGGGGCCGTAGGCGGTGAGGCGTTCGGCGGCCTGCCGGACGTGTCCGCCGACGCCTTCGGCGGGCTGGATGGGCTCTTCGAACGCGGCGACGAGGCTGATCGGCCGGGAGCTGCGCAGCTTGACCAGGACGGCGTCGGGCAGGGTGTGGTTGCCGAAAGTGTTGATCTTTCCGGTGGGCAGCGAGGTGATGAAGCCCTGGACGAACGCTTCGACCGCGCGGCGGACGGGCGTGTTGTCCGGCTCGTCCTCGCGGAGACCGGCGCCGAGGTTGCGGCGCAGCAGGTCGACGTCGACGGCGGCGAAGCGGTAGAGAGTGGCGGAGTTGAACTCCACGGTGCCGATCATGCCCGCGCCGAGGTCGTCCTCGTTCTCGCGGTCCTTGGCGTCGTCGACGGCGGTGTAGTAGTCGGACTCGGTCTCCGAGCGGTGGACGCCGATGGCGTGGGCGACCTGCGCCGCCGCGTCGACGTTGACGTCGGCGCCGTCGGCGACCATGCGTCCGAACAGGGCGATGTCGACCGAGTGGCGGCTGTTGGCGAGCTGCTTGGCGGTCGCCTTGTTGTCCTTGTCCTTGAAGAACGCCTTGATGTCGTCGCGTCCCTTCACCGCGAGCTCGGCGAGCCCGGCGAGCTGGCGGGTGCTGAAGAACATCAGGTACTTCGACTCGGGCGCCACCGGTGCGGAGTCCTCGGTCTTCTTGGCGCGCTTGGGGGTCTCGATTTTGGATCCGGTCGCGGCCTGGATCGTCTCGGCGGCCAGCTCCCAGGCGTCCTGCTGCGGGATGGAGCCGTCGAGGCGGCGGATGTGCTTGGCCAGTTCCTCGGCGACGCGCTTGGTGCGAACACCCAGCTCGCTGGGGTCGAGGAGATCGTGGAACGCCTTGCGGGTCGCGCGCTTCCACGCCTGGCTCGACACCCGCGCCCGCCGCACCCCGCCGTACAGGGCCGTCTTGGGCGTGCCGGTGTCGTCCCGGTTGAGATTGCTCGGCGGGACGGTCTGCAGGGCATGCAGCTCGACAATAATGCGCGTGCTCATTCGGCGTCCTTGCTGGTCGTGCCCTCGCTGGGAGTGGCGTCTGCGGATGGAGGCGGCGAGGAGCGGAAGGCGTGGAAGCTCCGGCCCCACACGCGCCGGACTTCGGCCATGCCGTCCGGGGTCTGGGCCTGGTAGAGGCGCTGGGCGAGCCGGGCGTAGTCGAGCGGGATCGCCGCGCCGCGCAGCAACGCGACGATCTCCCGCATCCGGTAGGCGAGGACGTCGGGGGTGGCGGCGGCGCCGACGCGGACGAAGCGTCTGCGGATCGGCTCGTCGATCTCCTCCCCCGCCAGTCGCCGTACCGCCGCACCGAGCTCGATGTCCGGCTTGTGCATCGCGGCGCTACGGTGAGACTGCTGATGGGAGGCGTACAGGGTCAGGGCCAGGAACAGCGCGTTCTCTGCGTGGGTGGCCTCGCTCTCCCACTTGGCCAGCTCGGGGAGCGCCTGGTAGAGCTCCTCGGTGCCGGTCGTCCCCCAGAGTTCGGGCACGTCGGCGGGCAGCTTGCCCGCGCCTCGCCGAAGCTGCGCCAGGGCGGCGACGGCCGAGCCGAGGTCGGCCAGGTATCCCCGTTGCCAGGTTCGGATCTGGGCACCAGCGACGTCGGCGATGATCCTGGGGATCTGATGGCGTCCGACGGGTTGGGTGGTCATACCGGCTCCTCCACGACGGGGGCTTCAGTGGCGGGAGCTTCGGTCTCGTCCTCGCCGGATGCGGCCGGCCCGGGCAGGACCCTTCTGAGGCCGCGACGGAAGATCAGGTCGGCCCTGGCCGCATCGAGCCAAAGCTCCTTGCCCTGCCTCGTCGTGATCGTCCGTCCTGCCCAAGCGACTTCCGGGGCGTCGCGGAGGAGGTCATCTCCGAGACGACCGAGCACAGCGTGAGCCCGACGTTGCCACTCCAGCCGGGACGCTTCCGGGTCCGCGCCGCTATCCAGGCCAGCCAGCCATTGGCGGAACGGCTCGTCCAACGCGGCATAAGCCAGGGACTTGGCCGTCTCACGGGGCGGATCGGAGTCGGCCCCGGCCGCGGTGGCGATGTTGGCGGCCAGGTCGCCGAGCTGCCAGGCTCCTTTGTCCGCGTCGGCGACCGCATCGATCGCCGCCTGCCCCAGCCTGGTGTCACGGTCACGCAGCAGCACCAGCCGCAGCGACACCGAGTCGTCGATGATCTCGTCGATGACCGACTGCTGGGTTCCGTAGACCGCGCCGACCAGACGGGTGCGGATCATCATGTCCGGATCCAGGTCGCCCTCGACGGTCAGGCGCGCCACCCAGTCGAGGATCTTCGGCTGCACCGCCGCCGCGGCCTCGTTCCGCTGCTCGGCGCCCTCGACGCGTCCGGCCACCAAGGCGCCGAGGCCGCGCCACGCCGAACGGGCGACCTCGTGCTCACGCGGCAGGTAGACCGAGGCCTTGCCCAGCTTCTTCTCCTGAAACGGGCTGCGTCGCCACGCGGTCATCGGCTCCCGGTCATGCTGGTTGACCGGCGACAGCGGATCGCCGTATCCGAGCACCACCCCGTAAACGCCGTCCTCGTCGAAATGCAGCCGGATGCGTCGGGACTGCCAGGTGTAGAGATCGCGCACACCATGCGGACGGCGGCTGAGTTCCAGTTCGCCTCGCTGGCCGGGCCCGGCAGGCTCCTGCCGCCAGGCCGGACGGTCAGTCTCGGGATCCGGTCGGCGCAGGCCGGAGTCCTGGACGCCGATGAGGTTGAGCAGCAAGGTCTCGCGAAGGTCGTCGCCCTCAACGGCCACGCCGCCCAGGTTCCCCGCCCACCCGACACCCAGTGGGTAGACCTTGCCGCTCTTGGCGCGCCGGTCCCCGACCACGCCCGTCTTGATCCCGGAGGTGTCGAAAGCATGGGCGTGGACGACCCAGCGGGCCGCCTCGGCGAAGCCGAGGCGATCGACTCCAGTGGCGCGCATCGTGAAGAACAGCTCCCCGTTCGGCACGTCCGCCACGATGCGGTTCAGCGGGAAGACCTCGTCCTTGCCCGTGCGAAGACCGGCCGTCTGGAAGAACGGGGTCGAGGGGTGCAGGAGGTCGAACCGGTCCCGATGCTCGTCCAGGTACTGATTGACGGTGTCGGTGGGCAAGCCGCCGGTGCCCCACAGCTCCTGCCATTCCTCAATGTCCTGCGGTCCGTCGATGGCGTCGTGCAGGACGGCCAGCAGCAGGCGCAGGAGGGCGAAGTCCTGGGTCGGAACGTCCCCCACGAGCCTGCGAAGGTCGGCGGCATTCGCAAAGACGCCGCGCAGCGACATGAGCTCATCGGACCCATCGGCGCGCAAAACGGGGATCCACGGACGTTCGGTCAGATCGAACGCCAGGCGAGCGGGTTCAGTCGACACGGGTCACCTCCAGCCCATCGAGATGGCTGTATGACAGTGCGTAGCCTGCCAACCGGGTCTGACAGTTTTCGTCGAGCACCAGGACCAGCTCGCCGGCCAGCCACGGGCTCTCCGGGGTCTGCCAAGCCTCGACGTAAAGTTTCTCCAGCTCAGCAATCGCCTCATCCAGCACGGAGGGGATGGAGAACACGAACGGCAACCGCAGACCGCACGCGGCCACGATGCGTGCGACGCGCGAGTCCGGGGCAGTGTGAGTGGGAAGCTCCAAGCCGCCTCGGTTCTTCGACAGTCGGGGGAGCGTCCGCAGCACGCCGGCTGAATCACGCTGGACGACCAGCACCTCCAGGGTCTCGCGAATGTCGCGGACCTGAGCACGTCCGGCGGGGGTGTCGTCGGCGTCACCGACCCCGGCCTGGACCCACCCCAGCAGCGACCTGCCCGGCTTGCCCACGCCGCCCAAACGGAACGTCTCAGCCTCCTGACGCTGCCTCGCCCGGTGGATCTCCTCCTCTTGCCACGCTTGGCCAAGAGCGTCCTGCCAGGCATCCGGGCCGACCCGGCTCTCGCCGTACGCCGCCTGGACCAGCGGGTTGATGTCGTCGGGCAGCCGGACGACGGTGCCTGACGCGGCGGTTCCGCTCAGGAACGGCTCCAACACAGCGGCTGCTCTCAGCGGAGCCCACCGCCGGTACACCATGCACGTTCCCGAGTCAGGCTCAGGCGGCGACGCCGCCCAGTCGGCCCCTGTGATCAGGCAACGCGCGGTCCGCAACCTCGGGGGCCGGTCTATCTGACCCGCGCCTCGCTGGTGCCGATGGAGCCGGCCCATGCGCTGCAACATCAGGTCGATCGGAGCGAGGTCGGTGACCAGGAGATCGAAGTCGATGTCCAACGACTGCTCGGCGACCTGGCTGGCCACCACGATGTGCCGCTTGTCCGGGCGGGCGGTGCCCTTGCCGGGCGGGCCGAAGCGTCGCAGCAGATCGGCGTCCTTGTCGGCGCGGTCGAGGTCGACGAACTGCGCGTGCGCGACGGTGACGGCGTCCTCGCCGAAGCGCTTGCGGAGGTGTGCGGCTGTCGCCAGGACACGCTTGACGGTGTTCCGGATGACCAGAACACACCCTTCATCGGTCAGCTCGGTGTCCAGCCGGTCGGCCAGGACGTCCAGGTCGTCGTCCAAGCGCTCCACCTGAACCGCGGTGCCTCGCCCCGACGCAGCGACCACCCTGCTGGACGCGGCCCTTCCCGGCTCGACCGTGGTCAACAGCGGATAGCCCTCCGGCTCAGGTCCCACGTCCTGGCCGCCCGCCCCGACATAGGCCGCGACCAGGTCGCGCCGTCGCCGGGCCGGAAGCGTCGCCGACAGCACGATCACCGGGACGCCGTAGGCCCCCAGCCAGCCGAGCACCTGATCCAGATAGGTGTTCATGTAAGTGTCGTATGCATGGGCCTCGTCAATAACGACGACCTTGCCTGCCAATGCCAGATGCCTCAGCGCAAGGTGACGGCTTTTCAAGCCCATGAACAACAGTTGATCGATCGTACCTACGGAGAAGGACGCCAGCATCCCCTTCTTACGCCCGACCAACCATTGGTGAGCAATCAGCTCCGCCGAAAGAGTCCGCTTCTCCTTGGCGGGCGCGCCATCCTGGTCGACCGACGACAACCGATGCCGACCGCGCCGCATGAGTTCGACGAAATCCTCGTTGAGAGCCGCCTTGGAGTGCGCCAAGAACACCGACTGATCGCCATCTCCCGTCCCGGGGACACGCCCGATCCAGTCCAAAAGCCGAGGGAACATCGCATTACCGGTGGCCATCGTGGGAAGGGCGATGAACATCCCGCCGGCCCCCGACCTCGCAGCGAAAATCTCCGCCACCGCCAGAGCCGCTTCGGTCTTCCCCTCCCCCATCGGCGCCTCGATCACCATCAACCCCGGTGACTTCATGGCCAAGGCCGCCGACACGGCCTGCTCCTGCACCGGCCGCGGCTTCGCACCGGCAGGCAAAGGAAATCGAGAGGCGAACAATTCCTCAGGAGTGCACTCAGGCTCTTGAGGTCGCCACGGCGCAGGCAAGTTCAAACCCGCCCACGCGGCCGCGACCCGCTCCTCATCGCCGACGCCCGCCGCATCAGGAAAGTAAGGGAAGAGATCCTTATTGCTGGCGATCCAGTCCGCAACGATGACCAGAGCGGACAGCAAGACCTGCGCAGGCTGCGACAGCTTCACCGTCCGCCACGCGACGAGCCGCTCCTCGACCCCGCACGCACTCGCACACGCATCCAGCAACTCGTCCTGTACTCCCTGCCAGACCGCCTCACATCCAGGCGTACGCAGCAACTGCGGACGAACGTTCACTTCACGAACGGCACTGGCGTCCGGCGCCACTCCATGATGACCACCGACCACAACCGCGAACTGCAACGTCGCCGATCGCGCCCACCCGAAACGCTCCACCAACCATTGCTGGAGAAGCACCTGCCCCGCCAGCCCATGCCGAGCCATGTTCCGATCCGACATCTGCTTCTGCAACGGCATCTTCAGCCCAGCATCACGCATCTTGTCGGCCAAACCGTCAACCTGACAAGCGAAAGCAGGCGTCGCCTTCCCAATGTCATGACTAGTCGCCAACCACACCGCAAGCAGCCGAGCATCATCCTGTTCACCGGGGAGCGACTCAGCGATGATCTCCTTTACTCGCCGAGGCAACCATTCGTCCCAAATCAGCCCCGCCACCGACCCGCTATCCGCCATGTGACGCCACAGCGGAAGCCAATCATCCGAATAATAATCAGACTTCGCCCAAACCCTCCGCGCCGCTATGGACAAGCTCTCTTCGAGCCAGACAACCGGCCGCTCGCCACTGAACATGACGGCATTCAACAACAGAGATCCGACACCGTCCGGCGAACCAGCAACACGCTCTGTCCACACATGGCCACCCAGGAGCCCAGCGCTTCCCTAACTGAGCGCGACCCGCTGGCGCCCCCAAGGCCAGGTCCAGCCGTAGGGGACAATTCAGTGACACGGGCGCGTGCGCGGGGAGCATCAAGACCCTGATTGCGAATCACCCGCGCATCGCGGGACCATCCCCGCGTGCGCGGGGAGCACCTGGCAACGTGGCACGGAAAGACCCGTCCTGCAGGACCATCCCCGCGTGCGCGGGGAGCACAAGTCCGCTCCCAAACGTTCGTACCCGGCCCGGGGACCATCCCCGCGTGCGCGGGGAGCACAGGACCTGCCGGATGATCAGCGTCACGTCCAGGGGACCATCCCCGCGTGCGCGGGGAGCACGAGCGGTACTCATATCTGGATCCAACCCTAGGGGGACCATCCCCGCGTGCGCGGGGAGCACGTCACTACCAGGTTTCTCAGGTAGACACCATCGGGACCATCCCCGCGTGCGCGGGGAGCACGCTCTCAGTGGTGATGAGAATATGCTCCGCGCGGGGACCATCCCCGCGTGCGCGGGGAGCACTCGCACGTGGTGTACGGCCAGTGACGGCCGAGGGGACCATCCCCGCGTGCGCGGGGAGCACTGGAGCAAGCAGTACCAGTCCTTCCGAGCAGCGGGACCATCCCCGCGTGCGCGGGGAGCACGGCGTGGACGCGCTCCAGGCCCCGCCCCGGTGGTTGGTCGGGACCATCCCCGCGTGCGCGGGGAGCACGCGTCCGGACGATCTCCCACAACCAGCCGTTCGGGACCATCCCCGCGTGCGCGGGGAGCACCCCGGTCAGCTCACCCTCGCGCCCCGTGAGCCGGGACCATCCCCGCGTGCGCGGGGAGCACGTAGTGGGACGGCAGGAGTTGGGCGCGGGCGAGGGACCATCCCCGCGTGCGCGGGGAGCACGCTTGATGACCTGCGTGTTTGCCTGGCTTCAGGGCCATTTTCGAGCACTTTCGGCGAGACCGGCAAATCGGACATTCGCCAAGCGCTGCTACCCGCGGGCCGCAGGACATCGCCTGAGTGAGGCTCATCTATCAGTGACCTGCGGATACGCGGTCACCTGAATGCGGTATCGAGGGCGTGCAGTGCATGGCGAAGCACGCTTGTTCGGCCGAGCTCTCGAACGCCGGTGTCGGAGATATGTCGGTGATCCGTGCGACCGACGGATGACTACCAGGGGTGTTCGAAGCTCGGCGGAGGGCGCCTGGTCATGGTGGCGGGGGTGCCCCCTATGTCTTCGTCAAGTGGGGGCGTGGGGTCGGCGTCACGCGCGTCGGTCTTGGCCTCGCCCGGATACAAATCGGCGATGCTGCGCTTTGCCTCGCCGGCCGAATCGTTCGACATCACCGACGTGGAGAAACAACGCATGTCCACTGCTCTGCCTAGCTCCGGCCTCGGCCGCGTGATGCACGGCACCGGCCCGGGCCTGCTCCCGCCCACGGCACCGGCGGCGGCATCGACGCCAACTACGGCCCTATCCTGGACACCCTGGCCGCCCAGCACACCGTCGTCGGGCCCGACTACCCCGGCACCGGCCGCACCCCGCGCGCAAAAGCCCCGCTTTCCCTGGATGGCCTGGCCGATGAGCTGGTCGCCACCGCCGTAGAGGAGGGTGTGGAGACCTTCGCCATCGCGGGTGACTCGCTCGGCAAGCCGGTCGCCATCCTTCACCCTGAGCGCGTGGCCGCTCTGGTCCTCACCGCAGGCTTCGCCCATCCCAACCGGCGGTTCCTGCTCGCCGCGAAGCTGTGGCGCGACCTGCCCCGCGCCGGCGACCTGGGGCACCTGGCCGGCTTCCTATCCCTCATCGGCCTCAGCGCCCCCGCCCTGGACGCCATCGGCGAAGACGACCACGACACGGTCGGCAAAACCACCGCGGCCACGATCCCGCCCCGGCACGTCGGAGCACCTCGTCCCGCTCGTCAACCACCTCGACGTACGAGCTGGCCTCACCGCGCTCACGCTGCCGACCCTCGTCATCTCCACCACGCTCGACCAACTCGTCAGCCCACACCACCACCGACAGTTCACCGACGCCATGCCCAGAGCGCGCCACGCCGAGATCTTCACCGGACACCTACCGTTGATCGAGCAGTCCGAGCAGTGGGCGGCCTCATCCGCGGCTTCCTTCGCGACACCCGTACCTGAGCCCCGCGCCCACCGGCCGGGCTGTCGACGGCGCCCTCGCGGGCCACACCCACAGCCCGCCTGACGTACGGAGACGTTGGCGGTCTCCAACGGCCGGTTGGGCATTTCTTGGGTGCGTGACTGGGTATTTTCTGGGCATCCTGTGCGAGACTTGGGCGCATGAGGGGCCAAGGGGCGGCCGGTGAGGCTGCCGATGAGCTGCCGGAGGAGATCCGGGTCCTAGTGCGCAGCGGCCTGCCGGTGCGGGCCGAGGCGTGCGGCCCCGGGCTGTTGAGCCTGCGTGGGGTGAAGGCGCGGGCGCTGCACCCCGAAGACCCGGCGAGTCGGGCCCGGGCGCTGGACGGGTTGTTGCGCGAGCAGCTCGACCGGTTGGAGAACGCCGAGCTCGCTGCGGCCAGCAGGCTGCTGTTCGGGGCCGAGACCGCGACCTCCGGGGCGACGTTGACGGCCCGCCGCCAGGCGGCGGCCGCCGCCTCGGGGTATGAGGTGCACCATTTCCGTAAGCGGATCGAGCCGAAGGTGCTGGCATTGGTCGCCTGGCAGTTGCGCCGCGACAGTGAGGAGCTCACCGTCCGGCACGCCACCCCGCCGGAGCTGCGCGCCGCCTCGAGGCCGTTGGTGCTGCCCGCCGACGTGTTCGCGTGGGAGTCCGCCGAGCACCAGCACGCGCTGGCCGCGCTGTGGGGAACGGTCTACCTGTTGCGCGCCGAACTGCTGAACCTCGCCCGGCTGATCAGCATGGAGGCCGCCACGGCCGAGATCGACCGGGCGGCGACGGCGGCGCTGTGGCGGCACGCCCAGGTCCTGGGCGCCACCGCGCGCTACCGCGCCGCCTACGGAGCCGCGCTCCTGCACGCCGCGACCGAGCTGGGACCGCAGGAGATCGCCAGCTACGCCGGGTGGACCCCGCCGCTCACTCCGGCCCAGGAACTGCTGCTGACCGAGCTCGCCGATCCCGAGCACGGCCTGGCCGAGTTCACCGCGCGGCTGGAGACGACTGCCGGCGGCTCCGAGCTCGCCGCCGCCTGGCGGCGGGCACTGTCCGGCCGACCGGCACCCGGACCAAGCCCCGATGACCAGCCCCACGATCAGGAAGAACGACCCGCATGAGCCTGGACCAGCTTCTCGACCCGACCACCCCGCCGCGCCGGTTCGTGGTGACCGGCGGCCCGTCCGCCGGAAAGGAGGCCGTCCTGGACGAACTCCACCGCCGGGGCATCCCGGCGACCGAGGGCGAACCGGCCCGGGAGATCTACCGCAAGCACCGCGACCGGCTCGGCCGCCACCTTCAGGTCGGCGACCGGCGCGCCTACTCCCGCGACGTTCTGGAAGCGTTCGTCGCCGAGTTCTGCGACCACAAGAGCGGGCTGCGGTTCTACAACCGCGGCATCCCCGACGGGTACGGCTGGGACGCCTTCTTCGGGCTGGGTCCCTCCCCCGAACTGGAGGAGGCCGCCCGCGTCTACCGCTACGACGCGGTGTTCATCCTGGATCCCCTCGACGACTTCGATTCCGAGGACGACCTGGTCTGGGCCAAGGAACGCGAGATCCGCCGCGTCCACGAGCTGATCGTGCAGGGCTACTACGACGCCGGATACCGGCCGATCTTCGTGCCCGCCGACGAGGCCGGCCGCCGGGTGGAGTTCATCCTCGCCCAGCTGCCCGTCCCGACCACCTGACCGTCCGGGAGAAGCCCGTGAACAGCACTACCGAGACCGTGGAGCTCATCAGTCCCAACAACGTGCTGGCCAACGCGATGCTGCGGGCGGTGGACATGGTCCGCCCCCGGATCCAGGCCACCAGCCCCGACCGGGTCGCGTTCTGCGTCGGCACCCAGATCAACGGCGCCCCGCACCTGGGCACCTCACTGGTGCAGACCGCGGCGTTCCTACTCGCCAAGCAGGCCAAGCGGACCTTCGGCGTCGACACCATCGTCCGGTTCGGGGCGCTCGACAACGCCCCGCACGACATCCGCCTGGACCCCGAAACCCACCACGCCTACCAGCAGACCTACTTCCACGCCCTCGGCACCGACGGCGTGGACGACCTGATCGGCAAGTACTACCGGGCGATGTTCGACTCACTCGCCGACGCCACCGGCGTCGACTACGAGATCGAGACCTACACCGCCCAGCAAGCCGACCCCGCCTTCCGACACGAGTTCCTCGCCACGCTGGGGCGGCTGGAGCAGATCCGCTGGCCGCTGGCGCCCTCACACGGCCAGGTCCACATCCGCCTGCCCTGCCCGGACTGCGGATGGGCCGAGAAACGCGCCGAACGCACCCGCCTGCTGCGCACCGGGTCCGGCGGCGCGGACTTCGCCGCGGTGTGCACCGACCACGGCGACTACAACGCTGCGATCACCGCCGACACCGGCGCCTACCTCGACCTGGCCACCCTCTACCGGAACCTGGTCAAGGAACGCCTGGCCGTCCGCGACCACATCACCCTGTCGGTGATGGTCAAGGGCGGCGACTGGGCCTACGGCTGCCAGCTCGTCGACGAGGCCTTCGCCCAGCTCCCGAGCCTGGCCCCGCCACCACGGGTGTTCACCCCGATGGTGCTCACCGACACCGGCGCCAAGCTGTCCAAGTCCCTCATCCGCGACGGCAAGGTGGCGGCCCCGCCCGGCGCCCGCCCGTGGATGCTCGACATCACCGCCTGGGACGGCGACGTCGACTCCTTCATCGACGCCATGGTCTGGCTGGTCAGCAAGATGCTCGCCGACCCCAAGCACTTCTACCGCTCCTACACCACCGCCGAACTCGACAGGATCATGACCGCACGCCCGACCACCACCACGGGCGTGCGCGCCCGCGAGATGAACCTCTACCGCCGCTACTTCGACCTGGTCGCCAACGGAACCAAGACCATCGAGGTCCGCGTCTGCTACCCCAACCTGCGCACCCTCAAAGCCGGCGACCACATCCGCTTCATCTGCGGCCGCGACGACGCCCTCACCCGCGTCAAACGCGTCGCCCGGTACGCCTCATTCGAGGAACTCCTCGACACCGAAGGCCCCGAACACGTCAACCCGACCAGCCCCCGCGACCAGCAACTCGCCAACATCCGCCGCATCTACGGCCCCGAGAAAGAAGCCCTCGGCGTGCTGGCCATCGAGATCGAACTCCTCAACGCACCAGCCTGACCCAACCCCACACCCAGCAGCCCCCACACGGCCCGCCCCCGACGCCGACGGGGCCTACCCGCTTCCCCCAAGATCATTTTTGGGGCTCTGGCTGTCCGCAGGTTCCCCCACCCTAGGGACCATCCCCGCGTGCGCGGGGAGCACCCGCTCGACGGTGGTGTACAGGGCGCGGAGGCGGGACCACCCCCGCGTGCGCGGGGAGCACCTGCGCTGCAGAAGACGGGCCACGCACGTTGTGGGACCATCCTCGCGTGCGCGGGGAGCACCTGCGCTGCAGAAGACGGGCCACGCACGTTGTGGGACCATCCTCGCGTGCGCGGGGAGCACGTGTATTCGCGAACGCACCACATGTAGTGCGGGGGACCATCCCCGGGTGCGCGGGGAGCACGCCAAGCTGTCCGGCCTGCCGAACGGCACCCTGGGACCATCCCCGCGTGCGCGGGGAGCACTACTACAACGAGCTGCTCGAACTCCGCGAGCGGGGACCATCCCCGCGTGCGCGGGGAGCACACTTGATGACCTGCGTGTTTGCCTGGCTTCAGGACCAGTTTCGAGCACTTTCGGCGAGCCCGGCAAATCGGACATGTACTCAGTCTCGCACGTGCTGGCGATCGACCAGTCGGCCACCGACCCGGATGCCGAAGCGGCGGCACTGCGCATGTGGTGTCACGAACACGGAGATGCGCGACATTAGGCACGAAGAAACGGCCCGCCCTCCCGAAGGAGGACGGGCTGTTCGGCCGGTCGAGCTTCCCCACTCGCCGACGTCTGCAGGCTACCTGTAGGTCGGGTTTCCGCTGGTCAGGGAGAACGAGGTCAGGAACCGGCCAATCGCAGCGACACCTGCCCTTGGGCCTGACCTGCCCCTGCCGGGCACAGCGGGAAGGGCTAGCGAGTGGTTCTGTGAGACCTGCGCCAGCTTCAAATACGCCGACCTCACTTGCCCCTTCCGACTACGAACGAGCCTGTCTGTGTCGGTCGGGTTTCCTCAGCTCGGCCGGCGACGACCGCTTCTGGCCGATAGGTGCCATGGCCCTTGCAGGCTTCATGGAGCATCCAAGATCTTTGTCGAGTCGCCGATCTTGACGGTGATGTCACATGCCCTGACCGGTCGAAGCAAGGAGGCTCGATGCCCCGAAGACTCGCAGCCGTGATCGCTGTCCTGCTGGCACCCTTGACATTGGGGGTGCCAGCGGCTTCCGCCTCTACGTCAAAGGCCAAGGAACCGGAATTCTGGTATACACGCCCTTTGGAGGTGGCCTCGACCCAGCCGACGCCACTAAAGTCGCCTCCCGAGCCACAAGCGCGTCCCAAAGCAGCGTCACTCCAGGAAGTGCAACGTAGCACTCGCGAACATTCCTATGAGGTCGACGCTGCCAACCCCAAGTCCGAACCGGGCGTGACCGCAGCCGCCGACCCGCTCGCGGACTGCGCAAAGCAGAAAGTGAGCAATCCCCAACACGGGCTCGTTCAAAGCCATTTCCTATTCTGCACCAAGGGGAACAGTGAGGTAATCCACCAGACAGGAAAGAAGATCACGGGAGGTATTCATTACCACATCACCGTCGTAGGGACAGGGCGCAACGGAAAGCGCGAGATCGATTTTCAGATGAAACTCGTCGACATCGTCCCATGGGGCGATGTCGAGAAACTGAACATTCATCTCCAGTTCTACATCTACTGCGGGCCGCTACGCAGCAACGATGCCGGATGCAAGGAGGGCTTCAGCCCTACCGCAATGAAGCGCGTTTCGACATGGCAGCACTCACCGTACGACAGTCTCATGAAGATGACCTCGCCCAGCAATGTCGGACAGGGCCCCGAGAAGGTTAACTTCACTCGCTGGCAACTGCTACTAAAAAGCCCAGAGATCGTAGTCATCAACCACGTTCCCCTCATCGACCAGTCGGCGCGTTTCGACTCGGCTTCCTATCTGCCGAAAAAGATCGGCGCCGTCTTCAACCAGGTGACTCCCCATCTACTGTTCAGGCGTGCTGCCCGTTATGGAGTTCCCGAAACCGCGAACCACCTCTGGCGCGCCTGCAATCAGCCCGCATCCACGATACCAACGATCAAAAACAAGAGAATTCCCGGCTGCAAGAACGAAGACCCCCTCCACCGCCTGTACCATCCACAGAAAAAGAAGGTCAAGGTCGGCAAGCAGACGCTCATTTATGATCGTTATGAGAGGAACCGAGCCATGTCCATCCGGACATGCAGAGCCAAATGGCCTGGCTATCCCGACCACGGCAACGACTGTGACGAGTTCCCCTTCGCTTCAACCTACGAAGGGGCGGACGCGCCCGGCTGGGATCGCAACGCCGTGCCAGGCCGGTACTCCGTTTATCCAGTCAAAGCAGCGGACAATCAGAAGGGCGGGAACATGATTTCCGTCTGGTATGGCCAAGACCGCATCCTGGACTGGAGCGGCAAGGACCCCGTCAGCGGCACCACATGGCGTGACCCCTTCGTCATCTGGGTCCGATAGGCATAGCCTGGACACCCCCCGCTGACGAGCCTTGGAGGTGCGGTGCCTTCTCCCATCCAGGAAAGCAGTGACCTGGTCCTAGTCGAAAGCCACCAGTTCGCCCTGCTGGGAATCGCAGAACTCCAAAGCTCGGACGGTTCGCCTCCTGAGCTCGGGGAGCGCCTGTCCTTCATGCCGCCCTACCTGTTCGTAGTCAGCCCCGGCGAAGACCACTACCCTCAGGTCACTCTTCAACAGTGGGACCAAGAGCCCGCCCCCGCCACCTCCTCGTGGACGCAGGTCGGCCGGCTACGCGCCCAAATCGAGGACGACGCGCTGGAGGCTTGGGCACCCACGCAAGGGCCATCTCAGGCAACCCTCGCAGTGAACCCAGGCTGGCACTGGATCCGCATCCTCTGCCGGGGCAGTGAAAAGCTTCAAGCACGGGTCCGCCCGTTCCCCAGGGGCGTAGAGCAATACCTGATCCAGGTTTGGGTGTAGTTCTCGCTCGGGGACTGGGGTGAGCTGGGGTTTCGAGCGGTAGCTCGTCGTGGGTGGGGTTGTCTTCTACCGTTCATGGTGGAGGCGACCACGATGGGCTCATTGTTTGAGGAGCTGGCGCGGCGGGAGGCGGCGGTCCGGCAGCGGATCGAGGAGATCGGTGAGCGGATCACCGAGTTGACCGGGCTGCTGGAGGTCGAGGAAGACAAGCTGTCGCGGCTGGTCATCACCCGGGAGACGGTGGAGGAGGTCGTGGGTGAGGCGGCCGGAACTGTGGAAGATCTGGCGGCCGAGCGCGGCGCGGTGGATCCGGGACGGGGGGCGGGGTCTTCGATCGGGGTGATGACGGTGCCGCCGTGGCGGCCGGGCATGACGGGGTCGGCGTTGCCCGAGGCGTATCGCGACGCGGTGGAGATCCTGGCTGACGCCGCTGAGCCGATGCGGGCCGGGCAGATCGCGGCGGTGATGGGTCTGCAGGACACCGCGGCCAAGCGGGAGGGGCTGCGGACCAAGCTCAAGCGGCTGGTTGAGCGCGGCTGGGCGGTCGAGGACGGGCCGGGGCTGTTCACGCTGACCGCCGCGGTGGCTGGCGAGCTGGCCGCCGGGCCAGGCGCGGGGCCGGATGAGCGGGAGGGCGGCATCGCCTCCTCACCGGCGAGGTGATTGCGGCCGGGCTCTTCCCCGGTGCAGGTTCGAAGGCGACCAAACCATGAACCGTCCGCGCCGGGAAGAAGAGCCCGCGATGGAAAGCTACGTCGCTGGGGCCGGTGTTGACGCCTTTGCGGCCGCCAGGAACACCTTCAACTATCTGCTTGGCCAGTTGGTCGACCCGTCGACCCTGGACTTGCCGCATGACCTGCTCGAAGAGCTGCTGGCCGAGCAGGGACGGGAACTGATGCGGCTGCTGTTGCAGGCGCATCTGGACCTTCGCGCCGAACGTGAACAGCGGGCAGCCGAGCGCCTTCGTGGCATCGGTGCCGCAGTGAGTGGACCCGACGGGGTCGCACGCCGTCGTCTGGAGGTCGGTCATCACCGGCTGCTGGCCACGGTGTTCGGCACGGTGACCGTGACCCGCTGCGCCTGGCGCGCCCGGGGGACCACCAACCGGTATCCGGCCGACGCGGCCTTGTCGCTGCCGGCCGGGCGGCACTCGCACGGGCTGGCCAGGTTGGCCGCCGTCGAGGCGGTGCGCGGTTCGTTCGATGACGCCCAGGACGCGATCACCGCCCGCTGCGGAAACGTGGTCGGCAAACGGCAGCTTCTTCAGCTGGTGCGGGCAGCGGCCGTCGACATCGACGCCTTCAACGCCTGCCTCATGCCGGTGCCGCGCACCGCCGAGGAGGTGCTGGTCATCAGCACCGACGGCAAGGGGATCGTGATGCGTCCCGAGGCGTTGCGCCCGGCCACGGCCAAGGCCGCCGCCCGCGCCGGGCACACCTTCCGCACCCGCCTGGCCGCCGGCGAGAAATCCGCGCGCAAACGCATGGCCACGCTCGGGGCGGTCTATGACACCGTCCCCGCACCCCGCCGCCCACATGATGTGATCGCTGTTCCCGGCGGGCGACGCGGCCACCGGCCACCCCGTCCCGGGCCGGTCGCCCGGCGCAAGTGGCTGTGTGGTTCGGTCATCGCCGAGCCCGATCAGGTGATCTCGCAGGTGTTCGACCACGCCGAGGCCCGTGACCCCACCCACGCCCGCACCTGGATCGTGTTGATCGACGGCGCCCAGCACCAACTCGACCTCATCCGGGCCGAAGCCGCTCGCCGCAAGGTGACCATCCACATCGTGATCGACTTCATCCATGTGCTGGAGAAGATCTGGGCCTGCGCCTGGGACCTGCACAAACCCGCAGACCCCGCCACCGAGGACTGGGTCGCCACCTGCGCCCTGGCGTTACTGGCCGGACACACCGGCCAGGTCGTCGCCGCCCTCGACGCCCAGGCCGCCGCTCTTGCGCCGCACCGCCGCCGACAGATCGACACGGCCATCCGCTACCTGACCGGGCATGCCGCGTTCCTGCGCTACGACCAGGCCTTGGCGGCCGGATGGCCGATCGCCACCGGCGTCATCGAGGGCGCCGTCCGCCACATCGTGGCCGACAGACTCGACATCGGCGGCGCCCGCTGGGGCCTGGCCGGAGCCGAAGCCGTCCTCAAGCTCCGTACCGTCGTCGCCAACGGCGATTTCCCCAGCTACTGGCGGTTCCATCTCCACCGAGAACACCACCGCGTTCACCACACCCACGACCAGGCCGAGTGCTACCTCACCGCCTGATCACCTCACTCCCCGAGGAGGAACCGCACCCTCCAGGTTTGGCCGGTCTGAGTCAACACCTGCGCACCGTCCCGCTCTGCCTGGAAGAGCGGGACGCTGCGCAGGTCGCCGAAACTTCCACTGAGCCAACTGCCGCGGACTACCGGTACCTCGGAGCCCCGCTGGTCAGGACCATAGAGGTCAAGATCCGGCCGATTCGGGGCCGGCGGTGCTCGATCCTGCGCGCGGCGGCGTAGTACCCGGCGATGGCCAGCCCGGTCGCGCAGTGGGCCGCCGCCGGTCTGGTCGACCGCGCCGAGACGGCGGCGGAGTCCGGCGTGGAGATCGAGGGCCGTTCGTTGCCTCCAGGTCGGCACGCCGGGGACGCCGAGGCCCCTGCTCGAGACGGCGATGTTCTGGGCCAACGCCATCCTCGCCAGACGGGAGTAGGCCCCATGCCCCTCAACGACTACGCCGTCAGCATCGTCCGGACGGCCGCCCCGGTCGGTGTCGGTACCGGCCTGGCCTGGCCTGGATCGCCATCCACTTCGGGATCGTCGTGGGCCAGGACTCCTCGTCCGCGCTGAAGCTCGGCGCTCCGCCTGGCCAACCAGTGCGTCCGCGCCGCGCCTCAGTCCGCTCGAAGTACTGCAGAGCGCGGGCTGCGGCTGGCGGACAACGCTGGCATCACCGAGTAGAGCTGGAGTGTGATGTCCCAAGATGCCAGGCACTGACGAGGAATCGACGCATGCACGAAGCTACGTTCCCGTACGTTCGTCCGGAGCGGTTGAGCCATGTCTACTGAGTCGGCGGTGGCAGCGGGTCCGGGAAGTCCACGGTCGCCCGGCGCCTCGCCGACCGGTACGGGATGCGGCTGTACGACACCGACGCGGCGATGCCCGAGCACGCTCGCCAGATGCCGAAGCACGTGGCTCCTTACCTGGCCGAGTTCGCTGCCATGGACATGGACGAGCGGTGGATGAGCCGGGATCCGCGTCAGATGCTCGACACCTTCCACTGGTTTCGCGGCGAGGGCTTCGCCCTGATCATCGAAGACCTGCTCGCTTTCGGCGCCGACCGGCCGGTGGTCGCCGAGGGGTTCCGGCTGCTGCCCGCTCTCGTCCGGCCGCTGCTGGCCCAGACGAGCCACGCCGTGTGGCTGCTGCCGACCCCCGGGTTCCGGCAGGCGGTCTTCGACCGGCGGGGCGGTACGGGATGGGGATTCATCGCCAAGACCAGCGACCCTGCGCAAGCGCTGAGCAATCTGCTGCGGCGCGACGCGATGTTCACCGACCGGCTCGTCGAGCAGACCCGGCGGCTCGGCCTTCACAGGCTCGCTGTGGACTCCACGGTCACCGAGGATGATCTCGAACGGCGGATGTCCGAGGTGTTCCGCCTTGCTGAATAAGTGGCCGCGACGTGACCGCTCCACGCGCAGGCCGCAGCGCTGACCGCTGTCGGATACCGCCTCGACGAAAGTGGCCACCCGCGGGACATCCCAACTGGCCACTAACATCCTCGCTCATTCGGACTGTCGGCCTGGGCGGCCCCGATCGGCATCGCTCGCTCCCGCAACAGCTCGAAGTACTCACAGAGCGCAGCGACGATGACCGGCGAACGCGCCAGTACCGCCCCGGTCGTCCCGACCCCGGCCAGCGGCCGCGCCTCTTCGCCTGATGCGGCGGCACTGGGAATGTTCTCCGCGACGACGGAATGTTCAGCGCAGCGGCTCTCGTAGATCGTGCGCCGCCGTACTCCGTTCCGCAGAGCCGGCGGCGGCGCGACGATCGCCGTGTGATCGATCAGCCGATCAGCCAGGTGGTTCTCCAACGTCAGCCAGTCATGTCGGGCCGCGTTCACCAGGACGCCGGACAGTCGCATGAACTCCGCCGGCTCAGTGACGACCTCGATCAGCCCGCACGCCGCCCCCTGCCCGTCGGCCGTCGGCCGTCGACGCCGGAGCGTCCTCTACCAGCCGCCGGTACCCCGTCAACAAGCGCTCGTGCTCCTCGGCCAGTCGCTGATTCATCTCGACCAACACCGCCTGAAGCGCCAGGTGCGGCGCTGCCGGAATCATTCGTGGCGCCTTCCCCGGCTCGGGCCGCTGCTAGGCCATCCCCCGGTCGAGGAGCGCCGAGACCACCTCCGCAGCCCCGATGATCCCGTCGGTCTCCTCGCTGAAGCATTCGCGCTTCTCCAGCAGCTGCGCCTCAGACTCACGTTCGTCCGCCACCTCGCTCCACTAGCAGTCAGAAGCAGAGACGCCGCGCGGCGAAACGTCCAGCCAAGGCCCTGGCCATTCGTTGCCAGTGACAGGAACCCGTCACTTCAAGCCCTGCTGGCAACAAGGCCCTTGAAACCCCAGCTCGTCAGCCAGCTCGTCCTGTGCGCCAGAGCGCAACGCGAGCCTCCCGTGCGGTGACTTCCCGTCTTGGCGACTTTGAACCTGGCCTCTGACCTGCCCGTTCGGCTTCCATTAAGCCCTGCGCAACAGCGACGACCAGGAGTCACGGTGATCAAGCAGCCGCAGAGCCCCACTCAGAGCCACCACTTCCCCGCCGCATCAACGCCCAGCACGCTCAACGCTCCCAGCCGCCACACGTCAGAAGCGCGTCTCACTCAGCCGTCACCTTCGGCCACTCCCCCCGACCCAGCCAAGCGGCGACTTCTCCACGACATCGCCCGGCCCCTCCACACCGGGATCGAAGGCGCGTTCGCCAACGACTGGCTCCGAGCAGCCTTCGTCGAAGCCCTCGTCTCCGACGAGCGCCTCCCCGACGTCGTCACCACCGAACACGACCTGACCCTCATGCTCCGAGGCCATCAGTGGGAAGTCGACGACGCCCTCGCCGATCGGCTCCACGTGTTCACCGCCCTCGAAGACTCGATCGAGCACCTCGAAGCCAAGGCCGACGACATCCGCGCGGGCCACACCGCCCCGACCACCGTCTGGATCACCACGCCCGGCGACCACACCGATGTGATGTACCAGACGATCGAATACTGGGCCGACCTCGACCTGATCGCCCTCCTACGAGGCCACTGGCCCCACGGACCCAACCGCCGCCCGCACCCCGCAGAATGGTCCGCCGCCGACGCTCAGCAATTCGCTGTGCGACCAGTCCAGGAGGCACTCACCGCCCTTCAGTTGCCGAGGTAGCCTCGTCCAAAACGACGCGGCCTGAAGAGGACGCCCCATCCCCATGGCAGACCGCTAGCGAGAGCTTGAACATCGACAATCACCGACAGGCTTTTATGTGAAGTCATGAAGCCGCACGTCAGGAAGTGTCGTCCCGGCGCACGAGGAGTCGAAGCCGGCAGGCGATCATCCACCTAGATGCGCCAGGGTCATCTCCGCAAGCGCGGGGCCGGCGTTGCCGCGACCGAGGGCCGGCTCGGCGTGGATGCGCCGAGGTCGGTAGATGCTGCGCGAGGCCCTGGTGCACCTGGATGATGACGTCGGTCAGCCAGGCGCGCCGAATCGCGCGCTGTGACGGCGGGCGGGTGCGCCAGGTGTGGTAGCCCGACACCGACACATCCAGCACGCCGCCCCCGCCACCTCGGTGGGGACGCCCTCGCCGGCCGTCACCGCGATGGCTTGGCACCTCCTTGTGGGGCACCCCTCGCGCACCAACGGGATCGCCCGCCGGGTCGCCACCAGCTCAGTCTCCACCTTGGCGATGCGGGCCCTGGCCGCGGCGAGCTCAGCTTTCTTCGCACCGGTCAGCCCCGGTTCCAAGCCCCGGTCGATCCTGTCTTGGCGCCGCCACAGACAGATTGTCTGCTCGCTGATCTCCAGGTCCCAGGCCACGTCAATGACCTTGCGGCCCGCCTCCAGCAGGTCCAGCACCTTGCGTCGGAACTCCGGCGGATACCCACGACATCCCCGGCCACTCCTTCGACTCAAGTGGCACAAGAAACCACTAATCCACCTCCACTACGGCCGGGGCACACCAGAGCCTCCACGAGGCTCGGGGCGCTTCACTCATCTTCGCCGACGAGCGCCTGCGGGACCATACAGAGGGGACGGTCACCCCATCATTGGAGTCAGCGCCGAGTAGCTCGGCGCGTCCTGCCAGCGCCGGGTGTCCCCACCTAGATCGGAGACCGTCGTGAAGAACAGCGTGTTGTGGCGAGTCGTCGACAACGACAGTGGCGCCGAGGCCGTCGTCAGTACGCCTGCCGAGGCGGTCGCGTTCATCAACAGCCGGTTCGACACCGATGAGAACGACGAGCCGTTCAGCTTCACCGAGGTCGGTCCTTTCGTCCCGAAGCCGCTCGGCGTCATCACCGCGTGGGCAGCTGAACAGGACGACGGGCGGACCGATGGGCGAACTGCACCGATCACGATCAAGCCGGTAGTGACTGACGGCGCCATCGACGAGTGCGACGACGTCGTGCTCTGGGGCGACGTGCAAGTCACGTGGGACCACGACGTGTACGCCGTCAATGGGTCGGACGGCTTCGAGTACGACGTCGCCGACAGCGCAGCCGAGCTCAACGAGATCCTCGACGAGTACGCCACCGACTACGAGTACGTCGAACCTGGAAAGTCCGACAGCCACGCGCGACCGAACCAGCGAATGTTGATCCAGTACGGCGCCCAGGAGTGCGCCAGCCGGTTCGGGCACCTTGACGACGACGCTCTGCTGTGGCTCGCCGCCACTCGGATCACGCTCGCCCTGTGGCGCAACACGCCTGTCGAGAACTGGCATGCCGGCAGGAGCCCGCTGCACGACGGCATGATGATGCGGATCAACGCGGCGACCACCCGGCTCGTGCGCTCGATGCTGTCGTTTGACCATGTCGACTGGGTCGCAGTCGGTCTCGCGATCGTCAACCCGTCTCGGGTTCTGCCGACTGGACAGTCCGTGCTCGAGCTCGGGTTGGCCTGCCACAACCCTGACGACCCGGCGCACGAGGATGATCCACGCGACGACCTTGCGGAGATGGCACAGGACGCGATCAGTTGGGGCCGTGCGTACCGCCTCCACGAGCAGGAGTTCGGCCTGCGGACCCTGATCGAATTCTTCTGCGCGTTCGACAACGGCTGGTTCGGCGCACCTAGTTGGGAACGCATCGTCGATCGGTTCGTTGCCGCAGCCGACGACCGGGAGCACGGACACTGGCGCGTGCACCGGGACACGCCTTGGTTCGACGAGTGGTTCACCAGCCGTCCGGCCGACATTGCGGACAACGCTGAACTGCGTCGGCTCCTGCTTGCCGGGCCGGACCTGCTGTCCGAAGCAGCTGCCGAATGGTGCGTGGAAGGTGCAATCGGCTACGTCTGTCGGGACGATCATGCGAACGGCTGCAAGCGGTGCGGTGTCCCGCCAGCGACAGAGTCGTCGAGTCAGACCGTGTTTGATGGGTGATGTCTCGTTGAGCCAGCCGGGGCGAGCTTTGAGGAACGGCTGGTACCGGGACGGGTTGTGGGAGATGTTCCAACGAGTGGTTCCACCCGCGCCGGCGGGGTCGCAGGGTTGGAAACGGCGGCGTGCCGATGACCGCAGCGTGCTGGCGGCGATTGTGTTCGTGGCCACCACCGGCTGCACTTGGCGGCAACTCCCGCCCACGTTCGACGCGTCCTGGCAAACGGTGCACCACCGTTTCGCCGACTGGAGCGCCGCCCGGGGTGTGGACCAAGATCCACCGGGCGATGCTGGACGAACTCGGCGCGGCCGGGGAACTGGACTGGTCGCGGTGAGCGAGCGGCTCCGTCAGCGTCCGCGCCACCAAGGGCGGGTGCTGACGGGCCCGAACCCTGTCGACCGCGAGAAGCCGGGGCGAAGATCCACTTGGTCACCGACCGTACCGGTCTGCCCATCTCTGTCAGGATCGGCTGCCAACACCCACGACAAACTCGGGCTGGAACCGCTGATGCGCGGTATCCCACCGGTCCGCTCCCGGCGTGGCCCACGCAGGCGCCGTCTAGACAAGCAGCACGGCGACAAGGGCTACGACTACGTCGACCGCGGGCGTGGCTGCGCAGTCGCAACATCGTCCCGCGGATCGCCCGCTGCGGCATCGAGGCTTCCAACCGGCTCGGCCGGCACCGGCGGGTGGCCGAGCGGACGGTGTCATGGATGAACGGCCTCTGTGGCCTGCACCGTCGCTACGAGCGCAAGGCCGACCATTTCCTGGCCTTCGTCGGCATCGTCGCCGCCCTCATCTGCTACCGCGACCTCACCAGATGAGACGACGTCTAATCCACCTCCACCACACCCAGTGCATACGAAAAGCCTCCACCGAATTCAGGACGGTTCAGTGAGCCTTTTTCATCCTCGGGTGGCTTCGTAGTTGTGTAGGACGGCGATGGCCTTGACCAGGTGGCCGGCCTTGCTGGGGCTGCAGCGGAGCTTGCGGAGCAGCTTCCATGACTTGGGCTGGGCGTTTGCGCGTTCGCCGGGTCCGCGGAGCTTGGCGTGTGAGCGGTTGGCCTGCTTCTGGGACTCGGGCTTGTTGCGCCCCTTGTAAGGGGTCAGGACCACCGACGCCTCGGCGCCTTGATACCCCTTGTCGGCCAGCGTGATGATCCCGGCCTCCGCCGGTTCCCGCAGGATGCCCCACACGCGGGCGGCGGTCAGGTCGTGCGTGCGGCCGGGCATCGCCCCCGACGTCCACACGATCGTCCCGTCCGGGCCGGCGATGACCTGAATGTTCATTCCGTGGCAGCGGTGCTTGGCCGAGTAGTACGGCCGGTCAGCCCGCACCCGGTCGCAGGCGATGAGCGTGCCGTCCAGTACCGGCAGATGCAGCCCATTCTGTTTGGCCTTGCGCAACGCCGCCGTCAGCTTCGGCGACCGCGCCGACAACAGCGCCACCGACTCCTGGACATACCGCCAGGCCGTGCTCGTCGACACCCCGAACCCGGCCCCGAGTTCGGCGTAGGTGTCGCCTTTGCGCAGGTGAACCAGCACCAGCAGGGCCTGCCGCCCGGGGTTGAGCCGCCGCCCGGACGACCCGATCGCCTTGCGGTGTCGCCAGAGCACTCCGGCCAGGTAGTTCAGCGTGGGACGCGACAAATCGACGGCAGCACGATAGAACAGCACGCAGGGCCCCTGGTTCGGACGTCGAGATTGTGGTGATCAACTCGTCTACCAGGGGCTTCTTCACGTCACCAGCCGAACGCTCCCACTGCAATCATGCTGTGATCCACGCCCGCCCAGACGGATGAAAAAGGGTCAGTGTCGGCCAAGTAGGTGATCAACCACGCAGAACCGCACAGCCGTTTTTACGGAGTTGCCCTTTCTTATGCTGGTCTAGAGAAGGAAGCGGTCCCGCGGCGCCGGTGGAACAGGGTTCGGGTCTGTCGAATAATCTGACTGACAACTCAGTAGTTGCTGGCCCTTTAGCCCCACACGGCAATTGGGTGCGTCATGAGCTCACAGCTGCGAGGACGCTACCCAGAGGCTGGCTGGGTAGCGTCCGAGCACTCAACGCCGCTGGAACTTTCCCAGCAGTGCGATCAGTGCCACCCGATGGCGAAGGTGAGATGCCGCAGCAGGGAATCGATGAGCAGCCATGTGACCAGGCATCCGCGCACTTTATAGTGCGGCACGTCTCTGGTCCAGCTGGGTGTGGGCCATCCACCCACGATCTTCCTCAGATCCATCTGCCCTCCGTCTTTGGGTCTGTGATGCGCGGCTCCTTATCTGTACAGGCGCCAAACGGGACGGACAAGTGAGCTGCCGATCCTGGTATGAGTCACTCAACCCAACGTCGTGGACCACGTTCCTAACAAGTTGATGACCGTCCTCGATGAATGCGACCCGCTGCGGCACGCTCACGGGTTACTTTGGTGGAAGGTCTCGGCGCTCTGCGGTTACGGAGATCATCCCTTGTTGGGAACTTGCCTGAAAACCTGCCCCGCACGAGCGGGGATTATCGCCTGACCGGAACTGGGGTCGTCTGTTGCTGGGCCGACCGGCCTCAGCGATCACCGGAAATCTGTCGGTGGTCGGTTGTAGAACGATGACAGTCGTTTTTGAGGGGGCCTCGTGGAATTGTCGGGCGCGGCACGTGCGGTGTGGGGGAAGACCGGTGAGGCCAGCCGGAACAAGTCGATCTCGGCCGAGGCGTGGCATCCCTTGATCGCGCACTTGGTCGACGCCGGCCATGTCGCTGGTTGGCTGTGGCGAGAGTTTCTGCCCCCGAGGCTGAAGTCCCAGTTGGCTGAGGGCATGGCTGGAGACGAGGTCGAGGCCGAACGGCTGATGAGTTGGCTCGCCGGCCTTCATGATCTCGGTAAGGCGTCGGACTTTCAGTCCAAGAGCGCCTGGCATGCGCGCCTGGGGCGCGGTGCGGGACTCCCCTTCAGTGAGCGCACCAAGACTCCGCACTCCTTGGTGTCGGCGTCAGCGCTTTGGGAGCTGCTGGAGGAATACGGTTGGGACGAACCGGAGGGGCCCGCCCTGGTCCTTGGTGGCCATCACGGGGCTTTCCCCAGCCCTTTGTGGCAGAGCACGGCGCGGCGGGCGTTGACGTATGAGCATCCGCGATGGGCCGAGGTTCGGCGAGAGCTGTTCGAGGCGGTCACCGATCACTTCGGGGCCGATCCTGCACAGTGGAGAGCGGTTCGGTTTTCGGTTCCAGTGCAGGTGTGTCTTGCCGGGGCGGTCATCCTCGCCGACTGGCTAGCCAGCAACGAGTCCCTGTATGACTATCGGGCCCCGTTCGGCGACGACTACCTTCAAGCGTCCGCGGCGGCCACCGAGCGAATCCGGGAACTGATCGGGTTGCGAGAGATGTGGCAGCCTGACCGTCGGCTGGCCTCGACCGCACCAGGGACGTTCTTCCCTGCACGCTGGCCGAAGATCGCTACACCTCGTGACGTGCAGGTGAAGGCCCTCCACCTGGCGCAGGAGGCCAGCGGCGCCGGGCTTGTGATCATCGAAGCGCCGATGGGCGACGGCAAGACCGAGGCGGCGTTGGCCGCGGCGGAAGTGCTCGGGGTGCACACCGGTGCGCAGGGCATCTTCGTGGGACTGCCGACACAGGCCACCAGCAACCAGATGTTCACGCGGGTGAGTGCGTGGCTGGGTGAGCAGGACGCCAAGACAACGGTGGCGCTCGCGCACGGCAAGGCACGGCGGCAGGAAGAGTACCGGCAGCTGTTCCTACCGCGGGGCGTGGGGATCGACGAGTGCGATGGCGGAATCACCGCCTCGCAGTGGTTGTCGGGAGGCAAAAAGAGGCTGCTGGCGCCGGTAGTCGTCGGCACCGTCGATCAGGTCCTGCTTGCCGGGGTCGCCGCGCGTCATGTCGCCCTGCGCATGCTCGGCTTGGTCGGCAAGGTGGTGGTCATCGACGAGGTCCATGCCTACGACGCCTATATGTCGACCATTTTGCGGCGGGTGTTGTCGTGGCTTGGTGCCCTTGAGGTCCCGGTGGCGTTGTTGTCTGCGACGTTGCCGAGGCGGGTGCGTCAGGACTTGCTGGACGCCTACTCCGGTCAGGCGCTAAAACACACCACTGAGGCACCGACCTATCCGCAGCTGAGTTGGGCAGCACGTGACGCGTCCCACGTTCAGGTCGTGTCCGCGCGAGCGACCACTGGCCCGCAGGTGCGGTTGGACTTGCTCGACGAGCCGGGAGCCTCCGCCGGCCAGGTCGTCAACACCGTGTCGGATCTGCTGGCCGACGGCGGTAGCGCGCTGGTCGTCCGCAATACCGTCCGACGGGCCCAGCAGACCTGGCGCGCTTTCGCTGAGAAGCTGGGCACTGATGCGGTGAGTCTGGCTCACTCCAGATTCACCGTCGCCGATCGTCGCGCTCGTGACGAGCTGCTGGTTGCCGATTTCGGGCCGGAGCGCAAGGACCGGCCGAGCCCGCATGTGGTGGTGGCGACCCAGGTAGCTGAGCAGTCACTGGATGTCGATTTCGACGTCGGTGTTAGCGACTTGGCGCCGGTCGACCTGCTTCTGCAGCGTCTGGGGCGCGTCCATCGTCATGCTCGCGACAACCGGCCCGAGGCAGTGAAGCGGCCGCGGCTACTGGTCGCAGGGCACGCCGCGGTACCGGACGGGCCGCCTAGGGTGCCGTATGGGAGCGCGCTGGTGTATGGAGAGCACCTGCTCTGGCGAACCGCGGCAGCTCTGTGGGGACGCGACCACATCGACCTGCCCCGCGATATCCCTGCCCTGATCGAGCAGGTGTACGGGACTGCGCGAATCGGTCCGGACTGCTGGCAGCGTGATTTGCGCCGGGCCGCTGAGGATCACCAGGACGTGCTGGAGGCAATGGCGTTGGCGGCACGTCAAATCATTCTGCCGCCACCTGATTGTGAGTCCTTGGCCGAGATCGGCGACATCGGTGAGGCGCGGGACGAGGACGATCCCGATGTCCACGCAACGGTAAGGCTGGGGCCTCGCACGGTTGAGGTCATCTTGCTGCGGGCGACAACCAGCGGCGATGCCGCAGAAAGCGGTCTTACTGTGTCGGCTGGCAGCCTCCTTGAGATCCCGCTCCGTCGCCAGCCATCGAGCCAGGCGATCGACACGATTCTCGACCAGGCCATCCGCCTTCCTCAGCAGCTCACCGATGCTGCCCTGGAGCAGAGTTTCCTGGTGCAGGCCTGGCGCCATGTTCCCTGGCTGTCACGGGCCCGCGTGCTGCTTCTTCCTCCGGCGGGTCCGCTGCGCATGGGCGATCGTCTGGTCAGTTACGACCCTGTCATCGGTTTGGAGGACGCTCGTGCTTGAGCGCGCATCCGGTCCGCCTCAGCAGCAGTCACCGCCCCTCACGTTCAACCTGGTGGACGAACCGTGGCTGCCGTGTCTGCTGCTGGATGGCACCGCTCGGGCTCTGTCTCTTCGCGACCTGCTTCATCAGGCGCATCAGGTTCAGGACCTGGTCCTGGACACCGCCACCCAGTACCCCCCGATCGTGCGGATGATGTTGGCGGTGATCCATCGCGCCGTCGGTCAGGGCGCCAATCCCGGGCCCCGCTCCCGTGATGAATGGGGCGCGCTGTGGGAGTTGGGAAAGTTGCCGGCTGACCGGATCGACCAGTACCTGGACCAGGTTCGGCATCGCTTCGACCTGTTTCACCCCCAAACGCCGTTCGGGCAGGTCGCCGGGCTGCGCAGCGCGAGCGGCGACACCAAGACGATCTCCCTGGTCATCCCCTACCTGGCGGCGGGCAACAACACGCCGTTGTTCTGCTCGGTCCGAGATGATCAGCCGCCCGCGCTGACGCCGGCGGAGGCCGCCCGCTGGTTGCTGCACGCTCACGCCTGGGACACCGCCGCAATCAAGACAGCCGCCGCCGGGGATCCTAAGGCCAAGGCCGGTAAGACGACGGGGAATCCCACCGGTCCTCTCGGCCAGATGGGGGTGCTGATTCCGACAGGGCAGACGCTGTGGCACACCCTGCTGTTCAACCTGATGATTTTGAAGAACGAGATCAGCGGTTCGGGAGACCAGCCGTCGTGGGAACGCCCCGCCGCTGATGCGACGTGGCGAGAACGCACCCCCGCCGGTCTGCTCGATCTGTATACCTGGCTCAGCCGCCGCGTCCGGCTGGTCGTCGCCCCTGCCGCCGACGGGCCCCGGATCCAGCGGATCATCGTTTGCGCGGGTGACCGCCTACGCAGCGAGGATCTGTTTCAGACAGAACCGCAGACCGCCTGGCGGCGCAGCAAGACTCAGCCGGCCAAGCTCGGGCGCGAGGTCTACATGCCGGTCACCCATCGTCCTGGTCGTCAGCTCTGGCGAGGACTCGGCACGATCCTGCCGCATCAGCAAGCCACCGAGCCTTCCGGCTCGGAGCGCAAACCGGCGAGCGTTCTGGTTCAGCTTCGAGGTCTAGCCGACGGCGAGTTCGCCGAACAATTGCGTGGGCATCCGCTGCTGCTGCGCGCCGTCGGTATGAGCTACGGGAACCAGAACGCAGTGATCGAGGAAACCTACCTTGATGACCTTCCGCTGCCGGTGGCTGTGCTGCGCGCGGACCAGAACTGGGAGAGCGTCGCCTTGGACGGCGTCCGCGATGCCGAAACCGCCGCCCGTCACCTGGGGCACTTGGCGACCAACCTGGCGAAGGCCGCGGGTTGTCGAGACGATCGGGTGCTGGGATCCCGCCGAGACAACGCTCAAATGATCCTCTACGCCACGCTCGACCAGCTGTTCCGACGATGGCTGGCCGGCCTGGGTGCCCATGCCCCTCAGCGGACGGCACGGGTGTCGCAGCAGCAAGCACGCGACGAGTGGCGTTCCGACGTCCGTGCACGGACCTTCCAGATCGCCGACAACCTACTGCTTGGCGTGCCGCCTACCGCGATCCGAGGCCGCCGTGTCCGCATCAACCGGGACCGCAGCGAGTGGATCTCCGCCGCCCTCGCCGAGTTCTGGTTCCGCAAGGCCCTCAACAACGATCTACCCCGGCCCGACCAGGAGATTTAGCCGTGACCACCACACCCAACAGGTCCCGCCCTGCGGGCGACCGCCCTCAGTGGCAGCGTGAGTTGGCCAAGGTCTTGGAAGGTTTCGTCATCCATCGCAACGGCGAGCCGGACTTCGATCGGGCGGGGCTTGCGGCGTGCCGACGCGGCTTGGCCAAACGACCGATGGAAGAGCCGGCGATGTTTCAGTACATCGCACCGGTCAGCCTGGCGGTCCCGGCATCTTGGGGGGAGCAGGCTCAGGCGCGCGTGGAAGCCGCCACCCACTACGTCTTGGCTCTGTATGCCTTCCATCAGCAGTCGCAGGACCGGCCGATGCATCAGTTCTCCGACCCGCAGAGCCCCCTCGGCTGGCCCGGGCCCAGCGTGGGTAAGGCCACGGGCCGTCTCCACAGCGCGTTGAAGGACGGCACCGCCGAGGGGGTGGATCGGCGTTTCCTGGCCGCGATGACCGCCGACAGCACGGAGGAGGTGATCGGCCACCTGCGCGTGTTGGTCCCCCAGTTGCGCCGGCATGCCATCGCCTTGGACTACATCATGCTGGCCGGCGACCTGGAGCAATGGCCCGACTCCGAGCGTCGGGCGCGAGTGCGCCGGCGCTGGGGTTTGGACTACCGCTGGGTCCCCTCCGGCGCAGACGACTCCGGCCCGGACGATGCGAGCCAAGCCGACCACCCTGACACCCCATCCAACTAGCGAGGAGCATCACGATGACATTCCTGGACGTCCACGTGCTGCAATCCGTCCCCCCGTCCAACCTGAACCGCGACGAATCCGGAAGCCCCAAGTCCGCGATCTACGGAGGTGTGCTGCGCGCCCGCGTATCCTCCCAGTCATGGAAACGCGCTGTCCGCGACGTATTCCTGGCCGATCCCGACCTGGCGAAGGACGGTGGGCTGCGCACCCGACAGCTCCCCCGCGTCATCGGCGACGCCGTCACCGCCCGCCGCCCGGCCTTGGGCGCAGCATCCGACCTCATCGGCACCGCCGCCACCCTGGCGCTGTTCAAGAAAGTCAAGCTCGCCAAGAACAAGCCGATCACCGAGTACATGCTGTTCCTCGGCCACGACCAGGTCGAACGGGTCGCCGACACCCTGGTGGCCGCCAACCTCGAACAGGTCGCTGACGAACCGGACCTGCTGCGCGAACGCATCACCGGGCTCGCTCTGCACGAACTCGGCATCAAGGGGCACGCCGGGGCCGTCGCCCTGTTCGGGCGCATGATCGCCGACGCCCCCGAGCTGAACGTCGACGCCGCCTGCCAGGTCGCGCACGCCCTGTCGACCCATAAGGTCGTCGCCGACCAGTTCGACTACTTCACCGCTGTCGATGATGAATCACGCCGCCAGGACGAGACCGGCGCGGGAATGATCGGCACCATCGAGTTCAACTCCGCGACCTTGTACCGATTCGCCACGGTCTCGATCCGCGATCTCCTGGCCAACCTGGACGGCGAAATCGACCGGACCCTCGACTTGACGTTGGCGTTCGCTCGTACCTTCGCCACCGCCATGCCCACCGGCAAGCAGAACACCTTCGCCGCTCACACCCGGCCCGACCTGATCCTGCTCAGCGTCCGCGCCGACCAGCCGGTCAACCTCGTCGGCGCGTTCGAAGAACCGATCAAGGCGCCTGAGGGCGGCATCGTCCCCGCCTCCGTCGCGCAACTGTTCACCTATCACGGTCAGCAGGACGAGATGTACGGCACCGGGCCTGTCAGCAGCGCTCTGGTCTACCCTGCCTGGCTCGGGAACCGGGTCCGCGACGAAAAGCAGATCGACCTTCCCGCCGCTCAACCGCTCGCCTCAGCATTGGACGCCGTTCGCCAAGTGCTGGCCGAGCAGATCACGACATGAGCGTTCTGCTGCTGCGCCTCGCCGGCCCCCTCCAGTGTTGGGGCATCGCCAGCCGCCACAACACGCGAAGTACCCGCACTGCACCCACCAAGTCCGGCGTGATCGGGCTGCTCGCCTCGGCACTGGGCCGCCCACGCGGAGCCGACCTGACCGACCTGACCATGCTCGACTTCGGTGTCCGCGTCGACCAACCTGGAGCGCTGCTGGTCGACTACCACGTCGTCACCGCGGCGTCCCGAAGCGCTGACCCGGCCTTGCGGCGGCTGCCGACCGCGTCCGGAGCCACCCTGCAACCCAAGGACTCGACCAAGGTCACGCGCCGCCATTACCTGACCGACGCTGTGTTCGTCGCCGCACTCCAGGGACGCGACATCGCTCACCTCGCCGAAGCGCTCCGCCATCCGCGACATCCGCTGTATCTCGGACGCCGCTCATGCCCGCCGTCGCGGCCGGTGCTGATGGACCTTACCCCCCACCCGTCGGTTGAGGTGGCGTTGCAGCAGGCAGCCTGGCAGGCAGGCCCCGCGGAAAGGCACCGCCACCGCGGTCACGAGCACGTGCTTTGCGAAGTCGTCCTTGATGATCACGAAGGGGACGACGTGCTGACCGACCTGCCATTCCCTTCGCTGCCTTCCCTACGACGTTTCGGCCCACGCACCGTCACCCACAAGCGAGTCGCTGTTCCAGTCCGCCCCGACCGCGACATCGCCCCTCCTCACGACCCCATGGACCTGCTCGGATAGGTGCCCATGTACCTGACACGTGCCTTCCTCAATCCGCGCCGAGCCGGTGCGATCCATCTGCTGGGCAGCCCCCAGCGGATGCATGCGGCAGTGATGGCAGGATTTCCCCCCATCCTGTCTCCCGACGACCGTGTCTTGTGGCGCGCAGACACCGAGTCCACCCACCGACTCTCCCTGTACATCGTCTCGGCACATCGGCCCGACCTTACCCATCTGGTCGAGCAGGCCGGATGGCCTCGCTCGGACGTCCCGTCGTGGGCCACGAAGTCCTACGAGCCGCTCCTGCAGCAGCTCAAGACGGGCCAGCGGTACGCGTTTCGCCTGACCGCCAATCCCACTTACGTCATCGCCCGCCGTGGGCAGCGTGGCATCCGGCGGCCGCACGTCACGGTGGAACAGCAGACTGGTTGGCTGCTCGAGCAGTCGTCCAGGGCCGGCTTTGTCATCCTTCCGTCCCCGACAGCGCATCCCTTGCCGTCCGAACAGGCCTATAACCTCCGCGTCGTCGACCGTCATCGCATCAAGTTCACCCGAGGTCAGGGGACCAAACAGGTCACCCTTCACCGTGTGACGTTTCAAGGTCTGCTGGAGATCACTGACGAAACCGTCCTGCGCGCCACTCTCGTCCGCGGCATCGGCCGTGCCCGCGCCTACGGCTGCGGACTGCTCACCGTTGCTCGTCCAGGTCCGGCGGAATGACCGCTCGACAGTCCCGGACCATGCGCTGGGAGTGAGGTGCCCCGGATCTTCCGGACACGTCCATAGCTAGGATTGTGGACGAACCGGAAGGAAGGTCATTGGCAAGGCGTAAAGGGCGGTACTTCTCCCAGGTCTTCAAGGGCGAGGCCGTCCGCATGGTCTTGGATGGTCCGCGCCCCATCGCCCACGTGGCGCGTGAGGCGCCCTGAAGGTTCCGGACAGCTGGTTTGGAGGGTTAACTCACGCTGCGAGCTGGCTGTTCAGGTACTCGGCATGGACCCGGTACTCGGGAGAGAATGATCTCTTCGAACGAACCAAACCTTTATCGCCTTTCCGGACACCCCCAGTCTAATGGGGAGGTTGTCCGGAACCTTTCGGGGCGGGTCAGTCATAGCCTGGCATCACGAACGAAGGTGGTCCCTCTGGGGTTCGTCCAACAACAGAATCATGATGTGCGGAAACACCACCGACATGCGTGAACTCCCCCGTGTGATCCGCGGCTGGGCCGAAGGAGCACCTCTTGAACAGATCGGACAAGCCGCGTCCTTCGATCTGCTGACCGGACGTTTCGAGGTGCCCGACAACAACCCCACCGACGTCACCGCCTCGGAATGGCAGTGGATGCGCAAGGAGGCCGCCACCGTCGGCTGGCCGCAGTACCAGGCGCTCATCGAGACCGCTCACGCCGAACCGAAACTCCGCAAGCTCTATCCCTACACCAGCCACTGGGCCCTCGGCTTCGCCGCCGCCCCCGACGTCCTCTACAACACCCTGACCTTCGTCTCGATCGAATCACCCCGGGGCACCGGCGACTACACCATCAGGCAATGGTCGAACGGCCCCCCTCTACACCACGTCACCACACTCGCCGAAGCGGTCGCCATCGCCGTCTGAGCTGCCCCCGACCTTCCGGACTGTGGACCTCAGAGTTAGGGTCTGTCCGGAAGGTAGGGGTGGGTGTGGCGGGTAGAGGTATGTTCTCGCCCGAGTTCCGTGAGGAAGCGGCTCGGGAGGTGGTGGAGAACTCGAAGTCGATCGTGTCGGTGGCGAAGAGTCTCGGGGTCAGTGCCACCACGTTGTCGAATTGGGTGAAGGCTTATCGGGCGAAGGGTGCCGATGGTGAGCCGTCACTGGAGTTGGCGGATCGGGCGCGGCTCCGTGAGGCCGAGCGGGAACTCCGAGAACTGCGGCAGAAGGTCGCGTTCTTGGAAGAAGTCGCGACATACTTTGCGTCGGAGCAGCGGTGACCGACAAATACGAGTTCATCGCGGCTGAGTATGTCGAGGGCAAGACCGCGAATGCGGTCGGAGCTCCGTCGCTGGGCCAGATGTTCGGGTGGCTGGGCGTCTCCAAGTCCGGCTATTACGAGTGGCGGAATCGTCCGCTCAGCGCCACGGCGGAACGCCAGGAACGGCTGAGGGCGCAGATCAAGACGATTTTCGAGGACAGTGACGAGACCTATGGATATCGGCGCGTGCACGCCGAGTTGCTGTGCCAGGGCGAGGAGGCCGGCGACGAGCTGATCCGCCGCCTGATGCGTGGCTTGGGCCTGGTGCCCTGCCAGGTCAGCAAGCCCAAGTCCCTGACCGTGCAGGCCAAGGACCTCGCGAAGATCCCTGATCTGGTCCGGCGAGACTTCACCGCCGACATCCCGTACATGAAGCCGATCGCCGACATCACCGAGATCAAAACATGGGAAGGCAAGGTTATCTGGCGACCGTCATCGACTGCTTCAACAAGGAAGTCATCGGTTACGCGATGGCGGATCATTTCCGAACCGAGCTCATCGCAGACGCCATGAGCATGGCCGCAGCCAACCACCCTCTCGCCTCCAGGTGCATTGCGCATTCCGACCGTGGTAGCAATTACACCAGCCACGCCTACGCCGAACTCCTGGCAGCTCTCGACCTGCGGCAATCTCTCGGCCGGACCGGAACCTGCTTCGACAACAGCTCCGCGGAATCGTTTTTCGCCACCCTCAAGAAAGAACGCGTCTACCGGACCGTCTACCCCACAAGAGAACGGGCGATGCGCGACATTGCGCGCTATATAGAATTGTTCGACAATCGTACCCGTCTCCACACGGCGAACGGGTACCGGCCCCCTCAAGAGGTCCGTAACGAGTACCTGAGATCGCATGAAGCTGCGTAAGTAACCGCACAGGTTTTACAGTCCGGAAACGCCGGGGCCCTCCAAATCGCAGTCACCAACTGCGCTCGGGGCACTAGAGCCCCGAGCAGCGCCGCGTCTATTGGAAGCTTCAAAGGCGCACCGGACTTTTAGCGACAACGCAAGATGCCCAACCTTTGAAGTAGCAAAGGCTGGGCATCCGTCCGAAGATCAACAATGACCTCAAGCTCGGCGAATCAATTCCTGTTGGACTCGAATAGCCTCTACCAGGCGAGGGTGATTGCGCTCCGCTTCTGGAGTTACGATATCTATCTCTTCTCGATCCAGAATCGACTCGTAGCAATCGGAGAGAGTCGTGTAGAGGTAATCTACTCCCATGCCCGTCTCGGGCAACTCAAAGCAGTTCACAGTTCCCATGAGAAGCTGCTCCACTCCCAGGTCATCGCTTCGAGCGAGATACTCTTCCACTCGCCCCTCAAGCCCTTCAGGTGTGGAAGGAGAGACGTTCCCTCGAGATTCCTCATCTCGTAGCTGAGAAATGCTACTCCGAACCGCCTCCGCAGCCACCTCGTCGATCCTCGAATCGAACGTACCGAGCGTCCATTCCAACGCATCGGCGGCAACGCGCAGCCGTCGCCTTGGCGAGAGTAGTGAGATCTCCTCCTTGAAAGGCTTCATTTCAAGGTCCCAGAGTAGCATTCCTATTCAGCCTCTTTCGCTAGGGGTCGATCAGTCTAATATCTGGATAGTTTTCGAATCGACCGGCGCAGTCTTGTCTCTTCCTCCCACACGCGGGACGGCTAGGCGCTACGCGTCCAGAAGCAGGAAGCGCGCCCTGGTCAACTGCATTCAGCATGACTTGCTCGGCATCGGTCTGATCCGGTCCCGTGAACCTCTTGCCATTAACCCGCCGGTATCCAAGCTCGTCCGCCTTGTCACGCATCTGCGGGGACGTCTTGTTACGGTTGACAGTGTAGACCAGTTCCCCGTCTAGCTCACCCACAGCGACCGTAGTCTTCTGGTCTCGGAACTTCTGACGTAGCGGAGTGCTTCCCCCGTCGGCGTGCGCCTTGTGAATGGCCTTCGCATCAGCGCTCAGTTCGGCATCGCTCTTCTTCTGCCCTCCGCTGGATCCACGGCCACCAGACTCCCCGTCGCCGCGACCGCCTCCCTTGTCACCCTTGCTGCCGGATGGTGACCCTCCATCGTCGGCTTTGCCCTTAGCTGCTGGCTGCTCGCGAGGCTTCGCTGGAGCCGGATTTTCGGGTGCCTTTTTGGCGAAGGTGTTGGTGTTCGGCGGCGTCAGGTTGTCACTTGTTTTGACGAAATCTTCCGCCTTGTCGGCGGTTTTGGCGATGTCCTTGACCGTATCGACACCCTCGACCGCCTTATCGGCAGTTTTCAGCGCCTTGGCTGCGCTGGCACCGTAGCCAACGAGGGGGATCGCGGAACCGAAGGAGAGACCGGCATCCACGTAATTGCCTTCAGCGGCGTACCAGACTCCGTTGGCGACGTCGGCGACTTCGCCAACAACGGGGACGTAGCCGATGACGTCAAGGGTGAGATGGCCCCAGTCTGACCAGCCCCACAGTCCAGTGGGGTCGGTGAAGGCCAGGGGGTTGTTGTAGGAGTAGGAGTAGCCGTGCATCTGCTGGGGGTCGCTGGTGTCGACCACGGGATCCAGGGAGATGAAGCGGCCGGTGTTGGGGTCGTACTGGCGTGCTCCCAGGTGGACGAGTCCGGTCGAGGAGTCGACCGTGCCGCCGACGAACCCCTTGTCAGTGGGCCACGAGCCGTAATTGCCGTCTCGCGGATTACCGAAGGGCAGGAAACGGCGTTGCGTCACCGTCATCGTCTTGGCGTCGATGGCGATGTCGTTGGTGCCATGGTGGTCGCCTGCCAGGAAGGTGACCTTGCCGGAGTTATCGCGGACGGCGACGGTGGTGCCGTTGTGGCTGTAGTAGCGGGTTCCGGAAATTTGCCCGGTCTTCTTGTCGAGCTTGATCTCAGTGCCGCCGAGGTAGACGGTGGCGCTTCCGGCCTCCCGCCTCAACAGGCGGTTTCCGCCCGCGTCGTAAAGGAATTCGGTGGTGCCCTTTCCGGTGTCGGTGTTCTTGGCCAGGTGGCCTTCGACGTCCCAGTCGAGGGTGGAGTTCCAGCCGGGGAGCTGGCGGGTCTTGGTGTTACCGGTCTTGTCGTAGGTGTAGGTCTCGGACTTGTTGCCGTCCGGACCTGTCTGGGTCACTCCCTTGAGGGTGTGCGGCTGTGGTGAGCCCGGAGCCGGGTAGAAGTAGGTGCGGCTGGTGTCGCCTGCGGCCTTGTGGCTGACCTGGCCGGTGCGGTTGCCGACCGCGTCGTAGGAGAACGACTCCCAGTAGGGGGCGACTCCGCCGACGGTGTCTTGGGCGGGCTTGGCGGCGCAGGCTCCCGCCCCCTGGGCCCAGGCTTCGGTCAGTCGACGCAGGTAGTCGTACTGGAAGCATTGGACGTCGTGCTGGGTGGCGGGCTTGCCTTCGGGTTTGTCGGCGATCTGCAGGGGGTTGCCGGTGTCGTCGTAGTTGTAGAAGACGTGGGAGTCGGGGTTGCCGCCTCCGGTGCCTTCCCGGTCGACGCGGGCTTCGGTGAGCCTGCGGGTCGCGTCCTCGTAGCCGTAGGTCAGCGAGACCCACTTGTCGGCCGACGACAGGCCGAGCGTGTACTGGTAGGGCTCGCCGAAGTTGGAGTACTTGGCCTCCATGACGTAGGTGGACTGGCCCTTGGTGAACACTGGCAGACCGTTGAGGTCGTAGCCGGTGCGGATGGTCTCCTGGGGCAGTCCACCGACTGCGGGTTGCGTGGTGGAGTCCAGGGTGCCGTCGTCCCTGTAGGCGGCCGTCGCGGTATAGGTGTTGGCGAGTTTCTCCTCGCCTGGCACCGAAGGAACGGTCAGCGACGAGCCCTTGGGGCGGTAGCCGTCGTCGTAGCCCGTGACGGAGGTGACGTACTTGGCTCCGGTCTCACCGCCGACGTAGCGGGTGGAGCTGCTGGGTTGGCCCTTGGCGACGGTCCCGTCGGGCAGCTTGGTCTGGTCGTAGGACCACGATGTCAGCAGCGTGCCGGTGGCCGAGCCGGCCCGGACGGAGGTCTTGCGACCCAGGGCGTCGTAGGCGTAGTAGAGCTTGCGGCCTTCGGCGTCGCTGGTCCATTCGACCTGGTCCAGGTCGTTGTAGTGGGTCTCGCTGTCGCCCTTGTCGGGGTCGGTGGTCTTGGCGAGTCGCCCGAGGGTGTCGTATTCGTTGGTCCAGGTGTTTCCGGCCGGGTCGGTGACCGACGCCAGCTGGTTGCCCTTGTTGTAGGTGTAGCGGGTGGTGTCGTGCTCGCCTTCGGGGGTGGTGCCCTTGTACTGCCACAACTCGGTGGTGCGGCCTTGGGCGTCGACCAGGGTGGTGGTCGGCGTGGTGCCCCTGGGCGGGGTGGCGCTGACCCGGTCGCCACCGTAGGTGGTGGTGGTGGACCACAGTTCTTCGTTGCGGCTGCGTGCGGTCTGCTTGATCTTCCGTCCCGCGCCGTCGTATTCGGTGACGGTCTGGGTCGGCAGGTCGCCGGCGGTGACGTTCAGCAGCGAGGTGGTGGGGGCGTCCTTGTTCCAGAACGGCCCGTTGTCCTCGATCGCCAGGCCGCGGCTGTCGTAGACGGTTTCGGTCATGCTGCGGCCACCGTCAAGGGCAGACCCGGGGACCTGGCTCTGACGTTTGCGCATCATGCCGTCGAACAGGTCGTAGCTGGTGCTGATGTTGCCGTTGGGCATCAGCTTCTTGGTCGAGATGACCGTCGGGTCGTTCTGACGGATCAGGTACTCGTACTCAAGGTTCGGGCTGGTGCTGGTCGCTCTGCCGGGCAGCCATACCTTGCGGCGATGTCCGAGCGAGTCGTACACCATGGTGGTGACGCGCTTGTTGGCGTCGGTGGTGCCGGTGACCAGGCCCCAGGCCGGTTGCACGGTGGAGGTCACGGTGTGGCCGAGCGGGTTGGTGACGCTCATGCCGGTGACCGGGCCGCCGCTGGCGGGGATGTAGTTGGTCTTGGTGGTGTTGTCCTTGGCGTCGGTCGAGGTGAGGACGCGTCCGTTGGGGTCGAAGGTGACTCGGGCGGTCGCCAGGTAGTTCGGCTTGCCGTCGGTGTAGCCGGTCATCTTCTCGGTCTTGACCGCGTCGCCGGCGCCGTTGTAGGTGGTCTTCACATCGGAGATCACGTTCTTCGGGCGTTCGATCGCCGGGTCGCCGCACTTGGCGTTGAGGGTCTCCACCCGTCCGACCAGGGTCAGCAGCCATTTGTCGCTGTTGCGCGCGTAGGTGTTGAGCGTGCAACCCTCGTCGTTGGGCTTGCTGAGGTCGCCCATGTCGGTGCTGGTGAGCAGCATCCCGTAGTCGTCGTAGGTGTTGTCGACGCGGGTTCGCCGCCAGCCTCCTGCGGCCAGGGCCGTGCGGTTCTCGGTGAGGGCGGTGCCGACCAGGTAGGCCTTGTCGTCGGTGTCGGTCGCGGTGGGTTCGGAGATCCACGGGACGGTGACCGAGCCGGAGACGACCTTGCCGTTGTTGTAGGTGACCTGTTCGAGCTGGTATCCCTGCCAGCGGTCCTTGTCGGCGACGGAGGCGACGCGACCGACCGGGTCGCCGGTCCAGCGCGGCTCCACGACACTGTCGGCGCCGAGCGAGACGTTGATGTCACGCCGCTTGGTGCCATCGGCGTTCAGCCGGTCGTTGTCCATGCCGCGCAGGTAGGTGAACTCGGTGACCTGCTGCCCGGGACCGGGCCGCCCCTTGGCGATCTGGACCTTGGAGAAGCCCCGGTACTGGCTCCAGGTGCGTTCCTTGTGCTTGACCAGTTCGCTGTTGTCCCAGTGCCAGGCGGGCTTGTCCAGGTACTTGTAGTAGGTCTCGACCGGGACGCCGCCGCCGGTGCGGTTGTCCTCGACCACCGATTCCACGACGTACTTTTGGAACCAGTCCTTCACCGGGGTGGATTGGTTGATCGGGGTCCAGAACGCCGGGTAGCAGTAGCGGTCGTTGGTCGCCGGGTCGGCGTCCTTGACGTCGGCCGGGGTGCACTTGGGCTCGGAGTAGTTGACCGAGATGGTGCCGCCGGACTCCGAGACGATGGCCCGGACTCGGTTCTTGATCAGCGGAAGGCGGTTGTCGGAGCCGGAGTCGACGCGGTTGGCGCGCTGCACCGGGTCGAAGACGACGTCGGGGAGGGTGAGGTCACCGCCCTCGATCCCCGCGCCGGTGGCCATACCCTTGTGGTGGATCCGGTCGAGCCACAGCTGCCTGCTCAGTCCTTCGCCCACGTCCAGGAATTTGTGGTCGAAGGTCCACTGGTCGACCGGCTTGTAGGTCTTGCTCGCCGGGTCGTAGACCTGGGTGGTGAGACTCGACAGCATCTTGGTGGTGAAGAAGGACGGGCCGGGCTGGTCCTCACACGGCTTCTTGTCCTTGTCGTCGGGGTCCTTCTCACCGGTGCAGATCTGGTCGAACGGCACGTCCGGCCAGTTGTTCTTGGTCTCCTTCTTCAACTCGGCGTAGGTGCAGGTGACCGAGCCGGTCTTCATGCAGCGCTCTTCGACGCCGAAGGACACCCGGGCGGGTGCGGGCGTGGTGGTCTCGCTGCCCTCGCGCTGGCCGTACTCGACGTGGTCCAGGTAGCCGCCGCGGATGTAGCTGTCGACGGTGTCGGCCTCGTTGCGGCCGTACTTGTTGGACTCGGTCTTGTAGAAGTAGGTCATCGAGTTGCCGTGCGCGTCGACGACGTAGTCCAGGTTCCAGCGCCAGCCTTGGTTGCAGAACGACGAGGCGAAGGTGTCGGCGTGGCAGGGCTCGTTGTCGTCATCGCCGAAGACCGGGGCCGTCCAGGCCGAGTTCAGCAGCTGGCCGTCCTGGGCGGAGCGTCGACCACGACCGAAGTAGTAACGAGTGCCGTCAGGGGTGGTGACCAGCCAGTACTCGTGGTCCTTGTCGTCGTTGAATCCGTCGAACTTGCGCTCGATTCGGGTTCCGTCGTCGGACTTCAGTCGCCACTCGTTGGCCGACTTCTTGACCAGTTCCCCGGCCCGTCCGCCGAACGACATGGTGGCGTTGTCGGTGCCCCAGCACAGGTCGTGCTTGGCGCCCTTGCCATCGCCGTCATCGTCGTCATGGCCGTCGTCGGTGCACGAGCGGTACTTGCGCTCGATGAAGCCGGGCGCCATCTCGAAGCCGTCACCGACCCAGGACGGCTGGTTGTTGACCGAGGCGACCCGGCCGTCGATGCCGCCGGAGTTGTACTGCAGCGACAACTCCGGCGTCGGGCCGCCGAGACCCGGTGCCACCCGGAAGGGGTACTTCCAGGAGAACGAGCCCGACTGCGCCGCCACCTGCCAGGTGGCCGAGGGCGACAGGGAGGTCGCCGAGTAGTCGCCGGCCTGGCCGGACGGGCCGGCGGTGGCGGCCAGCACCATCCCGGTCGCCGGGGCGTTGACCCGTGCGACCAGCTTTTGATCGCGCACGTTGTTGTGCGCGCCCTTGATGGGAATGCGGGTCCGACACTGCTTGAGCTGCGGAGTGTTCAGGGAGCAGTCGGGCAGCGCCACCAGTGTCAGCCGGGAACCGAAGTCACCGCCGTAGACGTTGGCGAATCCCGCGTAGTCGACGGTCACCTCGACCGGGCCGCTGACGGCGGTCGGCGCCTGCGCCGGTGGGGTGGCCGGCGGAGCCGCCTTCGCCGTGGTGCCCTTGTCGGCGGGGGCATCGGTGCCGGCCGGGGGCGATGCCGGTGACGCTTGGGGCGTCACCTTGACGACGATGCCGCCGACGCCCAGGTGTTGGGCCGCCTTGTGGTCGAGCAGGTCGACCTGGACGCGCTCCGCCGTGGCGGGCGGCACCGCCAGGCCTCGCTTCGGTGCAGCCGTCGGACCGCGGCCGACCCAGATGGGCAGACCGCCCGCCTTGACGGGTGCTCCGGCATCAGCGGCTCGAAGTCCGGTTTTGTTCGAGTCTCCGGTCGCGGCTCCCGACGCCTTCAGGTCGACGGTGGCCGTGCCCGCGTCCGGCCACCTCCCTTCGGGGAGGGGTTTTTCGGCTGCGGCGATGATCGGGCTTCGGGTGAACGGTTTGGCTTTCACCTCCTCCCCGGGGACCGACCTCATCTTCTGGGTGGGAGGGCGCTGGTCGCGCCATTTGGGGGTCGCGTTGGCGGGCACGGCAGATGCCAGTGTCCCCGCCAACAGAACGGCCATTGCGGTGGATACCTGCGGGACCCACCTGCGGCCGCCTCTCCGGCGACTACGCATCAACAACCTCTCGGGTTCCCGGACATGGGCAGAATGAGAGAGGGCCGGCGCGTCCGGAAACGCCGGCCCTCAGATCAGGGGGGGTCAGGCCGTGGTGTGCGCGAGTTCGTCGATCTCGCTGTCCTTCAGGACGGACTGGAAGATCCGCACGTCATCGACATCGGCGCTCCAGGGGTCGACCCAGGTCTTGTTGTACTGGTGCCGACCGACTTCCACGGGGCCTGCCGCGTTGTCGGGCGCAACATAGTGAGTGGACAGGACAGGTTGTCCACCGACGTAGAGGGTGAGGGTCTCGTTCTCGTTGTCGTAGGTGGCGGCCAGGTGTACCCAGGAACCCAGGTTCTCCTTGGCGGAGTCCTCCCCGGCCAGCACTCGGGTCGGAGCCGATTCGCCCTCGTTGGGCAGGTTGCCCATCGCATACCAGGAGTTGACCTCCTGAGACTTGCCGTTCACCGTGAGGGTCTTCAGGAAGCCGATAGAGATACCGGTGTGCAGCAACCCGTTCTTGCTCAGGATCGTCGCGTTCGCGGTGGGCAGCTGGGAAAGCCGCACCCACGTGGACAGGGTGAAGCTCTTGTCACTTCGAAACTCGGTGAACGGTGCGCTTTCGGCGAAAGAAGTGGATTTGCCGGCGAAGCGAGCCGCCTTGCCCACCTGGCCGTCGGTGATCGCGGCGGTGCCGTTGAGCGTGAGCGGGTGGGTGGTTCCGATGGTCGTGCTGTCGGCACCGTCGCCGTCGAGCTTCCACCAGGCGTTGGACACTGGGCAGTCGCGGCTGGCCGGCTGGCACTCGGGGCGCTTCACCTCGAACGGATACTCGGCCGGGGTCTTGCTGCGGTTGCCGGCTTTGTCGATCGTCCGGACGAACAGCGTCAGCAGGCCATAGCGGCCGGGTCTTACTTCGGCCGTCCAAGCGCTGCCGTCGGCGGACTTGGTCGCCGGCTTGAAGGTGGTCGAGTTGTCCAGTGCCCACTCGACGGCGTTGACGTCCTTGTCGTCAGCGGCGGGGGTGAACCGGAACACTCCGGATTGGGAGGGGCCGCCCTGGGCACCGGCGGTGTTGTCGTAGGGGTTGCCGGGGTCCAGTGAGATCGTCGGCGGGCTTGGCAGGCTCGTGTCGATGGTGAACTCGCAGACCGCCGACTTGGGGCTGAGGTTGTCGTTGTATCCGGCTCCCGAACCGTCGTCGGTGTAGACCTGCCAGCCGTAGGAGCCATTGGCCAGGTTCGGCAGGCGGACCGAATGCTGTCCGGCCTTCGCAGCCGCCGTGGTGATCTTCTTGCGTGTCTGCGGCGTGGCCAGCGACCAGTATTCGAAGTTCGAGATCAGGTTCTGGTTGTCCTTGTCCCCGACCGTCGCCCGCAGATAGGGGTTCAGTTCGTTGAGGTAGGGCCGGTTGGCCCCTGTCTGGCAGGCCAGCGGCGTGGTTCCGGTCTTCAGGTCCCGGGGCTGGTCGGGCCGGGTGTTGTAGGTGATCTCCAGGGCGGGGTTGTTCTGCAGCCTCTTCCACTTGGCGGTGTCGTCCTCGTCGGCCATGTTGAGGCCGAAGGTGATCTTCGGCCATTCCTTGACCGCGGTCCGCATCGTGGAGGTCAGGTTCTCGTTGGTTTCGGCGGGGTTGTCCTTGAACTCGATCTGCCCCTGCGAGGTCGAGCACTTGTCCCCGCGGTTGGGGCCGACCTCGCGGTCGCCCAGCAGGTCGACGTTGGTCGGCCGGGCGCTCCAGCTGATGCTTTTGCGCTTTCCGCCGGAGTCGGTCAGCGGGCTCACCCGGCGCAGCTCGACCTTGGCGGTGACGCAGGAGAACGTGTAGTACTGACCGATCCGGAACGTCGCGCTGCGCACGTTGCGTCCGTTCCACCCGGCCATGGAGAACTCGAAGTACTCCCGCGCCGTGAACCCGGACGAATCACAGAGATAGTAGTTTCCGCCGATGGTGGCGCCGCTGCAGCGCCCGATGCCACGGCTGTCACTGCGGCCGTCGAAGGTCCAGTCGGTCTCGCCGTTGCTCGCCACGTAGACGGCCTGGGTCTTGGTCGGGTACCCCACCGGCGGGTCGATGTAGACCGGGAACTTGGTCGCCGGGTCCGCCAGCATCTTCTGGTCGGGGACGACCGTGAGCTGCTTGTCGGAGACCTCCAGGTTCATCGGGACGACCTTGTCGCCCGCCAGCGGGCCGGTCGCGCGGACATCTTCGGGTCCCTGGCCGCCCGCCTGCGCCGACGAAGGGTTCTGTGCTCCGGAGGAGTCCCACATGAGCGGCTTTTGGGATTGGAGGACCACCTTGCCGCTGGTGTCTTCCAGGGCGAGCCCGCCGTCGTCGGTCTTGGCTGCCTTGGCCTGTTTGGCGGCCATGGCCAACTGCAGTTTGGCCAGCTCCGGATTGCGGGCGGCTTGGGCGTCCTTGACCACGAGGACCTGCTTGAAGCCAGTGGCGAACGCTCGCATCTGCAGGTCGACGCCCGACAGGACGTCAGGGTAGGTGGCAGTGTCGCCTTGGAGCCGGGGCTTGGGGAGGTTCTTCAGCCAGTCGAGCGTGACGCCCTTGCCGCCCTCGGCGATGCGCACCAGGTGGTCGTCGCCTCCGCCGGAGAACGACAGGGTGTCGATGGTGCTCGTCTTCGGCCCGATCGAGCCGTCGCTGCGCTGCTCCAGGTTCAGATCGATGGGTTTCCACGATCCGTCGGGCGCATGAACCCGCGTGGGTTGGACAGTCTGCACCGAGGTGAAGCTGCCGTCCGGGTTGGCCCAGGTAGTGAGGTTCTCCCCGCGCATGCCGGTGACCTCGACCTGCTTGCCGGTGCTGCGCGCCTGTGCCGAAGCCCCGGCCTCAGTGCTCGGGTCGGCTTTGAGCGGGGTGGCATCGGCCGACTGCGGAAGCACCGCGATCTGCGCGGTGACCGCGAGAGCAGCGGTAAAAGCTGCCAACAGGCTCAGCCGCGGTCTCCGGGCCGTTGACCGATGCCTAAATCCTGATTCTTCTGCCAACCCGGGTCGGCCGTGTCCATGACGCAGAGCGCCACCTCCTCACGAAGGCGTACAGCTCGCCCCGTGAACACGGTCAGTGACCGGCACGGTGCAACTGTAAGCAAGGTTTTCTGATCATGCGGAAGCTAGTCAGGACACGGAACGTAGTCAATGGATGATCATCCTGTGACCCAGATCACGTCGGCTACGTACCGGAACCTTGGAGCAACATTAAAGTGATCTTAATTTTGGACATTTGGGACATCATGCTCAAAAAACAACGTCAGCAGGGCTTTGCGAAACCACCGCTTCCAAGATCGCCCTTTTGCGCAGTGATCTGAGTCACACTAGCGCCGGGTAAACCGGGTCTTTACGATGGGCGTCTTCATGAGTCGATCACCTTTCTTTCAGCTTCGTCGGCTGCACAGCGTGATCGATCGTGACATCCGTCATCGGCATGGAAGGACCGCACGTGGCCCCTTGGCGCACCGTCGGCACGGCTGGTGTGGGCGCATCATCGCTACTATTAGTGATGGCCGTCGCGCCGACCCCCGCGCGGGCCTCGGCGGAGTCTGCCGCTCTCTCCCCCACCGCCAGTCAGGGGCCACACCGGTCGGTCTTGCGCCTGGGCGCTGCCTCCACCGGCACTCCGTCGTTCGGTGAGGCGACGGTCCTGAGGCTCCCCTTGACCGCCAACGGGTACACCGCGCGGAACGTGCGGGTGTGGGTCACCTCGGCTCCACACTGGACGGAACCGCAATGCGTCACGGCGGCCGACGAGGCCTGCGATCTGGGCGAGATACCCGCTGCCGGGCCAAGACACAGCGTGACGTTGAAGGTCAGGCTGCACCTGCCCCGGTCCGGTCCCCCGATCTGGGTTCGTGTCCAGATCAGTGTGGTCGCCGACAACGCCGATCGCGTGACCGGACACACGACGCTGCGGGTCGCGCCGCCTGGGCGGAGCACGCCCGCCCCCGCGCTGTCGGTGGAGCCTTCTCCGCCTCGTCCGGCTCACCACCTCGCGCCCACACATCGGCCGAGCCGTACATCCACCTCGGCTTCGCCGCCCACCAGCAAGCCTCCGGTGCCGACCTCGGCGACCGTATTGCCGCTGCCGGTACCGAGGAGCCGACAGGTAACCCTTCCGGAGATCGCGGCAGCCCCCTCGCCGGTGGGCGGGTCTGCTGTCTTGCCGTCGGTCTCCCTGCGCGCCGCCCACTCATCCGAGCAGCCACGCCGACTGGTCGTGATCGGCCAGGCGAGTTGGCTGATGTTTCTGCTGGCCATAGGCGCGGTGGTGTTGTCCCGGCTGCTTCGGCCGACCAGCGCCGGTCGTCTCAGTTCGTCCACGCTCCTGCGGCATCGACCTGCGGCTCCTGCCCGTGGGCGAAGAGCGCGCGGCGACCGCACAGCTGCTGGTGGCCCGGCCGCTCCAGATTCGAAGCCATCGGTCGAGCCTTCCCTGCACGCAGGCGGCTCTAGGTTCGGGCCGCCGCGCCGGTTGCGCTTCCCTCCGCGCAGCGATCTGTGACCTTGCCAGGGGTCTGCTCCTGGTCCTCCAGCCCGGGGGTCATCGCCGGGTTCTCGCTAGAAAGCCCTCCTTATGTCTTCTGCCTTTCCCCGGCTGGCGCTCGCGTCGGCGGCACTGCTGGCGAGTTCAGTAGCGATCTCGATCGTCGCCGTGCCTCCGGCTGCTGCGGCCGTGACCACCGGGACGCTGTTCAACAAGCCGCTCGGCACCGACGTGGAACGCAGCACCATCAACACGCACCTCATCAACCTGATCAACGGAGCCGCCGTCGGCTCTACGATCCGGATGTCGGTGTGGGGGATCAACTCGACACCAGTGGTGGACGCGTTGATCGCGGCGGCCCAGCCCGGGCGCGCGGTCAGCGTTCAGGTGATCTCGGACTACTGGGCCAGCAAGGACCTAGACCCCTACAAGAAGCTGGCCGCGGCGCTGGGGACCGACAAAGCCAAGCCGTCCTGGACGATGTTGTGCTCGCCCAAGGACGCCGGTGACGCGGCCAAGGAGGGCGCCTGCATCGGGTCGGCGGGCAGTCCCAAGAACCACAACAAGTTCTACCTCTTCTCCCACACCTCCGGCGCGACCAACGTGGTGGTGCAGTCCACCGCCAACCTGACCAACGGCATCGGCGGGCTGGACGGCTGGAACAGCGCGAGCACGATCGTCGGCAACGACGCTCTGTTCACCAGCTACGCCGGCTACTTCGCCGACCTGGCCGCCCAGCGCAAGAGCGACGACTATTACACCGTCCGCCCGCCTGTCGCTTCGGGCAACGCCAAGGTCTACTACTTCCCGCGCAAGGAGACCACGGCCGCCGACAAGGGGGACACCGTACTCGCCGCGCTCAACGCGGTGTCCTGTACCGGGAGCACCACCGTTGGGACTCCCACTGACCACCGCACCGTGGTGCGGGTGGCGATGTTCTCCTTCACGCGCGACGCGGTCGCGCGCAAGCTGCACGACCTGGACCAGGCGGGCTGCTATGTCGACGTCGTCTACACCACGATCGACGACGGTTCACGGACCGAACTCACCGCTCCTTTCACCTCCTATGGAGGTGCACGAGTTCGCACCTTCTCCGACGCCAAGAAGGACAACGGGGTCCATTCGAAGTATCTGACGATCGAAGGAACCTATGACGGCGTCACCAACGAGAAGATCGTTTTCATGGGGAGCCATAACTACACCACGGCCGCCCTGCGGGAGAACGACGAGACGCTTTTGAAAATCAACGATGACGCGATCCATGACGCCTACAAGGCGAACTTCAACGAGGTGGCCGCGGCGACCGACGTGGTGATCGCTTCCGGGACGAGCAGCACGTTCCTCCCGGGCGGAGCCCCCGCGCTCGGTCCCGACCACGACACCACCGTTCCGGACGGCTTCGACCAGGACGACCTGCACGGATACCGATAGGCGCGCAAGCGTTCCCTGGCGGACGCGGCCGGCTCCAGGGGGCGGGCCTCGTTGAGAGGACCTGGCCACCGCTGCCGGCCGCTGCGGCTCCGGGACGCGAGCCGCACGTGATGAATCACTCGTTTACACCACACAGACTTGCCCCGGCCAGATGCGTCAACACCCTGGTCGGGGAGTTTGTTGGCCGTTTTAGAAAGGAGTTCCGCGTGTCCGTGACCGGGGATATGGGTCGCGCGGGAGAAAACTCAGGAGACAGCGCCCCCCAGGCTGCGCCGCCGGAGGCGGGAAGATCGGCCAAGCAGCGGATCGGGGCCTTACTGTCACCGGAAATGCGGTTGAGGCTCTCCAACTCGCTGTTCCAGCGCCGCCACCGTCATCTGCGTGACGGTTATCTGATGCTCCCGGTGAACGGCCGGTTGCGGGTGGCCGGGATGCGGGCGGACGCGTCACCTCTGCAGGCGTGGCGGGAGACGCTGGAGTTCGTCTGCTCGGTGTTGTCGGCGGCGTCGGTGCCGTTCTTCTGCCTGCGTCCCACGGACTTCCGGGCCTCCGGGGTCGCCGTGCCGAGCACCTACCAGAAGCGCGCGGTGGAGGCGCTGGCCTCGGCCGCCGCGCAGGTGTACGCGCAGGTCGGTCCGGTGAACGACCCGGACGGGAGCCGCGCCTCCAGTGGCCCGGAGGCATGGGTGCGGATGGGGGCGCGCAAGGCGTTCCGGGTTTCGCGGAACTTCTGTGCGCCCGGCGGGGAGATGATCCTGGGGCCCGAGCACGGCTGCGTGGTGGAGTTCTGGGAGGCGCGGGACGGGGAACTGGTGGCTCCGCGCAACAACCGCATCACCGACGTGCTGTCCCCCGACGGTGAGATCACCTACGTTCCGGCGTCCGTGCTGACTCCGATGGCGGGCCGGGACGACGCCGAGGCGCGCTATCCCACCAGAACCGACTTCCTGCTGCCGGTCGCCGACGAGGTCACCTTTCCCATCGACGTGGTCTACACGTGGGTGGACGGCGGCGATCCGGCGTGGCGGGCCCGCCGGGACGCCGCGCACGAGCGGGTCACCGGGCAGGCGTTGCACGAGCAGGCGGCCAACGAGTCCAGGTACATCAGCCGCGACGAGCTGCGGTACTCGCTGCGCAGCCTGGCGCTGTTCGCGCCCTGGGTGCGACACATTTACCTCGTCACCGACGCTCAGGTGCCGTCCTGGTTGAACACCGCTCATCCGAAGATCACGGTGGTGGACCACAAGGAGATCTTCGGTGACCGCGGCGTGCTGCCGACGTTCAACTCGCACGCCATCGAGTCGCAGCTGCACCACATCGAGGGGTTGTCCGAGCACTTCCTGTACTTCAACGACGATGTGTTCCTCGGGCGTCCGCTCGCGCCGACCTCGTTCTTCCATCCCAACGGGACCGGTAAGTTCTTCCCGTCCAGCAAGCGGGTGGACCTGCGCGACCGGTCGGCGGCCGACCAGCCCGCGACGGCCGCCGGGAAGAACACCCGGCGGTTGATCGAGCGGACTTTCGGCGGGGTGCCGCTGGCGCGGATCAAGCACACCCCTCACGCGTTGCGGCGCAGCGTGCTGACGGAGATCGAGCACCAGTTCGCCGAGGAGAGCGCGGAGACCGCGGCGCACCAGTTCCGGCACCCGGACGACGTGGCGATCCCGTCCTCGCTGTACCACTACTACAGCTTTTTCACCGGCCGTGCGGTCGAGGCCGACATGGCCTACCGGTACATCAACCTGGCCGCCCCGGACGCCGCCGAGCGGCTGGCCACGGCCCTGGACCAGCGGCCGTACGACTGCTTCTGCATCAACGACACCGAGTTCGACGCGGGCGCGGCCGTGCAGCAGCACCAGCTGGTCGAACGGTTCCTGCGGTCGTACTTTCCGGTGCCGAGCCCGTTCGAGATCGGAACGGGCCAATGAGGTCGTTCATCCCGATGCGGCAGCGTGCCGTGATCGGTGTCGTGCTGCTGCTCCTGCTGGGCGCGGTGGCGGTCCGGGAACTGCACGGCCGCCGCACGGCCCGGACGACCCGGACCGCCGGGCCGACGTCGGTCACGTTCATGCAGGTGGTCGCCCATCCGGACGACGATCTGTACTTCATCAACCCCGACCTGGTCCAGTCGGTGCGGTCAGGGTCGCCGGTGACCACGGTTTATGTCACCGCCGGGGAGGCCAACGGGCAGAACATCGCGCAGGGCGCGCCGGAGATCCCCACCGACTATCCGGGTTACATCGCCGCGCGGCACGCCGGGCTGCGGCGTGCCTACGCGCAGATGGCGACCGGGAACCCGAACGCGGCGTGGAGCCGGGGCGTGCTGCCCACCGACGAGGGACCGGTCGAGTCCGACACCCTGACCGAGCGGCCGAACGTGCGGCTGGTGTTCCTCAACACCGGTAACTGGCGCGGTCCTGACGGGAAGATGCAGCGCCTGATGGGGTTGTGGGAGAACAGGGTCAAGCAGCTGGCGACCCGGCCCGCGCTCGGCAGTCCGGTCCGCAGGTCGCTGTCCTACACGCGCGCCGAGCTGATCGGGCAGTTGGACGAGCTGATGCGGCGGTTCCGGCCGTCGGTGATCCGGACCCTGGATCCCGACCCGGAGCGCGGGGGCGACTTCAAGGGGTTCGAGCATCGCGTCGACCACCCGGACCACACCGCCACGGCGCTGATGACGCGGGAGGCGGCGCGCCGCTACCAGAAGCAGGTCAGCGGGCCGGTGGTGACCGAGTACTACCGGGGTTACTACAACCGGCACTGGCCCGCCAACCTCAGCGGCAAGGCGTTCGAGGAGAAGATGTCGTTCATCCGCACCTACGGATGGGCCGACAAGGGCGGCTTCCCCTGCCACGAGCCCGGCGGGTGCGGGGACCTGCAGACCGGGAACTCCGGCGAGCGCAACGGCTGGCCGCAGAGCACCCATACCCGCTACGTCGGCTCGACCCGTTGGATGCAGCCCCAGGCCGACGGACGGCTGACGGCGTTCGCGGTGGTCAGCGACAGGGTGACGCGCTGGGAGCAGGACCGGCCGGGCGGCCGATGGCGTCCGGGCGTGCCGATGTCGGACCCCGGGTTCGTCTCCGACCTGGACGTGGCCCGCCTGCCGGACGGCCGCCTGGCGGTGTTCGGCCTGCGGGTGCTGCGGACCACCGCGCTGACCAAGCCCCGCTACCGGATCATGTACGCGCGGCAGGACCGTCCCAACGGGCCGTTCGGCGACTGGCGCGACCTGGGCAACCCGGCCGGGTTCGCCGTGGTCCGCGAGCGCGACGCCGGAGCGCCGGTGACGGCCGTGGACGGCGCGGGCCGGATCGCGGTGTTCAGCCGCAACGCCGGGCAGGGGGTCAGCGTCCGCTACCAGAACCCCGACCAGACGTTCGGGCCGTGGATCGATCTGGGCGGCAAGCGCGTCCAGGACGGGCTCACCGCCGCAACCGACGCCTCGGGACGCATCGAGGTGTTCGGGGCGGCGATCCCCGCCTGGGCCAAGTGGCGATGGAACAAGCCGCCGGGCACGCCGGGCCTGTGGCACTGGCGGCAGCCCGGCCCCGGCCGGCCGCTCGAAGGGCCCGGTGAGTGGGTGCCGACGAAGACGGGCGTGACCGGACCGCTGACGATGACGCGCGATGGACAGGGCCGGTTGAGCCTGCTCGCACGGCAGGTCGGCGGGCCCGGCACGCTGGCGTTCCGGCAGCAGACCCCGGACGGGGCATGGCCCGGGCAGCCCGAGGTCCTGCCGGGACCGGGCGGAGTGGGACCGGTCGGCGCGGTGGGCACCGGTCCGCTGCTGGTCGGGCGCGACGCGTCCGGCGGGGTGGGCGCCTCGCTGGGCGGGACCCGCTGGCAGGACGCGCCGGGCCTGTTCATGCACGCCCCCGCCACCGTGGCGGACGGGCAGGGCCGGGCCGTCACAGCCGTGCTGGACACCCTCGGACGACTCCGGGTGACCCGCCCGTACGCCCTCGCCGGTTCCGGAGCCGACGCGGCCCGATGGCAGTGGCAGAGCGTCGGCGTGCGAGCGTCCAGTGACGAGTGAGAGCAGGAGACGACACACACCGATGAACGCGTCACGGTACTGGCGCATGGCGCGCAACGACCCCGCCTGGTTCGCCCAGCGCCTCCGCGAGGAGGCCGAGGCCCGCACCGTGGTCGCGCGGCGGCGCATCCGCCGCGAGACCGACGAGGCGGTCCGGGCGGCCATCGCCCGCAGCGGCCTGGCCAAAGTGGTCGCCTCCGGGCCGTCGGCCGAGGTGTCCTACTTCGCGGTCCTGGACGGCTGCACCCTCAACCTGCACGCCCGGCTCCCCGAGCCGGTGGACGGTCCGGCCGAGCTGGTGTTCGCCCGCGCGGGCCAGCGGCTGCGCGCGCCCGCCGACCCGGTGGCCGCCGGAGAGCTGACCGCGACCGTGCCGCTGGGCGAGGCGGCCGGCGGCGTCGCGCTGCGGTCCGGCGGCTGGCGGATCGGACTCCAGGTGCACACCGCCACCGGTGAGCGCGCGTTCACGCTGCTCGGCGGCGCGCGCGTGCTCGGCACCTGGGACGGCCCGACCACGCTGACCCCGCCGTGCCCGCTGACGGGGATGCGGTTCGTGCCCGAGACCTCGACGACCGGGATGTGCCTGCTGCGCGTCACCGATCCCGAGCCGAACGCCGAGATCGTCCGGTTGGACCTCACCTTCTCCCGGGCCACCGTCGACTTCGAACTGGTCGGGGTTCCGTCCGTCGGAGTTCCGGCTGACGGGGTTTTGGCCACCGCGCAGGCTGCCGCGCAGGTCGCCGTGCGGTTCCAGGCACGGGGCAAGGCGGGCGGTTCGGCGCCCGCGCACACCGTCGCGGCCACGCCGGTCGAACGCCCCGGCGCGCGCGGACCGGTCTTCCGCGTGACCGTGCCCCTGCGGCAGATGGCCTCCGGCGGCGGTGGCCGGGAACGGCTGTGGCACCTGTTCGCCGAACCGTCCGGCGAGCGTCCCCTGCGGCTCGGCCGCCACCTGCACGACGTGCGCGATCCCCGCCGCGCGCTGCGCGTGGCGCAGCGGATGATCGCCGTCTCGCCCGGCGCGCTGCTGCGCGTCCGCCCGTACTACACCGGTGCCGGCGACCTGGTCCTGGCCTGCGCGCCCGTCCCGACCAGCGCCCCCGCCGCTTCCCCGGAGGTCTCCTCGTGAAGATCACGTTCATGCTCACCTGGGCCGACGCGATGGGCGGCACCGAGCGCGCCGTCTACACCCAGGCCGAGTACCTGGCCGCACGGCACGACGTGGAGATCATCAGCGTCTTCCGCACCAGCACCGAGCGGTTCTTCGACACCACGGTCCCCGTCCGCTACCTGGTGGACGAGACCGGGCCGGTACCGCGTCCGGTCCGCGCCAGCGACATGAGCGACGAGGTCTGCCGGACCCTGGCCGCCGCGCCGTCCCGGCTGATCGAGCCGCGCTGGGAGAAGGCGTTCCACCGCCTGTCGGACATGGAGATCGAGCACGTCCTGCGCGACCTGGACACCGACGTGCTGGTGTCCACCTCGCCCGCGCTGATGGCGGTCACCACCACGTTGCCGCCCGCGCGGGTGCTGACCGTCCACCAGGAGCACCGGCCGTCGCAGATCCGCGGCGGCACCGGCGAGCCGCTGTTCCGGTACGCGCCGCGCCTGGACGCCCTGGTCGTGCTGACCGAACGCACCCGCGAGTGGTTCGCCCAGTCGCTGACCGACTGCGCGCCCCTCCTCCAGGTGATCGTCAACCCGGTCCCGGCCGGGTTCCGGCCGCGCTCGTCGCTGTCGGCCAAGGCGGTCACCATGGCGCGGCGGCTGGTGCCCGACAAGCAGGTCGACCACGCCATCCGCGCGTTCGCGCAGGTCGTCGAGCGGCACCCGGACTGGGTGCTGCGGGTGTTCGGCGACGGCCCGCAGGCCAGCGCGCTGCGCCGGCTGGTCAACGCGCTCGGGCTGCACGACAACGTGCAGCTCCTCGGCCCGACCGGCCACATGGCCGAGGAGTGGGCCAAGTCCTCGATCTGCCTGCTCACCTCCCGCGACGGCGAGGCGTTCCCGCTGGTGCTGGGCGAGGCGTTCGCCGCCGGAGTGCCGGCGGTCAGCTACGACTGCCAGACCGGCCCCGCCGAGATCATCACCGACGGCGTCAACGGCTTCCTGGTCGCCCAGGACGACATCGACGGCCTGGCCGCCGCGCTGCTCAAACTGATCGACGACCCGCGGATGCTGGCCGACTTCGGCGCCGCCGCGCTGCGCCAGGCCGCCGAATACGACATCGACCTGATCATGGGCCAGTGGGAGGACCTGTACCGGCGGCTGCTGGACGGCCGCGACGCCCCCACCCGGCAGGCCGCCAAGATCGACCGGCTCGCCGCCTGGGGCGTGCGCACCGGCGGCTCGGGGTTCGCCCCCGCCGTCCCCGCCCCGGCCACCCGCCTGGACGGCCCCGCCGCGCGCCGCGAGACCAAGCTCGCCGCCGCCGACACCGGGCTGGTCCGGTTCGGCGGACGCCTGTGCCGCGTCGCCGACGACCTGATGCCCCAGGACGTCGTCCGCGCCAACCTGGAACTGGTCACCACCGTGCTGGAGGAGGCCGGGATCACCTACCGGCTCCTGCGCGACCCCAGCCCCCGGCACCGCGTCATCACCGGCGCCGAGCACCGGACCGCCGCCATCGAGGCGCTGACCACCGCGTTCGCCGACCGGCCCGTCTACGCCGAGCGCATGCATCCCGGCGGACGGCCCGGCCAGGCGACCCTGGTCGCCGAGCTGGCCGACAGCCTCGACATCGCCGGACTGCGGATCTTCCAGCCCGTCGTGTCGGCGTCCCGCACGCTCAGCTACAGCGCCGCCTACGGCTGCGACCTGGAGTTCTGGACCGAGGACCCCGACAGCGGCGACCTGGTCCCGCTGCGCCGGACCCTGATCGGCGACGCCGTCCCCAAGGCCGTCCTGGCCGACACCGGACGCGTCACCATCGGCGACCGCACCCACCCCGCGGTCGCCGCCCTCGACCGCACGCTGGTCGCCGACATCACCTTCCCCATCGACATCGTCTACACCTGGGTGGACGGCGACGACCCCGCCTGGCGGGCCCGCCGCGACGAGGCGTTCACCGCGATGGGACGCCCGCCGGTCGAGGCCGCCGGCTCCGAGGCCCGCTTCCGGTCCCGCGACGAGCTGCGCTACTCCCTGCGCAGCCTGGAGATGTTCGCCCCCTGGGCGCGCACGATCCACCTGGTCACCGACCGGCAGGTCCCCGCCTGGCTGGACACCGGCCACCCGAAGATCCGCATCGTCGACCACCGCGAGATCTTCGGCGACCGGGGACGGCTGCCGAGCTTCAACAGCCACGCGATCGAGTCCCAGATCCACAACATCGAGGGGCTGTCGGAGCACTTCCTGTACTTCAACGACGACGTGTTCCTCGGCACGCCCGTCGGCCCCGAGCGGTTCTTCCACCCGAGCGGCCTCACCAAGTACTTCATGTCGCCGACCTCGGTCGCCCTCACCCCGGTCGACGCGGACGACGACTTCAACTTCAGCGCCGGAAAGAACAACCGCGTGCTGATCGAGGAGGCGTTCGGCCACACGCTGACGCACGCCTTCCTGCACGCGCCCCACCCGTTGCGCCGCGACGTGCTGGCCGACATCGCTCAGGCGTTCCCGGAGGCGGTCGCGCGCACGGCGGCCGCCCAGACCCGCTCGCACACCGACATCTCCATCCCGTCCTCACTGCACCACTACTACGCCTACTTCACCGGACGCGGCGTGCCCGGCGACATCCGCTGCACCTACGTCAACGTCGGCGACGCCAGCCAGCACCCGAGGCTCACCCAGATCCTCACCCAGCGCCGCCACGAGGTGATCTGCCTCAACGACACCCACCACGGCGACCTGTCGGCCGAGGAGCAGAGCCAGGTCGTCTTCGGCTTCCTGGAGGGCTACTTCCCGATCGCCAGCTCCTTCGAGAAGGGCAGCAAGCGCAACCGGCGCCTTGGCAGGGCCTGACCCCTCCCCCGCCCGACCTCCCGGAGGCCGATCACCCACACCGGCCGGCCTCCGGGTCCCAGCCCGCCCCCCTGCCCGGACAGGAATCCCCCATGCACACCGCCGCCCCCGCGGCCGCGCCTCCGCCCGTCCGCACACCGACCGCGCCCCGCCCCCGGCTGGCCGCCCTCGACGGCCTGCGCTTCCTGGCCGCGCTGTTCGTCGTGCTCTACCACTACACCGCGATCTCCGACAAACACTGGCGCGGCCAATCCCCCAAGGACCTCTTCCCCCACCTGCACCTGGTGTCGGCCTACGGCTGGATGGGCGTCCACCTGTTCTTCCTCATCAGCGGCTTCGTCATCTGCATGAGCAGCTGGGACCGCCGCCTCGGCGACTTCTTCACCTCACGCGTCGTCCGGCTCTACCCCGCCTACTGGTTCGCCGTCCTGGCCATCGCCGCCGTCCTGATCATCTCCCCCGTCGTCCGGCCCGCGCCCACCGTCCACGACATCCTGACCAACCTGACCATGCTCCAGGAACCCATCGGAGCACGCCGCGTCGACGGCGTCTTCTGGACGCTGTGGACCGAGATGAAGTTCTACTTCCTCTGGGCCCTGCTCCTCTGGAAGGGCCTGAACTACCGCTCGGCGATCGCGTTCTGCCTCGGCTGGACGGTCATCACCCTCATCGCCGCCGAGACCGGCAGCCAACTGCTGACCTCCGCGTTCGCCACCGACTACGCGCCCTTCTTCATCGCCGGCATCGCGCTCTACCTGACGCACCGCTTCAAGCCCACCGCGCTGCTGTGGGGCATCGTCGCCGTGTCCTACCTGCTCGCGCAACAGACCACCTACGTCAACTACACCCGCCGGCTCAAGGACCTCGGCTACCACGTCCCCGAATGGCCGGTCATCGTCCTGCTCACGGCCTTCTTCGGCGTCATGGCCCTGCTCGCGCTCGGCAAACTGGACTGGATCAGGGGCGCCTGGCTCACCACCCTGGGCGTCACCACCTACCCGCTGTACCTCATCCACGAGAACATCGGCTGGACCCTCATCTACCACCTCGCGGACCGGCTGCCCCACGCCGTCCTGGTCGGGGCACTGATCGTCCTGATGGTGATCACGGCCTGGCTCATCCACCAGACCGTCGAGAAACCCTTCGCCCCACTCCTGCGCACAGCCCTCAAAAGCAGCTTCGACGAACTCCGTACCCGAACCACTGCAAGTGACTCGCACCCTTCGGGCCCTCAACCAGGCAGGCGAAAACTCGACTGAGCCTGCCATGCACAAAGGGAAAAACTGCGACTCCCGTGCGCCCGAGAAGAAGAAATATGATGAATGTGAAGCATTGACTTTAAATATTTGAACCAGTCATACAAAACCTGCGTCTTGTTTAAGCGAGTTCCTCGCACCTGCCCTGAAGCGAGAGAAACCCATGCTCAACCTCTGTGCCTCCTGTGTCTACACGACTGAGGACGGAACGCTCCACATGCTCACGGAGCGCCGATGATCCGCCGTACCCACGCCGCGGGCGCAGCGCTGACCGCCGGCGTGCTGCTGTTCCCCCTTCCAGCCCTGGCCTCGCCCTCGCCTCCCAGCTCCCCAGTCCCCGGGCCCCGGAAGTCGAGCCCCTCGGCCACACCGCCCAAGGCTCCCGTCGGCGAGCCGACCATGGCGGCGGACGGCATCACCAAGCTGGCCGCCCGTGCCCAGGGAGTCGGCTCGTTCTTCCAGGTCGTCGCGCACGAGGATGACGACACCCTGTTCCTGTACCCCGACGAGGTGCGCCACGGCGCCGCGGCCTCCACCACGGTCTTTTTGACCGGGGGCGAGAACGACGGCGCGCCAGGTCTGGACCGTTGCGCGTTCGCCGAGCATCGGGAGAACGGCGCCCGCGCGGCCCGCGCGAAGCTGGCCGGACTGCCGAACTCATGGCACCGCAGTCTGCTCAAACTGGGCACCGGACGCACGGTCGAGCTCGACACCCTCAACAAGGCCCCCCAGGTGAAGCTGATCTTCTTTCGGCTGCACGAAGCGGGCAACGACCAGGCCATGAAAACGTCGTCCTCGCTGGAGTCGCTCTCCCGAGGACGCGGCTCGGCGACCACGCTCGGCACCTACAAGACCGACGGCCGCTGCGACCCCAGGATCGGCAACCAGAGCTACTCCAGGGCCCGGCTGCTCGATTCCCTCGCCTGGCTGATGCGCCAACTGAACGTGACGGTCGTGCTCACCCAGGACCCCAAGTCGCCGGTGACAGCCGGCAACTGGACCACCGACATCTACGCCGAGGGCGACCACACCGACCATCGCGGGACGGGACGCCTGGTCGTCGACGCGGCGCCCCGCTACACCGGTCCCGGTGGAAACCGGCACGTGCTGGTGCGGTTCTACCGCGGCTACAACCTGCGGTCCGCGCCCGCCGACCTGGGGTCCCTGACCGGCGGCAAGAGCCAGCTGTTTTTGACCTACCTGGGTAAGAACGGTGTGAACGACCCGTTCCCGAACCCGACTTCGCCCGCCTTCTACGCCAACTTCGTCGCTCGGCAGTACGTCCGCTGGTCGAACGGCACGTCCTGGGCCGTCCGTGACGGCAAGGGCGGGATCAGCGCCTTCGCCGTCCTCAACGGGCAAGCCGCCCAGTGGACGCAGGCGACGCCGGGAGGCGCCTGGAAAGGCCGGTTCCTGGACGGAGCCGGGCTCACTCCCTACATCACCGCGCTGCGCGACGCGCAAGGTGGCGCGCGGCTGTTCGCGCTGCGCATGGCGGACGACGCCGTCGTGACCGGCGTCGTGGATCCCGCCGGGCGTTGGAGCGGCTGGACCTCCCTCGGCAACCCCGACCCCGGCTCCTCCTACATGGTCGGAGCACCCGCCGCGACCGTTCGTCCCAACGGGGACCTGGCGGTGTTCGTCCGTGACCGCGCCGGCGGCGTCAGCGCGAAGACCCAGGAGGCCGGTGTCTGGCCGTCGAAATGGCAGAGCCTCGGCGGCAGCGGCGTCCGGGACGGCGTGGCCGCCACCGCCGACGCCTCCGGGCGAATCGAGGTCTTCGCACCGACCACCAAGGGCATCGCGCACTGGCAGCAGCCGAGCCCTTCCGACCCGCTCACCCTGCAGGACGGTTTCCCTGGCGACCCGCCCGCCGGGCCGATCACCACCGCGCCCGGAGACGCCACTCGCATCTTCTACCCCGCGCCCGGCACCGCCGCCATGGTCGAGCAGCGCACCGATGGCTCGCCTCCCTCCGCACCCACCGGGCCCCTGCTGTTCGAGGGTGCGAGCGCGACGCGCGGGAACGTCCTGGTCGGCCGCACGACCGGGTCCGGTGTGATGGTCGGCTACCGGCCGTCAGCCGACGCGCCCTACCGCTGGACCAACCTGGACGGAAACGCCGTCGGCGCACCCACCGCGGTCGAGGACGCCTCCGGACGTGTCGTCGTCCTCGCGTTCACAGGCGACGGCTACCTCTACAGCCGCCGAGCCACCCGACCCGGCAACCCCACCTCGTTCTCGCCATGGACCAAGGTCGGCTGACACAGCACGGCGCCATCTCCCGCCCCGCAGCGGCGGGAGATGGCGCTCTTGATAGTCCGCTCGGTTGCGATGCGCGTTATGGTTCGTGGCTCGCAGCAAAAGAGCTCCTGGGAGGCCGAGGAACCATGAAGACTTTGACCACTAGCCCTTCAGTTGGAGATCGGTCCTGCTGTGGGAGTTGCCGGGGGCGGCCGGGCCGTTGCTCGACCGGTGGTGCCAGCATGGTTGCGTCGTCGGTGGTGGTTGCGGGCGATGGCCTGGTGGCAGCGTCGCCACCAGGACCAGCCCAGTCCGTGCTCGAGCCGCTCGGCCGGCGAGGGCGTGGGCTGGGTGAGTGGCAGCAGGCGGCAGATCTCGTAGGCGGTGAAGCGGGCGGGGACGATGCGGGCGCTGGGGCTACCGTGGTCCCCCTCTCTGCGCCGGGGACGGCGGCGGCCCCGCCAGGACAGCCGGTTCATCGCGGCGGGCCGTCGCGTCCTGGACGGCCAGGAACGCGGCGGCCAGCATCGACAGGGTGATGTGCCGGTACCAGCCGTGCCAGGACCGTACCTCGTAGTCGGCCAGGCCGCAGGCGGACTTGGCCAGCTTGATCGCTTCTTCCACCCGCCAGCGCGCCCCCGGCACCCGCACCAGCTCCTCCACCGGCGTCTCCTGCGGCCCCCAACCCACGAAGTAGTCGCAGTCGGCGTCGGGCTCGCGCCGTCGGGCCAGGATCCAGCGGGCCCACGCGCCCTCGCCGAGCTCGCCGTCAGGGTCGGGCACGCGCCGCACCCACCACTGCCAGCTGCGGCTCTCGACCACCGACGGACCGGCGGGCAGGGTGATCCAGTCGGCGTCGGTGGCGAAGCGCCCCACCAGGCGGGCCAGGTGCCGCCAGCCGGGACGCGGCAGCACGCTGTGGTTGGCCTGTACCGTCACCACATACGGCAGCCGCCGTTCCTCCAGGAACGCGCGGAAGCCCCCGTCGCGACCGTAGACCTCGTCGGCGGCCACCCACACCCGCCCGGTGGGCAGGTCCGGCAGCGCGCGTTCGATCATCTGCTCGGCCTTCCGCGGCTTGGTCGCGAAGCCGACCTGCTCGGGAACGTGCGCGGCCCGGCACCGCGGCCGGTCGCCGGTCCACTCGGCGGGCAGATACAGCTCACGGTCGATCAGCGCCTGCCCGCACGCGGTGGCCCACGCGGCCAGCACCCCCACCTGGCAGGGAAACACCCCGCCGAGGGTGCCGGTGAACTGCCGCGCCACCCCGGCCGAGGCGTGGCCCTTCTTGGCGAACCCGGTCTCATCCAGCACCAGCACCCCCGCCCCGCCGGGCCCCAAGCCCTCGCCGCCGTCGTCCAGCCCCGCCACCACATAGCGGCGCACGAAATCGCGCAGGGCGTCAGCGTCCCATCGCGCCCGGCTCAGCAAGTGCTGCTGCCCACCGGGCTCGCTGTCACCGGCATACTCGGCCAACTGCCAGCCGTTCTTACGCGACAACGGGGCCAGCAGACCCCGCACACACGCGGCCGCCCGCCGCCGCAGATCCACCCGAGGAAAGACCCACCCCACCTCGACCAGCAGGTCCTCCAACCGATCGGACCACTCGGCCACACGCTCGGCATCGGTCACGACCGGCGGGACATCCAACACCTGCGCACGCATGCTCCGCCGCTGCCCGCCACGGAGATCGTCGAACTCCCACAGCAGGACCGATCTCCAACTGAAGGGCTAGCGAGCGCTCGACCGACAATCACCGACAGGCCTTCGCTGCGAACTCATGAAGCCGCACGCCAGGAAGTGTCCTCCCCGCACACGCGGGGTTAGTTGTCGAAGTATGGTCGACTTGGACATCGGCCTCTCGCATGGGGACTGTCCAGTTAACGGCTCTGTCGCTCTTTCGGCTCTGTCGTTCTTTCGGTGGTAACGGACGGTGGTGTCCTGTCACGCTGGGGCATGCTTGAGGTCGGTCAGCTCGTCGATGTGATGTTTTCGGGCCTGTCTGGCCTGGTCATCGATGATGTGATCGACGAGGGTGAGCTGATTCGGGTGCGGGCCCGTAGCCGGGAGGTTCCGGTGCCGTGCCCGCGATGTGCTGTTCAGACTGCGCATGTCCACGCGTGGTGCGAGCGGACCGTGACCGATGTCCCGATCGACGGGCGGCCGGTGGTGAATGTGCGGGTGCGGCGGCTGGCCTGCCGGGACCGGCGGTGTCCTCAGCGGACGTTCCGCGAACAGGTGACCGGTGTGCTGGAACGTCACCAAAGACGAACCACCCGCCTGACCTGCCAGCTCAGCGCGGTGGTCCGGGAGTTAGCGAGCCGGGCCAGTGCCCGTGTGTTACCCGCACTGGGAGTGCGGATCTCCCGCCACACCGCGCTGCGGGCTCTCCTGGGGATTCCGCTGCCGGCAGTGGAGACGCCGCGAGTGCTGGGCGTGGACGATTTCTCGCTGCGGCGAGGCCGGACCTACGCCACCGTCTTGATCGACGCCGAGACCCGCCGACGGGTCGATGTCCTGCCCGACCGCAGATCCAACACCCTCGCGGCGTGGCTAGGTGAACACCCGGGCGTCGAGATCGTCTGCCGTGACGGAGCCGCCGGCTATGCCGACGCCGTCCACCAGGCCTTGCCCGATGCCCTGCAGGTCGGTGACCGGTGGCACATCTGGCACGTGCGCCGTGAGGCGCTGATTGATCGGGTGGAGGTGGGAGACCTTCGCCGCTGTCCTGTCGCAGCAGGGCGGTGAAGCTGGGGGCAGCCTGACCTGGGAGGTGCCGGGGAGGGTGGCAAGCGGCCCCGACAAAGCCGGGACGTGTCAGTACTGCCAGATGGTGCGGGTCCGGCGAGCGAGACGGAGAGGTATACGAGAGGAACTGGTGTTTGAAGCCTCCTAAGGTGCCATCAGCTCGAACCTGGCGGATCTGGGCTGGTAGCGGTGCGTGCTCGTCCTTCTATCAGGACGGGCAACTTCCGGGTCGTGAGTACCAGACGGTCCGGGAGGCCACGGTGACGTGCTGCGGGGTAGCCGTGGCGATGCCGCGGGGGTATAGCCGGGTGCCTACTCCGACGACCGATCGATCAGTGAACACGGGAACCTCCCTGGCCTCGCCCTCGTCCGCGCTACCAGCGCGGCCGGGATGGGCTGGGCGCACCGTCGGCCGAACGGGCCGGGTGAGGGGCGGAGCCGCCGTAGTACTCCGAGCCGGGGAAAGCCCGGCACATGGGGAAGGGCGGCAGCGAGATCGCAAGGGAGGTACTGCAATGTCCGGAGAATCCGGGGTGGATACCCCGGTCGCGTGGCCCACGGTGGAAGCCGCTGAGCTACGGGTACGGAGAATGCAGATCAAACTGCACCGTTGGGCGGTCGCCGATCACGGCTTCCGGTTCGACGATGTGTTCAACTTCGTCTGCGACCCGGCCGTCCTGGTGATGGCGTTCGAACGAGTCGCAGGCAACACCGGAGGACGGACCGCAGGCGTCGACGGGGTCCGCACCGTCGACGTTGAGGCGTCCGGGGTGAACACGCACCTGGACCGCATCCGTTCCGATCTGAGAGCGGGCCTCTTCCGGCCGCTGCCAGTGAAAGAGCGGATGATCCCCAAGACCGGCGGGAAGCTGCGCCGGCTGGGGATCCCGACCGTGACCGATCGGGTGGTGCAGGCGGCGCTGAAGCTGGTCCTGGAGCCCATTTTCAAGGCGGACTTCCGTCCGTGCTCGTATGGGTTCCGGCCGAACCGGCGTGCGCACGACGCGATTGCGGAGATTCATCTGTTCGGTTCCCAGGGATATCGCTGGGTGCTGGACGCAGATATCGAAGCGTGCTTCGACCGCATCGACCACGCGGCCCTGAGGGATCGCGTCCGGATGCGAGTGAAGGACAAGCGGGTGCTCGCGCTGGTGAAGGCGTTCCTCAAGGCCGGGATCATGACCGAGCTCGGCGAACGGAACGAGACCAACTCCGGAACACCGTAAGGAGGGATCCTCTCACCCCTGCTGGCCAACATCGCGCTCTCGGTGCTCGACGACTTCGCCGCCGAGACCTGGGACACCGCTATGGGCACCCGGCGGGACCGCGAACGACGACGCAACCGAGGCCTGCCCACCTGGCGACTGGTCCGCTACGCGGATGACTTCGTCATCATGGTCCATGGCACTCGGGAGCACGTCGACGACCTTCGCGGGCAGGTGAGTGAGGTCCTGGCAACGATGGGCTTGGTGCTGTCACCGGCCAAGACCCAGATCGTCCATCTTGCGGAGGGGTTTGACTTCCTCGGCTTCCGCGTCGTCTGGATGCGCAAGCGAGGAACGGACAAGTGGCACGTCTATACCTTCATCGCCGACAAGCCAGTCGAGTCGCTGAAGCGGAAGATCAAGGCACTGACCCAGAGGTTGTCGCATCTCGACTACAGGATCGCGCTGATCCGGATCAACCAGATCCTGCGCGGCTGGGCCAACTACTTCAAACACGCGGTCGCCAAGCACACCCTGCAACGCCTGCACACCTTCGTCTGGTGGCGGATGATCCGCTGGGTGATGCAGCGGCACCGCATGACGTGGACGGCCATCCAGCGATGGCTCCGAGATCCGCAAGGACACTGGAAGCCCATCGAACTGGACGGGATCACCTTGTTCGACCTCGGCAGAGTGACGATCACGCGTCACCGCTACCGAGGTCTTCTCGGCATCCCCAGCCCTTGGCCGGACGCCTGACCAGCCCGATCCCGACGGCATGACCTCGTGGAGAGCCCGGTGCGGTGAGAGCCGCACGCCGGGTTCGGAGGGCGGGGCGGGGAAACCCACCGGGAGCAACCCCGGCAGGGCGCCCCGGCCCGACCCACCAACCTCGCCCAGGCCGTCGGGAAGGAAGTGGCCGTTCACAGCGGCTGCTGGGCTACCGCCTCCCGGGTGCGCAAACTCAACGGCGGAACGACCACCGCCCTGCAGCGATGGCAGCAGGTCCATGACCTGCTCGAGGCGGGAGTCGGCCTGCTGGAATGCGCCCGCCGGCTGAACCTCGCCCTGAACACCGTCAAACGCCATGCCCGGATCGACAAGCCCGAACGGATGCGGCGAGCACCGCAGTACCGGCCCACGCTCGTCGATCCCCACCGCGAGTACCTGCGTCAACGCCGGGCCGAGGACCCCGCGGTCCCGGTTCTCCAGCT